>NZ_JAEVFI010000045.1:15503-16899 GCF_019303495.1 Streptomyces sp. JJ66 | reverse complement strand
CATCTCCGCGAAGGTCAGGCACAGCCGCACCGGCACCTCCACCCGCGTCTCACGCTCCGCCGGTTCATCCTCACCAAACAACGACACCTGCGACCGGAGAATCCCGGGCTGCACCGCCGTGGCCGTCCCCGCTTGAGCGTTACTCTCGAACTGCATCGTGAGACCCCAATCTCTGTGGATGCTCAGCCCTGGCGGGTGCCAGCCCGCCAGGGCATACATGACTTGGGGCAGGGCAAGCAGCTTGGCTAAGACGCCTCTGTCGCTCGGCCTTGCCGGGCTCTAGAGTGTTCTAGAGCAGCCGAGACTGTCAATAGGTGTCCTAGAGCGCTTTAGAGCGGAGGTCTCAGAGGTGGACAAGATGCAGCAGGCTTTGGCCCCGTATCAGAGGATCGCTGCGCAGATCAGGCAGCAGATTGAGCGTGGGGAGCTCATGCCTGGCGATCGCATCCCATCCGTCCGGGAGATCGAAAGAACCGAAGGTGTGTCCACAGCTACCGCCACCCGTGTGGCGGCTGTCCTGCGGGCGGACGGCTTCGCTGAGTCCATCCCGGGGGTAGGAACGATCGTCAGCGCGCGACGCACGCAGACCACGGGTCCGGACCGCTTGACGATGCTCCGGGCCGGCGGTACCGGCTTCCGCGACGGGGAGAGCACGGAAGTGCTGTTCTCGGACCTCGTTCCCGCACCTGAATCCGTCGCCGCCGCGTTCGGGCTCTCACAAGGGGAGGACGTGGTGCAGCGTCAGCGGGTCTACAAGGATTCGCAGGGTGTCGTGAGCTTGTCCACGTCGTGGCTGCCCGGGGTGTTCGCCGAGTCGGCCCCAGAGCTGCTGTCCACCGATCCTCTGCCGAAGATGACGTTCGGCTTGGTGGAGGAACGCACCGGCCGTCGGGTCATCCGTAGGCGCGATGTCGTCGCCATCCGGCCCGTGCCCGAGGACGCGGCGGGAGTTCTGGGCGTCGCACCGGAGAGTCCAGGGCTCACGATGACGAACAGCTACTGGGATCAGAACGGCGAACTGACAGAGTATGCCGTGGACTTCCTAGGTCCTGGCCGGGAGCTCTCAGCCGAGTACCAGCTTGACTGACCCACTCTCAGCAGGTCGGTCAGGGGTGCGAAGTGCCCCGGTACAGCACCGGGCACGGCGCCGGAGTGCGCTCGTAGCAGGGGGGGCCGAGTCTTCGAGGGCGCCGGGGCGGGACTTACCGCCCCCCTTACGGCACCCCTTATCGCCCCGTTGTTTGCGCTGGTCAGACGGTTTATCACCCTTATCACCCTTACCGCCCCGCTCATGAGGGCGGTAAGGGTTCCTGTCGTCCCGCCGCACGATGACTTCGGGGACCACAGCAGAGCTGGCCCCGCGCGCGGTGCCATCGTCTAGCAGTTGCCCGGCGGC
>NZ_JAEVFI010000045.1:0-15491 GCF_019303495.1 Streptomyces sp. JJ66 | reverse complement strand
GCCGCTAGTACCCCTGCTAGACCTAGCATCCCGTGCTGCTAGGTCTAGCAGGGGCGGCGCCGCCAGCTCAGCCCCGGATGGTCGGGGGAGACGCCGAACAAGACGAGCACCCGGGGCCATGCGCCGTGGTGCTCCTCTTGATCCGGCTGCCGAACCAGGCGCACCACGACGACCCGCCACCCGCCTGAACCCCGACCACACCGCTAGCGGCTCACACAGAGCTACTGGTTACTGGGTAGTGGGGCGCCCCCCACTACCCAGTAGAAGGGGCCTAAGGCTGCCGCTGACGGCCTCCACCGGGCCTTTTCTACTGGGGACCCCACTAACCACTACCCACTAACCACCCCGCCCCGGTCACCAACCGTGAGCAGTCGAAGCGGACGCCGAGCCGCCGTCGCGCCCCGCACGCCGAGTTCGCGGTGAGGGCCACGCCGGGAACCGCGGGCGGTGAGGCGGAGCCACACGGGGCCGCGCCGGTGGGGTGGGTGCGGCTCGAAGCGAGGAACTGAAAGGACGCCCTTGCGGGCGGCCTTCCCCCCGGGCGCCTGACACGCCGCCGTGGAACCGGTGACGTACGCGACCGCCGGGCCGGTGGAGCGTCAGCGCGGCGGTCGCAAGAGCCTGACACAGAGCTACTGGCTACTGCCTACTGGCTACCTTGCCACTAGCCAGTAAACGCCCCTCAGACGGCCACAGGGGGCTCTTAAGCAGGGGGTTGCCACTAGCCACTAGCCACTAGCCAGTAACGTTCCGTGACGCTGCCCCGGGCGCGGCGAGTCGCACGGCTGCAACATCCCGGGCGCCCCCGTGTTCCAGCACAGCGAGAGACGACGCGGCGTGCCCCCCTTAAGAGCGTCGTGGCCCCGGACGGCTCTTAGGGGAGGGGCGGCAGCTGCGGAAGCCCCCTGCTAAGAGCCTCCCCGGCTTCCAGCACCGACCGGCAACTCTCAGCAGGGTGTGACGCCGGGTGTGACGGGGGCCGTCACACAGGTCAGTACCCTTGCCCGTTCCCACCTCGTTCGCCAGGACCGGCCCGGCACGGGCAAGAGGCCACCCGCGCGGCCGGTGGCCTCTTCCGCGCGTGCCGGACGCACCCGCAGACGCGTGCGGCACGCCCCGGGACGGCGGGAAGGCGACGGATAGGCGCCCGCCCGAAGGGCGGTCCCCCTTGTTCCTCCGTCCGAGCCGACGACCCAGGACGGCGGCACCGATAGCGGCCCAGCCGAGCGGGGCAAAGCCGCGTCCCTCCCGCGTTCGGCCCCTATGCTGTCCCGGGCCGCTAGCCGCTAACACGCTGGTCAACGCGGAAGCTGCCCGCTAGTGCCCCCGCTACGCTAGCGGGTGAACCTGCTAGCGGCCCCACCACCAGCGGGCGCCCGCCGGGCCGTCCGTGGGCCGTCAAGAGGCGGCCGACGACAACCAACGACGACCAACAATGACCGCTTCATGCCTGGCCAGGGGCTACGTCTGTCGCGCTGCCCCAGATCAGAGAGGCGGGTCATTACTTATCGCGCAACTGGGGCCGCCCGTGCCCGCCCACCCGGCCCTGCAACAGCAGCGACAGCGCGGCGTGCACCTCGTCGAGGGAGCGCTCCGGCTGGAACGCCTGCCAGTCCAGCGCCGCGACCAGGACCATGCCGAACAGTGCCGCCGCCGTGAGCCGCACGTCGATCTCGGGGCTCAGCTCGCCCTCCTCGACACCGCGCCGCAGCTGCTCCTCCACGACGGTGACGGCCTGCTGCCGCACCACCAGCAGCGTGGCCTGCCACGCCCGGTTCCGGCGCCACAGCTCGGCGACGTACAGCTGACTGAACGCCGGGTAGCGGTCGATGAAGACGAGCCCGGCGCGGACCATCGCGTCCAGCGCGTCCACCCGGCTGCCGCCCGCCTCCCGCGTGTGCGACGCCGCCTCGGACAGGGAACCGGTGAGCAGCTCCACGCCGTGCCGCAGCAGCTCCTCGAACAGCTCCGTCTTGCTGGCGAAGTTGTAGTAGACGGTGCCCTTGGCCACGCCCGCCGCCTCGGCGATCTCCTCGACCGAGGTGGCCGAGAAGCCCTGTTCGGCGATGAGCGTGACCGCCGCCTCGTACAGCTTCTGCCGCGTCGCGCTCCGCCGCGTCCGCCCGCTGTCCGCGCGGGGGCCGTCCGGACGGGGGCCGTCCGGGCCGTTCCCCTTGTGGGTCGTGCTGTTCATAGCCACGATGATCCCTCCCGACGCCGTCTCACAGCGTCAGCTCCGGGTGCAGGCGCTTGAGCGACCACACCGAGTCCCGGCGCGCGGTCCACGCCGTCAGGGCGAGCGCGGCGACGGTGTAGGCCAGCAGCACGGCGCAGCCGTGCCACACCGGGCCGAGGTCACCGCCGGTGATCAGGCGGCGCAGCCCTTCCACGATGTACGTCATCGGCAGGAACGGGTGGATGGCGTTGAAGAACCCGGGGCTGGTCTGCACCGGGTAGGTGCCGCCCGCCGAGGTGAGCTGGAGCATCAGCAGGCAGAGCACCAGGATGCGCCCGGACGGGCCGAACTGGGCGTTGAGCCACTGGACGATCGCCACGAAGCAGGCGGAGGCCAGCAGCAGGAAGCCCACCGTGCCCAGCGGCCGGAGCATGATCAGGCCCAGCCCCGGCGCCCAGTGCAGGACGGCCAGCAGGGCGGCCGTCTGCAGGGCACCGAGCCCGGCGACCGGCAGCCAGCCCGCCAGCGCGACCCGCCACCCCGGTGCGCCCGCCGCCAGCGCGCGCCGGTTCAGCGCGGGCAGCAGCATGTAGGCGACCATGGCGCCCACCCACAGCGCGAGCGGAATGAAGTAGGGCGCGAACCCGGTGCCGTAGTTGGGCGCGGCGTGCGCGTTGCCCGAGGCGAGCTCCACCGGGTCGGACATCACGTCGCTGCGGTTCGCGCGTTCCTCGTCGGAGTAGTCGGGGATCTTCTCGGCGCCGTCGTGCAGTCCGTCGGCCAGCTCTCCGGAGCCGTCGCTGAGCCGGACCATGCCACCGTCGAGCAGGTCGGCGCCCGAAGAGAGGTCGGCGAGGCCGCCGTTGAGGCTGCTCGCGCCCTTGGCGGCCGAGCCGATTCCGTGGTGCAGCTTCCGCAGGCCCTCGTGCACCTGCTGGGCACCGTCGTTGAGGCGGCCGATGTCCTTGACGGCGGTGTCGATGTCGTCGCCGAGGCCGGGGGCCTTCTCCTGCACCGCGCGGGCCTTCTTCTCCAGCATGGCGAGGTCCTGCGAGAGGTCATCGAGGTTGTCGTAGGAGTCGATGTGCTCCTTGACGCCGGTGGTGAGGTCGGCGGCGCGGCGGCTGTACCCCGAGTACCGCTCCAGGTCCGTGCACAGCTGCTCGGGGGACACCGCGAGGCCGGACGGCGCCGGGGCGGCTTCCGTGCCGTCGGCGTCCGGGGTGCCGGGCGTGCCCGGCTCGGTCTCCCCGTCCGGTGCCTGGGGCGGCGTGGGGAGCTTGGGGCCGTCCGCCTGGCACAGGTCGGCGTACAGCTTCTCGTTGCCGTCGGCGGCCAGCCCGGCCAGCTTCTCGGCGTTGGCGGCATCCTCCGGGAGCGCCTCGATGTGCTTCTGCGCGTCCGCCGCGCCGTCCGCGACCTGCCCGGCGATGGTGGCGATGTCCTCGCCGTCCTGCTGGGTGATCGGGCCTACGGCGTCGGCGATGGAGGTCACCTTGTCGGCGAGCTTCTGGGTGCCGTCCGCGACCTTTCCGGCGCCGTCCTCCAGCTTGCCCGCGGCCTCGTCCAGCCGGTCCACGCCGTCCAGCAGGTCGGCGCTGCCGTCCTTCGCGCGATGGGCCCCGTCGGCCAGCTCGCCCGCGCCGTCCTTCGCGTCGCCGATGCCGTCGTGCAGCTCGGAAGCACCCTCGGCGGCCTCTTCGGTGGAGCCGTGGATGGAGGAGAACGCGACGAAGATGTTGTCGAAGTAGCCGCGCGCGGTCTTGCTGGACGCCGTCGCACGCACCTCGGTGAACACCGTGCGGGCGATCTGCCCGACGATGTAGTTGTTGGCGTCGTTGGTGCGCACCCGCAGCGCGCCGGTCTGCGGGTGGTCACCCGAGCTGGAGGTGACCTGGGTGCTGAAATTCTCCGGGATCGTCAGCGACAGGTAGTACCGGCCGCTCTCGACGCCCGCCTCGGCGTCCCGCGCGCTGGTCTGGTGCCAGGCGAAGGTGCCGTTGTCGAGCAGCGCCTCGGTGAGGTCGTCACCCGCGGTGACCCGGCGCGACTCGCCGCCCTCAGACGGGGTGACGCTGGCGCCGGTGTCCTCGTTGACCAGCGCCACGGGTATGCGGTCCAGGCGGGAGTAGGGGTCCCAGAAGGACCACAGGTACAGCGCCCCGTAGAGCAGGGGCAGCAGGACGATGGTGACGAGCGCGGCCCGGGGGAGCCGGCCCCGGGTGAAGCGGCGCAGCTCAAGGGCGGCCAGTCGCGGGGAACGCATCCTCGGAGCCTCCTTCCACGGTGGCACGGTCGGTGTGGGTGTCTGCTTCGGTGTTGGGGTCGGTGCCGGTGCCGGCGGCGGGGTCGGTGTCGGTGTCGGCCTGGGGCTCCGGGCTGGGCGCTGTCTTGGCTTCGGGTCCGGCCTCTGCTTCGGCCCCGGGAGCGGTGTCCGGCCCGGCCCCGGCTTCCGCCGCGACAGCGGTGGTGGACTCACCTTCGCTGTCTGCTTCGGGTGGGTTCCCAGGCCCGGGCCTGCCCGCGCTCACGGGCTCGCTCCCGGCGGTGTCCGCGCCCCCGGATTCGGCTCCGGGTGCGGCCCCGGCCCCGGTACCGGCTTCCTCCTCGGCTCCGGCTCCGGCCCCGGCCCGGGCCGTCGCCCCGGCGGGGTTGATCACTACGGCGTCCTCCGGCGGTTCGGTGCTCACCGCGAGCACGGTCGTGCCCTCCTCGGTGAGGGAGCGCAGCAGCGCCCACACCTGCGCCCGTTCGGTGTCGGAGAGCTTCAGCCCGACGTCGTCCACGGCCAGCAGCCGTGGCCGGTCCAGCAGGGCGAGGGCGATGCCCAGGCGCACCGCTTCCATCCGTTCGAGCTCCCGGACGGGCGTGGCCGGGCCGTGGGGCAGGGCGTCCAGCTCAAGACCGGCCCGCTCCAGCGCCTCCGCCACCCGGGCCCGGCGCCGCGTGGCCCCCTCCGGCCGCCAGCCCTGCCGGTAGCGGCGCAGCAGGGCGCGCTCCCGCAGCTGTTCGCGCACCGTCCACGCGGCCTCCAGGTCCGTGACGCCGGTGACCGGCCCCAGGGACGCGATGCGCCGGACGGCGGCCATGTGCCGTGGCAGCCGGTGACCGCCCACCTCGGCGGAACCGGAGGTGGGTCGCATGCGACCGGTGAGAGTCAGCAGCAGGCACGTCCGCCCGGTGCCGGAGGGCCCGGTGATGGCGACGAGCGATCCCGGCTCCGCCGACACGTTCACCCCCTCGAACACGGTGCCCTTCGGGCCGCGTAGCCCCAGGTCGTCGGCGGTGATCGCCGCGCCGTCCATGCCGTCCCCTCCTTTTGAACTGACCGGTCAGTGCAAAAGCGTAGCAGCAGTTCAACGGCGATTGTCAGTGGGGCAGTCCACGATGTGCGGTACGACCGATGAGTGCCCATCAGGGCCAGGAAGCGAAGGAGGCACCAGTGATGAAACTGAGCGGGCCCCCGAGCGACATCCACCCCGTGCTGCGCCGCGCGGCCGCGCCGCCCGCCGCACTCGACCTGCTGTCCCAGGCCCAGCACGGCCTGGACGAGGCCGCCGCCCACGAGCTGCCGGGAGACCGGTACGCTACCGCGCATTTGGCCGCCCTGCGGACCGCCGCAGCGGTGCTCGCCGTGCGCGGGCGGCCGGAGAGCACGGAGCGCGCCCGGCGGCGCATCCGCAGCGCGTGGGACGTGCTGCCGGAGGTGGCCCCCGAGCTGAGCGAGTGGTGCGCGCTGTTCGCCTCCGGTGCCCAGCGGCGGGCGCGCGCCGAAGCGGGCATACGCGGCGCGGTCACCCCCCGGGAGGCCGACGACCTGCTGCGCGCCGCCGGGATGTTCCTGCGCCTGGTGGAACGGCTGCTCCGCACCCAACCCGCCTTCCCGCGCGCCCGGGTGGACGCGGAACCATCAGCAGCCCCCAGGTCATAGGGTGGGGGCTGCCAGGTCAGCACGTTCGCCGCCGAGGAGCCGACATGTCCCGCCCCCGCGCAGCTCTCCGTACCGCCGTGGTCTGGGAGGTGCTGCGCGACGCGCTTGACCGCCGCTCCGAGGCCGTGGGCCGCCCCGTGCTGGACGTCCTGGACACCGGCGGCGGCTCCGGCCACTTCGCGGTGCCCCTCGCGCGGCTGGGCCACCGCGTCACCGTGGTGGACCCGAGCCCGAACGCGTTGTTCGCCCTGGAGCGCCGCGCCGCCGAGGAGGACGTGGCCGACCTGGTGCGCGGCGTACAGGGTGACGCGCACGGCCTGTTCGACGTGGTGGAGCCCGCCCAGTACGACGCGGTGCTCTGCCACGGCGTGCTGGAGTACGTGGACGACGCGGCCGAGGGCCTGCGCAACGCGGTGGCCGCGCTGCGTGCCGAGGGCGGTGTGCTGAGCGTCCTGGCGGCCGGGCTCGGTGGCGCGGTGCTGGCCCGTGCGCTGGCCGGGCACTTCACCGACGCCCGCCACGCCCTCACCGACCCGCAGGGCCGCTACGGCGACTCCGATCCGGTGCCGCGCCGCTTCACCGCGGAGCAGCTTTCCGCACTGGTGGAGGAGACGGGTCTGCGGGTGCGCGGCGTGCACGGCGTGCGCGTCTTCAGTGACCTGGTGCCCGGCGCCCTGGTCGATGCCGAGCCGGGCGCTCTGGAGGCGCTGGCCCAGCTGGAGGCCGCCGCCGCCGAGCTGCCCGCCTTCCACGCCGTGGCCACGCAGCTGCACGTGCTCGCCGAAGTCCGCTGACCCCGCCGAGCTGCCGCCTGCCGCCGCGTTGCCGGTGCCGTGTTCCCCCGGGACGCCGGGGCCGCGCCCGTGCCGCCGGGGCCGCGCCCGCGCCCACGATGCCCGCCCCCCATCCGTGGGACGCCTGAGCCGCCACCGGAGCCCCTGCGCGGGCGCGCCCGTGACGCCGGCGCGGGGTGCGTCGTTCCGTTTCCTGAGGCGTGTATCACCCAGCGCCACGGGGGTACGCGCATCCATGGCAGCCGAAACGCCATGATCAGGGTGGTGCCGTCGCCCACACCCTCGCCGTCGCCGCCCGAACAGCGCAACGTCGCCGTATGATCGGAGGACACCATCCGGGCATGGTGGAACGGAAGCAGGGGAATGAACACGCCACTGCGACGCACCGCCATACCGGGCCTGATGGGAGGAAAAGGCGCTGAGGGGCGGGTTTCACGGGGGCGATTCCCTGCCTATCCTTGAAGGGTCGCACCCGGTCGCCCCCGCGACCGACGAGTAGGAGGACTCCCGTGCCGCTCTCTGAGCACGAGCAGCGCATGCTCGAGCAGATGGAGCGAGCGCTGTACGCCGAAGATCCCAAGTTCGCGACAGCGCTCGAGGGTAGTGGCCGCGCGCCGACCCGCCGGAGGGTCTATCAGGCGGTCGCGGGCTTTCTGGTGGGTATCGCCCTCCTCATGGGAGGCATGGTCACGCAGACCATCTGGGTCAGTGTCGTCGGCTTCCTGGTGATGCTCGGCTGCGCCGTCCTGGCCGTCACCGGCTGGCGCAAGGGGCCCCAGAACGGTTCCGAGGGCGAGGAACCTGGGCACGGCCGCCGCCATTCCGGCCGCCGCCGGGGCAGTCATTCCGGGGGTCGGCAGCCACGGCGCTCGATGATGAACCGTATCGAGGACCGCTGGCAGCGCCGCCGCGACGAACAGCAGTAGACCCGGCGCCCACGGCGACGGGACGGGATACCGGCTGGAGTCCGCCCAAGGCCCGCCCCGCGTGCGCCGCACGAGCACAGCGCCTCAGCACACGCTCCCAGCGACCCAGCACAAGCAGTACGGTCCTCCACCGTCAGCACGGGTGAAGGGGCCGCCCCGGCTCGGGGCGGCCCCTTCACCCGTGTTCACCCATGCGTGCTGCCCGGTGCCGGGGCGCCCCCTCACCCGCGCCGGGAGGACACCCGTGCGGCGGCGGCCGACGCCCGGCCGAGGAGACCGCGCTGCCAGTCGAGGAACGCCGTCCACCTCTCCGTGGCCGCCCACAGCACCCGCATGGCCGAACGTGGCAGCAGCAGGGCACGCAGCCGCGTTCCGCGTCCGGCCGCCGCGTGCAGCCCGGCCCGTACCCGGCGTACGTCTTCGGCCAGCCCCCCGGCGGGTTCCGGCTCCGGCGCGTACAGCGCCCGCTCGACGGCCCCGGTCACCCGGTGCACCGCCGCGGCCTGCTCCCCTTCCAGCCGTCCGCCGTCCACGATGGCCGCGGCGGCCTGGCGCGGGGTGGCCGACTCCTCGGGCGGCACGCCGTAGTCCCAGGCGGTGTCCCGCAGTTCGCGCCAGGCGGCCAGGGTCCGCGCTCCCCGGTCCAGCGCGGCGGCCCCGGCGCCGATACGGCGGCGGCGTACCGACAGCCGCCACAGCAGCGGCGCCAGCAGCAGCGTCAGCACCGCGAACGCGATGCCGGTGCCGAGGGCGAGCGCGCGCCACGGGCCGCTGCCCGCACCGGCCGCGCCCAGGTCGTCCATCCGGTCGCACTCGCCGCGCCACGCCAGCTCCCGGGGGCACTCCCGCTCCGCCTCGCCCGGGGTCACCGGCTCGGCGCTCTCCTGCGGCTGCGGCAGTTCGGGCTCCTCGCTCGCGTCCGGGGCGGGCAGGTCGGGCTGGGTGTACTGCGGGGTGCTGCCGCGCGAGGGCGTGGGCTCGAACCGGGTCCAGCCGACGCCCTCGAAGTACAGCTCCGGCCAGGCGTGCGCGTCCCGCAGGCCCACCTCGCGGGTGTCGCCGGGCGCGGCCATGCCCGGGGTGAAGCCCACCGCGACCCGGGCCGGAATGCCCAGCGTGCGGGACATGGCCGCCATGGAGAACGCGAAGTGGACGCAGAAGCCCTCCCGCTGCTCCAGGAACCGGGCGATGGCCTCGCTGCCGCTGCCCGCCTCCACCTGCGTGTCGTAGGTGAAGTTGCCCTCGGAGGTGAACCACTCTTGCAAGGCGAGGGCCCGCTCGTAGTTGTCGCCCGCCCCGCCGGTCACCGACAGCGCCGTCTCGCGGACGACGCCGGGCAGCGAACCGGGCACCTCGGTGTACTCGCGCACCAGGTCATCCGGTGGGGGTGGGGCGGCGGCGAGTTGTGCGGCGGTCGGCTCCAGCCGCAGGCTGCGCACCTCGTACTGGGCGCCGCCGGTCGTCTGGCCGTTGTCGCCGACGAGGGTGCGGCCCTCGGGTTCGAAGCGCCACCGCCCGTCGATGTCCACCCGCTGTGCCGGGTAGGGCATGGGCAGCCAGTTCTGTTCGTACCAGTCGGCGGCGGCGATCCGCGTGGTGACGGTCTCGCGTTCGACCCCTGGCGCCAGGCCCGGCGGTGCGGGCAGCGGATCGGGTACCCCGGTGATGCGGCGCTCCGAGGGAGTCCATGCCTCGCCGTCGAATTCGTCCAGCGCGACGATGCGCAGGTACAGGTCGCGGGTGTTGTCGGAGTCCGTCTCGTAGGTGAGGACGGTGCGGTTCTCCGGCTGGTTCAGGCTGTCCTGCAGCGCCACCAGCGGGTTGACGGCCGAGACCGTGCCGCCGCCGGGACCCCGCCCGCCGCCGTCTGGACCTGTCGGTCCCAGCAGGCCGGTGCCCAGCGCGGGCAGCGCCGCCGGGACCAGCAGGGCCAGACCCAGGGCCGTGGCGCCGATCCGGCGTCCGGTGCGCACCGGGGACGCGGTCCGGCCACCGGGCCGCGCGTCAGCCGGGCCGCCCGGCCCGGAGCCGCCCGCGCTGAGCCCGGTGAACACCTGGCCCCACCGGGCGAGCCGGTCCCGGCTTTCGGCCAGGAGCAGCAGCAGGTAGCCCGCCGCCGCGCACAGGAACCACAGCCAGTGGCCGCTGCCCTGCCCGCTGAGTCCGGCCGCCACCGAGTACAGCGCGAGGAGCGGCAGCCCGGCCGGGGCGGCACTGCGGTAGGTCACCGCCAGCAGGTCCACCATGAGCCCGATGACCAGCACCCCGCCGACCAGGAACAGCCGTATCCCCTCGGTGACCGGGGCGGGGGCCGCGAAGCGTCCCACGTCGTCGCCGCCCTGTACCAGCAGCGCGCTGAGGTGCTCGAAGGTCTGCGGCCCGGGCAGCACCCCGCCGAGCGCCGCGCCCCGGGCGAAGACGAAGGTGAGCAGCAGCAGCGACACCAGCGCCTGCACGCCGATGGTCAGCAGCCGTGGCAGCGGGACGCGCCGGGCCGCGGCCCCGGCCGCACCCTGCAGGGCCAGCAGCGCGGCCGCCTGCACCAGCCAGCCGGCGCCCTGGACCAGCGGGAGCAGCGCGGTGGCCGCCGCGAGGGTGGCCAGCCAGGCGCACACCGTGAGCCGGGTCTGTCCGCTCACCACTCACCTCCCACGGTGAAGGCCGTCGGCGAACCCCCGGCACGCCGGGCGGCACCGCCCGACCCGGCACCGCCTGACCCGGGGTCGCCCGGGCCCGTCGCGTTCGCGCGGTCCGCCAGCTGCCACAGCTCGGGCAGCGCGTCACCGGGTGCGCACGGCACCACCGTCCATCCCGCCTCGCGCAGCGCGCGCATGCGTTCCTCCTCGGTCTGCGGCGGCTGCAGGCCCCGGCCCGCCAGCGCCACCGCGGCTCCGGTGCGCTGCCGGATGCGGGCGGCGAGCGCGCATCCGGCCGCGTCCAGGGCGCCGAAGAAGGCGACGACCAGTCCCTCGCGCCCGTCGCGCAGCACGTCGTGGGCGCGGTCGAGCCCCGGCTCATCGGAGTGCTCCACCACGGCCAGGGTGTCCAGCAGCAGACCTGCGGTGTCGGAGGGGTCACCGTCCAGCGAGCCGCCGTCCAGACCGGGGACGAGCGCCCCGGTATCGGTCAGCAGCCGCACCTGGTAGCCGCGCGCCAGCAGGTGCACGGCGACGGAGGCGGCACCGGTGACCGCCCACTCGAACGGCGCGTCGGGCCCCGACCCGGACCAGGCGGTGCGCCGGGTGTCCAGCAGCACGGTGCAGCGCGCCTGCTGGGGCTGCTCCTCGCGGCGCACCATCAGCTCCCCGCGCCGCGCGGTGGAGCGCCAGTGCACCCGGCGCACGTCGTCACCGTGCCGGTAGGCGCGCGGGATGACGTCGTCGTCCCCGGTGACCGCCAGCGCCCGCACCCGCCCGTCGCCATAGCCGGCCGCCTCACCGGCCAGCCGTACCGGTGGCAGCGGCTGCACGGCCGGGATGACGGTCAGCACGTCCTGGGCGCTGAAGGAGCGGTTCAGCTCCACCATGCCGAACGGGTCGGTGACCCGCAGTTGCAGCGGGCCCAGCGGGTAGCGTCCGCGCAGGTCCGAGCGCACCCGGTAGGAGACCTCGCGCCGCCCGCCCGGCTCCACCCGGTCCAGCACGAAGCGCGGGCGCGGCCCGAGCACATAGGGCACCCGGTCCTGGAGCATCAGCAGCCCGGTGGGCAGCCGGGAGACGTTGTCGATGCGCAGCTGCACCCGGGCCTCGGCCCGCACCGGGACGCGCGCGGGCGCCAGCCGCCGCGCGCCGGTGACGCGGTGCCGGGTGCGGTGCAGCACCAGCACGCACACCAGGGGCAGTACCGCGAGCAGCGCCCCGACGCGCAGCAGGTCGTGCTGGCCGAGCAGGTACGCGCACACCGCTGCGGCGATACCGGCGGCCAGGAAGGAGCGCCCCCGGGTGGTGAGCCCGCCGAAGGAGGCCCGCAGCGACCCGCGTGCCTCGCCGTCCTCGCGGGCGCCGGACATCACAACCCCCGGTGCCCGGGGCTGCCCGGGGCGCCGCTGAAGGCGGCGGACGCGTCCGGCACCGGTGTCCGCCGCACGATCTCCACCACCACCTGCTCGGCGGTGCGGCGCGCGAGCTGGGCCTGTGCGGTCGGCAGCAGGCGGTGGGCGAGTACGGGTACGGCGAGCTGCTGGACGTCGTCGGGCAGTACGAACTCCCGTCCGGCCAGCGCCGAGGCGGCCCGGGCGGCGCGCAGCAGTTGCAGCGTGGCGCGCGGGGAGGCACCCAGCCGCAGGTCGGGATGGACGCGGGTGGCCGCGACCAGTTCGACGGCGTAGCGGCGCACCGCCGCCGAGACGTGCACCTCGCGCACCGCCTCGATCAGCTTGGCGACGTCGTGGGCGTGCGCGACGGGCTGCAGGTCCTCCAGCGGGGAGACGCCGCCGTGCACGTCCAGCATCCGCAGCTCGGCCTCGGTGCCGGGGTAGCCGATGGAGACCCGGGCCATGAAGCGGTCCCGCTGTGCCTCGGGCAGCGGGTAGGTGCCCTCCATCTCCACCGGGTTCTGGGTGGCGACGACCATGAACGGGTCGGGCAGCGGATAGGTCGTCCCGTCGATGGTGACCTGCCGCTCCTCCATGGACTCCAGCAGCGCGGACTGCGTCTTGGGCGAGGCCCGGTTGATCTCGTCGCCGATGACGATCTGCGCGAAGATCGCACCCGGCTTGAACTCGAACTCGCGCCGCTCCTGGTCGTAGACGCTGACGCCGGTGATGTCGGAGGGCAGCAGGTCGGGGGTGAACTGGATGCGGCGCACCGAGCAGTCCACGGACCGGGCCAGCGCCTTGGCCAGCATCGTCTTGCCGACGCCGGGCACGTCCTCGATCAGCAGGTGCCCCTCGGCCAGCAGCACGGTCAGCGACAGCCGTACGACGTCGGGCTTCCCCTCGATCACGCTCTCCACCGAGCGGCGTACCTGGTCCGCTGTGGTGGTCAGATCACTGAGGTTCGCTCGTGCGTCATAGGTCGTCACCCGGCCCTCCTAGGCCCGTTCCCACGGCCGGGCCTCACGGGTCACAAGGCCGGCCCACCGAAGAACTACCGCGGCTCACCCGCCTGCCCGTACCTGGTCGGCGCGGCGGCGGAAAGCCGTGCGCGGCTCATTCTTCACGGACACCGGGGCCCGCGTCACCCGCCCGGGTGAGTCCCGGCGTCGATCTCGCGCAGCAGGCCGGTCGCCACGTCGAAGACGAAGCCGCGTACGTCATCAGTGTGCGGCAGGAATGGCGAGGTGCGGACCCGCTCGATGGACTGCCGCACGTTCTGGTCGAGATCCTGGAACGACTCCACCGCCCACGCCGGACGCTGCCCGACCTCCAGCTCCAGCTCGTGCCGGAAGTCCTCGGTGAGCGTGAGCAGGCCACAGCCGGTGTGGTGGATGAGGACCACTGACGTGGTGCCCAGCTTGCGCTGACTGATCGTCAGCGAGCGGATGGTGTCCTCGGTGACGACGCCGCCCGCGTTGCGCAGGGTGTGGCAGTCGCCCAGGTTCAGGCCGAGCGCGGCGGGCAGGTCCAAACGCGCGTCCATGCACGTCACCACGGTGACCTTCCGGGCCGGTGCGGCGGCGAGCCCCGGGTCGGTGAAGCGGGCGGCGTACTCGGCGTTGGCGGCGACGAGCTGATCGGTGACCGTGCGGGAGTCAGGAGACGTCGGCATGGAGGTGACGGTAGCCGGGACTCGGCTCCTCGGAGCGTTGTGAGGTCGGGCATCGGGGCAGGAAACGGGTGAGGCAACCCGTTCGTGTGAGGTAACGCACAGGCGTGCCCGGCCGGGTGCGGTGCCGGGACGCCGGGTTCCCCGCCCGCGTCATCCGCGCACCCCCGCGCGGTCCGCGCGCCCCGGCGGCGACGGTGGTCAGGACGCACCACCGACGCCGGTCAGGACGCGCCCCAGGGGTTGATTGACCGAGCGGACCTCTGGACTAGAGTGACGCGCACGGGAGCCACCGCGAACACCACCCGGCACAACCGTTCCAGCCCGCACTCCCCGCACACCGTCCGCCGTCCCGCAGGGCGGGCGCCGCGCGGCGGCCCTGCGGCCCCGGCCGGACACGCGGGGCGAACCGAGCCGGATCTGTGAGAGGGCGCATGACACACAGCAGCGAGGACCGGCACGTTCCCGTCATGCTCCAGCGCTGCCTGGAACTGCTGCGCCCCGCCCTGGAGAGCCCCGGCGCCGTCGTCGTTGACTGCACCGCCGGCCTCGGCGGCCACAGCGAAGCCCTGCTGGAAGCCTTTCCCGAGGCCCGCCTCATCGCCCTGGACCGCGACCCGGCCGCGCTGAAGCTGGCGGGGGAGCGGCTGGCCCGGTTCGGTGAGCGGGCCACGCTCGTGCACGCCGTCTACGACGAACTGCCCGACGTCCTGCGCGAGCTGGACATCCCCCGCGTCCAGGGCGTCCTGTTCGACCTTGGCGTGTCCTCCATGCAGCTGGACGAGGCCGAGCGCGGCTTCGCCTACGCCCAGGACGCGCCGCTGGACATGCGCATGGACCAGACCCGTGGCAGCTCCGCGGCCGACGTGCTCAACACCTACCCGCCGGGCGAACTGGTGCGCATCCTGCGGACGTACGGCGAGGAGAAGCAGGCCCGGCGCATCGTCGAAGCCGTCGTCCGGGAACGGGCGCACACCCCGCTGCGCACCAGCGCCCGCCTGGTCGAACTGATCCGCGAGGCACTGCCGCAGGCCGCCAAGCGCACCGGCGGCAACCCGGCCAAGCGCACCTTCCAGGCGCTGCGCATCGAGGTCAACAGCGAACTGTCGGTGCTGGAGCGCGCGGTGCCCGCGGCCGTGGACGCGCTCGCCGTGGACGGCCGCATCGCCGTACTGTCCTACCACTCGCTGGAGGACCGGCTGGTCAAGCAGGTGTTCGCCGCGGGGGCCGCCAGCACGGCACCGCCCGGTCTGCCCGTCGTCCCCGAGCGCTACCAGCCCCGGCTGGAACTGCTCACCCGGGGCGCCGAACTGCCCACCGAGGAAGAGGTCGCCCGCAACCGCCGCGCCGCCCCGGCCCGGCTGCGCGGCGCCCGCCGCGTCCGGGAGGTGGTGCGGGCATGACCCCGCGTACCCCGGGGCGCCGGTGGCCAGCCTTCGGCCGCCTGCTGCCCTCCGGCGGCTCTACCGCCGCCCGCACCCCGTTCGTGCTGCTCGTCGTCGTCCTGCTGGGCTCGGGGCTGCTGGCTCTGCTGCTGCTCAACGCCGCCGTCAACCAGGGGTCCTTCGAGCTGAGCAGGCTGGGGCAGGAGACCAAGGAACTGCGGGACGAGGAACAGGCGCTCCAGCAGGACGTGGACGCCTACTCCGGCCCCGGCGCGCTGGACCGCCGGGCGCGTGAACTCGGCCTGGTGCCCGGCGGGGCCCCGGCGTTCCTCGAACCGGACGGGACCGTGCGGGGCGAACCCTCACCCGCGCCCGACGAACCCGGGAGGTGACCGGAGTGCGTGGCGTCCGCGACGTACACGACCTGCGTTCCGTGGTGGGGGCGCGGTGAGCCCCAGGGAACCGGGAGGCGACCAGCCGGGCGGCCCCGGCCGCCGCCGCGTCCCGCGCCCGGCGGGCCCCGCCCGGCGCGAGCCCCCGCGCCGGGAGCGCCCCGCCGGTGACCGCCCCCGGC
>NZ_JAEVFI010000044.1:15139-19876 GCF_019303495.1 Streptomyces sp. JJ66 | reverse complement strand
GGTGCCGGGCGCGGCACGGGTGCCGCCCTCCGGCCAGGGCGCCCGCGCCGCCCGGCGCCGCCGCGCGCTGCGGCCCTGGCTGCTGCTCGCCCCCGCCCTGCTGGCCGTCGGCGGGCTGCTGCTGTGGCCGCTGGTCCGCGTGGTGTGGATGTCCTTCCAGGACTACGGGCTTCGCGAAATCGTCAGCGGCACCAGCAACTACAACGGCGGCGCCCACTACGCCACCATCCTGGGCGACTCCTACCTGTGGACGACGGTGCTGCCCAACACCGTCGCCTTCGCCGCCGTCTGCGTCGCCCTCACCGTCGTCCTCGGCACCCTCGTGGCCCTGCTGCTCACCCGGCTCACCCCGCTGTGGCGCACCCTCACCGCCAGCGTGATCATGATGGCGTGGGCGATGCCCGCGGTCACCGGCACCTACGTGTGGGTGTGGCTGTTCGACCCGCTCGGCGGTGCCGTCGTGCAGGGTCTGGGCGGGCTCGGTGTCCTCGACCCGGCGGCCACCAACTGGTTCACCGGACGGCTGACGTTCTACGCCATCGCCACCCTCAACGTCGTCCACCACAGCTTCCCGTTCGTGGCCGTCACCGTCTACGCCGGACTGCTGACCATCCCGCGCGAACTGCACGAGGCGGGCATCGTGGACGGGGCCAGCGCCTGGCAGCGGTTCTGGTCCATCACCGTGCCGGCCATCAAACCGGTGTTCCTGGTCGTCGTCATCCTCTCCACGATCTGGGACTTCAAGGTGTTCGTGCAGCTGTACCTCATGCCCGGCGGCAACGGCGCCAACCCGGCCGTGCTGAATCTGGGCGTGTGGTCCTACGTGGAGTCCTTCGCGCAGCGCCAGTACGGCATGGGCGCGGCCATCGCCGTGCTGCTCACCCTGCTGCTGCTGGCCATCACCGTCGGCTACGTCCGGGCCTTGTTCGCCGAGGGACGCGAGAAGGGGGAACCGCTGTGAGGACGTCAGCGGCCGCACGCTGGGGCACGGGTGCGGCCACGGCCGCGCTGCTCGCCTTCACCGTGCTGCCCGTCTACTGGATGGTGACCTCCGCGCTCGACCCGCGCGCAAGCGCCCGCGGTGCCTCCCCGCTGCCGTCCGGCGTCACCCTCGACCACTTCCGGTTCGTCCTCGCCGAGGGCGGCTTCGGCCGGTTCCTGCTCAACTCCGCGCTGGTGGGCGCCGGGACGGTCGCACTCTCCGGGGCGCTGGCCCTGCTCGCCGCCGTCGCCGTGGCCCGGCACACCTTCCGGCTGCGCACCACCGTGCTGATCCTGGTGCTCGTGGTGCAGATGGTGCCGCTGGAGGCGCTGGTCATCCCGCTGTTCGTGCAGATGCGCAACCTGGCGATGCTCAACAGCCTGCTCGGGCTCACCATCGTCTACCTGGCGTTCTCGCTGCCCTTCGCGATCTGGATGCTGCGCGGCTTCGTCGCCGCCGTCCCGCGCGAGGTGGAGGAGGCCGCCTACCTCGACGGCTGCTCCTGGTGGCGGATGTTCCGCTCCGTGCTGCTGCCGCTGGCCGCGCCGGGCCTGGTGGCCACCAGTGTGTTCTCCTTCATCGTCGCGTGGAACGAGTTCCTGTTCGCCTTCACCTTCCTGCAGGACGAGGCCACGTTCACCGCCGCCGTCGGACTGCACCGGTTCTTCGGGCAGCACAGCAACGACTGGGGCGCGGTGATGGCCGGGTCCACCCTCATCACCCTGCCGGTCCTGGTGTTCTTCGTCCTCGTCCAGCGCCGCCTGTCCACGGGCCTGGCCGCAGGCGCGGTCAAGGGCTGAACCACCCCGTGGCGTCTGCGCGTCGCTACCGGGGAAACCCGCCCGGGTGCTGGACACGTGGCACGGCGGCCCGGCCCGGCCTCTAAGGTCGGGGCATGAGCGAGAGCAAGATCGACGCCGCCGTGCGGGCCGACCTGGAGCGGCTGCGCGACAGCATCGACAACATCGACGCCGCCGTGGTGCACATGCTCGCCGAGCGCTTCAAGTGCACCCAGCAGGTGGGGCGGCTGAAGGCAGAACACCGGCTGCCGCCCGCCGACCCGGGCCGGGAGGCGCGCCAGATCGCCCGGCTGCGGCAGCTCGCGGAGAGCGCGAAGCTGGACCCCGCGTTCGCGGAGAAACTGCTGAACTTCATCATCGCCGAGGTGATCAGACACCACGAGACGCTGGCCAGCGAGGGAACCGACGCCCCGGAGCGATGACCCGGGAGAGATTTAGGAGATCATTTCCAAACCGTGTCCCAGCCGAGGTTCTTCATGGCCCGCTCCTTCCCGTGGCGGGGTCGCATCACGCGATGGCAGCCAGTGCGCGGTGCCACGGGTAGGCGCGTGCATTGCCCTGCTTGGGCGGGTGGGACTCGTATCCGTCTGGGCCGTCCAGCACCCGTACGCCTTGCTCCCGCAGTGTCTGGAGAGCACGGCTGACGGCGGGCTGCGCTCCCAGGGCGGTTGACCAGAACGGCATGGCGGCTACGGGTATCCCCAAGTGCACGCCTTCCGCTGGGATGCCCAGCGCTACGGTGTCGGTAATTCCTGCTGCCCACTTGCACGCGCTTGTTGTCGTCAGGGGAGCCACGAGCATCGCGGCGGCTTTCGGCAGTGAGTCTCCTTCGCCCGGCAGCTTGTACTGAGATCGCACGGCGCGGCCCGTCAGCGTCTCCAGTTCGCCCATGCGCGGCTCCCACCAGTGCGCGGCAGTGGGGGTGAGGATGAGGCACACCTCCCAGCCGTCAGCCTGGGCCGTCCGGACGCCGATGTCGATGTGCTGGGTGGGGCCTGCGGCGCAGGCGATCAGATACAGAACGGGCCTTGTCATGCCCGGAGTCCACACCGCTGGGCAAGGTTACGCAACTCCCTGCCGGGCGCGGGGCTGGCGCCGAGCAGGTCCTTCACCAGGGAAACCGTCGAAGGGCGGCCCTGAACTTCCTCGGGAGCGAGCGCGTTGGCTGTGACGACGGCCTGGACGGCGGCGTCCGGGCGTCGGGTCAAGACGTTGGCGCGTGCTTCGGTGATGAGGTGGCGTGCTCGTCTCTCACGAGACAGGGCGGCGAGAGATTCGGCGTCCAGGGACGAAGCGGCTTCGAGGGCGGACCAGCCGTCCTCGAAGCGTGTGAGCGCATCAATCTGGTGGAGCGTGACATTGGTGGGGCCGAAGCTCGTCCAGTCGGCGTTGAGGTCTTCGCCCTGCTGGTCGGCGACGTCTTCGGCTTCGCCGATGAGGTTCTGCATGGCGTTGATCGCGTCTGGGGAGCGGGCGTTGCCGGTGGCGGCGATGGCAGCTGACAGGTACAGCATGCCGAGCGTGGACAACCCCTCTGGCCCACGCGTTTCAAGGTCGGCGCGGAGTCGGTTCGCGGTGGTGCTGGCGAAGACGACGGCCGCTCCGGGGCGGCCTTGCCGGGAGATGTTCTTCGTGACGCGGCGGGAGGCGGCGGCGATGGCGACCGGGTCGGCTGCGATCTCCGCAGCGGCCAGAGCACGGTCAGCGGCTACGGAAGCCTGCGGAAGCGTCGCTTCCCCGTATTTTTGCAGGTAGGACGCGGTGAGTTGGTAGACGCGGGACAGTATGGCGTGGGTGCTGCTGCGGGTTTCGAGGTTGGCTGCTGCGACGGCTGCGCGCGTGAGCGTGAGGAGTTTCGGCAGTTCCCGGGCCAGTGCGCCGTAGTGGCATGCCTGGAAGGCCCCGCAGCAGTAGGTGAGGCGGCGACGTAGGTCGGCTTCCTGGGGGGCGGGCTGGTCAACGGTGTGGTGGAGGGCGTCAACAACGGCGAGCACGGGTGCCGGGGGTTGGGCGCGGGGTGGCGGGGCGGGGGCGTCAGTCAAGAGCTGTTCCAGGGGGATGCGCAGAATGTCGGCGGCGCGTTCGAGGATGGACAAGCGGGGGTCGGTCTGTCGGTGGCCCCCCTCTACATCTTGGACCCAGCGGCGGGATTGGCCCATGAGCCTGCCGAAATCGGCCTGGGTGAAGCCGCGACGCTCGCGCCAGTAGGCGATGCGGCGCCCGATACCGTTCGTGGGCATGTCCATCTCCTAGCACAAGGCACGCACACTGCGTGCTCACCGTCCGTTGTACCGCTCTTACGGTGCTCACGACTGCAAAACGTGTAGAGAGGCGGGCAGATCGTGAGCATTCCGGCCGATGCAGGGCCTTGGCGCCCACCCCCCGGCCCGACTATCGAGTATCAGCGTGCGGGGGTGTGGTGGGATGCGGTGCGCGTCTCCGCCGCTCTCGCGCCCGCTGTGTTCGACGCGCTTGACGGACGTTCCGGCGCTGTCATCGAGGACACCCCAGGCCGTCTAATGACGTGGTTTGTCCAGCCCGGGGCGGCTGCCGGGTGGCCTCGTCTGGACGGGGTGGCGGTGCTGTCCCGGGGTGGTCTTTCCATCGGTGTGCCCCCGGCGGGGCGGCGCTGGGGTGAACTGCGCTGGCTGGTGCTGCCCGGTGCTGACGGGCCGTGGACGGATGCGGCCGTGCTGGAGCAGGCTCTCACGATCGGCGTCGCCCAGCGTGTCGGCCCCCGCCGCCCGGTCACTGTGCTGTGTACGGGGTGCGGTCGGCCCACTGGCGCCGCTGTGGTCGTCGCGACTGCGCCCGCCGCTTTTGGCCCTGACCACGGTGCCTGGGCGTGTCCTGCCTGTGCCCCGCATCTGCCGGACGGCCCTGGTGTCACCGGGGTGGTCCGGTGACCCGCCCCGACCGGCCCGTGCCGCCGAGCGCCTGCATGCGCTGCCAGCG
>NZ_JAEVFI010000044.1:0-15123 GCF_019303495.1 Streptomyces sp. JJ66 | reverse complement strand
CGTTCGAGAAGCGCATCGGCGGGAGGGTCGCGGTGCGGGGCTGGTGCGACTGCCTGTGCCACGAGTTACAGGGCGAGCACGCCTGACGTTGGTTGCGCTGAACGGGGCGCAGGATAGCGCGGCCGGGCTGGTGGGAGCCGCAGCCTCCGCGTTCGCGGAGAAGCGGAGCGGACGCCCCGCCCCGGTGCTGAACGGGCCGTTCCCACCAGCTGGTGACGGCCCCGCCCGGGAACTCGGGGTGCGGACGCTGGCGGCAGGAGGCGGCGGGCGATGACGCGGGCGCGCCCAGCGACCGGTGCCCGTGCCCCGCGTAGCCGGGGAACGCGGCACGGTCGGGGCGGCATGCGGCACGATGGGCGCATGTCCCCACTGACGCGCGACGAAGCGCACGCCCGAGCCGCCCTGCTGGACGTCCACCGCTACACCATCGACCTCGACCTCACCCGGGGCGAGGAGGTGTTCGGGTCCACCACCACCGTGCGCTTCACCACCCGCGAGGCGGGGGACACCTTCGCCGAGGTGCGTCCCGTCACGCTGCACCGCGCCGAGCTGGACGGACAGCCGCTGCCCGAGCAGGCGTACGCCGACGGGCGCCTGGCGCTCACCGGGCTCACCCCGGGGGAGCACGAGCTGCGCGTCAGCGCCGACATGCCGTACTCGCACACCGGCGAGGGCATGCACCGCTTCACCGACCCGGCCGACGGACGCGTCTACCTCTACACCATGTGCTGCCAGTCGGACGCGCCGCTGGTCTTCGCCTGCTTCGACCAGCCCGACCTCAAGGCCGAGTTCGCCGTCACGGTCACCGCGCCCACGGAGTGGACCGTGCTCGGCAACGGCGTCACCACCCGGGACGCGGCCCACCCCACCCGCTGGCAGTGCGCGACGACGCCGCCGATCAGCACCTACCTCATGGCCGTCGCCGCCGGGCCCTACCACTCGGTGCGCACCGAGCACGCGGGTCTGCCGTTCGGGCTGCACGTGCGCCAGTCACTGGCCGAGCACCTGGACGCCGACGCCGAGGAGCTGTTCGACATCACCCGGCGGTGCTTCGACCGCTACCACGAGATCTTCGACGAGCCCTACCCGTTCGACTCCTACGACCAGGCGTTCGTGCCCGAGTTCAACTCCGGCGCCATGGAGAACCCGGGCCTGGTCACCTTCCGGGACGAGTTCGTCTTCCGCTCCGCCGTCACCGACGGCCAGCGCCTCACGCGCGGCATGGTCATCGCCCACGAGATGGCCCACATGTGGTTCGGCGACCTGGTCACCCTGCGCTGGTGGGACGACATCTGGCTGAACGAGTCCTTCGCCGAGTACATGGGCTATCAGGTGCTCGCCGAGTCCACCCGCTGGAGCGACACCTGGACGGACTTCGCCATCGCCCGCAAGTCCTGGGGCTACGACGCCGACCAGCGCCCCTCCACCCACCCCGTCGCGCCCGACCCCGAGGCCGTGCCCGACACCGCGTCCGCCCGGCTGAACTTCGACGGCATCTCCTACGCCAAGGGCGCCTCCGCGCTGCGCCAGCTCGTCACCTGGCTCGGCCGCGACGCCTTCCTCGCCGGCATCAACGCCCACTTCGCCGCCCACCGCTTCGCCAACGCCACCCTCGCCGACTTCCTCGACTCCCTGGCGGGCGCCTCCGACCAGGACGTGCACGGCTGGGCCCGGCACTGGCTGCGCACCACCGGCGTGGACACCCTCACCCCGCGGATCACGGTCGGCACCGAAGCGGGCGGCACCGGCGCCGTCCAGCTGGCGATCCGGCACGAGGGCACCCGGCCGCACCGGGTGCGCGTGGGCCTGTACGACCGGGCCGAGGCCGAACCGGGCCAGCTGGTGCCGCGCCCCGCCGTGCACGCCGACGTGCCGCAGGAACCGTGCACCATCACGCTCACCGTGCCCGGGCCGCGTCCCGACCTCGTCCTCCTCAACGACGGTGACCTCACCTACGCCAAGGTCCGGCTCGATCCCGCCTCCTGGGAGACCGTCAGCGCCGCGCTGTCCGGGCTGCCCCACGCGCTGTCCCGCGCGGTGGTGTGGAACGCCGCCCGCGACATGGTGCGCGACGGCGAACTGGCCCCGGCCGCCTACCTGGAGACCGTCCGCGCCCACCTGCCCCACGAGACGGACGGCGCCATCACGCAGACCGTCCTCGCCTTCGCCCGCACCGAGATCGCCGACCGGCTGCTGCCCGCCGCCGCCCGGCCCGGCGCGCTCGCCACACTCCAGGCCGTGTGCCGCGAACTGCTCGACAAGACCGGCGAGGGCGCCGACCCCGGCTTGCGGCTGACGGCGGTGCGGGCCGCGATCGCCTGCGCCACCGACGCCGCCGAACCGGCCCGCTGGCTGGCCGCCGACACCGTGCCCGGCGGCCCGGCGCTCGACCCGGAGCTGCGCTGGCGCCTGCTGCACCGGCTCGCGGTGCTCGGCGCCGTCGGCGAGGCCGAGATCGGTGCGGAGGCGGCCCGCGACACCAGCGCCACCGGCCGGGAGGGCGCCGCCCGCTGCCGCGCCGCGCTGCCCACGCCGCAGGCCAAGGCCGCCGCCTGGGACGCGCTGTTCAGCCCGGCCGACGAGCTGTCCAACTACCTGTTCGCCGCGACCGCGCAGGGCTTTTGGCCCGCCGAACACGCTGAGCTGGTCCGGCCCTACGCCGAGCGGTACTTTGCCGCCGCCGTCGAACTGGCCGCCCGGCGCGGGCCCTCCCTCGCCCACTTCGCCGCCGTGGACGCCTTTCCGCGCGTGCTGGCCGAGCCCGCCGTGCTGGAGCTGGGGGAGCGGTGCCTGGCGCGCCCGGACGTGCTGCCCGCTCTGCGCCGGCCGCTCGCCGACCAGCTGGACGACCTGCGGCGCGCGCTGCGCGTGCGGGAGCGGGCCGCCGGGGGCGCGGTGGCCGGATAACCGGGCTGTTCCCGGGCACCCCTATGGCCCTAAGGTGAGGCTTACCTGACCGTTGGGAGAAGGGGTGCCCGTGTCCACCACCACCGCCGCACCGCCGTCCGTGCCGGGCGCGCTCTCTGGCTCCGGCGCGCCGACCGGCCCGGGCGCGCCGTCCGGTTTCGATGCGCTCGTGGCCGAGGTGTACGCGCGCTTCGGCGCGGGCTTCCCGCTGCTGCGGATCACCACCACACCGGTGGCGGGGGAGGGGTGGCTGACCGGGCAGGCACTCGCACAGGACGCCGCGCTCCGCGAGCAGCTGGTGTCCCGGCAGGGTGAGCGGATGCGGGCGGCGAAGGGCGCCGCACCGCGCCGTGACGTGGCGGCACTGGAGGTTCTGCACCAGTACGCGTTCATCGCCTCCCTGGCCATGAGCGCACCGTGGTACCTGGAACAGCGCGTGCCACAGCTGGCGCCGGGCGGCGTCGGCTACCACGAGGGGCGCGGTCTGCTGACGCTCGCCCCGCACGCGGTGAGCTGCCTGCCAGGCGATCCGGCCGCCTCGGTACCCGGGGTGCGGGTGGTCCCCGACGCGCAGGCCCTGCGCGCGGAGCTGCGGTCCGCCGTCGCCGCACACCTGGCGCCGGTGCTGGCGGCGTTCGGGCCGCTGCTGCGGCGCGGGCCGCGCGGGCTGTGGGGCGTGGCGACGGACGAACTGGCCGACGGCCTGGGGTATCTGGGCGATCTCCTGGGCGACCGCGCGGGGGCAGCGGCGGCGGCGAATCTGCTGCTGCCGGGCGATACGCCGCCGTTCGCCGGGGCGGCGGGTTTCCCGCTCACCGACGGCGACGCGGGCTGCCGGACGCGGCTCAACTGTTGCCTGTACTACACGTTTGAGGGGCAGCCGCTGTGTGCGGGGTGCCCGCGCCAGCGGTGAGGCGGCCCCACCCCCGCCCTGTCACCGTTTCCCGGGCGTCAAGCCTCGTTTGCCGGCGCCGGGCTTTCCCGGCTATTGCGGGGAGACGGCCCAGGACGGGCTCAACCGGGTTGAGCCCGTCCTGCGTTCCGGCGGGGCCAGGGGCCTGCCGCCAGCGGCGAGGGTTACGCGCGGGCCTGGTCCACGCCGTAGGTGTCGGCGACGTCGTCCAAGACCGAGTTCGCGCCGTAGAGGCCGACGGCGATCATCCAGGTGATGTCACTCACCTCGTGAATGTCGCCCTCCAGCTCGCCCCACAGCGGGTTGGACATGTACGTGTCCTTGCTCTTCTCCGAGGCACCCGCGGGGTCGGGGTAGGCGCTGACGAAGATGTCGTCGGCGTCGATCTTGGCGATCTGCTCCTCGGAGATGTCGGCGTTGAAGCCGGTGCCCTGGGCGTCCTTCGGCTTGTCGAAGCCGAGGTCGTTCATGATGACACCGATGTAGGTGTCCTCCTTGTACAGGCGGGTGGGGCCGTCCACGAAGCGCACCACGGAGACGGTCGGGTTGCCGCCCTCCTGCTCGCGCACGGCGTCACCGATCGCGGTGGCGCGGCCCTCGAAGGCGGTGATCTTCTCCTTGGCGAGGTCTTCCTTGCCCAGGGCCTCACCGGTCAGGCGCAGGTTGTCCTTCCAGGTCGCGCCGGTGTCCTCGGAGAACACGGTCGGGGCGATCTGGGAAAGCTGCTGGTAGAGCTTTTCGTGCCGGACCTTCGCGGACAGGATGACGTCCGGCTTCAGGGCGGTGATCTTCTCCAGGCTCGGCTCGTCGAGCGTGCCGACCTCCTGGGCCTCGCCGCCGTACTTCTTGGCGTCCTCGCCGAAGTGCGGGGAAAGCTTCTCCTCGGGGCCGGTCAGTGTGGTGTAACCGACGACCTCGGTCTGAAGGGCCAGCGTCGCGTCCACGAACGTCATGTCGAGGGCGACGACCCGCTGGGGCGCCTTCTTGATCTCCGTCTCGCCCATGGCGTGCTCGACGGTACGGGGGAAGGCCGCGTCGGAGGCGGCCGGGGACGTGTCGCCCTTGTCGTCCGTATCCTGGTCCGATCCGCTGGAGCAGGCGGCGGTGGCGAACAGGCCGAGGGCGACGGTGACGGCGCCGACAGAACGGCCGATGCGAGTGAGCCAACGGGCTCTCATCAGGGGGTCCCTTCGTTCACGGGGGGTGCGCTGTAAGGATAGGCTCGCCTAACCTACAACATGGTGCCGGCGAAGGAGATCGTGATCGAAGCGCTATCTGCGCCACCGCGGACCAGGCGGCGAGGCCCGTTCGCGGCAGGGCGGGACGGACGACGCTGGGCAGGGCTGGTGGTCCTGCTCGGCCTGCTGTGCCTCGCCGTGCTGGCCTCCATCGCGTTCGGGTCCAAGGCGCTGACCCTGGGTCAGGTGTGGCACGGGCTGTGGAGCCCGGCGGGGGCCGAGGCCGACATCATCGTCGGCTCGCTGCGGCTGCCGCGCACCGTGCTCGCCCTCGTCGCCGGGATCGCGCTCGGCGTCGCGGGCGCGCTGATGCAAGGTCACACCCGCAACCCCATCGCCGACCCGGTGATCCTCGGGCTGAGCGCGGGCGCGGGCATGTGGGTCGTGGGCGCGGTGTTCCTGCTGGGCATCACCAGCCTCTACGGCTACGTGTGGTTCGCCTTCGCCGGCGCGCTGATGGCCGCGCTGCTGGTGCACACCGTCGGCTCCCTGGCTCGCGGCGGCGCGACGCCGGTGACGCTCGCGCTCGCCGGGGCCGCCGCGCACGCGCTGTTCACCGCGCTGACCGCCGGCATGGTCATCTTCGACCGGCAGGCGCTGGACACCTACCGCTTCTGGATGGTCGGCGCCGTCAATGGCCGCCCGCTGGACTTCACCGTGCAACTGCTGCCGTTCATCGTCGCCGGACTGCTGCTCGCCGCCTTTAACGCGCCCGGCCTGAACGCGCTCTCCCTCGGTGAGGACGTCGCCCGCGGCCTCGGCGTACGGCTCGGGGTGACGCGCACCGTCGGCATGGCCGCCATCACCCTGCTCACCGGCGCGGCCGTCGCCGCCTGCGGGCCGATCGGGTTCGTCGGACTCGTCGCCACCCACATCGCGCGCTACTTCACCGGCCCCGACTACCGCTGGACCCTCGCCTACGCCGGGCTGCTCGGCGGCTCGCTGGTCCTGCTGGCCGACGTGCTGGGCCGCGTGGTGGCCCGGCCCGGCGAACTGCAAGTGGGCATCATGCTGGCGCTCATCGGGGCGCCGGTGTTCATCTACCTCGTCCGCCGCGCGAAGCCGGTGCGGCTGTGACCGCGCCCACAGCCACGGGCGCGGCGGCCCGCACAGAAACGGAAGGCAGTCAGGTGTCCCGCGTACCCGGCCGCACCCCCGTGCGCCTGGGCGGCGTCTCGGCGGTGTGGCGCCCGCGCACCGTCCTCGTGCCGCTGGTCATGGCCGCCGCGCTGATCGCCGCCGTCGTCGCCAGCACCGCACGCGGCGACGTCGCGCTCAGCCCCGGCGAGGTCCTCACCGCACTCTTCGGCGGCGGTACGGACACCGCACAGCTGGTGGTGTGGGAGCTGCGGCTGCCGCGCGCCGTGGTGGGCCTGCTGGTCGGCGGCTCACTCGGGCTGGCCGGGGCGATCTTGCAGGGCATCGCCCGCAACCCGCTGGCCAGCCCCGACATTCTGGGCATCACCGCGGGCGCGGGCGTGGGCGCGGTGAGCGTCATCGTCTTCGGCGGCGCCTACGGCTCCGTCAGCGGAGTGATGGCCGACATCGGCGTGCCCGGCGCGGCCGTGCTGGGCGCGCTGCTGGCCGCGCTCGCCGTCTACCTGCTCGCGGTGCGGCGCGGCATCAGCGGCTACCGGGTGCTGCTGGTCGGCGTCGGCGTCAACGCCGCGCTCACCTCCGTGCTGTCCTGGCTGCTGGTCAAGGCCGACATTGTGGACGCCGGACGGGCGCTGATCTGGCTCAACGGGAGCCTGAACGCCGCCAACTGGAGCATCGCCGCCCCGGCGGGCTGGGCGCTGGTGGTCCTGCTGCCCGCCGCGCTCATGCTCTCCTTCCAGTTCGGCGCGCTCGCCTTCGACGAGGACACCGCGCGCGGCCTGGGCGTGCGGATGACCGGCTCGCGCGTCGCGCTGCTGCTGACCGCCGTGCTGCTCGCCGCCACCGCGACCGCCGCCGCCGGTCCCATCACCTTCGTCGCGCTGGCCAGCCCGCAACTGGCGCTGCGGCTGCTGCGCACCGGGCAGCCGCCGCTGCTGGCGTCCGCGCTGCTGGGCGCCACCGTCACCGTGTGGGCCGACGTCCTCGGCCGCACCGCGTTCGGCGACATCGAGCTGCCCGTCGGCATCCTCACCGCCGCGCTGGGCGCCCCCTACCTGCTGTACCTGCTCGTCCGCAGTGGAAAGGCCCGCACCTGATGACGCACACCGCACCCGCCTCCGCAGGGGCCGCCCAGACCGGGGCCGAGACCGGCCACCCCGCCGGTACCCGCCCGGCCGTGCGGCTGCGCGCGCAGCGGCTGACCCTGGGTTACGGCGAGCGCGCCGTCGTCCACGAGCTGGACCTGGACATCCCCGACGGCACGGTCACCGCCGTCATCGGCCCCAACGGCTGCGGCAAGTCCACGCTGCTGCGCGCTTTCGGACGGCTGATGAAACCGCGCGGCGGGCAGGTGCTGCTGGACGGACAGCCCGTCCACCGGCTGCCGACGCGGGCGGTCGCGGCGAAGGTCGGGCTGCTGCCGCAGTCGCCGATCGCGCCGGAGGGGCTCAGCGTCGCCGACCTGGTGGCGCGCGGGCGGCACCCGCACCAGAGCTGGTACCGGCGCTGGTCCGCGCACGACGAGGAGGTGGTGGCGCGGGCGCTGCGCGCGACGGGCACCTACGAGCTGGCCGAACGCACCCTGGACGAACTCTCCGGCGGCCAGCGGCAGCGGGCGTGGATCGCGATGGCGCTGGCCCAGGACACCGAGCTTTTGCTGCTGGACGAACCCACCAACCACCTCGACCTCGCCCACCAGATCGAGGTGCTGGACCTGGTGCGCGACCTGCACCAGGACACCGGCCGCACCGTCGTGCTCGTGCTGCACGACCTGTCGCTGGCCGCCCGCTACGCCGACCGGCTCGTCGCCATGAAGGACGGCCGCGTCGCCGCCAGCGGCACCCCGGGCGAGGTGCTGACGGAGGAACTGCTGCGCGAGGTGTTCGGGCTGCGGGCCCGGGTGCGGCGGGACGAGGAGACCGGGGCGCCGCTGGTCGTTCCGCTCAGCCGCCACCAGCAGGCCACGGCGCGCTGAACGCGTCCGACCGGCGCCCGGTCCCGCCCGCCGCGCTCAGTGGGCGCAGGGCGAGGGGGCGCGTGAGGGGTGTGCGGGCGTAACCCGTGCGGACAACCGGCGTTCCACAGCACGGAGTCGGACGTGCGGCTGGTGCCGTGTTCCGGGAGCCCCCGTACCGAGCACATTAAAGGTTAGGCTAACCTAAGTTTGGTCTGGGCCGTGTGACGCGGCCACCGCCCCGTGCACGGACGCCGCCGCCACCCTCACCGACGTGGAGCACGCCGCATGAGCCACCACCCCGACACCGCCGTCGCCGCCGGACCCGGCGACCCGCGCGCCCTGCGCGCCCTGACCGCCGTCGCCCTCGACGCGCTCGCCGACGGCGCCGCCGCACGCGGGGGACCGCTGCCCGCCGGCGGCCCCGACGCCGTCACCACCCGCACCCGGCAGCTCATCCACCCCGTGCTGCCCGCCGAAGGCGTCGGCGCCCACGACGCCCTCTACGACACCGTGCGCGCCACCGCGCAGGGCGCCGCCGACCCCGGCGAGACGCACTGCGTCGCGCACCTGCACTGCCCGCCGCTGGCCGTCGCCGCCGCCGCCGACCTCGCCGCGTCCGCCCTCAACCCGTCCATGGACTCCTGGGACCAGGCCCCGGCCGCCGCCGTCGTGGAAGAAGAGGTCACCGGCGCGCTCGCCCGGCTCGTCTTCCCCGCCGAAGCCCGCCCCGACGCGCTCATCACCAGCGGCGGCACCGAATCCAACCTCGTCGCCCTGCTCCTGGGCCGCGAACGCGCCACAGCCCGCGGCCCGTTGCAGGTGCTGTGCGGCGCGAACGCCCACCACAGCGTGCACCGCGCCGCGTGGATGCTCGGCCTGCCCGCCCCGCGCGCGATCCCCTGCCCCGACGGCCGCATGGACCCCGCCGCGCTGGACACCGCGCTCGCCGAACTCACCGAAGCCAGCGAAGGCACCACCCGCGCCCTGGTCGTCGCCACCGCGGGCACCACCGACGAAGGTCTCATCGACCCGCTGCCCGAACTCGCCCGCGTCGCCCGCCTGCACGGCGCCGAATTCCACGTTGACGCCGCCTACGGCGGGCCGCTGCTGTTCTCCGACACCCTCGCCCCACAGCTGCGCGGCATCGAACACGCCGACTCCGTCACCTTCGACCTGCACAAGCTCGGCTGGCAGCCCGTCGCCGCCGGAGTCCTGGCCGTGCCCGACACCACCGCGCTGAACGCGCTCTCGCTGCGCGCCGACTACCTCAACGCCGACGACGACACCGAGGCCGGACTGCCCGACCTGCTCGGCCGCTCCGTGCGGACCTCCCGCCGCCCGGACGCGCTGAAGATCGCCGTCACCCTGCGCGCCCTGGGCCGCGCCGGACTCGGCCGCACCGTCGAACACTGCGTGCACACCGCCCGCCGCTTCGCCCACGCCATCGACGCCCACCCGCTGCTGCGCCGCCGCCCCGGCGACATCGGCATCTCCACCGTGCTGTTCCGGCCGCTGGCCGCCGACCGGCTCCCGCGCGAAGCGGGCGACCACCTCGTCGCCGCCATCCGCCGCGACCTCCTGCACGACGGACGCGCCGTGCTCGGCCGGGCCAAGGCCCCCGACGCCGACGGCACCGGGCGGCTGTGGCTCAAGGCGACGCTGCTGCACCCGCAGACCGCCGCCGCCGACCTCGACGAACTGCTGAAACTCGTCACCGACCACGCCGAACTCGCCACCTCCCCGGGCACCTCCCCCGGCACCTCTCCGGGCACCGTGGTGCCGCTCCCAGCACAGGCCCGGTTGGAAAGCACCGCCCACGTCAATTAACTTAGGCTCACCTAACTCACCGTGTCCGTGGGTCCCGCGCGCCGCGCGCCCACGGCACCGTGCCGAGCCGCCCCGGGAGGAACCATGAGCGTCACCACCGCCGATGCGTCCAGATCCATAGCCGACCAGCTCCCCGCCGACGTCCGCATCACCCACCACACCGGCGCCGACATCATCGCCGACCCCCACCCCTGGGCCCGCGCCTACGAAGAGGTCTACTCCCACGCCATCGACCTCGCCGACCACTGCGACCCGCCCATCACCGAACGCCTCACCCGGCACGCCACCCGACCCGGCTTCTCCCTGGTCGCCGCCCACGCCGGGGACACCCTCGCCGGATACCTCTACGGCTACACGCTGCCCACCGACAGCCTCTGGTGGGAGGGCCTGACCCCCGACCCGGGACCCGACTTCGTCCGCGAACACCCCGGCCGCACCGTCGGACTGTGCGAACTGCTCGTCACCCGCCCCTACCGGCGCACCCGCATCGCCCTCGCGCTGCACGCCGCGTTCCTCGCCCACCGCACCGAGGAACGCGCCGCCGCCCTCATCGCCGACGGCAACGACGTCATGCTGGACCGGTACGCCAAATACGGGTTCCACAAGGTCGGCACCGTCGAGCCCTACCCCGGCTGGCGCCGCCACACCATGGTCGTCGGACCACTGCGCTAACACCCGGCCCCGGCCCCCTCCCACCTCCCCACCCCTTCAACACCTAGGCGAACCACCGTGTCCATCGAGCTTCCGCCCTCCGCCGCGCACCGCGCCGCCTACCCGCTCACCCGGCTCCCCGAGCGCGTCACCACCCGGCTCACGGAACTCGCCCGCGACCGCGCCCCCCTGGCGGCCTACCTCTACGACCCGGCCACCGCCGCCACCCGCGCCCGCGAGCTGCGCACCGCCCTGCCGCAGTGGGCGGCCGTCTACTACGCCGTCAAAGCCAACGCCCACCCGCAGGTGCTGGCCGCACTAGCCGAAGAAGTCGCCGGATTCGAGGTCGCCTCCCGCAGCGAACTGGCCCTCGCCCGCACCGCGCTGACCACCCCGGCCGGGGCGGGCACCGGGAGCGGGCCGCTGCCCGTGCTCGCGGCCGGCCCGGCGAAAACCGTCGCCGTCCTCACCGACCTGATCGCCGCCGGCGCCGAAACCATCAACGCCGAATCCCTGCTGGAACTGCGCCGCATCAGCCGCATCGCACAAGAGCTCGGCACCACCGCCCGCGTCGCCCTGCGCGTCAACCCCGCCCACATCCCCATCACCGGCTCCCTCACCATGGGCGGCGTCCCCTCCGCCTTCGGCGTACCCGAACCCGACGTCCCCGACGTCCTGGCCGCCGCCCGCACCCTCCCCGCACTCGACCTCACCGGCTTCCACATCCACGCCGCCTCCGGCAACCTCGACGCCGACACCCACGCCGCCTACGTCCGCTGGTGCGTGCGCTGGGCCACCGACACCGCCGCCGCCTGCGGCATCGACCTGCGCCACATCGACACCGGCGGCGGCATCGGCGTCGCCTTCGAAGACGAAAAACCCTTCGACACCGCCCGCTTCGGCGAACTCATCGCCGACACCCCCCCACCCCCCGGCGCCCGCGTCATCCTCGAACCCGGCCGCTACCTCGTCGCCGACTGCGGCTGGTACGCCGCCGAAGTCACCGACCTCAAAAACTCCTACGGCCACTGGTACGCCATGCTGCGCGGCGGCATCAACCACTTCCAGCTCCCCACCTCCTGGGCCATCGTCCACAACATCACCGTGCTGCCCACCGAGAACTGGAACGACGCCGACGGACCCCGCCCCACCGCCGAAGACGCCCCCCTGACCGTCGTCGGCGAACTGTGCACCCCCGAGGACACCCTGCTGCGCGACATCCACGTCAGCCGCATCCGCGCCGGAGACCTCGTCGTCTTCCCCAACGCCGGCTCCTACGGCTGGGAATTCGCCATGCCCCACTTCCTCGGGCACCCCCCAGCCGAACGCCACGTGCTGTGACACACCCCAAGGAGCAGCTCCCATGACCGCCCCCAGCCCCGACCCACTGGACCACCCCGACCCCCGGCAAGCAGCCGACCACGCCGCCACCGAAACCCTGCTACGCGCCTACGTCCGCGAAACCGGCACCCCCGTACCCCCCACCGGACAGCCCCTCCACCTCACCCTGCCCGCCACCGGCCTCACCCTCACCGTGCCCGTCCGCCACCACTCACCCACCGGCTGGCACCGCTTCGGCCCCGCCACCCTGGCCGCGCCCGCCGGAGAAACGGCACCCCCCGCCGACACCGCGCTCGTAGCCGCCGCCACCCTCCGCGAAACCACCCTCGGCCGCGGCCAGCCCCCCCACCTGGGCGCCGACGCCGCCGCCCGCGTCCTCACCTCCGCCCACCGCACCGCCGCCCACCTCACCGCCCGCCGCGCCGAACCCCCCGGCACCACCGCACCCACCCCCTTCCTCGACGCCGAACAAGCCCTCCTCCTCGGCCACCCCTTCCACCCCGCACCCAAAAGCCGCGAAGAAGCCACCCACACCGAACTCGACACCTACTCACCCGAACTGCGCGGCTCCTTCCCCCTCCACTGGTTCGCCGCCCACCCCGACATCGTCACCGGCGAAACCCTCACCGGCACCCACCCCGCCGACCACCTCCACCCCTACACCCGCGACCTGCCCCTGCCCCCCGGCACCCTCCCCCTGCCCGCCCACCCCTGGCAGGCCCGCGACATCCTCACCCGCCCCGCCGTCCGCGCCCTCATCGACGCCGGACTCCTCCACCCCCTCGGCCCCCACGGCGACCCCTGGCACCCCACCTCCTCCCTGCGCACCGTCCACCGCCCCGACGCCGCCCACCAGCTCAAACTCTCCCTGGGCATGCGCATCACCAACTCCCGGCGCAACAACCTGCGCGCCGAAATGCGCCTCGGCGTCCGCGCCGCCCGCCTCCTCAACGCCGGACCCGGCGCCTGGCTCACCGCCCACCACCCCACCTTCACCATCCTGCGCGACCCCGCCTGGATCACCGCCGGCCACCCCGACGACGACACCGAAACCGGCCTCGAAACCGCCCTGCGCGACAACCCCTTCCACGGCAGCGAAACCGACGCCCTGTGCGTCGCCGGACTCCTGGCCGAACGCACCGGACCCGGCGACGGCACCGCCCCCACCCACCGCGCCGCCCTCGCCGCCGCCGTCCACCGCACCGCCACCACCCACACCCTCACCACCGCCCAAGCCGCCAACCTCTGGCTCACCCACTACCTCCACCACCTCGCCACCCCCCTCATCGCCCTCCACGCCCACCACGGCATCGCCCTCGAACCCCACCACCAAAACACCCTGATCACCCTCGGCCCCGACGGCCTGCCCCGCGCCGGCTGGTACCGCGACAGCCAGGGCTACTACCTCACCGCCACCCACGCCGACCACGCCGAAACCCTCCTCCCCGGCATCACCCACGAAACCGGCCTCGTCTTCGACGACACCTTCGTCAACGAACGCGTCGCCTACTACCTCGGCATCAACAACCTCCTCGGCCTCATCGGCGCCATGGGCGCACTCCACCTCGCCGACGAAACCGACCTCCTGGCCACCCTCCACACCCACCTCACCCACCTGCGCACCACCCACCCCGGCGCCCAAGACCTCCTCGACCTCCTCCTGGACGCCCCCACCCTGCGCTGCAAAGGCAACTACCTCACCTGCGCCGACGGCCTCGACGAACTCGTCGGCGACGTCCACACCCAGTCCATCTACATCGACCTGCCCAACCCCATCGCGGAGGCCAAGCCGTGAACACCCCCCACCCCACCCACGACCTCATCGGCATCGGCATCGGCCCCTTCAACCTCTCCCTAGCCGCACTCGCCGACAGCGTCCCCGGCCTCCGCACCCTCTTCCTCGACGCCAAACCCGCCTTCTCCTGGCACCCCGGCCTGCTCATGGAAGGCACCACCCTCCAAGTGCCCTTCCTCGCCGACCTCGCCACCATGGCCGACCCCACCAGCCCCTGGACCTACCTCAACTACCTGCGCCACCACCAGCGCATGTTCCCCTTCTTCTTCTCCGAGCGGTTCCTCATCCCCCGCCGCGAATACGACCACTACTGCCGCTGGGCAGCCGACAACCTCCCCAACACCCGCTTCGGCGCCCACGTCACCGCCCTGCACTGGGACGAAACCGCCGACGCCTTCGCCGTCACCCACCGCACCACCGACGGCACCACCCACACCCACCACGCCCGAAACGTCGTCCTGGGCACCGGCACCCAGCCCACCCTGCCCCACGCCCTCACCCCCCTGGCCACCGACACCCACCACGGCCGCATCCTGCACAGCGCCGACTACCGCACCCACCGCACCACCCTCGCCCAACTCGACGACGTCACCGTCATCGGCGCCGGCCAATCCGGCGGCGAAGTCACCCTCGACCTCCTACGCACCCAAGACGGAGGCGGCCACGGCGGACCCCACGTCCGCTGGCTCGCCCGCACCCCCGCCTTCGCCCCCATGGAGTACTCCAAGATCGGCCTAGAGCACTTCACCCCCGACTACACCGACTACTTCCGCAACCTCCCCGACACCACCCGAGACCACCTCATCAGCCAGCAATGGCAACTCTACAAAGGCATCAGCGCCACCACCCTCGCCGACATCCACGACGAACTCTACGAACGCACCATCGGCGGCACCCGCCCCCGCGCCGACCTCCACCCCGGAGTCGAAATCACCGCCGCCCACCCCGAAAACAACGGCTACCGCCTCACCTGCCACCACCGCCAGCAAAACACCGAATTCACCCTCCACACCCAAGCCATCGTCGCCGCCACCGGCTACACCCCCCAACGCCCCGCCCTCCTCGACCCCCTGCTCGACCTCATCGACCTCGACCCCCGCGGCCGCTACCAGATCGACGCCCACTACCGCGTCGCCCTCGACCCCCGCATCACCGGCACCCTCTACGTCCAAAACGCCGAAATGCACACCCACGGCGTCGGCGCTCCCGACCTCACCCTCGGCGCCTGGCGCGCCGCCACCATCCTCAACGCCGCCACCGGCCGCACCGTCCTGCCCGTACCCCACCGCACCGCCTGGACCACCTTCGGCGCCCCCACCCACCAACCCGACCAGCCCACCCACCCCACCCCCCACACCCACACCGCCGGAACCCCCCAGTGACCCCCGCCCACCCC
>NZ_JAEVFI010000043.1 GCF_019303495.1 Streptomyces sp. JJ66 | reverse complement strand
TCGAGGAGCTTCGCCACGTCACGGGCACCCCGTCACCCGAACCGGTCACGATGAGATCCGCTCAATGTTCAAGGACGTGTCGGCTGTCCTCGTGGAAGTGGATGTGCGCGGTGTCCATGGCGGATGGGCCGCCGAACGCTGTCTCCTCCGGTTCATAAATCCCCGGGGTCCAGGAGCTGAGCGTATGGGCGGCAACCAACTGGTCCAGGACGAGGTCCAGACGCTTGGCCGCCGCCGGACCGGTGGGGCGGTAGCGCAGACGCCAGACGGGGGCCTTTCGCAGGAACGACCAGTAGGTCAGCTCGGTATCGTTCGCGGTCAGCACCGGGAGCAGGTGCTCAATGAACGTGGCCTCCGCCTCGCCCCATGCGGGGAACTTGAGGAGACGTTGCGGCCATGCGGCTTGTGGCATGTGTGATGCTCCGGTTCAGGCGATCAGGAAGCAGGCGTCCCAGCCCGAGGGGGCGGGGCTGCCGACGGAGAAGGAGTGGAGTGCGAGGGCCGTGCCCGCAGCACCTTCGAGAAGTCCGATATCTCTGCCGTCGGCCGGGCGGTACAGAGGGCGGACGAGAAGGTCGGGGGTCGTATTGGTCATCGGCGCGAGGAGGTCGGGCAGGCACCGGCCAAGGCCGGGGGTGATCGCGTCAGCGGCGGCGAGTTGGGTGATGTGGGCCAGTCCGGCGAAGCCATGGCACAGGGACAGGTCCACGGTGGCCGCACGTTGGCTGGGGTCGGTCATGGCCCCAAGCAGTGCGATTTCGGCTGCTCGCTGGCGGTCGTGATCTCCCGTGGCGAGGGCGGTGAGCTGCTGGGCGCGGGCGTATCCGGCGGTGCCATAGCACCAGGACGGGCGGAATGGGCCTGGGCTGGTTCGTCCGGTCCGGAGTTGATCACGGGTGATCCAGTACGGCCACCACGGTCCGCCTTCGCCCTTCTGCTGCCAGCGGTCCAGCCAGGACAAGATGCGTTTGATCGCCGTCCTGTGGCCATCAACGGAGATGCCGCGCCGGGCGGCCAGCGCGAGCAGGGCAAGTGGGCCGGTGATGCCATGGGCGGCTCCGTTGTTGCTGTGGCCCTCAGGGAAGTGCGGGGAGCGCGTGCCGGAGGGGCCGAGATGGCTCCACCAGCCGGGTAGGAGCTCTCCGTCGTGCTTGACCGGCTCTGTCAACCGCACCAGGTAGGCAAGGACGCTTTCCACTAGGGCGGGGTCTGTGTCACGGTGCAGGAGCAGAGCGCCAAGACCGCTCAGTCCGCGGATCGTGTCGAACTCGGCTAGTGCGGGGAACTCGCGGCCACGGTCCATGCGTGTGTGTGCCACTTGGAGCCGCTGACGGATCAGTGTGGCCACGTGGGTGTCGAGCGTGGCCAGGGCGCGAGCGTACCGTCCGGGCCGATCCGCTGCGGAATGCAGAGCGAAGGCGAGTGCCGGGGCACCGTAGTAGAGATGAGCGTCAGGCCCGCCGATGGCTCCGCCCGCTGCGGCGCAAGTGAGCCAGTCGTGCACTCGTTGCCACGGCCCCTCCCCGGCGCGGGCGCGTTCGATGTGCAGCAGAGCCACGCCGACGGCGCCGTGTGCGAGGGACTGCGGCCACCAGCCCTGCTTGAGGTCGATGCCGGGCATGTCCTCCGGGGAGGCGAGCCGGTCGGCGATCGCTGCGGCGGCGAGCCGAGCGGTCTCACGCTGTTCCACGAGGGCTCCCCTTACGTGCTGTCCAGGCCAGAGCTGCGGCGCGAGCCAGTCGCACGCACATGCGTTCGTTGTCCTTGTCCAGGCCGACAGCCCGGATGTGGTGGGCATGCAAAAGCGATTCGAGCACGAGGTGCGGATCGAGGTCGGACTCGTGGAGGCGAGCCCTGTAACGCGCGACGGCTTGGTCACGCTCGGCCCAGGCCGCGGTGATGGCTGGCCCACCCGCGTGGCTCCGCAGGGCCGCCCACCCGTCGGTCGGGTCGGCCAGGCGGACTGCTTCGGCGAGGACATGCCGGGCGAGTCGTCGAGGATCGGTGATCTTCCCGTACGTGACCAACCACTCCATGGATTCCGTGACGCTGCCGGTGAAGGCCGTGACAAGGGATACGAAGTTCGCGGCGGTCAGGGCGTACGGGGTGGGGCGGTCCGGCTGGGAGAGCTGCACGGCAACGGCTCGGGAGTCTGCGGCGAAGATGTTCTCCGCAAGATTCATGAGTGGCCCAGCTCCCCATCGGCCCGTCTCGGGGTAGGTCGTGGCGAACTGTATGTCGTTGAGCAGCCCGGAACGGCGCAAGCGTGCCCCCCAGCCGCCGATTCGCGAGACGAGCTGTCCCACATCAACGGCCTCCGGGACAGCGACGCGCAGGCGGAGGTGAGACTGGGGATCGCCGTGGCGCATAAACCACCACAGCGGTGGTGTCTCCCACTCAGCGAACAAGTAGGGGAGGTGCCGGGACAGAATTTCAGCCTGGCGCTCCGGATGGCCATACAGTTTGGCCAGGAGCCACGGGCCGGTGCCCGGAAGGTGTCCGTGGTCGCGGGTGAGGAGGCGGTTGACGGCCACGGGCGCCACGGTCGGCCACTGCGTGGGTTGCCGGGCCGTCACGGGGACGACGACCTCGTGAGCGCGGCCGTCGAACCAGTCGCCGGGGGCGGAGGTCTCCGTTAGTACTACGGTCCCGGCCTGGGCGAGGTGGGCACGTAGTACCGCACGATGGGCACTCTCGGATAGGTCCAGGGGGAGAAGCTGATCTCCCTCGGTCAGGGCTACCCTCTTCGGCATCCGTCGGCGCACGCACCATTCGTTCAGGCCCTCGTGCCATTCCCCCCACGCAGCGGACCGGGCTGGCACGTCCGCCGCGCGGAGGAGCCAGCGGGCTGGCGCGAGAATGGTCCGGCCACGGCGCACGCGGGGCAAGTAGGGCAGAACCGAGGCGGCTCCCCAGGGAAAGGCAGTGATGATCGCGGACTGAGCGCGGCTTATCTCCACCAGGAACCGCGCCATGGGCGGGGTGTGGACGCGCAGGTCAAGAGCGTGCACAGTGTGCGGCTCCACTAGGCACCGTCGTGAGAGCGACGCGAGGTATAGCCTGCGTCGGTCACAACCCACCGCAAGGTCGTCTAGGCCGACGGTGCGTTCGTCTGCGGCCCGGTGCTCGGCGAGGCTGATCACGGCCGGGAGCAGCTCAGGTACCCGCGTGACCTGGGCATGCGCCCGATTGAGCGAGGGGAGGGAGACCTGCACGGGTAGTGCCCCAGGTGTGTTGCTCGGGAGCCGTTTCAGGACGGTGAGTGCCCGAGCGTGGTCCTCGGGCTCAAGGAGTGGGAGGAACCGGCCACCCACGGTGCCGATGCCGCGTGAGGGGCGGATCGCTGAGAGAGTGAAGTCACCATGATCAAGGCTCTTCGTGGAAGTGGCATGGATCTGGAACGTAAGCTCCAGGTGTGGTGGAAGCTGCGCCCGGTTGTGTTCGCTGCTCTCAAGTTCGGTGATCAGCTCCTCGTCAAGCTGTACCTCGCTGCGGCCATCAAGGACTGCCGTCTGTGCGAGCGCCAAAAGCCGCTGGTCCCGCTGTGTCAGTGCTTCGCGCGCTTCTGGCTCGCTGTCCAAAAATCCGGCGGGGAACCCCAGGCCGACATCCGGGTCTACGACATCCCTCAGCGGCACCAGGGAGCCGATTCCGTACTTCTCGAAGAAACGGGTGTGGTACTCCTTCCACCCCGGTGTACCGAAGGGTGCTGGCGTGAGCCGCGCGAGTACGGTGGCCGCCTGCTCGGCCTCGCGGGCTACCGCGTGCGGCAGCGTGAGCGAGCAGTCCACCTTGAGATCGACCGCCAGCGGGTGTTCAGTGTCGGCTACCTCGGTCATCTTCCGGCGCAACTCGCGGCGCAGCGGCCGCCCCTCCTCTGGTGTGAGCGCGCGATTGTGCTGGGCCATGTTGTCTCGTACCGTCCGTAAATCGTCCAGCAAGATCGCGATGGACGGCACCTCATGAGCGTGGATGGCGTCCAGTTCACCTACGACGTGGTCAAGGGCGTCGAGCGTGGAGGACGGTGCGTGCAGGCTGCTGACGAGTGCCCCGTTTCGCATCAGGTCGGTCAAGAGGTTCATGACCCGGGCAGCCGGTACGTCGGGAAAATTGGAGCTCACCTTATTGGCCAGCAAGCCGCACGCGATCGGTGCTCGGGCGGCGCCCAGGGCTGTTTGCACCGCCGAGGTGAACCTGAGCGATACCTCTGCGGTCGGCTTGGCCGTAGCCAAGCGCGCCGGATAGGGGACGATTAGTCGATCCCCGCGCACGAACGCTGTGTTGGCAGCGACCACCGGCAGTCTGCGCAACAGGTCGGGGCACGCCTCCAGCTCGGTGATCACGTCGCTCATCCACGCGGCATCCACTCGCGCTACCGCCTTGTGCCAAGGACCCCACTTGTACTCGGACCGTTCCCCGAACCCGGCCGGGGCGACCCCGGCGAAGAGTCCGTTCGGTGTCGCTCTGCCAGTCATTCGCTGGATGTACCTGATCACCGAGATAAGGGTCCGGCGCACCTGCCGGGCCTCGGGCAGCCCCACCATCGCGCACTGTGTGTCCATGTGCCGCGCGAGTGAGGGGCTGGCCTGCTCGACAGAGTCGGAGACCTCGTCCAAGGCCCACGCCGCCTTGAGCCATGCATGCCACTGGTGCACCTGCACCGGGGCATCGGAAGTCACGTTCGGCCACGGCGGCAGCGACAGTCGGGTATACCGGGCCGCCCGTACGAGCGCCGTGTCCGCGCACTCGTACAGCGTGTCTTGTCTATGGTTCATGAGTCCTTACCTCTTCCGGCCTGGCCGTTTCGGCCCGCACGGCATGTGTCGTGCGGGCCGAAACGGCTGAGATGACGGTGTCAGGCCACGTTGGTGGCGCAGGACCCCTCGCAGGTCGGACTGCACCCGTCATCGGTCAGGTTGACCAGGACAGCGGACCCGTCACCGGACTCCAGAATGCTGATGTCCAGGTCGAATTCGTCCTCTTGCATGTGTGCTCCTTCGGGGTGGGCGGCCGAAGCCGCTGCGTGGACCGCCTGCTGGCGGTTCCGGCACGGCCGGATGACCGCACCGGGGACTGGTGGGGTGGATGATGAGGTTTCGCTGGAGGTGCAGGCGCCATATCCACCCTTGCAATGGGCCTCCGTGGCGATGAGTTCGCCGGAGTCGATCGCCACGACGTTAGGAGTGACCGGGCCTCGCGACGTGGCGTCCAGATGCCGCGACCGGGCCTTGGCGACAGCAAGGTTCACAGCGAGTCTTCCTGTAAGTGCGGAGTTGCTGAACTGGACTTGCTGAACGCACCATTCTGTGTTCGACGGACGGTAGCCGCAGGACGTCGTCCCCTGAACGGTTCTCGGCCACCTTCGCGAGGTCGCGGGGCCGTTCGGAAAGATCGCCGGGCTCGCAGACCAGCAGACAGCGAGCCGACAGCCCGCAAGAACGACGGTGGGTTCGGCGTGGCGTTTCCCCATTCGATTCGTCAAGCCCACGCCTGCTCGGGCTTCACGGGGCCGCCAGCTCATACCAGACGACCTTTCCAGCCAATCCATCCCGGGAGTCGCTGAGCGGGAACCAGCCCCAAGAGAGGGCACAGAGGTCGAGAATGCGGAGTCCGCGTCCTCCCTCGTCGGCCGGGAGTGCGCACGCGAGTCGTGGCGCGACTGCGCTGACGTCGCCCGTACTTACCCGCAGGCGGCGGCGCGTGCCGACGTACTGCGCCCGCACGGTGACCGGCCCGTCTGTGTACCGATGGGCGTTGGTCACCACCTCGCTGGTGAGCAATTCGGCGGTGTCCACGATGGTGTCGAGGCCGTAGGCGTCGAGCGTCGTGCGCAGATGGGTTCGCGCGATACCGGGGGCTTGCGGGTCGTTGGACAGCCGCAGGCTGAACCACCAGTCCGCGGAGTCCAACGGCGGCGGAGCGGCAAGCGCGGTGAAGGCGGGCGGGTTCATGGAAGCTCCCGTTCAACTGGCATGGCAGGGCGGTGCATCACACCTACCCCGGAGGGTGATCGCGTCAGTTCACACCGTAGCGACCATGGGGAATCTTCGCTACTAGTTCAGGAAAATAGATGTGCCTTGTAAGCTGGTGGCGCCCGAAGCAGGAGAGTGTGGAGTCAGATGCCGCCTAGAAGTGCGCCGACGGCTCGCGAGCAGCGCTTGGGCGCAGAGTTGCGCAAGCTGCGAGAGCGCGCCGGTCTCACGGCGACGCAGGCTGGAGCGCTCCTGGGCATCGACCAGGCTCGGATGAGCAACATTGAAACCGGCCGAGTGGGCCTCAGCGCCCCACGCCTGCGCACCCTGGCCTGCAATTACGACTGCGCGGACGAAGCGCTGATCGATGCGCTGGCGAGCATGACGGGCAGAAGGCCACGCCAGTGGTGGGAGGAGTACCGGGGGCTGCTACCGCAAGGGCTTCTCGACCTGGCCGAGCTTGAACATCACGCAGCGGCAATGCGTACCGCTCAGACGGCCACCTTGCCGGGTCTCTTGCAGACACTCGACCATGCGCGTGCCGTCTTCGCGCATAGCATCCCCCAACTGCCCGCGCATGAGATGGAGCACCGCACTTCGTGGCGCATCAAGCGGCAAGCTGTTCTGTATGCCGACAAGGCGGTCCCTTACACCGCCGTCATCCACGAAGCGGCTTTGCGTATGCAGTTCGGGGGCCGCGTTGTCGCTCGGGCACAGCTTCGGCACATACTCCAGGTGAGCGAGCGGGAGAATCTCTCGGTGCTGGTGCTGCCCTTCACCGCAGGAGGGTTCCCCGGTGCAGGTCAGACCATCTTTTATGCGCATGGTGCCGTGCCGCAGCTGGACACAGTGCAACTTGACCAGTCCCATGGTCCCGTTCTCCTCGACGCGGAAGCCCAGTTGCAGAAGTACCGCCAACTGCTCGACCGCTTGGAGGCGCTGGCGCTCACGGCTGAAGAGTCGCGAGACTTCATCCTTGGCATCGTGAAGGTTCTCTGAGAGGTCATGACGTGAACGACTGTGGCTGGCAGAAGTCCTCCTACTGCGCGGAGGGAAACAACTGTGTCGAGATGCGGGCTGGTGATGGTGAGGTCGTGGCCCTGAGGGAGTCCACGGAGGCAGACCGCGTGCTGCGTCTGTCCCGGCCCATGCTCCACACCCTGCTGACATCCGTTCGAGAGGGGCGGCTTGCGGAGCTGAGTGGGTAGTTGTGGGCCAACTGCGGGGGCTTGCTCCTATCGTGGGTGCGCTGGAGCCTGGCGTGTACGGCTTGGGTCTCGTGGGGGTGGCGCCGGGCGGCCGGTTGTTCCGCAGCTGCTCTCCGGTAGCTGACCCTTGCCGGGACCGTGCATGCGGTTGGCCAGGGGTGGTCTCGTCTTCTGACGGTTTGTCTTCCTGGGTGAATCCGCGCTCGGGTACGGTGCCGGAGGTGAGGTTCACACGGGGCAACTGGGAGAGAACTGGGGGTGCTTGGTCATCGTGCGGGATGCGGCCAGGGGAACGGGTGACGGGGGCCGCGAGGGTTCGGCTGGAGAGGTGGCGACGGAGGGGGCGCGGGCCGCCGAGCGTCCCTTCCTCCAGCGTCCGCAGGGCATCCTCGCGGTGGCGGGGGGCGCGGTGGCGTTGGTGGCCTCGGTTCTGGGGCTCGTCTTTCTTCTCCTGCCGGGTCTTCAGCCCGAACCGCCCGCGCCGGAGTTGGAGATCGTGGACTTTGACCTGGACCGGGAGGAGAACGTCCGCGCTGACTGGATTACTCCGGATGGGGTGGAGGAGAGGGAGGACTATCCTGCCTCCCAGGTGACGCTAGTGCTTCGCAATCCCAGTGACAATCCGATCCTGATCACGCGGGCGGACTTCCGTTTCGATCACGTGCGGGAGGCGGGATGCGCGTACGGGGCTGGCCCCACGGAGGTCCAGGCCAGGTACGACATCAAGGTCCCGGACGGCAAGGACGTCCCGTTCACGCTGGAGCGGAAGATGAAGTACACCGTGCCGCCCCACGCGCAGGAGAGGATCGCGTTCACGCTGGGGCCGGAGCGCGATTACGCGGGAAGCCTGCCGAAGATCTACGCGTTCACGGTCACTTTGCACGCTGACGACGGAACGGAACGCGACATTCCGCTCATGCATCACATCGCCCCCGTGTCCCGCATGGAAACAGCGCTTTCGGCAGCGCAGCAGGCGATGGCCGGGCAGTACAGTCTGACCTCCCCGGAATGTGTCCGGGAGCAGGCGCGAGAGGTCTCTGAGATCGTGGATTCCGCCACGTACGCGTCCAGCGAGTTGAAGCGCTTCCGTGACGAACTGGCCGCCGTCACCCAGTGAGGTCTGTTCGGCGCGGGGCTGGTGGCGGGGCCTCGCCGTACGCCTGGGGCATCTTTCCGTAGGCGATGCGAAGGCTCAGCGCCGGGGCGTGGTGCGCGGTCTGCGGGTGGCCCGCTGGCCGTACTCAGGTGTCGGTGTCCTTGGGATGGCGTGAAGATGTCAGGGGCTTGGTGAGCTGCGCCGCGAGATCGGGGTCGGCCAGGAGGCGTGCGGTGGCGCGCCACTCGACGATGACGCGGTGCAGGTTCGCGTGCACGTCGAGGTCGGTGGCATCGCGCGCGGCGTCCACGAGGTCGATGACGAACTCACGCATCTCCTCCGGCGACAGATGGCGCGTCCAGGGGAAGACCTGTGGCAGGGCGATGAGGACCGCTCGGGCGCCTTCGTCGCTGCTGAGGAGGGCCGAGAGGAGACGCGCGGTGACGTCGGCCGTCTCCTCTCGCTGGCGATCGTGGTGCTCCGTGGTGAGGAACAGCCCTTCTCCGTCGCGGCGCGTGATGTGGACGCGTTGTGCGTGTTCAACCGCCTCTGCCACGCGTTTCGCGTTCTTCGAGAGGTCGGAGAACGACACGGTGGGAGTGGACATACCGGCACCTTGGTCCGGAATGTGTTCCGGAGTCAAGGAGCTCCAAAAAACCAGCAAGCATGCTTGATTGTTTCTCCGGGTGGTGCCACGCTGGCGGTCTTCGCGTGGGAGGTGGGTGTGGTGGTCGTACGGGTGGGGAACGCGTCGGGGTTCTACGGGGACCGGGCCTCGGCATTGCGGGAGATGCTGACCGGAGGGCCGCTGGAGGCGGTGACCGGGGACTACCTGGCCGAGCTGACGATGCTCATCCTGGGCCGGGACCGGCTGAAGGACCCGGCCCGGGGTTACGCGCGCACGTACCTGCGGCAGTTGGAGGACGCTCTGGGGCTCGCGCACGAACGCGGGGTGAAGCTCGTCAGCAACGCCGGGGGGCTGAACCCGGGCGGGCTGGCGGACGCGGTGCGGGAGCTGGCGGGGCGGCTCGGGGTGCCGGTGCGGGTGGCGCACGTGGAGGGTGACGACCTCACCGCGCGCGGCGGCTGGGGTGAGGGCGTGCTGACGGCCAACGCCTACCTCGGCGGCGCGGGCATCACCGCGTGTCTTCAGGCGGGCGCGGACGTGGTGATCACCGGGCGTGTGTCGGACGCGGCCCTGGTCAGCGGCGTCGCGGCGTGGCACCACGGGTGGGGCGCGCACGACTGGGACGCGCTGGCCGGAGCGGTCGTCGCCGGGCACGTGCTGGAGTGCGGCACGCAGGCGACGGGCGGCAACTACGCGTTCTGGCGCGAGCTGCCGGGCCCGCCCTACGGGTTCCCGCTCGCGGAGATCGACGCGGACGGCGGCTGCGTCATCACCAAGCACCCGGGTACGGGCGGCGCGGTCACCGTGGGCACGGTCACCGCACAGCTGCTGTACGAGACGGCGGGCCCGCGCTACCCGGGTCCGGATGTCACCGCGCGCCTGGACACCGTGCGGCTGGCCGAGGTGGGGCCGGACCGGGTGCGGGTCAGCGGCGTGCGCGGGGAGCCGCCGCCGGCCACGCTGAAGGTGGGCCTCACCCGGCTCGGCGGCTACCGCAACGAGGTGACGTTCGTCCTCACCGGGCTGGAGATCGAGGCGAAGGCGGACGCCGTGCGCGAGCAGTTGCGCGAGGCGCTTGACGCCGCCGCCCCCGCGCACGTCAGCTGGACGCTCGCCCGCACCGACCACCCGGATGCCCAGGTGCAGGAAGAGGCGAGCGCGCTGCTGCGGCTGGTGGTCAAGGACGCCGACGAGGCCGCCGTAGGCCGCGCGGTCAGTGGCGCAGCGATCGAGCTGGCGCTGGCTAGCTATCCCGGGTTCCACGTCACCGCGCCGCCGGGGCGGGGCCAGCCCTACGGCGTCTTCACGGCCGCGTCCGTACCGCAGGGCGAGGCCGCGCACACCGCCGTGCTGCCAGGCGGGACGCGGCACCGCGTCGCGCCCCCGCCCGTCCAGGCCGGGCCGCAACACGCCCTACCCGTACCGGAGCTGCCCGAACCGCTCGCCCGGGGGGCGTCGCGGCGCGCCCCGCTCGGCCTGGTCGCCGGGGCCCGCAGCGGGGACAAGGGCGGCAGCGCCAACGTCGGCGTGTGGGTGCGCGCCGAGGCCGCCTGGCGCTGGCTGGCGCACGAGCTGACCGTCGAGCGGTTCCGGCAGCTGCTCCCGGAGACCGCCGGTCTGGACGTCACCCGGCACGTGCTGCCGAACCTGCGCGCGCTGAACTTCACCGTCGATGGCCTGCTCGGCGAGGGCGTCGCGGCCCAGGCGCGCTTCGACCCGCAGGCCAAGGCCGTGGGGGAGTGGCTGCGCTCCCGCCACCTCGACCTCCCGGAGGCCCTGCTGTGACCGTGCTGCCCACCCGGCTCGACCCCGCCGCCCCCGAGTACGCCGCGCACCGCGAGGCGATGCTCGGCAAGCTGGCGGAGCTGGACGCCGAACACGCCAAGGCGCTCGCGGGCGGCGGCGAGAAGTACGTGCGGCGCCACCGCGAACGCGGCAAGCTGACCGCGCGCGAACGCGTCGAGCTGCTGCTCGACCCGGACACCCCGTTCCTCGAACTCTCCCCGCTCGCCGCCTGGGGCAGCGACTACACCGTGGGCGCCTCCCTCGTCACCGGCATCGGCGTCATCGAGGGCGTCGAGTGCCTGATCACCGCCAACGACCCGACCGTGCGCGGCGGCGCGAGCAACCCGTGGACGCTGAAGAAGGCGCTGCGCGCGAACGAGATCGCTTCCGCGAACCGGCTGCCGTGCGTGGCGCTGGTGGAGTCCGGCGGCGCGGACCTGCCGAGCCAGAAGGAGATCTTCATCCCGGGCGGCGCCCTGTTCAAGGACCTCACCCGGCTGTCCGCCGCCGGTATCCCCACGATCGCCGTCGTGTTCGGCAACTCCACGGCGGGCGGCGCGTATGTGCCCGGCATGTCGGACCACGTGATCATGGTGAAGGAGCGGGCGAAGGTCTTCCTGGGCGGCCCGCCGCTGGTCACGATGGCCACCGGCGAGGTCGCGGACGAGGAGGAGCTGGGCGGCGCCGACATGCACGCCCGCGTCTCCGGGCTCGCCGACCACTTCGCCGAGGACGAGCCGGACGCGCTGCGCCAGGCCCGCCGCGTCGTCGCCCGCCTGAACTGGCGCAAGGCGCACGCCGATCCGCCGCCCGCCCCGCCGCCGGAATACCCCGAGGAGGAACTGCTCGGCCTCGTCCCGGCCGACCTGAAGGCGCCGTTCGACCCGCGCGAGGTCATCGCCCGCGTCGTGGACGCCTCCGACTTCGACGCGTTCAAACCCCGCTACGGCACCAGCCTGGTCACCGGATGGGCGCGCCTGCACGGCTACCCCGTCGGCATCCTCGCCAACGCGCGCGGGGTGCTGTTCAGCGCCGAGTCGCAGAAGGCCGCCCAGTTCATCCAGCTCGCCAACCAGCGCGACATACCCCTGATCTTCCTGCACCACACCACCGGCTACATGGTCGGCACGGAGTACGAGCAGGGCGGCATCATCAAGCACGGCGCGCAGATGCTCAACGCGGTGTCCAACTCGCGGGTGCCGCACCTGTCGGTGCTGCTCGGCGCGAGCTACGGCGCCGGGCACTACGGCATGTGCGGACGCGCCTTCGACCCGCGCTTCCTGTTCGCCTGGCCGAGCGCCAAGTCGGCCGTCATGGGGCCGCGGCAGCTGGCCGGGGTGCTGTCGATCGTCATGCGCGAGTCGGCGGCGGCCAAGGGCCAGCCGTACGAGGAGGAGGCCGACGCGGGCCTGCGCGCCCTGGTCGAGGAGCAGGTCGAGGCCGAGTCGCTGCCGCTGTTTTTGTCCGGGCGGCTGTACGACGACGGCGTGATCGACCCGCGCGACACCCGCACCGTGCTCGGCCTGTGCCTGTCGGCCCTCCACAGCGCGCCGGTGCGGGGCGCGCGCGGCGGCTTCGGCGTCTTCCGGATGTGAGGGAGTGACCTGTGATCAGCACACTGCTCGTCGCCAACCGGGGTGAGATCGCGCGCCGCGTGTTCCGCAGCTGCCGGGACGCCGGGATCGCCACCGTGGCCGTGTACTCCGACGCCGACGCCACCGCACCACACGTCACCGAAGCGGACGCCGCCGTGCCGCTTCCCGGTACCGCGCCCGCCGACACCTATCTGCGCGGCGACCTGGTGGTAGGGGCCGCGCTCGCCGCCGGAGCCGACGCCGTGCACCCCGGCTACGGCTTCCTCTCCGAGAACGCCGGTTTCGCCCGCGCGGTGACCGACGCCGGGCTGACGTGGGTCGGCCCGCCGCCGGAGGCGATCGCGGCCATGGCGTCCAAGACCCGCGCCAAGGAGCTGATGCGCGCCGCCGGGGTGCCGCTGCTGGCCCCGCTGGACCCGGACGCGGTCACCGAGGCCGACCTGCCGGTGCTGGTCAAGGCCGCCGCGGGCGGCGGCGGGCGCGGCATGCGCGTCGTACGCGAACGGGGCGCGCTGGCCACTCAGCTCGCGGGCGCCCGCGCGGAGGCGGCGTCCGCGTTCGGCGACGGCGAGGTGTTCATCGAGCCGTACCTCGAACACGCCCGGCACGTCGAAGTGCAGGTACTCGCCGACGCGCACGGCACCGTGTGGGCGCTGGGCACCCGCGACTGCTCGCTGCAACGCCGCCACCAGAAGGTGATCGAGGAGGCCCCGGCGCCCGCACTGCCCGACGCGCTGCGCGCCACGCTGCACACCGCCGCCACCGAGGCCGCCCGCGCGGTGGGCTACGTCGGCGCGGGCACGGTGGAATTCCTGGTCACCGGCGTCCGCGGTGACCCCGGGGTCGGCAGCGCCCCCGGCGCCGGGCGGGCGTACTTCCTGGAGATGAACACCCGGCTCCAGGTCGAACACCCGGTGACCGAGGAGATCTACGGCGTCGATCTCGTCGCGCTGCAACTGCGCGTCGCGGAGGGCGAACGGCTGGACGACCAGCCGCCGACGCCGCGCGGGCACGCCGTCGAGGCCCGCCTGTACGCCGAGGACCCGGCCCGCGACTGGCAGCCGCAGACCGGCACCCTGCACCGCCTGACCCTGCCGCCCGGCGTGCGGCTGGACTCCGGGGTGGCCGACGGCGACGTCATCACGCCGCACTACGACCCGATGCTGGCCAAGGTCGTCGCCTGGGCGCCCACCCGCGCGGCGGCGATCCGCAAGCTGGCGCACGCGCTGGCCGCCGCCCGCGTCCACGGCCCCGTCACCAACCGCGCCCTGCTGGTGCGCTCGCTGCGGCACCCGCAGTTCGTGGCCGCCCGCCTGGACACCGGGTTCTACGACCGGCACCTGGATGCGTTGACGGCCCCGGACGACACGCTGACGGCCCCGGACGCCGACGAGGACCCCGGCGCCGTGTCCGCCCCCGGTGCCGCCACCGCCGCTCCCACCGCCGCCTCGCTGCACGCGCTGGCCGCCGCGCTCGCCGACAGTGCCCGCGCGCACGGTGGCCCCGGCGCCCGCCTCGGCGGCTGGCGCAACCTGCCCTCGCAGCACCACACCAAGACCTACCGCGCCGAACCCGGTGGCACCGAACACACCGTCCGCTACCGCCGTACCCGCGCCGGGCTCGACGCCCCCGGCCACCCCGGCGTCCGCCTGCTGCACGCCGCGCCCGACCGGGTGCTGCTGGAGGTGGCCGGGGTGCGCCGCGTCTTCCACGTCGCCGCCTACGGCGACCGGGTTCACGTCGATTCGCCGCTCGGCGCCCACGCGTTCACGGCGCTGCCCCGCTTCCCCGAACCCGGCGTCCGCGCCGAACCCGGCTCGCTGCTCGCGCCGATGCCGGGCACCGTCGTGCGCGTCGCGGCGGGGCTGACTACCGGTCAGCGGGTGGAGGCGGGGCAGCCGCTGCTGTGGCTGGAGGCGATGAAGATGGAGCACCGGGTCACCGCGCCCGCCGCCGGGACGCTCACCGCGCTGCCCGTCGAACCGGGGCGCCAGGTCGAAGTCGGCACCCTGCTCGCCGTCGTCACCGACGACACCGCCAGCACCGTCGGCACCGCCAGCACCCCCAGCACCGCCGACGCCACCGGCACCGCTCACACCGCGCACGCTGACGAAGGGACCCGCTCATGAGCCACGCCCTGCTGGAATCGCAGGAGGTGCGCGACCTGCGCGCTTCCGTCGCCGCACTCGGCGCGCGCTACGGCCGCGCCTACGTCCAGAAGGTCACCTCCGAGGGCCAGCACACCGACGAACTGTGGGCCGAGGCGGGCGCGCTCGGCTATCTGGGCGTCAACCTGCCGGAGGAGTACGGCGGCGGGGGCGGCGGCATCACCGAGCTGTACGCCGTGCTGGAGGAGCTGGGAGCGGCCGGGAGCCCACTGATGATGATGGTCGTCTCGCCCGCGATCTGCGGCACCGTCATCGCCCGGTTCGGCACCGAGGCGCAAAGGTGCCGCTGGCTGCCCGGCCTGGCCGACGGCAGCACCAAGATGGCGTTCGGCATCACCGAGCCCGACGCGGGCTCCAACAGCCACCGCATCACCACCACCGCGCGCCGCGACCCGGGCAGCGGGGACTGGCGGCTCACCGGCCGCAAGGTGTTCATCTCCGGCGTCGATATCGCTGAGGCCACGCTCATCGTCGGCCGCACCGAGGACGCGCGCAGCGGGGCGCTCAAGCCGTGCCTGTTCATCGTGCCGCGCGACGCCCCCGGCTTCCAGCGTCACCAGATCCCGATGGAACTCCAGGCACCGGAAAAGCAGTTCGAACTCGTCCTGGACGACGTGCGCCTACCCGCCGACGCGCTCGTCGGCGACGAGGACACGGGGCTGCTCCAGCTCTTCGCCGGGCTCAACCCCGAGCGCATCATGACCGCCGCCTTCGCCCTCGGCATGGGCCGCTACGCGCTGAACCAGGCCGTGGCCTACGCCCGCACCCGCACGGTGTGGAAGGTCCCCGTCGGCGCGCACCAGGCCATCGCCCACCCGCTCGCCCAGGCCCACATCGAGCTGGAACTGGCGGGGCTGATGACCGCCAAGGCCGCCGCCCGCTACGACGCAGGGGACGACACCGGCGCGGGAGAGGCCGCCAACATGGCCAAGTACGCCGCCGCCGAAGCCAACATCCGCGCCATCGACCAGGCCGTCCACACCCTCGGCGGCAACGGCCTGACCACCGAGTTCGGGCTCGCCTCGCTGCTCAACGCCGCCCGCGTCGCGCGCGTCGCGCCGGTCAGCCGCGAGATGATCCTCAACTACGTCTCCCACCAGACCCTCGGCCTGCCCAAGTCCTACTGAAGGGGCGGAACCCGACATGACGGATCCCCACCACATCGGAGACCAGCCCGTCCGGTGCGCCGACGCACGCGGCGTGCGTACCCTCACCCTCGACTCCCCGCGCCGCCGCAACGCCCTCTCGCTCCCGCTGATGACCGCTCTGCGCGACGCGCTCGCCGAGGCCGCCGGGGACCCGGCCGTGCGCGCCGTCCTCCTCACCCACACCGGCACCACGTTCTGCTCCGGCGCCGACCTCAGCGGCCGTGGCGGCACGCCGCACGATCTGGCGGGCCTGCTGCGGGCCCTCGTCGAACTGCCCAAACCCGTGCTCGCCCGCGTCACCGGCCACGCGCGCGGCGGCGGCCTCGGCCTGCTCGGTGCCTGCGACCTCGCCGTCGCCGGACCGTCCGCCTCCTTCGCGTTCAGCGAGGTGCGCATCGGCGTGGCGCCCGCGGTGATCTCCCTGCCCCTGCTGCCCCGGCTCGACCCGCGCGCCGCGAGCCGCTACTACCTCACCGGCGAGCGGTTCGACGCCGCCGAGGCCGCGCGCATCGGCCTGATCACCTCGTCCGCCGCGACCGACGAGGCGGTGGACGACTGGCTGTCCCCGGTGCTCGACGCCCTGCGCCGCGCCTCCCCGCAGGGGCTCGCCGCCGCCAAGCGGCTCCTCACCGCGCAGGTGCTGCGCGCCTTCGACCGGGATACCGATAGCCTCGCGGAACTGTCCGCGCGACTCTTCGGCTCGGCCGAGGCCCGCGAGGGCATGACCGCCTTTCTCCAGCGACGGGACCCCGCATGGGCGCAGTGACGACCCCCAAGCAGGACCGCAGCCGGGCCACCCGGCAGCGCCTGCTGGAATCGGCCGTGACCTGCCTGGCCGAGCAGGGCTGGACGGGCAGCACGGTCACCGTCGTCGCCGAGCACGCCGGGGTCTCCCGGGGCGCCGCCCAGCACCACTTCCGCACCCGCGAGGACCTGTTCACCGCCGCCGTCGAGTACGTTGCCGAGGAGCGCTCGGCGGTCCTGCGCGCGCTCGCCGAGACCGGGTTCGACGGCGGCACCCACGCGGCCGTGGACGCCCTGGTCAGCCTCTATACCGGTCCGCTGTTCCGGGCCGCGCTGCACCTGTGGGTCGCCGCCTCCAACGAGCCGCAGCTCGCGCCCCGCGTCACCGCGCTGGAGGCCCGCATCGGCCGCGAGACCCACCGCATGGCGCTGCGGCTGCTGGACGCCGACGAAGCGGTCCCCGGCGTCCGGGAAACCGTTCAGGGCCTCCTCGACCTGGCCCGCGGCCTGGGCCTGGCCCACCTCCTCACCGACGACACCGCCCGCCGCGAGCGCGTGGTCGCCCAGTGGGCGGCCCTGGTCGAGGAGGCCCTGCGCGGCTGACGGCACCGCGCCGCGCTCCGGCCCGTCCGGCCCGCCCGGCCCGCCCGCCGCACCGCGCGAGCCGCCGCGCGGTGCGGCGGGCG
>NZ_JAEVFI010000042.1 GCF_019303495.1 Streptomyces sp. JJ66 | reverse complement strand
CGCCCGCCCCGCAGCCGCCGCCCGCCCCGCCAGCGCAGCCAGGGCCGCCGCCGGTGCGGGAGCCGCCCGCCCCGCACGGGCCCCCGGCGTCCCCGCAGCCCGGCGCCGAGCCCACGGGGCTGGTCCGGCTTCCGGCCGGCGCGCCCGTGCAATTGCCCGAGCCCCCGGCCGAGCCGCAGGGCGCGATCCCGCTGGACACCACCCGGGCAGCGGTCGCGGTGCTCCTCATCGGCCCCGCGGGCGCGGGCAAGACGACCGTCGCCCGGCACTGGGCCGAGCGCCGCCGCGTCCCCACCGCCCACATCAGCCTCGACGATGTGCGCGAGTGGGTACGGGCCGGGTTCGCCGACCCACAGCAGGGCTGGCACGAGGGCTCCGAGACCCAGTACCGGCTGGCCCGCCGCACCTGCGGCTTCGCGGCGCGCAACTTCCTGGCCAACGGCATCTCCTGCATCCTCGACGACGCCGTCTTCCCCGACTGGCCCGTCGTCGGCCTCGGCGGCTGGAAGCGCCACGTCGGCCCCGGCCTCATCCCCGTCGTGCTGCTGCCCGGCCTCGACGTCGTCCTGGAGCGCAACGCCGAGCGCAGCGGCAACCGCCGCCTGTCGGACGAGGAGGTGGCCCGCATCCACGGCCGCATGGCGGGGTGGTACAGCTCCGGCCTGCCGATCATCGACAACACCCGGCACGACGTCGAGACCACCGCCCGGCTGCTGGACGAGACCGTCGCCCGCGCCCTCACCAGCCCCCCGTCGTGGTAGCGCCCCCGGCGGCCATGGCCGGTGCCGGCCCCCGGGCATGGCGCGGCCTCACGTTCGGCTGTCCCAAAGCGGCCGACGGCGCTCGCCGCCCTTAGGCTCGTCCCATGTCCGAGGTGCACATGGCCCGACGCTCCCGGCTGCGCGACCGGTCCGCCGCGACCGGCACGGCCGACGGGACGGCCGTGCTCGTGACCACCCCGGCCAACCTGCGCTACCTCACCGGCTGCGCGCCCCGGGGGGCCGCCCTGCTGCTCGACCCCGACGGTCACGACACCCTCCTCACCTCCGCCGACGCCACCCCGCCCCCGCCGGGCCTGGGCGACCCCGCCGACGCCCTGCGGGTACGCGGCCTGCCCGCTCCCGGCGCCGACGCGGCGGTGGCTGCCGGTGAGCTCGCCGCTCGCGGCCGGGCCGGTGCCCTCGCCGTCGAAGAACACCACCTCACCGTGGCCCGGCACCGCGCGCTCGGCGCGGCAGCCCCCACGCTGCGGCTCACCGACCTCGGCTGCGCCGTCGAACAGCAGCGGCTGGTCAAGGACGACGAAGAGATCGCCGCCCTGCGGATCGCCGCCGAGATCACCGACCAGGCACTGGGCGAACTGCTGGAATCCATCCTCGTGGGCCGCACCGAGCGGCACCTGGCGCTGGAGCTGGAACGGCGGCTGATCGACCACGGTGCCGACGGCCCGGCCTTCCCCACCTCGGTGGCCACCGGCCGCCACTCGGGCCTGGCCGATCACGTCCCCAGCGACCGCCGGGTGGAGGAGGGTGACTTCCTCACCGTCCGGCTCGGGGCCTGCTATCGCGGCTACCGCTGCCGCATCGGCCGTACCTTCGTCATCGGCACCGCACCCGCCGACTGGCAGATCCAGCTCCACGACCTGGTGTTCACCGCCCAGCGGGCCGCCCGCGAGGCGCTGGCGCCCGGTGCGCAGTGCCGCATGGTGGACCGGGCGGCGCGTGCCCTGCTGGACGCCGCGGGGTACGGTGACGCGCTCGGACCGGCCGTCGGCGGGGGTGTCGGACTGGAAATCGGCGAGGACCCGCTGCTGGCCCCCTCGGGCGTGGGTAAACTGGACGCTTGCGTGCCGGTCACCGTCGAACCGGGGGTCCATCTCCCGGGCCGGGGCGGCGTCCGGATCGATGACACACTCGTCGTCCGTGCGCAGTCGGACGGCGGACCGGAGCTACTCACCATCACGACCAAGGAGCTGCTCGCGCTATGAGCCCTAGCCGGGTCCGTGCGGTCCGGGCGCCCTTGGTACCGAAGCAGCGTCTGTAGGAGATTCCGCGACCGTGGCCACCACGAACGACCTCAAGAACGGCATGGTGCTCAAGCTCGACGCGGGCCAGCTCTGGTCCGTTGTCGAGTTCCAGCACGTCAAGCCCGGCAAGGGCCCTGCCTTCGTGCGCACCAAGCTGAAGAACGTGCTCTCCGGCAAGATCGTCGACAAGACGTTCAACGCCGGCACCAAGGTCGAGACGGCCACCGTTGACCGCCGGAGCATGCAGTTCTCGTACATGGACGGCGACTACTTCGTCTTCATGGACATGGACACCTTCGACCAGCTCCACGTGGAGCGCAAGACGGTCGGCGACGCCGCGAACTTCCTCATCGAGGGCTTCGAGGCCACGGTGGCCATGCACGAGGGCAACGTGCTGTTCGTGGAGCTGCCCGCCTCCGTCGAGCTGACGATCGAGCACACCGACCCCGGCGTGCAGGGCGACCGCTCCACCGGCGGCACCAAGCCCGCCAAGCTGGAGACCGGCTACGAGATCGGCGTCCCGCTGTTCATCACCACCGGCGAGAAGATCAAGGTTGACACCCGTTCCGGGGAGTACCTCGGCCGGGTGAACAGCTGACGTGGCTGCCCGCACCAAAGCCCGCAAACGCGCCTTCCAGATCCTCTTCGAGGCCGACCAGCGGGAGACCGGCGTCCACGAGGTGCTGGCCGACTGGATGCGGCACGCCCGCAGCGACTCCCGGCAGCCGCCGGTCAGCGACTACACGATGCGGCTTGTGGAGGGCTACGCCCAGCACACCGCGCGCATCGACGAGCTGATCTCCGAGCACGCCGTGGGCTGGACGCTGGACCGCATGCCGGCGGTCGATCGCAACGTGCTGCGGCTGGGCGCCTATGAGCTGCTGTGGGAGGAGGAGACCCCCGACGCGGTGGTGCTGGACGAGTGCGTGCAGCTCGCGAAGGAGTTCTCCACCGACGAGTCGCCCGCGTTCATCAACGGCCTGCTGGGCCGCCTGAAGGACCTGGGCCCCGCCGCCCGCGGCTGACCCGCGCCCGACCCAGCGAAACGAAGGCCCCGGAGCACACAGCTCCGGGGCCTTCGGGTGCGGTGTGCGGGCGTCGCCACCCGCACACCGCACAGTGGCGGCTTAGCGCCGTCAGGCGTCCTCGTGGGCCACCGCGCGGCGGGCGTCGGCGTCCAGGACGCCCCAGCCGATCAGCTGCTCGGTGAGCACCGAGGGGGACTGGTCGTAGATCACGGCGAGCGTGCGCAGGTCATCCTGACGGATCGAGAGCACCTTGCCGTTGTAGTCCCCGCGCTGGCTCTGGATCGTGGCGGCGTACCGCTGCAGCGGACCCGCCTTGTCGGCCGGGACGTGGGCCAGGCGCTCCAGGTCGAGCACGAGCTTGGGCGGCGGCTCGGCGGCACCGCCCGGCGTACTGCCCGGCAGCAGCTCCTGCACCGGGACGCCGTAGAAGTCCGCCAGCTCGGCGAGGCGCTGCACGGTCACCGCGCGGTCCCCGCGCTCGTACGAGCCGACCACGACCGCTTTCCAGCGGCCCTGGGACTTCTCTTCGACGCCGTGGAGGGAGAGGCCCTGCTGGGTGCGGATGGCCCGGAGCTTGGCTCCGAGTTGTTTGGCGTATTCGCTGGACATATGGCTCCCCGGAAGAGGCGTTGGTAACTCACTGTGAGGTTACGCAGCGTAATGTGCGGCGTCAAGCTGAGGCCAACACTCATCTGCCCCACCTGCGCCTCAGCAGTCCCGGCAGCACCCGTGTGACCAGGCATGGGGCGGTCTCTGGTACCGTGACAGGCGCACAGAATCAGGCGTCCTTTAAGGCCCGTCCCGTGAGGCGGGGAAGGAGGTCCGTTTTTCATGGACAGCAACACCACCGGCAGCCAGACCGCTGCCGACCCGGCCGCCGCGCACCACGCCGCCGCCCGGCCGGTGCTCGAAGGCCCGGACATCGCCCGGGTCCTCACCCGCATCGCCCACGAGATCGTCGAACGTGCCAAGGGCGCCGACGACGTGGTGCTCCTCGGCATCCCCACCCGCGGCGTGCACCTCGCCGAGCGGCTGGGCGCCAAGCTCGCCGACATCACCTCCCGCCCCGTCCCGGTCGGCTCGCTGGACATCACCATGTACCGCGATGATCTGCGGCTGCGGCCCGCCCGCGCGCTGGCCCGCACCGAGATCCCCGGGGACGGCATCGAGGGTGCCCTGGTCGTCCTGGTTGACGACGTGCTCTTCTCCGGCCGCACCATCCGCGCCGCGCTCGACGCCCTCGGCGATCTCGGCCGCCCCCGCGCTGTCCAGCTCGCCGTCCTGGTCGATCGCGGCCACCGCGAGCTGCCCATCCGCGCCGACTACGTCGGCAAGAACCTGCCCACGTCGCTGCGCGAGACCGTCCGCGTCCAGCTCGCCGAGGAAGACGGCCGCGACGCGGTGCTGCTCGGCGAGCGGAGAGAGGCGGGGGCGCCCGGGTCTGACGGCCCACAGCGCGGCTCCGCGCGCCCCGACGACCGATAACCCGCCCACGCCACCACCTGCCCGCCGAGCCGCCCGGACGGGCCCCGCCCGCACGCCTGCCCGCCCCGGCACGCCTCTCCTCCACCCCCGGAAGGCAACAGATGAAGCACCACCTCATCTCGGCCGCCGACCTCTCCCACGATGACGCCGTCCTGATCCTCGACACCGCCGAGGAGCTGGGACGGCTCGCCGACCGGCCGATCAAGAAGCTGCCGACGCTGCGCGGCCGCACCGTCGTCAACCTCTTCTTCGAAGACTCCACCCGCACCCGGATCTCCTTCGAGGCCGCCGCCAAGCGCCTGTCGGCCGATGTGATCAACTTCTCCGCCAAGGGCTCGTCGGTCTCCAAGGGCGAGTCGCTGAAGGACACCGCGCTCACCCTGGAGGCGATGGGTGCCGACGCCGTGGTCATCCGCCACCACGACTCCGGGGCCCCGCACCGGCTGGCCACCTCCGGGTGGATCGGCGGCTCGGTGGTCAACGCGGGCGACGGCACCCACGAGCACCCCACCCAGGCGCTGCTGGACGCCTTCACCCTGCGGCGCCGCTTCGGCACGGGGGCCGGGAGCGACCTGTCCGGGCGGCGCGTGACGATCGTCGGTGACATCCTGCACAGCCGCGTCGCGCGTTCCGGCGTGCACCTGCTGAGCACGCTTGGCGCCGAGGTCACCCTCGTCGCGCCGCCCACGCTCGTCCCGGTCGGCGTCGAGCACTGGCCGTGCGAGGTCTCCTACGACCTCGACGCGGTGCTGGGCACCTCCGACGCCGTGATGATGCTGCGCGTGCAGCGCGAGCGGATGAACGCCGCCTACTTCCCCACCGAGCGCGAGTACGCCCGCCGCTACGGCCTGGACGGCGCCCGCATGGCCCGGATGCCACAGCACGCGCTCGTCATGCACCCCGGGCCGATGAACCGCGGCATGGAGATCACCGCCGACGTCGCCGACTCGCCGCGCTGCACCGCCGTCGAGCAGGTCACCAACGGCGTGTCCACCCGCATGGCGGTGCTCTACCTGCTGCTCGGCGGCGCCGCCCTGGCCGCGCCCCCCGCCGGGACCACCGCCAAGCCAACCGCTGAGACCGCCGCTGACAGCACTGCCGCGCACCGCGCCGAGGAGAACAAGTGAGCACCAACACGATCCTGATCCGTGGCGCGCGGGTACTGGGCGGGCCGCCCGGTGACGTGCTGATCGACGGCGAGACGATCGCCGAGGTCGGCCCCGGGCTGGACGCCAGCGGCGCGCGGGTGATCGAGGCCGGCGGGCTCGTCCTGCTGCCCGGTCTGGTGGACCTGCACACCCACCTGCGCGAGCCGGGCCGGGAGGACTCCGAGACCGTCCTGACCGGGACCCGCGCCGCCGCCCGGGGCGGGTTCACCGCCGTGCACGCCATGGCCAACACCTTCCCCGTCGCCGACACCGCCGGGGTGGTGGAGCAGGTGTGGCGGCTGGGCCGGGAGTCCGGCTACTGCGACGTGCAGCCGGTCGGCGCCGTCACCGTCGGCCTCGCGGGCAGGCAGCTCGCGGAACTCGGCGCCATGCACGAGTCCGCCGCGGGCGTCACCGTCTTCTCCGACGACGGCAAGTGCGTGGACGACGCGGTGATCATGCGCCGGGCGCTGGAGTACGTGAAGGCGTTCGACGGCGTCATCGCCCAGCACGCCCAGGAGCCCCGGCTGACCGAGGGCGCCCAGATGAACGAGGGGGTCGTCTCCGCCGAGCTGGGCCTGGGCGGCTGGCCCGCGGTCGCCGAGGAGTCGATCGTCTCCCGCGACGTGCTGCTCGCCGCGCACGTCGGCTCCCGGGTGCACATCTGCCACCTGTCCACCGCCGGGTCGGTGGAGATCGTGCGCTGGGCCAAGTCCAAGGGCTGGAACGTCACCGCCGAGGTCACCCCGCACCACCTGCTGCTCACCGACGAACTGGTGCGCTCCTACGACCCGGTGTACAAGGTCAACCCGCCGCTGCGCACCGAGGCCGACGTGCTGGCGCTGCGCGAGGCGCTCGCGGACGGCACCATCGACTGCGTCGCCACCGACCACGCCCCGCACCCGCACGAGGACAAGGACTGTGAGTGGGGCGCCGCCGCCATGGGCATGGTGGGCCTGGAGACAGCGTTGTCGGTCGTCCAGCACACCATGGTGGACACCGGCCTGCTGGACTGGGCGGGTGTCGCCGACCGCATGTCCTTCCGCCCCGCGCACATCGGCCGGCTGGCTGGCCAGGGCCGCCCCGTCTCGCCCGGTGAGCCCGCCAACCTCACCCTGGCCGATCCGGCTTACCGTGGTCAGGTGGACCCCGTGGGCTTCGCCTCCCGCAGCCGCAACACCCCCTACCGGGGCCGCGAGCTGCCGGGGCGCGTCACACACACCTTCCTGCGGGGCCGGGCCACGGTGACAGACGGGAAGCTGGCGTGAACACGTTTCCATGGACCTTCCTCGCCGAGGGCGGCACTGAGCGCTCCTCGCAGGAGGTGACCCAGCTCGCCGAGCGCGTCGGCTGGGCCGTCGGGCTGCTGCTGCTGGTGGCGCTCGTGTACTGGCTGATGCGGCAGGGCTGGCGCTGGCGCGGCACGCTCCAAAGCGGCCTGCCCGAACCCGCCGGCGTCCCGGAGGAGGCCGGTACCCCGCGCCTGGTCCTGGACGGCCGCTACCACGGGACGACGACGGCCGGACAGTGGCTGGACCGTGTTGTGGCGCATGGCCTCGGGCTGCGCAGCCGCGCCGAGCTGACCCTCACCGACCGGGGCCTGACGGTCCTGCGCCCCGGCACGCGCGACTTCTTCATCCCCGCCGGCGCCCTGCGCGGCGCCCGGCTGGACAAGGGCATCGCGGGCAAGGTCGTCACCGAGGGCGGCCTGCTCGTCATCAGCTGGCAGCTGGGCGAGCAGACGCTCGACTCCGGCTTCCGCTCCGACCACCCCGCTGAGCACGCCGCCTGGCTCGCGGCCCTCACCGAACTCACTCCACCCGGCGACAGCGCTGTCGCCGTCCAGCACGACCGGGAAGGCGCATGATGACGACCTCCACCCGCCCCACACCGGCTCCCGCCGTACTCGTTCTGGAGGATGGCCGCTTCTTTCGCGGCTGTGCTTATGGTGCGGTGGGGGAGACGTTTGGTGAGGCGGTGTTCTCCACTGGTATGACCGGATACCAGGAGACGCTGACTGATCCGTCCTATCACCGGCAGGTGGTGGTGATGACCGCGCCGCATGTTGGTAATACCGGGGTGAATGACGAGGATCCGGAGTCGGGGCGTATCTGGGTGGCTGGGTATGTCGTGCGGGATCCGGCGCGGGTGCCGTCCAGCTGGCGTTCGGTGCGGACGCTGGATGAGGAGCTGGCGGGGCAGGGCGTTGTGGGGATCTCGGGTGTGGATACCCGGGCGCTGACGCGGCATTTGCGTGAGCGTGGTGCGATGCGGGTGGGCATCTTCTCCGGTGAGGCGGTGGGTGCGGACGCTGACTTGCTGGCGCGGGTGCGGGCGGTGCCGCAGATGAAGGGTGCTGACCTGTGTGGGGAGGTGGCCACCACCGAGTCCTATGTGGTGCCTGCCCAGGGGGAGAGGCGTTTCACCGTGGCGGCTGTGGACCTGGGCATCAAGGGGATGACGCCGCAGCGGATGGCTGAGCGCGGTATCGAGGTGCATGTGCTGCCCGCGACTGCCTCGGTGGCGGATATCTACGCGGTGGAGCCGGATGGGGTGTTCTTCTCCAACGGTCCCGGGGATCCGGCCACCGCTGACCATCCGGTGTCGTTGGTGCGGGGGGTGCTGGAGCGCGGGACGCCGCTGTTCGGTATCTGCTTCGGTAACCAGGTGCTGGGCCGGGCGCTGGGGTTTGGCACGTTCAAGCTGAAGTACGGGCATCGTGGGATCAACCAGCCGGTGCAGGACCGGGCTACGGGCAAGGTGGAGATCACCGCGCACAATCACGGGTTCGCTGTGGACGCGCCGCTGGAGGGGCCTGCTCCCACGCCGTTTGGCCGGGCCGAGGTGAGCCATGTCTGTCTGAATGATCAGGTGGTGGAGGGTTTGCGGCTGCTGGACCGGCCCGCGTTCTCCGTGCAGTACCACCCCGAGGCGGCTGCCGGTCCGCATGATGCCGCTTATCTGTTCGACCGTTTCGTTTCCCTGATGGAGGCCCAGCGTGCCTAAGCGCACCGATATCCAGTCCGTCCTGGTGATCGGCTCGGGCCCGATCGTCATTGGCCAGGCCGCGGAGTTCGACTATTCCGGTACTCAGGCGTGCCGGGTGCTCAAGGCCGAGGGCCTGCGGGTGATCCTGGTGAACTCCAACCCGGCCACGATCATGACCGACCCGGAGATCGCCGACGCCACCTACGTGGAGCCGATCACGCCCGAGTATGTCGAGAAGATCATCGCCAAGGAGCGCCCGGACGCGTTGTTGCCGACCCTGGGCGGGCAGACGGCGCTGAATGCGGCGATCTCGCTGCACGAGGCGGGGACGCTGGAGCAGTACGGGGTAGAGCTGATCGGCGCCAATGTGGAGGCGATTCACAAGGGCGAGGACCGGGACCGGTTCAAGGAGGTCGTGGAGGTCGTCCGGAGCAAGATCGGCCATGGCGAGTCGGCCCGCTCTTACATCTGCCATTCCATGGACGACGTGCTGGATGGGGTCAGGGAGCTGGGCGGCTACCCGGTGGTGGTGCGGCCCTCGTTCACGATGGGCGGCGCGGGCTCGGGTTTCGCGCACGATGAGGAGGAGCTGCGCCGCATCGCCGGGCAGGGGCTGACGCTCTCGCCGACCACCGAGGTCCTTCTGGAGGAGTCGATTCTCGGCTGGAAGGAGTACGAGCTGGAGCTGATGCGCGATGCCCGCGACAACGTCGTCGTGGTGTGCTCCATCGAGAACTTCGACCCGATGGGCGTGCACACCGGTGACTCGATCACCGTCGCTCCGGCGATGACGCTCACCGACCGCGAGTACCAGCGGCTGCGTGATGTGGGTATCGCGATCATCCGCGAGGTCGGGGTGGATACCGGGGGCTGCAACATCCAGTTCGCGGTCAACCCCGCGGACGGGCGGGTCATCGTGATCGAGATGAACCCGCGGGTCTCGCGGTCCTCGGCGCTGGCCTCGAAGGCCACCGGGTTCCCGATCGCGAAGATCGCCGCGAAGCTGGCCGTCGGCTACACCCTCGACGAGATCCCCAACGACATCACCGAGCAGACTCCCGCATCGTTCGAGCCCACGCTCGACTACGTGGTCGTCAAGGTCCCGCGGTTCGCGTTCGAGAAGTTCCCGGCCGCGGACTCCACGCTGACGACGACGATGAAGTCGGTCGGTGAGGCGATGGCGATCGGCCGCAACTTCCCCGAGGCGCTGAACAAGGCGCTGCGCTCGCTGGAGAAGAAGGGCAGCCAGTTCGACTTCACCCCCACGGCGGGGACCACCCCCGGGGACCTGGGGGACAAGGACGCCCTGCTGAACCAGGCCCGGCGTCCCACCGACGGGCGGATCAACACCGTCATGCGGGCCATCTGTGCGGGGGCGAGCCCCAGCGAGGTCTTCGAGGCCACCAAGATCGACCCCTGGTTCGTGGACCAGCTGTTCTTGATCAAGGAGGTCGCTGATGAGGTCGCGGCGGCTGAGCTGCTGACGCCCCAGGTACTGGCCCAGGCCAAGCGCTACGGGCTCTCCGACGCCCAGATCGCCACCCTGCGGGGCCTGCGCGAGGACGTGGTGCGCGAGGTACGGCACGCGCTGGGCATCCGCCCCGTCTACAAGACGGTGGACACCTGCGCCGCCGAGTTCGCCGCCCGCACCCCGTACTTCTACTCCTCCTACGACCAGGAGAGCGAGGTCGCCCCGCGCGAGAAGCCCGCGGTGATCATCCTGGGCTCCGGCCCGAACCGCATCGGCCAGGGCATCGAGTTCGACTACTCCTGCGTACACGCCTCCTTCGCGCTCTCCGAGGCGGGCTACGAGACGGTCATGGTCAACTGCAACCCCGAGACCGTCTCCACCGACTACGACACCTCCGACCGGCTCTACTTCGAACCGCTCACCCTGGAGGACGTACTGGAGATCGTGCACGCCGAAACCCAGGCCGGACCCGTGGCCGGGGTCATCGTCCAGCTGGGCGGGCAAACACCCCTGGGCCTGGCCCAGGGACTCAAGGACAACGGCGTGCCCGTCGTCGGCACCCCGCCCGAGGCCATCCACGCCGCCGAGGACCGGGGCGCCTTCGGCCGCGTCCTCACCGAGGCCGGGCTGCCCGCCCCCAAGTACGGCACCGCCTACTCCTTCACCGAGGCCAGGGACATCGCCGCGGGCATCGGCTACCCGGTCATGGTCCGCCCCTCCTACGTGCTGGGCGGCCGCGGCATGGAGATCGTCTACGACGAGCCATCCCTGGGCGCCTACCTGGAGCGGCACGCCGGACTCATCTCCGAGCACCCGGTCCTCATCGACCGCTTCCTGGACGACGCCATCGAAATCGACATCGACGCCCTCTACGACGGCCACGAGCTCTACCTCGGCGGCGTCATGGAACACATCGAAGAAGCCGGCATCCACTCCGGCGACTCCGCCTGCGCCCTGCCCCCCATCACCCTGGGCGGCTACGACATCAAGCGGCTGCGCGCCTCCACCCAGGCCATCGCCCACGGCGTCGGCGTCCGCGGCCTGATCAACATCCAGTTCGCCATGGCCGGGGACATCCTCTACGTCCTGGAAGCCAACCCACGCGCCTCACGCACCGTGCCCTTCACCTCCAAAGCAACCGCCGTACCCCTGGCCAAGGCCGCCGCCCGCATCTCACTGGGCGCCACCATCACCGAACTGCGCGCCGAAGGACTGCTCCCGGCCGAAGGCGACGGCGGCACCCTGCCACTGGACGCGCCCATCTCCGTCAAGGAGGCGGTACTGCCCTGGTCCCGCTTCCGCGACACCCGCGGCCACGGCGTAGACACCGTGCTCGGCCCCGAAATGCGCTCCACCGGCGAGGTCATGGGCATCGACACCGTCTTCGGCTCCGCCTACGCCAAATCCCAGGCGGCAGCCTACGGCGCACTGCCCACCAAGGGACGCGCCTTCGTCTCCGTCGCCAACCGCGACAAACGCTCAATGATCTTCCCGGCCCGCGAACTCGTCGCGCTCGGCTTCGAACTACTGGCCACCTCCGGCACCGCCGAGGTGCTACGCCGCAACGGCATCAACGCCACCGTCGTACGCAAACAGAGCCAGGGAGAGGGACCCAACGGTGAGAAGACCATCGTCCAGCTCATCCACGACGGCCAGGTCGATCTCATCATCAACACCCCCTACGGCACCGGCGGCCGCCTGGACGGCTACGACATCCGCACCGCCGCCGTCGCCCGCTCCGTCCCCTGCCTGACCACCGTCCAAGCCCTGGCCGCCGCCGTCCAGGGCATCGAAGCACTCAGCCGAGGCGAGGTGGGCGTGCGCTCCCTCCAGGAACACGCCGAACACCTGGGCGCCGCCCGGACCCGCTGAGGCACCGGCCGGGGGACGCCCACCCCGCGTCCCCCGGCCGCCCCTGGCCCCGCCCGTCCGCTACCCCGCCCCGTCCGCTGAAGGAACCGGAAGGCCCGCCCGCGCCGCATGTACCGCCTGCTGTTCGACCTCCTCTTCCGGCGGCTGGACCCGGAGAAGGCCCACCACCTGGCCTTCGCCTGGATTCGCGCCCTCGCCCGCGTCCCCGTGCTGCGCACCTTCGCCGCAGCCGTCCTCGCCCCCCGGCACCGCTCGCTGCGGGTCACCGCGCTCGGCCGCCGGATGCACGGCCCGTTCGGCCTGGCCGCCGGGTTCGACAAGAACGCTGTCGGCATCGACGGGCTGACGATGCTCGGCTTCGACCACGTCGAGGTGGGGACCGTCACCGCCCAGCCGCAGCCCGGCAACCCGCGCACGCGCCTGTTCCGGCTGGTGGCGGACCGGGCGCTGATCAACCGCATGGGCTTCAACAACGACGGCTCCGCCGCCGTAGCCGCCCGCCTGCGGGCCCGCGCGGCCGGTCGCCCGGCGTTCCGCACCGTCGTCGGTGTCAACATCGGCAAGACGAAGGTGGTCCCCGAGCAGGATGCGGTGGCCGACTACGTCACCTCCGCCGAGCGCCTGGCCCCCTGCGCGGACTACCTCGTCGTCAACGTCTCCTCGCCCAACACCCCCGGGTTGCGCAGCCTCCAGGCCACCGAGCAGCTGCGTCCGCTGCTGAGCGCCGTGCGCGAGGCCGCCGACCGGGCCGTCCCCGGCCGCCGCGTCCCGCTGCTCGTCAAAATCGCCCCGGATCTCGCCGACGCCGACGTGGACGCCGTGGCCGACCTCGCCGTGGAACTGCGCCTGGACGGCATCATCGCCACCAACACCACCATCGCCCGCGAGGGTCTGGGCCTGCTTTCGCCGCCCGGGCTGTCCGCCGAGACCGGCGGCCTGTCCGGCGCCCCGGTCAGAGAGCGGTCGCTTGAGGTGCTGCGCCGCCTGTACGCGCGCGTCGGCGACCGGCTGCTCCTCATCGGCGTGGGCGGCATCGAGACCGCCGACGACGCCTGGGAACGCATTCTGGCCGGAGCCACCCTCGTCCAGGGCTACACCGGTTTCGTCTACGCGGGGCCGCTGTGGGCGCGCCGTATCCACCGGGGCCTGGCCGCGCGGCTGGCCGCCAGCCCCTACCCGACCCTCGCCGACGCCGTCGGCGCCGACACCCGTGAGGCGGACGCCGCGTGAACCAGACTCCCGAACCGTTCGGCACCCGGCTGCGCCGCGCTCTGGACGCCCGCGGTCCGCTGTGCGTCGGCATCGACCCGCACCCGGCGCTGCTCACCGACTGGGGCCTGGGTGACGACGTCGCCGGGCTGGAGCGCTTCACCCGCACCGTCGTGGACGCGCTCGCCGACCGGGTGGCCCTGGTCAAGCCGCAGTCCGCGTTCTACGAGCGCTTCGGCTCCCGTGGCGTCGCGGTACTCGAACGCGCGCTGGCCGACGCCCGCTCCGGCGGCGCGCTGGTGCTGATGGACGCCAAGCGCGGCGACATCGGCTCCACCATGGCCGCCTACGCCGCCGCCTATCTGGACCCGTCCAGCCCGCTGTTCTCCGACGCCGTCACCCTCAGCCCCTACCTCGGCTTCGGCTCGCTGCGCCCGGCTCTGGACGCCGCCCGGGCCAGCGGTTCCGGAGCCTTCGTTCTCGCCCTCACCTCCAATCCGGAAGGTCCCCAGGTGCAGCGCGCACAGACCGCCGACGGCCGCACCGTCGCGCAGCGCGTGCTGGACGAACTGGCGAAGGAGAACGCCGGCACCGCCCCGCTGGGCTCCTTCGGCGCGGTGGTCGGCGCGACGCTGGCCGAGGCCGGGGCGGACCTGGCGATGGGCGGCCCGCTGCTCGCCCCCGGGCTGGGCGCGCAGGGCGCGAGCGCGGCGGATCTGCCCCGCGTCTTCGGCTCCGCCCTCGGCAGCGTGGTGCCGTCCGTCAGCCGGGGCGTGCTGCGCCACGGTCCCGACACCGGCGCGCTGCGGTCGGCCGTGCGGGCCGAGACGGAGGCGCTGGCCGCTGTCCTGGGCTGACCTGCGGCGGTGCAGGTGAGCGGCGCGGAGGCCCGCTGGGCTGCTACTGGCGGGTATTGTCCCGGAAAGTCCTGTTCGGTTTGAGTCTGACCAGGACTTTTCCGCTGTTCTCGCTGACTTATGCGGGTCTGGCCCGCTAGTCTCCGAGCAGAGCGGCGTGAACAGGCGCGTTGCTCGTTGCTCCACTCCAGTGGGGCTACTAGGTTCCACCCCGACCATCCGACCAGTTCGACATCCGAGGTGACGAAGGCGTGGCTCTTCCGCCCCTTACCCCTGAACAGCGCCAGGCCGCGCTTGAGAAGGCCGCCGCGGCCCGCCGGGAGCGCGCCGAGGTCAAGAACCGGCTCAAGCACTCGGGCGCGACCCTGCACGACGTCATCGAGCAGGGACAGAAGAACGACGTCATCGGCAAGATGAAGGTCAGCGCGCTGCTGGAGTCGCTGCCCGGCGTCGGCAAGGTCCGGGCCCGTCAGATCATGGAGCGGCTCGGCATCTCCGAGAGCCGCCGGGTCCGGGGTCTGGGCTCCAACCAGATCGCGGCCCTTGAGCGGGAGTTCGGCAGCGCGAGCTGAGCGCCGGTGCGGGCCGCCCGCCGCGGCTCGCCCCCGGCGCACAAGCACATCCGGAAACCGGGATAATCACTGCATGACTACTCCTGTCTCCCGGGGGGCAACCCCGGAGCCCCCGGACAGACAACCACGGCTGACCGTGCTCTCCGGCCCCTCCGGGGTCGGCAAGAGCACGGTCGTCGCGCATTTGCGCAAGGCGCACCCCGAGGTCTGGCTCTCGGTCTCGGCCACCACCCGCAGGCCCCGCCCCGGTGAGCGGCACGGCGTCCACTACTTCTTCGTGGACGACGAGGAGTTCGACAAGCTCGTGGCCAACGGCGAACTGCTGGAGTGGGCGGAGTTCGCGGGCAACCGGTACGGCACCCCGCGCCGCGCGGTGCTGGAGAAGCTGGAGGCCGGGGAGCCGGTGCTGCTGGAGATCGACCTGCAGGGCGCCCGGCTGGTGCGCGCCTCCATGCCCGAGGCGCGGCTGGTCTTCCTCGCCCCGCCCAGCTGGGACGAACTGGTGCGCCGGCTCACCGGCCGCGGCACCGAGGCGCCCGAGGTCATCGAACGGCGGCTCGCCGTGGCGCGTACCGAGCTGGCCGCCGAGCCGGAGTTCGACGTCACCTTGGTCAACACCTCCGTCGAGGACGTGGCCGCGGAACTGCTAGCCTTGCTCTGATCGACCCGGGCGAGCCGTCCACGCGCCGTGTAACGGCCACCTGGCTCCGTCCCCGATCATGACAACGACCGCAGGGTCATCAAGACGACCGCATGACGGTCGTCTGAACGTCTCATCCACTCTCGGAAGGCAGAGCGTGTCCTCTTCCATCGCCACGCCCGAGGGCATCATCAATCCGCCGATCGATGAGCTCCTTGAGGCCACCGACTCGAAGTACAGCCTGGTGATCTACGCCGCCAAGCGCGCGCGCCAGATCAACGCGTACTACTCCCAGCTCGGTGAGGGCCTGCTGGAGTACGTCGGGCCGCTGGTGGACACCCACGTCCACGAGAAGCCGCTGTCGATCGCGCTGCGCGAGATCAACGCCGGGCTGCTCACGTCCGAGGCCGTCGAGGCCCCGGTCCAGTAACCCACGGCCGACCGGCCACCGGCCCGGGCAGAACCGTGCCGGAGCGCCGCGTGCGGTTTCGGCAGCACAAGCCACGAACGGGCCCGGCAGCACGGCTGCCGGGCCCGTGGTGTGTCATAGCGGGTGCACAGGCGGTACGCGACGAGCGCAGGCGGGAGTGGCTCATGACGACGGCCCACACGGACCGGCCCACGGTGGTTCTCGGGGTGAGCGGCGGCATCGCCGCCTACAAGGCGTGCGAGCTGCTGCGACGGTTCACCGAGTCCGGACACGAGGTGCGCGTGGTGCCCACCGCCGCCGCGCTGGAGTTCGTCGGCGCCCCCACCTGGGCCGCGCTGTCCGGCCACCCGGTAGGCGCCGAGGTGTGGGAGAGCGTGCACGAGGTGCCGCACGTGGCGATCGGCCGCCAGGCCGACCTCGTGGTCGTCGCCCCCGCCACCGCCGACCTGCTCGCCAAGGCCGCCCACGGCATCGCCGGCGACCTGCTCACCAACACCCTCCTGACCGCGCGCTGCCCAGTCGTCTTCGCCCCGGCCATGCACACCGAGATGTGGGAGCACCCGGCCACCCAGGAGAACGTGGCCACGCTGCGCCGCCGTGGCGCCCTCGTCATCGAGCCCGCCGTCGGCCGGCTGACCGGCGCCGACACCGGGAAGGGCCGCCTGCCCGAGCCGGAGGACATCTTCGCCCTGTGCCGCCGGGTGCTCACGCGCGGCCTGCCCGCCGCCGACCTGGCCGGCCGGCACGTCGTCGTCAGCGCCGGCGGCACCCGCGAGCCGCTGGACCCGGTGCGCTACCTGGGCAACCGCTCCTCCGGGCGCCAGGGCTACGCCTTCGCCGCCACCGCCGCCGCCCGTGGTGCCCGCGTCACCCTCGTCGCCGCCAACACCGCGCTGCCCGACCCGGCAGGGGTCACCGTCGTGCCCGTCGGCACCGCGCTCCAGCTCCGGGAAGCGGTGCTGAAGGCCGCCGCCGACGCGGACGCCGTCGTCATGGCCGCGGCCGTCGCCGACTTCCGGCCCGCGCGGTACGCCAGCGGCAAGATCAAGAAGCGGGACGGGCACGACCCCGAGCCCGTCGCCCTCGTCCGCAATCCCGACGTCCTCGCCGAGCTCTCCGCCGACCGCCCCCACCCCGGCCAGGTCGTCGTGGGCTTCGCCGCCGAGACCGACGACGTGCTGGCCGCCGGCCGCGCCAAGCTCGCCCGCAAGGGCTGCGACCTGCTGGTGGTCAACGAGGTCGGCGAGCACAAGACGTTCGGCTCCGCCGACAACGAGGCTGTGGTCCTCGCCACGGACGGCACCCAGACGCCGGTGCCCTACGGCCCCAAGGAAGCGCTCGCCGACACCGTCTGGGACCTGGTCGGCGCCCGCCTCGGCGCCCCGGCCGCGCCCGCCGGGTGACCACCGCCGCCCGGTGCCCTCCGTCCACGGGGGATGTCGCTGGGTGAGACACCTTGACCAGCCCCATAGGGCGTACGGATAAACTGTCGAACCGGACCCCGAGGGGCGCAGCTCCCCTAGCCGGTCCGACCGTGATCAGCCAGCAGCCGCTGCAACCCCAGGGAGCGATGTGTCCCGCCGCCTGTTTACCTCGGAATCCGTGACCGAGGGCCACCCCGACAAGATCGCCGACCAGATCAGCGACACCATCCTCGACGCCCTGCTCCGCGAGGACCCCGCCTCGCGCGTCGCCGTCGAGACGCTCATCACCACCGGCCAGGTGCACGTCGCTGGCGAGGTCACCACCAAGGCGTACGCGCCCATCGCCACCCTGGTGCGCGAGAAGATCCTCCAGATCGGCTACGACTCCTCCAAGAAGGGCTTCGACGGCGCCTCCTGCGGCGTGTCGGTGTCCATCGGCGCGCAGTCCCCGGACATCGCGCAGGGCGTGGACAGCGCGTACGAGAACCGGGTGCTGGGGGATGAGGACGAGCTGGACCGGCAGGGCGCGGGCGACCAGGGCCTGATGTTCGGGTACGCGTGCGACGAGACGCCCGAGCTGATGCCGCTGCCCGTCACCCTGGCCCACCGCCTGTCGCGGCGGCTGAGCGAGGTGCGCAAGAACGGGACCATCCCCTACCTGCGCCCCGACGGGAAGACGCAGGTCACCATCGAGTACGACGGTGACAAGCCGGTGCGCCTGGACACCATCGTGGTCTCCAGCCAGCACGCCTCGGACATCGACCTGGATTCGCTGCTCGCGCCCGACGTCCGCGAGTTCGTCGTGGACCACGTGCTCGCGCAGCTCGTCGAGGACGGCATCAAGCTGGACACCGAGGGCTACCGGCTGCTGGTGAACCCGACCGGCCGTTTCGAGATCGGCGGCCCGATGGGCGACGCGGGCCTGACCGGCCGCAAGATCATCATCGACACCTACGGCGGCATGGCCCGCCACGGCGGCGGCGCCTTCTCCGGCAAGGACCCCTCCAAGGTGGACCGCTCCGCCGCGTACGCGATGCGCTGGGTGGCGAAGAACGTCGTCGCCGCCGGGCTCGCCGCCCGCTGCGAGGTGCAGGTGGCGTACGCGATCGGCAAGGCGGAGCCGGTCGGCCTGTTCGTGGAGACCTTCGGCACCAACACGGTGGACGAGGCCCGCATCGAGCAGGCCATCACCGGGGTATTCGACCTCCGCCCGGCCGCGATCATCCGCGACCTGGACCTGCTGCGGCCGATCTACGCCGAGACCGCCGCCTACGGTCACTTCGGCCGTGATCTGCCCGACTTCACCTGGGAGCGCACCGACCGCGTCGAAGCCCTCCGCGCCGCCGCGGGCCAGTAACCGCGGGGACCACACCACCGCCAGCCGCCGGACGGGCCGTACCACCAGCCCGTCCGGCGGCTGCGCACACCGGGGCGCGGCCCATGCCGCCGCCTGCCGGGCGCCTCAGGCAACGCCGGGACCGGGCCACGCCCGGGCCCGGCGGCAGCCCTCAGCGCGGGGCCGCCCTGTCCGTGCCGTCTGTTAAGACTGAACGCGTGACCAGCGACGACACCCGGGGGGAGGACGACCCCCCGGCGGAGGCGGGCGAACAGCTCGCCCTCATCAGGGAAACGGTGCGCACGACCCAGCGCGCCGGGCGGGCCAGGCCCCGCACCTGGCGCGGCGCGGCCCTCGCCGAGGAGCTGCCCGTCGCCCGGGTCCTGGTGGACAAGGGCCTGGTCCACCTCGACCGCTACTTCGACTACGCCGTGCCCGCCGCGATGGCCGACGAGGCCCGCCCCGGTGTCCGCGTCCGGGTCCGCTTCGGCGCGGGGGAGCGCGAAGGCCGCCGCGAGGGCGGCAAGCTGATCAACGGCTTCGTCGTCGAGCGCCGTGCCGAGAGCGACTTCCCCGGCACCCTGGCCCCGCTGGCCCAGGTGCTCTCCCCGGAGCCCGTCCTCACCCCCGCCCTGCTGGACCTGTGCCGCGCCGTGGCGGACCGCTACGCGGGCGCCCTCGCCGACGTCGTGCAGCTCGCCGTCCCGCCCCGCATGGCCCGCGCCGAGAAGAGCGCGCCGCGCCCGCCCCAGGCGCCGCAGCCCCCGCCGGCCGCGCCCGAGCCGGGCGGCTGGGCACGCTATCCGCAGGGTTCCGCGTTCCTCGGCGCCCTCGCCACCGGCGGCACCCCCCGCGCGGTGTGGACGGCGCTGCCAGGGCCCGGCTGGCCCGAGGAGCTGGCCAGAGCGCTGGTGGCCGCACTCGCCTCCGGCCGTGGCGCGCTGGCGGTGCTGCCCGACGGCCGTAGCGCCGCCCGCCTCGACGCCGCCTGCACCGCGCTGCTCGGCGCCGGTCACCACGTGCTGCTCACCGCCGACGCCGGGCCGGAGGCACGCTACCGGCGCTGGCTGGCGGTCAGCCGGGGCGCGGTGCGGCTGGTGGTCGGCACCCGCGCCGCCATGTTCGCCCCCGTCCAGCGTCTTGGCCTGGTCGCGCTGTGGGACGACGGCGACACCGCCCACCGCGACGACCACGCCCCCCAGCCGCACGCCCGCGAGGTGCTGATGCTGCGCGCCGCGCACGAGGGCACCGCGCTGCTGCTGGGCGGCCACACCCGCACCGTCGAGGCCGCCCGCCTGCTACAGGCGGGGTGGGCCCGCCCGCTGACGGCGAGCCGGGACACCGTGCGCTCCCTCGCCCCGCTGGTGCGGACCGTCTCGGAGCTGGACGAGGCCCGGGACGCCGCCGCCCGTACCGCCCGCCTGCCCACGCTCGCCTGGCAGACCGCCCGGGACGCCCTGGCCGCCGGGCCGGTGCTCGTCCAGGTGCCGCGCCGTGGCTACGTGCCCCGGCTGGCCTGCGAGCGGTGCCGGGAACCAGCGCGCTGTGCCCACTGCCACGGCCCGCTGACGGCCCCGGGCGCGGCCGAGGAGCTGCGCTGCGGCTGGTGCGGGCGGCAGGCACCGCACTGGCGCTGCCCGGAGTGCGGTACGGCACGGCTGCGGGCCAGTGTCGTGGGCGCCCGGCGTACCGCGGAGGAGCTGGGCCGGGCGTTTTCGGGCGTGGCCGTGCGGACCTCGGGCCGGGACCACGTACTGGCCACCGTGCCCGACCGCCCGGCGCTGGTGGTCAGCACCCCGGGCGCCGAACCGGTGCCGGAGGGTTCCGGGTACGCGGCGGCGCTGCTGCTGGACGGGTGGGCGCTGCTGGGCCGCCCCGATCTGCGGGCCGAGGAGGAGGCGCTGCGGCGCTGGCTGGCCGCCTCCGCGCTGGTGCGTCCGCAGTCCGCGGGCGGCATGGTGGTGGTCCTCGCCGAGCCCGCGCTGCGCCCGGTGCAGGCCCTCGTGCGCTGGGACCCGGACGGCCACGCCGCGCGCGAGCTGGCTGACCGGGCCGAGCTGGGCTACCCGCCGGTCTCCCGCATGGCGTCCGTCAGCGGGCAGCCTAAGGCGGTGGCCGCGTTCCTCGCCACCGCCGAGCTGCCCGCTCAGGCGGAGCTGCTGGGCCCGGTGCCGCTGCCCGTTCTCGCGCCGGGCCGCCCGCGCCGCGTCGGTGATCCGCCACCGGGGCAGGTGTGGGAGCGGATGCTCGTGCGCGTCCCGCCGGGCCGGGGCGCGGCGCTGGCCACGGCGCTCAAGACGGCGCAGGCCGCGCGGCTGGCCCGCCGGGAGGGCCCGCCGGTGCGTCTGCTCATCGACCCGCTGGACCTGGGCTGACGCGGTGGGGCGCACCGCTCGCGGCCAGCGGCGCCCGTCAGCCGCCCCGCGGCGCCGGAAGCGCCCCGGTGCGCGCCTCGCGGGCCGCGGGCGTGCCCTGCGCGGGCACGGCGCGCGCC
>NZ_JAEVFI010000041.1 GCF_019303495.1 Streptomyces sp. JJ66 | reverse complement strand
CGCCGGGTGGGTGCGGGGCCTCCGGGTCGGCGTGGGGGCCGGGGTCGGCGTGCGCGCCAGGGGCGCCGGGCGGGGCCGGGGTGGCGGGGGCGTCCGGGTGGGCCGGCGTGCCCGGCTGGGGGTGCGGTGGCTGGCCCGGGGCGGGAGTCGCCAAGCCCTGCGGTGGTACGGGAGCGCCGGGCACGGGGTAGCCGGGGTGGAGTTCGGCGGGGGGCTGCGGCGGCGCGGGGCTCCGGTCGGCGTCGGCGGGCGGCAGCGCGAACGGGGTGCGCCGCCGCGGTGCGTCCGGCGTGCCCTCACCTGCGGGGGCGGGCTTGGCGCGGCGGCCACGTCGGCCCGTGCCGGGGGCCGCCTGCTCGGGGATGAGCCCCGTGGCGTCGGCTTCCGCGCCTTCCCCGGTGGGCGCACCCAGCGCGCGGCGGGCCCGCCGTCCGGTCGGCGGCGCGGGCACCAGATCCGTGCGGGCGGCACCGGCGTCCGGGTGCCCGGCGTCCTCCCGCCCGGCGTCCGGGTGCCCGGCGTCCTCCTGTCCGGCCCGGGGCGCCTCCGGCTCGCCGCCGTCCGCGAGCTCCGGTTCCGCCTCCGGCTTGTCCGCCGTGGCTGGCGGTGGCGGCGTCAGGCTCTCGTCCACCTCGCCGAGTGGTACCTCCAGCACGAACGCGCTGCCACCGGACGCACCGGGCAGCTCGTGCGTCTGCAACACGCCGCCGTGCAGCCGCACGACACCGCGCACGACCGGCTGGTGCACCGGGCTGCCACCCCCGTACGGTCCCCGCACCTCGATGCGGGCGACGGGCTCCTCCCCACCGCGCTTGGCCGCCGCGACGACGATCGTGGAGTCCCCGGAGCCGCCGCCGGGCGTGACGGCGTTCCCGGTGGCGTCCACCCCGGCGACGTCCGCGATGAGGTGCGCGAGCGCCAGCGCCAGCCGCTCCGGGTCAACCACGGCTTGCACCGGCGGCGCGTGCACCGCGAACTGCGCCCGCCCCGGCCCGATCAGCTCGATCGCGCCCTCGACGCCCGCGGAGACCACCGCGTCCAGCGCCACCTGTCGCGGCTCCAGCTTGTCCCGGCCCGTCTCCAGCCGCTGGAAGCCCAGCACGTTGTCGACGAGCGTCGTCATCCGCGTGTACCCGGCGGACAGGTGGTGCAGGACCTGGTTCGCCTCCGGCCACAGCTGCCCGGCCGGGTCGGCGGCCAGCCCGCCCAGCTCGCGGCGCAGCTCCTCCAGCGGCCCCCGCAGGGCGTCGTCCACGACGGCGAGCAGCTGCTCGTGCCGGGCGGTCAGCGAGTCCAGGGGACGCCGGTCGGTGAAGGTCAGGACGGCGCCGACGAGCTGATCGCCGTCGCGGACCGGAGCCGTGGTGATGTCCACCGGCACCGCGCGCCCGTCCTTGGCCCACAGCACCTGGTTGCGTACCCGGTGCTTGCGGCCCGAACGCAGGGTGTCGGCCAGCGGCGTCTCGTCGTACGGCAGCGGGGAACCGTCCGGGCGCGAGTGGTGCACCAGCGGGTGCAGCTCCTGACCGCCCAGATCACTGGCGCGGTAGCCCAGGATCGTGGCCGCCGCCGGGTTGACCAGCACGACGCGGCCTTCGGTGTCCGTCCCGATGACGCCCTCGGCCGCCGCGCGCAGGATCATCTCCGTTTGCCGTTGCTGCCGGGCCAGCTCGGCCTCGGTGTCCAGCGTGCCGGTGAGGTCACGCACGACGAGCATCAGCAGCTCGTTGCCCGTGTAGGAGTTGCCATGGTCGGCGTAGGCCGCCTCGAACGACGACTCGTACGGGGTGCGTCCGTCCGCCAGGTTCGCGCTCGTCACCTCGACGGGGAACGCGTCACCGTTCGTGCGGCGCGCCATCATGCGCGTGGGTGGCTGCCGCCCCTCCACCTGTTCGTCGGGCCGGCGCATCGACCCGGGGATGCGCTTGGAGTCGAAGGCGGGCAGCAGGTCGAGCAGCCCCCGTCCGACGAGCGCGGTACCCGGGGTCTCGAAGACCTCCAGGGCGATGCTGTTGGCGTTCACGACGGTGCCGTTGGCGTTGACGAGCAGCAGCGCGTCCGGCAGCGCGTCGAGTATGGCGGCGAGGCGAGCAGCGCCTCGGGACGGCCTGCTGCTCACGTCGGCGTTCCTCCCTGCAGTGCCTGTGGAAGCCCGAGCCGTCGGTCGGCGTGGTCCGGGCGGGTCACCCCAGGGAGTCTACGGGGAGCCAACCACCGCGCCAGAGCGGACGCGAAGCCTGGGAGATTCCGCCGACGTCAACACCGGGGCAAGTCCGTACGAAGCCCACACGCACCCCCTGCGAACCCCACACGAAGCCGCTGCCACCCACCCAGGCCGGATGAAATCGCCCCTCCTGAGCCGCAGATCGCCGACTCGCGGCGCTCCCGGATGCGGACATGCCCAACCACTCTCGGTACATCCGGGTAATGCGGATATTACCCGGCGCAGGGTGCCCCCAACGGGGTCAGCGCACGCCGAGCAACCGGTCAGCGACCCCCGGGCGGACCGTGAGCGCGAGCCCGCCAGTGAGCGCACTCCGCCAGTGAGCGGCTCCGGCGACCAGGGGCGGGCCGTTGCTCAGCGCACCTCGGGCAGTGCCGGGGTCAGCCGCTCCCACCGGTGGATCTCACACCCGTTGTCCCGGCTGAACCGGGCATCCACCGCGCGCCCGCGCCACTCCCCGGTGATCCGCGCCGTCTGCGGACCGCCGTAGATCTGCGTGCACATCTGGTGCTCACCCACCGGCTCCCACACGCTCGGCGCCGCCCGGTCCCCCGACGCCCGCTCCACGGCCGCGCACGCCTCCTTGGCCTGCGGGTGATTCCCACCCGCCGGGTGACACTCCAGCACGAAGCGCTCGACCGGCGCGGTCGGCGACTCCTGGTAGGTGATGACGAGCCGGTCGGCCTTCGCCGGTGGCGGACAGGCCAGCGCGGGTGCCCCACTCACGGCGGCGAGCGCGGCAGTGAGACCGACAACGGTGGCGGTACGACGCAACATGGAACGCTCCCTCATGTGTGGAGTCCGAAAACGACCCCACACCCTTAACGCTCCACCTCCCCCGTGGTAGCGCAACCGGGAGGAACGGCACCCGAAGGGACGAGGGAGCCGCCCCCGCCGGGCTGAGAAACCCACCCCACGGGCTGGCCCCGCCCTGGCTCCGCGAGCACCGCACTCCACGGGAGCACCACGGCCACCGGAACCCGTCACCGCTCGCCGAGCACCACGGCCGCCTGGCCCCTCACCCCTCGCCGAGCACCACCGCCCCCCTCACGTCCCGGGGCACCACACTCACCGGGAACACCACCCCCACCGGAGCCCTTCGCCGGGCACCGAAGCGCTTTGCTCGTCGCGCCGCCGCCCGGGTACTCTGGGCGGCGATTGGCAGCAGCCCCACCGGCTGTGCCATCATCTGCGCACACCCCGCGTCCCCGCGGAGTGTCGGGAGGCTTCGCCTAGTCTGGTCTATGGCGCCGCACTGCTAATGCGGTTTGGGGCTATCACCCCATCGAGGGTTCAAATCCCTCAGCCTCCGCTCGATCGTCAAGATCACCAAAGCCCTCGCCGCGTGGCGGGGGCTTTCGCGTTCTCGGCGTGTTTCCGCAGCTCAGAGGGGGAGTCGTGAACGGATTTCGCCCCTAGCCGCAGGTCATGTAATGTTGTCCCCGCAACGCCGCCCCGGCGGGAACCCACCGGGACCGGAACAAGCGCTCGTAGCTTAACGGATAGAGCATCTGACTACGGATCAGAAGGTTGCAGGTTCGAATCCTGCCGAGCGCGCATCAGCTCAAAGCCCCCTCGGGATCGTTCCAGAGGGGGCTTCTTCGTGTCTGCGAGCAGCGAAGTACAGCAGCCGCCGCGTCAGCGCTACCCTCTCACCGGCCCGGCTTTAGATCACCGCATCCGGGTGCCGGGGCCGTCTTTTGGGTAGAGCAGCCCGCACCTGCCCGTTCGAGCTCTCCTTGAGGTGCTCACTGCACGCTTGAAGCATCGGCACCACACAGTCCAAACGACCCCAGCACCACCCCTTCACAGCTGTCGTGCCATCGGCACCGTACCTGTAGGCGATCGTCTTCGTCCCCCACCTGAGAGATGCTCCTATGGATGTCAATCCGCAGGAGCGAGGTCGGTTTGGGTGATGCGTTCGGTTGGTGTGCTGGTCAGGGCGCGGTAGATCTCGCGGGCGACGAATCGCTTGAGGCAGCGCATGATGTCTTTCTTGGACAGTCCTTCCTTGGTGCGGCGTTCGACGTAGGCGCGGGTGCGTGCGTCGTAGCGCATGCGGATCAGCACGATGGTGGGCAGGGCGTTGTTGGCGGCCCGGTCGCCGCCGCGGTTGAGGCGGTGGCGGTGGGTGCGGCCGGAGGAGGCCGGTATCGGGGCGACACCGGCCAGGTGCGCGAATGCCCCCTCCCGAGCGCAGGCGCTCGGGGTTGTCTCCGGCTGATGCCAGCAGTTGGCCGGCGGTCTCCGGTCCGGGCACCAAACAGTTCCAGCAGGGCCGGGGCCGCCTGCTTGACCAGGGGGCCGATCTCGGTGTCGAGCTCGGCGATCTCCACCTCCATCGCCTGGTAGCGGCGGGCCAGACGCCGCGGCGAAGCCCGCGTCGCCGCCAGGGGACGGGACACATCGTCGCCGGGCCGCAGCCGGGCCAGGGTGCGTATCAGGGCGGCCCGGTCCAGGTCCGCGACCTGCTCACGCAGCATCGCCGGGGCGGTCACCAGCGGGTTACGGATCTGGTTCATGGCCTGGGTGCGCGCTTTGACCGCGCTGCGGTGCGCGACCCGCAACACCCGCACGGCCTCGACCACGCCGTCCCGGCTTTTCGGTATGCCGGTGGCCCGTCCGGAGGCCACGGCCGTCGCGGCCGCGTATGCGTCGATCGGATCGGACTTGCCCTTCATCCGCCTCGTCTTGCGGTCCGGCCGGTCGACGTCGATGACCGTGACACCGGCCGCCGTCAGGACCCGGGCGAGTTCGGCCCCGTAGGCTCCGGTGCTCTCCACACCGACCACGGTCAGCGTGCCGTGGGCGCGCGTCCAGTCCAGGAGGTCCCGGTAACCGCGGGCGGTCGCGGCGAACTCCCGGTCCGCCAGGTGTCGGCCGAGCGGGTCGATCACGGCCGCGTGATGGGTCAGGCCGTGGGTGTCGACTCCGCCGGTGATCTCCGGGCCGTCGTGCGTCATGCTGGTCATGTCCGTCCTTGCTGCTTGTCCGAGCCGAGGGCGGCACGCGCCGGTCGGGCGGGTGGACAAGACAGTGACGGGGTTTCTCGACCAAGCTCCTATGAGGTCACAAGCGCCCGTCCGGCCGCGTGCGTGGTGGCCCCGCCGACGAGCCGACAAATCCCAAACAGGACAGTCAACGACGTCAGTCAGAGGGCGAGTCAGTCTCATCAGCAGAACCACCACTCACATGATCACTGTCAGAGGTAGGTGAGATGGTGTGGCGGAGGCGATCGAGCGAAGGGGAGAACGTTGACCAAGGTTCCCAGGCCCCATGAAGCTGCTGTGACATTGTTCAGACTGGGGATCCCCCCAAAGAGAGTTAACACACCCGGCTCACGGGTGCTGGGGGCCTTGTTCGTCGCCCTCGCCATGCTCGTCGGTAACCTCATCACCGCTCCGAGCGCCTCTGCGGCGACTCCGTTGACCGCCCTGCCCCGGCAGACCTACGACAAGTTCCGGCTGAAGACCACGGACGCTGTCTGGGCAGACCTGAAGAACGCCGTGGCGGCAGTGGAGCGCACGAAGACCGTGACCAAGGTGTCACCACTCTCCGTGGCGCAGTCCGCACAACACCGGGGCTCTCCCGACCCCTGTCACCCGACCAAGCTCAACTCCCGGTACATCCCCGACGGCTTCTGTTGGGATCGCACCGATGACACCACCTCGAACTATGACAGCGAGCAAGGGGGGTGGATGCCTCAAGGGCTGACGGCAAGTCATGACGCTACGCCCGGGGGGACCTACAACGGTCACCATCTATACCTGGCCTCGTGGTTCCATGGCGTCGATGGTAGTAAAGACGAGTATGCTCGCGTCTCCATTGTCGAAAACAATAACAGGACTGTCAGTTATGGTCATGTGTTCCTAGTCACCCCCACGGACAACGGTTCCTTCATGCCCACACCCAACATCCATGCGGACGGCATGGTGTGGTACGGAAAACGGCTGTTCGTCGCCAATGGCGGCGAACTGCTTGTTTACGACATGCGTCACCTCTGGAAGGTGAACACCATATCCGGTGAGGTGGGGGTCAAGGGAGCCTCCTCCTCGGCTCGCTGGCACCAGTGGGCGATGCCCTTGATCGGCCGCTACTGGACAGGGACGGCCGACGCTAACCCCCGCAAATGTACCCCTGGAACCGGCGAAGTGGTCTGCCTCAGTTCGCTGAGCCTTGATCGTCAAGGCGCGAAAACTGACACTCTGGTCTCCGGCGAATTCCGAACCGATAAAGCCGGTGGTCGCATCATCCGGTGGCCGCTCAACGCCGCAATGGCACTCCCTCGGGCAGACGACGGAAGCCAGATCGGAAGTACTAAGGCTTGGTCGGCCTACACCACACCGGTGTGGTCGATGCAGGGAGTCGCCGCAGATGGCAACGGCCGTTTCTACATGGCCGGACGATGTCCTGACGGCTGGAGCGACGTGCCTGCGAGCAGCCCCTTGGCCTATAGCTGTATTCACTACGCGAAACCGGGAGACGAGCCACACGTTTTCACCATGGCGCCACGCCTGACCCAGAACTTGTCCTGGGCTCCTCAATGGGGTCGGCTGTGGGGGCTGAACGAGTCAATCAACCCCTCCTCGGGCGATCGGGTCGTCTTCTCTATAGACGTTTCTCCCTGAGGGGTGGCAGGGGTGGCCCGAGACGCACCTCCGGGCTACCTCCCGCTCCGAAGCGGCGCTCAGCTGCGGGTCAAGGGTGCGTCACCGGACGTGGGCGCAAGCCTGATGGGGTGAGGCGTACGAGGCAGGTGTGGAGGGACCACGGGTAGGCGGCTGGCGGCCAGGGTGTGGTCGCGGGGTTGCGGGGCAAGAGTGCCAGCGGAGCCGGGGAGAAAAAGGGAGCCGGGATGGGGCAGGGTGTCAACGTGGAGCGCAACGTCGATCCGGAAGAGCGGCTGCTGCGCGGGTTGCAGGTGGACGACGCCCGGCCCGAGCAGCCCATCCTCCTGGACGCGGACGGGCAGCCCGTCAAGACGTGGCAGGAGAACTATCCCTACAGCAGCAAGCTCAAGCGCAAGGCGTACGAGCGGGAGAAGCGCATCCTGCAAATCGAGCTGCTCAAGCTCCAGAAGTGGGTGCGGGAGACCGGCCAGCGGGTCATCATCCTGTTCGAAGGGCGGGACGCCGCGGGCAAGGGCGGCACCATCAAGCGGTTCACCGAACGTCTCAACCCGCGCGGAGCCCGTGTGGTGGCGCTGGAGAAGCCCACTGAGCGCGAGGCCGGCCAGTGGTATTTCCAGCGGTACGTCACGCATCTGCCCTCCGCCGGGGAGATCGTCTTCTTCGACCGTTCCTGGTACAACCGCGCCGGTGTGGAGCGTGTCATGGGCTTCTGTACCCCGGCGCAATACGAGCACTTCCTCCAGCAGGCACCGCTGTTCGAGCAGATGCTCACCGAGGACGGCATCCTGCTGGTGAAGTTCTGGTTCTCCGTCTCCCGCAGTGAACAGCGCACCCGGTTCGCTATCCGGCAGGTTGACCCTGTCCGGCAGTGGAAACTGTCGCCCACGGACATGGCATCCCTGGACCTGTGGGATGCCTATACGCGGGCCAAGGTCGATATGTTCCGGGTCACGGACACCACCCACGCGCCCTGGACGGTGGTGAAGAGCAACGACAAGCGGCGCGGCAGGCTGGAAGCGATACGCCACCTCCTGCTGCTGTGCGACTACGGCAGCAAGGACCCGGACGCCGTCGGTGAGGCGGACCCACTCATCATCGGCCCGGCCAGAACGCTGCTGGAAGAGGGCGAGGACGTCACCACTCTCTCCCCGACCCAGCTCGCTGGCCCCGGCAACGGCCCCGGCGCCCACCCCTGAGGCTTCTCGTCGAAACCTGCTTCCCTAGCCTCGGGCTTCATGAGTCTGGGAGTCCGGTGGGCGCAACCCGCTGAGCGTGCGGCGGCCCTGCCATGCCGGCTTCGCGCACGCGTGCGCGGGCGTGCCCGTGCGGGGGTGACATGGGCTGAGCTGTGACGCCAACGGGGCGGAGTCAGGGGGACTTGGCTGCTTTCGCGGCGGCCTTCGCTTGTTGTTTGTAGGCGCGGACCTTGGCGAGGGACTCGGGGTCGTGGATGTCGGCCACGGAGCGGTGGGAGCCTTCCTCGCCGTAGGGGCCCGCCGCTTCGCGCCAGCCGTCGGGGGTGACGTCCAGCTGCTTGCCGAGGAGGGCCAGGAAGATCTGGGACTTCTGCTTGCCGTAGCCGGGGAGGGCGTTCAGGCGTTTCAGCAGCTCCTGGCCGGTGGTGGCGGTGCGCCAGACGGCGGAGGCGTCGCCGTCGTAGTGGTCGATGAGGTACTGGCACAGCTGCTGGACGCGCTTCGCCATGGAACCTGGGTAGCGGTGGACGGCGGGTGTGGTGGCGAGGAGGTCGGCGAAGGCTTCCGGGTCGTAGGCGGCGATCTGGTGGGCGTCCAGGTCGTCGGTGCCCAGACGCTCGGCGATGGTGTGGGGGCCGGTGAAGGCCCACTCCATGGGGATCTGCTGGTCCAGGAGCATGCCGATGAGGGCGGCGAGCGGGCTGCGGCTGAGCAGGGCGTCGGCCTCCGGCTGCTGGGCCAGGTGGAGCTCGGTGGTCATGTACCGATGATCGCGCGGTGGGCGGTTCGGCGCACGCGGGCCTCGTCAGTGGGGGGTAACCCCGGAGACCGGCTGGCCCGCGATCGACTTCGTGAGGCGGTTGGCGACGGCGGGGAGCGCGGTGGCGTGGAGGAAGAGGCGGCGGAGCAGGAGTTGGGGGCGGGAGGCGGGGAGGAACCAGCGGGCGGTGCGGCGGGCCACGTGCTGGCGGTGGGTGATGGTGGGGCGCCAGGTGTGCTCGAAGCGGGCCAGGGCGGTGGGCAGGTCGGGGGTGGCCGCCAGCTCGTGGGCCAGCCGGGTGGCGCCCGCGACGCCGAGTGAGGCGCCCTGGCCGGCGAGGAGGGACACGGCGTAGGCGGCGTCGCCGAGCAGGGTGATACGGCCGCGCGTCCACTGCGGGACGAGCGTCTGCGCGACGTGGTCGTAGTAGAGGTCCGACGCGGGCGGGCAGCGGTCCAGCGCGCGGGGCACCGCCCAGCCGAGGGTGCCGTAGGCGCGGCGGAGGGCGGCCCGGGGGTCGTCGGGGAGCGCGGTGTCGCGGGTGCGGTGGACGGCGAACGCGGCGACGCGGCCATCGCGCAGCCCGTAGCAGCCCAGCTGGCGGTTCACGGTGTCGGTGAGGGTGAAGCGGGGGCCCAGGCGGGCGTGCAGCTCGGGGTCCTCGAAGGTGAACGCGGCGGTGTGGAAGCCGAGGTGGCGCAGGTACTGGTGTTCGGGGCCGAAGGCCAGGCGGCGCACGGTGGAGTGGACGCCGTCGGCGCCGACGAGCAGGTCGGCGCGCTCCACGGTGCCGTCGGTGAGGGTGACGTGGACGGTGTCGCCGGTGTCCTCGACGGCGGTGGGGGAGGTGCCGAAGCGCAGCTCGACGTCGGCGCTCAGGTGCTCGCGCAGCGCCTGTTCGAGATCGGGACGCATGATGCTCAGCACGCGGCCGCCCACGGAGCGGGAGAAGCGGGCGTAGTCGAGACCGGCGCGGCGGCGGCCGTGCGCGTCCACGTAGGCGGCCTCCTGAACGGTGTAGCTCAGCTCACGCAGCCGGGGCAGGACGCCCATCGCCTCGGCGGCGTCGTAGCCGGGGCCGAAGAAGTCGATCATGTAGCCCTGGGGCCGGGGTGCGGGGGCTTTTTCCAGGACGACGACGTCCCAGCCGGTGGTGTCGAGTTGGTGGGCGAGAGCGAGTCCGGTGATGCCCGCGCCGCAGATCACGGCCTTCGGCATGAGGGTCACCTGCCTTCCGTGTGGGAGGAGTGGTGGGTGGGGTGGAGGAGGGCGCGACGCAGGACGGGGGCGACGGTGGCGGACGTCAGGCCCGGGTCCAGCGGGCGGTGCAGCATGACGCCGTCGAGCGCGGCGGTGAGCACGGCGGCGGTCTGCTCGGGGTCGGGCACGGCGTGGCCGCGCAGCCAGTCGGCGACGCGCTCGCGGGCATCGGTGAGGACGGTGGCGAGGCGCTGGGCGAGGTCCGGGTCGCGGGCGGCGGCGAGGTAGGTCTCGCTGAAGAGGAGTGAGGTGGTGTCGGTGCCCGAGTAGCCGTCGAGTGCGCCGAGCAGGCGGTGCAGACCGGTGTCGAGCGCCGGGGCGTCGGCGAGCAGGGCGGGCAGTTCGGTGACCAGGCCGCTGACGCTGGTCAGGGCGGCCTCGGACAGCAGGGTTCGCAGTGAGGCGAAGTGGTAGTGAACGAGGCCCGCGCCCACACCCGCGCGCTCGGCGACCATCCGCGTGCTGACGGCGGCCCACCCGCGTTCCGCGATCAGCTCGGCCGCTGCCGCGAGCAGGCGCTGGCGCACCTCCCGGCCCCGGTCAGCGGAGGCGGGCGCGGGACGGGAGGCAGGCATGCGGGCTCCAGCGTGGTTGGGCGTTCGCCTTGGGCAATTGCCCAAGTGGTGTGTCCACTGTACGGCGCTCGCGGTGCGCCCGGCAAGGGTGTGCCCCGCCGGGTCCGGGAGGGCGTCGTCCCGGGATCTGGCGGGGCACGGATGTGCGGAGTGCAGGTGGCCCCTTGGCTGCGGCGCGGTCAAGGGGTCACCCGTTGCGGTGATGCGAGGTGTGTGGGGTGGCGGGGAGTCAGCCCTCCGGGTGCAACAGGCCGCGCTGGTACGCCTTCACCAGGTGCTGGGGGACGAGGTAGGAGGCGCCGTCCACGGTGATCGGGACGAGCTGGGGGCGGGTGGCCTTCCACTGTGCGCGCCGGTGACGGGTGTTGCTGCGGGACATCTTGCGCTTGGGCACGGCCATGGGGCTCTCCTGGAGTGGCTCGGGGACGGGGCGCTGGAGAGCGTATATGAAAACGGATGTCGTTATGGAATCAGGTGCTGGGCCGCCCCGGCTGTGGTCTCGGCGACACCGGCGTGCCGTGTACGACCTCAGGGCGCGGCCACCGGATAGGCCCGGGCCGCTACTGCTCCCCGGCCACCCGAAGCCCCCGTGCGCCTTCGCGCACCGGCACTCCGGCCCTTCGGCACTCCGGACAACACCCCACCCGGCCCTGGCAGCCCGTCGGGCTCGCTCGCTCCAGATGCCCGCCCTACCCGGCCGCCGCCGGACGGACGCGTCCATCCGGCCGCCCTTCCACCGGCCGGTCACGGCAGCTGCCTGGCCAGGGCGCGGCCCGCGGCGCGGCCGGAGAAGACGCAGCCGCCGAGGAACGTGCCCTCCAGCGCGCGGTAGCCGTGGACGCCGCCACCGCCGAATCCGGCGACCTCTCCGGCCGCGTACAGCCCGGCGAACGGGGTGCCGTCGGGGCGGACGACCTGGGAGTCCAGCGTCGTCTCCAGGCCGCCGAGTGTTTTGCGGGTGAGCAGGTGCAGGCGGACGGCGATGAGCGGGCCGTGCGCCGGGTCGAGCAGGCGGTGCGGCTTGGCGACGCGGGTGAGCTTGTCCGGCCAGTAGGCGCGGGCGTTGCGCACGGACATCAGCTGGAGGTCCTTGGAGTACGGGTTGCCCACCTCGCGGTCGCGCGCGATGACTTCCCGCTCCACCTGGGCGTACTCCAGCGCCGGTTCGGGGACGAGGGCGTTCATGCCGTCCACCAGGTCGCGCAGGGTGCGGCGGACGACGAAGTCCGCGCCGTGGTCGAGGAACGCCCGCACCGGGCCGGGGGCGCCGTGGCGCGTGCGGCCGAGCACCTGGCGCAGGTCCTTGCCGGTGATGTCGGGGTTCTGCTCGGAGCCGGAGAGCGCGAACTCCTTCTCCACGATGGAGCGGGTGAGCACGAACCAGGTGTGGTCGTGCCCGGTGCCGGTGATGTGCCGCAGCGTGCCGAGGGTGTCGTGGCCCGGGAACAGGGGGACGGGGAGGCGGCGTCCGGTCGCGTCCAGCCAGAGGGAGGACGGGCCGGGGATGATGCGGATGGCGTGGTCGGGCCAGATGGGGTCCCAGTTGCGGATGCCCTCGGTGTAGTGCCACATGCGGTCGCGGTTGACGATCGAGCCGCCCGCGTCCTCGGTGATGCGCAGCATGCGCCCGTCCACGTACGCGGGGACGCCGGTGATCATCGACGCCGGTGCCGGACCCAGCCGCCCGGTGGGCCAGTTGTCGCGCACGAGGGCCTGGTTACCGCCGATGCCGCCGGAGGTGACGATGACAGCCTGCGCGCGCAGTGCGAACTCCCCGGCCGCTTCCCGCGACGAGGCCACCCCGCGCGGCTGTGCGCAGGCGGCGAGCACCGTGCCGCGCACGCCGACAGCGGCACCGTCCGCCACGATCAGGTCGTCCACCTGGTGGCGGTACCGGAAGGTGACCAGCCCGCGTTCGGCCGCGGCCAGCACGGGTTCGCGGAAGACGCGCACCACCTCCGGGCCGGTGCCCCAGGCGAGGTGGAAGCGCGGCACGGAGTTGCCGTGGCCGGTGGCCGTGCCCGCGCCGCGTTCGGCCCAGCCCACCGTGGGCATGACGCGCAGCCCGAGCGCGTGCAGGTAGGCCCGCTTCTCCCCGGCCGCGAAGTCCACGTAGGCGCGGGCCCACTGGCGCGGCCAGTGGTCCTCGCGCTCGCGGTCGAACGCGGCCGAGCCCAGCCAGTCGGACAGGGCCAGCTCCGGGGAGTCCTTGATGCCCATGCGCCGCTGCTCGGGGCTGTCCACCAGGAACAGGCCGCCCAGCGACCAGAACGCCTGGCCGCCGAGGTTGGCCTCGCTCTCCTGGTCCACGACGATGACGCGCCGCCCGGCCCGGGCCAGTTCGTAGGTGGCCACCAGCCCGGCCAGGCCCGCGCCCACGACGATGACGTCCGCCTCCTCGCGGCGGCCCGCGTGGGGTGTGCTCATGTGCGACCTCCCCGGCGTCTGGAGAGGCGAACGTATGCGAGGCGCGGCGGAGCGACAAGACCCGTGCGTGAGCATCCGGTGGAGTGGGGCTCCGCGCCCACACCGCTCTCCGGGCGGACCGTGCCCCGTCCGGCGGGCGCGTCGGGTGCGGCAGCGAGCCGCCGTACCCGGGGCAGGAACGCGGTGCCGCCCACCGGTCTCCGCGCCAGCTGAACCGCCGGAGCAGCGCGCACTACGCTCCCCTCGTGAGCACGCGTAACGACGTCCGGCTGACCGCCGGGGGCACTCAGGTGCGGTTCCAGCCCGCGGACGGCTGTCAGATCGCCTCCATCGACGTAGACGGCACCGAGCTTCTCGCCCGTCCGGCTTTCGTGATGGTGCCGTGGTGCGGCCGCACGGACCACGGGCGCTTCCGCGACGGGGCCGAGACCTATCAGCTGCCGGTCAACGATCCGCCGCACGCCCTGCACGGCTTCGCCCGCGAGGGGAGCTGGCGCACCGTCAGCAGGGACGCGCGCACCGCCGCGTTCGTCTGGGAGCTGGGTGACCCGTGGCCGTGGTCCGGGACGGTCACCCAGCTGGCCGAGCTCGCGGAGGACGGCGGCTCCCTCACCCTCACGCTCGGCGTGGAGACGGCGTCCGACTCCTTCCCCGCCCAGGCGGGCTGGCACCCCTGGTTCCGCCGCACCCTCAGCGCGGACGGGCAAGAGGCCCAAGTGGATTTCGAGCCGGGCTGGCAGGAGGAGCGCGGCGCCGATCACCTGCCCACCGGCCGCCGCATCGCTCCGCTGCCGCGCCCGTGGGACGACTGCTTCGGCATGCCCGACGGTGTAGACGTCACCCTCACCTGGCCGGGCGAGCTGGAGGTCAGGGTGACCAGCCGGGCCGAGTGGGTGGTGCTCTACGACGAGGAGCGGGACGCGGTCTGTGTGGAGCCCCAGTCGGGCCCGCCCAACGGGCTGAACACCCATCCGGCGCTGGTCACCCCGATCGCGCCGCTGGAGATCAGTACGACGTGGTCCTGGCGGCGGCCGGTGGCTAGGTGAGCGGCGGCCGGTGGCCAGGTGAGCTGGGCTCGATAGGCTCGGGCCCATGAACGACGTGCGTGATGCCCTGCTGCGGCAGATCAAGGACAAGGCCGTGGTGCACGGCAAGGTGATCCTCTCCTCCGGGCAGGAGGCCGACTACTACGTCGATCTGCGCCGCATCACGCTGGACGGTGAAGCCGCGCCGCTGGCCGGCCAGGTGATGCTCGACCTCACCGCCGACCTGGAGTACGACGCCGTCGGCGGCCTCACCCTCGGTGCGGACCCGGTGGCCACGGCCATGCTGCATGCCGCAGCCGCGCGCGGGCGCCGCCTGGACGCGTTCGTCGTGCGCAAGACCGGCAAGGCGCACGGGTTGCAGCGCCGCGTGGAGGGGCCGGACGTCGCCGGGCGCCGGGTGCTGGCCGTGGAGGACACCTCCACCACCGGCGGGTCGGTGCTCACCGCCGTCGAGGCGCTGCGGGAGGCCGGGGCCGAGGTCGTCGGCGTCGCGGTGATCGTCGAGCGCGGGGCCGCTCCGGCGGTGGAGAAGGCGGGGCTGCCGTACTACCAGGCATACAGTCAGAGCGACTTGGGTCTGGGCTGAGCGTGCTGCGGCCGAGGGCGGGGTGTTTCACGTGAAACACCCCGCCCTCCGGCATGTCCACCCGGCGGACCGTCCCTCTGGAGCTTCGTCTAGCTTCTGGGAAGATGGGTCCGACGACGAGGTCGCCCACGGTCAGGCCCCCACGCACACCCGCACATCTCACTAGGAGCGGTCAGATGCCCATCGCAACTCCCGAGATCTACCACGAGATGCTCGACCGGGCGAAGGCAGGAAAGTTCGCCTACCCGGCCATCAACGTCACCTCCACCCAGACCCTGCACGCCGCGCTGCGTGGCTTCGCGGAGGCGGAGAGCGACGGCATCATCCAGATCTCCACCGGTGGTGCGGAGTTCCTGGGCGGCCAGTACAGCAAGGACATGGTCACGGGCGCCGTCGCGCTGGCCGAGTTCGCGCACGTCGTCGCCGCGAAGTACCCGGTCAACATCGCCCTGCACACCGACCACTGTCCCAAGGACAAGCTGGACGGTTACGTGCGTCCGCTGCTGGAGATCTCCCGCGAGCGTGTCGCCGCCGGGCGCGATCCGCTGTTCCAGTCGCACATGTGGGACGGCTCCGCCGAGACGCTGGCCGACAACCTGGAGATCGGCCGGGAGCTGCTGGCCCAGGCCGTCGCCGCGAAGATCATCCTTGAGGTCGAGATCACCCCGACCGGCGGCGAGGAGGACGGCGTCACCCACGAGATCAACGACGAGCTGTACACCACCGTGGACGACGCGCTGCGCACCGCCGAGGCGCTGGGCCTGGGCGACCAGGGCCGCTACCTGCTGGCCGCCTCCTTCGGCAACGTGCACGGCGTCTACAAGCCGGGCAATGTCGTCCTGCGGCCGGAGCTGCTGAAGGACCTCCAGGAGGGCGTCGGCGCGAAGTACGGCAAGCAGAGCCCGTTCGACTTCGTTTTCCACGGCGGCTCCGGCTCCACGGAGCAGGAGATCGCCACCGCGCTGGAAAACGGCGTGGTGAAGATGAACCTGGACACCGACACCCAGTACGCGTTCTCCCGGCCGGTCGCGGACCACATGTTCCGCAACTACGACGGCGTGCTCAAGGTGGACGGCGAGGTCGGCAACAAGAAAGCCTACGACCCGCGCAGCTGGGGCAAGCTGGCCGAAGCCTCCATGGCCGAGCGGGTGCAGCTCGCGTGCGCGAACCTGCGGTCCACGGGGACGAAGCTGAAGTAGGGCGCGCGGGGGCTCCGCCCCTGGCGTTTCGCTCCACCCCTGCTCGGGGCTGGCCCGGCCTGCTGGCTGGGCCAGCCCCGAGTCCGGTTCCGGGCCGGTGCGGTGCGCTGAGCTGGTGCCGGTGCGGGGGAGGCGGGCGGCGCCAGCGGGCGAGGTGGCTGCGCGTGCGGGGGAGTGTTGCCTCCTGGCCGGGGCGCTGGTTGCGGGTGGCGGGGCGGTGGGGGCTCGGGGCAGGGGTGGCAAGGCACACTGGGGGTATGGCCATTCATGAGAATCTGCTCGGGGGGCCGCCCCCGACGCACCTGCCCGATGACCCGGGGCCGCGCGAGGCGCTTGCCGGGGGCGAGGCGCCGGCCGCGGTCGCCGCGAAGTTCCCCGCCTCCTCCCTCGCCTGGGCCCAGCTCGCCGACGAGGCGTACGAGGCGGGCAACGTCGTGGAGTCCTACGCCTACGCCCGTACCGGCTACCACCGCGGTCTGGACGCCCTGCGCCGCAGCGGCTGGAAGGGACACGGGCCGGTGCCTTTCGAGCACGAGCCGAACCGCGGCTTCCTGCGTGCGCTGCACGCCCTCGCCCGCGCCGCCCAGGCGATCGGGGAGCAGGAGGAGTACGAGCGCTGCACCACCTTCCTGAAGGAGTCCTCGCCCACCGCGGCGGCGACCCTGAGCTGAGCACGGCCCCGGCGGGTGAGCCCCGGGTCCCCCGGCTCGGCCCTTGCCGTCGCCGGGCCTGCCGGAGATGATCGCGGCAGGCCCGGTGACCCCGGGTGCAAGCGCGAGGAGACCTTCGATGCAGGACAGCTCAGCCGCCCCCAACCTGGACTTCGCGGGGACGACGCCGTACGAGGACTACGTGCGGGCCGACGTCCTCACCCACCTCCAGCACCCGCACACGGACGACCCCGGCGAGCTGGCGTTCCTGGTGACCACCCAGGTGATGGAGCTGTGGTTCACCGTGATCGTGCACGAGTGGCAGACGGCGGCCGAGGCGCTGCGCGGTGACGAACTGCGTACCGCGCTGGACGCGCTGAAGCGTTCCACCTACGAGCTGCAAGCGCTGAACGCCTCCTGGGAGCCGCTGGCGCACCTGACCCCGGCGCAGTTCAACTCCTACCGGGCCGCGCTCGGTGAGGGTTCGGGCTTCCAGTCGGCGATGTACCGGCGGATGGAGTTCCTGCTGGGCGAGAAGTCGGCGTCCATGCTCGTGCCGCACCGGGGCGCCCCGCGCGTCCACGACGAGCTGGAGAAGGCGCTGCACCAGCCCAGCCTGTACGACGAGGTGCTGCACTTCCTGGCCCGGCGGGGCGAGGACATCCCGCGCGCGGTGCTGACGCGCGACGTGACCCAGCGCTACGAACCCAGCGAGGTGGTGGAGGCGGCGTGGGTGCGCGTGTACTCCGGTGACCCCGACGCCCCGGCCGCGCGGCTCGGCGAGGCGCTGACGGAGGTCGCGGAGCTGGTGTGGCGCTGGCGCAACGATCACCTGGTGGCCACCCGGCGCGCGATGGGCTCCAAGGCCGGTACCGGCGGCTCCGCGGGCGTCGCCTGGCTGGAGAAGCGGGCCCGCAAGAACGTCTTCCCCGAGCTGTGGACGGCGCGTGGCCATGTCTGACCTGCCTGAGACCCCTGGTACGTCTGAGACATCTGGGGTCTTTGTGACGTACCCGGGCGATTCCGGGGCCGGGCAGTCGGCCGCCGGGCAGCCGGGCTCCGGGCAGCTGGACGCCGGGCAGCCGGGTGCCCAGCAGGCCGCCCGGCTCGACGCCGCCGATCCGCTGGCCGCGCGGCGCGAGCTGTTCGTGCTGGACGATCCCGACCGCCCCGGGGACGCCGTCTACCTGGACGGCAACTCGCTCGGCGCCCTGCCCCGCGCGGTGCCCGACCGCGTCGCGGACGTGATCGCCCGCGAGTGGGGGCGGCTGCGCATCCGCTCCTGGACGGAATCCGGCTGGTGGGAGGCGCCGGAGCGTATCGGTGACCGGATCGCCCCGCTGGTCGGCGCGGCGCCCGGACAGATCGTGGTGGGCGACTCCACGTCGGTCAACGTCTTCAAGGCGCTGGTCGGCGCGGTGCGGATGGCGGACGAGGACCCGGGCGGCACCGGCCGGGACGAGATCCTGGTGGACGCCGCCACCTTCCCCACCGACGGCTACCTCGCCCACTCCGCGGCCCGCCTGACCGGCCGCACCGTGCGCGCGCTGCCGCCCGGCGACCTCGCGGACGCGGTCAGCGAGCGCACCGCGGCGGTGCTGCTCAATCACGTGGACTACCGCACCGGCGAGCTGCACGACCTGCCCGGCACCACGGCCGCCGCGCACGCCGCCGGCGCTTACCTCGTCGCCGACCTGTGCCACAGCGCGGGCGCGCTGCCGGTCGGGCTGGACGAGCACGGCGTGGACTTCGCCGTGGGCTGCACCTACAAGTACCTCAACGGCGGCCCCGGCGCGCCCGCGTACGTCTACCTGCGCGCCGCGCACCAGGGCCGCTTCGACTCGCCGCTGCCGGGCTGGCACTCCCACCGCGACCCGTTCGGGATGACGCCGGACTTCGCCCCGGCCGCCGACGCCCGCCGAGGCCGCGTCGGCACCCCCGACCTGCTGTCCATGCTGGCGCTGGAAGCGGCGCTCACGGTGTGGGACGGCGTCGCGATCGCGGACGTGCGGGCCAAGTCGCTCGCGCTCAGCGACTTCTTCCTGCGCCGCGTGGAGCACTACGTCCCGGACGGGCGGGTGACGTCGCTGACGCCCCGGGAGCACGCGCGGCGCGGCAGCCAGGTGGCGCTCGCCTGCCCGGACGCCGAGGCCGTGATGGCCGGGCTGATCGCGCGCGGCGTGGTGGGCGACTTCCGCCGTCCCGGAGTGCTGCGGTTCGGGTTCACGCCGCTGTACACCTCGTTCGCGGACGTCGAGCGGGCGGCGCGCACGCTGGCCGAGGTGCTGGCGGACCACGGCGGCGCGGGGAGCGCGGGGTGAGCGACGCCGAGGAACGCACGCTGATGGGGCTGGCCCCCGTCGCGCCGGAGGAGACCGAGCGCTACGGGGCGCACCCGGCGCAGCTGGTGGACTTCTTCGGACGCCGTGGCGGGCCCCGCGTCACCGTGCTGCACGGCGGTTTCTGGCGCGAGACCTACGACCGTTCCCACCTCACACCGTTCGCCGCCGCGCTCGCCGCGCACGGGTTCGCGGTGGAGCTGGTGGAGTACCGCAGGGTGGGCGGGGGCGGCGGCTGGCCCGGCACCGGGCAGGACGTGGCCGCCGCGCTCGACCACCTCGGCGGGCCGCCCAAGGTGCTGCTCGGGCACTCCGCGGGCGGGCAGCTGGCGCTGTGGGCGGCGGCGCGGCGCGCCCGGGCGGCGGACCGGGTGGTGGCGGTCGCCCCCGTCGCGGACCTGGCCCGGGCCGCCGATCTCGGGCTCGGCTCCGGTGCGGTGGCGGAGTTCCTCGGGGCGGGCCAGCCCCTCGACGGCCAGCCCCTCGACGGGGCCGACGCGGACCCCATGCGGCTGCTGCCCCGGGTGCCGGTGGAGCTGGTGCACGGCACCGGGGATCGCGACGTGCCCGTCGAGTTGTCGCGGCGGTACGCGGCCAACTGGGGAGCGCGCCTGCACCTGTTGCCCGGCTACGGGCACTACGCGGCGTTCGTTCCCGGGTCGCCCGCGTTCGGGGTGCTGGTGGACGTGCTGCGGCGGTGAGGTGTGTCCCCGCCGGGGCACGGCCCTCGGCGCGTGCCTCCCGCTCCCCGGCGCGCGGTGGGGAAGGCTCCAGCACGGGCTCGCGGGATTCCCCGCCCTGGGACAGCGTGCTGAGGGGTGCCGCGCCGGTGGCCGCGCCGGTGACACAGCACCCCTCGTGGCTCAGTCCAGGAAGCCGCGGAGCTGGATCGTCTCGTCGCGGCCCGGGCCGACGCCGATCGCGGAGATCGGCGCCCCGGACATCTCCTCCAGCGCCTTGACGTACGCCTGTGCGTTCTTCGGCAGGTCGGCGAAGGACGTGGCCTGGGTGATGTCCTCCGTCCAGCCCGGCAGGTACTCGTAGACCGGCTTCGCGTGGTGGAAGTCGCTCTGGCTGTACGGCAGCTCCGTGACGCGCCGGCCCTCCACCTCGTAGGCGACGCACACCGGGATCTGCTCCCAGCCGGTGAGCACGTCGAGCTTGGTGAGGAAGAAGTCGGTCAGGCCGTTGACGCGGGTGGCGTAGCGGGCGATGACGGCGTCGAACCAGCCGCAGCGCCGGTCGCGTCCGGTGGTCACGCCCTTCTCGCCGCCGATGGTGCGCAGCTTCTCGCCGTCCTCGTCCAGCAGCTCGGTCGGGAACGGGCCCGCGCCGACGCGCGTGGTGTACGCCTTGAGAATGCCGATGACGCGGTTGATCCGGGTCGGCCCCACGCCCGCGCCGGTGCAGGCGCCGCCAGCCGTCGGGTTGGAGGAGGTGACGAACGGGTACGTGCCGTGGTCCACGTCCAGCAGGGTGCCCTGGCCGCCCTCGAAGAGGACGACCTTGCCCTCGTCGATGGCGTTGTTGAGCACCAGCGTGGTGTCGCAGACGTAGCCGCGCAGCTGGTCGGCGTATCCCAGCAGCTCCTCGACGACCTGCTCGGCGCTGACCGAGCGGCGGTTGTAGAGCTTGGCCAGCACCTGGTTCTTGAAGTCGAGCGCGGCGTCCACCTTCTGCCGCAGGATCGACTCGTCGAAGAGGTCCTGCACCCGGATGCCCACGCGGTTGATCTTGTCCGCGTAGGTCGGGCCGATGCCGCGCCCGGTGGTGCCGATCTTGCGCTTGCCCAGGAAGCGCTCGGTCACCTTGTCGATCTCCGTGTGGTACGGCGTGATCAGGTGCGCGTTGCCGCTGAGCAGCAGCTTGGAGGTGTCCACTCCGCGCTCGTTCAGACCGTGCAGCTCGCTCAGCAGCACGGCCGGGTCCACGACGACGCCATTGCCGATCACGGGGGTGCAGCCAGGCGAGAGGATGCCGGAGGGCAGCAGGTGGAGGGCGTATTTCTGGTCGCCGACCACGACGGTGTGGCCCGCGTTGTTGCCGCCCTGGAATCGGACGACGTAGTCGACGGAGCCACCGAGCAGGTCGGTGGCCTTCCCCTTCCCCTCATCTCCCCACTGGGCACCGAGCAGCACGAGCGCGGGCACAGGCGTACACCCCTTCCGGGCGGGGCATGTCCATCGTGCGAAGTGGCTCAGGCACGCGTGCGCGCGCCGCGTCGCGCGTGGTGACGCGGCGTGGCGGACGCAGGCGTGGCCACGAGAGCCGTGGACCGGTGCCCCGGATAGACGAAGCCCCTGGCGCAACAGCGGCAGGGGCTCTTGCACCGAGAGATTACCTGAGGAAGGACGAACGTGTCGGCTCCAGACCTGCTCGTGGTCGTCGATCCGGTGGCCCGCCACGTGGACGGGGAGGCGGTGCGCATCGCCCGGGACGTGCTCTCGGCGGGAGACGTGGGCGTCAAGGTGTGTCTGCCACGGGGGCGCGAGGAGGTCGCGCGGGCGGTGGCGCGGCGCGGTCGGCGGCGCCCGGTGGTGGTCGGTGACGACCGGGCCCTGCGGGGCGTGGTGGAGCAGCTGCACCGGGAGCGCGGGCTGCCCGGTGCGCAGCCGGTGGTCCTCGGCGTGGTGCCGGTGGGCCCGGCGTGGACGGTGAGCCTGGCCCAGGGGCTCGGGCTGCCGGTGAACGCGGTGGCGGCGGCACGCGCGGTGCTGGCCGGGGCGGAACAGCCGCTGGATCTGCTGGTGGAGGACGGCGGCACCGTGCTGCTGGGCGGGGTGCGCATTACCCCCGGCAGTCCGGCGCGTCCGGCCGCCAAAGCCGCGCGGGCGCCCGGGGCCGGGGCGCCGGGTGTGCTGGGTCCGCTGGGGCGGTGCGCGGTGCGGATGTGGCGGGGGCGGGACCGGGCGGAGCGGCACGGGGCAGACCCCGCCACGGACCTGCCCCGGCTGCGGGTGGAGGCGGACGGGGTGGTGCTGGCCGAGCCGGGGCGGCCGGTGGCGGAGGTGTCGGTGTCCACCGGGTGCGGTGCGGCGGGCGGCGGGCTGGCGGAGGTGGTGGTCCGCCCGGCGCCCGCGGGCGGCGCGGACGCCGGGGCCGGGGCCGGGGCCGGGGTCGCGGCGCGGGCCG
>NZ_JAEVFI010000040.1 GCF_019303495.1 Streptomyces sp. JJ66 | reverse complement strand
CCGTTTCCGGCCTGGATTCGCATCCGAATTTCCCCTGTCGGCGGGGCCGCCTTCCGGCGTGACCACCACGTTAGGCGATTTCCCCGGCCACTCAAAATCGAGCGGAAGAGACACCATTTCGGCATGCCGAAACAGGCCCCTACAGGGGATCGTCGTACCAGTAGTGGGTGCCACCGGACGTGGCGGAAGGTGCTGCCAGACAGCCTGCTGGCTGTTGACAACCCGCAGAACTGTACGGAGCGGACCGGCGCGTGTCAACCGCCCTCGGCCGGGGTGTCAGTCGAGGTGCTGGGAGACGCGGTCGAGGAGGCGAATGAGCAGGTCGCCGAGGTGTTCGCGGTCCCGGGCGCTGAGGTCCTGCAGGAGTTCGGCCTCGAAGGTGGTGGCCTCGCGCATGACCTCAAGCCACTTCTCGCGCCCCTGGTCGGTGAGGCCGATGATGACGCGGACCCGGTTGTCGTCGTCGCGCTCGCGGGTGACGAGACCGGCGTCGACCATGCGGTCGATCCGGTGGGTCATGGCGGCGGGGGTCAGGCCGAGGCGCTTGGCGATCGTGCCGGGCCACAGCTGGTACGGCTCGCCAGCCATGACCAGCTCTTTGAGTACCTCCCACTCGGCGTTGCTCAGGCCGAGGGTGGCCAGCTGGCGCCCGTAGGCGACGTTCATGCGGCGGTCGAGCCGGGAGAGTGCGTTGACCACGCGCTCTACCTGGGGGTCGAGGTCCCGGTACTCGCGCTGGTAGATGGCGATCTGCTCGTCCAGAGAGGGCTGGGCCTGCTGCTTCTGGCCAGGTGGCGTCGGGGGCCGCGAGGGCGGCGGAGGCGGTGCGTCCGGCATGGCCCGCAGTATCGCACGCAAACGATTAGCGTCTAAGGCTTTCCCTGTGTACTCTTTACCTTCGAACTTTAGGTTCGAAGACTTCGACTCGCAACGACAACCTAGGAAGGTGAGTGTGACCAGCCACCAGGGCGCGACGCTGCGCCGGATTCAGTTCGGGAACGCCCTCAGCGCGTTCGGCAGCGGCTTCACCGTGCCGTACCTCTTCCTCTACGTGGCCGACGTGCGCGGCCTGGGCCCGGGCACCGCTGGGCTCGTCCTCGCCGTGTTCGCCGGCGCGGCCCTGCTGGTGCTGCCGCTGGTGGGCCGCGTCATCGACCGCCACGGACCGATGCCCGTGGCGCTCTCGGGCAGTGCGGCGGCCGCGCTGGGTTCGCTGGGACTCGGGCTCTCGGCCACCGTGCCGAGCGTGACGGCCTCGGCCGCGGTGATGGGAGCCGGTATCGCGGTGCTCCAGCCCGCGCTCGCGACGATGATCGTGTGGTGCTCGACGACGGTGACGCGGTCCCGTGCCTTCGCCATGCAGTTCTTCCTCGTCAACCTCGGCATGGGGGCCGGCGGTCTGCTCGGCGGACAGATCGTGGACGAGCACGTCCCGGCGAGCTTCACCTTGCTGTTCGCCATCGAAGCGGTGATGTTCGTCGTGCTCGCCTCGGTGCTGCTGACCGTCCGGCTACCGCGGTGCGCGGGTGTGGAGGAGCCGCCGCGCGCCGACTCCGGGCAGAGCGGCGGCGGCTGGCGGGCGCTGCTGGCCGACCGGTCCATGCTGCTGCTGTGTGTGCTGGGTTTCGTGCTCTTCTTCACCTGCTACGGACAGTTCGAGGCCGGGCTCGCCGCGTACGGCACCGAGGTCACCGGCGTCTCGGCGGCCACCCTGGGCTTCGCGCTGTTCGCCAACACCGGGGTGATCGTGCTGGCGCAGTTCGTGGTGCTGCGGCTGGTGGACGGGCGGCGGCGCAGCCGGGTCGTCGCGCTGGTCGGCGTCATCTGGGCGGTGGCCTGGGTGGCGGCGGGACTCTCGGGTCTGGTGCCGCACGCGCAGGCGCTCGCGACGGCCCTGTTCGTCAGCACCTACGCGCTGTTCGGGCTCGGGGAGGCGATGCTCTCGCCCACGGTGGCGCCGCTGGTCGCGGACCTGGCGCCGCGTCGCATGGTGGGCCAGTACAACGCGGCGTTCGCGCTGGTCAAGCAGCTCGGGGTGGCCGTCGGGCCCGCGGTGGGCGGGTTGCTGGCCGCGCGCGGGGCGTACGCGGCATACGTCGTCCTGCTGGTCGGCTGTGCGCTCGGCGTGGCGGTGCTGGCGCTGCGGCTGGGACGGCGGCTGACGCCCGCGCAGGACAACCCGCGGCTGCGCGCGGCACCCGCCGCGCCGGTGCGCGAGGCGGAGCGGCCGGTGGTCGCTGCCGCCTGAGGCCGCCCGGCCGCGCTCCGGTCCCGGGCGTCAGGTGCGGGCCGGGACCGGGTGGTGGCCGGGCAGAGCGAACTCGCACCAGACGGCCTTGCCGCCGTCCGGGGTGCGACGCGAGCCCCAGTTCGAGGCGATGGACGCGACGATGGAGATCCCGCGGCCCGCCTCGTCCCCCGGTTCCGCCCGGCGGTGGCGGGGAAGGTGGTCGTCGCCGTCGGTGACCTCGATGATGAGACGGCGGTCGGTGCGGCGCAGCCGCAGGCGCATGGGCGGCACGCCGTGCTGGAGCGAGTTGGCGACGAGTTCGCTGGCGGCCAGCACGCCGAGGTCGTGCAGCTGTCGCGGGAAGCGCCAGGAGGTCAGGACGCCGGAGGCGAAGGCGCGGGCGCGCGGGGCAGCTTCGACGCCGCCGAGCAGGTCTAGCGCGGCGTTGTGGAACAGCTCGGCGTGTTCGCCGTCGCGGGCGGGGTGCTGGAGGACGAGCAGGGCGACGTCGTCGTCATGCTCCGCGGTGATGCCCAGGGCACTCAGCAGGCGGTCGCACATGGCGTCGGGCGGGCCGGTGGCGTCCGCGAAGGCCCGTTCGAGGGTGTCGATGCCCTCGTCGATGTCGGCGTCGCGGCGCTCGACGAGCCCGTCGGTGTAGAGCACGGCGCAGGCGCCTTCGGCGAACGGGAGAGAGCCGGAGGTGTAGGGCCAGCCGCAGGTGCCCAGCGGCGGGCCGGTGGGGCCGTCGGCCCGGTGGACGGTGCCGTCGGCGGCACGGGCCAGGACGGGCGGGTGTCCGGCGGACGCGTAGCTCAGCGTTCCCTCGTTCGGGTCATGCACGGCGTACACGCAGGTGGCGATCTGGCTGGGGTCGATCTCGGCGGCGAGGCCGTCGAGCAGTTGCAGCACCTCGTGCGGCGGCAGATCGAGCCGGGCGTAGGCGCGCACCGCGGTGCGCAGCTGGCCCATGACGGCGGCGGCGCGCACCCCGCGTCCCATCACGTCCCCGATGACGAGCGCGGTGCGGCCGGCGCCGAGGGTGATGAGGTCGTACCAGTCGCCCCCGACGGCGGCGTCCGTGCCGCCGGGGCGGTACGTGGCGGCCACCCGCAGGTCGTCCGGCTGTTCCAGGCCCTGCGGCAGCAGGCTGCGCTGGAGGGTGACGGCGGCCTCCCGCTGCCGGGCCTCGCTGGCGCGCAGCCGCTCGGTGGACTGGACCTGGTCGGTGACGTCGGCGGCGAAGACCAGCACGCCGCGCTGCGCGCGCTGGGCACGGCCGCCGTCGGGTGACATGCCGGGGAGGTCGAGCGGGGTGCAGGTGAAGGTGTAGTAGCCCTGCTTGCGGCGGCCGTCAACGCGGCGTGAGGTGACGGCGCGCGGCTTTCCGCTGCGCAGCACCTGGTCCATGAGCGGGAGCACACCGAGTTCGGCGAGTTCGGGCAGGCAGGAGCGCGCGGGTTCACCCGTCCGGCGGTCCCCGAACACGTCGCGGTAGGCGGCGTTGAGGTAGAAGACGCGGTGTTCGGGGCCGTGGACGAGAGCGACGAGGGCCGGGACCTGGCCGAGGACGTGAGGCACGGAGAGCGGGTCAAGGCCGGAGCCGGCGTCAGGTCCGGGCGGGAGGCTGGCCCCGGGTGGGGCGCCGGGAGCCGCGCGGCCGTCCGGGGCTGCCTGGCCGGGTGCGGCGTGCGGCGTGTCGGCGTCGGAGCCGCCGGAACGCTCGGCGCGGGCTGGGGGCACCTCACGGCCGGAGCCGCGGGCGGGCACGGAGTCGGCGGACCGCCCGGCACGTGCGAGCGCGCGTCGCGGCGTGCCGGGCAGTCGGGCGCTCCAGCGCGTGAAGTTCACTGCGGATCAGGTCCGATTCTGCTGGGGAGGGAACGGGGGGCGTTGCGGGGCGTGCCACAGCTGGGGCGCGCGGCGACGGCGCGGGGCGGGGTGGGCGCGGCCGGGGAGGGCAGCCCGCCCGTGCGTCGTCGTAGCGTCGTGATGCGTCCATGATGACCCATCGCCATCACACAGGGCCTCCGCGCACCCACTCATCGTCACATGGCCAGTGTGGCCGACGGTACTGACATCCGTCAGTGCTTGCGCGGCCGGTGCCCCGTGCCCGCCGCCAGCTCGAACTCGGCGCGCGGGTGCTCCAGCGACCCGAGGGAGACAATCTCGCGTTTGAAGAATCCGGCGAGGGTCCACTCGGCCAGGATGCGGGCCTTGCGGTTGAACGTGGGCACGCGGCTGAGGTGGTAGACGCGGTGCATGAGCCAGGCGGGGTAGCCCTTGAGCCTGCGGCCGTACACGCGGGCGACGCCTTTGTGGAGGCCGAGTGAGGCGACGGAACCGGCGTAGGCGTGCCGGTAGGGCGTCTCCTCCTCCCCGTGCAGCGCCGCGACGAGGTTGTCGGCCAGGGCCCGGGCCTGGCGCACCGCGTGCTGGGCGTTGGGGGCGCACTCGGTGCCGGGTTTGTCCGCGGTGAGGTCGGGTACGGCGGCGGCGTCACCGGCGGCCCAGGCATGCTCGGTGTCCTCGATGCGCAGGGTCGCGGCGCAGCGCAGGCGGCCGCGTTCGGTGAGCGGCAGTCCGGTGGCCGCGACCACGGGGTGGGGCTTGACGCCCGCCGTCCACACCAGGGTGCGGCAGGGGAAGCGGGCACCGTCGCTGAGGAGGGCGACCCGGTTCTCGCAGGACTCCAGCCGGGTGTCGAGGCGGACGTCGATGGACCGGGCGCGCAGCTCGCGCACGGCGTACCGGCCCATCTCCTCACCCACCTCGGGGAGGATGCGCCCGGTGGCCTCCACCAGAATCCACTTCAGCTCCTCGGGCCGGACGTTGTGGTAGTACCGGCAGGCGTCGCGGGCCATGTCCTCCAGCTCGGCGAGCGCCTCGACCCCGGCGTAGCCGCCACCCACGAAGACGAAGGTGAGGGCGGCGTCGCGGATGGCGGGGTCGCGGGTGGAGGAGGCAATATCGAGCTGTTCGAGCACGTGGTTGCGCAGACCGATGGCCTCTTCGACGGTCTTGAAGCCGATACCGACGTCGGCGAGGCCGGGCACGGGAAGAGTGCGGGAGACGGAGCCGGGGGCGAGCACGAGTTCGTCGTAGCGCAGCCGCTGCGGGGGGCCGCCCTCTTCCTGGACAGCGATCGTCTCGACGTCGGCGGTGCGCGCGGCGTGGTCGATGTTCTTGATCTCTCCCACGAGGATGCGGCACTGCGGCAGCACGCGGCGCAGCGGGACCACCACGTGGCGCGGTGAAATGGAACCGGCCCCGGCCTCGGCCAGGAAGGGCTGATACGTCATGTACGGCTCGGGGCTGACGAGGGTGACCTCGACGCCCCCGTTCCCCTCCCGGGCCTGCTTCAGTTCCTGCTTCAGCTGCTTCTGCAGGCGCAGTGCGGTGTACATGCCGACGCAACCGCCGCCGACCACCAGAATGCGCACCGGTTCCTTCGTCAACTGGGACCCCTGTCCTTGCGTCACTCCACCATGACGCACCTGCTGACCGGCGTTTGTCCACAGGGCTGACGAATTTGTACGACGAGTGGAGCCGTGCACTCCGGTTGGTCCGGTGGGCTGGTACGGGAGAAGAAAGTCCAGTTCAGCCGGGGTCTCGCCGGATTTTTCCGAGCGTTGGGACGGGCCGGTGCCGGGCTATCGAAAGGAGTAACGCGCACGGGCTGGACGGGCGGAGAGGTCGGCCCCTTCTGCCGTGCCCCGGGGTCAACTATGTTCATAGAGCCGGGGCAGGCGGGGAGGAAGCCGGGCTTCCGGCGTTCGCAGGAGGGGAGTCTCCGGGGGGAGACAGTGATTTCCGGGGGAGCACGCATGCGTATTCACGACATCCACGACGTTGGCGATGTTGACGACGTTCACGACATTAACGGCGTTCACGACATTCGCAGCACTCATGGCTCTGACGGCAGTGCTGACGATCATGGCGATCATGGGGGGTACGGGGCGTATGGAGGACGTGGTGCGGCGCCGGACGGCCAGGGGCCGGACAGTGCCCGGAGCGGTCCGGCGGTGGGGCCGGTGAACCTGTCCACGGCACACGGAAGTGCGGCGCTGATGGCGGCCACCGGAGCCGGGGGCACGCTCCGGCCCCACGGACCAGGCCCGGAGGGCGACGCGGCCCAAGCCCACGGAGGGAGCGACGGGGGCGCACCGGCCACCGCCGGATCGCCCGTGGCCGGAAGCGCCGGGAGCGGGCTGGCCGGGGCAGACCCCGGTGCGGCCGGGGCTCGCGCCGAAGCGGCCGGGGTTCTCGCCGAAGCGGTGGGGGCCAGCACGGGCACAGGGCGAGCTGCCGCCGAGAAGGGCGCCGATGCGAAGGCGGTCGGTCCGGGCGCCGACGCAGCGCAGGCGGCGTCGGCGAACGGGTTCGGTGGGGCGGGCCGGCCCACCCGACTGCGGGTGGACGCCCAGCGGAACCTGGAACACGTGCTGCGAGCCGCGCGCGAGGTGTTCGGCGAGCTGGGCTACGGGGCGCCGATGGAGGACGTGGCGCGCCGGGCCCGGGTGGGTGTCGGCACGGTCTACCGGCGCTTCCCCAGCAAGGAGGTGCTGGTGAGGCGGATAGCCCGGGAAGAGACGGAACGGCTGACGCAGCAGGCGCGCACGGCGCTGCGGCAGGAGGGTGAGCCGTGGTCGGCGCTGGCCCGGTTCCTGCGCGCCTCGGCCACGTCCGGGGCCGGTCGGCTGCTGCCGCCCGAGGTGTTGCGTGCGGACGCGGGGCCGGAGGGGGGCTCCGCGGACGGCACCAACTCCGCCGAACCCCGGGTGCCGCAGCAGCGTCAGCCCTCGGGCACCGCGCCCACGGGGCTGTGGCCTTACGGGGACGCGGCGGCACCGGGTGAGGGCATACCTGATCGGGGCGCCCAGGGCGGGCCGGTCAGCCCGGGTCCGGCAGGGGCGGGCCCGGTTGAGCCGGGCGCCGTGGAGCCGGGGTCGGCGGAGCTGCTGGGTGTGGTCGGCGAGTTGGTGCGCCGCGCCCGGAACGACGGCGCGCTACGGCCGTCCGTCACCGTGGGGGACGTGCTGCTCGTCATCGCCACCTCGGCGCCCGCACTGCCCGACGCCGAACAGCAGCGGCAGGCTTCCTACCGGCTGCTGGACATCCTGCTGGAGGGGTTGCGGGCACGGCCGGAACACTGAGCACACCGGTGCGCGGTGCCGGGCGGGTCGCGTCCGCAGCGCTGAGCGGACGCGTCCGGCCCGGTGCCGCCTCGCACTGGCGTCCCGCTGCCTGCCCGCGCGGGTGATTCCTCCCCGGGACGCGGTCGGCGGTCGTCCCCGCGTGCCACGCTGGCCCCGTGTTGGGCTGGAAGCGGGTGTACGGGGGCGGCCGGAGTGGGCGTTGAGGGACGGGAGCCGCCGGGTGGCGCGGACGGGGCGGGCGCGGCCGGTTCCCCGGCCGAGGGGCCGCCCGGTGCGGGGGCGCGTGGGGCGTCGGTGCCGAAGGTGCCGGAGCAAGGCGGGCAGGCGGCCCGCCGTGCCGGACGTCCGGCTCCCCGGCACGCCCGCTCCCGGAGCGTGCCGCCCGGCGTGCCCACGCAACGGAGCGGCGAGGACGGCGGTTCTGGGAAGACGCCCGACGTTTCTGCCGACGAGGAGCGTGCGGGGCTCAGCGACGCCGACCTGGTCGCGCGGATGCGGGAGGGCGACGGGCAGGCGTACGGCGAGCTCTACCGCCGGCACGCCGAAGCCGTACGCCGGTACGCGCACACCTGCTGCCGGGACGCGGACACGGCGGACGACCTGACCAACGAGGTGTTCGCCCGCACCCTGCTCGCGGTGCGCGGCGGGCGCGGCCCCCGGACCGCGGTGCGCGCCTACCTGCTGACGGCGGTGCGGCACGCGGCGGCGCACTGGGCCCGCACCACGCGCCGGGAGGAGTTGGTCGAGGACTTCGCGGCGTTCGCTGTGGCGGCGGCGGGCGGACGCGCCGCCGCAGCCGACGAGACGCTGGCCTTCGGGGCGGACGTACAGGCCATGCAGGAAGCTGAGCAATCACTGGTAGTGCGTGCGTTCCGGGCGCTGCCGGAGCGGTGGCAGACGGTGCTGTGGCACACCACGGTGGAGGAGTCACCGCCGCACGAGGTGGCGCCGCTGCTCGGGCTGACACCCAACGCCACGGCGGTGCTGGCGCACCGGGCCCGGGAAGGACTGCGGCAGGCATACCTCCAGGCCCACGTCAGCGAATCCCTCACGGCGGGGGGCGCGTGCGCGCGGTACGCCGACCGGCTGGGCGCCTACGCCCGGGGCACGCTGCGCACGCGGGCCGAACGCGGGCTGCGCTCCCACCTGGAGAGCTGTGCCCGGTGCCGTACGGCGGCGCAGGAGGTCAAGGACGTCAACGCACGGCTGCGGGGCCTGCTGCCGGTGGCCGTCATCGGCTGGTTCGCGGCCGAGTACGCGGCGAGGGCGGCCGGGGGCGCGGGCGCGGCCGGTGCACTCGCCTCGGCGGCGGGCGCTGGGTCCGCCGGTGCGGGCGGTGCCGGTGCGGGCGGTGGGAGTGCGGCTGCGGAGGGGCTGGGAGCGCCTGCGCGGGCGGGGATCGCGGCGGGCGCGCTGTCCGCGGCGGCGGCCGCCGTCCTGCTGGTGCTCGCGCTCGCCGGGGCGCCACAGCCGAAGGAGTCGTCGCCACCGCAGGCCCTGCCCTCGCCCGCGGCCAGTGCGCGGGAGCGGCCCCAGGCGCCGCAGCCGTCCGAGCCCGGGCTCGTCCCCCCGGCGCCGAGCCCGCCGACGACGCCTCCCGCGCCCGCCGAGCCGACGCGCGGGACCGCCCCGTCGCGGGTGGCGGCCGCGCTGCCACCCGCGACGCCGTCCGGCCCGCCGCCGTCAGCGCCCCGGCGGGGGCCGTCGTCGTCACCGCCCCCGCCCGAGCCGTCGCCCCCGGTGCCGACGGCCCCAGCTCCCGTCCCAGCTCCTGGCCCCGGCCCCGCGACCTACCAGGTCAGGGAGTTGCCGTTTGACGTGGTGGGCGACGGCACCGGCCCCGCCGTCCGCGTCGGCGAGAGCGGCCCGGTGTGGCAGCGTTCCGGCCTGCGCGTCGGCGGCCGGAGCTACCGCCACGGGATCACGGTGCAGGCGCCGTCCACGGTGCTGATCGACCTGAACCGGGAGTGCGCCGCGTACGAGGCGGTCGCCGGGGTGGACGACCTCACCCTCGGTCTGGGCGCGGCGCGCTTCACCGTGCTCGGCGACGGACGGCAGCTGTGGCGCTCCGGGGTGGTGCGCGGCGGGGAGCCGCCGGTACCGGTATCCGTGCCCCTGGCCGGGGTACGCGTGCTGCACCTGGTGGTGGAGCCGCACGGCCCGTACGGCCCGGTCACGCAAGCCGACTGGGCGCACTCCGTCCTGCGCTGCCGCTGACGCCTCCCCGCTCGGCGGCACGCCCCGGCAGACGCCCGCGCCCCGGCCACGCCTGCACCTCGGCGGACGCCCCCGCCCGGGTACGCCTGCGCCCCGGCCGACGCCCGCGGCACGGCCTTGGCTGATCGGGCTACGGGCCGTCCAGGGGTACTGCCGGGGTGACGGCCATCGAGCGGGCGGGGACCCCGCCGGAGACGGCGCGGCGGCGCGGTGCGGCGGTGCCCGTCCAGCTCGTGCCGCGCCGCTGGGTGAGCCGCCGCAACCACAGCTCGGTGGCGACAAGTTCGGCGATGCCGTCCAGCGGCACCGCCTCGCCCCGCAGCGCGGAGTGCACGGCTTCGCGCACGGAGCGGGCGTCCACGAGTCCGGCGTGGGCGAGCCAGGACTGCTCGAAGAGGTCCAGCAGTTCCGTCCCGTGCGCGCGCAGCCCGGCGCGGACGGCGGCGAGGTGCGCGGCGTGGGTCGGCGCACCCCAGCCGGGAGGCAGCTCGCGCACCCCGGCCCCGGCCAGCACCGTGCGCAGTACGGCCGCGCGTGCCCCGGGCCGTACCCGCAGCGCTTCCGGCAGCTCCCGGGCGGCACGCACGACCTGGTTGTCCAGGTACGGGGCGTGCAGCCGTTGTCCGGGCGCGGCGGCGAGCTGTTCCAGCACGCGGTAGTTGGCGGCGTGCCGGGCCAGGGCGGCGCGGGCCCGGTGCACTCCGGGACGCACCCCGGTCCCGGAGTCGGCGCGGCGTGCGGCGTGCTCCAGGCGAACCGATACGTCAGCCAGCGCCTCACCGGTCAGCCAGCGCGCGGCGGGCCCGGGCCGGCACCACGCCAGCGCGGCGAGTGACGCGTCCAGCGGGCCGCTCTCGCCGGAGTGGCCGAGCCCGGGGAGGGCGCGTTCGCGCAGCATGCGGGCGGCGGCGGCCACGCCCTCACGCTGCGGGGTGCGGGCCAGCCGACGGGCCGCCCGGTACACGGCGAACGGCACCAGCACCGCCTTGCCGCGCGGCGCCCCCTCGGCGACGGCGAGCGCGGCCGCGGGGCGGAGCAGGTGGCGGCGACGTCGGTCGAGCAGCAGGTCGGCGAGGCGGGCGGGGTGGGCGTCGAGCACCTGCCGGGCGCCGTACCCGGTGAGGTGGTCGGCGCTGCCCCCGGCGAGCCGGGCGCGGTGCCGCGCGGCGACGACGAGGGCGGGCCCGGGCTCGTCGGGCAGCGGCATCCGCAGCAGGTCCCACAGTCCGGCGTAGGGCAGGGCCTCTTCCTCGCCGGTGACGACGACGTGGTGCAGACGCGGGTCCTGGGCGACGGTGCGGGCCCGCTCCAGCTCGCTGTGCCGGGCCGGGTCGGCGGTGGCGGTGACGTCGTTGAAGGTGACGGCGAGCAGGCGCTGGCCCGCCACGGTGCCCGGGGTCCCGGCGATGGTGCCGGGAACGCCGGGCAGACCGGCCGCGAGCAGGGCGAGCGTGGCGGAGGCGGCACCGCCGGAGAGGTCGGCGCCGAGCCCCGGGGCGGGCGTGCCGCGTCGGCCCCGGCGGGCGTCGGGCCCCATACCGGGCACGGGCCCCGGGTCCCGGGCGCCGTACCCGTCGCGGGCGCGGCGGTCGCGGCCACCCCGGTACGCGTCCCCGCCGTACGCGCCCTCCCCGTAGGCTCCCTCGCCGTACGCGCCCTCGCCGTACGCGCCCTCGCCGTGCGTACGGCCACCGTGGGCGCCCTCGCCGTACGCTCCCCCGCCGTACGCCGTGCCCCGGCCGCCGTCGCCCCAGCCGCCGCCACCCCGGTCGTCCAGGCCCCCGTCGCGCACGCCCGGGGCGCGTCCGCCGCGTCCGTGCTCACCCCACCCGGTGCCACCAGCACCGGGCTCCGCGCTCCCGGCTCCGGCACGCCGGGCCTCGCCACCCGCGCGCGCACCGCGCGTGCGGGTGGGGCCCGCGTGCCCGTTCGCCGGGAGCATCCCGTCGCTGAGGTGGCCGTCCTGTTGCCCCGGCACGGGTCCGGTGCCGTACCCGCCCGCTTCGGCCCCGTAGGCGTCCGGCACGTGCCGGGGGGCGGCGAGGCGTACCCGCACGGCCTCGACGAGGGCGTCCCGGACGCCGTTCACCGCGGCGTCGGCCTCCACCGGCAGCGCGGCAACGACGGTGGGAACCGCCGGTTCGTAGCTGGCGATCTCGCGCGAGCCGCCCTCACGCAGGATCAGCGCGTGTCCGGGCGGGACGCGGCGGACGCCGGTGTAGGGCGTGCTGTCGCCGAGGGCTTCGGGCACGTCGGGGGCGGCGAGCAGCGCGCCGAGGTGGTCCACGTCGAGCTGGGCCTCTACCAGGTCGGCGAGCGTCAGCGCGGCGGTGGCGTAGGCGGTGCCGCCGGCGAAGGGCGTGTGGAAGACGGGCCGGACACCGGCCAGGTCGGTGGTGATGGCGATGCGCCGTCCGACGCGGGCGACGGCGGTGTAGGAGCCGGGCCAGGCGGTCAGGTGCCGCAGGGCTCCGCCACGCGCGGCGCGCAGGCCGGTGCGCAACTCCTCGTCGCGGGCGCCGCAGTGGCCGAAGACGGCGAGCCGGGCGTCCGGGGCGGCGTCCACGACGCGGATCTCGTCGGGCCGCCAGTCGCCGACCGCCCACAGCGGGTCGGTGCCGCCCCACACCGGGTGACCGCCGAGGGGGTGCAGGGTGCTGTCGGCCAAACCGCCGGGTACGCGGGCCCGGCCCGCCGCGGTGCTGTTCCACCCCACCAACCACCGCATCGCCGCCGCCTTCCACCCGTGGGCCGTGCCGCCGGTCCGGCTAGGCATCGCCGGCTCGCGCGGGTCCGGGCACCCGTCCGCCGCACGCCATGTCGCAGCACACCGCGTCGCCGTCTTGCGTGCGTGCGTCGGCGGCGTGTCGGGGGTCCGCCCGGACGCGTCAACGCGGGTGCCCCGGCACCCACCGGCCTGCTCCTGAGTCTTCGTCCGCCACTCCCGTTCCGGCTGACGCTGGGTCCATGCTGCCACGTATCGGGCGGGAGAGCGGCGGTAAGGGGGCGCGCCGATGAGCGTGTTCGCGGGGAGTGATCCCGCACCTGGGCCGCCTCAAACCGCGATTTTCAGCCAACCTCTGCTCTCGGAAAGCCCGTTGGCGAAACCTTTTCGCAGTCGTACCCACCAGGTATATGCCGGGTACATGCACCGGCAATCCACGCGAGCCGTTCCAGGGATCGCCCGACATCGCCGGACACGCGGGCAGTTGACGGTCCGGGAGGCACGACGGCCTCCCGGACCAGGACCGCCGCCCGCGGGGATGTGGAACGACGGCATTCCCCCAGCCCACTGCTTCGGCTCCAGCAGGCCGACCCACGCGGGGTTCATCCAAACGCCGCCGTCCATCCCCGGCGAGAGCGCACGCACAGGCGCACGGCCACACGACCGGGGCTCGTACCCGGCGCGGACCCGGGCCGGAGCGGCCCGCCGCCTCCGCCTGTCCCCTCGCCGCCCGCACTGGCCCCTCAGGCCGTCCCGTTGGCTCGTGGCGAGCGCTCGACACCAGCTAGGACGCCTAGCCCCGTCGCCGATCCGTCCGCGCGCAGACCCGCTCGTCCGCGTACAGACCCGCGTGCGGACGGCCCCCGCCGTGCCAGGTCCGCGTCTGACACCGAGGTCTGACACCGAGGACTGCGACACCACGACCCACCGGACGGCACACCGCACGCTGGCGCACTCGTGTACGGGGAGGAATCCCGCCAACCGGAACGCCACCCCTTAACGGTCGGGAGGCAGCGAACTACTCTGGGTTCACGAATGCCCCGAGCATGTTCCGGGTGCGGCGGGGCGGGCGTCGTGTGTCAGGGGTGCGCATGTCCAGGGAGCCACGCGGACCGAATGAAAAACTCGGGACCGTTCTCGCCCTAGCGGGGATCAGCAACGCCGGGCTCGCCCGCCGGGTCAACGACCTCGGCGCGCAGCGCGGTCTGTCACTGCGGTACGACAAGACATCGGTCGCGCGCTGGGTTTCGAAGGGCATGGTGCCGCAGGGCGCCGCCCCTCATCTCATCGCCGCCGCCATCGGCAGCAAGCTGGGCCGTCCAGTACCACTGCACGAGATCGGGCTGGCCGACGCCGACCCGGCGCCGGAGATCGGCCTGGCGTTCCCACGGGACGTCGAGGGCGCGGTGAAGTCGGCGACGGACCTGTACCGGCTGGATCTGGCCGGCCGGCGCGGCAACGGCAGCGTGTGGCAGTCGCTGGCCGGTTCGTTCTCCGTCAGCGCCTACGCCACGCCCACCTCCCGGTGGCTGATCAACCCGGCCGACAGCTCGGTGGCCCGCCCGGCGGCGCCGGGCCCAGGCCCGGGCAGCGGGAGGGAGACCGACGGGCACGGCACCATCGTCGGCCTCACCGGCAGGACGTCCGCCGGTCCGCCCGCCGACTCCTCCTCCGGGCGGCCGAGGCCCCGGGTGGGGCACAGCGACGTCGCCAAGCTGCGCGAGGCCGCCGAGGAGGCGCGCCGCTGGGACTCCAAGTACGGCGGCGGCGACTGGCGCTCGTCGATGGTGCCCGAGTGCCTGCGGGCGGACGCGACACCGCTGCTGCTGGGCGCCTACTCCGACGAGGTCGGGCGCGCCCTGTTCGGCGCGACTGCCGAACTCACCCGCCTCGCGGGCTGGATGGCCTTCGACACCGGCCAGCAGGAGGCCGCCCAGCGGTACTACATCCAGGCGCTGCGCCTGGCCCGCGCCGCCGCGGACGTCCCGCTGGGCGGGTACGTGCTGGCGTCCATGTCCCTCCAGGCCACCTACCGCGGTTTCGCCGACGAGGGCGTGGACCTCGCGCAGGCGGCACTCGAACGCAACCGCTCCGTGGCCACCGCCCGCGCCATGAGCTTCTTCCACCTCGTGGAGGCCCGCGCCCACGCCAAGGCCGAGGACACGGCGGCGTGCGGGACGGCGCTGGGGGCCGCCGAGAGCTGGCTGGAACGCGCCCGCGAGGGCGATGCGGACCCGTCCTGGCTGGACTTCTACTCCTACGACCGGCTCGCCGCCGACGCCGCCGAGTGCTACCGCGACCTGCGCGCACCCCGCCAGGCGCGGCGCTTCACCGAGCAGGCCCTGTCGCGGCCCACCGAGGACTACGTGCGTTCCCACGGGCTGCGGCTGCTGGTCTCCGCCGTCGCCGAGCTGGAGTCGGGCAACCTCGACGCGGCCTGCGCGGCCGGTACCCGGGCGGTGGAGGTGGCCGGACGCATATCCTCCGCGCGCACCACCGAGTACGTGCGCGACCTGCTGCACCGCATGGAGCCCTACGGCGACAATCCACGGGTCGTCGAGTTCCGCGAGCGCGCCCGTCCGCTGCTGGCCGCCCCGGCGTGACCAGCGCCGCTGCGCGGTGTCAGTGCGGCCCACCATGATGGACAGCGTGGTGAACCGGAACGACGGCAGAACAGGCGGAGCCGCACGGCCGCCCCGCCCCACGCCCCGTGGCCACGGCGCCCGGGGCTACGGCCCGGCCCGGGGCTACGACGCCGACGTGCTCGTGGTTGGCGGCGGCATCGTCGGCCTGGCGACGGCGTACGGGCTGACGCGGGCGCGCCCCGGGCTGCGCGTCACGGTGCTGGAGAAGGAGACGGGCCCGGCCCGGCACCAGACGGGCCGCAACAGCGGCGTCATCCACAGCGGGGTGTACTACCGCCCCGGCTCCCTCAAGGCGCGGTACGCGGCGCAGGGCGCGGCGGAGATGGTGAAGTTCTGCGCCGAGTACGGCATACCGCACGAGGTGACGGGGAAACTGATCGTCGCCACCGAGCGCGAGGAGCTGCCCCGCCTGCACGCGCTGGCGCAGCGCGGCCGGGAGAACGGCATCCCGCTGCGCGAGCTCGGCCCCGCGCAGATCACCGAGTTCGAGCCGCACGTGCGCGGACAGGCCGCGCTCCGCGTGGCCACCACCGGCATCTGCGACTACGCCACCGTCGCCCGCACCCTGGCCGCGCTGGCGGGCGACGCGGGCGCGGAGGTGCGCTACGGCGCCGAGGTCGCGGCGATCGACCGGCGGGAGGGCCTCGGCGTCGCCGTACGCACCACGTCGGGCACCGTGCTGCGCGCCCGCATCCTGGTCAACTGCGCGGGCCTGCACTGCGACGCCGTGGCCCGCCTCGCCGGTGACCGCCCGCCCGCCCGCGTCCTCCCGTTCCGTGGCGAGTACTACGAGCTGAGGCCCGCCCGCGCGGAGCTGGTGCGCGGCCTGGTCTACCCGGTGCCGGACCCGGCGTTCCCCTTCCTCGGCGTTCATCTCACCCGAGGCGTGGACGGCGGCGTCCACATCGGCCCCAACGCCGTCCCCGCCCTCGCCCGCGAGGGGTACGACTGGCGCACCGCGCGCCCGCGCGAGCTGGCGGGCACGCTGGCCTGGCCAGGCTCCTGGCACGTCGGACGCCGACACTGGCGCTACGGTGCCGGGGAGCTGCGGCGCTCGGTGTGCAAGCGCGCGTTCACCACGGCGGTACGGCGCCTGCTGCCCGAGGTCACCGAGGACGACCTCGTCCCCGCCCCCGCCGGGGTCCGCGCCCAGGCGGTCCTCCGGGACGGCACGCTGGTGGACGACTTCCTGATCACCGAGGCCCGCCACACCGTCCACGTCCTCAACGCCCCGTCCCCCGCCGCCACCGCGTCCCTCCCCATCGGCCGCGAGATCGCCACCCGCGTCCTGGCGCAACTCTCCTGACCGCGCGCCGGTGTGGCCCCGCCCAGGCCGGTAAAATTCCAGCACTGTGTCCTCTCCGATGTTTCCGCCCGGCACCGGGCCAGCGGCCGACCCCGCGGGCTCGCACCACGACCGCCGCATCCGCAGCTTCCAGCCCCGCCGCAGCCGCGTCACCCACGGCCAGCGCACCGCGCTGAACCGGCTGTGGCCGCGATGGGGCCTGGACATCGACGGCCAACGCGTCCTTGACCTGCCCGCGCTCTTTGGCACGCTCCCCGCCGACGCCCCGATCGTGCTGGAGATCGGCTTCGGCATGGGCGAGGCCACCGCCCGGATGGCCGCCGCCGACCCCGGCACCGGCATCCTCGCGTGCGACGTCCACACCCCCGGCCAGGGCAACCTGCTGAAGCTGGCCGACGAGCAGGGGCTGACCAATGTCCGCGTCGCCAACGGGGACGCCGTCATCCTGCTGCAGAAGATGCTGCCGCCCGCCTCCCTGGCCGGGCTGCGCGTCTACTTCCCGGACCCGTGGCCGAAGAAACGGCACCACAAGCGCCGCATCATCCAGCCCGCGTTCCTCGACCTCGCCGCAGGCCCGCTCGCCCCGGGCGCGCTCGTGCACTGCGCGACGGACTGGGAGCCGTACGCCGAGCAGATGCTGGACGTCCTCACCGCGCACCCCGCGTACGAGAACACCCAGCCCGACGGCGGCTTCGCGCCCCGGCCCGCCGAGCGCCCACTGACCAAGTTCGAGGAGCAGGGCCTCGGCAAGGGCCACACCGTCCGCGACCTGCTCTTCCGCCGCGTCGCCGACTGACCCGCCCCGCCCGCGCGGCGTGCCCCGCCCCGGGCCGAAGTGCCCCGGCCACCCCCGGAGACGGTCGTCTAGGGTCGGACGGGTGCAGTCACACGCCCCCGGAGAGCCCCTCGCGCCCGCCCCACCGCCCGCGCGCACGCCGCCCACGCCCCCGCCGGGCCACCCTGACGCACCCCCGCCCCCGCAGGCACCGCCCCCGTGGCCGGCCCCGCCCGCGCCAGCCCCCGCAGCCCCGCCCGCGTCCTCGTACCCGGCGCCGGGGTCCTACCGCCCGCCCCGGACGCCCTGGTGGCGTCGTCGCGCGGTGCGGGCCGGGGCGATCGTCGTGCTGCTCGCGCTGTGCGGCGTCACCATCCTCGCCATGGTCCGGGAGCAGACCGGCACCGACGGCTTCCTCATAGGTCTGCTCCTGTCCACGCTGCCCGTGCCGCTGCTCATCGCCGCGTTCCGCTGGGTGGGCAACGTCCAGCCGCCCCCGTGGCGCACCATCGCATTCACGTTCGCCTGGGGTGCCTGCGCGGCCACCCTCGTCGCGATCATCGCCAACAGCTTCACCGCCGCGTGGCTGAGCACCAGCGTCATGCCGGACCGCGACGCCGACGTCGTGGGCGCCACCCTCGTCGCCCCGGTCGTCGAGGAACTCGCCAAGGCCGTGGCCGTCCTCCTGGTCTTCCTCCACCGGCGACGGTTCTTCGGCGGCGTGGTGGACGGCGTCGTCACCGCCTGCGTCACCGCGACAGGCTTCGCCTTCACCGAGAACATCCTCTACCTCGGCACCGCCTACGCCACCGACCAGCTCCACACCGGCGACGGTTACGAAACCGCCACCACCCTGCAGACGTTCCTCATGCGCATCGTCTTCTCCCCGTTCGCGCACCCCCTGTTCACCGCCCTCACCGGCATCGGCTTCGGCATCGCCGCCGCCGTCCCGGCCCGCCGCCGCGTGCTGCGCGTCGCCCTCCCCCTGTCCGGCCTGCTGACGGCGATCGTGCTGCATGCCTTGTGGAACGCCGCCGCCACCTCCCGCAGCGGGCTCACCTTCCTGGCCATCTACGCCCTGTTCATGCTGCCGGTGCTGGCCACCCTGATCTGGCTCACGGTCTGGTCCCGGGGGCGCGAGCTGCGCACCATCCGCGACACCCTGCACGTCTACGCGGCCCAGGGCTGGGTCCACCCCGCCGAACCGTGGACGCTGGGCTCGATGCGCGCCCGCTCCCAGGCCCGCGCCCTGGCCCGCCGCGTCCACGGCAAGCCCGCCGCCCGCTCCGTCGCGGCCTACCACGCCGCCGCCACCGCCCTCGCCCTCCTCCGCGCCCGCGCCGAGCGCACCGCCCCACCCCCCGACTTCCCCACTCGCGAACGCGCCCTCCTCACCACCCTCCTCACCCACCGCCCCACCGCCAGCCCACCCACCACCACCGTCGCCCCGGTCCCCCACCTTTGGCACGGGTGCTGGCACTGGCGCGCGTAGCGTTAGCCACCGCAGCCGTGCACCGAAATACGCAACGAACAAGGAGAGTTACATGCCAGCACCGCAGTGGTTCGCCGATCTCCTCGCGTGGAAGAAGGCTTCCAACCAGAAGGTACAGAGCGCGTGCGGGGATTCATGGGCTCCGAACATCTCCGACGTGGACAATATGACCAGCATGCGCATCGCCAAGGACATCCTCGACGAACTCGGCGTGACCCGGAAGGTCGATGCGAACTCGACCGAGGCCAAGGAGGAGAGCCGGGGCACGGCGCTGGAGAACGCCGTAGCGAATGAGCTGGAAGCACAGCTTCCGCAGCGTCACCCCGATGTCCCCTGGGCGGTAAAGCGCGGTGAGGACGTGAGGAAATTTCAGCAGTACAAGCACCTGGCCGAACTGCGTGAAACTCTGTCCCAGAACCCGAGCCTTCGCGTGACGCTCGGCACGGATTATCAGATTGCCCCAGACGTCACCATCGCAGTCGATACTCCGGGCAACCCCCTGCACGCAGTCCTCTCCTGCAAGTGGACCTTGCGATCCGATCGCGCACAGAACGTCCGGCACGAATTCAACCTCCTGGTGCGTTCGCGGCGTGGCCGGACCCCGCATCTGGTCGCCATTACCGCAGAACCCCTGCCGAGCCGCCTGTCGTCGCTGACCCGCGGCACGGGAGAAATCGACGCCATCTACCATGTCGCCTTCGAGGAAATGCAACGGGCCGTCCAAGCCCACGGGGCTCTGCGCCATAAGAAGAGCGAACCCTCTCAGCTGGAGCTGTGGCAGGAGATGACCGAACAGAACCGCCTTAAGAACTACAACGATCTGGCCGACGAGCTGACCACGTACTAGACTTCCGGAACACCTCGCTCAGTGAGAGGAAGAGGGGCGCGGACGTTGACCGGCACAGGCCGAGAATCCGAGCACCACGGCAACGCCGAATGGTCACCCCCGCTCGGCTCCTGGGCCTCTTCAGCAGGCCGCCGGCGGAACATGCAGGCGATCCGCAGCCGGGACACGAAGCCCGAGAGGGTGATCCGGCAGCTTGTGCACGCGCACGGCCTGCGGTACCGCGTCGCAGCCCGGCCCTTGCCGGGCCTGCGGCGCACGGCTGACCTGGTTTTCCGGCCGGTCAAGGTCGCGGTGTTCGTTGACGGCTGTTACTGGCACGGCTGCCCTGAACACTACGTCCCGCCCAAGACCAATCCCGGGTACTGGTCGGGCAAGGTGGCTGGCAACGTTGCCCGTGACCAGGACACCAACACGCTGCTCAGCGAGGCCGGGTGGACCGTTCTGCGGTTCTGGGAACACGAATCACCCGAGGCCTGCGCTCGCGAGGTGTTCGATACCGTCACCGCGATCCGCACTCGAACGGGCTGACGGATGCTGGAGTTCGAACAGCATGCCCTTTCCCGCTTCCTCCCGCATTCCGTCGTCTGAGCCTGGGGCCAGCGCTCCCTTCCGCAGCGCCTCGATGATGTGCTGACCAATGACGCGGGCGACCGGAGGCGGGAAGGCGTTGCCCACCTGGCGGTACGCGGCGGTTTTTCGCCCGGCAAACCTCCAGTGCTCCGGAAATCCCTGCACGATAGCGGCCTGCGAGACCGTCAGTTTGGGGCCGATGTACTGGCCCGCCCGATCCCGGGCATACAGATCACGCTCAGGGTCCGTCATCGCCTCCGGTTCATTGGCCACCCCCATCGCGTCAACCCCGAGCTTGCGCCAGGCACGCTTCGCACGGGTGGGGCCAAGGTCAGCCCCCCCGTGCTTCTTCGACCCGCCCACCAGTGTGGGAGCAATGCCGCCTGTCGCCTTCCGAAGCCATCTCCGGTAGGCGTCGCGCCCGCGCTCCGTGTCACCGAACCGCGTCTTCATGGACGGTGCGAGTGCTTCATCCAGCGTCCTGACCTTGAGCTCGCGCGGGTTCGGCCAGGTGAAGTGGCCGCTGAACTGGGGACGCATCGCGACCAGGATCGCCCTGGGACGCAATTGCGGAACACCGTAGTCCCGCGCCTCCATCACCTTCCAGCCGCAGATGATGTAACCGTCATCCCTCAACCGACGCTTGATGTAGTTTTCCCGGTATTCCTCAAACTTCCCAGGCGGGTCAAGCAGACCTCGGACGTTCTCGATCATGACGGCTTTGGGCCGCAGAAGGTGTACGAGATCGAGCATGCGAGGAAAGAGGTCCCGTTCGTCCTCCTTGCCGAGCTGCATACCCGCTGCCGAGAACGGCGGGCAAGGCACACCGCCCGCCAGCAGGTCCAGCTCTCCTGGGCGCAGGCCGAGCTCCTCGTGCCGGAAGTCGTGCAGATCCCGGTGCAACACCGCGCACTGCCCCCACCCAGCCTCCTCGGTGACGTTGAGCCGGAGGGTCGCGCACGCGTGGTCGTCGATCTCGATCAGCGCCGCATGCCGGAAGCCCGCCTGGTGCAGGCCAAGGGCCTGGCCGCCCGCTCCGGCGCAGACCTCCACGGAGGTGAACGGCCCGTGGGTGTCGGTCATGCACCCTCCTTCCTCGCACGTGGGCGGACACTTCCGATAGCCCGCCATCACAGAGGGTGACACGCCCCACTGACAACGCGGCTCCCCTAGTGTGCGGTACCGCCCCACGGGCCTTGCGGCACCCCCATGAACTACCACGAACGCACCGCCGCGCGTGCTGCTCCGCTGTCACGCTGTGCCTCGAAGCGGGTCTGGGCGTGGTCGAGCAGGGTTTCGGCGTCGGCGCCTCGACGGTGGAGCCACGCGAGCACGTCAGCGATCGCGGAGACGGCCGCTTCCGCTGACCGGGCGCTGTTCACTGGGGAGGCGGCACCGCAGTCAGCGCCGTACATCAGCATCACGGTATCCGCCCGGGGCCGGGACGGAGCAGGGGCGTCGAGTTCGCACCATGTCGTCTTGCCGTCGAGCCCCGGGACGACTCCCCACGCTGCGGCCACCGCGTCCAGGATGGCCAGGCCACGCCCGGACTCGTCATGGTCCTTCGCGCTCACCTGCCGGGGGAGGGTACCGCTGCCCGGATCGGAACACTCGATACGCAGTCGTTCGCCAGTCAGCGCCAGCAGCAGGGTGACGGGCGTGTCCTGACCAACGTGCACGAGAACGTTGGTCACCAGTTCGCTCACGCAGAGAGCCGCCGCGTCCGCGAGAGCCGGCTGCCCCCAGTGCCGCAGCCGCAGCCGCACGGCGCCTCTCGCGTCAGCGATCCGCGCGGGCTTCGCGAGCAGGGGAATTGTGGCTGTCAGGGGCGGGACGCAGAGCGTGTGGTGGCAGTCAACCATGGCGACCGGCCTTTCTCGAAGGTCCAACCGGCCACCAGCGGCCGATCGTTGCCCTTCTGAGGGTGACAGCCTCTGTTCCATAATGGAACTCTCATAAAGTCTCGATGGTTGCACGCCGCAAGCCGCGCGCCCGGGGCGCGCGCCGGGTTGTACGACCGCCGACTCACACGGGACGCTTCCGGCATACAGGGAAAGAGGCCGTCATCATGCCCGTAGGACCCACCACCCGCCGTCGCCAGCTGGGCTCGGATCTCCGGCGCCTGCGGGAGCGCAAGGGCCTGACGCTCGAAGAGGCCGGGGCGCGTGTCGGCATCTCCAAGGCAACGCTCAGCCGGTACGAGCGCAAGGAAGGCACGGTCAAGTGGCCAGCCGTGGACGCGTTGTGCCGTGAGTACGACGCGTCGGACGAGGAGCGCGAAGCGCTGGTGCTGCTCGCCAAGGGAGCCCGCGTTCAGGGCTGGTGGCGGTCTCTGGCTGACCCGGTCCCGGAGTCCATGAACCTCATGCTCACGCTGGAGGATGAAGTGATCCGTGAGGATCACTATGCCGGGGTGTACGTCCCCGGGCTCCTGCAGACGCGTGCCTACGCCGAAGCCGTGCACCGCGCCTCGGAGATGCGGTGCACGGAGCAAGAGGTCACGCACATGGTTGATATCCGGATGAAGCGCCAGGAGCTTCTGCGCCGTGAGGCTCCACCTCATATCTGGGCCGTCATGGACGAGGCCGTGGTCAGTCGCGTGGTGGGCGGCCCGGAGACGATGCGGCACCAGCTTGGCCATCTGCTCGCGTGTGCTGAGTCACCACACATCACCTTGCAGGTTCTGCCCTTCTCGACAGGGGCGCACGCGGCCGCCGTCGGGAGCTTTGTGATTCTCGGGAACCCCGAGCCGTCCCTGGATGTGGTCTACGTGGACATCCTCGGCGGTGGGCTGTTCATGGAGAAGCCTCAGGAATTGGAGCGCTATAGGTTGGCGTTCGAATACCTGCGGGCGCAGGCGCGGGACATCGACGCGTCCGTGGCCCTGATCAGACGCGCCATGGAGGAACTGTGATGCGGCAGCCCAGCCGGCCCGAGGACGCTCTTCAGTGGTTCACCTCGTCGTACAGCGGTGGCAGCGGTACGGAGTGCGTGGAGGCGGCCTTCACCGCGTGGGGCACCGCCGTGCGGGACAGCAAGCGCCGGGAGCGGGGTGTGCTGACGTTCACGAAGGCCGCGTGGACACCCTTCGTGACGGACGTACGGAACCGGCGGGCGGAGCCGCGTTGAACACCTGGGAACGGGTGTCGGCGCGGCGGGGGTTGGGGGTGTTGGGGGCCGTCAAGCGGGGTGGGCGGGGCGCCG
>NZ_JAEVFI010000003.1:143497-144450 GCF_019303495.1 Streptomyces sp. JJ66 | reverse complement strand
CGGGCCGGGCGGGTGCGCCCACCCCGCCGACCCCGCCGCGCCCCGCTCCGGCCGCCCCGCAGCAGGCGCGGCCGGAGCAGGCGCCGCCGCTGCCGGAGCGCCAGCCAGAGTCCCAGACCCCGCCCCCGGGACAGCCCGGCTCCGCCCGGCCGGAGCCCGCCGAGCAGCGGCCCAGCTGGGCGCGGGACGACGCGGCCCTGCCCGGCCAGCGCACCGACGGCCTGGACGCCCCCCGTGGGCACGAGGACCCGGAGTCCACCGGCGGCCACCCGCTGCCCGTCCCGGCGCCGCAGCAGGACCACCAGCCCCGGCGGGACGACACCACCGAACTCGACCTGCCCGTCGCCCCCTCGGCCTCGGCCCACACGCGGACGCCCATCTTCGAGGAGATGGAGTCCCACTGGTTCACCTCCGGTACTGCCCAGCCCAACCAGTCCGCCCCGGCGCCCTCGGCCCCGGCGAACGGCGGCCCCGGAGCCAGCCCGAACGGCGCCAACGGCACCAATGGCGGCACCGACCGCGCCGCCGTCCCGCAGCGTTCGGTGGGCGTGCACGGCCAGGACCGGACGTCCGCTCGTGGCGGATGGACGGCGTCGCCCAACGACGAGCGCTGGCGCCGCGCCGAGCAGGTGCGCGAGCCCGCGGCCGGCGGCATCACCACCTCGGGTCTGCCCCGCCGCGTGCCGCGTGCCAACCTGGTGGCGGGCACCGCGGAGCAGCAGGAGGACACCCGGCCCGGTCCGCAGGTCTCGCGCGCGCCTGACGCCGTGCGCGGCCGGCTGACCAACCTCCGCCGGGGCATCCAGCAGGGCCGTGAGGCCGGCGGAGCCTCGGACAGCACCAATCGGGGCCCCGGCCCCACGTACCGGCAGGAGCGTTAGTTGAGTCCGATGAGCCAGGCGGCGCAGAACCTGAACTGGTTGATCACTAACTTCGTGGAGAACACCCCCGGG
>NZ_JAEVFI010000003.1:138499-143456 GCF_019303495.1 Streptomyces sp. JJ66 | reverse complement strand
CGCCCACCCCGACGCCGACATCGGTCTCGTCGGCTACGAAATGGCGCTCCTGGTGGACCGCGCCGGCACCGTGCTCACCCCTGAGCTCCGCTCGGAGCTGCAGGGCAGCATCATGAACTAAGCGACACGCTCCCCCCACATGAGCACCCCCGTCCCGTTCGATGACCTCATGCCTCGCCCGGAGGAGCCATGACCACGCCGCCCGCTTCGTCCGACCCGTACGGTTCGCACCATCACCTGCCGTACGACGACGATGACGGCGACCAGCCGCTGGTACGCCCGTACGCCATGACGGGCGGCCGCACCCGCCCGCGCTACCAGCTCGCCATCGAGGCGCTGGTGAGCAACAGCGCGGACCCGGCGCAGCTGCACGGCCTCCTCCCCGAGCACCAGCGCATCTGCCAGCTGTGCCAGGAGGTGAAGTCGGTCGCCGAGATTTCGGCGCTGCTCGCCCTCCCACTGGGGGTGGCCCGGATTCTCGTCGCCGACCTCGCGGAGGCCGGCCTGGTGGCGATCCACCAGCCCGGCGGCACCAGCGAGCCCGGCGGTGCACCAGATGTGACACTGCTCGAAAGGGTGCTCAGTGGACTTCGCAAGCTCTAGCGGTGCCGCCCGCTCNCTCCACCACCTCCGCGAAGATCGTGGTGGCCGGTGGGTTCGGCGTGGGCAAGACGACCTTCGTGGGTGCCGTATCGGAGATCAACCCGCTGCGCACCGAAGCGGTGATGACGTCGGCGTCCGCCGGGATCGACGACCTCTCGCACACCGGCGGGAAGACCACCACGACGGTCGCGATGGACTTCGGCCGCATCACGCTGGACGACGACCTGATCCTGTACCTGTTCGGTACTCCGGGGCAGGACCGGTTCTGGTTCATGTGGGATGACCTGNNNTACTTCGAGAACAGCGGCCTGCCGTTCGTCATCGCCCTCAACGGCTTCGACGGTCACCAGCCCTACGGCCCCGACGAGGTCCGCGAGGCGCTCCAGATCGGCCCGGACGCGCCGATCATCACCACCGACGCCCGCCACCGCAGCGAGGCGAAGTCCGCCCTGATCACCCTCGTCGAGCACGCCCTGCTGGCCCGGCTCCGCTGACCGTGCCGCCGGCCCCGACCCGGGCCGGCGGCGCGCTCGGCGCGCGTGCGGGCTGTGTACTTGGCCACACGGACTTGTCAGGCCCCGTACAAGGGTTCATAACGTTTCGACAGAGAATTAAGGCTCCGCGACCACAGGCCGCGAACGCGTCGCTCCCCTGTGCGTACGTTTGCGCTGCCTTATGGCGTCAAAGAGCCCGGATGCCCGGTTTGTCGAGCGTGGTGGCGGTCCCTTCGCGATCACTGGTCGCATATTCAAGTGTTTGGAAAGCACCGTCCCGACGTGCTGCAATTCGCTGAACTCAGCAGTAGTTGCGGCACGTCGAACCCGAGGTGCCGACGCCGAGAGGTTTGGTCGAGTGAGGCGCAGCAAGCCGGACCCCCCATCGCCCGAAGAACGCGGCAACTTCACCCCGCCGCGCACGGCGGCCGGTCCTGCGCGGACCGCTCACGCGGCCGCGGGCACTCCGGACGGGGAGAGCGGCACGAGCCATAAATTCGCCATCCGCAACTGGCGGGTGGCCACCCGGCTGAACGCCATCCTGCTCATCCCCGTGCTCGTCGCCCTCGTCTTCGGCGGCTTCCGGGTACAGAGCTCGATCGAGACCCTCCGCGACGCCCAGGACGCCGAGGCCACCGCGGAACTCGTGCGCGCCGCCGCCGCCTACGGCCACGCCCTGCTCGACGAGCGTGACCGCACCGTCGCGCCCCTGCTCGCCGGTGACGAGGACGCCCGCGAGGTCGAGGACGCGCGCCAGGCCACCGACGCGGCCCAACAGGCGTTCGACGAAGCCGCGCAGGACGCGCCGAAGACGCCGAGCCTGGAGCGCCGCCTGAAGGCCATCCGTGAGGCCGAGCCGCGGCTCGGCCCGCTGCGGGAGAACGCCTACGGCGACGAGTCCAGCGGCGTCCAGACGCACCTCGGCTACACCGAGGTCCAGCACCCGCTGATGAACCTCGCCAACGAACTGGGCCTGGGCACCGAGAACGTCACCGCCTACGGCCGTTCGGTCTACGCCATCTCGCTGGCCAAGGCCGCCGAGTCCCTCACCCGCTCCATCGGCACCCACCTCCTCGTCCCCCAGGCGCCGACGGGTGAGGAAAAGCAGGAGCTGGTCCTCAACTTCTCCTCCTACGCCTACCTGGAGCAAATCGCCCTCACCGAGTACACCAACGCCGCCACCGAGGAGGACGTGGAGCGGCTGACGTCCGAACTCGGCGCGCTGCGAGGGCAAACCGACTCCTCCGGCAGCGATGGCGCCCCGCCCTCGGTAGACGAGATGGTCCAGCTCATCGGTTCCGGCGCAGCGCCGGAGGAACTGGCCGAGCGCGGCGTCACCCCGGAGGTCTGGTACCAGACGACCACCGCCAAGTTCGATGCCTACCGGGGGATCGAGGAGGACCTGGCGAACCGGGCGCTGGAGGAGTCGCAGCAGATCGCCGCCGACGCCAGGACCGAGGCGATCGTCAACTCCGTCATCGTGCTCGCCGCACTGCTGATCGCCTTCGTCGTCGCCGCCCTGATGGCCCGCTCGATGAGCACGGCCATGAACCGGCTGCGCACCGCCGCGTTCGACGTGGCCGAGCAGCGCCTGCCGATGCTCGTCGATCAGCTCTCGCGCACCGACCCGGGCCGGGTGGACACCGAGGTCACGCCGATCCCGATCGACAGCCGCGACGAGATCGGCGAGGTCGCCCGCGCCTTCGACCAGGTGCACCGCGAGGCCGTCCGGCTCGCCGCCGAGCAGGCGCTGCTGCGGGGCAACGTCAACGCGATCTTCACCAACCTCTCCAGCCGCAACCAGGGCCTCATCGAGCGCCAGCTCGGCCTCATCACGGACCTGGAGAACAACGAGGCCGACCCCGACCAGCTGGAGAACCTGTTCAAGCTCGACCACCTGGCCACCCGCATGCGCCGCAACGGCGAGAACCTCCTCGTCCTCGCGGGTGAGGAGCCCGGCCGCCGCTGGAACCAGCCGGTGCCGCTGGTGGACGTCATGCGCGCCGCCTCCTCGGAGGTCGAGCAGTACGAGCGCATCGAGATCAGCGGCGTGCCGGAGAGCGAGATCCACGGCTCCGTCGTCACCGACCTCGTGCACCTGCTCGCGGAGCTGCTGGAGAACGCCACGTCGTTCTCCTCCCCGCAGACGAAGGTCAAGGTCACCGCGACCCGCCTGCCGGACGGCCGCGTGATGATCGAGATCCACGACAAGGGCATCGGCCTGACGGCGGAGGACTTCGCCGACATCAACCACAAGCTCGCCAACCCGCCCACCGTGGACGCGGCGATCTCGCAGCGCATGGGCCTGTTCGTGGTCGGCCGCCTGTCGCTGCGGCACGGCATCCGCGTCCAGCTGCGCCCGTCCGGTGAGCAGGCGGGCACCACCTCGCTCGTCATGCTGCCCGAGGCCATCACCCACGGCGGTGGCGGCGAGGCCATGATGGAGGACGACTTCACCGTCTCCCGCCGCATGCCGGAGGCCACCAACGACCAGGCCGCGGCTTACCAGGGCGACTCCAGCGCCGCCGCTCTGGGCTTCGACGACACCCGCTACGGCGCCGACGTGCCCGACGACCTCTCCTCGCTGGACCCGGCGCACCGCTCCCTCTCGCGCGACGCGCGCCGTTCGGGGCCACAGCAGCGGCAGGCCGCCGGTCACGGCGACCAGCAGCCAGGTGACGCCGACTACGGCACCAACGGCGGCCACCCCGGTGCGGACCCGTACGCCCAGGGCGGCCAGAACGCCTACCCGCACAGCGACCACCCCGGTGATGCCTACGCCCAGGGCGCCTACCAGCGGGGCGGCTGCGACCAGGGCGGCCCGTACCCCCAGGACGGTTACGCCGAGCAGGGCTACGGCCAGGACGCCTACGACCGCCCGCGGTTCGGCGAGTCGGGGTACCCGGACCAGGACTACCCAGGTCAGGAGTTCCCGGATCAGGGCTACGCGGGTCGGGACTTCCCGGGGCAGGACACCGCCCAGCAGGACTACGCGGGGCAGGACACCGCCCAGCAGGGCTACGCCGCCGCCGGGTACGACGCCGAGGCATATCAGCAGCCCGCTGACGACGGCCGGCAGCAGTACGCCGCGCCCGACGAGACCCAGCCCATGCCGCGGTTCCCGATGCCGCAGCAGAGCCACGCCGACGGCACCCAGCCGGGCGGCGCTCCGGCACCCGGCGCTGATCAGGCGCGGACCTCTCCCTCGGCGGGCGGCGACCGCGAAGCCTTCGACCCTCCGGGCGCCGCTGGCACCGGTGCCCTCACCGGCGCGGGTCTGCCGCGCCGCGAGACCGGCACGGGACTGCCGCGCCGGGAGAAGCGGAACCAGCCCGCCGGGGACGCTCAGGCTCCGCGGCAGCACCAGCCGTCGCCGGTCGCGCCGCCCCTGGCACCGCCGCCTCCGCCCGCTGCCGGACCCGCGGCCCAGCGGGATCCGCAGCCGCCGACCGCTGCGCCGGAGGCGTCCTCCGACCCCGAGACAGGCGGGTGGCGTTCCGCCAACGACGAGCGGTGGGAGCGCGCGGAACAGCTGCGTGACCCCAAGGCCGGGGGGATCACCTCCTCCGGTCTGCCGCGCCGGGTGCCCCGGGCGAACCTCGTCGAAGGCACCGCTGAACAGACCGATCACCAAGGCCCCCAGGTCTCCCGCACTCCGGAGGACGTGCGCGGCAGGCTGAGCAACCTGCACCGTGGCGTACGCCGGGGGCGGGGCGCCACCGGGGGTTCCCCACAGAACGACCGACCGGGCTTCCACCCCGGCAGCAGCTACGAGCAGGAGCGTTAGTGTGAGCCCGATGAGCCAGGCGGCGCAGAACCTGAACTGGTTGATCACTAACTTCGTGGAGAACACCCCCGGG
>NZ_JAEVFI010000003.1:134124-138490 GCF_019303495.1 Streptomyces sp. JJ66 | reverse complement strand
CTGGCGATGTCCGAGGGCTTTCCCCGGGACCGTGCCGATCAGCTGGCGGCTGTCGCGTCCGGTCTGTCCTCGCTGACTCAGGGGGCGTCGCGGATTTTCGAGGGCGGTCCGGTCAACCAGACCGTGGTGGAGATGGAGCGTGGGTTCCTCTTCATCATGGCGATTTCCGACGGCTCTTCGCTGGCGGTGCTCGCCCACCCCGACGCCGACATCGGTCTCGTCGGCTACGAAATGGCGCTCCTGGTGGACCGCGCCGGTACGGTACTGACGCCGGACCTCCGCGCCGAGCTGCAGGGCAGTCTTCTCAACTAGCAGACAGCACAGTGCGCGGCGGGTGCCGGGCGCCGTAAAGTTCTCGGACGCGGAACCCGCTGCGATCCCAGTGGGACGAGCGGCGGTCTTGCGTACACGGCAGTTGGAGGAGGAAAACGTGACAACGCCCCAAGGTGGTCCGTACGGCAACGAGCAGCAGGCGGGCGACTTCGGCTACCAGCGGTACAACTTCCCCTCGATGCCGAGCCACCAGCAGCACCAGGCCCCCCAGCCGCCGCAGTCCCAGCAGCCCTCGGCGCGGCGGCAGACGCCACACCAGCGCCCGGCCCCGCGCTCCTCGGCGGGCGGCGGCGCGGGCAGCGGCCAGCCGCACCCGCTGGTGCGTCCGTACGCCATGACGGGCGGCCGCACGCGCCCGCGCTACCATCTCGCCATCGAGGCGCTGGTGCACACCACGGCGGACGTCGGCCGGCTCCAGGGCCAGCTTCCCGAGCACCAGCGGATCTGCCGCCTGTGCTACGAGATCAAGTCGGTCGCTGAGGTCTCCGCCCTGCTCTCCATTCCCCTAGGCGTCGCCCGAATCCTCGTCGCCGACCTCGCCGAGGCCGGGCTCGTCGCCATCCACCAGCCCGGCGGCGACGAGACCGCCGGTGGTCAGCCAGATGTGACACTGCTCGAAAGGGTGCTCAGTGGACTTCGCAAGCTCTAGCGGTGCCGCCCGCTCNCTCCACCACCTCCGCGAAGATCGTGGTGGCCGGTGGGTTCGGCGTGGGCAAGACGACCTTCGTGGGCGCCGTATCGGAGATCAACCCACTGCGCACCGAAGCCGTCATGACCTCCGCCTCGGCCGGAATCGACGACCTCACCCACACCGGTGACAAGACCACCACCACGGTGGCCATGGACTTCGGCCGCATCACCCTCGACCAGGACCTGATCCTGTACCTGTTCGGTACTCCGGGGCAGGACCGGTTCTGGTTCATGTGGGATGACCTGGTGCGTGGTGCGATCGGTGCCGTCGTGCTGGTGGACACCCGGCGTCTGGCGGACTGCTTCCCGGCGGTGGACTACTTCGAGAACAGCGGCCTGCCGTTCGTCATCGCCCTCAACGGCTTCGACGGTCACCAGCCCTACAGCCCCGACGAGGTCCGCGAGGCGCTCCAGATCGGCCCGGACACCCCCATCATCACCACCGACGCCCGCCACCGTGGCGACGCCAAGTCCGCGCTGATCACCCTCGTCGAGCACGCCCTGATGGCCCGCCTCCGCTGACCGGGCCCGGCGGCCCCGGCGCCGCACCACCGAGCCGGGTGCGCGGGGCGGGTGGCCCGGGGCTGGGGAGGCCGCGCCCGGCCCGGCCCCAGCGGATACGCTGGAGCGTCACCGTCCGCGACGCTTGAAGGGCAACCGTGCGCATCGCCAGATTCTCCATCGACGGCACCGTCGGCTTCGGCGTGGTAGAGGAGCAAGACGCCGCCGAGGGGACGCCGGGCCCCGTGCTCGACATCATCAAGGGCCACCCCTTCGGCGAGTTCGAGCGCTCGGGCCAGAAGGTCCCCGTCAGCCAGGTGCGGCTGCTCGCACCCGTGCTGCCCAGCAAGGTCGTGGCCGTGGGCCGCAACTACGCCGAGCACGCCAGGGAGCTGGGCCACACCGTGCCCGACACGCCGGTCGTCTTCTTCAAGCCGTCCACGTCCGTCACCGGCCCGGGCGACCCGGTGACCTATCCCGCGTTCACCGCCGATCTGCACCACGAGGCGGAGCTGGCCGTCGTCATCGGCCGGCTGTGCCACCAGGTGCCGCGCGAGCGCGTTCCCGAGGTGATCCTCGGCTACACCTGCGCCAACGACCTCACCGCGCGCGACGTGCAGCGCAGCGAGGAGCAGTGGGCACGGGCGAAAGGCTTCGACGGGTCCTGCCCGCTCGGCCCCTGGGTCGTCACCGACCTGGACCCCTCCGACGTCACCGTGTCCTGCACGGTCAACGGTGAGCAGCGGCAGCTCGGCCGCACGAGCGAGATGGTCCGCTCGGTGGCGGACCTGGTCGTGCACGTCTCCGAGGCCATGACGCTGCTGCCCGGCGACGTCATCCTCACCGGCACCCCCGCGGGCGTCGGCCCCCTCAACACCGGCGACGAGGTCGCCGTCACCATCGAAGGCATCGGCACTCTCACCAACAAGGTGATCAAGCGTGGCTAGCGCAGCAAACCCGGGTCACGTCCGGGTCCGTTTCTGTCCCTCGCCCACCGGCAACCCCCACGTGGGGATGGTCCGCACGGCCCTGTTCAACTGGGCGTTCGCCCGCCACCACGGCGGCACCCTGGTGTTCCGCATCGAGGACACCGACGCGGCGCGCGACTCCGAGGAGTCCTACGAGCAGCTGCTCGACGCGATGCGCTGGCTCGGTCTGGACTGGGACGAGGGCCCCGAGGTCGGCGGCCCGCACGCCCCCTACCGCCAGTCGCAGCGCATGGACCTGTACGCCGACGTCGCGGCCAGGCTCCTGGAGGCCGGCCACGCGTACCGCTGCTACTGCACCACCGAGGAGCTGGAAGCCCGCCGTGAGGCGGCCCGCGCCGCCGGGCGCCCCTCCGGGTACGACGGGCTGTGCCGCGACCTCACCGAGGCGCAGCGGGCCGCCCACGAGGCCGCTGGCCGCGCGTCCATCGTCCGCTTCAAGGTGCCGGGGGAGCCGATCACCTTCACCGACCTGGTGCGCGGTGACCTCACCTTCCAGCCCGAGAACGTCCCGGACTTCGGCATCGTCCGCGCGAACGGCGCCCCCCTGTACACGCTGGTCAACCCCGTGGACGACGCGCTGATGGAGATCACGCACGTGCTGCGGGGTGAGGACCTGCTCTCCTCCACGCCGCGCCAGATCGCCCTGTACCGGGCGCTGGCGGAGATCGGCGTCGGGCGGGGCACGATCCCGGAGTTCGGCCACCTGCCGTACGTGATGGGGGAGGGCAACAAGAAGCTGTCCAAGCGGCAGCCGGAATCCTCGCTGAACCTCTACCGCGAACGGGGCTTCCTTCCCGAGGGCCTGCTCAACTACCTGTCCCTGCTGGGCTGGTCGATCGCTGAGGACCGCGACATCTTCTCCATGAAGGAGATGGTGGAGGCGTTCGAGATCACCGCCGTGGGCGCCAACCCGGCGCGCTTCGACCTGAAGAAGGCCGAGGCCATCAACGCCACCCACCTGCGGGAGCTGCCGGTGGCTCAGTTCACGGCCGCCTGCGCCCCGTGGCTGCGCGCCCCGTACGCGCCGTGGCCGCCGGAGGCGTTCGACCAGGCGGCCTTCGCTGAGCTGGCCCCGCTGGCGCAGACCCGTCTGACGGTCCTGTCCGACATCACCGCCAACGTTGACTTCCTGTTCCTTGCGGAGCCGGTGCGCGACGAGGTCTCCTGGGCGAAGGCGATGAAGCCCGGCGCACAGGACGTGCTGCGCAGCATCCACTCGCGGCTGTCGGAGCTGGAAGGCGACACCTGGCGCGCGGAGCCGCTGAAGGAGGCCGTGCTGGCGGCGGGCGAGGCGCACGGGCTGAAGCTCGGCAAGGCACAGGCCCCGCTGCGGGTGGCCGTCACTGGGCGCACGGTGGGCCTGCCGCTGTTCGAGTCGCTGGAGGTCCTGGGCCGCGCCCGCACCCTGGACCGGGTGGACACCGCCCTGGCCCGGCTCGCCGCCCAGCCGCAGGGCTGACGGCGGGCCTCACGCACCCCCCCCACGCTGCTCACCGGCCCCGGAAACTCCGCGTTCCGGGGCTGGCGGGCACCCGGGCAGGCGGTGCGCCAGGCGGGCGGAACCCGTTTTGGAGCACCGTCTTCGATCAGGTAATGTTCTTCCTGTCGCCGAACGGGGCAGGCCGAAGGGCCGAAAAACCGGGAGGCGGACACCCGAAGGAAACCCCCACCAGGGGGTTGAATTTTGGTGGGGTATGGTGTAATTGGCAGCACGACTGATTCTGGTTCAGTTAGTCTAGGTTCGAGTCCTGGTACCCCAGCGTCGATCTTCCTCAGCGAGATCGCTTGCCCCCGTTGTGTAGCGGCCTAGCACGCCGCCCTCTCAAGGCGGTAGCGCCGGTTCGAATCCGGTC
>NZ_JAEVFI010000003.1:0-134117 GCF_019303495.1 Streptomyces sp. JJ66 | reverse complement strand
TGTGTAGCGGCCTAGCACGCCGCCCTCTCAAGGCGGTAGCGCCGGTTCGAATCCGGTCGGGGGTACTCGATCGCCAAGCCCCGCACCAGCAGGTGCGGGGCTTTCGCGTGGCGGGACCAGCACGCAGCCCGCCCCGGGGCCGCACGCGCCGGGGCGGCCCCGGAGAGCGGCCGGTGCGGCCACGGGGACGGGACGCGGGCGCGGTGCGGCGCCGGGCGGGGCGGGCGGCGGGGTCAGCGCCGCAGGGATTCCGAGAGCCGGTTCGCGGCGTCCACGATGGCCTGGGCGTGCATCCGCCCCGGGTGCCGGGTCAGCCGCTCGATCGGTCCGGATACCGAGACGGCGGCCACCACCCGGTTGGACGGGCCGCGCACCGGCGCCGAGACGGAGGCCACACCCGGCTCGCGTTCCCCGACCGACTGCGCCCAGCCGCGCCGTCGTACCCCGGACAGCGCGGTAGCCGTGAAGCGGGCCCCCTGGAGGCCGCGGTGCAGCCGCTCGGGCTCCTCCCAGGCCATGAGGATCTGAGCCGCCGACCCCGCCTTCATCGGCAGCGTGGAGCCGACGGGCACGGTGTCGCGCAGCCCCGACAGCCGCTCGGCCGCGGCCACGCAGATGCGCATGTCGCCCTGGCGCCGGTAGAGCTGCGCGCTCTCGCCGGTGATGTCGCGCAGATGTGTCAGTACCGGGCCCGCCGAGGCCAGCAGGCGGTCCTCTCCGGCCGCCGCCGCCAGCTCGGACAGCCGCGGCCCGAGTATGAACCGGCCCTGCATGTCCCGGGCCACGAAGCGGTGGTGCTCCAGAGCCACCGCGAGCCGGTGCGCCGTGGGGCGCGCCAGCCCGGTCGCGCCCACCAGCCCGGCGAGCGTGGCCGGACCGGACTCCAGAGCGCTCAGTACCAGAGCTGCCTTGTCGAGAACGCCCACACCACTTGAGGCGCCACTAGAGTTGTCCATGCGTCGATACTCGCGTCTCACATTACGAAACGCAAGTTCATTATGGTGCGGAACCCGCCACGCTGGGGTAACGGCCGGCACCCGGGGACGCGAAGGGTGCGGCGAAGGTCTCTACACGTGGTCGGCGGCGCGGCCGGCCGGAGGGATAGCGATGGGACGGACACTCGCGGAGAAGGTCTGGGACGACCATGTCGTCCGGCGTGCTGAGGGAGAGCCCGACCTGCTCTACATCGACCTGCACCTGCTGCACGAGGTCACCAGCCCGCAGGCCTTCGACGGGCTGCGCAAGACCGGCCGGCCGGTGCGCCGCACGGACCTCACCATCGCCACCGAGGACCACAACACCCCCACCCTCGACATCGACAAGCCCATCGCGGACCCGGTCTCGCGCACCCAGCTGGAGACGCTGCGGGGGAACTGCGCCGACTTCGGGGTGCGGCTGCACCCGCTGGGCGACGTCGAACAGGGCGTCGTGCACGTCGTCGGCCCCCAGCTGGGCCTGACGCAGCCGGGCATGACGGTGGTCTGCGGTGACAGCCACACCTCCACGCACGGCGCGTTCGGCGCGCTGGCGTTCGGCATCGGCACCAGCCAGGTCGAACACGTCCTGGCCACCCAGACGCTGCCGCTGGCCCCGTTCAGGACCATGGCGATCACCGTCAACGGGGAGCTGCCTAACGACGTCACCGCCAAGGACCTGATCCTCGCCGTGATCGCGAAGATCGGCACCGGCGGCGGCCAGGGCTATGTGCTGGAGTACCGCGGCGAGGCCATCGAGAAGCTGTCGATGGAGGCGCGGATGACCATCTGCAACATGTCCATCGAAGCGGGTGCCCGCGCGGGCATGATCGCCCCGGACGAGACGACGTTCGCCTACGTCAAGGACCGGCCGCACGCTCCGCAGGGCGCCGACTGGGACGCCGCGGTGGCGTACTGGCGCACCCTGCGCACCGACGCCGACGCCGTCTTCGACCACGAGGTGGTCATCGAGGCCGCTGAGCTGGCCCCGTTCGTCACCTGGGGCACCAACCCCGGGCAGGGCGCCCCGCTGTCGGCCGCCGTGCCCGAGCCCGCCTCCTTCGCCGACCCCAGCGAGCGGTACGCGGCGCAGAAGGCACTGGAGTACATGGGCCTGTCCGCCGGGCAGCCGCTGCGCGAGGTCAGCGTGGACACCGTGTTCGTCGGCTCCTGCACCAACGGCCGTATCGAGGACCTGCGCTCGGCCGCCGCCGTGCTGGAGGGCCGCCAGGTCGCCGAGGGGGTGCGCATGCTGGTCGTTCCCGGCTCGGTACGGGTGGCGCTGCAAGCCGTGGAGGAGGGCCTGGACAAGGTGTTCACCGCAGCGGGCGCCGAATGGCGGCACGCGGGCTGCTCGATGTGCCTGGGCATGAACCCCGACCAGCTGGCCCCGGGTGAGCGCGCGGCGTCCACCTCTAACCGCAACTTCGAGGGCCGCCAGGGCAAGGGCGGACGCACCCACCTGGTCTCGCCGCAGGTGGCCGCGGCCACCGCGGTGCTGGGCCACCTGGCCTCGCCCGCCGACCTGTCCGACGTCGCCGACCACGCCGTGCCCGCGGGAGTCTGAAACCATGGAAGCCTTCACCACGCACACCGGCCGGGCCGTTCCGCTGCGCCGCAGCAACGTGGACACCGACCAGATCATCCCCGCCCACTGGCTGAAGAAGGTCACCCGGGACGGTTTCGAGGACGGTCTGTTCGAAGCCTGGCGCAAGGACGAGACGTTCGTCCTCAACCAGCCCGAGCGGCAGGGCGCCACCGTGCTGGTCGCGGGCCCGGACTTCGGCACCGGCTCCTCCCGGGAGCACGCCGTGTGGGCGCTGCAGAACTACGGCTTCAAGGCCGTGATCTCCTCCCGCTTCGCCGACATCTTCCGGGGCAACTCCTTGAAGAACGGCCTGCTCACGGTCGTCCTGCCGCAGCCGGAGGTGGACCGGCTGTGGGAGCTGACCGAGGCGGACCCGGCCGCCGAGGTCACCGTCGATCTGGTGGCGCGCACGGTGCTCGCCCCCGGCGTCGAGGCCGCCTTCGAGCTGGACGAGAACGCCCGCTGGCGGCTGCTGGAGGGGCTGGACGACATCAGCATCACGCTCCAGAACGACGACGCCATCGCCCAGTACGAGGCGGGGCGCCCGGCGTTCAAGCCGCGCACCCAGGCGGCCTGACCCAACCCCTGAGCCACCTCTGAGCCCGCGACCGCCGGTTCGCCCCGGTGGCCCCGTTCGCACCAACGCAGTGCCCCCGTTTTCCGCCAGCGGGGGCACTGCGTTTTCCGTGCCGACGGGCGTCCAGGGCGACGCGAATCGGGCCGGTTGACGCGCCAGTTGGCTGGAAAGGTACGCTATGTGGCTGGAACCGCGCTGGTGGGTCCGGGTGACGCGTTGGTGCCTCCTGAGGCGACAACTCCCCCCAGATGGCACAATCGGTGCATGGAAGGCGACGACGAACTGGCTCTGTACGGTCTCGTCGCCGACCGGCTGAAGGAAGCGCACGCCAAGGTGCGCGCACTGCAAGTCCCGGCGGGCGAACGGGAGGCGCTCACCCGGAAGCTGCTGGTCATCACGGCTGCGGCGAAGCACGACCTGGCCTCGGCGGCGCAGCGGCTCGAACGGCTGATGGAGGAGATCGACGGTCGCCGCTTCCCTTCTGCGTGACCGGCAGACTCGTTGCGGCACAAGGGTGATTAGCCCGTTTCGTGTTTGATTTGCGGTATATATCTGCCTACCGTGCGAAAAAGCTTGAACACATTCGTTCCGGCAATGCCTCCGAAGGGGAAGACGTGAACAAGGCGCAGCTCGTGGAAGCAATCCAGGACAAGCTGGGCGGCCGCCAACAGGCCGCCGACGCGGTCGATCACGTACTGGATGCGATTGTCCGCACGGTGTGTGCGGGTGAGCGCGTCTCGGTCACGGGTTTCGGCTCGTTCGAGAAGGTCGAGCGGCCTGCCCGCTACGCCCGCAACCCGCAGACGGGCGAGCGGGTGCGGGTCAAGAAGACGGCCGTGCCGCGCTTCCGCGCCGGCCAGGGCTTCAAGGACCTGGTGAGCGGGGCCAAGAAGCTCCCCAAGAACGACGTCGCCGTGAAGAAGGCGCCCAAGGGCAGCCTCTCGGGCGGAACGGCCACGAAGAAGGCCACCACCAAGAAGGCCGCGACGAAGAAGGCGGCGGCCAAGAAGACCACCGCCAAGAAGGCCGCACCGGCGAAGACGGCGGCGAAGAAGTCCGCGGCGAAGAAGTCGGCACCGGCGAAGGCGGCGGCCAAGAAGGCCACCGGCGGGCAGACCAAGAAGGCCGCCACCAAGAAGGCCACCGCCAAGAAGGCCCCGGCCAAGAAGAGCACCGCCAAGAAGGCGCCAGCCCGCAAGACCAGCGCCCGTAAGACCGCCACCAAGAAGACCGCACGCAACCGGTGACCCCGTCCGGCCCGCGCACGCACGCCACCGGCGCCGTGCCGCAGCCGGCGACCGTCGTCCCCGCAGCCGGGCCGGGCCCCTCCTCGGAGCCCGGCCCGCGGCCGTGCGGGCCACCGCGCCGGGCGTACCGGGCAGGTCGTAGGCTCTGAGCCATGCAGGCCACCGCGTACACCTACGACCCGCAGACCCGCACCGGCAGTGTGCTCCTCGACGACGGCACGCCCGTGCCCTTTGACGCCGCCGCCTTCGACGCGGGCGGCCTGCTCCTCCTGCGCCCCGGGCAGCGGGTGCGCGTCGAGACCAGCGGCGAGGACGACGCCCGCCGCGTCACGCTGGTAACGCTGCTGACACTCTGAGCGTGCGGCGGCCCAGCCCCAGTGCCCGCGCCGCCTGAAGATCGGCGCCGGTGTCCACGTCCCGGCGCACGCTGTCCACTCCGGCGCGGGTGATTTCCCGCGCGCCGGACGCCAGGTGACGGCGCCGGGATTCCCCGCCGAAAGCGGGCGACAATTCCCGGCCGGGAGCGGCTGAGAGGAATGTCGTACCGATACCCGCCGCATCCGGCAGAAAAGCCCGCGGAAATTCCGCCGCCGTGGCCAGTACCCGCCCCAGTTCCGCTGGCCGCAGGGCCGGCAGATCGGCGTTCAGCGCCGCGAGAGCCGCCCGGGGACGTCCCGAGCGCACCGCCGCGGCCCCATGGACGAGTGCCGGGTTCAGCCCCCGGTCCGGAACGTCGGCCACTACCCGCGCCCCGAGCGCCGCCAGGTCCCGCCCGGCTCGCGGATCGCTGGTGACAACCACCACATCGCGTACCGCCGCACACGCCAGCGCGGCGGTCACCGTGTCCAGGGCGAACGCCAGCGCCAGGCGCGGACGCAGCACCTCACCCGAGGTCGCGGACAGCCTGCTCTTGGCCCGCGCCAACGGCTTCAGCGGCACGATCAGGGACCAGGTGGCATCCGCACCCGCGCTCGTCTCACCCAGCATCGCCGCCCATTCTCCCCCGGGTCACAGGCCGGGGTTACGGTGTCCTCGACAGCGCCGCCGCCCAGGGCCACACTTGTGCGGTTGTCCCCGGCGTCCGGCAGTGCGTCCCGTCGGCAGGCCCTGCCCGGGGCCGTGCGCACAGCGGGGAAGCAGGCCGAGAGCAGCAGCAAGAGGAGATGGTGTCCCGGTGTCCCGCCGAAAGATCGGGTTCTGGTACCGCTTGGCGGCGGTCATCGCGAAACCGCTGCTCATCACCTTTTTCCAGCGCGACTGGCGTGGCACGGAAAACATTCCGGCCGAGGGCGGATTCATCGTCGCGGTGAACCACAACTCCTATCTTGACCCGCTGTCCTACGCCCATTACCAGTACAACACCGGACGCGTGCCGCGCTTCCTGGCCAAGAACAGCCTTTTCGGCTCCGGGTTCGTCGGCGCCGTCATGCGCGGCACCGGCCAGATCCCCGTCTACCGGGAATCGACCGACGCCGTGGGCGCGTTCCGGGCGGCGGTGGACGCCGTGGGCCGGGGCGAGTGTGTCGCCTTCTACCCCGAGGGCACCCTCACCCGCGACCCGGACCTGTGGCCGATGGAGGGCAAGACCGGTGCCGCCCGCGTCGCGCTGCTCACCAAGGCCCCGGTCATCCCGGTCGCGCAGTGGGGCGCGCACGAGGCCGTCCCGCCGTACGCCACGTCCCGGCGGGTACGCCTCTTCCCGCGCAAGACCCTGCGCGTGCAGGCCGGACCACCGGTTGACCTGGACCGCTTCTACGGCCAGGAGCCCACCAGCGAGGTGCTGCGCGCCGTGACCGACGCGATCATGGACGCGGTGACCGCCCAGCTCGCCGACCTCCGTGGCGAACCGGCGCCCGCCGAGCGCTACAACCCCCGCAAGGCGGCCGCCCGCGCCAAGCGCCGCGCAGGGCTGCGGTCAGGCGCCGGACCGGCCCGGCCGGACGCCGGATCGGCCCGCTCGGACGCCGGTGCGGCACGCTCGGACGCTGGACCGGCCCGCTCGGACGCCGGTGCGGCGCGCCCGCAGACGGCTGCCGGGGGACCGGCCGCACCGGCCACCGAGGGGGAGAACGCGTGACCAAGGCCGCCGTCTTCGGTACCGGTTCCTGGGGAACCGCCTTCGGCATGGTGCTCGCCGACGCGGGCTGCGAGGTGACGCTGTGGGGGCGCCGCCCCGACCTGGCCGACGCCGTCAACACCACGCACGCCAACCCCGACTACCTCCCCGGCGTCGAACTCCCGGCCACCGTGCGTGCCACCACCGACCCGGCCGAGGCCGCGCGCGACGCGGAGTTCACCGTCCTGGCCGTCCCCTCGCAGACGCTGCGCGCCAACCTGGCGCACTGGACGCCGCTGCTGGCCCCCGGCACCGTCCTGGTCTCGCTGATGAAGGGCGTCGAACTGGGCAGCACCAAGCGCATGAGCGAGGTGATCCAGGAGGTGACCGGCGCCGGTCTGGAGCGCGTCGCGGTGCTCTCCGGGCCCAACCTCGCCAAGGAGATCGCCGCCCGGGCCCCCGCCGCCTCGGTGGTGGCCTGCGCCGACGAACAGGTCGCGCGGCGCCTGCAGAAGGCGTGCCACACCCCCTACTTCCGGCCCTACACCAATACCGACGTGGTGGGCTGCGAACTCGGCGGCGCGGTCAAGAACGTCATCGGCCTCGCGGTGGGCATCGCCGACGGCATGGGTCTTGGCGACAACGCCAAGGCGTCCCTGATCACCCGTGGCCTCGCGGAGACGGCCCGGCTGGGCGCGGCGCTGGGCGCGGACGCCGCCACCTTCGCCGGACTGGCCGGAATGGGCGACCTGGTGGCCACCTGCTCCTCACCGCTGTCCCGCAACCACACCTTTGGCACCAACCTCGGCCGCGGCATGACCCTGGAGGAGACCATCGCCGTCACCCGGCAGACGGCCGAGGGCGTGAAGTCCTGCCAGTCCGTGCTCGACCTCGCCCGGCGCCACGGGGTGGAGATGCCCATCACCGAGACGGTCGTGAGCATCGTGCACGAGGGCAAGCCGCCGCTGGTGGCGCTCAAGGAGCTGATGGCCCGCAGCGCCAAGGCCGAGGGCAGCTGAACCAGTGCCGCCGAAGGGCGGCCACGGCCCAAGTGGGGGGCGGTGACTCCACCCCGCCCCGCACAGCCGGTAATCTCAGCGCGATGAGCACGCCTAAGACTCCCAGCACCGCCGCCCGCCCGCCGCGCAAGCCGCGCGTCGCCGTCGTCTTCGGCGGGCGCAGCTCCGAACACGGCATCTCGGTCCTCACCGCGGGCGCGGTGCTGCGCGCGATCGACCGCGACAAGTACGACGTGCTGCCCATCGGCATTACCGCCGACGGCCGCTGGGCCCTCACCGCCGACGCCCCCGAGCGCATGACCCTCACCGGCCGCGAGCTGCCCGATGTCCAGGCGCTGACCGAGCAGCCCGGCGGCGTCCTGCTCCCGGTGGACCCCGGCAGCCGCGAGGTCGTCTACACCGAGCCGGGTGTGGTGCCCAAGGCGCTGGGCGAGGTGGACGTCGTCTTCCCGGTGCTGCACGGCCCCTACGGCGAGGACGGCACCCTGCAGGGCCTGTTGGAGCTGTCCGGCGTGCCGTACGTGGGCTCCGGCGTGCTGGCCTCGGCGGTCGGCATGGACAAGGAGTACATGAAGCGCGTCTTCAGCTCCTTCGGCCTGCCCGTCGGCCCGTACACCGTGATCCGCCCCCGCGAGTGGGAGCGGGACCAGGCCGCCGCCCGCAAGAAGGTCGCCGACTTCGCCGCCGACCACGGCTGGCCGGTCTTCGTCAAGCCCGCGCGCGCCGGGTCCTCCCTGGGCATCTCCAAGGTGGACGACCTCACCGGCCTGGACGCGGCGATCGAGGAGGCCCGCCGCCACGACCCCAAGATCATCGTCGAGTCGACGCTGGTGGGACGGGAGATCGAGTGCGGCGTGCTGGAGTTCGGTGACGGAGCCCAGGCCAGCGTCCCGGCCGAGATCCCGCCCGTCTCCAGCCACGCGTTCTACGACTTCGAAGCCAAGTACATCGACTCCGCCACCGGCATCGTCCCCGCCCCCCTGACCGAGGAGCAGACGGCCGAGGTCCGGCGCCTGGCCGTGCTCGCCTTCGAGGCCGCCGCCTGCGAGGGTCTGGTCCGCGCCGACTTCTTCCTGCTGGCCAGCGGTGAGTTCGTCATCAACGAGATCAACACGATGCCGGGTTTCACACCGATCTCGATGTACCCGCGCATGTGGCAGGAGACGGGCGTCTCCTACCCCGAACTGGTGGACCGCCTCCTCCAGGCAGCCCTTCACCGCCCCACCGGCCTGCGCTGACGCCGCCCGAGTGCGCCCTGACCGGCCCCGCGCGACGGTGGCTGCCCGCCCCGTCGGCGGGGGACGGTACGGGCGGGGCGTTACCGCTCGGCGGGGACCGACCGGCGCAGGGGCCCGGCCAGCTCCGGGAGCGCGTTGACCTCCGGCGCGTACGCCGTGGGAACCGTCACCTCGACGAACGCCTCGCGGCCGATCGTCGTGAAGCGGTAGCCGTCTTCCCGCCGCTCCAGGAGCCACTCGACATCGTTGACGACGACAGCGTCCGCCGTGGGGTTGTAGTGTTCACTCCCGGGCGTCAGCAGCTCGGGGCGGTCCACACCGCACCGCAGCGCGATGCCGGGGTCCCCCCAGACGGCGGTGTACGGCGAGGTCGGCGAGGCCGGGACGCGCTCCTGGCCGTTCACCCGCTGGGGCAGCGCCCCGGCGAGTTGCCGGCAGTGTCCGGCGGCGGCTCCGGAAGGGCTGGGCACGGCCGGGCCGGACGCCGGGCCGGAGCAGGCGACGGCCACCAGAGCACCGGCCCCGGTCAGCGCGAGCGCGGGAACGGCGCGGGCAAGACGACTCACGCCGTGAGCATACGGGGGGCTAGAGGTGGACGACCGGGCAGGTCAGGGTGCGGGTGATGCCTTCCACGCGCTGCACCTCGGCCACCACCAGCCGGCCGAGTTCGTCCACCGTCTCGGCCTGCGCGCGCACGATCACGTCGTAGGGCCCGGTCACGTCGTCGGCCTGGATGACACCGGGCAGTTCGGAGATCACCGAGGCGACGGTCGAGGCCTTGCCGACCTCGGTCTGGATCAGGATGTACGCCTGTACCACGACAACCTCCAGGGCGGCTTCGAGGATCATGGAGTGGGAGGGGACGCCACGGTACCGCGTCGCCCCCACCAGCGGCGAGCATTGCGAAGGGGCTGAAGGATGCTGAGTACCAGCGGAGGGGACACGCCGACGGGCGGGACCGTTGGAGAGCTGGGGGAGTTCGGGCTGATCCGGGAGCTGACCTCCCGGGTCACCGCCACCCCCGCCGTGCGCATCGGCCCCGGGGACGACGCCGCCGTGGTCAGCGCCCCGGACCGCCGGGTGGTCGCGACCACGGACCTGCTGCTGGAGGGGCGGCACTTCCGCCGCGACTGGTCCACCGCCTACGACGTCGGCCGCAAGGCCGCAGCGCAGAACCTGGCCGACGTCGCCGCCATGGGCGCCGCCCCCACCGCGCTGCTGCTGGGCCTGGTGGTACCCGCCGAGCTGCCCGCGACGTGGCCCGCCGAGCTGATGGACGGCCTGCGGGACGAGAGCCAGGTGGCCGGGGCCGCCGTCGTCGGCGGTGACGTCGTGCGCGGGGAGACGATCACGGTCGCCATCACCGCGCTCGGGGACCTGCAAGGCCGCGAGCCCGTCACGCGCGGGGGCGCGCATCCCGGCGACGTGGTGGCGGTCACCGGATGGCTGGGCTGGTCTGCGGCGGGGTGGGCGCTCCTCCAGCGGGGCTTCCGCTCGCCGCGGGCCTTCGTGGAGGCGCACCGCCGTCCCGAGCCGCCGTACCACGCCGGTCCCGCCGCCGCCGGGCTCGGGGCCACCGCCATGACCGACGTCAGCGACGGCCTGGTCGCCGACCTCGGGCACCTCGCGGCGGCCAGCAAGGTGCGCATCGACCTGCGTACCGAGGCGTTCGACATCCCCGCCCAGATGCACGACATCGGCCAGGCCGTCGGCGTGGACCCGATGCGGTGGGTGCTCACCGGTGGTGAGGATCACGCGCTCGTGGCGACGTTCCCGCCCGGCCGCAAGCTGCCCGCCCGCTGGCGCGTCGTGGGGGAGGTGCTGCACCCGGCGGCCGAGCCCCGCGTCACGGTGGACAGCGCCCCCTGGCGGGCCGCCAGCGGCTGGGACCACTTCCAGGGAGACGCATGACCGCGCCCGTACGCGTACTGACCGTCGCCGGATCGGACTCCGGCGGCGGCGCCGGTATCCAGGCCGATCTCAAGACCATGCTGGCGCTCGGCACTCACGGCATGAGCGTGCTGACCGCCGTCACCGCGCAGAACTCGCTCGGCGTGCAGGGTGCCTGGGAGCTGCCCGCCGACGCGGTGCGCGCCCAGTTCCGCAGCGTGGTGGACGACATCGGCGTGCAGGCCGTCAAGACCGGCATGCTGGCCTCCGCCGAGCTGGTGTCCACCGTCGCCGAGCTGCTGGCGGGCGTGGACGTGCCCGTCGTCGTAGACCCCGTCGGCGTCTCCAAGCACGGCGACTCCCTGCTGGCCACCGCCGCGCTGGACGCCGTGCGCACCGAACTCCTGCCCCGTGCCACGGTGGCCACCCCCAACCTGGACGAGGTGGCGCAGCTGACCGGCGTCCACGTCACCGGTGAGCGCGAGCTGCGCGCGGCGGCCGACGCGGTGCTCGCGTACGGGCCGCGCTGGGCGCTGATCAAGGGCGGCCACCTGCCCGGTGAGGCGACGGACCTGCTCACCGACGGCACCGACGAGCACTGGCTGCGCGCACCTCGGCACCCGAACGAGCACACCCACGGCACCGGCTGCACGCTGGCGAGCGCCATCGCCGCCGAGCTGGCCAAGGGCGCGGGCGTGCCGGACGCGGTGGGCGCCGCGAAGGACTACGTCACCGGAGCCATCGCCGCGGGCTTCGCCCTGGGCGCGGGCATCGGCCCCGTGGACCACGCCTGGCGCCTGCGCTGACGGGCCCCGGGCTGGGCTGGCGCAGCCCCTCCGGAGCCCCGCCGGCGCACACAGACGAGCCCCCGGGGTCACAAGACCCGGGGGCTCGGCACGCTTGTTACAGGCTTACGTGGCGAAAGCCTGCTGTGCGCGGCTGACGCCCGGCAAGGGCTATCGCGAGACCTTGCCAGCCTTGATGCACGAGGTGCAGACGTTGAGCCGCTTCGGCGTCCGACCGACCACGGCACGCACGCGCTGGATGTTGGGGTTCCAGCGACGCGGGGTGCGGCGGTGCGAGTGGGAGATGCTGTTGCCGAAGCCCGGCCCCTTGCCGCAGACATCGCAGTTGGCAGCCACGGGTCACTCCAAAGACTTCAGATTCACGTACGGTGGGTCCTGGCCGCGCAGCCTCGCGGAGAGATCGTGTGCCAGGGAGTCGGCGCCCGACTCGAACGTCAGGCAACCGGAGCAGCATACAACGGCTGCTCGCGGACCTCGAAATCACCTCCCCGCTCCGGTCCCTCTCCTGCCGCTGTCCCGCCGGTTTCCTGCCGCCTGCCCGCCCCCGCATACTTGCCGCGCCCGTGCGCATACTTCCTCTCGTCCGGCCTTTTCCCCGCCGCCCGCTGGGCACGCGTCCCGCGGCTACCCTGCGGGCACCGCGCCCGACCGCACGCCCGCTGCCCGCCGCCCGACCAGGAGAGGTGCCCCGCCCGGTGCCGCACACGCTCGACGCCACCGCCGTCCGCGCCTGGTGCGCCGGAGCCCTCGATGCCCTCGGCAGCGCCCGGGAGACGATCGACGCCATCAACGTCTACCCCGTCGCGGACGCCGACACCGGGACGAACCTCTACCTCACCGTCGAGTCCGCCGCGCAGGCCGTGGAGGCGGCCGGGGTGGGCACCCCCACGCTCCCGGAGGCCGTCGGCGCGATGGCGCACGGCGCGCTGCTGGGCGCCCGTGGCAACTCCGGCACGATCCTCGCCCAACTGCTGCGCGGTCTGGCGGCGGAACTGGCCGCGGGCGGCGAACTGCGCGGCGCGCTGGACAGCGCGGCCCGGCTCGCCCGGCAGGCGGTCGCCCACCCGGTCGAGGGCACCATCCTCACCGTCGCCGCCGCCGCCGCTGACGCCGCCGCCCGCGTCGAGGGCGACGACGCCGCCGTGGTCCGCGCCGCCTGCGCCGGCGCCCGCGCGGCGCTGGCCCGCACCCCGGGCCAGCTGCCGCCGCTCGCCCAGCGGGGGGTGGTGGACGCGGGCGGCTACGGCCTGGTCACCGTCCTGGACGCGCTGCTGGTCGCCCTCACCGGCGAGCACCCGCACCAGAGGCCCGCCGACCGCTCCGAGGCGCCGCCGCAGGAGCAGCCGCACCCCGGTCCGGCCGCCGACGCCTGCCCGCCCGCCGCAGGCGGACCGGCAAGCCCCGCGTTCGAGGTGATCTACCTGCTGGACGCCACCGAGACGGCCGTCGCCCGGCTCCGTGACCGGCTCGACGCGCTCGGCGACTCCCTCGTCATCGTCGGCGGGGACGAGCTGTGGCACGTGCACGTGCACGCCGACGACGCCGGTGCCGCCATCGAGGCGGGCATCGAGGCCGGACGGCCCCACCGGGTGCGCATCACCCACCTCGCACCGCCGCCTGGGGCCACCGAACCCGCGCGGCGCGCGGTGGTGGCCGTGGTACCGGGCGAGGGGCTGGCCGCGCTGTGCGCACAGGCCGGGGCCACGACCGTCACCATGCACCCGGAGGAGCCGCCGGGCAGTGGCGAGCTGCTCGCCGCCGTGCGCCGGGCCCACGCGCGCGAGGTGGTGCTGCTGCTCGGCGGCCCCGGGCTGCGGCACCCCGCGGCGGCCGCCGCCGAACAGGCCCGGGCCGAGGAGGTGCGGGTGGCGATCATCCCCACCCGCTCCCCGGTGCAGGCGCTGGCCGCGCTGGCGGTGCACGAGCCCGAGCGCCGGTTCGACGAGACCGTGGTCGCGATGACGTCGGCCGCCGGAGCCACCCGGTACGCGGAGGTGACGGTCGCCGAGGCGCGGTCGTGGACGACGCAGGGCGTCTGCGAGGCCGGGGACGTGCTCGGCCTGATCGACGGCGACGTGGCCCTCATCGGCACCGACCTCACCGCGGCGGCCGTCGCCGTGATCGACCGCATGCTGGCGGCCGGGGGCGAACTCGTCACGCTTGTCCTCGGGCAGGGCGCGCCGGACGGGCTCGCGGAGCGGCTTCAGGAGCGGGTGCGCGGCGCCCACCTGGGAGTGGACACCGCCGTCTACACCGGGCGCCAGCCCGCACCGCTGCTGATCGGGGTGGAGTAGCCGCCGCTCAGCCGCCACCGCGGCGGGCGTGCGGTAGAACGGACGCCGGTGCCGCACGTGCTCGCGGAGCGTTCGCGGGCCACCTGTCATACCCGTGCGTCAGGATGGGCAGCGCGATGGAGACCGAGTCGGCTCTGGCCGAGCCCCTGAAGAAGACGGTCGGCGGTACCACGGCGAAGGTGCTGGCCGACCACCTTGACCTGCACACCGTCGGGGACCTGCTGCACCACTACCCGCGCCGCTACGCCGAGCGCGGCGAGCTGACGCGCCTGGTGGACCTGCCGCTGGACGAGCACGTCACCGTCGTCGCCCAGGTCGCCGACGCGCGCATGCACTCCTTCAACCGTGGCCGGGGCCAGCGCCTTGAGGTGACGCTGACGGACGGCAGCGGGCGGCTCCAGCTGGTCTTCTTCGGGCGCGGCGCGTACGCGCACGAAAAGAAGCTGCTGCCCGGCCGGCGCGGCATGTTCGCGGGCAAGGTGTCGGTGTTCAACCGCAAGCTCCAGCTCGCCCACCCCGACTACAAGCTGCTGGAGGAGGACAGCGGCCAGGAGGAGGTGCGGCAGTTCGCCGGTGCGCTGCTGCCGCTCTACCCGGCCGTGCGGCAGCTGAATTCCTGGAAGATCGAGCAGGCGGTGAGCACCGTCCTGACGTCGATGGAGGCCATCGGCTGGGCCGGGCTGGCCGATCCGCTGCCCGCGTCGCTGCGCGAGGGCCGCGGGCTGCTGCCGCTGGGTGAGGCACTGCGCGCGGTGCACCGCCCGGCGTCCTGGGCCGAGGTGCACGCGGCGCGGGACCGGCTGAAGTGGGACGAGGCGTTCGTGCTCCAGCTCGCTCTGGCCCGGCGCCGCGCGGCCGACGCCCAGCTGCCCGCCGTCCCGCGCACCGCGTCCGGTGATGGCATCCTCGCCGCCTTCGACGCCCGCCTGCCGTTCACGCTCACCGAGGGTCAGCAGCGCGTCAGCGGCGAGATCTTCGCTGACCTGGCCACCGCCCACCCCATGCACCGCCTCCTCCAGGGTGAGGTGGGCTCGGGCAAGACGATGGTCGCGCTGCGCGCCATGCTCACCGTGGTGGACGCCGGCGGACAGGCCGCGCTCCTGGCGCCCACCGAGGTGCTGGCCCAGCAGCACCACCGCTCGATCGTGGAGATGCTGGGCGAGCTGGCCGAGGGCGGCATGCTCGGCGGCGCGGAACACGGCACCAAAGTCGTGCTGCTGACCGGTTCCATGGGCGCCACCGCCCGCCGCCAGGCGCTGCTGGACCTGGCCACCGGTGAGGCTGGCCTCGTCATCGGCACCCATGCGCTGATCGAGGACAAGGTTCAGTTCCACGATCTCGGCCTGGTGGTGGTGGACGAGCAGCACCGGTTCGGCGTCGAGCAGCGGGACGCGCTGCGGGCCAAGGGCAAGCAGCCGCCGCACCTGCTGGTCATGACGGCGACGCCGATCCCGCGCACCGTCGCCATGACGGTCTTCGGCGACCTGGAGACCTCCGTGCTCGACCAGCTCCCGGCCGGGCGTTCGCCCATCGCCACCCACGTGGTACCCGCCGCCGACAAGCCGCACTTCCTCACCCGCGCCTGGGAGCGGGTGCGTGAGGAGATCGCGGGCGGCCACCAGGCGTACGTGGTGTGCCCGCGCATCGGAGACGACGAGCCGGGCGGGGCCGACGCGCCGGACAGCGGTGCGCAGGCGGCCGGGGAAGGCGCGGACGGCGAGGAGCGGCGGCCGCCGCTGGCCGTGCTGGACGTCGCCGCGCAGCTGGCCGCCCAGCCGCTCGCCGGGCTGCGGGTGGAGGTGCTGCACGGGCGGATGGCACCGGACGCCAAGGACGACGTCATGCGCCGTTTCGGCGCCGGAGCGGTGGACGTGCTGGTCGCCACCACCGTGATCGAGGTCGGCGTCAATGTGCCCAATGCCACCGTCATGGTGATCATGGACGCGGACCGGTTCGGCGTCTCCCAGCTGCACCAGCTGCGCGGGCGGGTGGGCCGGGGTGCGGCGGCCGGGCTGTGCCTGCTGGTGAGCGAGGCGCCACCGGCGAGCGCCGCCCGCACCCGGCTGGACGCGGTGGCCGCCACGCTGGACGGCTTCGAGCTGTCCCGCATCGACCTCGAACAGCGCCGCGAGGGCGACGTGCTGGGGCAGGCCCAGTCCGGGGCCCGCACCAGCCTGCGGATGCTCACCGTCGTCGAGGACGAGGACATCATCGCCGAGGCCCGCACCGAGGCCAGCGCCGTGGTCGCCGCCGACCCGGCCCTGGAGCGCCATCCTGACCTGCGCACGGCGCTGGACGCCCTGCTCGACGCCGAGCGCGAGAGCTACCTCGACAAGGGCTGACGCCCGCCCGCCCCGGCGTGCCGCCAGATGCCACCTCCCGTTCCGGCACGGCCCGCCGCCGCGGCGCGGCCTTCCGCTCCCCCGGCCAGCGTAGAGCCGTGGGACGAAGCGGCCGTCAGGCGGCCTATCGTGGGGAGATGACCGGGCGTTCGCCCGGGCCGACCACGCAGCCGACCGCCCACACAAAGGACCTCGCGCCCATGACCCGCGTCATCGCCGGAGCCGCAGGCGGACGGCGGCTGGCAGTGCCGCCCGGGCAGGGCACCCGGCCCACCTCCGACCGGGCCAGGGAGGGCCTGTTCTCCAGCTGGGAGGCGCAACTCGGCGGTGGCTGGGCGGGCCTGCGGGTGCTGGACCTGTACGGCGGCTCCGGTGCCGTTGGTCTGGAGGCGCTTTCCCGGGGTGCTGCACACGTGCTGCTGGTCGAGTCCGACGCACGCGCCGCCCGCACGATCCGGCAGAACGTCCGCGCGCTGGGCCTGCCGGGGGCCGAGGTGCGCACCGGCCGGGCGGAGCAGGTGATCACCGGTGGCACCCAGTGCCCCTACGACGTCGTCTTCCTCGACCCGCCCTACGCCGTCGGCGACGCCGAACTGGGCGAGATCCTGCTCACACTCGACCGCCAGGGGTGGCTTGCCGACGAGGCGCTGGTCACCGTGGAGCGGAGCACCCGGGGCGGCGAATTCCGCTGGCCACCGGGGTTTACGGCGCTGCGCTCCCGCCGCTATGGCGAGGGCACGCTCTGGTACGGTCGCGCCGCCCAGCAAGAAGTTACCGCCGCGTCATGAGCAGCTCCGAGAGCGAGGAAACACCAGTGCGCCGCGCCGTCTGTCCGGGGTCCTTCGACCCCATCACCAATGGACACCTCGACATCATCGCCCGGGCCGCCAAGCTCTACGACGTGGTGCACGTGGCGGTAATGATCAACAAGAACAAGCAGGGGCTGTTCACCGTCGAGGAGCGCATCGAGCTGATCGAGACCGTCACCTCGGCGTTCGGCAACGTACACGTCGAGGCGTTCCACGGGCTGCTGGTGGACTTCTGCAAGCAGCGCGAGATCCCCGCCATCGTCAAGGGGCTGCGCGCCGTCAGCGACTTCGACTACGAGTTGCAGATGGCGCAGATGAACATCGGTCTCTCCGGCGTCGAGACGCTGTTCGTGCCGACCAACCCGGAGTACAGCTTCCTGTCCTCGTCGCTGGTCAAGGAGGTCGCCACCTGGGGCGGCGACGTCTCCCACCTGGTGCCGCCGCAGGTGCTGGAGGCACTCGGCAAGCGGCTCGCCCGCTGACGCCCCGCCGCGGTCGGCTGTCGCGCCGGGCGCCGGGGGCCGTACAGTCGGCTTTCGTGGACGTACAGTCAAGACTCGACGACATCGTGGCGGCGGTCCGGGACGCCCGCTCCATGCCGATGTCCGCCTCCTGCGTGATCAACCGGGCCGAACTCCTCGGCCTGCTGGAGGAAGTGCGCGACGCGCTGCCCGGCTCGCTGGCCGAAGCCCGGGAACTGATCGGTGACCGCGAGCAGATGGTCGCCGAGGCGCACCAGGAGGCGCGGCGCATCATCGACGCCGCCCACAGCGAGCGCGGTTCGCTCGTCGCGGGCACGGAGGTGGCCCGCCGCTCCCAGCAGGAGGCCGACCGCATCCTGGCCGAGGCGCGGCAGGAGGCGGACCGCGTCCGCGCCGAGGCCGACGACTACGTGGACAGCAAGCTGGCCAACTTCGAGGTCGTGCTGAGCAAGACCATCAACTCCGTAGGCCGGGGCAAGGACAAGCTGCTCGGCCGCCTGCCGGAGCCCGACGGGTACGACGCCCATGCCGGGGACACCGACGGCGCCCCGGACCGCCCCGCCGACCCGCGCGAGCTGCGGGACCGGGCGGACGCGTACGTCGAAGCCCAGTTCCAGGCGTTCGAGGCGGTGCTGACGAAGACGCTCAGCGCCGTGGGCCGTGGCCGCAGCAAGCTCGGCGGCCACCAGTCGATCGACGAGCTCGGCGCGCACCTCGCGGCGCAGGAGGAGGCCGGGACCGAGGGCCACCACCGGGTCCACGTCAGCGACGCGGACTACCTCGCCGGGCTGGCCGATCCCCAGCCGCAGGCGCCCGTGCCCCCCGCGCCCGCCCAGGCGCCGCACCTCCCCGCGCAGGCGCCGCCGCCTGCCCATCCGGACCCCTACGCACCGGCCGCGGCGTACCCGGCCCACTATCCCGCTCAGTACGCCGGGCAGCAGTCCTACGATCACGACGCCTACGCCTACCCCCAGCAGGGCTACCCGCCCCAGCCCGAGCCGTACGCCGGGTACGCGCAGCAGGGCTACCCGGACCAGCCCGACCCGTACGCGGCGGACCAGGACTACGGCCAGCAGCAGCCGTACCCGCCGCAGTCGGCGCCCGCCCCGCTGGACGAGACCAGCCTGTTTGACACCAGCATGATCGACCTGGAGCAGCTGCGCCGCTACGAGCAAGGCCACTGACCCGCCCCGGCCCCTTCCGATGACCCGTCCCGCACCTCCCGAACGGGAAAGGCGGGGGCCTTCTCCCGAGCGGGAAGGGGACGGGGGCCTTCCGCGAGGCGCCGCACGGGAGTGGGGAACGCCGCGCCCAGGCGCACCCACCAGCGGGTTCGGCGAATTGGGCGTAGCCCGCACCGTGAAGTAAGCTGTCCTTTCGGTCGCACAGACGCCCGCCTTTTCGGGCTGCCCAAAGCAATCGCCGCAGCCGTTCCAGACGAAAGCAGGAAGCCCTGAACGCCGCCCTCGACCCCCGCGCCCCGCTCGTGTTCGACACACGTGAGCTGGGCCGGCGTCCGGGTGCCATGAAGCGGCTCTCCCGCACGCTGGAGGCGCCGAAGGATCTCGGCACCGAGGTCATCGGCGTACCGGAGGGCGCGTCGCTGGACGTGGACCTCCGCATGGAGGCGGTCATGGAGGGCGTGCTCGTTACCGGGGACGCCCGTGCGCCGCTGGCGGGGGAGTGCGTAAGGTGTCTGGAGCCGCTGGAGCAGGAATGCGAGGCGGACTTCCAGGAGCTGTTCTCCTACCCCGACGCCGACGACCGGAGCCGTTTCACGGACACCGGTGACGACGCCGAGGACGAGGACGACACGCTTAGCCTTGAGGGAGACCTGTTCGACCTCGAACCCGTGCTGCGGGACGCGGTGGTGCTCTCACTGCCGATGCAGCCCGTGTGCCGGGAGGACTGCCCGGGGCTCTGCCCCCGGTGCGGGTTCCGGCTCGCGGACGATCCCGGCCACCAGCACGACGAGGCCGCCGACATCCGGTGGGCGGCCCTGGAGGGACTCGCCGAGGGCATCCGCCACGGCGGGAAGGACAACGTGAACGGCACCGCTCCCGGTGCCGACGAGAAGCAGGAGAAGTAGCCGTGGCCGTTCCCAAGCGGAAGATGTCGCGCAGCAACACGCGTCACCGCCGGTCGCAGTGGAAGGCTGCGGTCCCGGCCCTGGTGCAGTGCGAGCGCTGCCAGGAGCCGAGGCAGCAGCACATCGCGTGCCCGAGCTGCGGCACCTACAACAAGCGTCAGGTCCTCGAGGTCTGATCGGCGGGTGACAGGCTCCATGTCAGACGCCAGTACGCCCAAGCGGGCCACGGCGGGTCTGGTGGATGCGGCCTCGTCCCACACGCTGCTGGAAGGGCGGCTCGGCTATCAGCTTGAGTCCGCCCTTCTGACGCGTGCGCTGACGCACCGCAGCTTCGCGTACGAGAACGGCGGGCTGCCGACGAACGAGCGCCTGGAGTTCCTGGGCGACTCGGTTCTGGGCCTCGTCGTGACGGACACGCTCTACCGCTCGCACCCGGAGCTGCCCGAGGGCCAGCTCGCCAAGCTGCGGGCGGCCGTCGTCAACTCCCGGGCGCTGGCCGAGGTCGCGCGCGGTCTGGAACTGGGCTCCTTCGTCCGGCTCGGCCGTGGCGAGGAGGGTACCGGCGGCCGGGACAAGGCGTCGATCCTCGCGGACACGCTGGAAGCGGTGATCGGCGCCGTCTACCTGGACCAGGGCCTGGCCGCGGCCGAAGAACTGGTGCACCGGCTGTTCGACCCGCTGATCGAGAAGTCGGCGGGGCTGGGCGCGGGCCTGGACTGGAAGACCAGCCTCCAGGAGCTGACCGCGGCCGAGGGGCTTGGCGTCCCCGAGTACGTGGTCACCGAGTCCGGTCCGGACCACGAGAAGACCTTCACGGCTGCCGCCCGCGTCGGTGGTGTCGCGTACGGCACCGGCACCGGCCGCAGCAAGAAGGAAGCGGAGCAGCAGGCCGCCGAGACGGCCTGGCGCGAGATCCGCGCGTCGGCGGAGGCGGGTTCCGCGGCGCCGCGGCCCGAGCCAGGGCCAGGTGAGGCCGAGGCCGCCCCGGTGCGGGAGAGCGCGGACCGCAGCGTGTAGCGCGCCGCCGGGCAGGGGTGGTTACCTGCCCGGCCGGAGCGGGGAGAAAACCGGGAGGGTCGGCGGTGCCCGAGCTGCCTGAGGTGGAAGTCGTCCGGCGCGGGCTGGACCGCTGGGTCAGTGGGCGGACGGTCGAGGCCGCCACCGTGCTGCACCCGCGCGCGGTGCGCCGTCACCCGGCCGGTGCCGCCGACTTCGCCGCCCGCCTCGTCGGTCACCGCTTCGGTGCCGTCCAGCGGCGCGGCAAGTACCTGTGGCTGCCGCTGGCCGCCGGGGAGGGGGACGAGCCCGGGTTCGCCGTCCTCGCCCACCTGGGCATGAGCGGCCAGCTGCTGGTGCAGCCCGCCACCGCGCCGCACGAACGGCACCTGCGGGTGCGGGTCACGTTCGCGGACGCGGACGCGGGCGAGCTGCGCTACGTTGACCAGCGCACCTTCGGCGGGCTCTCGGTACACCCGGTCACCCCCGACGGCCTGCCCGACGTCATCGCGCACATCGCCCGGGACCCGCTCGACCCGCTGTTCGACGACGACGCCTTCCACACCGCGCTGCGGGGCAAGCGCACCACGCTCAAGCGGGCGCTCCTGGACCAGTCGCTGATCAGCGGTGTCGGCAACATCTACGCGGATGAGGCGCTGTGGCGCGCCCGACTGCACTACGACCGGCCGAGCGCGACGCTGACCCGGCCGCGCACACACGAGCTGCTGGGCCACATCCGCGACGTGATGACGGCCGCCCTCGCGGTGGGGGGCACCAGCTTCGACAGCCTCTACGTGAACGTCAACGGCGAGTCCGGCTACTTCGACCGCTCGCTGGACGCCTACGGGCGCGAGGACGAACCCTGCCGCCGCTGCGGCACCCCGATGCGCCGCCGGGCGTGGATGAACCGCTCCAGCTACTTCTGCCCGCGCTGCCAGCGCCCGCCCCGGCCGCGCTGAGCAGCGCCCTCCCGGACGGCCCTGGGCAGTGTGGCGCGGGGCCGGGGCCGGGGCGGCGTGCGGCCGGGCGGTGCCCGGCCCCGCGCCACACCGCCGTCAGTAGCCGAACGCCTGCGTCCACCACGGGCCGCCGCTGGCGACGTGCGCGCCCACGCCGAGGGTGGTGAAGTCGCAGTTCAGGATGTTCGCGCGGTGGCCGGGGCTGTTCATCCAGGACTCCATGACGGCCTCCGCACTCGCCTGGCCGCGGGCGATGTTCTCGCCGCCCATGTGGTCCACGCCCGCCTCCCGGGCCCGGTCAAAGGGGCTGCGGCCCTCGGGGTCGGTGTGCGAGAAGTAGCCGCGCGCGGCCATGTCCCGGCTGTGGCTGCCCGCGAGCCGCGCGAGGTCCGCGTCCGCGCGCACGGCCTGGCAGCCCGCCTTCGCCCGTTCCTGGTTGACCAGAGCGAGGACCTGCGCCTCGACCTGGGAGTGGGCGCCGCTGTCGCCCGGCGTGCCGGGAGCCTTGCTGGTCGGGGGTGCCGGGGTCGTCGGCTTAGGCGCGGGCCGGGTGGGCTCGGTCGTGCGGGTGGGCGGCGCGGAGGTCTTGGGCGCGGTCTCGCCGTTCTTGCCGCCGGACTCCGCATCCGCGTCGCCGCCGCGCTCCGTCTCCTGGCCGTCCGGGGTTTTCGACGCCTCCGGTGACTTCTTCGCGCCGGGCTCGTCGGACGGGGACGGGGACGGCTTCGCGCTCGGCGTGGTGCGCTGCTCGTCGCGGCTCGCGGCGGCCTCGTCGCGGTCGTCGGCCCCCGTTCCGGCGCCCTGGAAGGGCGTGGCGGTGCCGTCACCGGCCCGGACGGAGGTGGCCGGGTCGTCGTCACCGCCGATGAGGCCGAAGCCGTCCCCGGCGCCGGGGACGAACCCGGAACCCACGGCCACCGTGCCGACGGCCGCTGCCGCCGATATGCCCAGCAGGCCGGTCTTCACCGGGGTACGGCGGCGCTTGCGGTGCGAGACCCGGGCCCGCTCGGCCGTGGGGGACAGCGCGGGGTCGTGCGCGGCGGGAGCGGCGTGTGCGCGTCGGTGGCGGCCCATGTCTCGCTGTCCTCACGTGATCGACGATCGGCGCGGCTCACTCGTTCGAGTGGCGCTTGTTCCGGGGGAATCTACGCCATGGCGCCCGGGGCGGAAGTGCCCCGGCGGGAATTGGGCGGATAGCGTGCGCCACATGAGCACAGAGAGCAACAATGCGACCGACGGTAACCGCGAGACGGGTGGGGCGGCGTCCTCGGAGCCCTCGGCCGCCCGCACTCCCCCTGACCCGGGGGAGGGGGAGGTGCGGATGACGGCGTGGGTGCGCGGCCGGGTACAGGGCGTCGGTTTCCGCTGGTACACCCGGGCGAACGCGCTGCGCATCGGAGGGCTGACCGGTTTCGCGACCAACCTGGGCGACGGCCGGGTCCAGGTCGTCGCCGAGGGGCCGCGCGGCCACTGTGCCGCCCTGCTGGACTGGCTGCGCGGCGAGGACACACCGGGGCAGGTCACCGGCGTCACGGAGATCTGGGACACTGCGCGCGGCGGCTATCCCGGCTTCGAGATCCGGTAACCACCGGGCCCCGGGTGGCCCTCCGGGAACTGGTTGCCAAACGGCGCCTGACGTGCAAGGCTGCGCAGCGAGTGATCCACAGGGGTCCGCGGGATCCGTGGGCCTGTTCCGGCGCACCTCACGCCGTCCGAGCCGGGACACTCGCGCATACGGCGTGTGATCGTGTTGACCGCCGTCACTTTTGGTGAGACGCTTGAAGCCCCGCGCACCTTGGCTGTCTGGCCCTGAAAACCTGTGCAGAGCGGCCGTTCGCGGGTGCTCACATCACATTTTCCCTCACGACCCACCACCGCTGCGGTCGGTCACTCAGTGTGGAGGACCATCCATCATGGCAAAGGCGCTTCTCGGTTACGTCGGCGGCTCCGACCCCCGAGTCCTCGCCGAGATGCGACGGCTTCAGCAGCGCGTTCAGGATCTGGAGTCCGAACTCGTCCGGATGCAGGCCGAGAACGACGCACTGTCCGCCGCCGCTCGTCACGGCGACTCGCTGCTTGACAGCATCGACGTAACCAAGGGCGAGCCCGCTCTCACCTGACCCGTACCCGGGCGGGTGTGCGCGTGGCGCTCACCGAGCGAAGAACCGCGAGGGACGCTTCGGCGTCCCTTCGTCATGTGGAGGCGTCAGGTGAGCGCCTCGTGTGGGATCTGCGGCTGTCCGTCCGGCCCTTCCGCCGTATCCGCCGCCCGCCGCAGAGCCCGGCTGCCCTCTTTGACGGTCCGTGCCATCCTCCCCGGGACCCGGAACGCTTCCGGGACCCGCCGATCGTTCGCTGACTGTCACCGAGTGCGGCGCCTGCTCACTCTGCGCGCTCCCCCTTACCGAGTGATGTGCCCTTCACCTTCAGCGGCGAAACCGTGGCTGCCCGGTAAAGTCACCCGCCGTGCACCTCAAGAGCCTCACCCTGCGCGGATTCAAGTCGTTCGCGTCCGCCACCACGCTGCGCTTCGAGCCCGGCATCACGTGTGTGGTGGGCCCGAACGGCTCCGGGAAGTCCAACGTGGTGGACGCGCTGTCGTGGGTGATGGGGGAGCAGGGCGCGAAGTCACTGCGCGGCGGCAAGATGGAGGACGTCATCTTCGCCGGCACCGCGGGCCCAAGCGGGCGTCCCGCGCTCGGCCGCGCCGAGGTCTCCCTCACGATCGACAACGCCGACGGTGCCTTGCCGATCGAGTACGCCGAGGTCACCATCACGCGGACCATGTTCCGCAACGGCGGCAGCGAGTACCAGATCAACGGCGACACCTGCCGCCTGCTGGACATCCAGGAGCTGCTCTCGGACTCCGGCATCGGCCGCGAGATGCACGTCATCGTCGGGCAGGGCCAGCTCGACGGGGTCCTGCACGCCGACCCCACCGGGCGGCGCGCCTTCATCGAGGAGGCCGCCGGCGTCCTCAAACACCGCAAGCGCAAGGAGAAGGCGCTGCGGAAACTGGACGCGATGCAGGCCAACCTCGCCCGCGTCCAGGACCTCACCGACGAGCTGCGCCGCCAGCTCAAGCCGCTGGGCCGCCAGGCCGCCGCCGCCCGCCGGGCCGCCGTCATCCAGGCCGACCTGCGCGACGCCCGGCTGCGCCTGCTCGCCGACGACCTGGTCACCCTGCACGACGCGCTGCGGGCCGAGATCGCCGACGAGGCGGCCCTGAAGGAGCGCAAGGACGCCGCCGAGGCCGCCCTGCGCGAGGCCCAGCAGCGCGAGGCGCGGCTGGAGGAGCAGGTGCGGCAGCTGACGCCGCGTCTGCACCAGGCCCAGCAGACCTGGTACGAACTCTCCCAGCTGGCCGAGCGGGTGCGCGGCACGATCAGCCTGGCCGACGCCCGGGTCACCAGCGCCCGCGCCGCGCCCCCGGAGGAGCGCCGGGGCCGCGAACCGGAGGACCTGGAGCGCGAGGCCGCCCGCATCCGTGAGCAGGAGGCCGAACTGGAGGCCGCGCTGGAGGCCGCCAGCCGGGCCCTGGAGGACACCGCGGGCCATCGCGCCGAGCTGGAGCGCCGTCTCGCCGACGAGGAACGCCAGCTCAAGGACGCCGCCCGCGAGATCGCCCAGCGCCGCGAACAACTCGCCCGGCTCGGCGGCCAGGTGAGCGCCGCCCGCAGCAAGGCCGCCTCCGCCCAGGCCGAGATCGACCGGCTGACCACCGCCCGCGACGACGCCACCCGCCGGGCCGCCACCACCCAGGCCGAGTACGAGGCGCTGCGCTCGGAGGTGGACGGGCTGGACGAGGGTGACGCCGAACTCGCCGCCCGGCACGACGCCGCCCGCGCCGAACTCGCCGACGCCGAAAACGAGCTGAGCGCCGCCCGGGACGCGCTCGCCGACGCCGAGCGGGAACGCGCCGCCACCGCCGCCCGCCGCGACGCGCTCGCCCTCGGGCTGCGCCGCAAGGACGGCACCGGGATGCTGCTGGACGCCCGCGAGCGGCTCAGTGGCCTGCTCGGCCCGGCCGCCGAACTGCTCACCGTCGAGGCGGGGCACGAACTGCCCGTCGCCGCCGCACTCGGTGCCGCGGCCGACGCCGTGGCCGTCACCGGGCCCGGTGCCGCCGCTGACGCGCTGCGGCTGCTGCGCAAGCAGGACGGCGGCCGCGCGGCTCTCCTGGTCGGCGGCGCCCCGGACCCCGGCCCGGACGGGGGCTCGGGTGAACTGGACGCCGTCTGTCTGGTGCGCGGACCGCAGGAGCTGCTGCCCGCCGTGCGGCGGCTGCTGCACCGCATTGTCGTCGTGGACACCCTGGAGGACGCCGAGGACCTGGTGCGCCGCCGCCCGGAGCTGACCGCCGTCACCGCGGATGGCGACCTGCTCGGCGCTCACTTCGCGCACGGCGGCTCGGCCGGAGCGCCCAGTGCGCTGGAGGCTCAGGCGGCCGTGGACGAGGCCGGTGCCGCGCTGGAACGGCTGGACGCGCGCTGCGCGGAGCTGGCCGGTGACCGGGAGCGGGCGCGGGAGCGGCGGCGTGCCTGCGCGGCCACGGTGGAGGAGCTGGGCCGCGCGCGCAGCACGGCCGACCGGGAGAAGTCGGCCGTCGCCGCCCAGCTCGGCCGCCTCGCCGGGCAGGCCCGGGGCGCGGCGGAGGAGGCCGAGCGGTGCGAGCGCGCCGTCGCGCAGGCCGGTCAAGCCCTCGCCCAGGCCACCGAGCACGCCGCCGAACTCACCGAACGGCTCGCCGTCGCCGAGGAGGCCGCCGACGCGCTGGAGGAACCCGACACTGCGGCCCGGGACCGGCTGGCGGCCGACGGCGCCAACGCCCGGCAGACCGAGATGGAGGCCCGGCTCCAGGTCCGCACCCACGAGGAGCGGGTCAAGGCGCTGGCCGGGCGGGCCGACGGCCTGGACCGCGCCGCCCGCGCCGAACGCGAGACCCGCGCCCGCGCCGAGCGGCGCCGGGCCCGCCTGCGCCACGAGGCCGAGGTCGCCGCGGCCGTGGCCGCCGGGGCGCGGCAGCTGCTCGCGCACGTGGAGGTCTCCCTCGCCCGCGCCGAGCAGGAGCGGGCGGGCGCCGAGCGGGCCCGCGCCGAGTGGGACCGCGAGCTGAGCGCCGAGCGCGCCCGGGGCCGCGACCTGAAGGGGGAGCTGGACAAGCTGACCGACTCCGTGCACCGTGGCGAGGTCCTCGGCGCCGAGAAGCGCCTGCGCATCGAAGCGCTCCAGGGCCGCGCGCTGGAGGAACTGGGCGTCGAGCCGGACGTTCTCGTCGCCGAGTACGGGCCCGGCCAGCCGGTGCCGCCCTCACCGCCCGCCGAGGGCGAGGAACTGCCCGAGGACCCCGGGCATCCGCGCAACCAGCCGGTGCCCTTCGACCGCGCCGAGCAGGAGAAGCGCCTTCGGGCCGCCGAACGCGCCTACCAGAAGCTGGGCAAGATCAACCCGCTGGCGCTGGAGGAGTTCGCCGCGCTGGAGGAGCGCCACCAGTTCCTCAGCGAACAGCTGGACGACCTGAAGAAGACACGCGCCGATCTGCTCCAGGTCGTCCGGGACGTGGACGAGCGGGTGCGGCAGGTGTTCACCGAGGCGTTCCACGACACCGCCCGCGAGTTCGAAGGCGTCTTCTCCCGGCTCTTCCCCGGCGGCGACGGGCGGCTGGTGCTTACCGACCCCGACGACATGCTGACCACCGGCGTGGACGTCGAGGCCCGGCCGCCGGGCAAGAAGGTCAAGCGGCTGTCGCTGCTGTCGGGCGGGGAGCGCTCGCTGACGGCGGTGGCGCTGCTGGTGTCGATCTTCAAGGCCCGGCCCAGCCCGTTCTATGTCATGGACGAGGTGGAGGCCGCGCTGGACGACACCAACCTCCAGCGGCTGATCCGGATCATGAAGGAGCTGCAAGAGAGCTCCCAGCTCGTCGTGATCACCCACCAGAAGCGCACGATGGAGGTCGCCGACGCGCTCTACGGCGTCTCCATGCAGGGCGACGGCATCTCGAAGGTCATCAGCCAGCGCCTGAGCTGAGCGACCTGCCGAGGCGGAAGCTTCCTTCCTTCACTTGGTGAACGCGTGTGAGTTTTCCGTGGGCCTCGTGAGGTTCACCTCGGGGTATTGACTTCGACACTTGAAGGAATAGTCTCTGCGAGGTCGCTCTTTCGTTCCTCCGGCGGCGCGCGGTCATGCTGCGTCACCGGGAGAGGCGACGCTTCCCCATGCCCGGCACCGTGGCCGGGCCCCGCAGGAGACACCGTGACCAGCACCGAGCAGGTGACACCGGGCGCGACCGAACGGCCGCCACGCCTCACCTTCGTCATCTTCATCGCCGCGTCCGCCGCCATGGGCGGCTTCCTCTTCGGCTACGACAGCGCCGTCATCAACGGGGCCGTCGAAGGCATCCGGGGCAGGTTCGAGGTGGGCGGGACCACCCTCGGGGCCGTCATCGCGATCGCCCTGCTCGGCGCGGCCCTCGGCGCCATGATCGCCGGACGGCTCGCCGACCGGCTCGGACGGCCGCGCGTCATGCAGTTCGCCGCGCTCCTCTTCGCGCTCAGCGCCGTCGGCTCCATGCTCCCCTTCGCCCTGTGGGACCTGGCCATCTGGCGCGTCCTCGGCGGCGTCGCCATCGGCATGGCCTCCGTGATCGCGCCCGCCTACATCGCCGAGGTCGCCCCCGCCGCCTACCGCGGCCGCCTCGCCTCCTTCCAGCAGGCCGCGATCGTGCTCGGCATCGCCACGTCGCAGCTGGTCAACTTCGGACTGCTGAACCTGGCCGACGGCGACCAGCGCGGGCCGCTGCTCGGCCTGGAGGCCTGGCAGATCATGCTGGGCGTCGAAGTGCTCCCCGCGCTCGTCTACGGCCTGCTCGCCCTGCGCATCCCCGAGTCGCCGCGCTACCTGGTGGCGCAGGGCCGCACCGAGGACGCCAAGGCCGTCCTCGCCCAGGTCGAGCCCGCCCGCACCGACGTGGACGCCGAGGTCTCCCGCATCGCCACGCAGATGCGCCGCGAACACAAGCCGAGCCTGAAGGACCTCACCAGCGGCCGGTTCGGCCTGCTGCCCATCGTCTGGATCGGCATCGGCCTGTCCGTCTTCCAGCAGCTCGTCGGCATCAACGTGATCTTCTACTACAGCTCCTCGCTGTGGCAGTCCGTCGGCATCGACCCGACCAGCTCGTTCTTCTACTCCTTCACGACGTCCATCATCAACATCGTGGGCACCGTGATCGCGATGGTCCTCATCGACCGGGTCGGCCGCAAGCCGCTCGCGCTCACCGGCTCCGTCGGCATGGCGATCTCGCTCGGCCTGGCCGCCTGGGCGTTCTCGTTCAAACAGGGCGCGGGTGACGACGTGCGGCTCCCCGACCTCCAGGGCACCGTCGCGCTGATCGCCGCGCACTCCTTCGTGCTGTTCTTCGCGCTCTCCTGGGGCGTCGTGGTGTGGGTGCTGCTCGGCGAGATGTTCCCGAACCGCATGCGGGCGGCCGCCCTCGGTGTCGCCGCCGGAGCCCAGTGGATCACCAACTGGCTGATCACCGCCAGCTTCCCCTCGCTGGCCGAGTGGAACCTGTCGGGCTCCTACATGATCTACACCGCCTTCGCCGTGCTCTCCGTCCCGTTCCTGCTCAAGTGGGTGCCGGAGACGAAGGGCAAGGCGTTGGAGGAGATGGGCTGACCGACCCCGCTGCCCACTCCCCAGCGCTGCCCCGGCTCACCTGAGCCGGGGCAGCGCCGTGCCCGGCCCGGCCGATGGCCGATACTGGTCGGGCCGCGACTCACGACCCTAGGAACCCCATGGAAATCGTCATCCTCCTCGTCGTCATCGCCGTGGTCGCCCTCGGCGCCATCAGCGGGCTGGTGGTCAGCGGACGCCGGAAGAAGGAGGTACCGCCGCCGGAACCGGGCGCGCCGACGATCACCGCGCCGCCCGCCGAGCCGCACGTGGGCGAGGAAGCCGACGGCACGCCCGAGGCGCCCGGCCGCACCATCGACGAGGTGGGGCTTCCCGGTGCCACCGAGGCCCCGCCCGCCCCCGGGGAACCGGCCGTCATCGGGGAACCGGCCCCCGCCGCGCCCGGGATCGAGACCCCCGAGCCCGCCGCGGGCCGCCTGGTGCGGCTGCGCGCCCGGCTCTCCCGCTCCCAGACCACCCTGGGCAAGGGGCTGCTCTCGCTGCTCTCCCGCGACCACCTGGACGAGGACACCTGGGAGGAGATCGAGGACACCCTGTTGACCGCCGACGTCGGCGTCGCCCCCACCCAGGAGCTGGTGGAGCGGCTGCGCGAGCGCGTCCGCGTCCTGGGCACCCGCACCCCCGATGAGCTGCGCACGCTGCTGCGGGAGGAACTGCTGACGCTCGTCGGCACCGACCTGGACCGCTCCGTGCACACCGAGACTTCCGGCGCCGTGGACCGGCCCGGCGTCGTCCTGGTCGTCGGTGTCAACGGCACCGGCAAGACCACCACCACCGGCAAGCTGGCCCGCGTGCTGGTCGCCGACGGCAAGTCCGTCGTCCTGGGCGCCGCCGACACCTTCCGCGCCGCCGCCTCCGACCAGCTCCAGACCTGGGGCGAGCGCGTCGGTGCCCGCACCGTGCGCGGCCCGGAGGCCGGTGACCCCGCCTCCGTCGCCTTCGACGCCGTCAAGGAGGGCACGGCCGAAGGCGCCGACGTGGTGCTCATCGACACCGCCGGGCGCCTGCACACCAAGACCGGGCTCATGGACGAGCTGGGCAAGGTCAAGCGCGTGGTGGAGAAGCAGGGCCCGGTCGACGAGGTACTGCTGGTCCTGGACGCCACCACCGGCCAGAACGGCCTGGTGCAGGCCCGTGTCTTCGCCGAGGTCGTCAACATCACCGGCATCGTGCTCACCAAGCTCGACGGCACCGCCAAGGGCGGCATTGTCATCGCCGTCCAGCGCGAACTGGGCGTCCCGGTCAAGCTGATCGGCCTCGGCGAGGGCCCCGACGACCTCGCCCCCTTCGAACCCGAAGCCTTCGTCGACGCCCTCCTCGGCGACTGACGCCCCAGGCCCCGCCCCGGCCCTCAGGCCCGTGCCGCGATCTCTTCCTCCCGTGGGCCGGGGCCGGCCTGGCCCCGGCTGTCCCTTCGCCGCGACAGCCGGTCGCACGGCGGCGCGGCTCGGCGGGGAGGGGCTCGCAGGTCGCCCCCAGCGGTGCGGCCTGGCAGTCCGGTGGCCCGGGGCACGGGGACGGCAGCACCCGGTTGCGGGGGTGGGGAAGGGCAGGCGTACCGCGCAGCGGTCAGCCGCGCGGGCGGGCCAGCGCCGCGAGCGTGCCGAGCAGCAGCCGCGCCTGCGGCAGCCGCCCCCCGGCGGCGTCCAGCGTCGGCGGCCGCAGCCACCGCACCGGCCCGAGCCCGCCGAAGTCCGACGGCGGCGCGGTGATGTGCTCGCCGCGCCCCAGGCAGCGCAGGTCCAGCCCGGAGTCGTCCCATCCCATGCGGTAGAGCAGCCCCGGCAACTCGGTGGCCGCGCCCGGCGCCACCAGGAACCAGGCCCGCCCGTGCGGCGCGACGGCGACCGGACCCACCGGCAGCCCCATGCGTTCCAGCCGCACCAGGGCCCGGCGCCCGGCCTCCTCCGCCACGTCCAGCACGTCGAAAAAACGCCCGGTGGGCAGCAGCAGGGCGGCACCCGGCACCTGGCTCCAGACCTCACCCGCCTCGCGCAGCGTCGCCCCGGCGGGGACCTCCAGCGTGGCGTCCAGCGGGTGCGCACCCGGCGCCGGGCACGCGGACACGCCACAGGAGCACTGGGCGCCGCCCGCGCCGCGCAGCGCCCGTGTGCCGGGGACGACGGCCCAGCCCCACAGGCCGGTGTACTCCGCCACCGCCGTGCTCGCGGTGTTGCGGCCGTACCGCCCACCGCGCCGTGCGGTCAGCCGCAGCTCCCGGAACTCCCGGATGCCGCCCATCGTGAAGCCCATGCCCCCTCCAACGGGTCCGCCGGGCCGATGGTTACGCCGCCCACAGGTCCGGGTACGCAGCGCGATCAACGGTGCGAGCGCCGCACCGCGTCACCCGTGCGGGTGGTGATTGCCGCATGCCCAGTGATAGCGGAACCCGGCGCCGGTAGCTTCTGGCGAAGGGGTGGCGAATGGTGGCGATTTCGCGAAGAGCCTCGCCGTGCTCGTGATCACCGCATTACTTTCGGTGCACACGGCAGCGTGCGGACCAGCGGCGCCGCGTATGACGGGGGCATGACTCGGCGTCGCGTACGAGAAACAGGGGGCCTCAGGTGGGCGGCAACGGAAGCAGTGGCGGTACCGCCGACAAGCGCCCGAACGAGCAACTGGGCTCGTGGTTCGCGCGCAGCGGCTGGTCGAAGGGAGAGCTGGCCCGCCAGGTGAACCGCCGGGCGCGGGAGATGGGCGCGCACCACGTGAGCACCGACACCTCCCGGGTGCGGCGCTGGCTGGACGGGGAGCAGCCCCGCGAGCCGATCCCGCGCATTCTCTCGGAGCTGTTCTCCGGCCGCTTCGGCTGTGTCGTCGCCGTGGAGGACTTGGGCCTGCGCCAGGCCCGGCCCACGGCGGGGACCTCGGGCGTTGACCTGCCGTGGGCCGGGCCGCAGACGGTCGCACTGATCAGCGAGTTCTCCCGCAGCGACCTGATGCTGGGGCGCCGCGGCTACCTGGGCACCTCGCTGGCCGTGTCCGCCGGGCCAGCGCTCATCGAGCCCATGCAGCGCTGGCTGGTGCCCACCCCGGGTGGCCCGGGGGCGTCCGGGGTGCTCGCTGCCCTGCCCGGCCGCGGCGGTGAGCGGCGCCCGCCGGGCCTGTCCGCGCCGGAGCTGCGGCTGCTGGAGGACACCACCGAGATGTTCCGCGCCTGGGACGCCCAGTGCGGTGGCGGCCTGCGGCGCAAGGCGGTCGTCGGGCAGCTGCACGAGGTCACCGACCTGCTCCAGGAGACGCCCGCGCCCGACGTGCGCCGCCGCCTGTTCTCCGTCACCGCGCAGCTGTCGGAGCTGGCGGGGTGGATGAGCTACGACGTCGGCATCCAGCCCACCGCCCAGAAGTACTTCATCCTCGCCCTGCACGCCGCCAAGGAGGCCGGGGACCGCCCCTTCGGCTCGTACGTGCTGTCCCAGATGGCCCGCCAGATGATCCACCTCGGCCGCCCGGACGACGCGCTGGAACTGCTGCACCTCGCGCAGTACGGCAGCCGTGACGGCGCCACGCCACGCACCCAGGCGATGCTCTTCGCCATGGAGGCGCGCGCTTACGCCAACCTGGGCCAGCCCAAGCAGTGCCACCGCGCGGTGAAGCTCGCCGCCGAGAGCTTCGGCGAGATCGACCCGGCCCACGACGCCGACCCGGACTGGATCTCCTTCTTCTCCGAGGCCGAACTGAACGCGGAGAACGCGCACTCCTACCGGGACCTGGCCTATGTCGCCGGACGCAGCCACACCTACGCCAGCCTCGCCCAGGAGCCGATGGAGACGGCGGTCCGGCTGTTCGGCGAGGAGTGCCGCGGCGAGCAGGGTCACCACCGCAGCTACGCGCTGAACCTCGTCGGCCTGGCCACCGTGCACCTGCTGCGGCAGGAGCCGGAGCAGTGCGCGGACTGCGCCGGGCGTGCGATCGACGTCGCCAAGCGGCTGCGCTCGGAGCGGGTGAACACGCGCATCCGCAAGACCGTCGCCAGCGCGCACCGGGAGTACGGGGACGTCGCCGAGGTGGTCGCCCTCGCCGACCGCCTGCCCTACGAGCTGCCCGCCGCGGAGGCCACCGCCGTCTGACCGGGGCGGCGAGGGGGGCCCGGAGACCCGGAATGCGCCCGGACCGCGCGCGGCGCGCGGATTGGTGACGAACGCGGGGCACCCGAGGCCGCCGGGCCACCGCCCAGCAGGGCACGGCCGCGCACCGTGCCGCCCGGCCGTTCATCCGCGCGTAACACACCGGACGCACTCGTCACGGCCCCGAAACAACGCGGGGCATCACCGGAAACGGGGCTTTTGGAGCCTGGTGCGCATCCCCAGCCCCAGATCCGCCCCCACGGGTCGTGAAACGAGGAGACGTCCACATTGAACGGCGCGGATACCGCATTCGTCCTGATCAGCGCAGCGCTGGTCATGTTGATGACCCCAGGACTGGCGTTCTTCTACGGTGGCATGGTCCGGGTCAAGAGCGCACTCAACATGCTCATGATGAGCTTCATCGCGCTCGGCATCGTCAGCGTGCTGTACGTCCTGTTCGGCTACTCACTGGCCTTCGGCAGCGACACCGCCGGACTGATCGGCAGCCTGGAACACGTCGGCCTCTCCGGCATCGGCGTTGACACCCTGACCGGCGGTGACGAGGGCATCCCCGTGTTCGCCTTCGTCCTGTTCCAGATGATGTTCGCCGTCATCACCCCGGCCCTGATGAGCGGTGCGCTCGCCGACCGGGTGAAGTTCAGCGCCTGGGCGGTGTTCATCACGGTGTGGGTCAGCGTCGTCTACTTCCCGGTCGCGCACTGGGTGTGGGCCGAGGGCGGCTGGCTGTTCGACATGGGCGTCATCGACTTCGCCGGCGGCACCGCCGTCCACATCAACGCCGGCATCGGCGCGCTGGCCGCCGTCCTGGTCGTCGGCAAGCGGATCGGGTTCCGCAAGGAGCCGATGCGTCCGCACAGCCTGCCGCTGGTGCTGCTCGGTGCCGCGCTGCTGTGGTTCGGCTGGTTCGGCTTCAACGCCGGCTCGGCGCTCGCCGCCGACGGCACGGCCGCGAACATGGCGCTCAACACCCAGGTCGCCACGGCCACCGCGATCCTCGGCTGGCTGCTGTACGAGCGGATCAAGCACGGCGCGTTCACCACGCTGGGCGCGGCCTCCGGCGCCATCGCCGGTCTGGTCGCCATCACCCCGGCCGGGGCGTCCGTCAACGCCCTCGGCGCCATCGCGATCGGTCTCGTCGCCGGTGTGGCCTGCTCCTGGGCGGTGAGCTGGAAATTCAAGCTGGGCTACGACGACTCCCTCGACGTCGTCGGCGTCCACCTCGTCGGCGGGCTCATCGGCACCCTGATGGTCGGCTTCCTGGCCACCGAGGGCGCTGGCCTGACCCAGTTCGGCAAGCAGGCGCTGGGCGCGTTCGCGGTGATGGCGTTCACCTTCGTGGTCACCTGGGTGCTCGCCAAGCTGGTGGACGTCACGATGGGGCTGCGCGCCAGCGAGGACGACGAGATCGCCGGTGTGGACCAGGCGTTCCACGCGGAGACGGCGTACGACTTCAGCCAGGTCGGCACCTCCTCCGCCCGCGCCACGGCCGCCCCGGCGACGGCCGCCGCCCCGTCCGCCACCACCGCCACCGAGAGCAAGAAGGTTGACGCATGAAGCTGATCACCGCCGTCATCAAGCCCCACCGGCTGGACGAGGTCAAGGACGCCCTGCAGGCGTTCGGTGTGCACGGCCTGACGGTCACCGAGGCCAGCGGCTACGGGCGGCAGCGCGGCCACACCGAGGTCTACCGGGGCGCGGAGTACACCGTGGACCTGGTGCCGAAGATCCGCATCGAGGTGCTGGTCGACGACGACGATGCCGAGCAGCTGGTGGAAATCGTCGTCAAGGCGTCGCGCACCGGAAAGATCGGCGACGGCAAGGTGTGGACGGTCCCGGTCGAGGAGGCCGTGCGCGTCCGCACCGGCGAGCGCGGCCCCGACGCGCTCTGAGGCCCCGGGGCGGGGGCGCCGTGGCGGCGGGAGAAGCTCCCGCCGCCACGGCAGGTGACGCAAGGACCCAGCAGGGCACGAACACCAACGACGGGAACGCAGGCATGAGCGTGCAGGGCGAGACCACCTCCGACGAGGGCTACGCCGCCTCCCGGCTGCGGCTGCTGCGGGGCGCCGAGCCGGGCCCGGCACGCCGCACGGCGCTGGCCACGCTCACCGACACCTGGCTCACCCACCTGCTCGCCCAGGCCACCCCCGGCCACCCGCCCGCCGGTATCGCGCTCGTCGCCGTCGGCGGATACGGACGCCGCGAGCTGTCCCCGCGCAGCGACCTGGACGTGCTGCTCCTGCACGACGGCACCCTGGACCCGGCCGACCTCGCCAAACTCGCCGACGGCATCTGGTACCCCGTATGGGACCAGGGCCTGGCCCTGGACCACTCCGTCCGCACCCCGGCCGAGGCCCGCAAGACCGCCGCGGACGACCTCAAGGTGCAGCTCGGCCTGCTGGACGCCCGCCACCTCGCCGGGGACGCCGCGCTCACCGCCGTCCTGCGCACCGAACTGCTCGGCCAGTGGCGCGCCCACGCCCCGCGCCGGCTGCCCGAACTGCGCGAACTGGGCCAGGAGCGCGCCGAGCGGCACGGCGAACTGCAATACCTGCTCGAACCCGACCTCAAAGAGGCCCGCGGCGGCCTGCGCGACGCCACCGCCCTGCGCGCCGTGGCCGCCTCCTGGCTGGCCGACGCCCCCCGCGAGGGCCTGTCCGCCGCCCGCGCCACCCTGCTGGACGTGCGCGACGCCCTGCACCTGAGCACCGGCCGCGCCACCGACCGGCTCGTCCTGCACGACCAGGACCAGGTAGCCGTCGAACTCGGCATGCACGGCGCGGACGCCGTGCTGCGCCAGGTCTACGAAGCCGCCCGCACCCTCACCTACGCCCAGGACGTCACCTGGCGCGAGGTGCACCGCGTCCTGCGCGCCCGCACCGCCGGGCACCGCCTGCGCGCACTGGTCGGCGCCCGCACCCCCCGGGGCGCAGCGTCGCGCACCCCGCTCGCCGAGGGCGTGGTCGAGCAGGACGGCGAGGTGGTACTCGCCCGCACCGCCCGCCCCGACCGCGACCCGTGCCTGGTGCTGCGCGCGGCGGCCGCGGCCGCCCAGGCCGGGCTGCCCCTCGCGCTCGCCACCGCACGCCGCCTCGCCCGGGACGCCGCGCCGCTGCCGGTGCCCTGGCCCGCCGAGGCCCGCGAACTGCTGGTCACCCTGCTCGGGGCCGGTCCGCCCATGGTGCCGGTGTGGGAGGCGCTGGAGGCCGAGGGCCTGGTCACCGCGCTGCTGCCCGACTGGGAGCGGGTGCGCTGCCGCCCGCAGCGCAACGCCGTGCACCGCTGGACGGTGGACCGGCACCTGATCGAGGCGGCCGTACAAGCCGCCGCGCTCACCCGGCGCGTGCAGCGGCCCGACCTGCTGCTGGTCGGCGCGCTCCTGCACGACATCGGCAAGGGCTGGCCGGGCGACCACTCGATCGTGGGGGAGACCATCGCGCGCGACATGGCCGCCCGCATCGGCTTCGACCCCAAGGACGCCGCCGTGCTCGGCGCGCTCGTCCGCCACCACCTGCTGCTGATCGACACCGCCACCCGCCGCGACCTGGACGACCCGGCCACCGTCACCGCCGTCGCCCAGGCCCTCGGTGACCCGCGCACACTGGAGCTGCTGCACGCCCTGACCGAGGCCGACGCCCGCGCCACCGGGCCCGCCGCCTGGTCCGCCTGGCGTGACCGGCTGGTCACCGACCTCACCCGGCGCACCGCCGCCGCCCTCACCGGCGGCACGCTCCCGCCGCCGTCCCGCGACGCGCCCGCCGAGCTGGACGCGGACGCCGAACGGCTGGCGGTGGAGGCGTCCCGCACCCAGGGTCCGGTGCTCGCCCTGCACGCGCGGCCGGAGGGGCCCGCTGGCCCCGGAGCGGAGGGCGGTGCGCCCATCGGCGTCGAGCTGCTGGTCGCGCTGCCGGAACACCCCCGGGCCCTGTCGGCCGCCGCCGGGGTGCTGGCGCTGCACCGGCTGACCGTGCGCTCCGCGGACCTCACCGCCGCCGATCCCGCAGGCGCCGGGCCGGTGCTGCTGCTGCGCTGGCGCGTCGCGGCCGAGTACGGCTCCCTGCCCCACCCCGACCGGCTGCGAGCTGACCTGCGGCGCGCGCTGGAGGGCACCTTGGACGTGGCCGCCAAGCTGGCCGAGCGCGAGAAGGCGTACCGTGGCAGGCGGCGTGCCGCCCCGGCGCCGCCGCCCCGCGTCACCGTCGCCCCGGACGGCTCGCAGCGGGCGACGGTCATCGAGGTGCGCGCCCAGGACGCCTCCGGCCTGCTGCACCGCATCGGCCGTGGGCTGGAGGAGGCGGGCGTCACCGTGCGCAGCGCGCACGTCAGCACGCTGGGCGCCAACGCCGTCGACGCCTTCTACGTCACCGCCTCCGACGGCACGCCGCTGCCCGGTCCGGACGCCGCCGGGCTGGCCCGCGCGCTCCAGCACGCACTGGGCGGCTGACCGCCACCCCCGGCGTACGGATACCCTTGGTCGGTGCGTGCCGCGACGCCCGGGCTGGGCACCGCCCCAGCCAGGACACCGCGGTACGTCCCGACCGCCGGCACCGATGTACGTGAGGATTCGCGACCGCTGTGTTCGACACTCTCTCCGATCGCCTCGCAGCAACCTTCAAGAACCTCAGGGGCAAGGGCCGCCTGAGCGAGGCGGACATCGACGCCACGGCGCGCGAAATCCGCATCGCCCTGCTGGAGGCCGACGTCGCGCTGCCCGTCGTGCGGGCGTTCATCAAGCAGGTCAAGGAGCGGGCGCAGGGCGCCGAGGTCTCCAAGGCGCTGAACCCCGCCCAGCAGGTCATCAAGATCGTCAACGACGAGCTGGTGGGCATCCTCGGCGGCCAGACCCGGCAGCTGCGCTTCGCCAAGCACCCGCCCACGGTGATCATGCTCGCCGGTCTCCAGGGCGCCGGCAAGACGACGCTCGCCGGCAAGCTCGGCCGGTGGCTTCAGGGCAAGGGCCATACGCCACTGCTGGTGGCCTGTGACCTCCAGCGCCCCAACGCCGTCGGCCAGCTCACCGTCGTCGCCGAGCGCGCCGGCGTCGGCATCTACGCCCCGGAGCCGGGCAACGGCGTCGGCGACCCGGTGCGGGTGGCCAAGGACTCGATCGAGTACGCCAAGACCAAGCAGCACGATGTCGTCATCGTCGACACCGCCGGCCGCCTGGGCATCGACCAGGAGATGATGCGGCAGGCCGCGGACATCCGCGACGCGGTCCGTCCCGACGAGGTGCTCTTCGTCGTGGACGCGATGATCGGTCAGGACGCCGTGCACACGGCCGAGGCGTTCCGCGACGGCGTCGGCTTCGACGGCGTCGTGCTGTCCAAGCTCGACGGTGACGCCCGCGGTGGTGCGGCGCTGTCCATCGCCCACGTCACCGGGCGCAAGATCATGTTCGCCTCCAACGGCGAGAAGGTTGACGACTTCGACGCCTTCCACCCCGACCGGATGGCCTCGCGCATCCTCGGCATGGGCGACGTCCTCAGCCTCATCGAGAAGGCCGAGCAGACCTTCAGCCAGCAAGAGGCCGAGCAGCTGGCCGCCAAGCTGGCCAAGGGCCCCAAGGAGTTCACCCTCGACGACTTCCTGGCCCAGATGGAGCAGGTCAGGAAGATGGGCTCCATCTCCAAGCTGCTCGGCATGATGCCGGGGATGGGCCAGATCAAGGACCAGATCAACAACCTCGACGAGCGCGACGTGGACCGCACGGCGGCCATCATCAAGTCGATGACGCCCGGCGAGCGCCACGACCCCACGATCATCAACGGCTCCCGCCGCGCCCGCATCGCCCGCGGTTCCGGCGTGGACGTCAGCGCGGTGAAGTCCCTGGTCGAGCGGTTCTTCGAGGCACGCAAGATGATGTCGCGGATGGCCCAGGGCGGCGGCATGCCGGGGATGCCCGGCATGCCGGGGATGCCGGGCATGGGGGGCGGCGGTGCGAAGAAGAAGGGCAAGCAGCCCAAGAAGGCCAAGGGCAAGCGCCAGTCCGGCAACCCGATGAAGCGCCGCCAGGAGGAGCAGGCCGCCGCCGCACGCCGCGACGGCGACGGCGACGGCCCCAACGCCTTTGGGCTCCCCGGCGCGGGGCAGTCGCCGGAGGACTTCGAACTCCCGAAGGAGTTCAAGGACCTGCTGCCCCCGAAGTAGACCGCCGGGCACCGGACGGGCTGCCCCCGCTCAGCGGTAGCCCGTCCGGTGGCGGCCGAAGGGACGGCGACGCCGCTTTGGGGCGGGTTCCGGCAAAGAAGCGGAACAGGGTTTCCACTCCTGAGGTGCGGGCGCCCGCCCGCACCTCACACGCGGGCGATCACGTACCGGAACAGGTTCGGCAGCCACACCGTGCCGTCGGCCCGCACGTGCGGATACAGCGCCTCGCTCAGCTCCTTGCGCACCTGCACCTCGTCCGTCGCCCGCACCGCCGCCGCGTAGAAGCCCGTGGACAGCAGCCCGCGCACCGCGCTGTCCAGGTCCGCGTAGCCGAACGGGCACGACACCCGGCCCGAGCCGTCGGGCCGCAGTCCGGCCTGCCGGGCCAGGTTCTCCAGATCGTCCCGCCCGCGCGGCTGCCAGCACGCCCCGTGGTGCGGCGGCTGGGCCAGCCGGGCCGCCACCCGCAGCGCCGGCGCGGCCGCGCACCGCTCGGCCGGGCCCCAGTCGGCCAGGACGACGGCACTGCCCCGCTCCGCGTGCCGGGCCGCGACCGCCAGCGTGGCCGCCCGGGGCCGCGCGTCAAACGCGGTGACCAGGTTGTACGGCCCGCCCCCGGCCTGACCGGCGTGCCCGCCCCGCCCCGCGTCCGGTACGAGGGCCGTCGGGCCGCCGTGCGCCAGCCGCACGGTGTGGGGCCGCCCGCCCCGCTGCGGCTCGCCCAGCAGCCGGGCCCGCGCCAGGGCGAGGCGGTCCGCATCGGTGTCCACGCCCGTCACCTGGGCTCCACGGCCCGCCGCCAGCAGCAGGGCCAGGCCGGAGCCGCAGTTCAGGCCGAGCAGCCGGGTGTGCGCCCCCACCTCCAGCCGGTCGTAGACCGCCTCGTAGAGCGGGACGAGCATCCGCTCCTGGATCTCCGCCCAGTCACGGGCTGCGCGAGGAAGGTGCTGAGGCATGAACGTAGCTGTCATCACAGGCGCCCCTATCCGGTCCGCGTCCGTCTTCGGCTTCTGGTGCTGCTGGCTGTGCCGGGTGGTTCCTGCCGGGCGCTGAGCCCGCTCCCCGAGTGGGCCGCTCCTGCCCCCGCCGGAGCCGCGTTCCTCACGCCAGGGAACTACCGCTTGCCCGCCGCGTCCAGTGGAGGAGGCAGACGGAAGCACCAGATCTCACCGCGCCCAGAAGACGCCCGCGGCGCGGTGAGACAAGGCGGTGCGGGGGTATCGATTCACGCTTGGGCGCCGGGCCGCCGTAACATGCCCGCCATGGCAAAGGCTCCCGTACTCACGCCCCAGGCGGACGACTTCCCGCGCTGGTACCAGGACCTGATCAGCAAGGCCGAACTGGCCGACAACGGGCCGGTGCGCGGCACCATGGTCGTGCGACCGTACGGGTACGGGCTCTGGGAGCGCATGCAGCAGGAGATGGACGCCCGGATCAAGGCCGCGGGCGCCCAGAACGCCTACTTTCCGCTGTTCATCCCGCAGTCCTACCTGACGCGGGAGGCCGAGCACGTCGAGGGCTTCGCCCCGGAGCTGGCGGTGGTCACCCACGGCGGCGGCAAGGAGCTGGAGGAGCCGGTCGTCGTCCGGCCCACCTCCGAGACGATCATCAACGAGTACTTCTCCAAGTGGGTGCAGAGCTACCGTGACCTGCCGCTGCTGATCAATCAGTGGGCGAACGTGGTGCGCTGGGAGATGCGTCCGCGCGTTTTCCTCCGAACGAGTGAGTTCCTGTGGCAGGAGGGCCACACCGCGCACGCCACCTACGAGGACGCGCGCGACTACGCCGCCCGCATCCACCGCGAGGTCTACGCCGACTTCATGGCGAACGTCCTCGGCATCGACGTCGTGCTGGGCCGGAAGACGCCCAAGGAGCGCTTCGCCGGAGCGATCAACACGCTCACGCTCGAAGCCATGATGCGTGACGGCAAAGCCCTGCAGATGGGCACCAGCCACGAGCTGGGCCAGAACTTCGCCCGCGCCTTCGACACCCAGTACCTGTCCCGGGACGGCGACCGCCAGCTGGTGTGGCAGACCTCCTGGGGCACCTCGACCCGCATGGTCGGCGGCCTGATCATGACGCACGGCGACGACAACGGCCTGCGGGTTCCGCCCCGGCTGGCGCATGTGCAGGCCGTGGTGCTGGCCATCAAGGGCGACGACGCCGTGCTGGCCAAGGTCCGCGAGGTCGGCGACAAGCTGGCCGCGGCGGGCGTGCGCGTCGAGGTTGACGACCGCACCGACACCCCCTTCGGCCGCCGCGCCGTGGACTGGGAGCTCAAGGGCGTCCCGGTCCGCGTCGAGATCGGCCCGCGCGACCTGGAGAGCGGCACCGCCATGCTCGCCCGCCGCATCCCCGGCGGCAAGGAGCCGGTGCGGCTGGAGGCGCTGCCCGAACTGCTGCCAAAGGTGCTGGAGGACGACCAGGCGCAGCTGCTGCGGGAGTCCCGCGAGCGGCGCGAGGCGAAGACAGCCGACGTCCGCACGATCGAGGAGGCCGCCGAGGCCGCCACCTCCGGAGGCTGGGCCCGCCTGCCGTGGGCCGACCTCGGTCCGCAGGGCGAGGCCAGGCTCGCCGAGCAGGCCGTGACCGTACGCTGCCTGGTGGGCGAGGACGGCTCGGTGCCGGAGTCCGACGACGCCCCGGGGACCCTCGCGATCGTCGGCCGCGCGTACTGACGCACTGCCGTGCGCCGGTAGCCGGGGCATGGTTCCGTGCGGGTGCGGGCAGGGCACGTGCCCGCACCCCCGGGCGCTGTGGTATCGCGTGATGCGGCCTCCGGGTGAGCCCGTCTCCGCAGGTGGCCGGCGGGGCGGGGGCCGGGGCCGGAACTGACTGGTACGTGCAAAATATTTCGAATGGCCCCGGAATCGGAACACTCGGCCTGGTCCGCTCGTTGTTCACGACGTGAGCACGACACCACCAGTTCTCGCCGCCGAGCTGGCAACCGCGTGGGCTGACATCCAGCGCCACCACGCGGAGCTGCCAGACCTGGCCGCGCCTGAATCGCTGATCGGGGAGTCCTCGTCCGCCTGCGGCGCGGAGCTCTCCTTCGAACGCCTGCTCCACGAGGCCGTCCACGGAGTCGCCGCCGCGCGTGGCATCCGGGACACCTCACGCGCGGGCCGCTACCACAACCGCCGTTTCCTGACGATCGCCGAGGAGATGGGCCTGGAGCATGCCGAGGAACCGCATCCGAGCAGCGGTTTCTCGCTCGTCACGCTGACGCCGCAGGCGCGCAAGCGCTACCGCGCCACGGCCGAACGGCTGCAGCGTGCCCTTCGCGCCCACTCGGCGGCCACCCGCACCGACACCGGCCATTCCTTCCGGGGCCCGGCCGCCCGCCACGGCTCGTCCGGCGGCGGGGTGCGGGTCAAGGCCGTCTGCGCATGCGGGCGCAACGTCCGCGTCGTGCCCTCGGTGCTCGCGCAGGCGCCGATCATGTGCGGAGCCTGCGGCAAGCAGTTCCGCATCCCCGAGGTGATGGCCGTGAGCTGACGCCGGACTGCGCAGGCACCCGAAAACGGCGGACCCCCCTCGCCTGCCGTTTCCCCGCCACCCGTCGTACCGCCCCCACCTTCACCCGCACGAGCGACGCCATCGCTCGCCCGCCGGCCAGGCCCGGCGGGCGGGCGGTGTGCTCGTGCACGGGTTCCGAAACCGGGTTGTCCCCGCGCGCCTTCCCGCGTCCGCCGCCCTCGCCAGCGTGTGGCAGAATGGACCGCTGAACTCGGCAGCCGCGCGGACCCTCTCTCCTGCGGCTGACGCGTCCACCGGGCATCCCGCTCCCACTACCCCACGTGGCGCCGCGTCGAGCCCACCACGTCAAGACCAGGAGACACCACACCCGTGGCAGTCAAGATCAAGCTGAAGCGTCTGGGCAAGATCCGTTCGCCTCACTACCGCATCATCGTCGCCGACTCCCGCACCCGCCGGGACGGCCGGGCCATCGAGGAGATCGGTCTGTACCACCCGGTGCAGAACCCCTCCCGCATCGAGGTTGACAGCGACCGCGTCCAGTACTGGCTGGGTGTCGGCGCGCAGCCGACCGAGCCCGTCATGGCGATCCTCAAGGTCACCGGTGACTGGCAGAAGTTCAAGGGCCTGCCCGCCCCCGAGCCGATGAAGGTCCCGGAGCCGAAGGCCGACCGCAAGGCGCTGTTCGAGGCCGCCGCCAAGGAGTCCGGCGACGAGCCCAAGGGTGAGGCGATCACCCCGAAGGCGAAGAAGGCCGACAAGGGTGCCGAGACCGGGGCCGAGGCCCCGGCCGCCGAGTCCACCGGGGCCTGAGCATGCTGGAAGAGGCCCTCGAACACTTGGTCAAGGGCATCGTCGAGCATCCCGACGAGGTGCAGGTGGCCTCGCGCAACCTGCGCCGCGGGCGCGTGCTGGAGGTACGGGTTCACCCCGACGACCTCGGCAAGGTGATCGGCCGCAACGGCCGCACCGCCCGCTCCCTGCGCACCGTCGTGGGGGCGCTCGGTGGCCGCGGCATCCGCGTCGACCTGGTCGACGTTGACGCCGTCCACTGAGCGACAACACAGCACCGGCACGGGCCGGGAACGGCCTCGCCGTTCCCGGCCCGTGTGCGATCGCCCCCACCTCCACCGGACCGTCACCGCCGGACCCGACCACCACCACCCGGGGAACGAAGGAAACAGCACGTGCAGCTGGTAGTCGCGCGGATCGGCCGCGCCCACGGCATCAAGGGCGAGGTTACCGTCGAGGTGCGCACCGACGAGCCGGAACTGCGGCTCGCACCCGGCGCGGTGCTGGCCACCGAGCCCGCCCACGCCGGTCCGCTGACCATCGAGCACGGGCGGGTACACAGCGGCCGCCTGCTGCTGCGCTTCGAGGGCGTGGCCGACCGCTCCGCCGCCGAGGCGCTGCGCAACACCCTGCTCGTCGCCGAGGTGGACCCGGACGAACGTCCCGAGGACCCCGAGGAGTTCTACGACCATCAGCTCATCGACCTGGACGTCGTCACCCGCGACGGCACCCACGTCGGCCGCGTCAGCGAGGTCGCGCACCTGCCCGCGCAGGACCTCCTGGTCGTAGGGCGACCCGAGGGCGGCGAGGTGCTGATCCCGTTCGTCACCGAGATCGTCCCCGAGATCGACCTGACCGGGCAGCGGGCCGTCATCGACCCCCCACCCGGTCTCCTGGGCGACCTGGAAGACGACGAGGGCGCACCCGCGCCCGAGGGCCAGCCCGGCGCCGGGGGCCGCGCCGCGGGCGACGACACGGGCGGCCACCAGGGCACCGACGGCCACGGCGGCAGCGAGGGCGGCGGCAGCGAGGGCGGCGGGAACGGCGCGCGATGAGGCTCGACGTCATCACGATCTTCCCCGAGTACCTGGAGCCGCTGAACGTCTCCCTCGTCGGCAAGGCCCGCGCCCGTGGCCAGCTCGATGTCGGCGTCCACGACCTGCGTGCCTGGACGCACGACCGGCACCACACCGTCGATGACACCCCCTACGGCGGCGGCCCCGGCATGGTGATGAAGCCCGAACCGTGGGGCGAGGCCCTGGACGCGGTGATCGACGCGGGCCGGGACGCCGGACAGGCGCAGCCGCCGGTCATCATCGTGCCCACCCCCAGCGGACGCCCCTTCACCCAGGAACAGGCCGCCGACCTGTCCGCGCGGCCATGGCTGGTGTTCACCCCGGCCCGGTACGAGGGCATCGACCGCCGCGTCATCGAGGAGTACAGCGCGCGGTACGAGGTGCGCGAGCTGTCCATCGGGGACTATGTCCTCGCCGGCGGTGAGGCGCCGGTGCTGGTCATGGCCGAGGCCATCGTCCGGCTGCTGCCCGGCGTGCTCGGCAACGCCGAGTCCCACCGCGACGACTCCTTCGCGGCCGGTGCCATGGCCGACCTGCTGGAAGGACCCGTCTACACCAAGCCGCCCGCCTGGCGCGACCGCACGGTGCCCGGCGTACTCGTCGGCGGCCACCACGGGAAGATCGCCCGCTGGCGCCGGGACCAGGCGCTCGCCCGCACCGCCGCCCACCGCCCCGACCTGATCCGGCGCTGCGACCCGGCCACCCTCGACCAGCACGACCTGCGCACCCTGGCCGAGCTGGGCTGGACCCTGACCGACGAGGGCCGATTTGGGCGGGCCGCACCGCGCGTGGAAGAATGAGCGGCTGGCTCACGGCCGGACGGGCGACCCTGCCACAGGGGGACCGACGCCCGCCCCGCCGGGCCACCCGAACCAGCCACCACCATTTCCGCCGTTGACCTGTGGCACCGGCGAGGAAAGCAGACGAATATGTCCCAGCTTCTCGACAGCGTTGACGCGGCGTCGCTGCGCAGCGACATCCCGGCGTTCCGCCCGGGCGACACCGTTGACGTCCACGTCCGCGTCATCGAGGGCAACCGCTCCCGGGTCCAGCAGTTCAAGGGCGTGGTCATCCGCCGCCAGGGCTCCGGCCTGCGCGAGACCTTCACGGTCCGCAAGGTGAGCTACGGCGTGGGCGTGGAGCGGACGTTCCCGGTGCACACCCCGATCGTGGAGAAGATCGACGTCGTCACCCGCGGCCAGGTGCGCCGCGCCAAGCTGTACTACCTGCGCGAGCTGCGCGGCAAGGCGGCGAAGATCAAGGAGAAGCGCGAGAACTGACCAGCCTCGCGCTGACTGGTTTTCCAGGCGTTCCCGGCGGCCGGGCCCATCCCCTCGCGGATGCGGCCCGGCCGCCGTGTCGTTGCCGCCGGTTAGGCTCAGCGGCAGCCCCGCGCTCCGCCCCTGTTCGCAGCCTCCAGAAAGCGGCCCATGACCGACATCTCCCGCACCACGGCAGCCCGCCGCGCCGCACTGCGCACCGGCCGCTACCTGCGGGCCCGCGGGCGGCGGACGGCGCTGTGGGCGGGCGCGGTCGTCATCGCCCTGGCTCTGGTCAGCGTCTTCGTGGTGCAGCCGTACGTCGTCGCCAGCGGCTCCATGGAGAACACACTGCGCGCCGGGGACCGGGTGCTGGTCAACAAACTCGCCTACCGTTTCGGCAACGAACCGCGGCGCGGAGACGTTGTGGTATTTGACGGAACAGGTACGTTCGCCCCCCAGGGCAAGAGGGAGAATCCGCTCACGCGCTTCCTGCGCACCACGGGGGCGGCCTTGGGGGTGACCGACCCGCCGGGCAGCGACTACGTCAAACGTGTGGTCGGCATCGGCGGAGACCGGGTCACCTGCTGCGACGAGCAGGGGAGGATCGAGGTGAACGGGAGGCCGCTGGCCGAGGAGTACCTGCACCCCGAGGGCGGCGCCCAGCGCGCCTCGTCCGTCGACTTCGACACCATCGTGCCCGAGGGCAGGCTGTGGGTGATGGGCGACCACCGCGCCGTCTCCAGCGACTCCCGCGACCACCTGGGCAGCCCCGGCGGCGGCACCGTCGCCACCGGGGACGTCATCGGCCGGGTCGAGTGGACCGGCTGGCCGCCCGCTCGCTGGACGGTGCTGCGGAACGGCCATGGGTAGGCGTGGCCGCCCGCGCTCGGCGGGTCGCTCAGCCATCCGCTCAGCGACCCGCCCGGCCGGGCACAGCCGCCCGGCTGGCAGGGCGCTGGCGGGGGAGGGCCGGGCGGCCCGGCGCCGGGCCGCCCGCCGCGTCCGCCGCCGCCGGCGGCTGTCGGCCACCAAGGAGATCCCCCTCCTAGTCGGCGTCGCCCTCCTCATCGCACTGGTGCTGAAGACGTTCCTCGTCCAGGCCTTCGTCATCCCCTCCGGTTCCATGGAACAGACCATCCGTATCGACGACCGGGTGCTGGTGGACAAGCTCACCCCCTGGTTCGGCGCCGAGCCCGCCCGCGGTGACGTGATCGTCTTCGAGGACCCGGGCGGCTGGCTGGAAGATGAGCAAGCGCCCGGCTTCGGGGACGACCCGCCGGTCATCAAACAGGGGAAGGAACTGCTGACGTTCATCGGCCTGCTGCCCTCCGCGGACGAGCAGGATTTGATCAAACGCGTCGTCGGCGTCGGCGGCGACCGCGTGGTCTGCTGCGACCCGGACGGCCGGGTCACCGTCAACGGCACCCCGCTTGACGAGCCCTACCTGCATCCCGACAGCAAGCCGTCCGACATCACCTTCGACGTGAGCGTGCCCCCCGGCAGGCTCTTCGTCATGGGCGACCACCGGTCCAACTCCGCCGACTCCCGCTTCCACCTCGACGACCCCGGAGAAGGCACCATCCCGGAGGATCTGGTGGTGGGCGAGGCCGTGGTCATCGCCTGGCCCGTGTCGCACTGGGCGCGCCTGGGCGAGCCGGACACGTACGCTTCAGTACCGGAGGCGGGTGCTCCGGCGACCAACGCCGTAGCGCACGCCACCGCGGCAGACGAACAGACCGAACAATTCCGGCCCGCCCCGACCCCTGCGGAACTCACGCTCGTTATCGGAGTGGCAGGCTCGCTCTGGGCGAAGGGCGGGCGGCGGTACGGCGTGAGGAGAGAGCGTGGGGGACGTGGCGGTCGGCGCCCGGTCCGGGTCCGGTGGAGACGAGCCGGAGAGGCGGCCCGAGCAGCACGGCGAACGGGCCGCGGACCCGGCCAGCGAGCGCGGCGCGGGAGCCACCGGCGCGCAGGCGGCAGGACCCCCCGGGCACCCCGGCATTCCTGAGGCCCGGGGCGACGAGGGAACGGATCTCGCGAACGGCGGCGGCGGGGAGGGCGATGGCGGCGAGGGTGGCGCCTCCCGCCCGCGCGGCGGCAAGCAGCGTTCCTTCTGGAAGGAGCTGCCGCTGCTCATCGGCATCGCCCTGGTCCTCGCCCTGGGGATCAAAACCTTCCTGTTGCAGGCGTTCTCCATCCCCTCCGACTCGATGCAGAACACCCTGCAGCGCGGCGACCGGGTGCTGGTGGACAAGCTGACACCCTGGTTCGGTGCCGAACCCGAACGCGGCGAGGTCGTCGTCTTCAACGACCCCGGCGGCTGGCTCGACTTCCCGCCGCCGGAGCCCAACGCGTTCCAGCAGGCCCTCAGCTGGGTCGGCCTGATGCCCTCGGCCGACCAGCAGAACCTCATCAAGCGCGTGGTCGGCGTGGAGGGCGACACCGTCGAGTGCCGCCGCGACGGCCAGGTCACGGTCAACGGTGAGCCGCTGGACGAGTCCGCCTACCTCTACCCCGGCAACACGCCGTGCGGAGACCGCCCCTTCGGGCCGCTGGAGGTACCCGAAGGCCACCTGTGGGTGCTGGGCGACCACCGCCAGAACTCCCAGGACTCCCGCTACCACCCCAACGGCCCCGGCGGCGGTGCCGTGCCCGTCGAGGACGTCGTCGGCCGCGCCGTCGTGATCGCCTGGCCCATTGACCGGTGGGGCACCCTGGCGGTCCCCGAGACCTACGACCAGCTCGCCGCTGCCGCCCCGGCCGCCCTCGGCCTCCTGGGCACCGTCCCCTTCGCCCTCTGGCGCCGCCGACGGCTGTCCGACGCCGCCTGAGCCCGGGCCCGTGCGGTCGCCCGGCGCTGTCCGGGTACGGCGGCGTTCCGCACGCGGACGGGTTTGCTGGTGCCGCCGTCCGCCCATGCTGCTGTGCGCGGGCCCGTCCGCTGGAGGGTGACGGCCACGCGGGCGCCGTACGGCCTCCTGCGGCGCGGCCTCCCGTGGCGCCGGGCGGCGGGCCCGCGGGGCTGACCCGGCGCCCTCCCGCCGGTAGGGTGCGCCCCGGGACAGGACCACAGCGACGGGACCAGACCAGGGAGCACCGGTTGAGCACGACGGCGACGAGGAGGCAGGCCACCGCCCGGTCCGCCGCACGCCACAGCCCGGGCAGCGTCCTGTCCTCCGTCGCCGTGGCCCTCGGCTCCGTGCTGTTCGCCGGCGCCTTCGTATGGGCCGCGCTCCTCTACCGCCCGTACGCCGTGCCGACGGACTCGATGGCGCCCACGATCGCCGCCGGTGAACGCGTGCTCGCCGAACGCGTCGATGGTGACGCGGTGCGCCGTGGGGACGTCGTCGTCTTCGAGGACCCGACGTGGGGCGACCTGCCGATGGTCAAGCGCGTCATCGGCGTCGGGGGCGACACGGTCGCCTGCTGCGACGCCGACGGCCGCCTCACCGTGAACGGCACGCCGGTACCCGAGCCGTACCTGTCCGGCTCCGGCCCCGCCTCCGGCACCGGCTTCACCGCCCAGGTGCCGAAGGGCTCGCTGTTCCTCCTGGGCGACAGCCGGTGGAACTCGGTCGACTCCCGCAACCACCTCGCCGGTGACACCCAGGGCGCCGTCCCGCGCTCGGCGGTCCGTGCCCGCGTGGACGCCACGGCCTGGCCCCTGGAACAAGCCGGGCTCATCCAGCGGCCCGCGGGCTTCGCCCAGCTGCCCGGCGGCGTCTCCGAACCCGGCCCGCTGCCGCTCCAGCTGGCGGCCGTCGCCGTGGGTGCCCTGCTGATCCTGGGCGGTGCCGCCTATGGTCCCGTCGCGCGGCGCGCCGGACGGGGCCAGCGGCGCTGACGCACAATGGGGGAACGCACGGCTGAAGGGGAACACGCCATGAGCGCCGAGGACCTCGAAAAGTACGAGACCGAGATGGAGCTCAAGCTCTACCGGGAGTACCGGGACGTCGTCGGCCTGTTCAAGTACGTGATCGAGACCGAGCGGCGCTTCTACCTCACCAACGACTACGAGATGCAGGTGCACTCGGTGCAGGGCGAGGTGTTCTTCGAGGTGTCCATGGCGGATGCCTGGGTGTGGGACATGTACCGTCCGGCCCGCTTCGTCAAGCAGGTACGCGTGCTCACCTTCAAGGACGTGAACATCGAGGAGCTCAACAAGAGCGACCTCAGCCTCCCCGAAGACTCCGGCTTCAGCGGCTGACCCGCACCCCGCCACCCACACGCACCACACCGTCACCCACCCGAGTGGCCCGGTTATCCACAACCAGGCGGTTGTCCACGGTTTCTCCCCAAGATCCACTTCTTGTTCCCCGAGCCGCGAGAGTCGGGCGCGGAGGTGGACGTGATGAACGCACGGGAAGCACTCGGCCGCTACGGGGAGGACTTGGCGGCCCGCCGGCTGCGCGAGGCCGGAATGGCCGTCCTGGAACGCAACTGGCGGTGCCGGGACGGAGAGATCGACATCGTGGCCCGGCAGGGCGACGCGCTGGTGATCTGCGAGGTGAAGACGCGCAGCGAGAGCCGCTACGAACACCCGATGGCCGCCGTGACACCGCGCAAGGCCGCCCGGCTGCGCCGCCTGGCCGCCCGCTGGCTCAGCGAGCGCTGGATGGTGCGCTACGGCAGGCCGCCCACCGGGGGCGTGCGGATCGACGTCGTCGGCGTGCTGCTGCCCCGGCGCGGCGCACCCCTCGTGCAGCACGTGCGGGGGGTGGCCTGACATGGGATTCGCCCGCACCTGCTCCGTCGCGCTGGTCGGCGTCGAAGGCGTGCTCGTGGAGGTCCAGGCCGACCTCGAACCCGGCGTCGCCACGTTCACCCTGATCGGCCTGCCGGACAAGTCGCTGTCGGAAAGCCGGGACCGGGTCCGCGCTGCCGTGGTGAACTCCGGCGTCGACTGGCCGCAGATGAAACTCACCGTGGGCCTGAGCCCCGCCGCCGTACCCAAGGGCGGCTCCGGGTTCGACCTGGCTGTGGCCTGTGCCGTCCTGGGCGCCACGGAACGCATCGACATGCGCCGCCTCGCCGGCGTCATGCTGATCGGCGAACTGGGCCTGGACGGCCGCGTGCGTCCGGTGCGCGGCGTCCTGCCCGCCGTGCTGGCCGCCGCCGACGCCGGATACCGCCAGGTGGTGGTGCCCGAACAGGCCGTCTCCGAAGCCCGCCTGGTGCCCGACATGGCGGTGCTGGGCGTCCGCAGCCTGCGCCAGCTCATCGCCGTCCTCGCCGACGAACCGGTCCCCGACGAAGAAGGGACCCGTGAAGACGGCGTGCCCGACCTCGGGCTGGCCGGACTCGCCGTCCCCGGAGCCGGGCTCGGCACCGGTCCGCCCGCCCTCACCCGCCCGGTTGACCTCGCCGAAGTCGCCGGCCAGGCTGCCGCCCGCCGAGCCCTGGAGATCGCCGCAGCCGGACGCCACCACCTGTTCCTCAAGGGACCGCCGGGAGCGGGGAAAACCATGCTCGCCGAACGACTGCCCGGCCTGCTGCCCGAGCTCACGCCCACCGAGTCCCTGGAGGTGACGGCCGTGCACTCCGTCGCCGGTGTGCTGCCGCCCGGCCAGCCCCTGGTCAACCGACCCCCGTACTGCGCACCCCACCACTCCGCGAGCATGGCCGCCCTCGTCGGCGGCGGCACCGGCCAACCCCGCCCCGGAGCCGTCTCCCTCGCCCACCACGGCGTGCTCTTCCTGGATGAAGCCGCTGAATGCAGCGCCCGCGTGCTGGACGCACTGCGGCAACCCCTGGAATCGGGACACATCACCGTTGCCCGCGCCCAGGGCATGCTCCGGCTGCCCGCCCGCATCCTGCTCACCCTCGCCGCGAACCCCTGCCCCTGCGGACGCCACGGCACGCTCGCCGGTGGCTGCGAGTGCCGCCCGGCCGCCATCCGCCGCTACCGCTCCCGCCTGTCGGGCCCCCTGCTGGACCGCGTGGACCTGCGTGTATCGGTCGAGCCCGTCGCCCGCGCCGAACTCATGGCCGTCGGGCGAAACACTGAGCCTCCCGAGAACACCGCTACCGTCGCCGCCCGGGTACTGGCCGCCCGCGAACGCGCCGCCGCCCGGTACGCGGACATGCCGTGGCGCACCAACAGCGAAGTCCCCGGGCACGAACTGCGCACCCGCTGGCAGGTCGCCCCCGGAGCCCTGCAGCGGGCCGAGTCCGACATGGAGCGCGGTCTGCTCACCGCCCGCGGCCTGGACCGCGTGCTGCGCGTCGCCTGGACCGTCGCCGACCTCGCCGGCCACCCGCGTCCCACCGCCGGCGACGTCGACTGTGCTCTGCATCTGCGCACCGGCGTCCACCGTGGCACCCCCCTGGCGGGAGCTACCAGGTGAGCGGCCCGGAACCGCAGCCCACGCCCACGCCCACCGGCGCACCACCGGCCGGACCGGGCAGCGAAGCCACCGAAGGAACATCCGCCAGAGCGGACGATGGGTGCTCCTTCGGCGGCACCGCCACGGCCGAGCGACTGGCGCGGGTGGCGCTGAGCCGGACGCTCGAACCCGGGGACGAAGCCGCCGGCGGCTGGCTCACCCGCTACGGCCCGGAGGAAACCGTGCGGGCCCTGGCAGCGGACACCCCGCTCCCCGGCGTCAGCCCACAGCGCTGGACCGGGCTGCGGCTGCGAGCGGCCGCAGCCCGCCCCGAAGCCGACCTGGCCACCGTCGCCGCACTCGGCGGCCGCTTCGTGTGCCCAGGCGACCGGGACTGGCCGGTCCAGCTCGATGACCTCCAAGCCGCCCGCCCCGTGGGCCTGTGGCTGCGCGGCGCCGGGTCCCTGCGGCTGGCGGCGCTGCGGTCCGTCGCCGTCGTCGGTGCCCGGGCCTGCACCGACTACGGCTCCCACGTCGCCTCCGTCCTCGGCGCCGACCTGGCCGAGCGCGGCTGGACGGTGGTCTCCGGCGCCGCGTACGGGGTGGACGGCGCGGCACACCGGGGCGCCCTCGCCGTCACGGGGGCCACCGTCGGAGTGCTCGCCTGCGGCGTTGACGTCGCCTACCCACCGGGCAACGGCCGCCTGATCGACCGCATCGCGAGCCAGGGCCTGCTCCTCGCCGAGCTGGCACCCGGTGAACACCCCACCCGCCCCCGGTTCGTGCTGCGCAACCGGGTCATCGCCGCCCTCACCCGCGGCACCGTGGTCGTCGAGGCACAACTGCGCAGCGGCTCCCTGGTCACCGCCCGCTGGGCGGAGAAGCTGGGACGCCAGACGATGGGCGTGCCAGGCGCCGTGACGTCCAGTTGCTCCTCCGGGGTGCACCGACTGCTGCGCGGCGGAGCACACGTGGTGACCAGCGCCGCCGAGGTGATCGAGCTCATCGGGGCCATCGGAGAACTCGCCCCCGAACCCACCGGTCCGGTACTGCCGCGTGACCTGCTGCACCCGGCCGCCGCCCGGGTGCTGGAAGCCCTCCCAGCGCGGGAGGCGGTCACCATCGCCTGGCTCGCCCGGGCCTCTGGCACCTCCCCGGAGCAGACCAGCGCCCGGCTCGGCGAGCTGCGCTCCCTCGGCTACGTCCACCGCACAGGAGGGCGCTGGCAATTGACACCGGCGCGCCGACGCCACCCCAACAGGCGATGAAACGGTGCTTGACCTGGGGCGACTGAGTGAAAGGGTGAACCCATGGCGGCTGAATGGCGGATACCGCAGACGCGGCGCGACACCGGCGAGCGAGCGCGCCGTACCACGCGGGTGCGGACCGAAGAACGTATCTGCGCATTCCAGAACCGCCACGCATCGCCCATCGCGTTCGCGTGATCACGCTACGCTCGCAAAGTTCTCCTTCTCCTGTCGCTCTCCCCGCTCCCCGCCCGTATCGCCACGCGTCCGGCACGCGCTCACAGCAGAACGGCTCCAGGTAGGCATGCACCACCACACCTCCGGGACCCCCCGCACGGTCACGGCGCCGCGCGCCGCGGCCGAGGCGCGGGGGAACCTCGCCGCTCCCAGCTCCCTGGAGCAGCTGTGGCGCTCCTACAAGGACACCGGGGACGGACGGCTGCGAGAGCAGCTGATCCTGCACTACTCGCCGCTGGTCAAGTACGTGGCCGGGCGCGTCAGCGTCGGCCTGCCCGCCAACGTCGAGCAGGCCGATTTCGTCTCTTCCGGGGTCTTCGGCCTGATCGACGCGATCGAGAAATTCGACCCCGACAGGTCCATCAAGTTCGAGACCTACGCCATCAGCCGCATCCGCGGTGCGATGATCGACGAGCTGCGGGCACTGGACTGGATTCCCCGCTCGGTCCGGCAGAAGTTCCGCGCGGTCGAGCGCTCCTACGCCACCCTTGAGGCCGCACTGCGCCGCACCCCGACCGAGAGCGAGGTCGCCGCCGAGATGGGCGTCCCCGTCGAAGAGCTGCACGCCGTCTTCAGCCAGCACTCGCTGGCCAACGTCGTCGCACTGGAGGAGCTGCTCAACGTCGGCGGCGAGAGCGGTAACCGGCTCAGCCTCATGGACACCCTTGAGGACACCGCCGCCGACAACCCCGTGGAGGTGGCCGAGGACCGTGAACTGCGCCGCCTGCTCGCCCGCGCCGTCAACGCGCTTCCCGAACGTGAGAAGACCGTGGTGACGCTCTACTACTACGAGGGTCTCACCCTTGCGGAGATCGGCGAGGTACTCGGTGTCACCGAGAGCCGGATCAGCCAGATCCACACCAAATCCGTGCTGCTCCTGCGCGCCAAGCTGGCCGAAGTGGGCCGCTGAATCGTCCCTCCGCCCCCTGACGTGGTCCACACCAGGGCCTATCGTGGGGGCGTGCCCAGGATTCGAGCGGCCACCGTGGCCGAGCACCGGACCATGCAGCGCGACGCCCTGCTGGAGGCGGCGCGCACCCTGCTGTCCGAGGGCGGCACCGAGGCGCTGACCTTCCCGGCCCTCGCCGAACGCACCGGCCTGGCCCGCTCCTCGGTCTACGAGTATTTCCGCTCCCGCGCCGCCGTGGTCGAGGAGCTGTGCGCGGTTGACTTCCCGGTCTGGGCCGCCGAGGTGGAGACCGCCATGGCTGGCGCATCCACCCCCGAGGCGAAGATCGAGGCGTACATCCGCCGCCAGCTTGCCCTTGTCGGCGACCGGCGGCACCGCGCCGTGGTGGCCATCTCGGCCAGCGAACTGGACGCCAGCGCCCGCGAGAAGATCCGCGCCGCACACGGCGCCCTCATCGCCATGATCGTCGAGGCCATCGAAGCGCTGGGCCACCCCGCACCCCGACTCGCGGCGATGCTGCTGCAAGGAGTCGTCGACGCCGCGGTCCGCCGCGTCGAACTGGGCGCCGCCGAGGACCCCACCGCCATCACGGAAGCCGCCGTAACCCTCTCCCTCCACGGCCTCACCCCGTAGGGCCTCCCCCCGCCCCCTCCCCCCACCCCTCCCCGCCTCCCGCCCCGGTCGTCTCCTCCTCGGTGGCGCGTGTCGGCTCGTCGGCTGCCCACGGGGTGGCAGCCCACCGGGGCAGCCCCGGGGTACCGCGCGTCGCGCCGGTTACCTCACCCCACCTTCGCGCGGGACCGGGACGCCGGTGAGCGGCAGGAGTACCGACGGCCCCGTGCTCAGCAGCGACAGCGGGTCCTGGTACGCCTCCCCGACGCGCAGGCCCCAGTGGAGGCAGGCGCGTGGGGCGCAGTGCGAACCGGCGGCGGCCAGGGTGCCCAGGGTGTCGCCGGGGACCACGCGGTCGCCCGGGGTCACCGAGGGGCGCAGTGGCTCGTACGTCACCCGGCGGCCGGGCGCGGAGCCGTCAGGCTCGACCGAGACCACGCCGCGCCCCGCGACCGTCCCGGCGAAGACGACGCGGCCGCCGCTCACCGAGCGCACCGGCTGCCCCGCGCGACCGAGCAAGTCCACCCCGCGGTGGCCCGGCGCCCAGCGCACCGGGGGCGGTGCGAACCCTTCGGCGACAAACGCCCCGGTCAGCGGCCAGACGGGCGCCGGGCCGGGATCGGGTGCCCCGGTTCGCGGCACGGCCGCCGAAGGGGCGACCGGCGTTCCGGAAGGTGCCCCCGGTGGGGACGCCCGCGCCGTCGCAGGCGGCAGCCCGGGTGGCGGGACGACCGGTGGCGGAGCCGGCGTCGAAGCGAGCGGCATGACGAGCAGCAGCAGTGCGGTCAGCGAGATCGGCATGGACTTAGCGTGCCGGGCCGGGAGATAACGTGCTGGAGCCTGTGGATTACTCGCCGGTTGTGGACAACGGCGTGTGTCGCTCGCCGTGGGCGCGGTCCCGTACACTTCTGTCGGCGACCCGGGTCACCGGGTTGACTTCGCACGCCCCGCCATCCCGCCGGAGCCTCCGTCGGGCGGCCGCGTATCTCGGTCCTGACCAACCGCCTCCCACCTCGCGTGGACGTCGGCGGGCCGTCAGGCAGGACGCGTCCGGGGCGTCAGGGGCGCCGGCCGCCGGCCGTCGCCGACAACCGAGTACCACACCGAGGAGAACGGCCATGGCCGTCGTCACGATGCGGGAGCTGCTGGAGAGCGGCGTCCACTTCGGGCACCAGACCCGCCGCTGGAACCCGAAGATGAAGCGCTTCATCTTCACCGAGCGCAACGGCATCTACATCATCGACCTGCTCCAGTCGCTGTCGTACATCGACCGCGCCTACGAGTTCGTCAAGGAGACGGTCGCCCACGGCGGCACCGTCATGTTCGTCGGCACCAAGAAGCAGGCCCAGGAGGCCATCGCCGAGCAGGCCACGCGCGTGGGCATGCCCTACGTCAACCAGCGCTGGCTCGGCGGCATGCTGACCAACTTCTCCACCGTGCACAAGCGGCTGCAGCGCCTGAAGGAGCTGGAGCAGATCGACTTTGAGGACGTGGCCGCCTCCGGCCTCACCAAGAAGGAGCTGCTCGTCCTCTCCCGCGAGAAGGCCAAGCTGGAGAAGACCCTCGGCGGTATCCGCGACATGCAGAAGGTGCCCAGCGCCGTCTGGATCGTGGACACCAAGAAGGAGCACATCGCCGTCGGCGAGGCGCGCAAGCTCAACATCCCGGTCGTCGCGATCCTGGACACCAACTGCGACCCGGACGAGGTTGACTACAAGATCCCGGGCAACGACGACGCGATCCGCTCCGTCACCCTGCTCACCCGCGTGATCGCCGACGCCGTCGCCGAGGGCCTCATCGCCCGTTCCGGTGCGGCCGAGGGCAAGGGCGGCGCGGAGCAGAAGTCCGCCGAGCCGCTGCCGGAGTGGGAGCGCGACCTGCTGGAGGGTGGCGAGAAGGCCGCCGAGGCGAAGGCTGAGGGCGAGACCGAGGCCAAGGCTGAGGACAAGGTCGAGGCCAAGGCTGAGGACAAGGCCGAGGGCCAGCCCGCCGAGCAGGCGCAGACCGAGGCCCCGGCCGAGCAGGCCTGACGCCCCAGTCCCAGCGCGAGCAGCGCACCGGCCGCACGGCGGGGCGGCACCCTCCGCGCCCGCCCCGCCGTGCGGCCGCACCCACTTCGATCGACCCCGATCGACGCACTCCGCTCGACCCGGGGCCGACACCACCTCATCGACATTCCGGGAAGAGATTCACCCCATGGCGAACTACACCGCCGCTGACGTCAAGAAGCTCCGGGAGCTCACCGGCGCCGGCATGATGGACTGCAAGAAGGCCCTCGACGAGGGCGAGGGCAACGTCGACAAGGCTGTCGAGATCCTGCGCGTCAAGGGCCAGAAGGGTGTCGCCAAGCGCGAGTCCCGCACCGCCGAGAACGGCGCGGTCACCGCCCTCATCGCCGACGACAAGACCTCCGGCGTGCTGGTCGAGCTGAAGTGCGAGACGGACTTCGTCGCCAAGGGCGACAAGTTCCAGGCCGCCATCACCGTGATCGCCGAGCACATCGCGGCCACCTCCCCGGCCGACACCGCCGCGCTGCTCGCCTCGGAGATCGAGAGCGGCAAGAGCGTCCAGGCGTACGTGGACGAGAAGAACGCCGAGCTCGGCGAGAAGATCGTCCTGGACCGCTTCGCTCACTTCACCGGCGGCTTCGTGGCCACCTACCTGCACCGCACCAACCCCGACCTGCCGCCGCAGGTGGGCGTGCTGGTGCAGCTGGACCAGGAGAACGCCGAGGTCGCCAAGGACGTCGCGCAGCACATCGCCGCGTTCGGCCCGAAGTACATCTCCCGCGACGACGTTCCGGCCGAGACGGTGGAGAACGAGCGCCGTGTCGCCGAGGCCACGGCCAAGGAGGAGGGCAAGCCGGAGGCCGCCCTGCCGAAGATCGTCGAGGGGCGGGTGAACGGCTTCTTCAAGGAGAACTGCCTCCTGGACCAGCCGTTCGCGAAGGACAACAAGAAGTCTGTCCAGAAGGTGCTGGACGAGGCCGGCGTCACGCTGCGGAGCTTCGCGCGGTTCCGCGTCGGAGCCTGAGCCAGGTGACGTGAGGGGCCCGGCCGCGCGCCGGACGGGCCCCAGCCGTCCGGCCGCCGGATAGGGTCGGGCACACGGCAGCTTTGTGAGAGCCGCACCGAGGAGGCCATTGCCGCAGGGAACCGCCGTTCCGGGGCAATGGCCTTTCTCGTGTGGGGCCGTAGGTGCACGAGGAGATCTTCATGAGCAGGACCGAAACCGACCCAGACGTTCCCCGCCGTTTTCTGCTGAAGCTCTCCGGTGAAGCCTTCTCGGGTGGCGGCGGTCTCGGCGTCGATCCCGACATTGTGCACAAGATCGCCCGCGAGATCGCGTCCGTGGTGCGGGACGGTGCGCAGATCGCCGTCGTCCTCGGCGGCGGCAACTTCTTCCGCGGTGCCGAACTCCAGCAGCGCGGCATGGACCGGGCCCGCTCGGACTACATGGGCATGCTCGGCACCGTCATGAACTGCCTGGCCCTTCAGGACTTCCTGGAGAAGGAGGGCATCGACTCGCGGGTGCAGACCGCGATCACCATGGGCCAGGTCGCTGAGCCGTACATCCCGCTGCGCGCCATCCGCCACCTGGAGAAGGGCCGTGTGGTGATCTTCGGCGCGGGCATGGGCATGCCCTACTTCTCCACCGACACCACCGCCGCTCAGCGGGCCCTGGAGATCCACGCCGAGGCGATGCTCATGGGTAAGAACGGCGTCGACGGCGTCTACGACTCCGATCCGGCCAAGAACCGCGACGCGGTGAAGTTCGACGCGCTGACCTACGACGAGGTCATCGCCCGCGACCTGAAGGTCGCCGACATGACCGCGATCACCCTGTGCCGCGACAACAAACTTCCGATCCTTGTCTTCGAACTGCTCGCCGAGGGGAATATCGCGCGGGCCGTCCAGGGTGAGAAGATCGGGACGCTGGTCAGCAGCCAGAGCAACCGCGGGTGAGGCCAGCGCGGGCCGCCGGCGCACTGCGGGCGTCCCCGGGCAGCCCACCCAGGGCAGCTCGGGGCAACCCTGGCCAGCCCAGGACAACAACGCTTATTCCGCTCATTCATCGAACCAGGAGCACGTGGTGATCGAAGAGACCCTCCTCGAAGCCGAGGAGAAGATGGAGAAGGCGGTCGTGGTGGCCAAGGAGGACTTCGCCGCGATCCGCACCGGACGTGCGCACCCGGCGATGTTCAACAAGATCGTGGCCGACTACTACGGCGCGCTGACGCCGATCAACCAGCTGGCGTCGTTCTCGGTGCCCGAACCGCGCATGGCCGTGGTCACGCCGTTCGACAAGAGCGCGCTGCGCAACATCGAGCAGGCCATCCGCGACTCCGACCTCGGCGTCAACCCGTCGAACGACGGGCACATCATCCGGGTGGTCTTCCCGGAGCTGACCGAGGACCGGCGCAAGCAGTACATCAAGGTCGCCAAGGGCAAGGCCGAGGACGCCAAGGTCTCCATCCGCTCCGTGCGCCGCAAGGCCAAGGAGGCCATCGACAAGGCGGTCAAGGACGGCGACATCGGTGAGGACGAGGGGCGCCGCGGCGAGAAGGACCTCGACGACACCACCTCCAAGTACGTCGCCCAGGTCGATGAGCTGCTCAAGCACAAGGAATCCGAACTGATGGAGGTCTGACGGCGACCGCACGCGTGCGGGGCGCGTGGCGTCACCGGATGCACGCGTTTACGGGTACCGGGTTCCACACAGAGGCTGCATTTTCAGTGAACGACTCACCCTGGGGTGCCGCGGGTGCCACCCCGCCGGCGTCTCCGCCGACCGGATACGCCTTCCAGCCCGGTCCGGGGCACCGTCCGTCGGCGGGTCCCGCCCACGACGTCGGCGATACGGCGCAGACTCGGCCTATGCCCATCGTGTCCGACGCCAGCGGCGGCGACCAGGAGGAGCCTGGTGACCGCCGCGGCCCCGGGCCGGGCGGCCAGGTGGGCGGTGGCCCACCGTTCCCGCCCGGTGACCCCGGCCCCGGCGCCTCACCGGCCACGCCCGTGCCCGCCTCCCCGCCGGGGCACCAGAAGCGGGCCGGGCGCGATCTGCGCGCGGCGATAGGGGTCGGTGTCGGCCTGGGCGCCGTCATCCTCGCCTCCCTCTTCCTCGTCAAGGACGTCTTCGTCGCCGTCATCGTGGCGGCGGTGGTGGTGGGTCTGTGGGAGCTGACCACGCGCCTGTCCGAACGCCGCGCTATCCGTGCCCCGCTGTCGCCGCTGGCCGCCGGTGGCGCGGTCATGGTCGTGGCCGGGTATGCGCGCGGTGCCGAGGCCGCCTGGACGGTCATGGCGCTGACCTGCCTCGCGGTGCTGCTGTGGCGGATGACGCAGAGCCCGCACAACTACCTCAAGGACGTCACGGCCGGGGTTTTCGCCGTGTTCTACGTCCCCTTCCTCGCCACCTTCGTCGCCCTGATGCTGGCCGCCGAGGACGGCTCGCTGCGCGTGTTCACCTTCCTGCTGCTGACGGTGGTCAGCGACACCGGCGCGTACGCGGTCGGCTGGCGCTACGGCAAGCGCAAGCTCGCGCCGCGCATCAGTCCGGGCAAGACCCGTGAGGGTCTGCTCGGCGCGATCGGCTTCGCCATGGCCGCCGGCGCGCTGTGCATGCAGTTCCTCATCGACGGCGGTGCCTGGTGGCAGGGCCTGATCCTGGGCCTGGCCGTCGCGGTCAGCGCCACCCTGGGTGACCTGGGCGAGTCCATGATCAAGCGGGACCTGGGCATCAAGGACATGGGCAACCTCCTCCCCGGCCACGGCGGCATCATGGACCGCCTCGACTCCCTCCTCCCCACCGCCCCCGTCGTCTGGCTGCTGCTGGTGCTGTTCACCGGCACCGGCTGAGCTCGCCAGCCAGGCCCGCCCCTGGCTGCCCGCACCGGCCTTCGCACCGCATGCCGTGGAGGCCGTAGGCGTGCGCCCAGGGCGAGCAGGCCACCGCCCGCCGGGAACCGCGTCGCGTGCAGGGCAGCCGGGGTGCTTCCGGCGGGCTGGCCCAGGCCGCCCGGAAGGTGCCCAGGCTGACGCCAAGCCGGGGGTGACCGAGGCCCTACCCGGCTGACCAGGGCTGGGCGGAACGATCTGCCACACTGGGGGCATTATGCCTGCGCCTGGAGAACTGACGTTTGTCGCGCCGCGGGGGGCCACGAAGCCGCCGCGGCACCTTGCCGATCTCGATCCCGCCCAGCGCAAGGAGGCGGTGGTCGGGGCGGGGGAGAAGCCGTTCCGGGCGAAGCAGCTCTCGCGGCACTACTTCGGCCGGTTCGCGCACGACCCGGCCGAGTGGACGGACATCCCCGCCGCCGCGCGCGAGAAGCTGGCGGCCGAACTGCTGCCCGAGCTGATGAGCGTGGTGCGGCACATCGCGTGCGACGACGGCGCGACGCGCAAAACGCTGTGGCGGCTGCACGACGGGACGCTGGTGGAGTCGGTGCTGATGCGCTACCCCGACCGCGTCACCATGTGCGTCTCCTCCCAGGCCGGGTGCGGCATGAACTGCCCGTTCTGTGCCACCGGGCAGGCCGGACTCGATCGCAACCTGTCCACTGCCGAGATCGTGCACCAGATCGTGGACGGCATGCGGGCGCTGCGGGACGGAGAGGTGCCCGGCGGGCCCGCGCGGCTGTCGAACATCGTGTTCATGGGCATGGGCGAGCCACTGGCCAACTACCGCCGGGTCGTGGGCGCGATCCGGCGGCTGACCGACCCGGCGCCGGACGGGGTGGGGCTGAGCCAGCGCGGCATCACCGTCTCCACGGTCGGTCTGGTGCCGGCGATGCACCGCCTCGCGGACGAGGGTTTCACGTGCCGCCTCGCGGTCTCCCTGCACGCGCCGGACGACGAGCTGCGCGACACCCTGGTGCCGGTCAACACCCGCTGGAAGGTGCGCGAGGTGCTGGACGCGGCGTGGGAGTACGCGGCGGCCTCCGGGCGGCGCGTGTCCATCGAGTACGCGCTCATCCGGGACATCAACGACCAGGGGTGGCGCGCCGACCTGCTGGGACGCCTGCTCAAGGGCAAGCGGGTGCACGTCAACCTCATCCCGCTCAACCCGACGCCGGGGTCGAAGTGGACGGCGTCGCGGCCCGAGGACGAGCGCGAGTTCGTGCGCACTCTGGAGCTGCACGGCGTGCCGGTGACGGTGCGCGACACCCGGGGTCAGGAGATCGACGGCGCCTGCGGGCAGCTCGCGGCGGGGGAGCGCTGAGCCCACCCCGGGGCGGGCGCCGAGCGGGCGGGAGGGGAGCTTGTCCGGGGCGGGCCGGTGCGCACGCGCTCAGCGGCGCCCGTGAGACCGCACGCCGGGCCGCATGGCGGCGCTGGTATCGTCCGAACATACGAATCACCATCCGACAGGGGAGCGCGCAGCGCTGAGAGTGCGGTACCAGCCGTGAGGACCGGGACCGCAGACCCTCGAACCTCGCCCGGGTCATGCCGGGTAGGAAGTTCGGAAGCCGCCTCTCGACGCTGCCCCGCGCCCGTATTGCGAAGGCAGCACCGATGACTCGCACCACCACACTGCGCGGTCTCCTGACCGCCGCGCTCGGCACCGCCCTGCTCGCGGGCTGCGGCGGCTCCGGCGACGGCGAGGACGGCGGCGACGCCGCCGGGCCGGAGAGTAAGACGGTGACCCTGGTGACACACCAGTCGTTCCTGGTGTCCGACGACGTGCTGGAGCAGTTCACCGAGGAGACCGGGTACCGCGTGGAGGTGCTGGGGAGCGCCGATGCCGGAGTGGTGGTCAACAAGGCGATCCTGAGCGCGGGCAACCCCGAGGGCGACGTGCTGTTCGGCGTGGACAACACCATGCTCTCCAAGGCGCTGGACGCCGGCATCTTCACGCCGTACGAGGCCAAGGGCCTGGACCGGGTGCCGCAGGACGTCCAGCCGGACTCCGGGCAGCACCGGGTGACGCCGGTGGACACCGGTCAGGTGTGCGTCAACTACGACCGCGCCTACTTCGAGGACCAGGGCGTCGAGCCGCCGCGGACGCTGGAGGACCTCACCGAGCCGCGGTACAAGGACCTGCTGGTGGTGCAGAACCCGGCCACCTCCTCGCCGGGGCTGGCGTTCCTCCTGGCCACCGTCGGCGCCTTCGGCGAGTCGGGCTGGCAGGACTACTGGAAGGACCTCAAGGCCAACGGCGTCCTCCAGGCCGAGGGCTGGGAGCAGGCGTACAACGACCACTTCAGCGGCTCGGCCGCCGGCCGGGACGGCGACCGGCCGCTCGTCGTCTCCTACGCCTCCAGCCCCCCGGCCGAGGTGTACTACGGCACCGAGAAGAACCCCGGGCAGGCCCCGACGGGCGTGGCCACCGGCACGTGCTTCCAGCAGACGGAGTTCGCCGGGCTGCTCGACGGCGCGGCCAACCCCGAGGGCGGCAAGGCGCTGCTGGACTTCCTGCTCAGCCGCACCTTCCAGGAGGACATCCCGCTCAGCATGTTCGTCCACCCGGTCCGCGAGGACGCCGAACTGCCCGAGGTGTTCACCCGGTACGGCGCCGAGAGCAAGGACCCGCACCAGGTGGCGCCCGAGAAGATCGACGCGGGCCGGGAGCAGTGGATCGAGCAGTGGTCCTCCCTGATGCGCTGACCCGGCGCGCCGCCCGCCGCCCGGCCGCGAGCCCGCCGCCCGGCCCCGCAGGGCCACCGCCTGCCCACCCACCGCCTGCCGGACGCCCGCGCGCCGGGGGACCAGCCGCCTCCGCGCGGGCGGCGGCGTGGCGGGGGCGGGCGGTGCGGCTGGGACTGATGGCCGTGCCCATGGCGTTCTTCGCGGTGTTCTTCGCCTACCCCGTGGCCGCCATCGTCGCGCGCGGCCTGCGCCCGGACGGCCACTGGGACCTCACCCACGCCCGCGAGGTGCTCACCGATCCGGTGACCGCGCAGGTCGTCGGCTTCACCGTCGGCCAGGCGGCGGCCTCCACAGCGCTGACGCTGGTGCTCGCGCTGCCCGGCGCCTACGTCTTCGCCCGCTTCGACTTCCCCGGCAAGCGGCTGCTGCGCGCGGTGGTTACCGTGCCGTTCGTGCTGCCCACCGTCGTCGTCGGCTCGGCGTTCCTGGCGCTGCTCGGGCGCGGCGGGCTGCTGGAGCAGGCGTGGGGCCTGCGCCTTGACACCTCGCTGTGGGCGATCCTGCTCGCGCACGTGTTCTTCAACTACGCCGTCGTGCTGCGCACCGTCGGCGGACTGTGGGCCCAGCTCGACCCCGGGCAGGAAGAGGCCGCGCGCATGCTCGGGGCGTCCCGGCTGGCCGCGTGGCGCACGGTCACGCTGCCCGCGCTGGCGCCCGCCGTCGCCGCCGCCGCGCTCATGGTGTTCCTGTTCACCTTCACCTCCTTCGGCGTTATCCAGGTGCTCGGCGGCGCCCGCTTCGCCACGCTGGAAGTCGAGATCTACCGGCAGACCGCCCACTTCCTCAACCTGCCCACCGCCGCCGTCCTCACCTGCCTGCAGTTCGCCGCCGTCACCGCGCTGCTGGCCGTGCACGCCTGGACGGTGCGGCGCCGGGAATCCGCGCTGCGCCTGGTGGACGCCGCCCGCACCGCCCGCCGCCCGCGCGGCGCCGGTCAGTGGACGCTGCTGGGGTCGCAGCTGGCGCTCATCGCGGTGCTGCTCCTGCTGCCGCTGGCCGTGCTCGTGGAGCGCTCACTGGCCGGGCCCGACGGCTACGGGCTCACCTTCTACCGGGCGCTGGCCGCCGCCCCCGACATCGCCTCCGGGTTCACCGTGCCGCCGCTGCACGCCGTCGGCAACTCGCTGCGGTACGCGGCCGTGGCCACCACCATCGCCGTCACCGTCGGCGCCCTGGCGGCCGCCGCGCTCACCCGGCGCGCCGGGAGGCTGGTGCGCGGCTTCGACGCGCTGCTGATGCTGCCGCTGGGCACCTCGGCGGTCACCGTCGGCTTCGGCTTCCTCATCGCCCTGGACGAGCCGCCGCTGGACCTGCGGTCGTCCTGGCTGCTGGTGCCGCTCGCCCAGGCGCTGGTGGGCGTGCCGTTCGTCGTCCGCACCATGCTGCCGGTGCTGCGCGCGGTGGACGAACGGCTGCGGGAGGCCGCCGCGGTGCTCGGTGCCTCGCCGCTGCGCGTCTGGCGCGAGGTGGACCTGCCGCTGGTGCGCCGCGCGCTCGCCGTCGCCGCCGGGTTCGCCTTCGCCGTCTCGCTGGGCGAGTTCGGCGCGACGGTGTTCATCGCACGCGGTGGCGAGCCGACGCTGCCCGTCGCCGTCACCCAGTTCCTCGGCCGCGCCGGTGAGCTGAACTACGGCCAGGCGATGGCGCTCAGCACCCTCTTGATGCTGGTGTGCGCGGTCAGTCTGCTGGCGCTGGAACGCGTGCGCCCCCACAGTTCGGGAGAGTTCTAGATGGCAGCCCTGTACGTGCGCGCGCTGACCGTCCGCTTCGGCGGTCACACCGCGCTCGACGGCGTCAACCTGACCGTCGCCGAAGGCGAGACGGTGTGCGTGCTCGGCCCTAGCGGCAGCGGCAAGTCCACCCTGCTGCGCGCGGTCGCCGGGCTCCAGCCAGCCGACGCCGGACAGGTGTGCCTGGGCGGGCGGGACGTGGCCCAGGTGCCCGCGCACCAGCGCGGCGTGGGCCTGATGTTCCAGGACCACCAGCTGTTCCCGCAGCGCGACGTGGCCGGGAACGTCGCCTTCGGCCTGCGCATGCGCCGCACCCCGAAGGCGTGCACGACGGCACGGGTCGCCCAGCTGCTGGAGCTGGTCGGGCTGCCCGGGGCCGGGCGGCGCGCGGTGGGTTCGCTCTCCGGCGGGGAACAGCAGCGCGTCGCGCTCGCCCGGGCGCTGGCCCCCGAACCCGGCCTGCTGATGCTCGACGAACCGCTCGGCCAGCTCGACCGGGGGCTGCGCGAACGCCTCGTGGTCGAGCTGCGCGAACTGTTCGACCGGCTCGGGACGACCGTGCTCGCCGTCACCCACGACCAGGGCGAGGCGTTCGCGCTCGCCGACCGTGTGGTGATCATGCACGGTGGGCGCGTCGCGCAGAGCGGCACGCCGGTTCAGGTGTGGGAGCGCCCCGCGACGCCGTTCGTCGCCCGCTTCCTGGGCTTCGGCAACGTGGTGCCCGGTACCGCGCGGGGCGCGGTGGCCGACACCGCGTGGGGCCCGGTACCGCTGCCCCCGGGCACGCCGCCGGGCCCGTGCACGGTGCTCGTGCGGCCCGGCGGGGTACGGCTCCAGGCGGCGACAAGCGCCGGCGGCGACGGGCTCACCGGCACCGTCGCCGCCCGCACCTTCCGCGGCGATCACGTGGTGGTGCTGCTCGACGCGGACCACGGACCCCGCATCGAGGCCGCCAGCACACTGCGCGCGGCCCCGGCGGTGGGGGAGAGGGTGGGCGTCGGCTTCGACGCGGCCGACGTGGTCCGCCTCCCCGCCGGCTGACGCCCGCCCCGAGCCCAGCGGATCGGCAGACCGGCGGCCCGGCAGCTCAGCGGCCCAGCGGCAGCGCGGCCAGCACCGCCACCCCCCACGTCACCGGCGCCAGCAGGGCCAGCACCGCCCCGGCGCGCAGCACGGCCGCCCGCCGCATCAGCTCCCGCGTCGCGCCCAGCTGCGCCAGCGCCGCCCGGGCCGGAGCCAGCATGCCGCGCGCAGCGGCGAGGGCCGTCAGCACGCCCGTCACCGCGCAGGCCAGCACCACCGCGACGCCCAGCACCGTCAGCGGCCCGAACGGACGGCCAGGCCCGTAGAGGTGGACGGCGGCGATGACACCGCACGCCGTGGCGCACAGCACCCCCAGCGGCGGCCCGAGGCAGGGCGCCTCCTCCTGAAGCACCCGCCCGGCCAGCAGCCGCACCGCGCCCGGCCGGAACGCCGCCAGCAGCCGCCCGGCCAGCTGGGTCAGCCCCGGCCCGGCCAGCACCAGCCCGACGGCGGTCAGCAGCCAGCCGGCGACGACACCCGGACCCGGGCCCGCCCCCGCGCCCGGCAGCGGCACCGGGGTGCCGTCCACCCTGGCGGCGTACGTCTCCAGCGCGATGCCGAGGCCGACGAGCGCGGTGCCGTAGGAGAGAGAGGCGGGCACGGGCGGCGGCGGCCCGGCGCGGTCCAGCGCCACGGGCTGGGGCCGTGCCGAGCGGTGCCCAGCGGTCCGGTGCAGGGCCAGCGCGCAGGCCGCCGCCGTCACCATGGGCACCACCAGCAGCAGGGTGAGCGCGGCGGCCACCGGCACCGGACGCCCAGCCGCCACCAGCTCCCCGGCCCCCGCCGACGGCACCCCGGGCACGTCCCCGCGCAGGTGCAGGTACACCAGCAGGGCCAGCGCACTGCCCAGCAGCGTGCACACGGCGGCCTGCACCGCGGCCAGCACCGGCAGCCCGGCTGAGCCGAGCCCCACCACCTCCAGCGCGGCCCGGGTGCGCGGCCCGGGGTCCGTGCGGGCAACGATCACCGCCAGCTGCACGGTGGCGGCCAGCGGCACCAGACACCACAGCAGCCGGGGCAGCGCCGCCCCGCTCACCCCGGGATGGGCCACGGCGTAGCTCAGCGCGCACAGCAGCAGGAAACCGACCCCGGCCGCCGCGGCGACCACCAGCAGGCGCGGCAGCTGGGCCAGCGGCCGCGCGCCGCGCATCAGACGGAGAGCGAGCACGCGGCACCGTCCTCACGGTGGGGGGTGGCGGACCGGGCCGACGCGGCACCCGGCGGCACGGGGCGGCCGTCGAGCAGGGTCAGGGTGCGGTCGGCCAGCGCGTGCCCGGGCCTCGCGGCGCCGTCCTCGGCGGCGTCCTCGGTAGCGTCCGCGCGCAGCACGGCGGCGTCCAGGCTGGCCAGTACGACGGTGACGCCGTGGGTGCGGGCAGCGGTGGTCAGCGCGCGCAGCACCTGGGCGCGGTCGGCGGAGTGCAGCGGCGCGTCCGGCTCGTCGGCGAACAGGACCTGCGGCCGGTGCACCAGCGCCCGGGCCACCGCCACCCGCTGCCGCTCGGACTGCGGCAGCGCGGCGGGCCGCTTGCGCGCGCACGCGGCGACGTCCAGCCGCTCCAGCCACTCCAGTGCGGTGCGCCGCGCCTCCCGGGAGGAGGCACCGGCCAGCAGCAGCGGCAGCGCGGCGTTCTCCCACGCGGTCAGTTCCGGGACGAGGGCGGGCTCGGTGCCGACCCAGCCGAACCGGTCCCGGCGCAGCCGCTCACGGTCGCGCGGGGGCAGGGTGTGGACGGCGAGCCCGGCGAACGTCACTTCGCCCTTCTCGGGCAGCAGGGAGCCGTTCAGGCAGCGCAGCAGCGTCGTCTTCCCCGAGCCGCGCGGCCCGGTGACGGTGAGGATCTCGCCCTCGGCGACGCTCAGCGAGACGCCGCGCAGCGCGCTGGACCCGCCGTAGGCGTAACACAGCCCCGCGGCGGCCAGCAGCGGGGCGCCGGCGGGCGGCGGGGCGGCGGCCTCGGGGCGCTCGGAGGTGTCAGGGGAAGCCATTCCTGCACGGTACGGAGGAAGGTGCCTTCCGGTGGCGGTGCCGGGCGCGGGCACGGCCGAGGTTGCTCCACCCGGGTGTTGCGGGCATCGCGGTTAGGGTGGGAATCTCACCCATCGGACAACGTGAGCGGGAGGGTGTTGACGTGACCACCGAGCTGCGTCGGCTGCGCAACTACATCGACGGCGAGTTCCGGGACGCCGCTGACGGGCGGACCACCGAGGTGGTGGACCCGACGACGGGTGAGCCCTACGCGCTCGCCGCGCTCTCGTCCGCCGCCGACGTGGACGCCGCCATGGCCGCCGCCGAAGCGGCGTTCCCCGCCTGGCGCGACGCCACCCCCGGCACCCGGCAGCTGGCGCTGCTGAAGATCGCCGACGCCCTGCAGGAGCGCGCGGACGAACTCCTGGCCGTCGAGTGCCAGGACACCGGCAAGCCGCTGGAGCTGACCCGGCAGGAAGAGCTGCCGATGATGCTCGACCAGATCCGGTTCTTCGCGGGCGCCGCCCGCATGCTGGAGGGCAAGTCGGCGGGCGAGTACATGGAGGGCATGACGTCCTTCGTGCGCCGCGAGCCCGTCGGCGTCTGTGCCCAGGTGGCGCCGTGGAACTACCCGATGATGATGGCCGTGTGGAAGTTCGCCCCGGCCATCGCGGCGGGCAACACCGTCGTGCTGAAGCCCTCGGACACCACACCGGCCTCCGCCGTCTTCCTCGCCGAGGTCATCGGCTCGATCCTGCCCCGGGGCGTCTTCAACGTCGTCTGCGGCGACCGGGACACCGGCCGCCTCATGGTCGAGCACGCCACCCCGGCCATGGCCTCCATCACCGGCTCGGTACGGGCGGGCATGGAGGTGGCCGCCAGCGCCGCCAGGGACGTCAAGCGCGTCCACCTGGAGCTGGGCGGCAAGGCGCCCGTCGTCGTCTTCGGCGACGCCGACATCCCCGCCGCCGTCGAGGGCATCCGCGACGCCGGGTTCTTCAACGCCGGGCAGGACTGCACCGCCGCCACCCGCGTGCTGGTCCACGACAGTGTCCACGACGAGTTCGTCTCCGCGCTCGCCAAGGCCGCCGCCGAGGTCAAGACCGGCGACGTGACGGACGAGGACTGCTTCTTCGGGCCCCTGAACAACTCCGTCCACCTGGAGAAGGTGCAGGGCTTCATCGACCGCCTCCCGGCCCACGCCAAGGTGGAGACCGGCGGCGAACGCGTCGGCGACCAGGGCTACTTCTTCGCCCCCACGGTCGTCTCCGGCCTGAAGCAGGACGACGAGATCATCCAGAACGAGGTCTTCGGCCCGGTCATCACCGTGCAGCGCTTCACCGAGGACGAGCAGGCCGTGCGGTGGGCCAACGGCGTCGAGTACGCGCTGGCGTCCTCGGTGTGGACCACCGACCACGGCCGGGCCATGCGGCTGTCGAAGGCGCTGGACTTCGGCTGCGTATGGATCAACACGCACATCCCGCTCGTCGCGGAGATGCCGCACGGCGGGTTCAAGAAGTCCGGCTACGGCAAGGACCTGTCGGCCTACGGCTTCGACGACTACACCCGCGTCAAGCACGTGATGACGGCGTTGTAAGCGGCGATCCGCGCGGTGGGGCCGGGACGGAGCGCGCACTGTGCCCCGGCCCCACCGTGTTCCCGGCCGGGGTCCGCCCCTGGCTGGCCCGGCCCGCGCTCGGCGCTCGCAGGATTGACGGGGGAAGCCCAGGCGCGTTACGGCGTGGGCAGCGACGCGCCGCGCGAGGCGAGGTACGCGGCCAGATACGCGTCGATCTCCGCTGCCAGGGCCGCCTTCGCGGGCGCGTCCAGAAAGGCCGCCTCCACGGCGTTCTTCGCCAGCCCGGCCAGCCCCGTGGCGTCCAGGCCCAGCAGCCGCGCCGCGATCGCGTACTCGGTGTTCAGGTCGGTGCCGAACATCGGCGGATCGTCGCTGTTGATCGTCACCAGGACACCGGCGTCCACCATCTGCCGCACCGGGTGCTCGTCCAGCACCGGCACCGCGCGGGTGGCGATGTTCGACGTCGGGCACACCTCCAGCGGGATGCGCCGCTCCGCCAGGTGCTCCAGCAGGCGCGGGTCCCGGGGCGCGCTGGTGCCGTGGCCGATGCGCTCGGCCCGCAGGTGGGTGAGGGCGTCCCAGATCGTCTGCGGCCCCGTTGTCTCGCCCGCGTGCGGCACGCTGCGCAGCCCGCACGCGATCGCCCGGTCGAAGTAGGGCTTGAACTGCGGCCGGGGGACGCCGATCTCCGGGCCGCCGAGCCCGAAGGCCACCAGACCCTCCGGGCGCAGGTCGCAGGCCAGGCGTGCCGTCTCCTCGGCCGACTCCAAGCCCGCCTCGCCGGGGATGTCGAAGCACCACCGCAGGGTCACGCCCAGTTCGCTCGCGGCAGCCTTGCGCGCGTCCTCGATGGCCTCCATGAACGCCACCTCGGGGATGCCGCGCCGGGTGGAGCTGAACGGGGTGACGGTGAGCTCCGCGTAGCGGATGTTCTGGCCCGCCATCTCGCGCGCGATCTCGTAGGTCAGCAGCCGCACATCCTCGGCGTCCCGGATGAGGTCCACCACGGAGAGGTAGATCTCAATGAAGTGGGCGAAGTCGCGGAAGGTGAAGAACTCGGCGAGCGCCCGCTCGTCCGCGGGGACCTTCGCGTCCGGGTGGCGGGCCGCGAGTTCGGCGACGATGCGCGGCGAGGCGGAGCCCACGTGGTGGACGTGCAGCTCCGCCTTGGGCAGCCCGGCGATGAAGCCGGACAGCTCGGGCGGGACGGTCAGGTCGGTGGGCTGGGACAAGGGGAAACCTCCGGGGTGGCGCGGCCCTCGTGGCCGCCAGCCATCGTAGGCGGCGGCCGTGGTCACGACGCATACGATGAGGTGAGGAACGCGAAGGGGAGGGGACTGGCCCATGCCGGAGGACACAGCGGACGGACTCGGGGCGAGGAGCGCCCACGACGGCCAGGCGGGCGACGTCGCGGGTACGGACGGAACGCGGCACGTGCGGAACGCGACGGGCACCCCGGGGGAGTCGCCGGAGCAGCGTGCGCCGCAGGACGCCGCCGCGCGCTCCCCGCTCCCCGCACAGCACACGCTCACCGCGCCGGTGCACGCCCCCAGCTCACCGCCCGGGCCACCACAGCAGCCGCCGTCCCTCACCAAGGGCGGCTCGGCGGTACCCCCGGTACCGCCCGCCCCCTCACCGCCGCCCGCTGCCCCCGGCCCCCGGCCCGGCGCGTGGTACGCGCCCGGGCCGCCGCCGGGCGGTCCCGGCGGCGGCTACGGATACGGGTATGGCCATCCGGGCACCGCGTACGCCCCGCCGCCCCACGGCTACGGCGGCCATCCGGCGCCGGCTTGGCCGCTGCCCGCCCCGCCGCCCACGAGCGGCATCTGCACCGCCGCCATGGTGGTGGGCATCGTCGGGATGGCGCTGACGCTCACGATGGGGGGTGCTTTCCTCGGCATCATCTGCTGCCCGGTCGCCATCATCCTGGGCGTCGTCGCGCGTAAGCGCATCAACCGGGGCGAGGCGCACGGCTCGGGGCAGGCCACGACCGGGCTGATCCTGGGCATCGTCGGCACCGTGCTCGCGGCGCTGTTCGCCACCTTGCTCATCCTCATGCTGTCCGGCGCCTGGCTCCCGGAGGAACCGGAGTACGGCGACGAGTACAGCGAACCCGGCAGCTCCGCCAGCTATGACGCCGCCGCCCCGCCCCTCCCCGGCGTCCGCTGACGGAACCGGCGCTCTTCCCCGCCGGTTAACGGCCGCACCCGGACGCCGCCCCCTACGCGCGAACGGCCGCCCGGGAACAGGGGGGAGCATTCCCGGACGGCCGTGCTGGGACCGGTCACCGCGCGCCCCGGGGGGTATGGGGCGGGCGGCGGTCCGATCACAGAGGCGCACGCGGGTGCGTGCGACCGGGCCGCGCGGCAGCGGCCGTGCGCCCGGTGGTGCCCGCACTCCCGTGCGGGCGAGGTGGTGCGTCCATCCCTCCCCGACCGTACGGCACGGCCGGGGAGGAGGGGAGGCCGCTGACCGAACGGCCATCGGCTCCCCACATCTCCTTCACCACCGGCAGCGGCGGCTAACGCGGCCCGCTGCCGCTGCCAGTGGCCGGGGCCGCGCGGGCGGCTCCGGCGCGGCTCAGGCCAGCTCGGCGAAGGCGCTCTCCAGGACGTCCAGGCCCTCGTTCAGCAGGTCCTCACCGATGACCAGCGGCGGCAGGAAGCGCACCACGTTGCCGTAGGTGCCGGTGGTCAGGATGAGCAGACCGGCCTGGTGACAGGCCCTGGCCAGCTTCGCCGTCAGCTCGGCGTCCGGCTCCTTGGTGCCGGGCTTGACCAGCTCGATGGCGATCATCGCACCACGGCCGCGGATGTCACCGATGGCCGGCTGGTTCTCGGCGATCTTGGCCAGCCGCGGCTTCATGACCTCCTCGATGCGCTTGGCCCGGGCACACAGGTCCAGCTCGCGCATCGTCTCGATGGCGCCCAGCGCGGCCGCGCAGGCCACCGGGTTGCCGCCGTAAGTGCCGCCGAGACCGCCGGAGTGCGCGGCGTCCATGATCTCCGCGCGCCCGGTCACGGCCGCCAGCGGCAGCCCCCCGGCGATGCCCTTCGCGGTGGTGATCAGGTCCGGGACCAGGCCCTCGTCCTCGGAGGCGAACCACTGGCCGGTACGGCAGAAGCCCGCCTGGATCTCGTCCGCGACGAAGACGATGCCGTGGTCCCTGGCGAACTGCGCGATGCGCGGCAGGAAGCCCTTGGCGGGCTCGATGAAACCGCCCTCGCCCAGCACCGGCTCGATCACGATCGCGGCGACGTTCTCGGCCCCGACCTGCTTGCTGATCTGGTCGATGGCCTGCGCAGCGGCCTCCTCGGCGCAGTTCTCCGGACCGGTAGGCCAGCGGTAGGGGTAGGCGACCGGGACGCGGTACACCTCGGGCGCGAACGGGCCGAAGCCGTGCTTGTACGGCATGTTCTTCGACGTCAGCGCCATCGTCAGGTTGGTGCGGCCGTGGTAACCGTGGTCGAAGACGACCACGGCCTGGCGCTTGGTGTAGGCGCGGGCGATCTTCACCGCGTTCTCCACCGCCTCCGCGCCGGAGTTGAACAGCGCGGACTTCTTGGCGTGATCGCCCGGCGTCAGCTCGGCCAGCGCCTCGGCGACGGCGATGTACGGCTCGTACGGCGTCACCATGAAGCAGGTGTGGGTGTAGTCGGCCAGCTGCTCGGCAGCGCGGCGCACCACCGCTTCGGCGCTGTTGCCGACCGAGGTGACGGCGATCCCGGAACCGAAGTCGATGAGCGAGTTGCCATCGACGTCCTCGACGACGCCGCCACCGGCCCGCTGGACGTAGACCGGCAGCACGTTACCGACACCGTCCGCCACCGACGCGAGCTTGCGCGCGTGCAGCTCCTGGGACTTCGGCCCCGGGATCGCCGTCACGACGCGGCGCTCCTGCGGCAGCGCCGGACCCCCGGCCTGGGCGGACTGCGGGGTGGTAGAGGTCATCGCGCTCTCCTTGCTGAGGGTGGGAAACCGGAGAAACCGGAAGAACAGGGAAGAAGGTGTGGGCCGCTCCTCGCAGGCTAGGGCCAGCCACCAGGGCGGGACATGCACCGCTGCGTAAAAGTCGGCGGGGCGTGTTGGCCACGGCGGACAGGTCGGCTTGGCCACGGCGGACAGGTCGGCGCGGGGGTCGGCCGACGGCCGGGCGAGGCCGCGTGGGCGGGGCGTGGAAGGTCTAGATTGGGGGCCGCGAACGCAGCGTGCAAGGCACCAACACCCGGGCGGCAGGGGGCGGAACGGCAGATGAGCGCGGACGGCGGCGCGGGCGGCGCCTACGGCGGACAGCACGGCAGCGGACACCCCGGCGGCACCCCCCACCCCGGCGGCCCGCACGACGGCAACCACCCCCACGGCGGTTCAGCCTCCGGCGCCTCCTCCCACAGCGGTGCGTTTCGGGGCGGCCCGGCGCCCGGCGGGGCCTTCCGTGGCGGGCCAGGGGTCTTCGGGGCGGCGCACGGCGAGCGCGGCCGGGAGGTGGACGCCGTACCCCCACCGCCCGCCGCGCCACCCATGCCCCGGCAGGCTCCGGAGGCCACCGCGCCGCTGGTCGCCTGGCTGCGCACGCCGCGCCCCGAGGCGGGCCCCGGCATCTGGCGCTACGGCTACCGCCCGCGTCCAGCCGACGAGCCCGGGGACCTGCCCGAGCGTCAACTCCTGGGCGGCGCAATGCTGGCGGCCGTCTGCCTGCTGCTGGTGGGATCGCTGACGCGGAACGAATACCTGCCGTTCATCGCCTGGGTCTACGCGGCGCTGCCCACCTCCTGGTACGACGGCGGCGGCTCCGCGACCCTGACCCTGCTGCTCTCCTACGCCGTCGAACTGCTGCTCCTGGCGCCCATGGTGTGGCTCGCCGCCCACTTCGGCCGCTGGCGGCAGGTGTGGCGCCGGTACGCGCCCGAGCACCGGCGCCGCCAGGTGGCGCGGGCCGGGCGGCTCCTCGCCGTTCCGCGCCGCTACCGCCGGGCCCTGCTCGCGCTGCTCGCCGCCGTCCTGGTGTGGGTGCTGTGCTTCAGCGACGGGGGCTGGACGTTCTGGCTGGCGCCGCTGGAGTGGGTGACGCCGGAGAGCTGGCGCACGCCTGCCGAGACCACGCCGTACGTCGTCGCCTACAACGTCTACTACGTGCTGTTCACCCTCGCGCTGCTGGCGCTGGCCGCGCGGGCGGGCGGCTGGCGCCGTCTGCTGCGGCGCGAGGGTGCCGGTGCGGCCGGGACCGCTGGGCGGCCGTGGACGCCGATGCCCGAGCGTGACCCGCACGCCCGGCTGGAGGAGTGGCCCGAGCTGCGCGCGGCCGGTCTCACCGACGCCGCCGACCGGCTCACCGGTGACGTGTGCTCCGGCCGGGCCACCGACCTGGACTACGTGCGCATCGAGCAGGTGTGGCGCGGCCTGCGGTCCCGCCCCGACCAGCTGCCCGCCTTCGCCCGCGCTGCACGCGACCGGGGCGCCGCCGCGTTCCTCCACCCCTCCGGCGCGCGCGACCTGCCGGTGCGCACCGCGCGGCACGACCTGCTCACCGGCCAGGTCCGCATCGGCGCCGCGCTGGACGACCGGCGCAACCCCTATCAGCACCGCGCCTGCGCCCTCGCGCTGGACCCGGCACTCCTGGGCACCTCGCTGCTGGCGGTCGGCCCGCCAGGATCGGGCAAGACCGCCCGCGTGGTCCGCCCGGCAGTCGAGGCGCTGTGCCTCCAGGCGCTCGCCGGGCAGGCCGCTGTCGTCGCCGTCGGCACCGCCCGCGCCGCACTCGGCCCCGAGGACGCCTTCGACATCGTCGTCCGCCCGGGCGACCCGCGCTCCACCCACGCCCTCGACCCCTACGGCGGCACCACCGACCCCGACGAGGCCGCCGCCCTCCTCACCGAGGCCCTGCTCGGCCCGGACACCGCCGACCGGCGCCCGGGCGTTGCCCAGGCCACCGGCCGCGCCGCTGCCGCCGCGCTCGCCCAGCTGCTCGGCCCCTACCAGGCCGCCCACGGCCGCTTCCCGCCCCTGCGCGAGCTGCGCGACCTGCTCGACGGCAACCCCGTCGCCGTCGCCGCCCTGCGCGCAGCGCTCGACACCGCCGGGGAGTTCGGCCAGCAGCGGGAACTGGACGCCCGCGCCCGGCACGCCGCCCGCCCCGACGACGCCGCCACCCTGCTCGCCGACCGCGTCGCCGTGCTGCTGCGCCCCGCGTTCGAGGGATTCTTCGGCAGCCCGCCCGCCCCGGCCCGCCCCGGCACCGGCCCGCACCCCTTCTCCCTGCGGACCCTCCAGCATCCGCTGCGGGTGCGGATCGACCTGCCCGAGCGCGGCCACGCCGAGGCCGCGCGCATCCTCGCGCGCATGGTGCTCGCCCAGTTCACCGCCGGGGTCACCGCGCGCGAGGACCGCTCGCTGTTCGCCTGCCTGGTGCTGGACGACGCCGAGCACACCGTCACCCCCGAAGCGGTGCGCGGCCTGCGGCGGCTGCGCTCGGCGAACGCGGGCGCGCTGCTCACCCTGCGCACGCTGGACGACGTGCCGCGGGAGCTGCGCGCGGCGCTGGTGGGCACCGTCGGCTGCAAGGTGGCGCTCTCGGGGGTGACCACCTGGGACGGTGAGGTCTTCGCGCACGCCTGGGGCCAGGAGTGGGTGGAAGCCGAGGACGTCACCCGCAACCCCGATGTCTCCGGCGGCACCCTGCGCCGGGGCGTGCGCGCGGTGCGCACCGCGTTCACCGGCGTGCGCGCCACCACCACCTCCGTCACGGTGCGCCGGGAGCGCCGGGAACGCTGGTCCGCCTCCGACCTGGCCCACCAGGTCCCGCCCGGCCACGCGGTGCTGTCCCTCACCTCGGTCACGGGCGCGGCGAGCCCGCCGCTGCTGGCCCGGCTGGGGGACGGCGAGCCCGTACAGTGAGGAGTAATCGGGGGAGTGCCGCACTACTGTACGGCTAAAATCAGCTTGTCCTGTCCTGATCCTCCCCGTCTCCTCCCCGACAGCCGCAGGCCGCAGCAGGCCGCAGAACGGGTCCGCCGCCATGCAGCCCACGCTCCGCTCGCTCGTCCAGCACTCGGCGCTCAAGCTCACCGTCCTGACCGGCGCCGGTCACCTGGATGCGGCCGTCCGCTGGGCGCAGGTCAGCGAGCTGGAGGACCCGGTTCCGTACCTGGACGGCGGCGAACTGCTGCTCGTCACAGCGATGAAGCTGGACGCCGAGGACCCCCACGCCATGCGGCGCTACGTGCGGCGGCTGACGCGCGCCGGGGTGGTCGGGCTCGGCTTCGCCGCCGGCGTCAACTACGCGCACGTCCCCGACGCCCTGGTCGAGGCCGCCCGCGAGGAGGACTTCCCGCTGCTGGAAGTGCCCCGCCGCACCCCGTTCATCGCCATCACCAAGGCGGTGTCCGCCGCCATCGCCGCCGAGCAGTACCGCTCGGTGACCGCCGGCTTCGAGGCACAGCGTGACCTCACCCGCGCCGCGCTCGCCGCCGAGGGCCCGGCCGCCCTGCTCGGCCGCCTCGCCACCCACGTGCGCGGCTGGGCCGCCCTGTTCGACGTCTCCGGCGCGCTGGTGGCCACGGCCCCTGCCTGGGCCGCGCGCCGCGCCGTGCGGCTCACCGGCGACGTCGAGCGGCTGCGCGACCGTCCCGCCCCGGCCAGCGCCGTGGTCAGCGTGCCCCACCCGGCCGACGGCGGCTCAGCCGACGACCGGGTGGAGCTGCAGTCCATCGGCTCCGGAGGCCGCATCCGCGCCGTGCTCGCCGTCGGCACCAGCGCGCCCCCCGGCACCGCCGAGCGCTACGCCGTCAACTCCGCGATCGCCCTGCTGACGCTGACCACCGAGCGCTCCCGCGCGCTGCGGGAAGCCGAGCAGCGGCTGGGCGGTGCGGTGCTGCGCATGCTGATGGCCAAAGAGGCCGAGCACGCCCGCGCCGTCGCCGGAACGCTGTACGGCGAGCTGCTCGACGCCCCGTTGCGCCTCGCCGTCGCGGAGTCCCCCGGCCCGGCCCACGGCCCCGGTACCGAGGCACTCAGCGCGCTGGCCGACGCCGTGGAGGCGGCCGCCGCGCGCAGCGGCGAGTCCGTGCTGGCGGTGCCCGACGGCCCGCGGCTGGTACTCCTCGCGGCGGACGGCGGCGCCGCCATCGCCGCCTGCGCGGAGCGGGCGCGGAGTACGGGAAGTCCCGGGGGCGCCGGGGAGGACAGTCAGACCGCGCTGGCCGTCGGCGTCTCCGCCCCCACCGGGATCACCGGCGCTGCCACCGCCTTCAAACAGGCCGAACAGGCGCTCTCGGTGGCCCGGCGGCGCGGGGCGAACCTGGTGGAACACGAGGAGATGGCCGCGGGCTCGGTGCTGCCGCTGCTCGCCGACGATGCGGTGCGCGCGTTCGCCGACGGCATGCTGCGTCCGCTGCGTGAGCACGACGCCAGCGGCCGTGGCGACCTGGTGGCCTCCCTGCGGGCCTGGCTGTCCCGGCACGGCCAGTGGGACGCCGCCGCGGCCGACCTCGGCGTCCACCGCCACACCCTGCGCTACCGCATGCGCCGGGTGGAGGAGATCCTCGGCCGCTCCCTGGACGACCCCGACGTCCGCATGGAGCTGTGGCTCGCCCTGAAGGCCACCCACGCCCCTACCCCGCCGGACGCCCGCTGAGACCCCGCGCCGCACGGGGACGGCCCGCGACCGGGGTGGTGTACGCGGTCGGCCTGCTGGCCGTGCTCTGGCCGGATCAGTTTCCGGTCACGTCCCCGGCCCTCAGCGCAGAGTACCGTGGGACCTACCTTCGACAGCGGCCATGGTCCCGGCGTAGTGCGGCCGAGGCCAGGGCGGAGAGGGCGGCGGTGGTGCCCGGAGCGAGACGCTGGGGGACCGCCACGTGCGGCGGCACCCTGACGCGCTGACATGTCTAGATCAGTCACGCAGTCACGGCGCGGGCACCTGCCGAACCGGAGCGACACGCGCGCCCACTACGCCGTCCCGGACAAGACGCCCTGCGGCCCCCTGCCCCTACCGTGGCTCTCACGCACCCGTTCCATGACGACCCGGAAGGCCGGTACTCGCAGTGACCACAGCGACTTCCACGCACCCGTTCTGGCTCGCCGGCCGCGAGGCGACCGGTGACGACACCCTGGACGTGACCTCTCCCTGGGACGGCCGGACCGTCGGCCGGGCCAGCGTCCCCACCGACGCGCAGGTCGAGGAGGCCGTCGCCGCGGCCACCGCCGTCGCCGCCGAGTTCTCCGCCACTCCCGCCCACGTGCGCGCCGCCGCCCTCGACCACGTGGTGCGCCGCCTGGGGGAGCGCTCCGAGGAGATCGCCCGCCTCATCTCCGCCGAGAACGGCAAGCCCATCAAGTGGGCCCGAGGGGAGGTCGCGCGCTGCGTGTCCGTCTTCCGCTGGGCCGCCGACGAGGCCCGCCGCTTCAACGGCGGCGAAGCCCAGCGCCTGGACTCCGACGCGGGCGGCACCGGCCGCCTGGCCCTCACCCGCCGCTTCCCGCACGGCCCCGTCCTGGGCATCGCACCGTTCAACTTCCCGCTGAACCTGTGCGCGCACAAGGTGGCCCCCGCGATCGCCGTCGGCACGCCGATCATCCTCAAGCCCGCCCCCGCCACGCCGCTCTCCGCGCTCGTCCTCGGCGAACTGCTCGCCGAAACCGACCTGCCCGCCGGGTCCTGGTCCGTGCTGCCGGTCGCCAACGACAAGATGCCCGCCCTCGTCCAGGACGAGCGGCTGCCCATCATCTCCTTCACCGGCTCCGAGCCCGTCGGCTTCGCCATCCTCGACTCCGTGCCGCGCAAGCGCGTCACCCTGGAACTCGGCGGCAACGGCGCGGCCATCGTCCTGGGCGACTTCACCGCCGAGGCCGATCTCGACTGGGCCGCCCAGCGCATCGCCACCTTCTCCAACTACCAGGGCGGACAGTCCTGCATCTCCGTCCAGCGCGTCATCGCCGACGCGGCCGTCTACGACCGGCTGGTGCCGAAGGTCGTCGCCGCGGTGGAGGCACTCGGCCTCGGCGACCCCACCGACGACACCACCGACGTCGGCCCGCTCGTCAGCGAGGACGCCGCCCAGCGCGTGGAGTCCTGGGTCAACGAGGCCATCGACGCGGGCGCCCGCCTGCTGACCGGCGGCAAGCGCGACGGCGCCACCTACGCGCCGACCGTCCTGGAGAACGTCCCCGCCGACACCCAGCTCGGCTGCGAGGAGGTCTTCGGCCCCGTCATGAGCTTCACCCGCGTGGAGGGCGAGGAGGCCGCCTTCGCCGCCGCCAACAACTCCAAGTACGGCCTCCAGGCGGGCGTGTTCACCCACGACGTCCAGGCCGCCTTCCGCGCCCACCGCCAGCTGGAGGTCGGCGGCGTCATCGTCGGCGACGTCCCCTCCTACCGCGCGGACCAGATGCCCTACGGCGGCGCCAAGCAGTCCGGTGTCGGCCGCGAGGGCGTCCGCTTCGCGATGGAGGACTACACCTACGAGCGCGTCCTGGTCCTCACCGGCCTGGACCTGTGACGCCCGCGCCGGGGTGCGGTCGTGCCCGCCCCCGGCGCCCCGCTACCGGCCCGCCACCGGTCTCTCCCCCCGGCCCGTGGCGGGCCTTTCCGCCGCCCTCCGCAGCGCCCGCCGACGTCCGTACCCCCACCGTCGGCGCGCCGGGCCGCCCTCGGACGCCGGGGCGGGACACGTCCACGTTCGGCCGCACTTCCCGCGGCACACCTCGCATGAACCCGCCGGATCGGGTACATACGCCTCAGTAGCACCGGCCGGCAGGTGACCGGGACCCGCGACCCGACGAGGTGAGCCGATGTCCGCCGAAACCCCCAGCGCCAGCCCCCGCGACGTCTCCGAGCGCGAGGCGCGCGACGTCGCCGAAGCCGCGCGCGAGCAGGACTGGCACAAGCCCAGCTTCGCCAGGGAACTGTTCCTCGGCCGCTTCCGCCTCGACCTCATCCACCCCCACCCACAGCCCGACGCCGACAGCGTCCGCCGTGGCGAGGAATTCCTCGCCGCCCTGCGCGAGTTCTGCGAGACGAAGGTTGACAGCGGCCTCATCGAACGTGAGGCCCGCATCCCCGACGACGTCGTGGGCGGCCTGCGCGCGCTCGGCGCGCTCGGCATGAAGATCGAGACCCAGTACGGCGGCCTGGGCCTGAGCCAGCTCTACTACAACAAGGCGCTGGCCCTCGCCGGTTCGGCCAGCCCCGCCATAGGAGCACTGCTCTCCGCCCACCAGTCGATCGGCGTGCCGCAGCCGCTGAAGGCGTTCGGTACCCAGGAGCAGCGCGACCGCTTCCTGCCGCGCTGTGCCACCACCGACATCTCCGCCTTCCTGCTCACCGAGCCCGACGTCGGCTCCGACCCCGCCCGCCTGGCCACCACGGCCACGCCCGACGGCGACGAGTACGTCCTCGACGGCGTCAAACTCTGGACCACCAACGGCGTCATCGCCGACCTCCTCGTCGTCATGGCCCGCGTCCCGAAGACCGACGGCCACCGGGGCGGCCTCAGCGCCTTCGTCGTGGAAGCCGACGCCCCCGGCATCACGGTGGAACACCGTAACCAGTTCATGGGCCTGCGCGGCATCGAGAACGGCGTCACCCGCTTCCACCAGGTGCGCGTCCCGGCCGCCAACCTCATCGGCGCGGAGGGCGCGGGCCTGAAGATCGCGCTCACCACGCTCAACACCGGACGCCTGTCGCTGCCCGCGCTGTGCGTCGGCGCGGGCAAGTGGTGCCTGAAAACCGCCCGCGAGTGGTCGGCCGCCCGCGTCCAGTGGGGCAAACCCGTGGCGCGGCACGAGGCGGTCGGCGCGAAGATGTCCTTCATCGCCGCCACCACGTTCGCCCTCGAAGCCGTCCTCGACCTCTCCTCCCAGATGGCCGACGAGGACCTGGGCGACATCCGCATCGAAGCCGCCCTCGCCAAGCTCTACGGCTCCGAGATGGCCTGGCTCATGGCCGACGAACTCGTCCAGATCCGCGGCGGACGCGGCTACGAGACGGCCGACTCCCTCGCCGCCCGTGGCGAACGCGGCGTCCCCGCCGAGCAGATGCTGCGCGACCTGCGGATCAACCGCATCTTCGAAGGCTCCACCGAGATCATGCACCTCCTGATCGCCCGCGAGGCAGTGGACGCCCACCTGAAAGTCGCCGGCGACCTCATCGACCCGGAGAAGACCCTGGCCGACAAAGCCAAGGCAGGCGCCCGGGCCGGCGGCTTCTACGCCCGCTGGCTCCCCAAGCTCCTCACCGGTCCCGGCCAGCTCCCCGCCGCCTACCGGGAGTTCGGCCCCCTCGGGGAACACCTGCGCTACGTCGAACGCCACGCCCGCCAGCTCGCCCGCGCCACCTTCTACGCCATGTCCCGCTGGCAGGGGAAGATGGAGACCAAGCAGGGCTTCCTCGCCCGCGTCGTGGACATCGGCGCCGAACTCTTCGCGATGAGCGCCGCCTGCGTCCGCGCCGAAAAGTTCTCCCGGGACGGCGACCACGGCCGCGAGGCGTACCAACTGGCCGACGCCTTCTGCCACCAGTCCCGGCTACGCGTGGAGGAACTCTTCACCCGCCTGTGGAGCAACACCGACGACCTCGACCGCAAGGTCGTCCACGGCATCCTGAACGACGCCTACACCTGGCTGGAGGAAGGCATCATCGACCCCTCCACAGCAGGCCCCTGGATCGCCGCCACCACCCCCGGCCCCACCACCCACACAGACGTCCACCGCCCGATCCGGTGAACCCTAGCTCTTCCGACCTATCGGTGCGCGCTGAGCCCACCCTCGCGTACTCCAACCACGAAGGCGTCCCAGCCGGTCATAGGGAAGGCGAGCACGGCACCGTCCGGCACTTTGGAGTCTCGCACGGCGGCTCGGCGGTCCTTGCGCCTGGCTTGCACGCAGTTGTTGTTCCCCCCGCTGTAGGAGGACGTGATCCAGTCGGGGTCCACAAGGTTTGTCTCAACGGGGGGTGTTGTCACGGAGATTCCTTCTTCAGCCGGTGGATCAGACGCAACGATGCTTCTCGGGAGAGAGCATCAGCGACGATACAACGGAATGCCATGTTGTAGCGTTCGACCTCCGCACGCTCCTCGATGTAGAGGGCGTTGGTCAGGTTTTCTACCAACGCCACGTCGTGGTCGTGGCTTTCGGGGAAGCGCAGGACCGCGAAGGCGCCGCTCAACCCGGGGTGCGGACCTGCTGAGCTGGGGATGACCTGGAGCGTGATGTTAGACAGCGCGGAGAGGTCCAGCAGTCTGTGCAACTGTTCCCGCATGACATGCGGCTTGCCCGTGATCTCCGTGCGCAGCGCTGTCTCTTCCATGACAGCCCACACGGTGAGCGGATCAGGCTGGGTGAGCACGGCCTGTCGGGCTTGCCGGACCTCTACGAGACGGTTGACCTCGCCTGGTGTCTCCGTCATGTTGATGGCTGAGATCACCTCACGGGCGTACCCGGCCGTTTGAAAGAGACCGGGCACAAGGCCGGACTCGTAGGTCTGCATGGTCTCGGCATCGGCCTCCAGGCTGATGAAGTCTGCGTAGGCCGGGGTCAGTACATCGTTGTAACGCTGCCACCAGCCTTTGCGACTGCCGTCGCGCGCCAGGGCCAGGAGAGCCTTGCGCTTCAGCGGGTCTTGCATCTCGTAGAGGTCCAGCAGTGCTTCTACGTCGCTGACTCGGGCAGCGGTCTGGCCCGTCTCCATGCGAGACACCTTGGCGTTATGCCACCCGAAACGCTGTGCCACGGCCTCAGTCGTGTATCTCAAGCTTTCGCGCATGGCGCGCAGTTCAGCGCCCAACCGCCTCCTGCGCACCGTGGGACCAGCCATGGGTGTCCTTCCCGAAGTTCAATGTGGGGTGCGGTCGCCGGTGTCCAGTCGGCGTACAGCGGACCAGTACAGCAGACGGTGCCGCCTTGGCATATGCCAGTAATGCAGAACTGCGTGTATCGCTTGCAGATCTGCATGATGCACTGTCAGGCTAGTGCTGCGTACACAGTTCGTTACGCACTGCGACGGAAGGGTATGCCCATGCACGTAACGCCGAGGCAGCAGGACGTTCGGTACGACCCGGTGCGGGAACGTGGTGTCGTACCGCTGACGTTGCACCGGGACGACGGCACTTCCACGGACGTGGAACTCATCCTCGAACCGGGTCAGGTGGAGCTCCAGTGGGCGCAACTGGACCGGCTGCTTCACCGCAGGGAGCAGTACCTCAGTGGCGAGCTGCGGTGACCGTCCCGGAGTTGCCGCGTCGTGAACGCCCGTGCGTCGTACTGGAACTCGACGCTGAGGTGCCGGGGGAGCGGCTGACGGGGAAAGCGTGTGTCGGCTGCGGTACGCGGACGGCGGTGCTCGCGTACGTGGGCTGGGCGCGGGTGGCGACGGCGCATCCCGACCGCCACCTGTCGTGTCCGGTGAGTGCCTGCCCGGATTGCGCCCCCGGCTTCCGGGGCGCGGGGTGAGCCGGTGGCGCGACGAGATCCGCGTGCTCGTGGTCACTGGGCTCGCGGCCGTCGGTGTCGTTGCCCTCGGGTGTGCTGTGTGGAACCTGGGTGGCGGGTGAGGTAAGGGCCGTGGGCACGCGGGGGTCGCACGGGGTAGGTGCCTGCGCCGGGCGACGGCGTGGTCGCCGAGGGCAACGCGGACCGCCGCAGAGGGGTCGGGCGCTTGCTCCGGGCGGGGGATGGACCGGCCAGGAAACGGGATGGGGCCCGTTCTCCCGGTGATCGGGAGGACGGGCCCCATCCGTGCGTACGCCAGTGGCGTCAGGCGTGAGGTGTCACGCGGGTCAGGCGCTTCAGGCGGGGAGGATGTTCTCCGCCTGCGGGCCCTTCTGGCCCTGGGTGACGTCGAAGGTCACCTTCTGGCCCTCGTGCAGCTCACGGAAGCCCTGAGTGGCGATGTTGCTGTAGTGGGCGAAGACGTCGGCGCCGCCGCCGTCCTGCGCGATGAAGCCGAAGCCCTTTTCCGAGTTGAACCACTTCACGGTGCCGGTGGCCATATCGTTCTCCCTCGTGGGTGCGTGTTGCCGGATGCGCGAGTGCGCATCGCTGAGCCGCCGCATTGAGCCCATCCGGAGAAGACCGGTAAAACAAATGCGCCTGTGGGTTACATCCCAGCAGACGCATGCGAAGTTCATGGGTACCAAAACTGCAACTGGGGACAACGCTAACACAGACTTCGCCCCCGGGGGAGGGAACGGCGTCAGTGTGTCGCGGCAGCGGCCGGGGACGCCGGGGCCGCCCGGCAGCCGTGCGGGGCGGGGTCCCCCGTAGCGCGGTCAGCGGACACAATGGGGGCATGACGGAGATGCTCGCTGACCCGCAGGTCAGCTACCCCGTGGGGGACGGTACGGACGAGGGCCCGCGGGACGTGGTGATCCTCGGTTCGACGGGGTCGATCGGAACGCAGGCCATCGACGTGGTGCTGGCCAACCCGGAGCGCTTCCGGGTGACGGGCCTGTCGGCGAACGGCGGCCGGGTCGGGCTGCTCGCGGGGCAGGCGCACCGCCTGCAGGTGCGTACCGTGGCGATCGCGCAGGCGGACAAGGCTCCTGAGCTGCGGCAGGCGTTGCGCGCGGAGTACGGCGTCGGCGAGCCGGTGCCCGAGGTGCTGGCCGGTGCGGACGCGGCGGCGGAGCTGGCGGCGTCCCCCTGCCACACCGTGCTCAACGGCATCACCGGTTCCATCGGTCTGCGTCCCACCCTCGCCGCGCTGAAGGCCGGACGTCTGCTGGCGCTGGCCAACAAGGAGTCGCTGATCGTGGGCGGCCCGCTGGTGAAGGCGCTGGCCCGGCCGGGGCAGATCATCCCGGTGGACTCCGAGCACTCCGCGCTGTTCCAGGCCCTGATGGGCGGGACGCGGCCCGAGGTGCGCAAGCTGCTCGTCACCGCGTCCGGCGGACCGTTCCGCGGCCGTACCCGGGCGGAGCTGGCACACGTCACGCCGAAGGAGGCGCTGGCCCATCCGACGTGGGCGATGGGCCCGGTCATCACCGTCAACTCCGCGACGCTCGTCAACAAGGGGCTGGAGGTCATCGAGGCCCACCTGCTGTACGACGTGCCCTTCGAGCGCATCCAGGTCGTCGTCCATCCGCAGTCGGCGATCCACTCGATGGTGGAGTTCACCGACGGCTCCACGCTCGCCCAGTGTGGGCCGCCGGACATGCGGCTGCCGATCGCGCTGGCGCTGGGCTGGCCCGCCCGGGTACCGGACGCCGGTCCCGTCTTCGACTGGACGAAGGCCATGAGCTGGGACTTCTACCCGCTGGACGAGCAGGCTTTCCCGGCCGTGCCGCTGGCCGCGCACGTCGGTGCGCTCGGGGGGACCGCCCCGGCCGTCTACAACGCGGCGAACGAGGAGTGCGTCGGGGCCTTCCTCGCGGGCAGGCTGCCGTTCCCCGCAATCATGGATACGGTGGCCGCTGTGGTCGAGGAACACGGTCGTCCGCCGGGCACGGGCCTGACGCTGGACGCCGTACTCGACGCGGAGAGGTGGGCGCGGGCACGGGCCCGCGAACTGGCGGCACAGCACCGGACCACGACAGCGGAGGCCCGCGCATGACGGCTTTCATGACCATCCTGGGGATAGTCGTCTTCGTCTTCGGCCTGCTGTTCTCCATCGCCTGGCACGAACTGGGCCACCTGAGCACCGCGAAGATGTTCGGCATCCGCGTGCCGCAGTACATGGTGGGGTTCGGCCCGACGCTCTTCTCCCGGCGCCGGGGCGAGACCGAGTACGGCATCAAGGCCATCCCGCTTGGCGGCTACATCCGCATGATCGGCATGTTCCCGCCCGGTGACGACGGCCAGGTGCGCCAGCGTTCCACCTCACCGTTCCGCGGCATGATCGAGGACGCCCGCGCCGCCGCCTACGAGGAACTGCGGCCCGGCGATGAGAAGCGGCTGTTCTACACCCGCAAGCCGTGGAAGCGGATCATCGTCATGTTCGCCGGTCCGTTCATGAACCTGATCCTCGCGGTGGCGATCTTCCTCGGCGTGCTGATGACGTTCGGCATGAACACCACGACGACGACGGTCAGCAGCGTCTCGGAGTGCGTCGTCGCCGCGGACGCCCGCACGGACACGTGTCCTAAGGACGCCCCGCCCACCCCGGCCAACGCGGCGGGGCTGCGGGCCGGGGACCAGATCGTCGCCTTCGACGGCACCGAGATCGACCAGTGGGACACCCTGCAGCAGCGCATCCGTGACGCCGAGGGCACGGTGACGCTCACCGTCCTGCGGGACGGCGAACGCCTCACGCTGACGGCCGAGCCGATCCAGAACACCGTCACCAAGATCGACGACCAGGGCAACTACGTCGCCGACGAGTACGTGCAGGCCAGCTTCCTCGGCTTCGCGCCCGCCACCGGCGTGGTGCGGCACAGCTTCCCGCAGGCCGTGGACCGCATGGGCGACATGATGACCGACGGCTTCCAGGCGCTCCTCGCGGTGCCGTCGAAGATCCCGGGGCTGTGGGAGGCGGCGTTCAACGGCGGCGAACGCGCGCAGGACTCACCGGTCGGCGTCGTCGGCGCGGCCCGCGTGAGCGGCGACATCTTCGCGCTGGAAATCCCGGCGACCCAGCGGGTGGCGGTCATGCTGCTGCTGGTGGCCGCGTTCAACCTGTCGCTGTTCCTGTTCAACATGCTGCCGCTGCTGCCGCTGGACGGCGGTCACGTCGCCGGCGCGCTGTGGGAGTCGGTACGGCGGTTCTTCGCCAAACTGCTGCGGCGGCCGGACCCGGGGCCGTTCGACGTGGCCAAGCTCATGCCTGTCGCCTATGTGGTGGCCGGGGTGTTCATCTGCTTCACGCTGCTCGTCCTCGTCGCGGACGTGGTCAACCCGGTGCGGCTTACGAACTAGCGGCGGCGCGCTCTGGCGCACACCGGGCGCATCGCGGGTGCGCCCGGTGCCTCGCCTTTTAGCCGGGGCACCGGGCGCGGTGTGCTCAGGTGCGGTGGAGTGCCGTAATCTCGGGGCTGGAGCCTGCCGTTCTCGGCACCGTGTACCACACCTTGGGGTTGCGCCAGATGACAGCGATCGCGCTGGGAATGCCGTCCGTACCGATCAAGCTCGCGGAGCGGCGCAAGAGCCGCCCGATCCAGGTCGGCACCGTGTCCGTCGGCGGGGACGCGCCCGTGTCCGTGCAGTCGATGACCACCACCCGCACCTCCGACATCGGCGCCACGCTCCAGCAGATCGCCGAGCTGACGGCCTCGGGCTGCCAGATCGTGCGCGTCGCCTGCCCCACCCAGGACGACGCCGACGCGCTGGCCACCATCGCCCGCAAGTCGCAGATCCCGGTCATCGCCGACATCCACTTCCAGCCCAAGTACGTCTTCGCCGCGATCGACGCCGGCTGTGCGGCGGTGCGCGTGAACCCCGGCAACATCAAGCAGTTCGACGACAAGGTGAAGGAGATCGCGCGCGCCGCGTCGCAGTCGGGCACGCCCATCCGCATCGGCGTCAACGCCGGTTCGCTGGACAAGCGCCTGCTGCGCAAGCACGGCAAGGCCACCCCGGAGGCGCTGGTGGAGTCGGCGCTGTGGGAGTGCTCGCTGTTCGAGGAGCACGGCTTCCGCGACATCAAGATCTCCGTCAAGCACAACGACCCGGTGGTCATGGTGAACGCCTACCGGCTGCTGGCCGAGCGGTGTGACTACCCGCTGCACCTGGGCGTCACCGAGGCCGGGCCCGCCTTCCAGGGCACGATCAAGTCCGCCGTCGCCTTCGGCGCGCTGCTCAGTGAGGGCATCGGCGACACCATCCGCGTCTCGCTGTCCGCACCGCCGGCGGAAGAGGTCAAGGTCGGCATCCAGATCCTTGAGTCCCTGGGCCTGCGCGAGCGCGGCCTGGAGATCGTCTCCTGCCCCTCCTGCGGCCGCGCCCAGGTGGACGTCTACAAGCTGGCCGAAGAGGTGACGGCGGGCCTGACCGGCATGGACGTCCCGCTGCGCGTCGCCGTCATGGGCTGCGTCGTCAACGGCCCCGGGGAGGCGCGCGAGGCGGACCTCGGCGTCGCCTCCGGCAACGGCAAGGGGCAGATCTTCGTCAAGGGCGAGGTCATCAAGACGGTGCCGGAGTCGAAGATCGTCGAGACGCTGATCGAGGAGGCGATGAAGATCGCCGAGCAGCTGCAGGACGCGGGCGAGCCGTCCGGCGAGCCGCAGGTGACGGTGGCCTGAGGCGCCCGCCGCCCAGCGGCAGCCGGGGGGAGTGAGGACCGCGACAAAGCCCCCCGGGGCTCTGGAGCGCAAGGCACCCGGTTTCCGCGAGCGGGGCTCGCCGCGGGTGCGTATCTCGCAGGGGTACAGTGCGGAGAATCGCCCCGTGAGGGATCGTTTCCCCGGCCCCGCCCCCGGCAGGGCCCCGCACCGTGAGGCACCTCTTCGCACGTGTTGACGACGACTTCGACCCGGCCCCTGACGCCGGAGGACCTGGACGAGGCGCTGGCCGTGCTGAACCGGGAGCCCGTCGCCAACGCCTTCGTCACGGCACGAGTCCGTGCCTCCGGTCTTGACCCGTGGCGGCTCGGCGGCGAGATGTGGGGCTGGTACAGCGGCGGACGGCTGACCTCGCTGTGCTACGCGGGGGCGAACCTGGTCCCGGTGTGCGCCGGACCCGAGGCCCTCGCGGCGTTCGCGGAGCGAGCGCGCAGGCAGGGGCGCCGGTGCTCCTCGATCGTCGGCCCGGACGCGGCCACCGCCGAGTTGTGGCGGTGCCTGGAGCCGCACTGGGGCCCGGCCCGCGCGGTCAGGGCACGGCAGCCGCTGATGGTGGCCGACGCGCCGTCCGCGAGCATCGCCCCGGACCCGCGGGTGCGACGCGTGCGCAAGGAAGAGCTGGAGTCGGTGCTCCCGGCGTGCGTGGCGATGTTCACCGAGGAGGTCGGCGTCTCCCCGCTCGCGGGTGACGGCGGGCTGGTCTACCAGGCGCGGGTCGCGGAGCTGGTCGGGTCCGGACGGGCGTTCGCGCGATTCGAGGACGGCAAGGTGGTGTTCAAGGCGGAGATCGGCGCCGTCACCACCGAGGCGTGCCAGATTCAGGGCGTGTGGGTGGCCCCGGAGCGGCGCGGGGAACGCCTGTCGGTGCACGGCATGGCGGCCGTGCTGCGGTACGCGCTGGCGGAGTTCGCCCCGGTCGTCAGCCTCTACGTCAACGACTTCAACACCGCGGCCCGGGCCGCGTACCGCCGCGTCGGCTTCCGCGAGGTGGGCGCGTTCATGAGCGTGCTGTTCTGAGGCCGCCGCGGTTGGGTCTGCCCGCCGTGAGCCGGGTGTGCTGGCCCATACCGCCTGGGCAGCTGCTTGAGCCAGCCTGCCGAGGGCGGAGGCAGGCTCCCGCTGCCCGCGCCGGGGCGTCCTGTCCCGGTTATCCCCGGTACCGTTGAGTTCCGTTGACCCACGGGGAGGTGACGCGGTGCCCGCCGGCGAGCGCGAGACCGCGCCCAAGCGCACCGGGCGCAGGCCCGGCGCCACCGTGAGCCGTCAGGCCATCCTCCAGGCCGCGCGGACGCGCTTCGCCGAGCAGGGGTACGGCGGTGCGTCCCTCCGCGCCATCGCGCAGGACGCCGGTGTGGACGCGGCGCTGGTGCACCACTTCTTCGGCTCCAAGGAAGGGCTGTTCGCCGCGTCGATGCAGGAGACACTGCACCCTCGCACCGTCGTCGCCGGGGTGCTCGACGGCGGCGCGGGCGGCGCGGGGGAGCGGCTGCTGCGCGCGTTCCTCCGCCTGTGGGAGGGAGAGGAGACGTCCCAGCAGATGCGCGGCATCCTGCGCTCGGCCGTCCCCCACGAGGCCGCCGCCCGGATGCTGCGGGAATTCATCACCGGGGAGGTCCTGACCCCGGTGGCCGAGGCGCTGGGCGGGGACGCGCCCCGGGTGCGGGCCTCGCTCGTCGCTTCGCAGCTCGTCGGGCTGGCGATGACGCGGTACCTCGTCCGTGTCGAACCGCTGGCGGCGATGACCCGCGACGAGGTCGTGGCCGCCGTCGCGCCGACCGTGCAGGGCTACCTCACCGGCCCGCTGGGCGCATGGCCACCCGCGAGCGGCTGAACCGGCCCGCCCCGCCGACGTACGCTCTGACCATGGCAGACGTGGTGGTGCAAGCGCTGGATCTGGCGGCACGGGTAGATGAGGCACTGGCGGTCCAGGCGCTCGCGTTCGGGCTCAGCGAAGACGAGGTCGCCATCCGCCGCCCGATCGTGCTGCGCCACCTGACGGCTCCGGGCGCCCGCGCGCTGGGCGCCCTGACGCCTGCCGGACACCTGGTCGGCTTCATCTACGGCCTGCCCAACGACCGGGGCCAGTGGTGGTCGACCGTCGTCGAGCCCTATCTGCGCCGGGCCGGACACGACGCCTGGCTGGACGGCGCGTTCACCATCACCGAACTGCACGTCCACCCCGGCTACCAGCGGCACGGCATCGGCGCCCGGCTCATCACCACCCTCACCGACGCGGCGGCCGAGCCCCGCTCGATCCTCTCCGCCGTGGACACCGACAGCCCCGCCCGCGCCCTCTACCACCGCCTGGGCTACCGCGACCTCGCCCGCGGCGTCCTCTTCCCCAGCGCCCCCAGCCCCTACGCCGTCATGGGCGCGCCCCTGCCGCTGCGCCGCCTGCACGCGGCGGCGGGGTAGGCGGACCACACCACTACAGCCAGCCCGCGAACTCCAGGAGCAGTTCGCCGTCCTGGCGGTCGCCGCGCAGCAGGTGCCGCACGCCGGACTCCACCGCCCGGTACAGCGTCCAGCCGCGCAGCCGGTCGGCGTCCACGTCCAGGGAGTCGGCCAGCTTGTGCACCCGGCGCCGGGTGGCGGCGGGCGCGCCGGGCGAGGCGACCAGGTCGTGCAGCCGGTCCCTCGCCAGCCGGGCCAGGTCGAACGCCGGTTCCCCCACGAGCGGTTCGGGGCCGACGGCCAGCCAGGGGGCACGCTCGGCGTCCGAGGCCAGCACCGCGCCCTGCCGGAAGTCCCCGTGCAGCAGCACGCCCGGGCCGCCGCCGTCCCCGGCCAGCAGCTCCTCGCGGGCCAGCAGCGCGGCGTCCACCAGGGGACGCACCGCCTCCGGGGCCCGCCCCAGCACACCGTCCACCTCGACGGCGGTGTGCCCCGCGACCGTGGGGAAGCGGCACCCCTCGCCGGGCGGCACCCACAGCCGCCGCACCGCGGACGCCGCTTCCAGCATCGCCTTCGCCTCCGGCAGCGAACGCAGCGACATCTCCCCGTGCAGCCGCTCCAGCAGCAGCGCTCCCGCACCGGGGTCCGCGCGCAGCAGCCGTACCGCGCCCAGCCCGCCCCACCGGGCCAGCGCCGCCGCCTCCGCCTCGGCCTGCGCGGCCGGTTCCGGGCGCGCGGTGGTGGGATCACCGGGTCTGAGCCGTGCCCCGGGTCCGCACAGCTTCAGCACGGCCGGGCTGCCGTCGGCCTGCCGGACCAGCAGCACCAGGCTGGTCCGGCCGCCCGGCAGCGCCGGACGCTCGGCCGTCAGCTCCCACCGCGTCAGCAGCTCCCGCGTCAGCGCGTCGAGCCCGGTGAGCCACGGGTGGTCCGGGCCGCCCAGGAAGTTGACCAGGCGCTGTGGCGGTTCCGGATGCGGGGCGGAAGCCATGTGCTGCGCGGTGCCTTTCCTCGGGTGCGTGTCGTTCGGTGCGTCCCACCGGGCGGGCCCGGCGCCGGGGCGACGCCGGGTGCCGCGTCGGTACGCCGGTGCTAGTGGTCTCCGGCGGCGCCCGTGGTGTCGGAGCCGTCGGCCGCCTCGGCGTCCTGCGCGTCGGCTACCGGCGCGGGCGCATCCGGGTGCTCGGCGAGCCCAGGGAAGGCTACGCCGCCGCCGCGCCAGCGTGCCGACCGGAGTGCCGCTTCGCGCAGCGCGCCCGCCGCCTCCTGCCGCACCGCCCCCGTCGCCGCCCGCACCAGGTCGGCGTACACACCCGCCACCCGGTCCTCCAGCTCAGCCGCGAACCGGGCCGCCGCCACGGCATCCGGGACGGGGTAGGGCAGGGCGTAACCGGCCCTGGCCGCCCGGGGCGTGGCGCCCAGGTCCCGTACGCGCCGCGCCAGCACCTCGCGGCGCGCCCGGTGCGCGGCGTACGCGTCCCGGGCCGCCTGCCGCCGGTCGTCCCCGACCCGCGCGCCGATCACTCCGTAGCCGTACACGGCGGCGTGCTCGGCGGCCAGCGCCGCCTGCGCCGCCGTCAGCTCGGCGCCCCGCCTCGCCCCGTCCGTATCCTCCACGGCCCCCACGGCCCCCACCTGGGTTGCTTCGGGCAGCACCTGGAACACCACCTGGAAAGCCCCCGTCCTATGCCTCGCCCAGCAGGTACGCGTGCACCTCGCCCGCCGCCGCCACCGACGCCAGCAGCCGGGCCAGCTCCGGCGGCGCGCCGGTCAGCGCCCGGCCACGGGCCCGCGCGGTCTCGCGCTCGGCGGCGGCCAGCTCCTTCAGTGCGGCGTCCTCGTCCCCGGGCACCGGAGCCGGGCGCGCTGTCCGCGCGTCCGCGCCGCTCGCGCGGGGGCCGCCGAAGGCGTCCAGGTGCCGGGCCACGTGGCCGCGCATCGGCGCCAGCCGCTCGGACAGCGCCGGGTGCGCCGCGATGGTCGCCCGGTAGCGCTCCAGCAGCGCCGCGCTCTGCCCGGCCGCCTCCCGCCGCAGCGCCCGGCCGCGCTCGGCGTCCCGCCGCTCGGTCCGCTTCCGCTCGGTCTCGCCGCTGCACCCGGCCAGCGCCACGGCCAGCGCACCGGCCGCCAGCACGCCACGTCTGCGCGGCCGCCCGGGCGGAATCGACACCACGTACACCCCACAGGCAGACAGTCGGCTGAATCGGCTGAAGGAGCGGTGCCAGAACAGGTGATCACCGCCCGGTGAGCGTACCCGGCGTCCTTCCGCGCCCCGCCCGGCCTCCCCACGGCCGCCCGCAGCGGCACCCGACCGGACGGGCCTGGTCCACCCGAGCGGCGGCACGGGAGCGTGCGGGTCGGTGACGTTGGTGGGAGGCGCTAGGCTGTCCCCGGTCACGCCGGGACGTGCGCGGCGACGCCGTCTTTACCGCCCGGACAACAGCAGACGCGGCCGAGGAGTCACCCGGATGAGCACCACCCAGAACGACCGGCTGCGCGGGCTGCTGGAACCGCTCGTCACCGAGCGCGGGCTGGACCTGGAAGAGCTGACCGTCACCCCCGCCGGCAAGCGCCGCGTGCTCAAGGTCGTCGTGGACTCCGACGACGGCGTGGAGCTGGACGCCTGCGCCGAACTGAGCCGCGCCTGCTCCGCGGTGCTGGACGAGCACGACGCGATGGGCGCCGCGCCCTACGTGCTGGAGGTGACCTCCCCCGGAGCCGACCGGCCGCTGACCGAGCCGCGGCACTACCGCCGTGCCGTGGGCCGCCTGCTGGCGCTGCGGCTGCACGAGGGCGGTGACCTCACCGCCCGTCTGCTGGCCGTGGACGACGCCGGGCTCGATCTGGAGGTCCCCGGCGTGAAGGGCCGCAAGCCGACCGCGCACCGGGTGGAGTTCGGCGAGATCGCCCGGGCCAGAGTCGAGATCGAGTTCAGCCGCCCGGGCAAGAAGAGCGACAGCAGCGGCGCCGCCGCGCGCGACGAGAACGACGAGGAGGCGTAGCCGTGGACATCGACATGAGTGCCCTGCGGGGACTCGTACGGGAGAAGGAGATCTCCTTCGACCTGCTGGTCGAGGCGATCGAGGCCGCGCTCCTCATCGCCTACCACCGCACCGAGGGCAGCCGCCGCACCGCCCGCGTCGAGCTGGACCGCCACAGCGGCCACGTGACGGTGTGGGCCACCGAGGACCCGGCCGACCTGCCCGAGGGCGCCGAGCCGCGCGAGTTCGACGACACCCCGAGTGGTTTCGGCCGCATCGCCGCCACGACGGCCAAGCAGGTCATCCTCCAGCGCCTGCGGGACGCCGAGGAGGAGCTGACCTTCGGCGAGTACGCGGGCCGGGAGGGCGACATCGTCACCGGCGTCGTGCAGCAGGGCAAGGACCCGAAGAACGTGCTGGTGGACATCGGCAAGATGGAAGCCATCCTGCCGCCGCAGGAGCAGGTGCCCGGTGAGGACTACCGGCACGGCACCCGGCTGCGCTCCTACGTGGTGCGGGTCGCCAAGGGGGTGCGCGGCGCGTCCGTCACCCTCTCGCGCACCCACCCGAACCTGGTGCGCAAGCTGTTCGCGCTGGAGGTGCCGGAGATCGCCGACGGCTCGGTGGAGATCGCCGCCGTCGCCCGGGAGGCCGGTCACCGCACGAAGATCGCCGTGCGCTCCACCCGGTCCGGGCTCAACGCCAAGGGCGCGTGCATCGGGCCGATGGGGGGCCGGGTGCGCAACGTCATGGCCGAGCTGAACGGCGAGAAGATCGACATCGTCGACTGGTCGGACGACCCGGCCGAGCTGGTGGCCAACGCCCTGTCCCCGGCGCGGGTGAGCAAGGTGGACGTTGTCGATGAGGACGCCCGCTCCGCCCGCGTCACCGTGCCCGACTACCAGCTGTCGCTGGCGATCGGCAAGGAGGGCCAGAACGCCCGGCTCGCCGCCCGCCTCACCGGCTGGCGCATCGACATCCGGCCGGACACCGCTGACGCAGCCCCGGAGGGTGAGGCCGCAGGGCCCGGAGCGTAGCGGGCCGTACCCCGGGAGAGTGGTGTGCGGCACAGGCACCGGGCGCCCCGGCGGCGCCCGGCACGCCCCGTGCCCGGCGGTCCGCTCGGACGGCGACGCCGTGGTTACCCCCCGCCAGGGGAACCATCACGCAGGGAGGTAGACTTCAACAGTGTCTGGCCGGACGCGAACCCGCGCCTGCCCCGAACGCACCTGCGTGGGGTGCAGGAAACGCTCGGCCAAGGCCGATCTGCTGCGTGTGGTGGTGATCGAGGGCGCATGTGTCCCCGATCTTCGCGGTACGCTGCCCGGCCGGGGTGCGTATGTGCATCCCAGCCTTGCCTGCCTCGACCTGGCGATCCGCCGCCGGGCGTTCGCACGGGCCTTCCGCCGGAAGGGCCGCGCCGGAACGCTCACAGCGGATGCCGTGCGTCGGCGCGTGCAGCAGGCGCAACCGTAAGAAGACCCGTACGTCCGTCAGGCGGACTGCGGGACGAGGTACCTCGCGAGTCGGAAGTAGGTCGAGATTGCGATGAGCACTCGATGAGTACGCGATGAGTACGCCCATGCACAAGTAGCGAAGGTCCGGCGGCGCCCACCCCGGACCGTCTAAGGAGCGAAGTGGCTAAGGTCCGGGTATACGAGCTCGCCAAGGAGCTTGGAGTGGAAAGCAAGGTCGTCATGGCCAAGCTCCAAGAACTCGGCGAATTCGTCCGTTCGGCGTCCTCGACCATCGAGGCGCCGGTCGTGCGCAAGCTGACCGACGCGTTCGGCGCGTCTGGCGGCGGCACGAAGAAGTCGGCGAAACCCGCCGCGAAGCCGGCGGCACCGCAGAAGTCCAGCGCCCCCAAGCCGGGTGCGCCCAAGCCGGGGGCCACCGCCCGTCCGGCTGCCCCCAAGCCGGGCGCCCCGCGCCCGTCCGCGGCCCCCAAGCCGGGCCCGGAGACCCCTCGCCCCGGCGGCGAGGCTCCCAAGCCGGGCCCCGAGGCCCCCAAGCCGGGGCCCGCGGCGCCCAAGGCGCCGGCGCCGAGCCCCGCGGCCTCGGCCCGTCCCGCCGCGCCCAAGCCCAGCCCCTCGCGGCCGGAGTTCACCGCGCCGCCCGCCGGCCAGGCCGGTGGCCAGGCCAGCGGCCAGGCTGGCCCCAAGCCCGGCGCGCGTCCGGGCGCCCCGAAGCCGGGTGCGCCCCGTCCCGCGGCGCCCGGCGCCAAGTCCGGCGGCCGTTCATCCGGCCCGCGTCCGGGCAACAACCCCTTCACCTCGGGCGGTAACACGGGCATGGCCCGTCCGCAGGCCCCGCGGCCCGGCGGCGCTCCCAAGCCCGGCGGCCGCCCCGGCGGTCCCGGTGGCCCCAGCGGCCAGGGAGGCCCGCGTCCGCAGGCTCCCGGCGGCGGCCGTCCCTCGCCGGGCAACATGCCCCGTCCGCAGGCCGCCGGTGGTGGCCCGCGTCCCGGCGGTGGTCCCGGCGGCCCGCGTCCGAACCCGGGCATGATGCCGCAGCGTCCTGCCGCAGGGCCGCGTCCCGGCCCGGGACGCGGTGGTCCCGGCGGCCGTCCCGGCGGTCCCGGCGGCCGCCCCGGTGGCGGCGGCCGTCCCGGTGGCGGCGGCGGTTTCGCCGGACGTCCCGGGGGTGGCGGTGGCTTCGCCGGCCGTCCCGGTGGCGGCGGTGGTGGCCGTCCCGGTTTCGGCGGACGCCCCGGCGGTCCCGGCGGCCGTGGCGGCACCCAGGGTGCGTTCGGCCGTCCCGGCGGTCCGGCGCGTCGTGGCCGCAAGTCGAAGCGGCAGCGGCGCCAGGAGTACGAGCAGATGCAGGCGCCGTCCATCGGCGGCGTGATGCTGCCGCGCGGCAAGGGCGAGACGGTTCGCCTGTCGCGTGGTGCCTCCCTCACGGACTTCGCGGAGAAGATCAACGCCAACCCGGCGTCGCTCGTCCAGGTGATGTTCAACCTGGGTGAGATGGTCACCGCCACGCAGTCGGTGCCGGACGAAACGCTCACGCTCCTCGGCGAGGAGATGAACTACGTCGTCCAGATCGTCAGCCCGGAGGAGGAGGACCGCGAGCTGCTGGAGTCCTTCGACATCGAGTTCGGCGAGGACGAGGGCGGCGAGGAAGCGCTCGTCTCCCGTCCGCCGGTGGTGACCGTCATGGGTCACGTTGACCACGGTAAGACCCGCCTGCTCGACGCGATCCGCAAGACGAACGTCATCGAGGGCGAAGCCGGCGGCATCACCCAGCACATCGGTGCCTACCAGGCGGCGACGGAGGTCAACGGCGAGGAGCGCCGCATCACCTTCATCGACACCCCCGGTCACGAGGCGTTCACCGCCATGCGGGCCCGTGGTGCGAAGTCCACGGACATCGCCATCCTGGTCGTCGCCGCCAACGACGGCGTGATGCCGCAGACGATCGAGGCGCTGAACCACGCCAAGGCGGCCGACGTGCCGATCGTCGTCGCGGTCAACAAGATCGACGTCGAGGGCGCCGACCCGACCAAGGTGCGCGGCCAGCTCACCGAGTACGGGCTGGTGGCCGAGGAGTACGGCGGCGACACCATGTTCGTCGACATCTCCGCCAAGCAGGGCCTGCACATCGACAGCCTGCTGGAGGCCGTCGTCCTCACCGCGGACGCCTCCCTCGACCTGCGCGCCAACCCGGAGCAGTACGCCCAGGGCATCGCCATCGAGGCCCACCTCGACCGCGGCCGCGGTGCCGTGGCCACGGTGCTGGTCCAGCGCGGCACCCTGCGGGTGGGCGAGACGATGGTCGTCGGCGACGCCTACGGCCGCGTGCGCGCCATGCTCGACGACAAGGGCAACAACATCACCGAAGCCGGGCCCTCCATGCCCGCGCTCGTGCTGGGCCTGACCAACGTCCCCGGAGCGGGCGACAACTTCCTGGTGGTGGACGAGGACCGCACGGCCCGCCAGATCGCCGAGAAGCGCGCTGCCCGTGAGCGCAACGCCGCCTTCGCCAAGCGCACCCGCAGGGTCTCCCTGGAGGACCTGGACAAGGTGCTCAAGGCGGGCGAGGTCGAGCAGCTCAACCTCATCATCAAGGGCGACGCGTCCGGTTCGGTCGAGGCCCTGGAGTCCTCGCTGCTCCAGCTCGACGTCGGCGAGGAGGTCGATATCCGGGTGCTGCACCGAGGCGTCGGCGCGGTCACCGAGTCGGACATCAACCTCGCCTCCGGCTCCGACGCCATCGTCATCGGCTTCAACGTCCGCGCCGAAGGCCGCGCGACGCAGATGGCCGAGCGCGAGGGCGTGGACGTCCGGTACTACTCGGTCATCTACCAGGCGATCGAGGAGATCGAGGCAGCCCTCAAGGGCATGCTCAAGCCGGAGTACGAAGAGGTCGAGCTGGGCACGGCGGAGATCCGTGAGATCTTCCGCAGCTCCAAGCTGGGCAACATCGCCGGTGTCCTCATCCGCTCCGGCGAGGTCAAGCGCAACACCAAGGCCCGCCTGCTGCGCGACGGCAAGGTCGTCGCGGAGAACCTCAACATCGTGGGTCTGCGCCGGTTCAAGGACGACGTCACCGAGATCCGCGAGGGCTTCGAGGGCGGTATCAACCTCGGCAGCTACAACGACATCAAGGTGGACGACATCATCGCCACCTACGAGATGCGCGAGAAGCCGCGGGTCTGACCCGGATTAGCGGTGCGCTGACGCGGGCGGCCTGGCGCCGCCCGCGTCAGCTCGCCGTAGCGGCATCGGCCCGGGGCGGGTGCGCCGAGCAGCACGCTCGGCGTGGTCCGTCCCGGGCTCGCCGCTGTCCCCGGCCCGGCGTTTGAAGATCCGTTTAATACGTCGAGGCGGGGTCTCGGGTACGTGTACGGTTTCAGGTGTTCCACACGGACCGCCTGGCCCCTTGCCGGACCAGCGGATGAGGCCTCACGGGTCGGCTTTGACCCGCACCGCATGTATGTAGGGACGCTGTCCTTCGACCTGCTGCTCGGCGACGTGCGTTCGCTGAAGCAGAAGCGTTCAGTCGTCCGCCCGATCGTCGCCGAGCTGCAGCGCAAGCACGCCGTCAGCGTCGCGGAGGTGGGCGAACAGGACCTGTTGCGCCGCGCCCGCCTCGGGCTCGCCGTCGTCTCGGGCGACGCGGCCCACGCCGTCGATGTGCTCGACCACTGCGAGCGCCTGGTCGCCGCCCGCCCCGAGGTGGAGCTGCTGTCCGTGCGACGGCGCTTCCACGGCGAGGACGACGACTGACCCACCCCGCCGCCGCGCGCGCCGCACCCGCGGCCGCCCGGCGGCCCACCCTTCGACCCATGACCGGAACGGAAAGAGTGATCACATGACCGACACCGCGCGGGCCCGCAAGCTGGCTGACCGCATCCGGGTGGTCGTCGCCGAGACCCTGCAGCGACGGATCAAGGACCCGCGGCTCGGCTATGTCACGATCACCGACACCCGCGTCACCGGTGACCTGCGGGAAGCGACCGTCTTCTACACCGTCTACGGAGACGACGACGAGCGCACCGCCTCCGCCGCCGCACTGGAGTCCGCCAAGGGCGTACTGCGCTCGGAGGTCGGACGCCAGACCGGAGTGCGCTTCACCCCGAGCCTGACCTTCGTCCCCGACGCCCTCCCGGAGAACGCCCGCACCATCGACGACCTGCTGGCCCGGGCCAAGGAGTCCGACGCCCAGGTGCGGGCGGGCGCCTCTGGCGCCTCCTACGCGGGCGAGGCGGACCCGTACCGCAAGCCCGGCGCTGACGCTGATGACCCAGCTGACCCCGCTGACCCAGCTGACCCAGCTGACCCCGATGACGCCAGCGAAGACGGCGAGGACGCCTGACCGTGCCCCCCGGCCCACCGACCCCGCAGCCCTCCGGCGGCGCGCGCCCCGCGCCGCCGGACGGGCTCGTCATCGTCGACAAGCCCACCGGCTTCACCTCCCACGACGTCGTCGCCAAGATGCGCGGCATCGCCCGCACCCGCCGCGTCGGGCACGCCGGGACGCTCGACCCCATGGCCACCGGCGTGCTCGTGCTCGGCCTGGGCAAGGCCACCCGCCTGCTCGGCCACCTCGCGCTCACCGAGAAGGAGTACGTCGCCACCATCCGCCTCGGCCAGAGCACCGTGACCGACGACGCCGAGGGCGAGATCACCGCCGTCACCCCGGCTCACGGTCTCGCGCGCGAGGCGATCGACGCCGCCGTGGCGCGGCAGACCGGTGCCATCCAGCAGGTGCCGTCCAAGGTCAGCGCCGTGAAAGTGGACGGCAAGCGCTCCTACGCCCGCGTCCGCCAGGGCGAGGAGGTGGAGCTCGCGGCCCGTCCCGTCACCGTCTCCTCCTTCACCGTGCACCGCGTCGGCCAGGAGCAGGCCGAGGACGGCACAGCGGTGACGGACCTGCTGGTCTCCCTCGTCTGCTCGTCCGGCACCTACGTGCGCGCCATCGCCCGCGACATCGGCGCCGACCTCGGCACCGGTGGCCACCTCACCGCGCTGCGCCGCACCCGCGTCGGCCCCTACGCCGTCACCGCGGCCCGCACGCTGGACCAGCTGCAGGGGTCACTGGAGGTGCTGCCGCTAGCCGAGGCTGTCAGCCAGGCGTTCCCGCGCTGGAACGTCGGCGAGCGGCAGGCCCGCCTCATTGGCAACGGCGTCCAGCTCGACATGCCTCAGCTGCCTCCTGGCCCCGTGGCCGTCTTCGGCCCCGGCGAGCGGTTCCTCGCGCTGGTGGAGGAACGAGGGGGACGGGCCAAGAGCCTCGCCGTCTTCGTCTGAGCCCGCGCCGGTCCGCCCGCGCCGCTCCGCCCGGGACGCGGCTGGCCCGGTCCCGCTGGTCGCTTGCGTCGCTGGGTCGCTTGCGCCGTGCCCGGGCGGCGGGCCGCCGGGGCCGCATGGCACCCTTGGACCGAACGGTAACCCTTACCCATCGACCCATCACATGCGGCATCGGCGTGTGGCGAGGAGCGGGCACAGTGCAGCGCTGGCGTGGTTTGGCGGACATCCCCGAGGACTGGGGGCGCAGCGTCGTCACCATCGGCTCGTACGACGGTGTCCACCGCGGACACCAGCTGATCATCGGCAGGACGGTGCGGCGCGCCCGGGAGCTGGGCGTCCCGGCCGTCGTCGTCACCTTCGACCCCCACCCGCGCGAGGTGATCCGCCCCGGCAGCCATCCGCCGCTGCTGGCGCCGCACCACCGCCGGGCGGACCTCATGGCCGAGCTGGGCGTGGACGCGGTGCTCGTCCTGCCCTTCACCCCCGAATTCTCCCAGCTGCCGCCCGCCGAGTTCGTCGTCAAGGTGCTGGTGGACCGGCTGCACGCCCGCAGCGTCGTCGAGGGCCCCACCTTCCGCTTCGGCCACCGCGCCGCCGGAGATGTGGAACTGCTCACCGAACTGGGCCGGACCTACGACTACGACGTCGAAGTGGTGGACCTCTTCGCGCGCGGCGAGGCGGGCGGCGGCGAGCCGTTCTCCTCCAGCCTGGCCCGCCGCCTGGTCACCGACGGCGACGTCGCGGGCGCCGCCGAGGTACTGGGGCGGCCGCACCGGGTGGAGGGCGTCGTCGTCCGCGGGGCCCAGCGCGGCCGCGAACTGGGCTACCCCACGGCCAACGTCGAGACGCTGCCCTACACCGCGATCCCGGCCGACGGCGTCTACGCGGGCTGGCTCGTCGCCCTGGGCGAGTCGATGCCCGCGGCCATCTCGGTGGGCACCAACCCCCAGTTCGACGGTACCGACCGCACCGTGGAGGCGTACGCCATCGACCGCGTCGGGCTGGAGCTGTACGGCTGCCACGTCGGTGTTGACTTCCTGGCCTACCTGCGCGGCCAGGAGACGTTTCCCACCCTCGACGCGTTCCTGGCGCGCATGGCGGACGACGTCGAGCGTGCCCGGCGGCTCACGGCCCAGGAGGTGCGGGGCTGAGGCCGACCGTGCGCGGGGGCTGAGCCCGCACGCCGCGCGGAGAGCGGCGCACACCCGAAGGGGGGCACAGCCAGCGTGGCCGTGCCCCCTTCCGTGTGCGGGATGTCCCTCCCGTGCCGGTGCCGCTACTGTTGTGGCCAGCCCTGCCCCTGCCCCGGGGCCGGGTAGCCGGGCTGGCCCCCGTAACCGGGCTGCGGCGGCTGGCCGCCCCCGGGAGCCGGACCCTGCGGCGGCTGGCCCCAGCCCCCGGGCTGCCCCGGGTAGCCGCCCTGACCCGGCATGGGCGGCGCGACCTGCGGCGGCGGCTGGTTCGACCCGTCCTGCGTCCACAGGCCCTGCGACTGCTGGTGCCGCGTGATGTCCTCGGCGATCAGCGCGGCGAGGTTGAAGTACGCCTCGCGGGTGCGCGGCCGCATCAGGTCCAGGTCCAGCTCCGCGCCGGCCGACAGGTGCTCGTCGAACGGCACTACGACGACCTCACGGCAGCGCGTCTTGAAGTGCGCCACGATGTCCTCGACGCGGATCATCTTGCCCGTCTCCCGGACCCCGGAGATGACGGTGAGACTGCGCTGCACCAGCTCCCCGTAGCCGTGCGCCGCGAGCCAGTCCAGCGTGGTGCTCGCGCTGCTCGCGCCGTCCACCGAGGGCGTGGAGATGACGATGAGCTGGTCCGCCAGGTCCAGCACGCCGCGCATCGCCGAGTACAGCAGGCCGGTGCCCGAGTCGGTGAGGATGATCGGGTACTGCTGCCCCAGGACGTCGATGACGCGGCGGTAGTCCTCGTCGTTGAACGTCGTGGAGACGGCCGGGTCCACGTCGTTGGCGAGGATCTCCAGACCGGAGGGCGCCTGCGAGGTGAACCGGCGGATGTCCATGTAGCTGGTCAGATGCGGGATCGCGGTGACCAGGTCGCGGATCGTCGCGCCCGTCTCCCGGCGCACGCGGCGGCCCAGCGTGCCCGCGTCCGGGTTGGCGTCGATCGCGATGACCTTGTCCTGCCGCTCGGTGGCGAGCGTGGCCCCGAGCGCGGTGGTGGTCGTCGTCTTCCCGACGCCGCCCTTGAGGCTGATGACCGCGATCCGGTAGCAGGAGAGGACCGGCGTGCGGATCAGCTCCAGCTTGCGCTGCCGCTCCGCCTCTTCCTTGCGTGCGCCCAGGCGGAACCGCGTACTCGGCTTGCCGCTGCTTTGCGGGCGCGGCTTGCGCTTCTGGTTCAGCAGGCGGTCGGAGCTCAGCTCCACGGACGCCGTGTAGCCCAGCGAGCCGGGCTGGGCGTGGGGCTGGCGCGGGTCCGGCCAGGCGTGACCCGCGCGCGGGTCAGTCTGCTGCGCTGGTGGCTGGCCAGGTGGGTGGGCGTGGTGCTGCGCCGGGGGCGGGGCTGGGTGGGCGGCAGGCGGTGCCTGGGGGTGGGGCTGCGGGGAATGGTGCGGGCCGGGAAGGTGCGGGGGCTGCTCGGCGGGCGCAGGCTGGTGCGGCCCTGGCGCCTGCGGAGGCTGGGCCTGCGGCTGCTGCCCGGGATGTGCGTGCGGCCCCGGAGACTGCGGCTGCGGTACGGGCGCATGCTGCCCGGCGCCCGGCTGCGGAAGGCCGGGCTGCGGTGGGGGCTGCTGGCCGGGCGCCCATGGCTGACCGGGCGCCCCGGGGTGGGGCTGCGGGCCCGGCTGAGCCTGGGGGCCGGGTGGGGCCTGGCCGGGGTGGGGGAAGCCGTACCCGCCGGGCTGCTGGGCCTGAGCCCCGGGCGTCTGCTGCTGGCCACCGGGTGCGGCGGGCGGAGGCAGGGGGAAGCCGTAGCCGCCGGAGGGTGCTCCGTCCTGCGATACGGGCGGCTGCGGGACACCTTGCGGGGGCGATTGCGGGGTGGGCTGCGGGAAGCCGTATCCGCCCTGCGGGGGCGGTGTTATGCCGTCACCGGTGCGCGGGTAGCCGTATCCCCCGGGCGCCGGGGCGGGCGGGGCCGAGGGCGCGGGCGGGGCGGCGGGCTGGAACTGCGGCGGCAGCGGGGGCAGCGCTCCCGGGCCGTCGGCCAAAGGAGCGGGCGGCGCCTCGCTCCAGGGCCGTCCGGGAGGCGGCGCGTCCTGCGGCCCCGGGGAACCATCGGCGCGGTCGGCACCGTCCTGGGAGGTGGCTGACGCCGCGTCGGACGCGTCATCAGCGGTGGCCGCCGCCGTGTCGGTGACCTCGACGGCTTCCTCGGCCCCGGGCACCGCGTCCCCGGCCGCGTCCGGGTCGGCACCGGTGTCGGCCGGAGCAGCGGGCATGCCGTCGGCAGGTGAGGTGCCATCGGCACCGTGCGCGGTCTCGGCAGGCGGAGTGGGCTCCGGGGTGGCACCGGCGACGGGCTGGGCCTCGGGCGCGGGGGCGGGCGGGGCGTCGGCGGTGGTGCTGGCGCCGGCCGGCTCGTCCGGCTGCGAGGGCTCCGCGGACCGTTCCCGGGCCTGCTCCGGCCCCGTGCCCTCCGCCTGGCGGGCCTTCTGGGCGTCCCGCTCGGCGAACTCACGGCGCAGGGCCGCCGCCGAGATGCGCATCGTCTTCCCGCTCAGCTCCTCTTCCTCCGCCTCCGGGGCCAAGGGCGCCGAAGGCGTCACGGGAGGCGTGGGCGGGGGCGGTACGGGGGCCGGGGGAGTGGCGCCCGGCGTTTCCGGGGCCGACTGCGGCGCCGACGGGGCGGTGGGCGTCACCGGAGGCGCGGGCGCCTGCGGCGGTGGAGGCGGCGTCTGGGGGACGGGCGCCGGATGCGACGGCGTCTCGTACCCGGGCGGAGGCGGCGGCACCTGTCCGTACGCGGGGGCCGCGGATCCGCCGTTCTCGGTGTACCAAGCGGGCGGCGTGTAGTCGATGGTGAACTCGCCCGTGGTCTCCAGCTCGGTTTCAGGCTCCTCGCCGGGGGTGATCCCGTCGCCGTGGATCTCGTCCCGGTCGCTGTTCACAGTGCTGCCTCCCGCTGATCTGGTCACTCACCCGGTTCCCCGGTACCCCCGGCTGTGGGCGCCTCCCCGGCCCGTGAGCCGTACGACCCCCCAGCCTAGACGCCGTACCCGGTGCCGCGGCAGGCCGGTCCGCATCGTTACCCCGCAGCGGGGCGGCCCGTTGGACCGGGCATATTGGACGTGTCGAACCCGACCGTCCGCGTCACCCACCGGAGTACCACATCGTGACTGTTACCGTCCGCCGTCTCGCCGCCGCCGGTCTGAGCGCCGCCCTCTTCGCCGGCCTCAGCGGCTGCGGGAGCGCGGAGAACGAGGAATCCCCGGAAGACCGTGCCGCCGCGCTGATCAACCAGGTCAACGCGGCGATGAAGAAGACGAGTTTTCACTCGACCGGGACCACCACCGCCTTCGCCGACAGCAAGCAGGAGACCACCTACGACCCCAAGAAGGGCCTGCGCACCGTCGCCTCCGGAAGCGTCCCCGGGGAGATGTACTGCAAGGACGGACGCAACTACCTCAGCGCCGGGCTGCTCGCCGCCTCCCTGGAGCAGCGGGGCCAATCCGTCGATGTTCCCGAGGAGTTGGCGGACGTCTACGTCTACACCGACACCGGCCAGGACTGCTCCGCCCTGTTCGCCATCGCCGAGTCCGGAAAACTCGCGCCGGAGAAGGACACCGAGGTCAGCGGCAAGCCCGCCACCGCCATCGAGGTCACCGCGCAGGGCACCTCCGACACCTACTACGTCGCCGCCTCCGGCACGCCCTACCTGCTGCGCCTGGAATCGGAACGCGGAGGCCAGAAGTCCACCACGGCGTTCGGTGACTTCGGCGAGCCCACCGACGTCACCCTGCCGGACGAGTCCGACACGATGCCGCTGGAGGAGTTCCGGAAGGAGACCGGACAGCAGTAGGCGCCCCACACGCCGCGGACACCCACGTCCGCGGCGCGGTGCCCCTCACGCGGCGGGGCGACGCAGCCAGGCGTCGCGCCGGGGGTGACCGCAGCCGGGAAGGCCCGCTGGTGCGTTAGTCCAGGCGGCGGGCGACGCCCAGCAGGCCCGTCTCGGCGTCCGTGGGCTGGATCATGGCGAACTGCCGGTCCTTCGGCGCGCACCACAGCGTCACGCCGTCCCCCAGCGCGGGCAGCGCCCGCACCTCCTGCGGGGACAGCGCCAGGACGCGGCCCAGCTGCTGTGCCTCCTGCGGCGACACCCGCTGGATGCCCGTCAGGGCCGCGCCGCGCAGCAGCCGCGGCGCGACGGGGCTCAGGTATGGCAACAGCGTCAGCACCGACTGCCACGGCCCCGAGCTGACCCGGCCACGCGGCGGTTTCATCCCGCAGTCCCGCACGACGACGACCGGGCTGCCCACCGTCGCGCCCTGCGCTGGCACCCGGCCGACCTCGTGCACGGACATCGCGCCGCGCACGCCCGCCTCGCCGCCCACCGCGTGCAGCAGCGTCGTCCACACCTGCGGGCGACCGGTCTCCACCGCGATCCGCGCGCCCGTCGCGGCCAGGCGCAGCGCGAGGACCTGGGCCGTCCACAGACCGCCGATGAGCACCACGTCGTAAGGGCGCGGGTGGTGAAAACCCAGTACTGCCGGGCCGCCCTGTGCGTCCACACCGGCGACCACGCCGTCGTCGCCCAGCGGCAGGGTCAGCGCGTCCAGCTGGCTGGCGGGCAGCAGGTGCCGCCCCGTGCCGGGGCCACGGAGTCTGGTCGTCATCGCACACCGCCCAGCGGCAGGGAGGCGAGCACGCCGGGCACCTGCTCGTGGTCCAGCCGGGTGAGGGCGACACCGGCACCCCGTGCCGCCTGCTCCACCTGTTGCCGCAGCGCCGCCAGTTCGGCCTCGCCACAGGCGGTGACGCGTACGTGCCCGGTGATGGCCACCGCCTCATGCGGGCCGCGCGCCAGGGTCAGGCTCAGCGTCGTCGCCAGTGCCGGAAGCGCCGACAGGGCCGCCGCCACCTCCGGCAACGGGCTGCCGCCGGAGCCCAGTTCGGGCCAGCGTCCGATCCCGTACACCGTGTGCCAGCGGTCGTCGCACCGCCAGGCACGCGCCGACTCCGCGGTCCGGCGCACCGGGGTGGCGTCCGGCTGGCCAGCCTGCGCCGTCACCAGCGGGTCCGCCGCCGCCGACGTCGCCAGCGCCGCGACCAGCTCGTCCTCCGTCAGCACCGTGGTGCGGAACCCCGCCCCGGTCAGGCGGCTGGCCACCTGGTCGGCCACACGGGCCAGGGCACGCTGGGCCCCGTCCACGCCGCCACCGCGCGCGTCCACCGCCTCCCGGCACCGCTCCGGGTCCAGCTTCAGCGCCACCCACGTCAACCGCGCCGCTGGCACCCCCGTCTCGCGCTGCAACGGGCCGTAGCTCAGCGCCGCCACCGCCTGCGGCGGCAACGTCGGCGCGGGCGCGGGCTGGGTGTGCTGCACCACCTGCGCGGACTCCAGCCGGATGCCGTCCACCTCCAGCGCGTCATACACCGGTCCCAGCGGCAGCGGGTGCTCGCCGCGCCCGCCGCGCAGCGCCGCGTCCCGCCGCTCGACGCGCACCACGGCGGTCAGGAACGTCTCGTCCCCCACCACCCCGATGCGGCGCCCGTCCCGGTGCGCGTACTCGTGGCAGCGCAGTCGCGGCGCGCACTCCACCACCGGCACGAGTCCGGCGGACACGTCGCGCTCCAGCACCGGCGCGGCGGCCCTGCGACGGCGGCGCAGCGCGAGCGCACCCCCGAGCCACTCCGGCAGCGGGCGTCCGCCCCAGCGGGTCAGCGCGACCAGGACCAGGAAGAACGCGACGACACTGGCGGGCACGAGCAGCCGCTCGTGAACCACCCAGGCGGCCAGCACCAGACCCGCAGCCACCTGAAGCGCCACCAGCTGCCGCACCCGTACCGGACCGAACCGGCCCATGACCGGCTCCCGCGCCAGCACAGCGGGCCCGCCTCCCTGAAGCCCGCGCGCGCTTCCCTGACGGCCCCGCCTCCGGGGGGCCGGACGGCGACCCGTCGCGCCGGACGCCGATGCCGCACCCGCACGCCGACCGCCCGGCGCCCTCCGGCGCCCCGGCGCGCCGCTCCCCACGGTTGCCCGGGACTGGGTGGCACTGCGCCCCATCCCTCTACGCCCCCTTGTGTCCGTCTTCGCCCGCACAGTGGGGGCGGCCTGGCCGGAGCTCACCCTACCGAAGTACGCGTGCCCAGCCCACGGCAGGCATAGTAGGGCCCGACCGAACAGGGAGCGCCCGCGAGGGCTAGCCTTGAGGGCCTTAGGGGCCTTAAGGGCGCTGACTTGGGGGAGCCGGTCAGCGGGGAGGAGCGAGCGCACATGGCATCCAGGCGGGACGAACTCAACGCCTACACCTTCGCGAAGAAGCGTACGGTCGCCTCGTTCCTCCAGCCGACCCCCACCGGAACCGAAGAAGGCGCCCCGCGCCCGCTGCGCGGCTTCCTGCCCGGCCTGATCGTCGGCGCCGTCATCCTCGCCGGCTTCGGCGCCTGGGGGATGTTCAAGCCGAAAGCCCCGGGAAACTGGGACGCCCCCGGCAAGCACGTCATCATCGGCAGCGAATCCACCACCCGGTACGTGGTGCTGAAGACCGGCGACCGCAAACAGCTCCACCCCGTACTCAACTTCGCCTCCGCCCGCCTCCTCCTCGACGGCGCCGGCACGGACATCGTGGAAGTGGACGAGAAGGTCCTCGACAGCGGCAAGGTCCCCATCGGCCCCACCCTCGGCATCCCCTACGCCCCCGACCGCCTCCCCAGCGGCCAGGAAGCCGGGAAGGCCAAGCGCTGGGCGGTGTGCGAACAGCCCGGCGCGGCGGCCGGTTCCGTCCAGCAGGCCACGTTCGTCCTCGCCGAGCGTGACGCGCACCGGGTTGACGGCGCGGGCCGCCTCACCGGCGGCGAGGTCATGTACGTCCAGAGCGCCCAGAGCGACACGCTCTACCTCATCGACGGCTCCGGCACCAAGTACGAGATCAGGACGGAGGAACGCGAGCTGCTGCTGCGCTCGCTCGTGGGCGGTGACAGCAAGCCGCAGCAGGTCAGCGACCAGTGGCTGGGCACCTTCGACGACGGCACCCCGATCGCGTTCCCCGACCTCCCCGGCACCATCGGCGCCCCGGCTGGCGTCCCGGGCCTGGAGGAGTCGGCCAACCGGATCGGCATGGTGCTGCGCGCCCCCACCGGGTCCGGGCCGCAGCACTACGTGGTCCTGGCCCAACAGGTCGTGCCCGTCACCGACTTCACCGCCCGCCTGCTCCTGGACCGCCCCGGCTCGCTGGACCTCGGCCAAAACGGCAAGGCACAAGACGTCGCCGCCCAGTCCTTCACCGCCGCGCCCGCCGCGCAGAGCCCCACCGCGGACCACCACTGGCCGCGGCTGCGGGCCCAGCAGGTCAACCGGGCTTCCGACGCCACCGTGTGCAGTGTGCTGCGCACCGTGAAGGGTGACGGCTCGAAGACCCTGTCCACGTGGACGTCAGACGCCTACCCGGTCCCCATCTCCGACGGCACCACCAGCGCCTACGTCACCCCCGGCTCCGGGCTGCTGTTCCGCCAGTTCCAGGGCAGCAACACCAAGACCGGCGGCACGTTCCTGGTCACCGACACCGGCCTGCGGTACGCGGTGCAGTCGAACTCCGACAGCAGCGCCGAGCAGCAACCCGCCGGAGACGACGCGGAAGACAGCCCCGCGAACGACGTCAACCAGGCCCAGATCCGGCTCGGCTACGAAGACGTCGCGCCCGTGCCCGTACCGGCCGACTGGGCGCAGTTCCTGCCCACCGGCCCGCGCCTGGACACCACCAGTGCCAAGCAGCCACAGGGAGCGTGATGAGGCGTTTGGCAACGCTCCTGGCCGCCGCCCTCGCCGCGGCCCTGCTCACCGCGCCCGCTTCGGCGGCCCCGCGCGTGCTTTCTTCCACCCCGGCCGCGGACGCCGCCCCGCTCACCCTGAGCGCCGGAGCCAGCTGCGAATATCCCGCCGACCCCTACCAGGGCCGCCCCTGGTTCCTCCAGCGCGTGCAGCTGGACCAGCTGTGGGCGCAGAGCAAGGGCGAGGGCGTCCGCGTCGCCGTCATCGACACCGGCGTGGACGCGGATCATCCGCAGCTGGCGGACGCCGTGGACGTCGGCAGCGGCGCCGACCTGATCCCCAAGGACAAGCGGCGCGAGCGCGAACCCACCGGCCCCACCGCCGACCTCGTCGGACACGGCACCAAGGTCGCGGGCATCATCGCCGCCCGGCCCGCCGACAACACCGGCTTCGTCGGCATCGCCCCCGAAGCCACGATCATCCCGATCCGGCAGAACAACGACCAGGGTGCCGGTGACACCACCACCCTGGCCCAGGCGATCCGCCACGCCATCGACGAGGGCGCCGACGTCATCAACATCTCCCAGGACACCACCCAGCCGCTCGCCGCCGACCACCCGCTGAAAGCCGCCATCGACCAGGCTCTGGCCCAGGAGATCGTCGTCGTGGCCTCCGCGGGCAACGACGGCGCGGACGGCAAGGTGAAGAACACCTACCCGGCCTCCTTCCCCGGCGTCCTGGCTGTGGCCGCCTCCGACCGCAACAACGAACGCGCCCTGTTCTCCCAGCGCGGGGAGTTCGTCGGCATCGCGGCGCCCGGCGTCGATCTCGTCTCCACCGTGCCCGGCGGCGGCCACTGCGCCGACAACGGCACCAGCTTCGCCGCGCCCTTCGTCGCCGGAGTCGCCGCCCTGCTCCGCGCGGAACACCCCGAGTGGAAACAGCACCAGATCGTCGCCCAGATCCAGCAGACCGCCGAGCGCGCCATCAGCGGCCGCGACCGCCACGTCGGCTGGGGTGTCGTGGACCCCGTGCGCGCCCTCACCCAGGACGACCGGCCCATCGACGAACCCGTGGCCCGCGAGGGCGTCGAGCAGGCGCCCGTGCCGGAACCGGCCCCGCTCCAGCTCGGCGAGTCCTACGCCGAGCGCAACGAGCGCCTGGGCACCTACGTGTTCCTCACCGGCGCGGTCCTGGTCACCAGCGTCGCCGGTACCACCGTCGTGCTGCGCGACCGCCGTCGCCGCACCGCCGCCGTGGCCTCACCCGATCGGGAACACCCCGCCCCCACCAGCCCGTACAGCCCGTAGGCTGAACCTAAAGCCGACCCAACTAACCCCGAAGGGACCCCCTCATGGCGACCGAACGCGAGAAGGAAGAGCTCTACGCTCTCGACATCTCCGGCGTCGAATGGCTCAGCGCGCCCGACAGCCCCGAGGAGGAGCGCGTCGAGATCGCCCACCTCCCCGGCGGCGGCGTCGCCATGCGCAACTCGGCCGACCCGGACACGGTGCTGCGCTACACGGCCGCCGAGTGGCACGCCTTCGTCCTCGGTGCTCGCGACGGAGAGTTCGACCTCAAGCACTGACCGGGGAACCACCGCCACCGCAGGGGCCGTCCTTACCCCTCGGTTGGCGGTGTCCGTGCCACTGGCTAGAGTGAGCACATCACGTAAACGGGGAAGCGCAGGGGGGAACTTGCCATGGGTCACGACCCCTATGGCGTGCCGATGGGGGCGACGAGCGACTTCAAGCGTGCCGCCGAGACGCTGACGGAGTTCAAGAAGCGCGTTGACGGCATCCTGGACCGCCTGGGCGAGTCCGAGGCCGCCAACAGCCGCCTCAGCAGCCGCGAGGTGCCCAAGGCCTCATACGGTACGGGCTTCGCCGAGGCCGAGGATCTGGCACTGCAGTACGAGAAGGTCCACACTCACCTCACCAACCTCTCCAAGACCTTCGGCGACCAGATCGAAGCCATGGGCATCGCCGTACTCGGCGCCGACATCGGCTTCGACAACCTTGAGGACGACCTCAAGCGCCGGTTCTGGAACATCCATCAGAACACCGCCCAGCACAGCGCGGACGGGGAGCAGGGCGAGGCATCGACACCCAACGGAACGAAGTCCGAGAGTCTCTAGCGGGCAGGGGAGGGAATAACCGTGAGTGAGGAGTACACCGACGAGGAAGCCGTCGAGTTCTTCACCAACTACATCGACACGCGGAGGTTTGTCCAACAGTTCCCCTTCGTCCCCGGCGGCCCGTCGCTCGGTCAGACGGACTGGGAGAACCGTCGGCTCAACGACATGCTCGACATGATCGACGGGGCTAACGCCAGCGACCTCCAGACTGTCGGCGACGCCTTGAAGAACGCCGCCGACTCGATCCGGGACATCGGTGAGGAGATCACCAAGTATTCCGGGGACGTCGAGTGGGAGGGCCAGTCCGCCGAAGCCTTCAAGACCTGGGCACTGGACCTCGGCAAGAACACCGAGAAGCTGGCCACGTACACCGACTACGCCGGTACCCAGATGCAGGTAGCCGCAGAGGGCCTGTCCTCGGTCAAGAGCAGCATGCCGCCACGCGACCCAGAGCCGGGGCCGGGCCTGCCTCTGGACGCGGTGCCGGCCCCGGCCCAGGTCGAGGGCAACGAGAAGTTTGAGGCGGCCCAGAAGAAGGAAGCGGACCGCCAAGAGGCCATCAACCAGATGAACCGCCTCAGCTCCTACTACAAGGTCACCCGAGACCTGATGGCCGCCCAGGAAGAACCCACTTTCGGCTCTATTCCAGACGTGGGCGTGCCGGATCCGCCAAAAAAATCCCCTGGTGCTGGTCAGCCCACAGCGCCGGTCGGCGGCCATGAGCAACAACTTGCGGCGGCAGCCCCGGCGTCTTCGCCGAATACTGGTCACCCACCGAGTTCTGCCAACTTTGCGCCTTCCACTTTCTCTGGTTCAGCAGGACAGGTCCCCGCGGTACAGCAACTAGCAACCTTCGGTGTCAGCCAGCCTGTACACACTGACCTGAACAGCGTCGCCTTGTCCGCTACACCATCGACGGAGGGAACTGTTAGGTCGCCAGGTGCCAGCAGCAGTCCAGCGGTATCCTCTCCAGCTAACGCACTGGCTTCGCCAGTGGTGCCACTCACGAGTCAGCGAACTACGTCGCAAGGAATCACGCGTTCCAAGACCTTGGGCCCCAGAGTGGGCGGTGACCGCTTTCCGGCCAGTCAGTTGGGCGGTTCGGGGAAGAGGCTTCCGTCCTCGGCGGGATACGGACCGAACGCCATGGGGCGTCCACCGCTCTCAGCCTCGCCATCGGGCAGCGGCCGTTCTGACGGCATCTCCGGTGGCCGCCCGCAGGTACAAACGGGAACGCCTGCAGCAGGAGGCCCCCGTGCGCCTCAGGGCACAGTAGTGGGTGGTGAGCGCGCCCCGATGGGACGGGCCCCTATGACTGGAGCGGCACCATCCGCTGGCTCAGGTGTCTCCGGCGGTCGGCCGACTGACCGGCGGCTCGCCACGGAACGGGGTGGCTCTATCGGCGCTCCACAGGCGGACGCTTCTCGAGGCGGACGTCCAACTGCTTTTACGCCAGGAGGAACAGGTCTGGTTCAGGGGGGAGCCGCCAGCGGACGCCAGGGTATGGTCGGTGTGCCGCCGCGGATGGGGTCGAATTCCGCCAAGGAAGAGAACGGAAATCGGTCACGACGGCCTGACTACCTGATCGAAGATGAAAGTACATGGACGCATCAACGTGACGTCGTGCCTCACGTGATCGAGTAGTCAGGATGGAAAGGCGATGACTATAGGGCTGGCCAGTCTGGCAAAAAATTTCGGCGTAAGTAGCAGAGCGCGCTCCCGATGGATTCCGCTTGTGGCAGCGCTCGGAGCCTGGAGTGCTTGCTTTGTTGGAGTAGCCCCTTCCGCCATTGCCGAAGAGGCTCCCACAAAGCAATGGTACCTGGAACCCATGCAAGCCCAAAAAATGTGGGACGTGAGCACGGGGGAGGGGATTACGGTTGCAGTCATCGATTCCGGCGTAAATCCTTCCACTGACGCGCTTGACGGCCAGGTCCTCCCCGGCATCGATAAGTCTCAGACTGGTCGCCCAGGTGACGCTCATCATGATTACCTCGGCCATGGAACAACGATGGCTGAACTCATCGCAGGCACTGGGAAGAACGGCTCGGTTCAAGGTCTAGCCCCCGGGGTGAAGATCTTGCCAATTCGCATTGAAATGAGAGAGGGTGAGCCCGGAAATATTGAATTCGGCAAGAGTTACTCGGCCGATGCCATTCGGGCAGCTGCGGATAGCGAAGCACAGATTATCAATATGTCCTTCGGTAGTGGTCTTGGTGGCGGCGCTTCGACAGCCGAAGCCATCGAGTACGCCGAGAGTAAAGGGAAAATAATGTTCGCGGCGTCAGGGAATGAGCGAGAGGAAGAAGGTGGAGAGGATAATTACAATTTCCCCGCCGGATTTGCGGAAGTGGCATCTGTCGGTGCGTTGAATAGAAGCAACGAGGTAGCTTCTTTCTCTTCCTCAGGTAAAGTGGATCTCACGGCTCCAGGTGTGGATCTGCCAGGATGGTGCAACGAATCGTTCACGGGTTATTGCATTGAGGAGGGCACCAGTCATGCCACCGCGCTCGCCTCTGCCTCGGCGGCGCTGATCTGGGCCGAGCATCCCGACTGGACGGCGAACCAGGTTTTGCGCGTCATGATCGAGACGACGGGTAAGCCGATTGGTAATGGCGGGCGTAAGAGCAAGTATCTCGGCTACGGGGTCATCCGTCCGCGGGAAGTGTTGCTGGAGGGCAAAGGCGACCCCGGCGACCCTGACCAGCATCCGCTCATGAAGGCGAAGGCGGACGACCCCGAGGAATCCTCGGACCCGGGCGAGGAACACGATCCCGAGGAGACCCCGGCGCCGGACGGAGAACTCGACGCCGGCGATGACGGCGCGGCTGACAAGGTGGCCGTGGCGGAACCCGGAAGCGGTGACCGGATGCCCGTCGGCCTGCTGATCGGAGCAGGTGGGGCCGTGGTCGTCGTCGTGGCCGGTGCCATCGTCTTCGCTACTAGGCGCCGCGCCTGAGAACCGAGTGGGCGCCTGGTGGCGTCCCGTCACCAGGAACCATCAAGCACAACCCGCGAGCTCTGAAGGAGGAGCGCAATGGCTGGACAAGGCTTTAAGTCAGAAGAGCAGCAACTCAAAGATCTCATCTCCGAGTGTCAGGGCATGCAGACGACGCTGCAGTCGACGCTCAGCAGGATGAACGCCACGGTGGACTCCGTCGAAAGCGGCTGGAAGGGGTCAGCGTCGGGCGCCTACAACAACTTGCAGAACCAGGCCAACCAGTACGCTCGCAAACTCAACGACAAGCTCCGCTTCATGGAAGAAGCGTTGCAGTTGAGCAAGGACGGCTTCACCGCGAACGAACTGGATCAGATGGAGAACTTCAAGAAGATCCACGGCTCCAGCCCGATCAGCGACTTCATCTGACTCCAACGCCGACGCGCAAGTAGGAACCAGGGGATCACATGACGAACATCGAAGTCAGTTACGGAACCGTCATCAAGGCGTCCGAGGACATCGGCAAGGCAGCGACTGACATCGCTACTGACTTGGAGAACCTGCACAGCAAGGTCATGAAGGTCGTTGCCACGTGGGAGGGTGAGGCTCAGCAAGCCTTCCACGCCAAGCAGACCGGCTGGGAGCAGAACGTGGAAGACCTGAAGAACACGCTTCAGGACATCTCCAAGGCTCTTCTTGGGGCTACTGACGGCTACAGCGGTACAGACCTCAAGGCTGCTCAGCGCTTCCAGAGCTGAGCACCGCTCAACTGCTCTCGTACGAGGGTGGACGCCCGCACGGAGGGGGCGTCCACCCTCGTCGTCGTGTTTGCTGCCGTGAGACGCCGCCTGGTGTAACTGGGTCAGCCGTCTGGGCGCCTCGGTCCGCAGCCTGGCAGCGTGCGGGCTTCCGGAAGGCATGCGAGGGGCGGGACGCTCCACCAGGAGTGTCCCGCCCCTCGCATGCCCGGGCGTACCGGGCTACTGCACCGGCGGTCGCCAGCCCACCTGCACCAGCGGCGTGCCCCGCTTGCGGGAGGCGAAGATGGCGCGGCCGGGGGGCATGCGGCGGGGGCGGACCTTGCCGATGAGGTCACCCTCGGACGGATCACCCGACAGGACGACGCCCTGCGCGCCCAGCTCCTTGAAGCGCTGCATGAACGACTCGAAGAACGCACGCGACCCGCCCGAGGAGTTGCGGGCGATGATGAAGCGCACGCCGATGTCGCGGGCGAACGGCAGGTGTTCGGTGAGCACCGCGAGCGGGTTGCCGTTGGAGGTGGCGACGAGTTCGTAGTCGTCGACGATGATGAAGATGCGCGGCCCGGACCACCAGCTGCGGTCCCGCAGCTGTTGCGGGGTGACGTCGTCCGGCGGGGTGCGCTTTTCCATCAGGTCGGCCATCGCCGACATGTGGCTGTCCATGGAGTTGGCCATCGCGGCGTACACGATCAGGTGCGAGTCGGGGATATCGCCGAGCAGGCCGCGCCGGTAGTCGGTGACGACGATGCGGGCTTCGTCGGGTGTGTAGCGCTCGGTGATCTGCTGGGCGAGCAGCCGAATGAGGGCCGTCTTGCCGGATTCGCTCTCGCCGAGGATGAGGAGGAACGGGTCGGTCTCGAAGTCGAGGTAGACCGGCTCCAGGTTCGTCTCGTCCAGGCCGAAGGCGACGCCGCGCTCGGGGTGTTCGTGGCCCCGGGGCAGCTGGTGGGCGGGGACTTCGCGGGGCAGGAGCCGCACGGCGGGTGCCTCGGCGTAGGGCCACGCTTCCCGTACGCGGGCCACGGTGTGCTCGGTCGCCTCGGAGAGGTTGTCGGCGTCGTTGCCGCCGTCGATGCGCGGCATCGCCGCCATGAAGTGCAGCTTCTGCGGGGTCTGCCCACGGCCCGGTACGCCCGGGGGCACGTTGCGGGCGATCTTGCGGTCGAACTCGGAGTCCATCGGATCGCCCAGGCGCAGTTCCAGGCGGTTCATCAGCTGGTCCTTCAGCGCGGGCCGCAGTTCCATGCTGCGGGAGGCCGCGATGACGACGTGGATGCCGTAGCCCAGGCCGCGGCTGGCGATGTCGGTGACGACCTCCGTCAGCGTGTCGTACTCCTGCTTGAACGCGCCCCAGCCGTCGATGACCAGGAACACGTCACCGAACGGCTGGTCGCTGATCTCGCCCCGGGCCCGCCGGCGCCGGTAGGTGGCCACGGAGTCGATGCTGTGGGTGCGGAAGTACTCCTCGCGCTGGACCAGGACGCCCGCGACCTCGGCCACGGTGCGGCGCACCCGCTCCGGGTCGAGCCGGGAGGCGACACCGCCGACGTGCGGCAGCCCGGCGACGGCCGACATGCCGCCACCGCCGAAGTCCAGCCCGTAGAACTGGACCTCCGCCGGGGTGTGGGTCAGCGCGAAGGACGTCACCAGAGTGCGCAGCAGCGTCGACTTGCCCGACTGCGGCCCGCCGATGAGCAGCATGTGCCCGGCGGCGCCGGAGAAGTCGCAGTACAGCACCTCGCGCCGCTGCTCGAACGGCTTGTCGACGAGGCCGAGGGGCACAACGAGCCGCCCGGTCAGCGTGGCGTCGGGCACCGTCAGCCCGCGGTGCTCCACCGGTGCCAGGCCCGGCAGCAGTTCGTCCAGCGGGGACGCCTTGTCCAGCGGCGGCAGCCACACCTGGTGCGCGGGCGGTCCCTGCCCCTCCAGGCGGCGCACGATCACATCCAGCACGGTGTCGGCCAGCGCGTCGTCCTCGGCCGGTGCCGCGGGTGCCGGGATGGTCGGCTCGGCGGGTTCGGGCCGCGCGTACCGCACGGGCACCCGCGCGGCGGTGAACACGGCTGGACGCCGCTCAACGCTCGGCCCGCCCGCCGGTGTCACCGGCCCGGAGCCGCCCGCGCGGTAGACGCCGGAGACGTAGGCGGCCTTGAACCGGGTCATCTCGTCGGTGCCGAACTTCAGGTAACCCGAACCCGGTACCGAGGGCAGGTGGTAAGCGTCGGGCACGCCGATGGCGGTGCGCGACTCGGCGGCCGAGAAGGTGCGCAGGCCGATGCGGTACGACAGGTAGGTCTCCAGCCCGCGCAGCCGCCCCTCCTCCAGGCGCTGCGAGGCCAGCAGCAGGTGGACGCCCAGCGACCGGCCGATGCGGCCGATCTGGATGAACATGTCGATGAAATCCGGCTTGGCCGTAAGCAGTTCGCTGAACTCGTCGATGACGATGACCAGCGAGGCGATCGGGTCCAGCGGCGCACCGGCGGCGCGGGCCTTCTCGTAGTCGTGGATGTTGGCGTAGTTGCCCGCGTCGCGCAGCATCTCCTGACGCCGGTTGAGTTCGCCACGGATGGAGTCGCCCATGCGGTCCACGAGGGTGAGGTCGTCGGCCAGGTTGGTGATGACGGCGGCGACGTGCGGCATCTGCGACATGCCCGCGAACGTCGCGCCGCCCTTGAAGTCGGCGAGCACGAAGTTCAGCGTCTGCGAGGAGTGCGTCACCGCCAGGCCCAGCACCAGGGTGCGCAGCAGCTCGGACTTGCCGGAGCCGGTGGCGCCCACGCACAGACCGTGCGGCCCCATGCCGTCCTGGGCCGCTTCCTTGAGGTCCAGCATGACGGGCTGGCCGTCCACGCCGACGCCGATCGGCACCCGCAGCCGCTCGCCCTGGGCCCGCGGCCGCCAGGTGCGGGCGACGTCCACGGACGCGGCGTCCCCGAGCGCGAGCAGGTCGGTGAACTCCAGGTTGGCCAGCAGCGGTTCGTCCTCGTCGCCGCCGCCGCTCATCCGCAGCGGCGCCAGCTGCCGGGCCAGCGCCTCGGCGGCGGGCCGGGCCAGGGTGTCCGGCTGCCCCTCGTAGACCACGCCACGGCCGGACTCCAGCCGCAGTTCGCCCGGCCGCACGACGACCGACAGCCCGCCGCGCGGTTCGCGCAGTTCACCGCCCACGACCTCGACGACGGTCACGCCCTGCATGCCCTCGGGCGAGGCGAAGGCGGACGTCGGCGGCACGGCGGCGCCATCCAGGATGAGCACCACGTGCGGCTGTTCCAGCAGCGGCGGGGCCTGCGGGTGGAACCGGGTGCGGCCCTCCAGCCGGGGCCGCAGCAGCTCCTCCAGCTCCACCAGGTCGGCGCTGATCAGCCGGCGGCTGCCAGCGCCGTCCACCTCGCCGTGCTGGGCGTGCGGCAGCCACTTGACCCACTCCCAGCGGTCAGCGGACTCGCGGTCCCCGGCGGCTACCGCCACCACGAGGTCGTCGGGGGAGTGCAGGGCGGCCAGCTGCGCCACCATCGCCCGGGCCGCGCCGTACGCGGAGTCGGCGTGGCCGGAGACCGTCAGGTGGTAGAAGGCGCGCATCGACACCGCCATCGGCAGCCCGTCGAGGGTGCTGTGGGTGGCCAGGAAGCGCTGCATGGCTCCGGCGGTCAGCGGCTCCAGCTCGTCCACGGGCGCGGTGTCAGGGGCTACCAGGGGGGAGGCGAGCCGCTGTTCCCCCAGTCCCACCCTGACCTGGCCGAAGTCGTCGTCGCCCGCACGGCGTTCCCACACCCGGCTGCCCTCGGCGACCAGCGACCACAGCTGTTCGGGCGCGGGGTGCAGGTAGAACTGCGCGTCGCGCTGCCTGGCCGCCGTGGCACGTACGGTCCGCCGCGTCTGCGCCAGGTACTTGAGGTAGTCGCGCCGCAGCTGTGCCATCTGGCCCTGGGTGCCGCGGCGGAAGCGCACGATGGTGAAGACGACCATGGCCACCGTCGAGACGGCCATGATCGAGCCCATGATCCGCATGAACGGGTTGGGCGACATGAAGAAGAACACCACCGAGCCGCCCATGCCCAGCATGGGCACGACCTGCATCAGCACGCCTTCCTGCTGACCGCGCGGCAGCTCCGGCGGCGGCTCCAGGCGCAGCTGCTCACCGGGCACGTCCCCGGGGAGTGCCCGCGGCGGGCGCTTGACGACGATCTGGCTCACGGCGTACCAATCCTCAACGACAGGTCCGGAGGTCCACTGAACCGGCCGTCACGCCCCCGTGGCGCCGGCTCCCCTCCGCGCGAGGGCGATCCTACTTGCCGCCCCTTGCCTGCTTTCAGGTCCATGCCACCGGGCCGGATAGGGTGAGCCTCGCCGCGTGCGCACAGTGATACATCAGTGAGGGGGCTCCCGGTGAGTACGTCAGCAGGTGCGACGGCGCTCGCGCCGACAGCGACCGCCACCGGTTTCTGCCGGGTGACCATCGTCGCGCCCGACAGCCGGATCGATGTGGCCCTGCCCGAGGACATCCCGGTGGCGGACCTCTACCCGGAGATCCTGCGGCTGTCCGCGCAGACGCCCGGTGAGGGGGCCCCGGTCGGCTACCACCTGGTGCGCCGGGACGGGACGGTGCTGGATGGCGGCCGCTCGCTGCTGGCCCAGCGTGTGCTGGACGGCGAGGTGCTGAGCCTGCGCCCGTTCGCGGACTCGCTGCCCCCGGCCGTGTTCGACGACGTCTCCGACGCCGTGGCCACCGCCGTCGCCCGCGACCGCACCCTGTGGACCGACCGGCTGATGCGCGGCGCGGGGCTGACCGGCGGCGTGGTGCTGCTGACGCTGATGGCCGGGGTGCTGTGGTACTCCGACCCGGCTGGCCACGACATGCACAGCCTCGCCGGGGTCATCGCCGGGGTCACCTCCGTGCTGCTCCTCGCCCTGGCCGCCGTGCGCGCCCGGGTGTACGACGACCGCGGCACGGGAACGGCCCTGGGCCTCGCCGCGCTGCCGCACGCCATGATCGCCGGATCGGGCGTGCTGCCGCTGCAGGAGGGGCACGGCGTGGGCCGGCTGCAGTTCCTGCTGGGCTGCGTGGCCGTACTGCTGGCGGCCGCCGTGCTGATCGCGCTGCTGCCGGGCCGTGAGGCACCGTTTGTGGCCGCCGCGTTCGCCGCCGCCATCGGCACGCTCGCCGTGTTCGGCATGATCCTGCTCGACGCCAGCGCGCTGGCTGGTGCCGCCGTGTGCGCGCCGGTGGCCATCGGCATCGTCGGCTTCCTGCCCGGGCTGTCCGCCCGCTTCGCCCGGCTGCCCATCGGCTACGCCCCGCCGCGCCCCGGCCAGGACGTCACCGGCGTCGCCGCCGAGGACCCCTTCGCCCCGGCCGACCCCGGCCCGGTGGACCCCGACCGCATCCTGGGGCAGGTCCGGCGCGGGCACGGCATGCTGCTGGGCCTGGTCGGCGGCTGCTCCGTCGTCGTGGTCGGTGCCGCGGCCGTGCTGGGCTTCGCGCACAACGTGTGGGCGCAGATCCTCGCGCTGGTCACCGGCCTGGCCCTGCTGCTGCGCGCCCGGCTGTTCCGCTACACCTCACAGATCAGCTGCGCGCTGGCCGCCGGGGCCACCGCGATCGCGCTGCTCCTGCTCGCGCTCGCGCTGCACACCCCGCCCAGCCAGGACGGCGGCGGGCTGCGCACCCTGTGGCTGGCCGCCGCTCTGGCCGCCGGTGCCGCCCTGCTCACCGCGATCGGCCTGATCGTCCCGCGCGCGGGCCTCACCCCGTTCTGGGGCCGCCTGCTGGACCTGTTCGACGGCCTGGTGCTGCTGTCCCTGACCCCGCTGGCCCTGGCGGCGCTGGACGTCTACAGCGCCGCCCGCTCGATGACGAGCTGAACCGCCAGCGGCCCGGCCAAAAGGGCCAGCCCGGCCGGTGCGGGCGGGCCACCCGCCTGGTGTAAGCTACGGGCGGCCGTTTGTGTACGCACCCTCCGGAGCGGTCGCTCTGGGGGAGCAGCGCCCAGCGAGCCCCGCCTCCCGAGTCCCGGAAGCTCCCCTGAGACGCAGACCAGGGGCACTCGGCGGCCACCCGCGGTCTTTGGCACCGTAGGGCAGTGAAACCCAGAAGGAGTACGCGTGTCCTCTCTCGACGCCGCGACGAAGAAGCAGATCATCTCCGAGTACGCCACCAAGGAGGGCGACACCGGCTCCCCCGAGGTTCAGGTGGCCCTGCTCACGCAGCGCATCAAGGACCTCACCGAGCACCTGAAGACGCACAAGCACGACCACCACTCGCGCCGGGGTCTGCTGCTGCTGGTCGGCCAGCGCCGCCGCCTGCTGCAGTACCTGGCCAAGAAGGACATCACACGCTTCCGCGCCCTGGTCGACCGCCTCGGCATCCGCCGCGGTGCGGCGGGCGGCGCGCGCTGAGTCGTGACGGAGGGAGCGGTTCCGTAATCGGGGGCCGCTCCCTTCGTCGTACCCCGTGGAGCGCCGGAGCTTTGTAGGCTGGCCCCACAGGTACGCACAGCTACCCACCCGACAACCGAACACCACACGGCGGGGCGCACCCGCTTCCAGCCGGTCCTCGGTAGTGGCCCCCGGACAAGCCCACAGCACGTCCGGGAGCTTCGATCGAAGACCGGCACCCGGGGAGCGCTCCACCGCAGCAGTCCGCGGCGACCCGCGCGGCGGACACGTACGAGGAGACAACCCTGGTGGAGAACGAGACCCACTACGCCGAGGCCGTCATCGACAACGGCGCCTTCGGCACCCGCACCATCCGCTTCGAGACGGGCCGCCTCGCGCGGCAGGCCGCCGGTTCGGCCGTGGCCTACCTGGACGACGACACCATGGTGCTGTCGGCCACCACCGCCTCCAAGCAGCCCAAGGACCAGCTCGACTTCTTCCCCCTCACGGTGGACGTCGAGGAGCGCATGTACTCCGCGGGCAAGATCCCCGGCTCCTTCTTCCGGCGCGAGGGCCGCCCCTCGGAGGACGCGATCCTCACCTGCCGCCTGATCGACCGGCCGCTGCGCCCGTCGTTCAAGAAGGGCCTGCGCAACGAGATCCAGGTCGTCGAGACGATCATGGCCCTCAACCCCGACCACCTCTACGACGTGGTCGCCATCAACGCCGCCTCCTGCTCCACGCAGCTCGCGGGCCTGCCCTTCTCCGGCCCCATCGGCGGCACCCGCGTCGCCCTGATCAAGGGGCAGTGGGTGGCGTTCCCCACGCACACCGAGCTGGAGGACGCCGTCTTCGACATGGTCGTCGCCGGGCGCGTCCTGCCCGACGGTGACGTGGCGATCATGATGGTCGAGGCCGAGGCCACCGAGAAGACCATCGAGCTCGTCCGTGGCGGCGCCAGCGCGCCCACCGAGGAGATCGTGGCCGCCGGTCTGGAAGCCGCCAAGCCCTTTATCAAGGTGCTGTGCAAGGCCCAGTCGGACCTGGCCGCCAAGGCCGCCAAGCCCACCGGCGAGTTCCCCGTGTTCATGGACTACCAGGACGACGTGCTCGACGCCCTGTCCACAGCCGTGCGCGACGAGCTGGCCCAGGCGCTGACGATCGCCGGCAAGCAGGAGCGCGAGAGCGAGCTGGACCGCGTCAAGGCCGTGGCCGCCGAGAAGCTGCTGCCGCAGTTCGAGGGCCGCGAGAAGGAGATCTCCGCCGCCTACCGCTCCCTGACGAAGCAGCTCGTGCGCGAGCGCGTCATCAAGGAGAAGAAGCGCATCGACGGCCGTGGCGTGGCCGAGATCCGCACCCTGGCCGCCGAGGTCGAGGCCATCCCGCGCGTGCATGGCTCCGCCTTGTTCGAGCGCGGCGAGACGCAGATCCTGGGCGTCACCACGCTCAACATGCTGCGCATGGAGCAGCAGCTGGACACCCTCTCCCCGGTGACCCGCAAGCGCTACATGCACAACTACAACTTCCCGCCCTACTCCACCGGTGAGACCGGCCGCGTCGGCTCCCCCAAGCGCCGCGAGATCGGCCACGGGGCGCTGGCCGAGCGGGCCCTCATCCCGGTGCTGCCGGCCCGCGAGGAGTTCCCCTACGCGATCCGGCAGGTCTCCGAGGCGCTGGGCTCCAACGGCTCGACGTCGATGGGCTCGGTGTGCGCCTCCACCATGTCGATGCTCAACGCCGGTGTGCCGCTGAAGGCGCCCGTCGCCGGTATCGCCATGGGCCTGATCTCGCAGGAGATCGAGGGCGAGACGCACTACGTCACCCTCACCGACATCCTCGGCGCCGAGGACGCGTTCGGCGACATGGACTTCAAGGTCGCCGGTACCCGCGAGTTCGTCACCGCGCTGCAGCTCGACACCAAGCTGGACGGCATCCCCGCCTCGGTGCTGGCCGCGGCCCTCAAGCAGGCCCGGGACGCGCGCCTGCACATCCTGGACGTCATGGGCGAGGCCATCGACGTGCCGGACGAGATGTCCCCCAACGCCCCGCGGATCATCACCGTCAAGATCCCCGTGGACAAGATCGGTGAGGTCATCGGCCCGAAGGGCAAGATGATCAACCAGATCCAGGAGGACACCGGCGCCGACATCACCATCGAGGACGACGGCACCATCTACATCGGTGCCGCCGACGGCCCGGCCGCCGAGGCCGCCCGCACCACGATCAACGGCATCGCCAACCCGACGATGCCCGAGGTCGGCGAGCGCTACCTGGGCACCGTGGTGAAGACGACGACGTTCGGCGCGTTCGTCTCCCTGCTCCCCGGCAAGGACGGCCTGCTGCACATCTCGCAGATCCGCAAGCTCGCCGGCGGCAAGCGCGTGGAGAACGTCGAGGACGTGCTCGGCGTGGGCCAGAAGGTCCAGGTCGAGATCGCCGAGATCGACCAGCGCGGCAAGCTCTCCCTCATCCCCGTCCTGGAGGACGAGGAGGGCTCCGGCGAAGGCGGCAAGGCCGAGGCCACGGACGCCCAGTGACGCGTAGCAGCCGCGCGACGGCCCGCCCCTCCCACGTGGAGCGGCGGGCCGTCGCCCGTACCACCACACTCCTGCCCGGCCAGGACGGCACCGGACGCGTCCGGCGCACCGTCCTGCCCGGCGGCCTGCGGGTGGTCACCGAGACGTGGCCGACCGTGCGCTCGGCCACCTTCGGCATCTGGGCGCACGTCGGCTCCCGCGACGAGACCCCGGCGCTGAACGGTGCCACGCACTACCTCGAACACCTGCTGTTCAAGGGCACCGCGCGGCGCAGCGCGCTGGACATCTCCGCCGCGCTGGACGCCGTCGGCGGCGAGATGAACGCGTTCACCGCCAAGGAGTACACCTGCTACTACGCGCGGGTGCTCGACACCGACCTGCCGCTGGCCATCGACGTCGTCTGCGACATGCTCACCGGCTCGCTGATCCGCCCCGAGGACCTGGACGCCGAGCGCGGCGTCATCCTGGAGGAGATCGCGATGACCGAGGACGACCCCGGGGACAGCGTGCACGACGTCTTCGCCCGCACCCTGTTCGGTGACACCCCGCTCGGCCGCCCCATCCTCGGCACCGTCGAGACGGTCGAGGGCCTCACCCGGGACCGCGTCGCCCGCTTCTACCGCAAGCACTACGACCCCACCCGGCTCGTCGTCGCCGCCGCGGGCAACCTCGACCACGCCACCGTCGTGCGTCAGGTCCGCGCCGCGTTCGAGCGGGCCGGGGCGCTCAGCGGCGACGCCGACGCCCAGCCGCTGCCCCCGCGCACCGGCACCCGCCGCGTCACCACCGCCGGCAAGATCGACCTGGTGCGCCGCCGCACCGAGCAGGCCCACGTTGTCCTCGGCATGCCCGGCGTCGCCCGCACCGACGAACGCCGCTGGGCGCTCGGCGTGCTCAACGCGGCCCTCGGCGGCGGCATGAGCAGCCGCCTGTTCCAGGAGATCCGCGAGAAGCGCGGCCTGGCCTACTCGGTGTACTCCCTCACCTCCGGCTACGCCGACTGCGGCATGTTCGGCGTCTACGCGGGCTGCCGCCCCGGCCAGGTGCACGACGTGCTGCGCCTGGCCCGCGACCAGCTCGCCGACGTCGCGGCGAACGGCCTGCCCGAGGAGGAGCTGCGGCGCGCGATCGGCCAGCTGTCCGGCTCCACCGTGCTGGGCCTGGAGGACACTGGCGCCCTGATGCACCGGCTCGGCAAAAGCGAGCTGTGCTGGGGCCGCCAGCTGTCGGTGGACGAGATGCTCGCGCGCATCGCCGCCGTCACCCCCGACGACGTGCGCACCGTCGCCGCTCAGGTGCTGGCCCGCCGCCCCTCGCTCGCCGCGATCGGCCCGTTCACCGACAAGCAGGCCGCCCGCCTGGACGACGCCGTCGCCTGAGCCGCCCCACCCCAGCTGACCAGAAGGAATCCGCACCATGAGCAATCTCCGCGTGGCCGTACTCGGCGCCCAGGGCCGCATGGGCGCCGAAGCCGTCCAGGCCGTGGACGCCGCCGCCGACCTCGACCTGGTGGCCGCCCTCGACCGCGACGACGACCTGACCGCCCTCACCGACGCCCGCGCCCAGGTCGCCGTCGATCTCACCCACCCCGACGCGGTGATGGGCAACGTCGAGTTCTGCGTCCGCCACGGCATCCACGCCGTCGTCGGCACCACCGGCTGGAACGACGAGCGCCTGGCCACCCTGCGCGGCTGGCTCGCCGACGCCCCGGCGACCGGCGTCCTCATCGCGCCCAACTTCGGCCTCGGCGCCGTGCTGACCATGCGCTTCGCGCAGCAGGCCGCGCGGTTCTTCGAGTCCGTCGAGGTGGTCGAACTGCACCACCCGAACAAGGCCGACGCGCCCAGCGGCACCGCCGTGCGCACCGCCCAGCTCATCGCCGACGCCCGCCGGGACGCGGGCTGTGCCCCGCAGCCCGACGCCACCACCACCGCGCTGGACGGCGCCCGGGGCGCGGACGTGGACGGCGTGCCGGTGCACGCCGTGCGGCTGCGCGGACTCGTCGCGCACCAAGAGGTGCTGCTCGGCGGGGAGGGCGAGACGCTCACCATCCGGCACGACTCGCTGCACCGCTCCTCGTTCATGCCCGGCGTGCTGCTCGGCGTGCGCCGCGTGCCCACCGCCCCGGGCCTGACCTACGGCCTGGAGCACTTCCTCGACCTGGACGCCTGAACCAGGCGCCCCGGAACACCCTGCTAGGAGCCCCGGCGATGCGGGCGAAGCTCACTTACTGCGTGCTGGCGGCGGTGCTCGTCGGCTACTTCGTGCTGGCCGGCAGCCGGGGGGTGCTGCTCATCGAGCAGGGCACCCCCGTCACCATCGGCCTCGGCGCCGCCGTGCTGGTGCTGCCGCTGCTCGGCGCCTGGTTCCTGTGGCACAGCACCCGCTTCGCCGTGCTCGCCGGGCGCCTGGCCCGGCAGCTGGACGCCGAGGGCGGGCTGCCGGCCGACGAGCTGGAACGCACCCCCAGCGGCCGCATCGACCGGGCCGGTGCCGACGCCGTCTTCGCCCGCCGCCGCGCCGAGACCGAGGCCCGCCCCGAGGACTGGCGCAGCTGGTTCCGGCTGGCCGTCGCCTACCACGATGCCCGCGACACCCCGCGCGCCCGCAAGGCCATGCAGCGCGCGATCACCTTGCACCGCACCGAACAGCGCGCCCAGCGCGACGCGTCGCAGCCCCCCGCCTGACCCCACCGGGCCTCACCCGGCCCAGTGGCACCGCGCACGAACGGACGGGCCAGGGCGGTGGAGCTGCGACGCTTGCCGCACTCTGCGAGGTCCTGGAGTGCCAGCCCGGGGGTCCTGCGCTGGGAGCCCGGCGCCGACGCGTGAGGTCAGCGGCCCTCGCGGGCCGCCCCCACCCCCGCGACCCGGTGCTCCTGCGCCCAGCTTTCCAGCACGTCGGCCGCCCGTTCGAACGCGCCGGGCTTGGCCAGGAAGTCAGCGCTGTGGTCGGTCACCAGCATGCGCAGGGCCGGGCCGTCGCGCCGCTCGACGCGTACCGCCTGCCCCTGCACCGTCCGCGGCAGCCCCAGCCAGCGCACCGGCTGCTGCACCGTGCGGACGGAGCCGACCTCACGCCAGCTGAGCGTCACCGTCCGCAGCAACTGCACCTGTCGCAGCCCGTGCGCGCTCACCCACACCCCCACGCGCAGCGCCCGCAGGGCCACCGCCAGCACCACCACCGCGCTCACCAGGCACACCAGGGCCCCGGCCAGCGAGCCGACGACGGTGATGATGACGGCGGAGATCAGCAGGTACGCGGTGAGCAGCAGCAGCACGGCGCCGCCGCCCACCCGCCACGGGCCGGGCCGGTACGGGCGGCGCCAGCGGCCCCGGTCGGCGTACGGCAGCGGTTCCTCGGAGATCACCACGGTGGTTCTCAGCTCGTGGTCGGCCGTCAGGAAGGGTAGGGGCACGACGGGTCCTCGCTCGCGGTCCGGGGCGGTGCGCAGGACAGGGTGACGTCCTGTGACCGGTGAGGTTATCGGGCAAACCAGCGAACGGTCATACCAGGGCCCCGGCCCGGCGCGCCCGGCGTACACCGTGCTCCCCGCGGCTATTCCGCGCTCCCCGGGCCGTGCCCGCGCATCAGCGCTCCGCGGCCTCCTGCTGCTGGCCGCGCGGCTCGTCGAGCTGGACCTCGAGCGCGGGCACCGCCAGCAGCATCGCCCCGACGAGCCCGGCTACCACCACCAGCGTCAGCACGACCCGCCCGGCCAGCTCAGAGACGCTGGCGCGGCGGCGCGGGGGCGGGGTGACGTTGCTGCGGAACCGGTCGGCCTCGGCGACGAAGGCGAACGGGACGGGCTCTCCGCGGCGGAACATGGTCTCTGCTCTCCTTTGGCCTGGGTTCTCACGAGTGCGTGTGTGTTGCGTTACCGGAAGTCCGTCCACGTATCCCCCTGGTGCCCGTTTTCCACGGCTTCCTCAAACATCTGGACGAGTAGAACCGGTCTGGGGTTGCCTGCCCGACGCGACGAGAAGCATGCGTGTCACCCGTGCCCGTGGTGTCCGCCGCCGCGCCGTAGGCTGTTCGCCGCCGTCCGACGCACCCCTGGAAGGACCCCCGTGAGCGACGAACCCCGCTTCCGCAGTGACATGACCGTCGAGCTGGTCAAGCACAGCGCGGCCGACACCGACGTGCTGTGGGCCGCTCGCGTGTCCACGGCGGGGGAGCAGTCCCTGGAGGAACTGACCAAGGACCCGGAACGCTCCCGGGGTCTGATCAACTACCTGATGCGGGACCGCCACGGCAGCCCCTTTGAGCACAACTCCATGACGTTCTTCATCAGCGCCCCCCTCTTCGTCTTCCGCGAGTTCCACCGGCACCGGGTCGGCTGGTGCCTGGCGGGGGACTCGGAGGTCACCCTCGTCAGCGAGGCGGGGCACCTGCGGCGCGAGAAGATCTCCGAGCTCTACCAGCAGTGGCACCACGGTGTGGAAGACCGGCTGCCCTGGTCGGCGGGCGGAGTGACATGGCACCGCACGGCAGGCAAGTGGCAGGCTCAGGTGAGCCGTCAGCACACCACCCACCACCTTGGGCTCTTCGACAGCCGCGAGGCGGCGGAGGCCACGGTCTTGGAGTTCCGCGAACAGCATCCGTCCACGCGGCTGCGCAATCTCGGTTCGGTGCGCCGTAACCATGTCCGCTGCTACGACGAGGAGACGCTGCAGGCGCAGCGGGCGCAGATCGCCGACGTCTACGAGTCGGGCGTCAAGCGGCTCATCAAGCTGGCCACGTCCGGCGGGCGGGAACTGCGCTGCTCGGTGGACCACGCGATCCTGACTCCAGGCGGCTGGCGGAAGGCGGGGGAGCTGGCCCCCGGAGACCAGGTCATGGCCACGGGGACCGCGCCGCGCCCCACCGAGCGGCTGGTTCCGCCGAGCCTCCGCCGGGGTATCGGGGTCTGGACGTCGATGCAGCGGGAACGGCTGATCGGCGAGCGCGACACATGCCATCTGTGCGCCGGGGAGTTCCCGCGCGAGGAGCTGGCGCTCGACCACGTCGTACCGGTGGTGGAAGACCTCCGGACGGCACTGGACGAGACGAACCTCGCACCGGCGTGCGAAGCGTGCCATGCGGCGAAAAGCGCCCGCGAGCAGGCCGGTGCCCGGCGGGGAGGAATGATCTCCGTGGCTCGCCCGGAGACCGTCACGGCCGTCGTGGAGGACGGCGAGGAGATGACGTACGACCTTTCGGTGGAAGGTCCCTGGCACAACTTCCTGGCGGACGGCATCGTCGTGCACAACTCCTACAACGAGGAGAGCGGCAGGTACCGGCGGCTGGAGCCGGTGTTCTACGTGCCGGACGCGGAACGCAAACTGGTGCAGCAGGGCCGGCCGGGCAAGTACGAGTTCGTCGCGGGCACCGCGGAGCAGCACACACTGGTGTCCAAGGCCATGACGGACTCCTACCGGCAGGCGTACGCCGCCTACCAGGAGATGCTGGCCGCCGGGGTGGCCCGGGAGGTGGCGCGGGCCACGCTGCCCGTGGGCCTGTACTCCTCGATGTACGCCACCTGCAACGCGCGCTCACTGATGCACTTCCTGGGCCTGCGCACGCAGCACGAACTGGCGAAGGTGCCCTCGTTCCCGCAGCGCGAGATCGAGCTGGTGGGGGAGCGGATGGAGGCCGAGTGGGCCCGGTTGATGCCCCTCACCTACGCCGCGTTCAACGCCAACGGCCGGGTAGCACCGTAACCGCTTGATGTGTCCGGATTGCGGCTTTTAAGGGGGTTCATTTAGGCTGAATCCACGGACCCGGCACTGCCTGAACCCCCGAGCAGACAGTGCCGGGCTCCGCATCGCGGCGCCCCGAGGGAGCGCGCGGCACCGCGCTACGAGTAGCGTGGACCCTATGGCTCCGACCTCCACACCGCAGACGCCCTTCGGGCGGGTCCTCACCGCCATGGTCACGCCGTTCGACGCGGACGGCGCCGTCGACCTGGACGGTGCCCAGCGCCTGGCCACTCACCTGGTCGAGGCGGGCAACGACGGCATCGTCGTCAACGGCACCACCGGCGAGTCGCCGACGACTACCGACGCGGAGAAAGCACAGCTCGTGCGGGCGGTTGTGGAGGCCGTCGGCGACCGGGCGCACGTCGTGGCCGGAGCCAGCACGAACGACACCGCGCACAGCCTGAAGCTGGCCCGCGCCGCGGAGCAGGCCGGAGCCCACGGGCTGCTCGCCGTCACGCCCTACTACAACAAGCCCCCGCAGGAGGGCCTGTACCGGCACTTCACCGCGATCGCGGACAGCACCGGGCTACCCGTGATGCTCTACGACATCCCCGGCCGCTCCGGGGTGCCGATCAACACCGAGACCATCGTCCGGCTGGCCGAGCACCCGCGGATCGTCGCCAACAAGGACGCCAAGGGCGACCTCGGCCGCGCCAGCTGGGCCATCGCCGCCTCCGGGCTGGCCTGGTACTCCGGTGACGACATGCTGAACCTCCCGCTGCTGTCCGTCGGGGCGGTGGGCTTCGTCTCCGTCGTCGGCCACGTCGTCTCCCCCGAGCTGCGGGCCCTGCTCGACGCCTACCTCAGCGGCGATGTCGCCAAGGCGACCGAGATCCACCAGAAGCTGCTGCCCGTCTTCACCGGTATGTTCCGTACCCAGGGCGTGATCACCACCAAGGCCGCCCTGGCCCGCCAGGGACTGCCCGGCGGCCCGCTGCGCCTGCCGCTGGTGGAGCTGACGGACGACGAAACCGAACAGCTCAGGCGCGATCTCGCCGCCGGCGGGGTACAGCTGTAGCACCAGACTTCACAACCGCATACCGAACAACTGAACCGCACGACCAACGCGCGCGCCACGCGCCCCGCCGGGTGCGTGGCGCGCGTGGTGAGGAGAGTTTCTTGAGCCACCCACACCCCGAACTCGGCCCCCCGCCGAAGCTTCCCAAGGGCGGCCTGCGCGTCACCCCGCTCGGCGGCCTGGGCGAGATCGGCCGCAACATGACCGTTTTCGAGTACGGCGGACGGCTGCTGATCGTTGACTGCGGCGTGCTGTTCCCCGAGGAGGAGCAGCCCGGCATCGACCTGATCCTGCCGGACTTCAGCTCCATCCGGGACCGGCTGGACGACATCGACGGCATCGTGCTCACCCACGGCCACGAGGACCACATCGGCGGCGTCCCGTTCCTGCTGCGGGAGAAGCCCGACATCCCGCTGATCGGCTCCAAGCTGACGCTCGCGCTCATCGAGGCCAAGCTCCAGGAGCACCGCATCCGCCCCTACACCCTTCAGGTGCGCGAGGGCGGGCGCGAGCGTATCGGCCCCTTCGACTGCGAGTTCGTCGCCGTCAACCACTCCATCCCGGACGCGCTGGCCGTCGCCATCCGCACCCCCGCGGGCATGGTGGTGCACACCGGCGACTTCAAGATGGACCAGCTGCCGCTCGACGGCCGCCTCACCGACCTGCGGGCCTTCGCCCGGCTCGGTGAGGAGGGCATCGACCTGCTGCTGTCGGACTCCACCAACGCCGAAGTGCCCGGCTTCGTGCCCCCGGAGCGGGACATCTCGCAAGTCCTGCACCAGGTGTTCGCCCGCGCCAGGCGGCGGGTCATTGTGGCGAGCTTCGCCAGTCACGTGCACCGCATCCAGCAGATCCTCGACGCCGCGCACGAGCACGGGCGCCGGGTGGCCTTCGTCGGTCGCTCGATGGTCCGCAACATGGGCATCGCCCGGGACCTGGGCTACCTGAAGGTGCCCGCCGGGCTGGTCGTGGACGTCAAGACGCTGGACGACCTGCCGGACCACGAGGTGGTGCTGGTGTGCACCGGTTCCCAGGGCGAGCCGATGGCGGCCCTGTCCCGCATGGCCAACCGTGACCACCAGATCCGGATCGTCCAGGGTGACACGGTGATCCTGGCGTCCTCCCTCATCCCGGGCAACGAGAACGCGGTGTACCGCGTGATCAACGGGCTCACGCGGTGGGGCGCCAATGTCGTGCACAAGGGCAATGCCAAGGTGCACGTCTCCGGCCACTCCTCGGCCGGCGAGCTGCTGTTCTTCTACAACATCTGCCAGCCGCGCAACCTGATGCCGGTACACGGTGAGTGGCGGCACCTGCGGGCCAACGCGGAGCTGGGCGCGCAGACCGGGGTGCCACGGGACCGCGTGGTCATCGCCGAGGACGGCGTGGTGGTGGACCTCGTCAAGGGCAAGGCCAACATCGTCGGCAAGGTGCAGGCGGGTTACGTCTACGTGGACGGCCTCTCCGTCGGCGACGTCACCGAGGCCGCGCTGAAGGACCGGCGCATCCTGGGCGACGAGGGCATCGTCTCGATCTTCGTCGTGGTGGACAGCACCACGGGGAAGATCGTCGGCGGGCCGCACATCCAGGCCCGCGGCTCCGGCATCGACGACGCGGACTTCTCCACGTTGACACCGAAGCTCGACGAGGCGCTGGCCAAGGCGGCCCAGGACGGCGTTGCCGAGGTGCACCAGCTCCAGCAGCTGGTGCGCCGGACGGCGGGCAAGTGGGTGTCCGACGCCTACCGCCGCCGACCGATGATCCTCCCGGTCGTCGTCGAGGTCTGACCCGCCGTCAGCCTCCCCTGTCGGCACGGGGCGCCAGGATTTGCATCCTGGCGCCCCGCTCCAGTACGTTTACGTCTCCACCTCGCAGGGAAACGCGGACACTGTTGTGTCCACGGGTTCCGGGAGGATGGAAAATCCGACGGAAATCTTCTGATACCGTTGGAACGCGCCGAAAGGCAATAAAGGATTCCGACTCCTTCGAGACGAAATTCAGGGCGGGAAACCGGCCGGAAAGAGTCTGGTAAAGTTGGAGACACCGAAGGGAAGCGCCCGGAGGATGGCCTGGAAGGGTGTCCGAAGGAAGCGTCCGTTCCTTGAGAACTCAACAGTGCACCAAAAGTCAACG
>NZ_JAEVFI010000039.1 GCF_019303495.1 Streptomyces sp. JJ66 | reverse complement strand
TGTACCGGGGTGCGCCCATGCGGGGGCGCTTGCCCTTCAGCCCGTCGAAGAAGTTCCGGTACGCCGCATCCACATCGCGCAGCGACTGCTGCAGCACGACGGCTGACACCTCGCCGAGCCATGCCCGCTCGGGGGTGTTCTTCGCCTCGGTGATGAGCCGCTTCGACAGGTCGCCGGTCTTCGGGAATGGCCTGCCTTCGCTGCGGGCGGTCTCCCGGGCGTGGAGGGCGTCGTTGTAAACCACCCGTGCGCACCCGAACGCCCTGGCCAGCGCCGTGCGTTGACCGGCGTTCGGGTACAGGCGGAAGCTGTACCGAAGCTGCACGCGGATCAGGATACACAGTTGGTTTATGGTTATCGATGACAACATTCGCACTGGTCGTCACTGTGTCTTCCGCATGCATGTCCATTTGGTTTTTGTGACGAAGTACCGGCACAAGGTCTTCGCCGACCGGCACCTGACGCGGTGCNGCGGTGCGAGGAGATCATGCGGGCCGTGTGCGAGGACTTCGAGGCCGAGCTGGTCGAGTTCAACGGTGGAAACAGCCACGTCCATCTACTCGTGAACTTCCCGCCGAAGGTGGCCGTGTCCAGGCTGGTCAACAGCCTCAAGGGCGTCTCTTCCCGGCGGCTGCGCCAAGAGTTCCCCGACCTCGCCCGCCACTACTGGCGGGCACAACGACTCTGGTCCGGCTCATACTTCGCCGGGTCCGCCGGCGGCGCACCACTCAGCACCGTGAAGCAGTACATCGAGCAGCAACACCGGCCGCTTTGACCTGGGCTGAGGTGAACAGCCCGGATCGGTGCACACAGCCGAGGTCAAAGCAGTTCTCAGATTCGCTTCACCACCGGGCTGAAGCCCGGTGCACTGCGAATAGACCCGGTAGCCGCGCTCGGCCACAGGTGAGGAACGGAGGGCGGTTTCGCTCCTGGCGCAGTCCGTCCGTTGGCCGGATTCCGCCGGTTCGGTGCACCCAAGTTCCGCTTATCGTTCGCCCATGTTCGAATCGCGGCACCTCCGGACGTTCCACGAGGTCGTCCGAACCGGCTCCTACACGGCGGCGGCCCGGGCGCTGGGCTACACCCAGCCCGCGATCACCCAGCAGATCAGGGCGCTGGAGCGCGGCGTGGGCGCGCCGCTGTTCGTGCGCGCCGGACGCCGTATGCGGCTGACGGAGGCGGGCGAGGCGCTGGCCCGGCACGCCGGGTCGATCCTGGACAGCATGACCGTCGCGCAGCAGCAGCTCACCGCGCTGCGCCGCCTGCGGACCGGCCGCGTACGGGTCTGCGCGTTCCCGAGCGCGAGCGCGACGCTGGTGCCGGAGACACTGGCCCGGCTGGCGAGCGGGCACGCGGGGGTACGCGTGGAGTTGCAGGAGAGCGAACCGCCCGACTCGCTGCACCGCGTGGTGCGCGGCGAGGCCGACATCTCCCTCGCGTTCACCTACCCGGGGCTGCGCGAACAGGTGCCGCCGGAGCTGGTGGAGACCCCCTTGCTGGAGGACCAGTTGACGGTCCTGCTGCCCGCTGAGCATCCGATGGCCAGGCGCCGCGCCGTGCGCCTGGCGGAGCTGTCCGACGCCCGGTGGATCGCCGGATGCCTGCGCTGCCGCGCCAACTTCCTGCACGAGTGCGCCGAGCTGGGCTTCGCCCCGGACATCGCGTTCGCCACGGACGACAACCTGGTGGTGCAGAGCCTGGTGGCCGAGGGTCTCGGCATCGCGATGATGCCGGGGCTCGTGCTGTCCTTCCTGGTGCACCGCAAGGTGGTGGGCCGCGCGCTGGACCCCGCCTCGCGCCGTCACATCTCCGCCTACGTGCTGCGCGAGCACCTGGAGACTCCGGCGACGGCACTGGTGCTGCGGGAGCTGCGGACGGTGGCGGAGAACCGCGTCGGCTGCTGACCGCGCGGCCATCAGCGGGGTTTGGGATGGGTGAAGAAACCCTCGTTGGACGTGCGGGACGCGGCGCGGTGACGCTGCCCGCATGCCCCCTTCCCCCGGCTCCACCACCGCCCACACCCGTACCGGCACGGCTTTTGGCCCCGGTTCCGGCACGGCTCGCGTGCCCCGGGTCACCGGGCGGCTCGCCACGCTGGTCGAGGAAATCCGCGCGGTCGTGGCCCTCGGCCTGCCGCCGGACGTCACCGCCCGCCTCGTCGGGAAGAAGCTGACGCCCCAGCTGGGCGCGGCGGACCTGCTGACGTCCGCGCAGTGCCAGGGCGACCCCGACCACTACCGCCAGCATCTGCTGCACGCCGAGGACGACGGCAGCTTCTCCCTCGTCGCGCTGGTGTGGCTGCCCGGCCAGTGCACGCCCGTGCACGACCACGTCGCGTGGTGCGTCACCGGCGTCCACACCGGCGAGGAGCACGAGCGGCGCTACCGGCTGCTGCCCGCCGCCGCACCCGGGCGGCGCGCCCGGCTGGTGGCCACCGAGGACGTGGTGAACGCCCCCGGCGCGGTGTGCGGCTTCGCCCCGCCCGGCGACATCCACCGCGTGCGCAACGGCGGTACGCGGCGGGCGATATCCCTGCACGTCTACGGCGCGGACGTCTCCCGGCTCGGCTCCAGCGTGCGGCGCGTCTACGACGTCCCGGCCGACGCCTGATGGCGGTCCTCGGTTCCCGCCCCGGTGACGGAACAGGCGAGCGGCGACCGGTGGCCCGGCGTTCCCCGGCCCAGCAGCCGGTAGCCCCAGGTGCGGAGTCCGGGCGGGCAGCGGGAGGCCGCGTGCGCCCGCGTCCCGGGGGGCGGCGCGGCGGGGCGGGGCCGCTGCCGGGGCTCGGGCTCGTCGCGGGCGGGGTCGTCGCGGCGTGGGGGGTGCACCTGCTGCTCCCGGCCGTGCCGGTGCTGACGGCGGCGCTCGTGCTGGGCGTCGGCGCCGCGCACCTGCCGTGGTCGCGGGGGTTCGCGCGGTCCCGGGGGCGTGCCGGGCTGACGCTGGCCGGGCGGCGGCTGCTGCGCGCCGGGGTGGTGCTGCTCGGGCTCGAACTCAGCCTGGGCGCGGTGCTCGGGCTCGGCTGGGCGACGGTGACGATGGTCCTCGCGGTCGTGGCCGCGACGTTCGGCGGCACCCTGTGGCTGGGCCGGCGGCTCGGCCTGCCCGGTGACCAGCCGCTGCTCGTCGCCACCGGCTACGCGGTCTGCGGGGCCTCGGCCATCGCGGCGGTCAGCGAGGGGCGGCGCAGTGCCGAGCGGGACGTGGCCGCCTCCGTCGCGCTGGTGACGCTGTGCGGCACGCTCGCGATCGCCGTCCTGCCGCTGCTGCACGGGCCACTGGGGCTGACGGACGCCGCGTTCGGCCGCTGGGTGGGCGCGAGCGTCCACGACGTCGGCCAGGTGGTGGCCACCGCGCAGACCGCCGGTGACGCGGCGCTGGCCGACGCCGTGCTGGTGAAACTGATGCGGGTGGTGCTGCTGGCGCCGCTGGCCGCGATGGTGGCGGCGGTGGGCGTGTCGGCTTGGCGGCGGCGGGAGCACGGTGCGGGCGACGACACCCACGGCACCACGGGCCGGCGTCCGCCGCTGGTGCCGCTGTTCGTGGCCGGGTTCCTCGCCCTGGCCGCCGTCCGCAGTACCGGTCTGCTGCCCCCAGGGCTGCTGGAAACCGCCGCCGGGTTGCGCGAAGTGCTGCTGGCGGCGGCCCTGTTCGGGCTCGGCACCGGCGTCCACCTGCCCTCGCTCGCCCGCACCGGCTGGCGCCTCGCCGCCCTCGGCGCCGCCGCCTGGGCCGTCATCGCGGGCGGCGCGTACGCGGGCGTCCTGCTGACGGCGTGACGCCAGCGCCCGCGCCAGCTCGCCGCGTGAAGAGCCTCCCGGACCGTCCGCTCGGTGCACTTGGCCGGGGCGCACCGTGGGCGGCGAAGACCCCCTCTGCGCGGTGACGGGCCGGTGTGGCTCTATGCCACCGCAAGCAGTCTTATCGGCCCGCCAGGGGCTGGCCAGGGCAAGTAACTTCTCCCTGCCTACTGGACGGGTACGAGACGTTATGCTCTTTATCTGTCGCTTTGGGGCATACAGGCGCACAATGAAAGTGGCGATCAGGCCTGCTGTAGCCGAGTCCTAAGGGGGCGAGTCGCATGGCCGACGTCTCACACCGTAGAGAAGGCGTCTCCCACCGCAGGGAAGATCTGGCAGGTCACCCCGATGTCTCCGAGATGCGGGAGCGTTACGAGCGCATGCTCGGCGGCAAGGACGTGGCGTTTGTCGACGGGCCGGTGTTCCTGCTCGGTCTGTACTGCGCCGTCTCCCCGTGGGTGGTGAACTTCTCCGGCAACCAGGCCGCGCTGGCCACCCACAACCTGATTATCGGTGTGGCCCTGGGCCTGATGGCTCTGGGCTTCACGATGGCTCCCGAGCGGATGTACGGGATGAGCTGGGCCATCAGCGCCATCGGCGTGTGGCTGTTCATCTCGCCGTGGATCGTCGGTACCAGCCCCGACGCGGGCGTCATCTGGAACAACATCATTCTCGGCGTGCTCGCCTTCTGCCTGGGCATCGCGTGCGCGGTGGCGGCGATGCGCGTCAAGCGAGCCACATGAGTCACGGCACGGATTAAGGAGGCGAATCCCTCACACCGACGCCGCTCCCCGCACCAGCCCGTGGGGAGCGGCGCCGGGTGCGCGGGATCGGGCGGGTGCGGACGTGAGAGGGTCACCGCATGGCAGGCGTGCGGGTGGCGGTGGCGGTCCTGGGAGCCGCGCAGGTGGTGAAGCCGCGAGTGGGGCCAGCGCCGGGGATCGCGGTGTCGGTGGTGGCCACCGTGGCGCTGGCCGGGGTGGCCCGGCGGGCGGGGTTGACGCGGGCGCAGGTGGGGTTGGGCGTACCGCAGGCGCGGCGTGGCGTGCGGTACGGCGCGGTGTCGGGCGTGGCGGTGGCCTGCGTCTACGCGGTGGGCGCCGCGCTCCCCCGAACGCGCCGCCTGTTCGCCGACCGCCGGGCGGAGCCCACGCTCCCCGGTGTGCTGCGGCAGGCGCTCGTGGACGTGCCGCTGGGCACGGTGTTGCTGGAGGAGTGGGCCTTCCGGGGCGTGCTGCCCACCCTGCTCGCACCCCGTTACGGCCGACGGCGGGCGGACGCGATGGCCGCCACCCTGTTCGGGCTGTGGCACGTGATGCCGTCCGTAGCGCTGGCGGAGGCGAATCCGGCGCTGGCTCGCGCGAGCGCGGCGGGCTTGAACGCGGGCGGCGTCCCCCGTCCCGCCACCGACTCCGGGCACGCCACCACCACCCGGCGCGCCACGGGCACCGGCGACGACCCGCGTTCCGGTCCCGGACGGCTCGCCACGGTGGCGGGCAACGTCGCCGTCACCACGGTCGCGGGTGTCGGGTTCGGCCTGCTGCGGCGGCGCAGTGGCAGCCTGCTGGCCCCGGCGCTGGCCCACACGGCGCTGAACTCGCTCGGTTTCCTCGCCGCCCACCTGGTCAACCGCGCGGCCACCCGCCGATCAGCCGCCCGCGCGCACCACGCTCCGGATCACTACAGCTAGCGCCTGACCATGCGGAACGCCTGCCAGCTCCCGCGCGACGGCGACCCGCACGCCGGGCCGCCTCAGCGGACGCGGCGCGAGGTGTCCTCCGGTCGCGGCGTGGTGGCACCGGCGTCCAGAACGTGGGCGGGGGTGAGCAGGCCGGGCGCGTCCTGCCCGGTGGCCGCCAGCGCGGTGGCGACGGCGGGCGGCAGCGTGCCGGGGTCGAACAGGCCGCGCGCCACGGTGGCGGCCAGCCGGTGCCACAGACCCGCGCGGCGCAGCATCGCGTGGTCGCTGCCCCCGAGGACGACGCCGCACGCGGACGCCCCGGCCAGGCGGGCCCGGGCGACGAGGGACCAGGTACCGCGCGGATCGGTCATGCGGTCGCTCTCGTCGTGCAGCAGCACCAGCCGCCGCCCCGTCAGGTGCGCGACGGGCTCCCCCGCCGGGCACCACGGTGCCAGCCCGACGACGCCGCGTACCTGAGGGTGGTCCCCGACGCGCAGGGCCGCGCGGGCGCCCATGGAGTGGCCGACGAGCACCACGGGCACCGGACCCAGCCGCCGCACCAGCTCGGCGAGCGCGGCCTCGGCGTCCCGCGCGGCGTCGGCCCGCTCGCCGTTCCAGCCCCGGTGCCGGTAGCGGACCTGCGCCACCACGGGCCGCAGCCCGGCGCAGGAGCGGGCCAGCGCACGGGCGAAGGGACGCATCCGCAGGCCGGGCAGGTTCGGCCTGGGCGGGGCCTCCAGCGCCTGAGACCGGCCGCCGTGCAGGAGCAGCACCAGAGCACCGGGCTCGGAGGGGGACGAGTACAGCGCGTAGCGGGAGTGTTCCACGGGTGGTTGCCTCCGGATCATCCCCGCAGGTGCGGGGTCTCTCTGGCGATTCGGCCCCACGGCCGCTCCGGATTGCCACCTACCCCGTCTTCTGCCGGGAACGCCCGCCCTGCCCAGCGTCCGGCGACCCGCCCGCCTGCCACTCAGCCGCGCCGCTCAGCGATTCCCCGCACAGCGCCCCACCCCCCTACGCCGCGCACCGCACCCCGCCCCGGAGCGCCGGGGCGGGGTGCGCAGCAGCCCGGCGACCGACAGCGAGCCCCAGCCGACGGAGACAGCCACCGCGCCCCAGCGCCGGGTACGGCCGGGCAGCGTGCGCCCCAGCAGCACGGCGTCACCGAAGTCGGCGGCTATGCGCACGGCGGTGGCGGTGCGCAGCGCGGTGTCGTTCGGCGCGGTCAGCATCGCCAGCCCGCTGGCCGCGTCCCGCCAGGCGAGCGGGCCGAGCGCGATCGCCGTCGCGGGAGCGGTGTGGCCGGTGGCGTCCACCAGCCCGGAGGGGCGGGCGAGCAGCCGGGGGCGGGCGCTGACCAGCAGCCCGTAGGCGGCCGTCGCCGCCCCGACGAGGCGCAGCAGGGTGGCGTCCACGACGTCGGACCTCCCGGGTATCAGTCCGCCGGGCGGGCGGGCAGGAACTCCGGCAGCCCGGCGGTGGCGAACAGTTTCGGTTCGAAGAACGCGGCCACGTGCGCGACACCGGCGCCGGTGAGCGTGAGCACCTGGAGATGGAACGGCCAGTACGCGCCGTCCTCCCCGCGCATGTAGAGGCCGAAGGCGGGCTGGCCGTTCATCGCCGTGGGCACCAGCAGCATGTCGCCTGGCCCACCGGGGCAGCGGGTGTCGATCAGCTCGCCGATGGCGGCGGGGCCCTGGTACCAGCCGGTGAACGGCGGCATCTCCCAGATGGCCTCCTGGCTGAACAGCTTGACGATCTCCGCCACGTCCTTCGTCTCGAAGGCGGCGACGTACCGGTCGAGCAGTTCGCGCTGTTCCTTCCCCGTGGGCTCGACGACGGTGTCCTCGACCAGGGCGGCATGCCTGAGGTGGCCACGGGCCCGCTGGAGCGCGCTGTTGACCGACGCCACCGTGGTGTCCAGCAGCTCGGCGACCTCGGCGGCGCGCCACCTCAGCACGTCCCGCAGCAGCAGGACCGCGCGCTGTCTGGGCGGCAGATGCTGCAAGGCGGCGATGAAGGCGAGCCGGATACTCTCCCGCCCGGTGACGACGGCGGCCGGGTCCGCCCCGTCCGCCCCGACCAGAGCGTCCGGCACCGGCTCCAGCCAGGGCACCTCGCGCTGCTCCACCAGCTCCTCACGCGGCTCCGCGCTCGGCGCGCCCAGCCCCGTGGGCAGGGGCCGCCTGCTGCGGCTGGCCAGCGCGTCCAGGCAGGTGTTCGTGGCGATGCGGTGCAGCCAGGTGCGGATGGAGGAACGGCCCTCGAACGAGTCGAATGCCCGCCAGGCCCGCAGGTAGGTTTCCTGCACCAGATCCTCGGCGTCGTGCACCGAGCCCAGCATGCGGTAGCAGTGCGCCAGCAGCTCGCGCCGGAACGGGTCGGCCAGCCGTGGGAAATCCTCGCTGACCAGGTTCGCCGCCTTCTCCGCCATCGCGTCGCGCCCTCTCCTCGCCCAAGCTCTCCAGCTGTTCGTCATCCTCGCAGACCCCACTGACAACGGCTTCCCGAGCCGCCGGGACCGGCTGTGACCTGCTGAGATCCCAGCGCTCCGGGCGGCCAGCGGCGGTGGCGGGTGGCCAGGCTGCCCCTCCCCGCCCGGGGGCGAGGGCAGGGGCAGCCTGGGGCGGGTCAGCTGGTCAGCTCCGTGGCCAGGTGTTTCAGGAGCAGGTCGCGGTGGCTGTGGAGGAAGAAGTGGTCGCCGGGGAGTTGGTGGAAGGTGGCGGACGCGGTGGTGTGGTGCGTCCAGCCGCGCACCTCGGGCAGGGTGAAGCGCTGGTCGTCCGCGCTGCCGAAGATGACGAGCGGGCAGCCGACGCGGGCGTCCGGCCGGTTGCCGTAGGTCTCGGCGAGGTGGAAGTCCGCGCGGATGACGGGGAGCATCAGCTCCATGAACGCCTCGTCCTCCAGCAGGACGCGCGGGGTGCCGCCGAGGTCGCCGAGGAAGCGGCGGAACTCGGCGTCGGGCAGCTCGGACAGGGGGGACGCGGCGGGCGGCATGCCCGGGGAGCGGAAGGCCGCGACCGCGAGCCGGGCGGGCGGGCGGCCCCGGGCGTGCAGGCGCCGCGCGGTCTCGAACGCCACGACCGCGCCGAAGCTGTGCCCATACAGCGCGTACGGCTGGCCGGGGTGGTCGAGCCCGGCGGTGACGGTGGCGGCGACGTCGTCGATCAGCGGTTCCAGTGCCGTGTGCACCGGCTCGGTGAACCGTGTGCCACGGCCGGGGAGTTCGACGGGGCAGACTTCGACGGTGGCCGGGAGCGCCTGCCGCCAGTCGGCGTAGATGCGGCCCGCACCGCCCGCGTAGGGCAGGCAGAACAGGCGGAGTGCCGGGGTGGGGTGGGTCATGGCGGTCCTCGCTAGTGCCGTGTCAGTCAGGGTTTGCCCGTCAAGGAGCGGCGTCCGGTGCGGTGCGTCGCAAGGCGCCGGATCGACCTCGTAGTGGGCCTACTCGGTCGATTCGGCAACGCCGCGAGGCGCCGTGCCTGGGGGCACCGCCCAGCCGCCAGGCTGGGGGAGGCGCGACGGGGCGAACCTTGGCTGACGCGGCACTAGACCTGGCGCCGGGCGGCGCGGCGGCGTTCGGCTCGGGTGCGGGCGGGCGGAGGGGTGGCGGACGCGGGCGGTGTGGCGGGCGCGCCGGAGGTGTCGGGCGCGTCCGGCGCGGACGGTGACGGGGCCGCGTCGGACTCCGCGAGGTGGCTGGCCAGCTGGTGCACGGTGGTCCGCTCGAACATCGTGGCCAACGGGAAGGTGCGTCCCAGCGCCGTCTGGATGGCCCGGTGCAGGCGGACCATGACCACCGAGTCCACGCCCAGGTCCAGCAGGTCATCGTGCACGGTGACGGTGTCCAGGCGCAGCTCGGTGCGCAGGACACCGAGGATCGCGCGCTCGGCGTCGGAGCCCGCGCCGTCGGCGGGCGGGGCCTCGGGGGGCCGGGCGCCGGCGGAGGCACCGGCCGCCGGAGTGCGCGGGGTCGCCGCGTCCGCCGCCAGCCGGTGCAGCGCGGCCCGGTCCAGCTTGCCGCGCGGGGTGAGCGGCAGCCGGGGCACTTCGGTGAACGCGGCCGGGACGAGCGGTGTGGGCAGCACCGCCGCGAGCCGCTCCCGCAGCAGTACCTCAAGCGGCTGCTGACGCCCGGTCCCAGCGGGCTGGGCCTCAGCGGACGCGCCCGGGGGCAGGAGTCCGCCGCCCAGCAGGCCGTGCAGCAGCTCGTCGTCGGCACCGAGGGCCAGCGCGCGGCGCAGCCCCTCGGTGGCGTGCAGCACGCCGACCTGGCAAAGGCCGAGCCCGCTGCCGGGGGCGGCCTCCTCCAGCAACTGCGCCATCTGGCCCGTCTCCAGCAGGCAGAAGTCGCGGGCGCGGGTGCCGTAGAGGGGATCGACGGCGCTGCGCCGCGCCACGAAGAGGACGGAGAACGCGGCCTCTCGGAACAGCTCCCGGTTGTCCGGGACGTGCACCTCCGCGTCGAGTGCCGCGCCCGGGGTGACGCGGACCAGCCGGTGTGCACGCGGGTCGTGGTAGTAGACGCCGCCGTCCAGCCCGGTGACGCGGCCGGGGGCGAGGTAGAGGTAGGTCCGCACCGGGTAGAGGCCGCCCGCGGAGGCGTACCGGTGCTTGGGCAGCGCGCCGCCCTCGTAGGCGCGCAGGGGTTCCAGCAGGCGGGCGAGCGCGTCAAGGGAGACGGGCTCGGGGGCGTACGCGCGGTGGCTGGCCCGGGCCGGGGCGGCGGTGGGCCGGGCGCCGGGCAGGGCGTGCGCGGGGCCGGGCAGATCGGTGCGCAGGCCCAGGCGGCGGGCTTTGAAGGCAAGGCGCTCCATCGGGTCGGCGATGACGTCACCGAAGGGCTCGCGGTAGGCGGCGTCGGCGCTCCCGGCTCCCTCGGTGCTCCCGGCTCCCCCGGCGCTCCCGGCCACGTCAGCGCCGGTACCGGCGCCCGCGTGGACGGCGGCGTCCTCGGCGGCGGCGTGGGCCTGCGGCGCGTGCGAGGGGACGACGACGGCGGCCAGGCGGCGCGGGGTGCCGTTCCCGCCGATGACGGTCACCGCAGCGGCGCTCACCTCCGGCTGGCGCAGCAGCACCGCCTCGATCTCGCCCAGCTCGATGCGATGCCCACGGATCTTGACCTGCTGGTCCTCGCGTCCCAGGATCTCGATCTCGCCGTGCGGCAGCCAGCGGCCGAGATCGCCGGTGCGGTAGAGCCGGTCCCCGGTGGCCGGGTCGGTGACGAAGGCGGCGGCGGTGCGCTCGGGGTCACGCCAGTAGCCGTCGGCCAGTCCGGTACCGCCGATGCAGATCTCGCCGGTGACGCCGACGGGGCACGGCTCCAGCCGGTCGTTGCGCACGTCGATGGTCTGGTTGCGCATCGCCGTGCCGTACGGGATGGAGTCCCGCCCGGCGTCCTCGGGCACCACCTCGTGGGCGACGGACCAGATCGCGGCCTCCGTGGCACCACCGGCCGCCGTGACCCGGGCCCCAGGCGCGAGCGCGCGCAGCCGTCCGGGCAGGTCCACAGGCACCCAGTCACCGGACAGCCACACCGCCCGCAGGTGCGCGAACGCGGGGTGAGGCCGCGGCGCGGTGCCGGAGTGCTCGTCAGGCTGCCGCACGATGCCGTGAGTGGAGGTGCTGGGACTGGCGGTGCTGTGACTAGCGTCGTCTACGAGCATCTGGAGCAGCGCCGGTACGGAGTCCCACACGGTGACGCGGTGTTCGGCCATCAGATCCAGCCAGCGACCCGGGTCACCGGTGGCGTCCGGTTCCGGGAGCACGACGGTGCCGCCCGCGCCGAGCAGGCCGAACAGGTCGGCGACGGAGAGGTCGAAGCCGAGCGCGGAGACCCCGAGCACCGTGTCCCGGGGCCCCAGCCCGCACCGGTCGGCGAAGTCGGCGACGGTGTTCAGCGCCGCCCGGTGCGAGACGGCGACGCCCTTGGGGGTGCCCGTCGAGCCGGAGGTGTAGAGCACGTAGGCGAGGTCGTCCGGCGCCTGCACAGGCTCCAGCGGCTCCGCCTGTTCCCCGGGCGCCCCCGGCTCCGGGGCATCATCGGCGTCCAGCGTGACGGGCAGCGTGGTGACGCCCGTGGGCCACGTCCGCCCGGCGGGCTCGCCCGGTGTCAGCAGCAGCGTCGCGCCGGAGTGCTCCAGCAGCCAGTCCTGCCGGGCGGGCGGCAGCCCCGGATCGACGGGGAGGTACGCGGCGCCCGCGAGATGCACGGCCAGCACCGCGACCACCTGCTCCACGCTCTTGCCCAGCGCGATGCCGACCAGCCGCCCGGGGGCCGCGCCCGCCGCCCGCAGCCGGTGCCCGAGGCGGCAGGCGTGCCGGTGCAGCTCGCCGTAGGTCAGGGTGCGCCCGGCCGCGACGACCGCCGTGCGCCCGGGGTGGGCGGCGGCCTGCTGGAGGAAGCCGGTGCACAGCAGGCCCTCGGGCAGCGGGCCGCCGGTGTCGTTGGCGGCGGCGATGAGCGCCCGGTCCGCGTCCGGCATGGTGGTGGTGGCGCCGTGCGCGTCCCAGGCACCCTCGTCCTCGGCGGCGAGAGCGTGCAGCAGCCGGGTGTAGGCGTCGAACATGGCGTCCAGCGCGCCCGGCTGGAACACCGCCTCGGCCGCGTCCCAGTTGAAGGACAGCGCACCCCGGTCCTCGTAGACCTGGTGGTCGAGCAGCACCTGCGGCGTCTGCGAGACCGCGTACACCGTCTCCCCCAGCCAGCGCGCGCCCAGCTCGCCGTGCGCGAACTCCTGGTCGCGGCCCTGCTCGCGGGCGCTGGCGAAGACGACGGAGGCGAAGTCGGTGGCAGGCAGCCCGCGTTCGCGGGTGATCTCGCGCATCACCTCGACGCCGCTGACCAGCCGGTGTTCCAGGTCCTGCCACAGCTGCCGCTGGACGCGTTCGGCCAGCGCGGTGAATCCGCCGCCGGGACGCAGGTCGATCTCCAGCAGGGTGACGGTGGTGAAGTCGCCGATGATCCGGTCGATGTCGGGGTGCAGCGGGTGCCGGTTGAACAGCGGCACGTCCACGGTGAAGTGGCCGTCACGGGACCAGGTGCCGAGCACGGTGGCGTAGGCGGCGAGCTGCACGGCTGACGGGGTGAGGCCCCGGGCGGCGGCGCGCTCGCGGACCCGGGACCAGGCGGCGGCGTCCAGCCGGGCCGCGCGCCGGGTGCGGCGGACGGGGCCGTCGGAGGCCACTTCACCGTGGACGCGCAGCGGCAGCCGTGGGTTGGGCGGCAGCGTCTCGGCGCGCTCGCGCCAGTAGGCCAGGTCGCGGGTGTAGGCATCGGAGTCGCGCAGGTGCCGGGCCGCGAGCACGTAGTCGCGGAAGGAGACGGTGAGCGGGGGGAGGTCGGCGCCCGGGTCGGTGTAGAGGTCGCCGAGTTCGAGGAAGAACAGGCGGACGCTGGCGACGTCGGCGACGAGCAGGTCGATGCCGATGTGCACCCGGGCCCGGGTGTCCTCGGCCCCCGGGCCACCGGTCCAGGTGACGCGGACATCGAACAGGGGCCAGGCGTCCAGCGGCATGACCTGGTGGCTCAGCTCGGCGCGCAGCTCCCGCAGGTGGGTTGCGCGCCGGTCGGCGTCGGTGCCGCGCAGGTCGTACTCGGTGACGGGTACCTCACCCGTCTCGGACGCGGGCAGGATGCGCTGCGTGCCGTCCGAGCGCACCTCGGCCCGCAGCATCTCGTGCCGCCGGACCAGGGCGTTCAGCGCCTCGCGCAGCCGGGGCAGGTCCAGCGCGGGGGTGTCGTACTCGGTGTAGAGGTGGATGGAGGTGGAGCCGAGGTCGTAGCCGCTGCCCCGGCCGACGAGGTAGGCGTGCTGGATCTCGGTGAGCGGGAACGGCTCGTGCCGGGCGCCGGGGTCGGGGGTGAGCTGCGGACCGGTGGCGTCGCGGGGGGCGGCGTCGGCACCGGGATCGCCGGGGGCGTCGGTGCGCAGCCCGGCGTCGATACGGGCCGCCAGCTCCTCGACCGTGCCGCGCAGGAACTCGGCGAGCGGCAGGGTGACGTGGAAGTCGCGGGCCAGCGCCTGGCGCAGCTCGACGGTGCGCAGCGACTCCAGGCCGAGCCGCACGAGCGGCTGGTCCGGGGCCACGGCCTCCGGCTCCACGCCGAGCCCGGCGGCGATACGGCGCCGGATCTCGGCGGCCAGCACCTGGGGCCGCAGCTCGGCGGGCAGCGCGAGCGTCATGGACCGCAACGGGGTGGCCGGGGCGGCGGGTTCGGTGGTGGGCTGTCCGGCGGGACCGGCGGCCTCGGGGCCGGGGCCGCCCGTGGTGGCGGGTGCGGGGGCCTCGCTCACGTGCAGGGTCTTGAGCGCGTCGTCCAGGTAGCTCTGGCGGCAGGTGGTGCGGCGGATCTTGCCGCTGCCGGTCATCGGGATCTGGTCCGGCGTGACGAGCACGACGGCGTGCGGCTCGACCGCCTGGTCGGCGGCGACCGCGCTCCGGGCGGCGGCGGCCAGCGCGGGCAGGTCGAGTTCCGGGCCGGCCGGGTCGGTGACGGACTGCACCAGCACGAGCCGTTCACCCTCGTCGGCGTCCACCGAGAACGCGGCGGCCGGTGCCGTCGCGAGCGCCGGGTGGGCGCGGCGGGCGGCGGCTTCCACGTCCTGCGGGTGGATGTTGCGGCCCCGGATGATGATCAGCTCCTTGAGCCGCCCGCACACCACGATCTCGTCCCCGTGCCGGAACGCGAGGTCACCGGTGCGCAGGTAGGGGCCGTCGCCGTCAGCGAGGCGGCCGTCGAAGGTCTCGGCGGTCTGCTCGGGGCGGCGGAAGTAGCCCTGGTTGACGACCGCGCCCGCCACCCAGATCTCGCCGACCTCGCCCTCGGCGCACTCGGTGTACGCGGCCGGGTCCACGATGCGCAGCCGCACGCGCGGGTGCGGCACACCGCAGCCGACGAGGTGGGCCGTGCGCGCGGCGGCGGCCGGGTGCGCGGTGGCGTCGGCGGTGCGCGCGGCACCGTCCGCCGGGTTCGCGGTGTCGGCGGGGGTCGCGGCGACGGCTTGGTGCGCGGCGGCGGCCGGGTTCGCGGTGTCGGTCTGGTGCGCGGTGTCGGTCTGGTGCGCGGCGACGTCGGCCACAGGCGCCGCGTCACCGGCGGCGTCCGCCCTGCTTGCCGCGTCGGCAGACCGCGCGTGTCCGGCTTCCAGCGCCGCCGCGTCCAGCGTGAGCGCCAGGGGCCTCGGGCCACGGCGTCCGCAGATGCCGAGCGTGACCTCGGTGAGCCCGTAGCCGGGGAACCACGCCTCGCGCCGGAAGCCGTGCGGCGCGAACGTCTCGGTGAACGCCTCGATGGTGCGGAGCTGGATGCGCTCGGCGGCATTGAACGCGGAGTGCCAGCGGCTGAGGTCGAGCTGGGCGCGCTGCTCGGGCGTGACGCGTTCGACACAGCGGTCGTAGGCGAAGTTCGGGCCGCAGCTGAAGACGGGCGCGGTGGCGTCGGAGACGGCCTTGAGCCAGCGGAACGGTTCGGCGATGAAGTCGTCCGGCGTCAGCACGGTGCAGCGGCCGCCGACGAACTGCGACAGGGTGACCGTGCCCGCGATGCCGAGCGCGTGGTAGACCGGCATCCACGTCACCACGTCCGCGCCGTCGGGGAGTTCGGCCTGGTCCCTAAAGACGCGGAGCTGTTCGAGCAGGTTGTCCTGGGAGACCATCACCCCCTTGGGGAGGCCGGTGGAGCCCGAGGTGTACTGGAGGAGCGCCAGGTCGCGGCCGCTGACGACGGGCGGTATCCAGTCCTGGGGCGCCGCCCCGCCGCTGCCGTCGATCTCCAGCCACGGCACGTCCGGCGCGGTGGACGCCGACCAGGCCGCCTGCAACTCGGCGCGCCGCGCGCTGTGGACGACGACGGCCGCCACGTCGGCGTCCGCGCCGATCTGCAGATACCTTTCCTCCCGCGTGGCCTCGCCCTGCGGCGGCGCGCAGGTGACCACGCAGCAGCCCGCGTAGAAGCCGCCGAACAGCGCGGCGACGACATCCGGTCCGGGCGGGAGCAGCAGCAGGACGCGGCCCTTGCCCGCGCCGTGCGCCTGCAAGGTCGCGGCGACGGCACGGGCGCGCGCGTCGAGCTGCCCGCGCGTCAGGTGCGTGGCGGGCAGCTCCAGCCCGGTGCGCTCGTCGAAGCGCGGGAAGGTGAAGGCGACGGAGTCCGGGTCCCCCTCCACCCGGTCACGCAGGATGTCCAGCAGGCTCAGCGCGCTGGGACCGGTGGTGTGCGGGCTCCTGGCGGTCATGTCTCATCCCCATCTCAACGACTCAGGCATCCGGCCCGGCAACGCGCTCGCGCCCACCCCGCGTTCGACCGGCCGACCAGTATCGTAACGATCCGATCATCAACAGTAATCGTCAGGCAAGATAAGCGCGTTAAGTGAGCAAAGTCGAAAGGAGTCGGATGTGGTGAGCGAGGCGATCGACGACGGCAGCGGCAGCCAGGGCGGCGAGGCGTCCGGCGGCGGTTTCGTCACCCCGGAGCAGATCATCGACGACCTGTGGGCTCCGCGCGCGACGCAAGTGCTGGTCACCGCCGTCGAACTCGACCTCTTCTCCCATCTCGCGGCCGGTGCCCGCACGGCCGAGGCTGTCGCCACCGCGGCGGGCGCGCACCCGCGCGGCGTACGCCGCCTGCTGGACGCCCTCATCGCGCTCGGCTACCTCGACCCGGCGACCCCGCCAGACTCTGCCGGGGAAGGCACCAACACCCCTATCACGCAGCCCCGTTACACCCTCACCCCGGCCGCCCGCCGCTTCCTCGTCCGCGACTCGCCCTCCTACCTGGGCGACCTGTGCCACGAGACGCGCACCCTGTGGTCGCGGTGGCCGCGCCTCACGGACGTCGTACGCACCGGCGAGCCCACCGCGCGCTGGGAGGAGGAGCAGGACGGGAAGGCCAACTTCCCCGCCCTGGTCTCCGCCTGGTTCCCGATGAGCTTCGGCGCCGCGCGCGCCGCCGTCGCCGCCCTGCCGGAACCCACCCGCGCGGGCATCCGCCGCATCCTCGACGTCGCCGCCGGGTCCGGAGCGTGGTCGCTGGCCTTCGCCCTGGACCAGCCCGAGGCCCGGGTGACGACGGTGGACCACGCGGAGGTCACCGAGGTCACCCGCGCCCACGCCGCACGCTTCGGCGTCGCCGACCGCTACGAGCACCGCTGCGGCAACCTCCGCGACGTCGAGTTCGGTACCGGCTACGACCTGGTGACCCTCGGGTACATCGTCCACACCGAGGGGCCACGGTGGGGTCCGAGGTTGCTGGAGAAGGCGTACGCCGCGCTGCGCGAGGGCGGCACGCTGCTGATCGGCGACTGGCTGCCCAACGAGGCCCGCACCGCCCCGGACCTCCCCCTGGTGTTCGCCGCCACCGACCTGCTGCTGTTCTCCGAGCACGGCGACGTCTTCCCGCTCAGCACCTACCGCGCCTGGCTCACCGCCGCCGGTTTCCGCACGGTCGAAACCCTCGACGTCCTCGCCGCGTCCCCCCTCATCGTGGCCACGAAGTAGCAGACACCGCGCACGCCACCCCGGGCAGCGCCGCACGCGGCGCCGTGACGAGCTCGTCGAAGGCCGCCACGGCACCGCTGCGGAACCGCTGTCGCAGACATCAGCGCGGGGCAGCAGGCGCGCTCCAGCCGTGTGGCCGGCACGCAGGAGCGGCAGCTCGCTCCGGTACTGTCCTGCGGCTGTCCCCTACTGCTGCTCCGGCTGTCCCTGCTGCCCGGCCTCTTCGGTCATGTCGGTGGTCTCTCCCTCGGGCGGCGCCTCCACGGAGATGTCCGTGCCGAAGTCGCTGAAGGTCATCACCGTGCGGACCGTGGCCTGGTCGGGCGCGGCGGAGGCACTCTGGGAGGCGCCCTCCGGAGGCCGCACCGTCAGCTCCAGCTGCTGGCGCCGGATCAAGCCGTCCTCATCCAGCCACAGCTCCATCGGAATCGCCTCGCCAAGCGTCTTCCGCAGCTGCTCGCCCTGTTCGAGCTCCGCGACGTCGATCTCCACCCGGTAGTGCGTGGTGTTGACGCCCTCGATCTCCTCGCTGCCCAGCTCCTTGACGTCCTCCTCGGAAATCGCCTTGGCGAACTCCGCCGTCGCCGCCGGGTTGTTGGGCTGCGAGCCGCCGTTCACACCCTGCGTCTGCGCCAGCTCCGCCAGGTCGATCTTCACCCACGGCTTGCCCGACGCGGGCGTCTGGTCCTGCGGCAGCTTCTGGTACAGCACGCCGTCCACCACGCGCTGCTCGATCTCCGTCCCCTCCGCGGTGATCGTCATCTCGCTCTCGCCGCTGGCGAAGTCGAGCATTCCCTCGCCGCTGGCCTCCACCTTCTCCGACCCGGCCTCGGTGACCGACTTCAGCGTGAAAGTGGCCGACTCCTCCTTCGACGTCGTGTCGTAGGCGGCGCGCACCGCTTCGGTGTCGCCACCGGCCTGCTGCCCACCCGCCGGCTCGCTCGACTGCTTGCCGTCGCCGCCCTCGGCCCCGTCGTCGCTCCCGCACGCGGCCAGCGGCACACACGCCACCACCCCGGCCACCGCGAGCGCCGCCGTTCTGCCCACCCTGTTGCGCACGAACACCGCGAACCCCACCCTTTCCGTCAACCTCTCTGACGCGGAGCCGTGTGCCCGTGCCATCCACCGGTATGCGGCCCCCTTCGCGCTTGGCTGAAAACCATCGCTCGGCGCCCTGCTCGGGTAGGGCGCCGCAGGGGCTTTGGCGGCGTCAGGGGCAGGCGGGCACGGCCGCGTGCACGGCCCGGTGCACGGCGCGCGCCAGCCGCGCGCCCCACAGCGCGCGGGGACCGGCGAACGCGTGCACCTCACCGCCGGGCAGCGGCGTCCGCGCGGCGACACACACCGCGTCGGTGGGGGTGCCCGAGCAGTCGTACCCGGCGTCGAGGAGGGCCTGCACCTTGGCCTCGGTCGCCGTGGCGACGGCGTTGACCAGCGCGGCGTCCGTCAGCGCCACCGGCACGGCGACGACGATGTTGATCGTGCCAGGACCGGCCGGTTCCGCGCTGCCCGGCACCGGGGAGGCAGCCCACCCGCGCACGTCCACCCCCGCCGTCGCGACCGCCTCCGTCCCGCCGTCCCCCGCCCACGCGTAGGCGGACACCGCGGCCGCCGTCATCAGTCCCACCCCCTGCCCCGTGGCACCCGCCCCGTGCGCGAGCGCGGCCAGGTGCCGGGCCGGATCGGTACGCCGGTAACCGTGCGAGACCTGCGCATTGAGGACCCAGGCACGCTCCCCGAGCCCGCCGCCCAGAACAGCGCTGCTGATCATCCGCCAGCCCGGCCCGGCCTCCCACAGCAGAGCGTCCAGCCGCTCACCGTCCTCCACCCGGGGCACGCGCCGCACGGACAGCAGGCCGGAAGCCGCACGCGGCGGCGGGAGGACAGCGGTCACCGGACGCAACTCCTCGAACAGGCGGGAACCGGCCGATCGTACGCCGCCGCTCCTTTGCCGGGTGGACCGGCCCTACCCCGCCGCGCGGGCGGCGTGGACGGTGGTGGCGGTGAGGAGGAACGCGTCGGGGCGGTGCGGCAGACCGGCCGGATCGCTTTGGTCCAGCAGGCGCTCGATGGTGGCCCGGTCCTCAGCGTCAAGCCACTCACCGGACTGTTCCACCGTGCGGGTCAGGCGCATGTGCAGGTACGCGCGCACCCGCTCCTCCAGCGGCGCCGGGTACTCGGTGAGGAAGCTGCGCGTTCCGGCGTGCGTGAGCCCGGCGCGCGTCAGCATCCCGGGCCAGTCCTCCACCGTGGACACCGTGCCGGGCAGCTCCGCGCGCATCGCGCTGAACCCGTCCTCGGCGGCCGCGTCCAGCCGCGCCTGCAAGCCGGGGCGTCCCAGCCCGATGTCGCGCGGCAGGTACCGCGCGGGCAGCCCCCGCTCGACGACGGCCAGCAGGCCACCCGGCCGCACCGTCGCCGCCAGCGCGTCCAGAGCCGCCTGCTGGTCGCCCAGGTGGTGCACGGCGTGGCGGGACCACACCACGTCGGCCTGCGGCAGCTGACGGAACTGCTCCGGCAGCTCGGCCCGCCGCGTGCGTACCCGGTCCCCGAAGCCCAGCTTCCGCGCCCGCCCACGCGCCCGCTCCAGCAGCCCCTCCGCCTGGTCCACGGCGACGACCTCGGCGTCCGGGAACGCCCGCGCCAGCTCGCAGGCGACGACCCCGGGGCCGCTCCCGACGTCCACCACCCGCCCTGCCGCGCTCCCCCGCAGCTCCCGCAGCCACTGGCCCGCCTCCCGGAAGCATCCCGCGTACAGCTCCGCCTCCTGCTCCAACTGCTCGGCCAGGGCCTCCCACTCGCTATCCGTGTACGGGTGGTGAGCACCGTCGTGCTGGTGGTGATGCGACGCCATGCCAAGCTCCTCATCGTGGGAACGCCCTGCGGACGCCCCGAGCCTGCGCGCCCCACCACGGCCCCGGCAAGCAGCCTTGCCGTTCCCGCAAAACCGTGGCCAGGACGCACGGAGGGCCGCCACCCGTATGGAGGTGGCGGCCCTCATGGCGACCGGAGTGACGACCGGAGCGGTCCGGCGGGTCAGGCCACCGGGGCCGGGTACGTCGGGTACTCGGCGCCGGAGACGTGCTGGACGACGCGCACGACCTGGCAGGAGTAGCCGAACTCGTTGTCGTACCAGAGGTAGAGGATCGCGTTGTCACCGTCCACCTTGGTGGCACCGGCATCCACGATCGAGGCGTGGCGCGAGCCGATGAAGTCACTGGAGACCGCGTCCGGGGCGCTGATGAAGTCGATCTGCCGCTTGAGCGGAGACATCAGCGAGACGTTGCGCAGGTAGTCCAGCACCTCCTGGCGCTCGGCCCCGCGTCCGAGCTGGAGGTTGAGGATGGCGATCGAGACGTCCGGCACCGGCACCCGCACCGAGCTGCCGGTGATCTTCGCCTTCAGGTCGGGCAGCGCCTTCGCGACGGCTGAGGCGGCCCCGGTCTCGGTGATGACCATGTTCAGCGCCGCCGAGCGGCCCCGGCGGTCGGAGCCGTGGTAGTTGTCCAGGAGGTTCTGGTCGTTGGTGAACGAGTGGACGGTCTCGACGTGGCCGCGCACGACGCCGTACTCGTCGGCCATGGCCTTCAGCGGCGGAACGATCGCGTTGGTGGTGCAGGACGCACACGAGATGATCCGCTCGTCCGGCTTGATGGTGTCGTGGTTGACGCCGTGGACGATGTTGGGCACGTCGCCCTTGCCCGGAGCCGTCAGCACCACCTTGTCGATGCCGGGCCGCAGGTGCTTCGAGAGCCCCTCGCGGTCGCGCCACCGGCCGGTGTTGTCGATGAGGATGGCGTCCTTGACGCCGTACGCCGTGTAGTCCACCGCCGTCGGGTCATCGGAGTAGATGACCTTGATCTCGTTGCCGTTGGCAATGATCTTGCTGTTTGCCTCGTCCACGGTGATGGTGCCCTGGAACTGGCCGTGGATGGAGTCACGGCGCAGCAGCGAGGCGCGCTTGACGAGGTCGGGCCCCTTGCCCTTGCGCACGACGATCGCCCGCAGCCGCAGCCCGTTGCCGGACCCGGCCTTCTCGATCAGCAGCCGGGCGAGCAGCCGCCCGATGCGGCCGAACCCGTAGAGCACGACGTCCCGCGGCTCGCGACGGTCGATCTTGTTGGCCCCGGTCGCCCCGGCGACGGCCTCCGCGGTGAACTCCGCCACCGACAGCCCGCGGTCGTCGGTCTTGTACGTCGCGGCGAGCATGCCGATGTCGATCTGGGACGGGCCGAGATCGAGGGCGGTGAGGGCCTGGAGGAACGGCATCGTCTCCGTGACGGACAGTTCCTCCCCGGCTATCTGCCGGGCGAAGCGGTGGGTCTTCAGGATGCTGACCACCGACTTGTTCACCAGGGAGCGGCTGTGCAGCAGAACCGTCACGTCCCGCTCACGGTGCAGCTTCCCGATGATCGGGATCATTGACTCCGCGATCTCCTCGCGGCATTTCCAGTTGGTGAACGCGTCGTCGTTGACAGTCACAGTTCATCTTTCGAGCTAGGCAGCGCTCAGATGATGCTACCGCCCCCCGTTTACGCCCCCGACACGGGTCCGCCGAAACGACGAACCCCCCGCCACAGGGCGAGGGGTCCGGGCCAACCGAGAGCCAATCGGTTTAGATGTCGAAGTACAGCTCGAACTCGTGGGGGTGGGGGCGGAGCTGCATCGGGGCGATCTCGTTGGTGCGCTTGTAGTCGATCCAGGTCTCGATCAGGTCAGCGGTGAAGACGCCGCCTGCCTGCAGGTACTCGTTGTCCTCTTCCAGGGCGTCCAGGACGGCGGGGAGGGAGGTCGGGACCTGCGGGACGCCCGCGTGCTCCTCGGGGGCGAGCTCGTAGAGGTCCTTGTCGATCGGCTCGGCGGGCTCGATCTTGTTCTTGACGCCGTCCAGGCCAGCCATGAGGAGGGCGGAGAAGGCCAGGTAGGGGTTGGAGGACGGGTCCGGGGCGCGGAACTCGACGCGCTTGGCCTTCGGGTTCGAGCCGGTGATCGGGATGCGCATCGCGGCGGAGCGGTTGCGCTGCGAGTACACCAGGTTGACCGGGGCCTCGAAGCCGGGGACCAGGCGGTGATAGGAGTTCACCGTCGGGTTGGTGAAGGCCAGCAGCGAGGGGGCGTGCTTGAGGATGCCGCCGATGTAGTAGCGGGCGGTGTCCGACAGGCCCGCGTAGCCCTGCTCGTCGTAGAACAGCGGCTCGCCGCCGTTCCACAGGGACTGGTGGACGTGCATGCCGGAGCCGTTGTCGCCGAAGATCGGCTTGGGCATGAAGGTCGCGGTCTTGCCGTTGCGCCAGGCGACGTTCTTGACCAGGTACTTGAACAGCATCAGGTCGTCGGCGGCGGCCAGCAGGGTGTTGAACTTGTAGTTGATCTCCGCCTGGCCCGCGGTGCCCACCTCGTGGTGCTGGCGCTCGACCTCCAGACCGGCCTTCATCAGCTCCAGGGAGATCTCCGCGCGCAGGTCGGCGAAGTGGTCAACCGGCGGGGCCGGGAAGTAGCCGCCCTTGTAGCGGACCTTGTAGCCGCGGTTGCCGCCGTCCTCGATCGCGCCGGTGTTCCAGGCCCCGGCCTCGGAGTCGATGTGGTAGTAGCCCGCGTTCGCCTTGGTCTCGAAACGGACGTCGTCGAACACGTAGAACTCGGCCTCCGGGCCGAAGAACGCGGTGTCGGCGATGCCGGAGGAGGCGAGGTATGCCTCGGCCTTCTTCGCCACGTTGCGCGGGTCACGGCTGTACTGCTCACCGGTGATCGGGTCGTGGATGAAGAAGTTGACGTTGAGGGTCGCGTCCTTGCGGAACGGGTCCAGGCGGGCCGTGGACAGGTCGGCCACCAGCGCCATGTCCGACTCGTGGATGGCCTGGAAGCCGCGGATCGACGAGCCGTCGAACATCAGGTTCTCGGCCGGGTCGAACGTCGGGGCCGGAACCGTGAAGTGCTGCATGATCCCGGGAAGGTCGCAGAACCGGACGTCGATGAATTTGACGTCGTTGTCCGCGATGTACTTCTTGGCGTCGTCGGCGTTCTGGAACATCCAAATCCTCCTAGTCCCGCCGCGACGGGACGGGATTGCAGCTTAAGGTCGCAGCCCAAGTGCGGTGGTCCGCTGTTCCTCGACCCTAGGCAGGCGGGATTTCTCCAGCATGACCCGATTGTTTCGCCGATGTTAACCGGACGAACCGCCCGGCGCCGGTTACCGCGCGGTCAGATGGAGTGGCGCAGGCGCGGGCAGGCCCGGTTGCATACGTTCAGGTGAGGTGGGTGGGGTGGTGGCCGGGGTGACGCGGCCGGTCGGCCCGGTGGCACGGGTGGTCCGGTCAGCCCGGGTGGCCGCCGGACAGGGGATGGCGCGGCCGGGTTACCGTGTTCGGGTGGACAAAAGGCAGGCCATCGGATCATGGCTCTCGGGACCGCGTGCCGCGGCCGAGGACATGGGGATCGACTTCGGCTACCGCGGTGAGCGGCTCGGCCTTCCGCGAGAGGGCTCGGGGTCGATCGCGCCGGTGGGCCGACGCTTCGCGGCGATCTTCATCGACTGGCTGCTGTGCCTGCTGATCGCCTACGGCCTGCTCGCGAGCGAGGGCTCGCGCGACGCGGGGAACTGGGCGCTGGTGGTGTTCGGCGTCATGTCGTTCCTCACCCTCAGCACAGTGGGGTGTACGCCGGGCAAGCGCATCGTGGGGCTGCGGGTCGTCTCCGTGAACGGCGGCAGGCTCTCGGTGCCGCGCGTCCTGCTGCGCACGGTCCTGCTGCTGCTGGTCATCCCGGCACTGGTGTGGGACCGGGACTCGCGCGGGCTGCACGATCGGCTCGCGGGCGCGGTGCAGGTGCGCTTCTGAAATTCGGGATCGGCCCGATCGTCCGGGGTACGTCCCCGGGAGCGCGCTGTGGGCAGCGGTGCTGGCTCCCGCCCGGTGCGCTGTGCCCGGTTCGCGTCCGCATGGGCTTCGCCCCCGCGCTGGTACCTGGGGCAAGCGAAACACCAGCGTGGGAGCACGCTGGCGTTTCTTGACGTCCTCGTCGCCCTGAAGGGGCGACGATTCCGGTCCGCACCGCTACGCGGTGCCACCGCGGGTTCCTGCTTCACGGACCCGTGCCGCTCGGTGAGGAGCGGCCTTACCAGGTCTCCACAGGCTTTACCTCCCGCCCGTCCGGCGGTAGGTCCGACAACTCTGTTGTCGGACCAGGCGACCTTAGCAGTGGCGCTGCGCCCCTCCGGGCCGCCGACGCAAGGATGCCCTGCACCTCCACCCTGAAGGGTGGAGCACTGGCCACGAGTTCGAGTAACGAGAAGCCCGGTCAGCGGCGGCCGCCGCTGGGACCCTTGGGCATGCGCATCCCCTTCGGCATGGGGCCCTTCGGGATGGGCATGTTGCTCATCAGGTCGCCCACCGCGCGCAGGCGGTCGTTGACCTCGGTGACCTGGTGCCCGGCCAGGACGCGCGGCTTCTTGACCAGCGTCTGGCGCAGCCGCTTGATCGGCACCTCGCCCTCGCCGTTGCCGACGACCACCTGGTGCACCGGGACATCGCCGAGCAGGCGGGACATCTTCTTGCGCTCCGAGCCCATCAGGCCGCGCAGCCGGTTCGGGTTGCCCTCGCCGACCAGCACCACACCGGCACGGCCCACGGCGCGGTGGACGACGTCCTGGCTGCGGTTGATGGCCACGGCCGGCGTCACCACCCAGCCACGTCCCATGTTGTCCAGCACCGCGGCGGCCGCGCCCGGCTGGCCTTCCATCTGCCCGAACGCCGCACGCTCGGCCCGGCGGCCGAAGATGATCGCGACGGCGAGGAAGGCCAGCAGGAAGCCCAGGATGCCGAGGTAGACCGGGTGCCCGATGAGGAAGCCGATCCCGAGGACGACGCCGAAGGTGACCAGCCCCACGCCGAGCAGGATGAGCCCGATCCAGCGGTCCGCCCGCCTGGTCATCTTGTAGGTCAGGGCGATCTGCTTGAGACGCCCTGGGTTCTCGGATTTTTCCTTCCTCGCCATGGAAGGAAGTTTACGTGGCCGGGGAGGAGCCTTCCGCCGCGGCCTCCAGCACGTGCGCGGCCTCCCGCCGGTCCTGGGCCCGACGGCGGTCCTCCAGCACGGCGGTCCAGGCGTTGCGACGGGCCGTGCGGTGCCCGGAGCCGCGCAGCAGCACCGTCTCCAGGGCGCGCAGGGCGTCGGAGAAGGTGGGGCGGTCCGCCGTCACCGTGACGGCGTCGAGCTGGTGCGCGGACAGCGTGGGCGCGGCAGCCTGGATGACCATGGCGGGAACCTCCGGAGGTGGTGGCCGAGGGTGCGCTGACGTGGTGCGTGATGTCCGACGCGGGCCCCCGGCGCGGTGGGCGTCACGGGCACGTCGTGCGCGGTCGGTGAACCCAGCATCACCCTACGGTGTTACCACCGGATGAGCTGACGGTCAAAACGGGGTGCGTCCTTCAGGCCAAGCGGACGCGGAAGCCCGGCCTCGGCTCCCCGCCCCGGTGTCAGCCTCCGGCTCCGGTGCTCCGGTGGCCGCTCTGGGGGGCGAGAGCAGCCAGCGGCACCGGCCCGGGTCAGGCGGCCGTTTCGGCGTCCTGCGCGGCGCGGCGGTCGATCGCCTGCTGGTAGAGGCGCCCCGCGCGGTAGGAGGAGCGGACCAGCGGCCCGGACATGACCCCCGCGTAGCCGATCTCCTCGGCCTCCTGCTGGAGCTCCACGAACTCCTCCGGCTTGACCCAGCGCTCCACCGGGTGGTGGCGCGGCGTGGGGCGCAGGTACTGGGTGATGGTGATCAGCTCGCAGCCCGCCTCGTGCAGGTCGCGCAGAGCCTGGCTGACCTCCTCGCGCGTCTCGCCCATGCCGAGGATCAGGTTCGACTTAGTGACCAGCCCGTCCGCACGGGCCCGCGTGAGAACCTCCAGCGAGCGCTCGTAGCGGAACGCGGGGCGGATGCGCTTGAAGATGCGCGGCACCGTCTCCACGTTGTGCGCGAGCACCTCGGGGCGCGAGGAGAACACCTCGGCCAGCTGCTCGGGGACGGCGTTGAAGTCGGGGATCAGCAGTTCGACGCCGGTGCCGGGCATCAGCGTGTGGATCTGCCGGACGGTCTCGGCGTACAGCCAGGCGCCGCCGTCCTCCAGGTCGTCACGGGCGACGCCGGTGATGGTGGCGTAGCGCAGCTCCATCTGCTGGACGGACTCGGCGACGCGGCGCGGCTCGTCACGGTCCAGCTCGGCGGGCTTGCCGGTGTCGATCTGGCAGAAGTCACAACGCCGAGTGCACTGCTCGCCGCCGATGAGGAACGTGGCCTCGCGGTCCTCCCAGCACTCGAAGATGTTGGGGCAGCCCGCCTCCTGGCAGACGGTGTGCAGACCCTCGCGCTTCACCAGGGACTGGAGGGCGTTGTACTCCGGTCCCATCTTCGCCCGGGTCTTGATCCACTCGGGCTTGCGCTCGATGGGGGTCTGGCTGTTGCGGACCTCCAGGCGGAGCATCTTGCGACCGTCGGGTGCGACAGCGGACACGTCCGGCTCCTCAGGTTTCGATTCCTCGGCGCGTCCCAGGGTACGCCCCCTGCTCGCACCCCCTCCCACCCCGGTGGGCCGGTGGAAACGTTGGGAAACAAGGCTGTGGACTACCGCTGGGTAGCCCACCGTGGACGACAGTCCCGGCGCCGCCCGGAGGCGTGGGGCCGTCCCGGGCGGGGCGTCACACGGCCCGGGGCAGCGGTACGGCCTCCTCCAGCACCGCGCGCAGGTGCTTCTCCACGACGGGTACCACTTCGGCGACGGCGACCTCGCGGCCCAGCTCGCCGGAGAGGGAACTCACACCGGCGTCGCGGATGCCGCAGGGAACGATGCGGTCGAAGGAGGTGTTGTCGGCGGCGATGTTGAGCGAGAAGCCGTGCATGGTGACACCCTTGGCGACGCGGATGCCGATGGCCGCCAGCTTGCGGTCCTCGCCGCGCTGTCCCGCGTTGGACGGCGCGTACTCGGGGCCCACCAGCCGCGGGTCGTAGTCGTCGTCCTGCTCGGCGCCCTGGGCTTTCAGCCGCGGGTCGAAGTCAAGGGCCAGCCCGCCGGGCGACGGCTGCCGCGATCCCTCCCCGGTCGCCTCGCCGAGTACCCACACGCCGCTGCGGCCCTCCACCCGGGTCGTCTCGACGCCGAACTCCGCGCAGGCGCGGATCAGTGCCTCCTCCAGCCGGCGGACGTGGGCGACGACGTCCACGGGGCGGGGCAGTTTCAGGATCGGGTAGCCGACGAGCTGGCCGGGGCCGTGCCAGGTGATCTTGCCGCCCCGATCGACGTCCACGACGGGCGTGCCGTCCAGCGGGCGCTCGCTGTCCAGCGTGCGGCGTCCGGCGGTGTAGACGGGCTGGTGCTCCAGCAGCAGACAGGTGTCGGGGATCTCGTCGGCGAACCGGGCGGCGTGCACCTCGCGCTGCCGCTGCCAGGCCGCCGTGTACTCGACGGCGTCCTCACCGAAGCCCAGGTGGACATAGCGCAGCTCGCTCACGGCGGCTCTCCTTCTCGACTCCCCGGCCCCCGCGTTACCCGCGCGGACCCCGCACGGGGTCTCCGCGCGCGTACCCCGACCACTGTACGGCGGCACCCCCCACGACCCAGGGGGCTCCCCGCGAGGGTGCGCACGGCTCACGGACGCTCGCCGGACCACCCGCGTCGGTCGCGCCCCACACCCCGGCTCACACGTATGGATGAATACCGGGCGCATACTCCGGACGGTGCTGGTCACAGGGTTACAGTCGCGCCGGTTGCGACGCCGCGCCAGTGGGCGTCGGGCCGGCCGAGGGGAGACCGACGGGCAGGAGACCGCACAGCCGATGTCGACGGAACGACCCGGGGACCGCCCCGCCCAGCACCGCACCCCCAACCGTCAGCTGGCCTCCCTCATCTCCGAGGCGGGTTTCTCCCACGCGGGCCTGGCCCGCCGCGTCGATCAGCTGGGCCTGGAACACGGGCTCGACCTGCGGTACGACAAGACGTCCGTCACCCGTTGGCTGCGCGGGCAGCAGCCGCGCGGCACGACGCCCGCGCTGATCGCCGAGGTGTTCACCCGGCGGCTGGGACGGCGGCTGTCCGCGCAGGACGTCGGCCTGGACCCGTGCGCGCCGGTGTACGCGGGGCTGGAGTTCGCCGCGACGAGCGCGGAGGCGGTGGACATCGTCAGCGGGCTGTGGCGCAAGGACGCGGGCAGCCACCGCGAGCTGCGGAAGATCGCGTTCACCCCGGCCGGTCTTGTCGTGCCGAGCCGGGACTGGCTGATCGGACGGCCGGACGAGCGGGTGGCGCGCGGTGCGGCGGTGCGGCTGCCCGCCCAGGCGCGCGAGAGCGAGCGGTCACCGGTGCGGGGCGCGGAACTCGGTGAGCGGTCACCGGGCCAGCGCGTCACCCCCGGGGACGTCACCGCGCTGCGCTCCGTCGCCGAGCTGTTCCGCTCGCTGGACCGCGCGTACGGCGGCGGGCACGCGCGCCAGGCCCTGGTGCGGTACCTGGAGCACGAGGCCGAGCCCATGCTGCGCGGCAGCTACGACGAACAGCTGGGCCGCCGCCTGTTCGCCGCCGCCGCCGACCTGACCCGGCTCGCGGGCTGGACGGCGTACGACATCGCCGCGCACGGGTTGGCCCAGCGCTACTTCGTGCAGGCGCTGCGGCTCGCGCAGGCCGCCGGGGACCGGGCGTACGGGGCGTACGTGCTGGTCACGATGAGTTGGCAGGCCGTCCACCTCGGGCACGGCCGGGAGGCGGTGCAGCTGGCACGCGTCGCGCAGCAGGGCATGGGCGGGGCCGCGCCCGGGCCGGTGCGGGCGCTGCCGCACGCGGCCGAGGCACGCGGGCACGCGGTGCTGGGCGACGCCCGTTCCGCCGCGACGGCCCTCGCCCGCGCGGAAGCGGCCCTGGCCGACGCCGGGGACGGGGACGGGGTGCCGCCCTGGGCGCGTTCGTTCGACGCCGCCCGGCTCGCCGACGACGCTGGTCACTGCCACCGGGATCTGGGGCAGTTCCGCACGGCCGCCGAACACCTGGAACGGGCGCTGCGGCTGCGCGGGCCGGGCCGCACCCGCGATGCCGTGCTGACCCGGGTCGCGCTGGCCACGGCCCGGGTGGGCCTGGGGCAGCTGGACGCGGCGTGCGCGGTGGGCGCGGAGGCGGCACGGGCGGCGGCGGAGCTGCGGTCCGCGCGGGCCCAGGAGGCCGTGCGCGACTTCGAGTACGGGCTGCCGTCGGCCGCCCGGGCGGACTTCGCCGCCCGGTGCGGCGCGGCGGCGCGGTGACGGCACGGTGCCGGGCGCGCGGGCGGCCGGGTTACTGCGGCCGCGAGGATGTGGTGACGCGCGGAGCGAACCCGCGTCGCAGGGGTGAAGGCGGCATGAGCAGGGCGTCCGCCAGCGTGGGCATAGGCGGCGTCGGCGGGGGCCTCGCGTTCGCCGAACGTCAGGCGGGCACTCCCTGGCCGCGGGCGTCCTCCTGGTGGGCTACATAGACCTGCCGGTCCATGTCGGCGATGTGGACGGAGAGGTCCAGGCGCCGCCCGGGGGCGGGGCGGACGCGGTCGCGGGCGAGGTCGAGCACGGCACGCGCCAGCTCCGTCTTGGCGTCCTGGGTACGTCCGGACAGGACGGCGACCTCGATGTGCACCATATCGACGCTGCCGTCGCCGTCGGCGATGACGCTCTCCTCGATCCGCCGGAAGCGGGTCTTGCAGGCGGCCACGGACGCGCCGATGGTGCACTCGGTGATCGCGTGCAGCTCCAGCCCGAAGGCGTGGCGGTCGAAGGACGCGGCGAGCGGCGCGGCGTAGTCGATGGTGATCTGCGGCACGGTGTTCCTCCTGATTGACGTCGCGCGACGGGCCTCAGCCTATGCCGGTACCCCTGCCCGACTCCGACTCCGTGCGTACTGCGTCAGTGTCCCGGCCCGTCTCCGTACCGTCCGCTGCCGGAGAGGCCGGTTCCGGGGAGGCCGGGGCCGCCGGGCGGGCGGCGCGGCGGCGGGCGAGGGCGCCGAGTGTGGCGTCCACGGCCAGGAACGCCACCAGCGTGAGGCCGAGCAGCGGCACGTACCAGCTCACGGCCACCGTCACCGCGACGAGTGGCAGCAGCAGACGCGGCGGCAGCCGGCGCCAGGTGCCGCGCGCGGGCGGGCGTCCGCCGAGCGCCAGCCGCCCGGCGGGGGGCGGACGCCGCCGCCACCACATGCGGTACCCCAGGCACAGCGTGACGACGGTGGCCAGGGCGAGGCCGAACAGAACGATCTGGTTGACCAGCCCGAACAGGCTGCCGTCGTGTGCGCCGATGCCCCAGGAGGTGAGCTTGACCAGTACGGGGTAGTCGGCGAAGGCGAGCCGTCCGGTGACCTCGCCCGTAGTGGCGTCCACCGCGATCTGGTCGAGGCGCTGCGGGACTTGCCGGTCGGCCTGCCGGACGAGGTAGGCGCCCGGGGTGCCGTCGGCGGCGGTCGGCGGCACGCTGATGTTCAGTGGCCCGCTGAGCCCTTCCCCGGTACGCGCCGTGGCCAGCACCCGGTCGAGGCCGACGCCATCGGCGGCGCTGCTGCCTCCGCCGCCGGTGTGCTCCTCGTGTCCGCCTGCCGAGCCGGAGCCGGAGGTGTCCAGGGTGGGCCTCGTACCGCCCAGCTGGGCGCGCAGTTCGCCGATGTTCTCGCCCGCCCAGCGCGACCAGGTCAGCCCCGTCGCCGAAAGCACCAGCAAGCCGAGCGCGACCCACACGCCGAGGGTGCCGTGCCAGGCGATCAGCCGCCGCTGTCCGCGCGTACCGCGCAGTGCGCGCTGCTTACGGCGGCGGGCGAACCACAGCGCGAGCCCGCCGAGCACCACCACCCACAGCCAGCTGGCGGCCAGTTCGCTGTAGAAGCGGCCCGGCTCGCCCAGCCCCAGGTTGGCGTGCAGTTCGGAGACCCAGGCACGGAACGGCAGGGCTCCGGCGCCCCCGTAACTGGACAGCGTGCCGGTGATCTCCGTGGTGTAGGGGTCCACGAACACCGCGAGCTGCCGCCCGGCATCAGCATCGGGGTGGTCGAGCAGGACGCGGGTGGTCTCGCCGGGCTCGTCGGCCACCCACACCGCGGCCAGTTCGCCACCGGGGCGGGCGTCCAGCGCGGCCGTCACCTGCTGGCCGAGCGGGACCCGGCTCTCACCCGGGGATACGTGCAGCACGTCGGCGTACACGATGCGCTCGATGACCTGCGCGGCGGCGTACAGCGCGCCGGTGAGCGCGGCGACGAGCAGGAACGGCGCGACGAGGACCCCGGCGTAGAAGTGGAGCCGCAGCAGGAGCGGACGCAGCGCCTGCCATCCGGCGGGACGAGGCCGGGTGCCGGGCGGAGCCGCCTGGCCGGGAGCGGATATGCGGGCAGGACTGTCGACGGACATGCGTGGGCCTCCAACAGGGAAGAGCGGTCCGCGCGCCCGGCCCCCGCGCGTGACATACCGCACCTACCGCAGGCAGACGCCGGGTGGGGAGGAGCCCGGCGCCGCCGCTGTGCGGTGTCCGGCATCATGGCACGTGGGTACGCCATAGGCGCACGTCCGCCCCGCTTTTTGTCACCCCCGTGCTGACCCCCGCCGGGCGTCCGGCACGCAGCGCCGGGCGGGCCGCCGCGTGCTGGTACCGTCCGTCCCGGGCCGTCCGGGCGCCGGTACTGGCCGATCGGTGCTGATGTGGGTCACCGTCAGTCGGCGCGGTTCACCGCCGCCGGTGCGTGACCCGGCGGCGTGCCGCTCGTTGCGCAGCGCGTGGCTCTGAAGGACGCGACCTCTCCCCAGCCTTCCTCCCCCCAGCCTTCCTCCGCGGGTCCCGTGGATGTTGAGCGGGCCGAGGCGGCGCTCGTCGAGCACTACCCGAGGCTGGTGCGCCTCGGCTATCTGCTGTTGCCGCCGGCGCTGAGCCGCCACCGGCGCGCGCTCACCGCGCACGCGCTGGCGCAGCGGGCGCTGCCGCGCGGCAAGGCGGCCGGGGAGGAGCCCCCGGTTCCCCGGCAGCGAGCCGCCGGGGATGCGCAGGACCCGGCCGCGCAGCACACCGGCGCGCAGGACGGGGACGAACGCGACGCCGACGCGCAGGCCCCGGGTACCCAGCACGGCGACACGGCCGGTAAGGCGGCAGACCTGGACGCCCGGGACCCGGGCGCGGTGGACACCGGGTACGCCTACCTGCGGTTGCGGGTGGTGCGCGGGGCGCTGGAGCAGGCGCGTCCGGCGCGGGTGGGCCGGTGGGAGCTGGGCTGGATGCCCAAGGTCCGCCCGGTGCTGCCGCAGGTGGCCGGGTTGCGGCTGTTCCCCGGCGCGGGCGGCACGGACGAGGTGGCGCTGGAACAGGCGCTCGCCGCCGTCAGCGACGCGGGCCGGGCGGCATACGTGCTGCGCGAGCTGGAGCGGCTGTCCGATGGCGACGTGGTGCGGCTGCTGGACGCCGCCGGGATCGCCGAGCCGGAGGAGGCGCTGCGGGAGGCGGACGGTGTCTGCGCGCCCCCGGGCAGCCGGGACCGGGCGCTGCTGGAGTCCCCGGAGTTCGACGCCTGTTCCCTCCAGGCCCGCCCGACCGACCTGATGCGCCGCCGCCAGCACGGGCGTGCCGCGCTGGTCGCGGTGGTGGCGCTCGGGGTGTGCGGGGCGCTGCTGGGTCTGCCGGGCGACACCTGGGGCCGCGACGGTGCCGCCGCTCCGGTCTACGCCCAGAACCCGGCCGCCGAGCGCGCGCTGGACCCGGGTGAGCTGGTCCGCGTCCAGGCCGCCGCCTGGCGGGACTCCGCGCGCACGGACTACACCGCCTGGCCCACACGCGGTGAACTCGCCGGGGACGAGGAGCTGTTGCGCCGGGCGCTCGCGGTGTGGGCCCGCCCGGGCGAGGAGGTGACCGTGACGGCGACCCCGGGCACGTACGCGGGTCCGGCGGCCGGTCCCCCGCAACTGCTGTACGCCGGCGAGGTGGACGGCGCCTCGGTGGTGCTGCTGTACGACGGTCTGCGCATCGTGCGGTACGCCGAGCCACGGGGCGGCGCGAAGGGCGCGGTGGGGCTGGACTTCGCCCGCGCCGACGCCGCCGGGGCCCAGGACGCGAGCGCGGTGCTGCTCACCCGCAGCGACGGCAACGCCCGCTATCTGCTCGCCCCGTGGGTCAGCGGGCTGGCGGTGACCGACCTGCTCAAGCCCGGCGCCGAGGCCACCGCCGTCAAGCGCCGCACGGACGGCGTCACCGAGCCCGTCACCGGCCCCCCGTTCGGCGGTGACAGCTGTACGACGTGGCCCGCGCTGGAGGTGACGTCGGCCGGAGGGCAGGGCGCGTACCTGCTGACCGACCTCGCCGAGCTGGCGCCCGCGGCGCTCACCAGTGGCAACCCGGCGGCCGAGCTGGCCCCGGCGACCAGCAAGGCGGCGCGCGCGGCGCTGGCCCGTACCGCGTGCCACCTGACGTCGATGGCGGGCGCCGGGGTGCGGTCGGTCAACACCTGGGCGTTCGCCGAGCAGGAGCTGCCGGAGAGCAACGGCACGGCCCGCTGGGTGTGCACCCGGGCGGAGACGTGGCGCGGCGCCGGGGCGAAGACGCTGCTGCAGTTCCAGGCCCCCGTCGAGGACCCGGCCACACCGGGCTCGGTAGCCGCGCAGGTGGAGGACGATCCGGCCTGCGGCCCGCGCGAGCCGCGGGTGCTGAGCGGGGTGCTGTGGAAGTCCACCGGCGACAGCTGGTACCTGTTGGCGGCGGCCAGCGAGGGCGTCACCTCCATCACGGCGTCCGGTGACGTGAACGCGTCCGCCGACGCCCGGCAGCTGGCCGCCAAGACCGAGCAGGGCGCGAAGGCGGAGCTGACGGCGACCCTCAAGGACGGCGGCACACTGAAGCCGCTGGTGCCGTAGCGCTGGTAGCCAGGGGACTCCGCACGGTGGGTGAACCTCCGGTGCCGCGCAGGTCCACCCACCGAGAGGTATACTTTTCTCGGTTTAGATATCAGAGGAGTGGCCGCATGGCTCGCACAGTCATCGACGTGGACGACGAAGCCCTGGCCGAAGCCGCACGTCATCTGGGCACCAGCACGAAGAAGGACACCGTCAACGCCGCGTTGCGGGAGATCATCGACCGTCGGCGGAGAGCTGCCGCCATCGCACGCATGCGCGAGCTGGTCGCGGACGGCGAGATCGACTTCTCCGCCTTCGACGAGGGGTGGGGCACCGGGGCGTCCACGGCAGCATGACTGAGCTCTACCTCGTGGACACGAGTGCTCTTGTCCGGTACTACCGCAGCCAGACAAGCCCGGCCTGGGACGAGACGTTCAGCGCCGGGCTCGTCGGCATCTGCGAGCCGGTGCGGCAGGAATACCTGCGGGCTGTCGGTTCGCAGGCAGCCTACTTCGAGGCCGATGCTCTCCTGCGGGAAACCTACCCGTACTACCTGGTGCCCGACTCGGCATGGCAGGACAGCGCCAGCCTCCAGCAACGCCTCGCGCGGCAAGCGTGGCAGCAGAGCGCCAGCCCGGTGGATCTGCTGGTCGCCGTGACCGCGGCCCACCACAAGCTGACTGTGCTGCACGCCGACCGCGACTTCGATTGCCTGGCCCGCGTCACCGGTCAGCCGATGCGGCGCATCGACTGACCGGCGGTGCCCGGTGCCGGGCGGCCCCGTGCGGTGCCCTCCGCTTCCTGCCTCCGCGACGCGATCAGACCAGGCGGGCGCACGCCCCCGGGCTTCGCTGACGGGTGGGCCGGCCGGCCTTTCTCGTGCGGCGCTTGTCCTACCGCGCGGTGAACACCGCGACCGTCCGCGCCGGGACCGTGAAGGTGCCGGAGGCGGAGTCGTGCGTCGCGGACTTCACCGTCGCGTCAGCGCCGTGGGCCTGAACCGGGTGCAGCGTCCACCGCGCTCCGGCGGTGGGGTCCAGCCGCTGCGCCTGCTCCTGCGGTGTCGCGTTGAAGACGACGACGAGACCGGCCACGCGCATCGTGATGACACCTGGCGTCTCCCCCTCCCCGGAGAGCGGGAAACGCAGTTCCCGCTGCACCCGCTCGGTGGTGGAGAGCGAGAACGCCTCCTCCGTGGAGCGGATCGTCAGCAGGTCGCGGTAGGCGGCGGCGGACGCGGTGATCTCGGCGCATCCGGGCAGCGCCGCCGGGTTGGTCAGCAGGGGTGCGGCGTAGGGCCACTTGTCCTGGTTGTCCCAGGCCGGGGGCAGGCCGCGGGCGAAGCCGTTGCCCTGGGAGCAGTCCCAGTGGACGGCGTTGTACCAGTCGCCGGAGTTGTAGCTGTTGCGGTCCAGCGACTTCGAGCGCAGCAGGTCGGTGCCCGCCTGGCTGAGCGCGGGCCCCTGGGAGAGCGCGGCGGTGGCCAGGGCGAGGATTTGCATGCGGGCGCGGTCGGCGGCCGGGGTGTCGGCGGGCAGTTTGTAGGTGAGCGCGTCGTAGAGGGTTTCGTTGTCGTGGGCGTCGGCGTAGGCGAGCGCGTCGCCGGGGTCGGCGGCGTACCCGGCCGGGGAGCCGTTGTAGTCGATCTCGGCGCCGGTGACCTGGCGGCCGGAGCTGTCGGTGAAGCGGTAGCGGGCCAGGTTGCCGGTCAGGCCGACCTTGATGAGGTCCTGGTAGTGCAGCAGGCGGGCCCGCTGCTCGGTCCTGGTGCCGTTCGCGCCGGTTGCGTTGGGGTCGGTGAACAGGCCGGAGGCGAAGCCCTGGACGCCGGGGTGCTCGTCGAAGGGTCCGCCGCCGCGCACGGCGTCCCGGGCCCGGTCGGAGAACGTGGCGATGCCGGTTCCGGCCATGTTGGCCTGCGTCGCCTGCTCGAACCGGGCGTCGTCCGCGACCTCGCCGAAGTTCCAGCCCTCGCCGTAGAGGATGATGCCGCTGCCGTCCACGCCGTCCCGCTCCGGCGTGAGGGCGTCCAGCGCCTCGCGGACGGCGAGGACGTTCTCTTTCGGGTGGTGGCCCATCAGGTCGAACCGGAAGCCGTCCACCTTGTACTGCTTGGCCCAGGTGACGACGGAGTCGATCGTGAGCTTGCCCATCATGGTGTGCTCGGGCGCGGTGTTGGCGCAGCAGGTGGAGGTGGCGACGGTGCCGTCGTCCAGCAGGCGGTGGTAGTAGCCGGGCACGATGCGGTCGAGCACCGACTTCTCGTCCTGCCCGGCGGCGTAGGTGTGGTTGTAGACGACGTCCAGGACGACGCCGAGGCCCTTCTCGTTCAGGCTGCGCACCATCGCGCGGTACTCCCGGGTGCGGCTGGCGCCCTCGGGGTCGGTGGCGTAGGAGCCTTCGGGGACGGTGTAGTGCAGTGGGTCGTAGCCCCAGTTGTAGGCGTCCTCGTCGCGGACCGCGCCCACGCACTCCTGCTGCCGTGGGGAGTCGGCGGGCAGCGCGGGCAGGTCGCAGTAGGGCACGGCTTGGTCGCGGCGGCGCTCGGGGGTGGTGGCGATGTCGTTGGTGGGCAGCAGGTGGACGTGGGTCGTTCCGGCGTCCGCGAGCTGGCGCAGGTGCCGCATGCCGTCGCTGTCGTCCTCGGTGAAGGCCAGGTACATGCCCCGGTGTTCGGCCGTGACGTCGGCGGCGGAGAAGTCGCGGACGTGCAGCTCCTGGACCTGCGCGTCCTCGATCGGCGTCGGTGGCGGCTTGTCGAGGGTGTCCCAGCCGGGCGGGGCGAGGCCGGGGTCGTCCAGGTTGACGACGAGGCTGCGCCGGGAGTCGGTGGTCAGGGCGGTGGAGTAGGGGTCGGTGACCTGGTTGGTGACGACCTGCCGCACGCTCGGCGCCCACACCGTCACCCGGTAGCGGTACGGCTTGCCCGTCCAGCCCCGGGTGCCGCGCACGCTCCACACGCCGGTGGCGTCGTCGCGGCGCATCGGCACGGTGCGGCCGTCCAGCTCCAGGGCCACGGTCCGCGCGGTGGGCGCCCACACCGACAGGGTGGGGCGGCCCCTGGTGTCGAAGACCGGGCCGAGGTCAGCACTGGCCGCCTGGGTGGCGTACAGGTCGTCCAGGACGCCGGGGAGCTGCACGCCCGTCGCGGCGAGCAGGGCGCCGCCCGCCGCGTGCTGGGTGGCGACGAGCTGGCCGCGCAGCGCCTTGTGGACCCGGCCGCGGTCGCGGGCGTCCACGGTGAAGGCGGCGTGCCCGGCCAGGTGCGGGTACCGCGCGCGCTGCTCCCCGGTGAGGCCGCCCGGGACGGGGTGCAGGCGCAGCCAGCGGCCCGCGTGGGTGAGGGCGCCGTCCGCGTCCACGGTGATGCGGCCCTGGTGGTCGTAGGCGAGCTGGGTCCTGGTGCCGGCGCGGGCCTCGGTGTTCCAGGCGACAGTGTCGGCGTCGATCCAGTGGGCTTTGGCCTGGGTGAGGTCCAGCTCCGGGGCGCTGGCGGTGGTGGGCGGCGGGTGGCCGGGGGTGGCGGACCGCACGCGCGTGAGGTCGTGGCGGGCTTCAGCGGCGGCGACGAGCTGGGTATCCGGCGGTGGCGGTGCGGCGGCGTCACTGCCGGGGCCGCAGGCGGCCAGGAGCGTCGCCATGATCCCGGCCACGGCGGCGGTGGCGGGTGCGAGACGGCGGCGACGCTCCGGGACGCGTGGGAACCCCGGGGCGGGGCGGGGCACGGGCAGGGCTCTCACGGGATCGTTTCTCCTCGCAGGGCGATGGGTGAGGGCGGGTGCGGGCCGCCCGGCCCCGTCAGCGGAACGACGTGACGGGGGCGAGGGCGGGGGCCGGGGGCCGGGCGGGCGTTCTGGAAGGGCGCGGACAGGTCAGCCGCGCCAGGTGTCATTCAGCACCACCCGGCCGTCGTCGGGCACGGTGAAGGAGCGGTTTTCGCCGCTCTCCCAGTGGACGCCGCCCGAGCCGTCCTTGCGGAGGTACTTGTACTGGCAGGATGTTCCGGCTGGCAGGGCGACCTCGTGTTTCCACACCGGGTAGGCATCCGGGTCCAGCCTCGGCGCGGCGCCGGTGTCCCAGCCGCCGAGCGCGGCGCAGTCACCCGCGACGTGAAGGTGCTGGCCCCACTGGGTGGTGGCCTCGACGGCGAACGAGACGCCGGTGTCGCGGCAGTCGCGGGCGCCGGTGTGCAGGGCCAGCGCGGTGTCCGGGGCGAGTGTGGCGGTGAAGCGCCCGGAACGGTCCACGGTGACCGGGGTGCCGCGCTGGACGTCGCAGTAGGTGCCCGCCGCCAGCGAGGAGTCGAAGGTGCGGGTGAGCGCATGGGGCTCGTGGTTGAGGGCGACGTAGGCCGCGCTGCCGCGTCCGAAGGCAATGGCGTCGTTGCCGTTGTCCCACCAGTCGGTCACGCCCTGCCCGTGCGCGGAGTTGCGGAAACCGACCATGGAGGCGATCTCGCGCCACGCGTGCTGACACTCCCAGCCGTCCTGGTGGCACGCGGTCACCGTGCCGCCGTTCGGCGGGCCCGCGTCCTTGTCGCTGAACGCGTAGCCGGAGTGCACGTCGGGCGAGCCGTACGGCCAGGCGAGCAGGAACACGTGGGCAAGGGTGTAGTCGGCGCCGTCCCGGTAGGTGAGGGTGTCGCCGAGCCGTTCGGTGTCGTGGTTCGTGACGAACGTGGCCGCCTGCTCGCTGCCGAGGTACCCCCAGCCCTCGCCGAAGTTCTCCAGGTACGCCAGCTTCTCGTGCCGGAAGACCCGTTTGAGGTCGCGCCCGTAGCGGAACTCCTGCACGTCACCCGTGCCCAGGTACTCACTCGGGGACACGGCCTCACCGGCGCCGTGAATGGCTTCCTGCTTCCAGTACGCGTCCGGGTCGTCGAGCCCCGCCTTGATGGCTTTCAGGTCGTCGGCCGGTATGTGCTTGACGGCGTCCACACGGAACCCGTCCACGCCGAGCGCCAGCAGGTCGTTGAAGTAGTCGGCGATGCGCTGGCGCACGTACTCCGAGCCGGTCTTGAGGTCCGCCAGCCCCACCAGTTCGCAGTTCTGCACCTGGTAGCGGTCGCGGTAGTCGATGGCGTCGTCGCGGCAGGCGTTGAAGTCGTGGTCACCGTAACCGGCCTTGGCGTACCCGTACTTGGTGTACGGCGAACCGCCCGTTCCGGTGCCGCTGTCCGCCGCCATGTGGTTGATGACGGCGTCCGCCACCACCTTCACCCCCGCCGCGTGGCAGGCGTCGATCATCTCGCGGAAGTCAGCGCGACCGCCAAGCCGGCCGGCGATCTCGTAGCTGACCGGCTGGTACGCCGTCCACCACGGCCCGCCCCGGATGTGCTCCTGCGGCGGCGACACCTGCACGTACCCGTACCCCGCCGGGCCGAGTGTGTCGGTGCACGCCCGCGCGACGGAGTCGAACCTCCACGAGAACATCACCGCCGTGACGTCCTTGCCGCCCGGTGGCGCAGCCTGCGCCGCCGCCCCCGGGACGACGGCGCCCACCCCGCCCGCCACCAGGGCCAACGCGACGGCTGTACTCCTGCTCCTGAAACCCACGGGTGCTCCTGCCTGAAGGGAGTTGTGGATGCCGAGGCCCGGGGCAGCGTGGCGCGCCCGTGGGGCCGGTGAGGGGTCGGCCCTGCCCACGGGCCGCTGCAACACCTTGCTGGAAACAAAGTGAAATCTGATGGAAACTCTTCCGTCGAGAGACCGTAGAAGACTCCTTACCGCCGGTCAATACTTCTGACCAACCCGGGAAACACAGCGCCAGCACTCCCCCCGGCAGCTCTTGCAAGGACTTTCAGCCGTGCCCAGGGAACCTGCGCGTCCTCCAGCGGCCGCCCCGTCGTGGCGGTGCGGGCTGGTCGCAGCGGGTGGGCACGTTCCCTGGGGTTAGACCGGGTGGGGTGGCGGCTACTACGGGGCGGGAGGACGGCGCCGAGGCGGGCGTCGCCCGCGGGACGGGAGGTGGCGCATGTCCGGTGCGGCGGAGGCGGTGCGGGTGGCGGACGGTGCCGCGCTGCTGGCCGGGGACCTGGTGGTACCCCGGTCGGCGCGCGGGATCGTGTTGTTCGCGCACGGCACTGGCAGCTCCCGGCACAGTCCGCGCAATCGCGAGGTCGCGGCGCGGCTCCAGGCGTCCGGCCTGGGCACGTTGCTGATGGATCTGTTGACCGAGATTGAGGAGGCGGCGGACGCGGCCAGCGGGGAGCACCGGTTCGACATCGGGCTGCTGGGGCGGCGGGTGGTGGTGGCCCTGGACTGGCTGGGAGCGCGGGCGGCGACAGCCGGGCTGCCCACGCACCTGTTCGGCGCCAGCACCGGGGCCGCCGCCGCGCTGGTGGGGGCCGCCGAGCGTCCCGAGCGCGTACGGTCCGTGGTCTCCCGGGGCGGACGTCCGGACCTGGCCGGGGACGCCCTGGCCCGGGTGCGCGCTCCCGTACTGCTGCTGGTCGGGGGCCGGGACGCACAGGTGCTGGAGCTGAACCAGTGGGCCGCCGACCGGCTGGCGGCGCCGTGTACCACGCACGTCATCCCGGGCGCCACCCACCTGTTTCCCGAGCCCGGCGCCCTGGACCAGGTGTCGCGCGCGGCCCGGGACTGGTTCCTGTCCCACGGCGAACCGCGGGCGCCGGACGGGGACGACCGGGATTAGCCGGTGCTCGCGCGGCTACCCGTTCAGCGGACAGGAAGGTGACAGCGGAGGCGCGGCGTCGGCGAGCACGGCGCGTCCGCCCGTGCCCGGCGCTGGCTCGGCCGGGCACGCCGGAGGAAGGGGCACCCCAGCATGCGCTTCGCGAACCGGCGGGAGGCGGGACGGCAGCTCGCCGACCGGCTGCACGAGCACCTGCGGGAGGCCGCCGGGCCGGGTCTGGGCGAGGGCGCCCGGCGGGACGAAGGTGCCGGCCGGGGCAGGCGTCCCGGCCTGGGCGACGGGACGGAACCGAGTGGCGGCCACAGCCCCGGTCACGGCCCAGCCCCGGGGGTCCTCGTGCTCGCTCTGCCGCGCGGAGGCGTGCCCGTGGCCGCCGAGATCGCCGAGCGCGTCAGCGCGCCGCTCGACGTCTTCGTGGCCCGCAAGATCGGCGCCCCGGGCCAGCCCGAGCTGGCCATCGGCGCGCTGGCGGGCGAGGACCCGCCGGTGTTCGACCCGCGCGCGCTGGAGTTCCTCGGCGTCTCGGAGGACCGCATGGCGCCGGACGTGGCCCGGGAGCGCACGGAGCTGCACCGTCGCGAGGACCGGTACCGGGGCGACCGGCCCGCGCCGGAGCTGGCGGGCCGCACGGTCCTGCTGGTGGATGACGGGCTGGCCACCGGCCTGACGGCCACGGCCGCCGTGCGCGCGCTGCGCCACCACCGCCCCGCCGCCGTCGTGCTGGCGGTGCCCGTCGCCTCCCGGCAGGCGGTGGAGGCGCTGGAGCGCGAGGCCGACGAGGTAGTCGCCCTGGCCACGCCCTGGGACTTCGGCTCCGTCGGGCAGTGGTACGACGACTTCGCCCAGCTCACCGACGACGACGTGGTGACCTTGCTGAACACGTCCACCCGCCGGACCAGGAGCCCCTGATGACGGATTCCGCCGCCCGAGCACGGGCAGCGCTGTTCGACCCTCCCCACGGCCGCCGTCACCCTGGCCCTGGGCAACGGCGCAGGCTCGCCCTCGCCCTGCTGACGAACACCCTGACGCGGTGAGCTGGCCGGGCTCGGCCCGTGGTCACCGCCGCACCGGCTGCCACCCCTTGATATCCGGCAGCGTGTTGAGCGGGAAGTCGAGCCAGCAGCGCTGGCCGTGGGGCGTGACCGTGATACCGAACCGCTCACGGGAGGGGCGGTCGTACATGACGTACCACCGGTACAGCCCCACCAGCGCGTCCCAGAGCCGGACGGGGCCGCCCTGGCGTACCTCCCCGCCCAGAACGTGCGCCCAGGAGCCGTCACGCCTCCACACGCGGTAGCCGACGAGTGACCCGCCCTCCGTTTCGTCCGCCTCTCCGAGGCCGGGCAGGGCAAGAGCCTGGACGAACCGGAAACCGTCCTGCCGCGTCTCCGCCAGATCGACGTCGGTCGTACCGCGCTGGGTAGACACCGGCTCTCCGGGGTAAGGCACCGCGCCGGGCGCGGAGCTCCCGCGCGCTTTCATGAAGAACGCCCCTCCGGGCAGGAACCGGCCCTCCAGGCTCCCGTCGTGGCCCAGGACCATCCGGGCGTTGCCCCAGCCGATGGGGCAGACCACCACCCCGCCGGGCCTCACCGTGGAGGCCAGGGCATGCGGGAAGGCGTCGAAGCCACACGTCACGATCAGCCGGTCAAGCCCGGCGGTCGCGCCGAGCCCGGTCCGGGCGTCCCCCGCGATCACCTCCGGCTGGTAGCCGACCCGCGCCAGGCGTTCCCGCGCCAACCGGACCAGTCCGGGGTCCACTTCCACGGTGACGACGTTCCTGTCCCCCACCCGGTGGCAGAGCAGCCCCGCGTTATAGCCCGTCCCCGTGGCGACTTCACCCACGCGATCGCCGTCGCGCACGTCCAGCGCCTCCAGCATCTCCACCATGAGGCTCGGCTGGCTCGAAGACGACGTCGGCCTCCCGGCCGTGAGCTGGGTCGTCAGCGGGTGGTCCCCGTACACGGCGGTGAGGTAGCCGGGATCGTCGGCGCTCACCCGCTCCCACTCGCCCCGCACCTGCCGGAAGAAGGCAGGCACAAAGACGTGCCGGGGAACGTCCGCCACCGCTGCCCGCCACTGCGGGGACCGGATGCTACCGTCCTCCGCCAGCCGCTGGGCAAGTGCGCCCCGCAGCGACGCGGCAACCTGGTGGTCGGGGAACATCACAAGAAGACTCCAGTCAGAGGCATGTGCCTCGGCGATGGGGAGGTTGACTGCCTGGCGGGGTGGGCGTATCCCGGGGAGCGCCCATGCTGAGCGACCGCGCCCTCCCGTCAGTCAAGTGAGGCGAGCGCCCGCCGGACGAGGGCCTGGGCCTGGGCGCCGTACACGGCAGCCTGGGACAACCGCGCGAAGGCACGCAGATAGGTGCGCACTTCGCCGGGTGAGGACACATTGATCTCGGCAGTCAGCGTCTCCACGGCTACTTGCACGTCATCAAAGGCGTAGAAAGCTTCCAGCGGCCACACAGTGCGCCGGGCGGTGAGCGGAACCACACCGAGGGAGACGTTGGGCTGGGAAGCCGCGTGCATCAGGCAGTGGAGCTGCTCCGACATCGCGGCGTCGTCGGCTACCCGGTAGTACAGGACGGCCTCTTCCACGAGGAGGGCGAAACTGCGGCCGCCCTCGCCCACGACACGTGATCGGGCGAGCCTCGCCTCGACCGCTTGCCTCACGTCGTCGGGTGTTTCCTGGAAGTCCCTGATGGCGTGAAGCAGCCCCGTCGCGTACGCCCGTGTCTGGAACATCCCCGGCAGAACGTTGGACGCGTACACGCGAAAGCGCCGGGTGCGCTGATAGAGCGGCAGGGTGCGCTCGTGGACGTTGCGCATGCCGCTCCGGTGCAACTGCTTCCACTGCACGTACATCGCTTCGGCATTCCGCGAGGCGGCGACGAGGTCGGCGATCTGGTCCTCCGCCCCGCAGGCCGTGCACCAGGCCCGGATATCCGCGTCCGACGGCATCGTTTTGCCCTGCGCGATGCGGGACGACTTCGACTTGTGCCATCCGCAACGCTGGGCAATGTCGTGTCCTGTGAGCCCGGCGTCCTTCATCATGCCGAGCAGGCGGATCGCGACGGCCGAGCGGGCGACGTGAGCGCTGGAGAGCGGGGAAGAGGACATACGCACAGGATGGCGTCAGAGACCGTACTGTTCATGAGGTACGGCGCGCTGCCATACCGTCTCGAACGCCGTGGCGCAGTGCCGGACGACCGCCGGGTCGCTCACGTGATCCGTGTGGACCCAGCGTCCGTCCCCGTCGAACACGTTGAACTGGACGAGTCGTTGGTCGAAGAGCCAGAAGTCGTTGCCGGGCAGGGCCAAGTCAGACGTCTGGCGCCGTGGTAGCCACCGCACCTGCTCACCGGCGGCGATGTTGGTGAACGTGCCGGAGTGTTCGAAGCGGATGTACTCGCTCGCCGGTTCCGACACGATCCGGGCGCGTCGCATGACGACGCCCTTGCGGGTCACCTCCTGTACCACGTCCAGCCAGGGGCGCCACCATGACGCCCGGTCGCCGGGGTCGAGTCGGTGGCCCCGCCGCCACTTCTCGTAGGCCGCGTTCTCGTTGGCCATCCCGTAAGTGTCCCGCATCTCCACGTGCACGGCGGACTTCCGCACCGCCCGTAGGAGATCGGTGAAGTCAGTCAAGCTCTGCGACACCGAGCGCCTCCCGAAGCAGGGGAACCATCCGCGCGGGGACGCGGATCACGGCCTCGTGTGCGGGCAACACCACGTCCCGCATGCTCGCGCTGAGCGTGGGGGTGTCCGCTTTCCAGCCTTGGAAGACGAGGTCGCGCGTTACCTCATCCACCCACACGGCCGGTGATCCGTGGTCACCGGATTCGGGGTCCTTGCCGAGAAACCGTAATGTCATGGCGAACTCCTGGGTCCATGGTCAACGGGGGCGTTCGGGGGTGGGCTGGGTGATGACGTTGGCCGAATCGTCTAGCCACACGGTCTGCCCAGTGGCGGTCGCATGCAAGCCGAACCGGGACCGCGGTGGGCAGCCCAGAGCGTGCCAGCGGAGGTACGCCTGCCGCACCTCATCCCACAGCGCGCGGGGACCGTACTGCTCGACCTCGTACACGTTCTGTCCCGGCGCGTACTCGACAGCGGCCCAGCACCGCGTGTCGTCCGTGCGGAACCACAAGGTCGCCTCGCCGCTGCCGTCGTCCGCCTCGCACCAGCGGTAGCGGACGTCGGTGAGGAACAGGCTCGTGAAGAAGGCGGGCGCGTCCTGGATCACATTCTGCGGAGGGATATCAGTCGTGGTCAGCTTCCCCTCCTCGCCCGGGTGGGGGGCTGCGATGTCCCCGGAGCCGGCGCGATGGGCACGGTCCCACATGAACGCGGGATAGCCAGAGAAGGTGCCGATCCCCTCTCCGTCCGTCACGTCGAGCGTGGCGAAGGAGCCGCTGAAGAAGCTGCTCCCCCAGGGAGTGACGATGCGTCCGGTGGGACACTGGGTCAGCCATGCCGCCGGGATGTCGCGCATGGTGCAGGTACAGAGCACGCGGTCATACGGCGCGCGGGGCGGGTGGCCCTGCCTGCCATCGCCCAGCACCGTGGTGGGGTGGAGACCGGCTCGCGCCAAGCTGGCCCTGGCCGACGCCAGGACACCCTCGTCCCATTCGACGCTGGTGACCTTCTCCGCGCCCAGCCGGTGCGAGAGCCAGGCGGCGTTGTATCCGGTGCCGGTGCCGATCTCCAGGACGCGGTGCCCCTCGTGGACGTCGAGCAGTGTCAGCATCTCCAGCATGAGCGACGGCATGGAGGATGACGACGTGCTGAGACGGAAATCTCCGGCCGCTGTCGGACGCCCGTCGTTGACCTGCGTGACCACCGGGGCGTCGGCGTAGACGGCGCTGTGCCAGCCCTCCGGGTCGGCGGTGAGGTCGCTCCCCTCGAAACGCGCCGGGATGAACAGCCCACGATCGACGGCGGCCACGGTCGCCGCCCAGTCGGCGGGCACGACGCCCCGCTCGCGCAGGAGGTGCGCGAGGCTCTGCTGGTCCGCCATCTCCCGTGTGCTCCTTACTTTTTCGGGGGCTCGTACGGCTTGGTCGGACCCGGTGGGCGATCCCGCTTCCCATCGCTGTCGGAGGTGTCGGGCTTACCGGAGTGGCGTCCGCCCCTGCTCATAGTGACTCGCTTTCCGCCGGTGACGTGATCGGCTTGCCCGGACGAGATTACGGGGCTGCCACGGCGTGTATCCACTTGGTTGCAGCAGGTTGCAGCGGGCAAACGGTGCTTCCCTCGTGGCCACACGTTCGCCCCTGACCGCCGGGCAGGGCGGTGGCGGTGTGCGCCACCACGCAGCCGGGTGGAACCGCATAGATGCCCTCGCGCCGTGGCATGCTGTGGCGGTTACGCCAGGCTCAACACCACGGTGTTGTCGGCGGTGGCGAGGGCGGCGTAGACGGCTACGTCGGCGATGCCGAGGATCATCCCGGCCAGCGCGGGCAGGCGGCGGGTGGTGCGGCGGTGGCGGGCGAGCAGGGCGAGGACGAAGGCGAACGGGCCGAGTACGAGGTTGAGGAACGGCAGGCCCAGCAGACCGAGGACGAAGGCGGCCACGGCCATGCCGTCGGTGTCGCGCGGGCCGGTCCGGCGCCGCGCGGACGGGGTGATCTCCACGTGGCCGCCGGGCGCGGCCCGGCTGTGGGCGCGGCGCTCGCGCACGCCGAAGACGAGCAGGACGCAGGCGATGACGGCGACGGTGGCGGCGGTCAGCGGGACGGGTGCGTGTGCCGACGCGCCCAGCAGCACTTCCAGCAGGAGCAGCGCCAGGAACGAGATGAGCATCGGAAGCCTCTCACGGTCGCGGGCAGGGGCTGGTGCGGGTACGTGTTACTGACCCGTACCCGCCTGCCCGCGCCGCATCGGGTGAGCTGCGTCCCATGTGCCTGCCCGCCCCCGCGCACCCGCTCGCTCGCTCCCGCGCACCACTCGTCCCGCGCCGCCCGTGTCCCCGCGACCCGCGCCTCTCGCCCGCGCTCCCCCACATCGCTGGTGCCGTCCGGCTCGTGCCGGTGCGGCTCGCTCACCCCGGCCCACCGGCGCGGGAGCCATCCGTCCCCCGCCGGGCCGCGTCCGCGGCCTGCTACCGGCCCGGCGCCAGCGCGGTGGAGGCGCGGACTACCAGTTCCGGCTGGAAGACGAACTCCGTGCGCTGGACGGGGTTTCCGCCGACCTCCTCCAGCAGCGACTGCACCGCCGCGTGGGCCATCGCGCGCACCGGCTGCCGGATCGTCGTCAGCGGCGGGTCGGTGAACGCGATCAGCTCGGAGTCGTCGTAGCCGACCACCGAGACGTCGCCGGGGACGTCCAGCCCGCGCTGGCGGGCCGCGCGGACGACGCCCAGGGCCATGAGGTCGGAGCCGCAGACGACGCCGGTGCAGCCCGCGTCCAGCAGCGCGCCCGCCGCCGCGTGGCCGCCCTCGACGGTGAACAGCGTGTGCTGGACGTCCCCTTGCAGGCCCGCCTCCGTCACGGCGGCCGTGAAGCCCTCCGCCTTGCGCCGGGCGGGCACGAAGCGGGTGGGGCCGACGGCCAGCCCGATGCGCTGGTGCCCCAGGTCGGCCAGGTGACGCACGGCCATGTGCGCGGCGGCGGCGTCGTCCGGGGAGACGAAGGTGCCGCTGATCGCCGCGTTGTAGCCGTTGATGAGGACGAACGGCACGCCGCGCCCGGCGAGCCGCGCGTAGCGGGCCGGGTCGGCGGCGAGGTCGGCGTGCAGGCCGGACATGAAGATGATGCCGGTGACGCCGCGTTCGACGAGCTGGTCCACGAGTTCGTCCTCGGTGACGCCGCCGGGCATCTGGGTGCCGAGCACCGGGGTGTAGCCGTAGCCTGCCAGGGCTTGCTCGATGACCTGGGCGAACGCGGGGAAGATCGGGTTCGTCAGCTCCGGGATGACGAGGCCGACCAGGCCCGCGCTGCGCTGGCGCAGGCGCACGGGGCGCTCGTAGCCGAGCACGTCGAGCGCGGCGAGCACCTTCTGCCGCGTCCCGGACGCGACGCCCGCCTTGCCGTTCAGCACCCGGCTGACGGTCGCCTCGCTGACCCGCGCCTGCGCGCCGATGTCGGCGAGCCGGGCGGGCGCGACCCCGGACGCGACAGCGGGCGCCGCCCCGGCCCCGGGCGCCGCCCCGGACGCGACGGCGGGCGCCGCATCCG
>NZ_JAEVFI010000038.1 GCF_019303495.1 Streptomyces sp. JJ66 | reverse complement strand
CGATGGCGCCAGCCGGGCGTGGGCGCCGCCCGGCCGGGCGGCGTGGTCCTGCCCGCGCCGCGCTCCCGGGACCGGCCGCGCCCACCCGCACGGATCGCCGCGCGCCCCCGGCCCGCCCCATGCCCCGGACCGCAGTGCCGTGGGGTGCGCGCCGCCGTCTCCGAGGCCCGGCCGCCTACGCTGTCCTCGTGTACGACGAGAAACTCCGCGCCGCCCTGGACGCCCGGCTGGACGGCCTGCCGCCACGGCAGGCCACCGCAGCGGTCGAGCGGCTGATCGCCAGCTACCGGGGCGCGACGCCGACCCACGCGCCGGTGCTGCGCGACCGCGCCGACGCCGTGGCCTACGCGGCGTACCGCATGCCCGCCACGCACGCCGCCGCCTCGGCCGCGCTGCGCGCGCTCGCGCTGCGGCTGCCCGGCTGGGCCCCGGCCACGCACACCGACCTCGGCGGCGGCACCGGAGCGGCCACCTGGGCGACGGCGGGGACGTGGCCGGGTGCGTGCGCGAGCACCGTCGTGGACTGGGCCGAGCCCGCGCTCGCGCTCGGCGCCGAGCTGGCCGGGGACGCGCTGTCCGGCGTCACCTGGCGCCAGTCCCGGCTCGGCGCCGCCGCCGAGGTGCCGGACGCCGATCTGGTCACCGTCTCCTACGTGCTGGGCGAGCTGACGGAGGCCGACCGCAGCGCCGTGCTGGACGCCGCGGCCCGCTCCGGGCAGGCCGTGGTGATCGTCGAACCGGGCACCCCGGAGGGCTACCTGCGGGTGAGGGCCGCCCGGGAACAGCTGACCGCCGCCGGGCTGCGGGTGCTCGCGCCGTGCCCGCACAGCGCCGCGTGCCCCATCGTGCCCGGTGCGGACTGGTGCCACTTCGCCGCCCGCGTGCCCCGCTCCGCCCTGCACCGCCGGGTCAAGGGCGGCACGCTGGGACACGAGGACGAGAAGTTCTCCTACGTCGCGGCCGGCCGCCCGGCGCTGGCCGACGCGGCCGGGCAGCGCGCGTCCTCCCGCGTCGTGCGGCACCCGCAGCTCCGCAAGGGCCACGTCCTGCTGGACCTGTGCACACCGGCCGACGGGCTGGCCCGCACCACCGTGACCAAGCGCGACCGCGACGCCTACCGGGCCGCCCGCGCCGCCACCTGGGGCCAGGAGTGGCCGCCCGCCGGGGAGGAGTGAGACCACTGGGGCGGGGTGTCAGCCGCGCAGCTCCGCCGTCACGCACTTGACGCTGCCGCCGCCCTTCAGCAGCTCCGTCAGGTCCACCGGCACCGGCTCGTAGCCGCGCTGCCGCAGCGGTTCGAACAGGCCGGTCGCCGCTTGCGGCAGCAGCACGTGGTGACCGTCGCTGACGGCGTTGAGGCCCAGCGCCAGCGCGTCGGCCTCCTCGGCGATGACCGCGTCCGGGAAGAGCCGCGCGAGGGCGGCCCGGCTGCCGGGGGAGAAGGCCGGGGGGTAGTACATGACCTCGGTGTCACTCGCGTCGTCCAGAACGCACAGCGCGGTGTCGAGGTGGTAGAAGCGCGGGTCCACCAGGTCCAGACCGATGACCGGGCGGCCGAAGAACTCCTGCGCCTCGGGGTGAGAGAGCGCGCTACTGCGGAAACCCCGCCCGGCCAGCAGCCAGTTCGCGGTGACGGCGAAGTCACCCTCGCCCTCGTTGACGTGCTCCGGTTCGCGGATCTCGGGGTAGCCGTGCGTCGCGTACCAGGCGCGGTGGGCGGCCGCCTCCGGGGTGCGCTCGGGATGCGCGAACCGGGCGCCGAGCACCCGTCCGTCCACGACGAGCGCCCCGTTGGCCGCGTAGACCATGTCGGGCAGCTGCGGGTTTGGCGTCAGCTCCTCGACGGTGTGGCCGAGGGTGCGGTAGCGGGCCCGCAACTGCTCCCACTGGGCGACGGCGAGCGGCAGGTCCACGGGTTTGCCCGGGTCCATCCAGGGGTTGATGGAGTAGGTGACACGGAAGTGCACGGGTGGGCACATCAGGAAGCGCCGGGCTGCGTACAACGAGAGCTCCTCACGGGGTCGCCGTGGACAGGTGTGCCCATGGTCCTCCGTGCGGAGCTCTCGCGCAGTGATTCGTTCGGGTGATTCACCCCCGTGACTCCCGCAGCTTGCGCAGCAGTTCCCGCTTGGCCGCCATCGGGTCCTGCGGGCTGCCCGAGGCGCCGCGTCCCCGGCCGCTGCCGGACAGGTCCCGGCGCGAGAGGTGCCGGCGGGTGCCGCCGACGCCGAGCGGGTTGCCGCCGCGTCCCTTGCTGCTCATGAGCGGACCTCCTTGTGGTCGTGCGTGGTCGTTCTCGGTCGTACGTGCTCGTCTCCCACCCGGCTGGGGCGGGAGAGGAGATACCCCCGAGTGTGCAACGATACGTATCGTCTCGTCAAGACGGTTCGTCTCGTCTTTTCCTTGGTAGGTTCGGTACATGGCCACGAAGAACCCGCAGCGTCCCGCCCCGCGCGGTGCCCGCACCCCCGACGCGTCCCGCCGCAGCGAGCGCTCCCGCCGCGCGATCCTGGAAGCGAGCCTGGAGCTGATCGGCGAGGTCGGCTACCACAAGCTCACCATCGAGGCCATCGCCTCCCGGGCTGGCGTCGGCAAGCAGACCATCTACCGCTGGTGGCCCTCCAAGGCCGCCGTCCTGCTCGACGCGTTCACCGCCCGCACCGAGGACGCCGACTACGACGCCGGGCTGCCGGACACCGGAGACCTCGCCGCTGACCTCAAGTCCGTCCTGCGCGCCACGGTGGACGAGTTCAACGACCCCGCCTTCGAGGCCCCCTACCGCGCGCTCGCGGTGGCCGGGGCAGCCGACGCCGACCTGTCCCGGGAGGTCGTCGCACGCCTCGACGAGCCGGGCCACGCCGTGTACCTGAAGCGGCTGCGGGCGGCGCAGGAGGCCGGGCAGATCAGGTCCGACGTCGATCTGCGACTGGCCGTTGACCTGCTGCTCGCGCCGTTCTTCCAGCGCTGGCTCACCCGCACGGGCGACCTTACCCACGCCTTCACCGACGCCCTGGTTGACCTCGTGCTCGCAGGTCTGCGCCCTCGCGCCTGACCCGTCCGCCCCCGCTTGCCGCCCGGGCACACCCGGTGTCCGCGACCGCCGATTCCCGGCCGGGCCCCTGCGTTCCGTATCCTCGGGGAACTCGGCAGTGCGACTCAGCGGAGCGCGCGGGCGCCCGGGCGGCGAAGGAGAGCGGATGGAACGGGAAAGCAGGTTCTCCGGCTGGTTGCGCCGACGCAGCAGAAACGCCGACGGCAGGGCCGCCCAGGCGGCGCAGGCCCGCGAGGACCTGCTGCTGGGCGCCGCCGCCGCCGGTTTCCCCCTCGCCCCGGCCGCGCACCCCGAGGGCTACGGCTGTTCCTGTGACCGCATCGGCTGCCCCACCCCGGCCCGGCACCCGGTCTCCTTCGCCTGGCGGACGCAGGCGACCACCGAACCCGAGCAGGTGGCGCGCTGGGCCGCCAGCCGCCCCCAGGCCAACTTCGTCGCCGCCACCGGCCTCACCCACGACGTGCTCGACGTGCCGTTCGCCGCCGGGCAGCAAGCACTGGAACGCCTGGAGCGTGACGGGGTGGAGACCGGCCCGGTCGCGGTGCTCGGTGCCGAGCGCATGCTGTTCTTCAGCGCCACCCGGGGCACGCCCGAGGACGAGGACGAGTGGTGGCCCTGCGAGCTGGACTGCCACCCCGAGACGATGGACGAGCACCCCGGCCTGCGCTGGCACTGCCGGGGCAGCTACGTCCTGGTGCCGCCGTCGCGCCTGCCGGAGGCCGAGGTGAGCTGGGTGCGCGCCCCCGAACGCCCCCTGCCCGACCCGCTGACCCTGCTGGAGGCGCTGACCGACGCCTGCGCCGCCCACGCCGAGCAGCAGTCCGGCCACGACTTCCACGACGCCCACGGCCCGGCCCCCTGGCCCGCCCGCTGACGCCCGGGCGCCCGCGTCCTGCCTGCTGCCGCGTCCTGCGCGCCCGGCCTGATCCCTGATCCCTGACGCAGGCGAGTGGCGTGGGGGAGAGAGGCCCGCGAGCTTCCGCCGGGGCGGCGCGCGCGAGTCGCGTGGCGCGTGGCCTACTCGCCCTTCGCGGAGATGAGGCCGCTGTCCTGGTACAGGAACGAGACGCGTTCGTCTTCGCCCTCGGCTGCCTCGGCCGGGGGCACGTCCACCAGCTGCGTGTACAGGTACGACGTCGTCAGCGACTGCTTCGGCTCACCCTCCAGCAGCGGTCGCATCAGCTCCGGGACCTCAGGCGTGATTCCCTCGGCCATCGTCTTGCGGGTGTGCTGGTGCACGGTGAAGAACACCCACGCGCTCCCGTCCTCGACGGCCAGGCCCAGCGCGGGGAAGCGCTCCGGGTCGGCCGGGCTGTCCGACCACTGGTGCCGCGCGGTCGCCGTGCTGGCCGAGTCCGCCCGCGTCTCGCGACGGCCCGTGGTGGCCGCACCGTCCGCGAAGACCTCACCCGCGCCCTCCCCGTCCTGGAGGTAAGCGGTGTAAGCCTTGCCCAGCTCACCGGGGTCGAGCAGCAACTCCTCGCCCTCGCCGCCGCGCAGCGCCTCCACGTAGCCGTCCGCGTCCGTGGTGAACTCCGGGATGTCCGCGGGCGTGACGGTGGCCCGGTAGGCGGCCTTCCACTCCTCGTCGATCGCGTCCCGGCTGAACACCAGCAGCCAGTGCGTCTCGGCGTCGCCCACGCGCACGCCGGTGTCGGCCACGAAGAACTTCGGCCACGCCGCCTGCCGGGGTATGTGAAAGGCCGGGTCGGTGAACTCGAACGGGGTGTGGTTCTGGTCGCCGTCCGGCGCGAGAGCCTGGTGCGCGGTGAGCGAGGACCGCTGGATCTCGCCGAGCGCCGCCCGGCTGACCTGGCCGACGCGGTCCGGGTCGTACGCGGCCTGCGCCTCGTTGGTGACCTCGGCGTACTCCTGGAGCACGCGCTCGGCCTCCTGCGGCGTGGTGGCCGGAACAAGCGCGGTCTCCCCGTGCACCGTCACGCAGCCGGTCAGCCCCCACAGCGTCGCGGCCAGTGCTACCGCCGTGGCTGTCGCCCGCACCCGCGCCCTCATCCCCGTTGCCTCCCCGAGCCCCCGGTTGCCCTCTTCGCAGGGCGCACCCTACCCGGCACCGGCGCCACCGCCGCCGCTCGGGTGCGACGGCGGTGGGGCGGGGAGCGAGGCGGAGGCGCTGGGCAGGGCCGCGGGGGCAGGACGCGAGCCCGCCGTACCCGGCGGACTCAGGGCAGCGTGAGGACCTCCGCGCCCGTCGGCGTCACCACCAGGGTGTGCTCGAACTGGGCGGTGCGCTTGCGGTCCTTGGTGACGACCGTCCAGCCGTCCTCCCACATGTCCCACTCGTGCGTGCCGAGCGTCAGCATGGGCTCGATGGTGAACGTCATGCCCGGCTGCATCACCGTCGTCGCGCGCGGGTCGTCGTAGTGCGGGATGATCAGGCCGGAGTGGAACGCGCTGTTGATGCCGTGACCGGTGAAGTCGCGCACGACGCCGTAGCCGAAGCGCTGCGCGTAGGACTCGATGACGCGGCCGATGATGTTGATCTGCCGCCCCGGCCGCACGGCCTTGATCGCCCGGTTCAGCGCTTCCCGGGTGCGCTCCACGAGCTGGCGCGAGGTGTCGTCCACCTCCCCGCACAGGAAGGTGGCGTTCGTGTCCCCGTGCACGCCGCCGAGGTAGGCGGTGACATCGAGGTTCACGATGTCACCGTCGCGCAGCACCGTGGAGTCCGGGATGCCGTGGCAGATCACCTCGTTGACGGAGGTGCACAGCGACTTGGGGAACGCCCGGTAGCCGAGCGTGGAGGGGTAGGCGCCGTGGTCGCACAGGTAGGCGTGCGCGACCTCGTCCAGCTTGTCCGTCGTCACGCCCGGGGCGATGTGGGCGGCTGCCTCGGCGAGCGCCCGGGCGGCGACGCGCCCCGCCGCGCGCATGCGCTCGACCGTCTCCGCGTCCTGCACCTCGGGCCCGGTGTACGGCGTGGGCGCTTCCTTGCCCACGTACTCCGGACGCGGGATCGACGCGGGCACCGTACGGCGCGGGGACTGGGTTCCGGGGACGAGCAGCGACTGGCCAGACATGCCCGCGATTCTAGCCGTGGTAGCTCCGGCGCTGGTGGGGCAGCATGACGAACATGGCTCTCTTCAAGCGCAGGACCCCGGGCAGACCAGGCGAATGGTACTACTGCCTCAAACACGGCACCGTCGAGGAAGGCCCGCAGTGCCGCGCGGCCGACCGCTTCGGCCCGTACGCCACCCGCGAGGAGGCCGCCCACGCCATGACGACGGTGCGCGAGCGCAACGAGGAGTGGCGCGAGGCCGAGGAACGCTGGACCGGCGAACCCCCCGACGACCCCCCGGACCACCGCTCCCGTTAGGGCGACGGACCGCCGCTCGCCGGGCGCGGACCGCCATCCGGGCCGCGCGCCGCCTACTGGGCGGTAAGCAGCGGGCGCGGTGGCCTGGCAGGATCGGGGCATGACATCGACAGCGAAGAAGGACCCGTGGGAGCTGCCGGACGTGAGTGCGCTCACCGTCGGCGTGCTGGGCGGCACCGGGGACCAGGGCCGGGGGCTGGCCTACCGGCTGGCGAAGGCCGGGCAGCGGGTGGTCATCGGCTCCCGGGCCGCCGAGCGGGCGCGGGCGGCGGCGGAGGAGCTGGGCCACGGCGTGACGGGCACGGACAACGCCGGGTGCGCGGCGGGCAGCGACATCGTCATCGTCGCCGTCCCCTGGGCGGGCCACGCCGCCACGCTGGAGGCCCTGCGCGAGCCGCTGGCCGGGAAACTGGTCGTGGACTGCGTCAACCCGCTCGGCTTCGACAAGAAAGGCGCCTACGCGCTGAAGCCCGAGGAGGGCAGCGCGGCCGAGCAGGCCGCCGCGCTGCTGCCAGACTCGCGCGTGACGGCGGCCTTCCACCACCTGTCCGCCGTGCTGCTCCAGGACCCGCGGATCGAGAAGATCGACACCGACGTCATGGTGCTCGGCGAGGTGCGCGCGGACTGCGAGATCGTCCAGGCCCTCGCGGGCCGCGTCCCCGGCATGCGGGGCGTCTTCGCGGGCCGCCTGCGCAACGCCCACCAGGTGGAGTCCCTGGTGGCCAACCTGATCTCCGTCAACCGCCGCTACACGGCCCACGCGGGGGTGCGGCTCACCGACGTCTGACCGGCGTCCAGGGCGGCGCGGGGCGTGGGGGACAATGGAGGCGTATCACCACCGTCCACCCGTGAACGGGAGCCACCCCCATGCCCCGCATCGCCCTGTACGCCCTCGCCGTCTGCGTGCTCGCCACGGCCGCCGCCGTGGTGTCGTTCGTCCACGGCAGCTTCCTCGGCGTGGTGTGGATTCTGATGCTCGGCGTCGCCTCGAACATCGCCTGGTTCCACTGGCGCAAGCACCGCGCCGACCAGGCGGCGGCGCAGCACCCCCGCTCCTGAGCGTTCCCGCACCCACCGCTCAGGCGACCGTGGCGCAGATCGTGCCGCTGCCGCCGTGGATTTCCCAGGCGTAGTCCTCACCGCAGTTGCCGACGGTGCCGGCCCCGACGCTCGTGATCCGCATGACGAAGTCGTACGCGACCGGTACCTTGCTCGCGGCGCAGTCCCAGACGGTCATCAGGTTCGCCGCCTTCGGCCTCCGGTCCTTCGCGTTGGCGAGGAAGCACTGGCCCGTCCGGAACTGCCGCTCCAGGCACAGCACGGTGCGCGTGAGGTCGTCGTTCCGGTGCGACCAGGAGGTGCGTCCGCCAGCTGACTCACACCGGTCGGAGCCCGCCACCTCGGTGACCCGCACGTACGCGGTCAGCCAGCCGCACGGCACGGTGCTCGGCGTCTTCTCGCTCCACTTGCCGAAGCCGTCGTCGTGGACGGTGAGGCAGTCGCCGCGACGTACCGCCGCGAACGCCTTGTCCGCAGGGTCTGGCTCTGGTGGCGGCGGAGTGTAGCTGTCGCCGATCGATCCGTAGCCGCCACCGGTGCCGCGCCCGCCGGTGAGGGTGTGGGGGGAGCGCGACGGGCTCGGGTGGTCGTTCCGTCCAGGACTCAGCGTGTACTGACTCGGTGGGGTGTGGGCAGGGAACGATGAGCTGCGCGGACTCGCGTTGTCGTGTCCCTCGGGGAACAGCCCCTTCTCCCGGGCGAACGCCATGCCGCCGATGGCGGCGGCGAGCAGCAGCATGGCCCCGGCGAAACTGGCAACCGCCCGCAGCGCCTCGCGTCTGCGCTCCGCCGCCCTTCGCTTGCGCTCCGCTTCCCTTCGCTTGCGCTCCGCTTCCTCGCGTCTGCGCTCCGCCTCCTTCTCCTTGCGCTGCTGTTCCGCCATGCGTAACTGTTCCCGCCGGATCGCCTCCTCGCGTTCGCGCTGCACGCGCGCCTCCCGAGCCCGCTCCTGCCCGCGCCTCTCCTCCTCCTTCTGCCGCACGCGCTCCCGCAACTCCTTCTGCCGACGCCGCAAGATCTCCGCGACCTGCCCGAGCCTGTCTGGAGAATGCGGGACTCTGCCGGTGCCCCGCAGTTGTGTGTACGCCTCGCGCAGTTGCGTGTAGGGGCGGGTGGGCGCTGCCGACAGCACCTGGGTGAGAAGGCGTTCCGTCGCTGTCTGGCTGCTGGGAGCGGTTTCCCGCAGACGTTGGCCCTCGGCCTCGTACGCATCGATCAGTGCCCTCCAGCGCGGTGGCAGCCACCGTGCACCGTCACCCGGAAGAACGAGCCGGTCCAACTCCGCGCACATCGTGTGAAGTTTGGGACGTGCGGTGTGCTCGGCAGCCAGACAGGGGCGGATCAGCGGGGCCAGCTCCCGGGGCATCCCCTTGAGCGTGAGGTCGTTGTTGGCCACCAGGGCGCGCAGTTGGAGTAGGTGTTCGGTGTCGCGGTAAGGCGGGCGCCCCACGGCCAGGTAGAAGAGCGTCGCACCCAGGGAGTAGACGTCCGATGCCGTGGTGCTCGGCTCACCGCGCGCCTGCTCCGGTGCGCTGAACGCGAGGGTACCGAGCGTCAGGGTGGTCTGGGTGAGGTCGTACGCGTGGGAGATGCCGAAGTCGATGAGGCGCGGACCCGTCGCGGGCAGCAGGACGTTCTGTGGCTTCACATCCCGGTGGATGACGCCCTCGTCGTGCAAGGCGATCAGGGCCCGGGCGACGCCGACCGCCACCCAGCGTACGGCGGCGGCTGACAACGTTCCCTGGGTGTCCACGAGTTCGGAGAGCGGGGGCGCCGCTATGTAGTCGACGGCCATCCACGGGCGGACGTCTGTGAGCCCCGCGCCGCGGACGCGGGCCGTGTGCACGCTGTCCACCCGGCGGGCCAGTTCCACCTCACGCGCGAACCGCCTGCGATCGCTGGGGCTGACCGTGCCCTTGGTGATCGGCGTCTTGACCGCGACGAGGTGACCGCCTTCGCCGGGCCTGGCGGATCGCCCGAGATAGATCCGCCCCATTCCGCCGGAGGCGATCCGGCGCTCGATGCGGTACGCGCCGAGCTGTCGTGGGTCGTCGGGACCGAGTGGCAGCAGCCGGGTACCGGTCATCCTGTCCCCCTTTCGGGTGCGCTGGTAGGTCGGGCCGTGCCGGATCGGTCGCCACTCCGCCGGCCGGTGCGGATTCCGGGTGCGTGCGGTCACGCGGACGCCGGAGGCGCGCGTGCTGAACGGTGTGCGAGCGTGCCGCGCCCGGTCGCCCGGGGCGGTGGCGCTGAGTTCCTTGATCGCGGGTTCTGGCGCTCGGCTAGCGCTGGCAGGAAGCGATGAGCAGGAACAGCAGGAGGCATGCCAGGCCGAACAGGGGGACGCAGCCGAGGGAGTTCGGGTTCTTCCGGTTGATCTCCACGCTGCCGCCCGGGATCATCCGGGGGTGCCGGTCGGCGTAGTGGGCGACCGCGAGGTCCTCCACCTCGGACTCGGTGGCCCACCGGGTGGTGAAGCCGCATTCACCGCATCGGTAGCGGTACGCCATGTCATCAACTCCTCGATGCCGCACCTGCGAGGGCGCGGAACGTGCGATAGGGCGGGGTGTGAGAGCGAGGGTGCAGTCGGGAGGTCTTGGAGAACAGGTCAAGAGACCGGCCACGGTGTCACCGGCCCTATACGGCCGGACCGAGCCGGACCGAGCCGGACCGAGCCGGACCGAGCCGGATCGGCTCAGGTCGAGCCGGATTGGGCCGCCTGCCGGTGCTCGGGTGTGGCGGACGCCCCGCGAAATCCCCTGCGTCCCGCGGGGCGTCCCTCCCCGCCCGGTGGCGGGCGGGGAGCGCGGCGAGGTGTCAGGACCGCTTCGGTGCGTCCTCGCACAGTGCCGTGTCCAGCAGTTCGTCCCGCTGCCTGAGCGGCGTGTTGATGCCGAACATCGCGTTGGTCACCACCGACGCGAAGCGGCCGTCCTTGGTCACTAGGGTCTGCGTCATGTAGCCGGGAAGGCCGCCGTCGTGCCCCCAGGCGACGGTGCCGCAGGACAGTCTCACCTCGGCGATGCCCAGGCCGTAGCCGAAGGCGCTGCCGGGCTCGGGCTTCCAGACCTTCTCCATCTCCGCCAGGCCAGCCGGTGAGAGCACCTGGCCCGAGGTCAGCGCACGGTAGAAGGCCGTGATGTCCTCCAGCGTCGAGATGATCGCTCCGGCGCTGCTGTAGAGCGATGGATCGTAGGAGAGCGCCGAAACCCAGAGGTTCAGACCGCCGACCCGGATACCGTGGTACCCGTTGACGGCCGGGCTGGGCAGCTGGCGTTCACCCGGGGCGGGGAAGACGGTGCGCCGCAGGCCGAGCGGCTCGATGACGCGACCGGTAACGGCCTGGTGGACCTTCCGTCCGGTCAGCTTCTCGATGAGCATGCCGAGGACGAGGTAGTTGGTGTTGGAGTAGCTGAACTTGGCGCCGGGTGCGCCGGCTGGTGGGCTCTTGAGACCCTTGCGTACCGAGGCGGCCAGGTCGTATGTCCCGTCCGGGTTGGCCTCGGGGGTTGCGGCGAGCGGGTGCGGGTTGTAGGCGCCCAGGCCGCTGGTCTGCTGGAGCAGCTGACGGACGGTGATGCGGGTGCCGTCGTAGCCGTTGCCGGTGACGACGCCGGGGAGGTAGTCGTCGATTGCCGCGTCCAGCGACACCGCGCCCTCGTCCACGAGTTGCAGCACCACTACCGCGGTGAAGGTCTTGGTCTGGCTGCCGATGCGGAAGTGCTCGTCGGACTGGATGGGCCGCTTGGTGTGGATCGTGCCGGTGCCGACGGACAGGGTCCAGGCGTCGTCACCGTTCCCGGCGTGGATGGCCGCGCCCGGGCCGGCCGCGGCCTGGAACCTCTCCAGCGCCGCGCGCGTGGCCGCGTGCTCCTCCTCCGCGATCGTCCGGAGCTGGGCCGCCGCCGGGAGGCCCGGCAGGGCTAGCACCATCGCGCACACGGCGGCGATGACGACGGGAAGCTTCGTCTTGTTCCACTGGTGTGCCATGGTGGTGGCTTCTCCTCGATGCGCGGGTGGCGTGGGTCAGTTGGTCGCGGCAGCCGCGAAGGCGGCTTCCAGGCGCGGTACGTAGTCGGCGAACGCCGGAGCCCAGCAGCCGTAGTTGTGGCCGCCGTTACAGGTGGGAGCAAGGGACTTCCCGTCGCCGTAGTCCACCAGGCGGCTGGGGATGTTCAGCCGGTCAAGACGGGATGTGACGGTGCGGGCCGCCCGCGCGGTGTGCGCGTCGATGACATCCCCGTCGCCGGTGTAGAGGGTGACCGAGGTGTTCGCGAGCCTGGCCAGGTTGGCCGGGGCCGCGGGATCGTAGGCGCGCCAGAGGCGGTCGGCGCCGAACACTGGGTAGGGCGAGCCGAAGATGGCGTCGCTGTCAACGTACGGGCCGTAGTCTGGGCATCCGCTCGCGCTGCTCACCGCGCACCAGGCGCCCGGCAGGTTCAGTTCGGTGGCGAGGACCGTCGCGCGGATCTCCGCCATGCCGAAGTCGAGGCCACCGGAGAGCGCGGCGACGTGGCCGAAGAGCTCGGGCCGGGCCTGGGCGTAGTGCAGGGCGCCGGAGCCGCCCATGGACAGACCGGTGACCGCCCGGTGCGCGCGGTCGGGCACGGTGCGCAGGTTGGCGTCGATGAAGGGGACGACCTGATCCAGGTGGAATGTCTCCCAGTTGGCCGCCTTCAGCGCGGTGTTCTGCATCTTCCAGTTCGCGTACCAGCCCTTGCGACCGCCGTCCGGAACGACGGTGATCATCTTGTCGGAGCGCAGGGCGGGGGCGGCGGCAGCGTCGTTCACGCTGCCGCCGCCCCCGTGCAGGAAGTACGCGACCGGCCAGCGCTTGTGCGGCTTCGCGGCGTAGCCGCTGGGAAGGAACACGCGGATCTGGTGCGGGCCGGATACCTGCGGTGTGGTGATGGTGAGGGTGAAGTCGGTGCCGGAGTGCACCTCGGTCGGCTGGGCGACCTTGAGGCCGAATCCGTCGGCGAAGTCGGGGACGGCGGGGACGGCGGAGGCGTCCGCCCGGGCGGCCGGGCCGCTGAGCGCGGTGAGTGCCAGCGCGGTCGCGAGTGCCGCACCAAGGGTGCGCAGGTGACGCGGAATGGTGGGTCCCATCCGGGAGTCCTCCTTCGGGTGACGAACCGGCGGGGGCCACCGGTTTCGCTGTCACGATGGCGGTCACGCGGCTTGGGGAACAGGCCAGCCGACCGGCCATGCGTGACCGGTCGTCACGCTAGGCTCAGGGCTGCCGTATCCGTGTGCCGGGGGGAGCCCGAATGACGGACCAACCAGGCGCGCTGCTGCGCCAGTTGCGCAAGCGCGCCCGCCTCACTCAGGAGCAGCTGGCGGAGCGGTCCTCGGTGAGTGTGCGCACCATCCGCCGGCTGGAGACCGGCCAGTCCACCGACCACCGGGTGAAGACCCTGCACCTGCTGGCGGACGCTCTGGAGGCCGGGCCGGAGGAGCGGCGCCGCCTCACCGACACCCTGGACCGGACACCGCTGGCCCCCGCGCCTGACCCGGTGGCCGCGCCCGGGCCGGTCCCCGCCGCCGTTCCCGGGCCGCCGCCCCCGCCGGTCGCGGGTTCCGCCCCGCCCGCCGCCGTCCCGCCCGCGCCCGCGTGGCCTGCTCCCGCACCGCCGCCGGCCCTCGACGACGTGCTCACCGGCGCGGCCGACGCGTTGGCCCGGGAGGTCCGGCGGCGTCTGCGGCGCGAGGAGGAACAGCGCCGGGTCCACGATCCGTTCCCGCTTCCGGTGTGCTGGCGGCCAGCGCCCGCCTCCCTGGTGGACCACCCCGAGAACGTCCAGCGGCTGGAGCCGGGCGCCACCGCCGTGGGCGTGGACCTGAGCGGCGATGTGCGCAGGGTGGCCGAGACCTACCGGCGTATCAGGTCCGGGCGGTTGGTGATACTGGGCCGGGCGGGCTCGGGGAAGTCGGTGCTCGCCGTCCGCTTCGCCCTCGACCTCCTCGCGGTACGGGCGTCGGCCGATCCGGTGCCGGTGATCGTCAGCCTCGGCTCGTGGGACCCGGCCGCCACCACCGTGCGGGACCTTCTGGTGGGCCGGCTGCTACGGGACCATCCCCATCTGTCCCGCCGGGACGCCCGGGGAACGACGCAGGCCGCCGCACTGGTGGACGCCGACCTGATCCTGCCGGTCCTGGACGGGTTCGACGAGATGGCGCAGGGGCTGCGCGGCGCGGGGCTGGACGCGCTGAACGACACCTCGTGGCCGTTGGTCCTGACCAGCCGCCGGCCCGAGTACGAGCAGGTGGTCACCTCGACCCGGGCACCCCTGGTGTGGGCCGCGGGCATCGAACTGGCCGACCTCACCGTCGATGATCTCGCGGCCTACCTGCCCCGCACCGTGCGACCCGTCCCCCACGACACCCCCCGCGCCACGGGAGTATGGGACGAGGTCCTGGACGCTGTGCGAACCGGTCACGCCCCCGGGGCCGCCCGCCTCGCCGAGGTGCTGCGCACTCCGCTGATGGTGATCCTCGCCCGGACGATGTACAGCGAGGCCCCCGGCCGCGCCCCGGCCGAACTGCTCGACACCACACGCTTCCCCACCACGAGTGACCTGGAGGAACATCTGCTGGCAGGCTTCGTGCCGACGGTCTACCGGCCGCGTCCGCCCGAGCGGTCCGAGGACGGGCGGCGGCCGCGGGACTGGGGCACCGAGCGTGCCCAGCGCTGGCTGGGCTACCTCGCCCACAGCCTCAGCCAGGGGGAGGGCGGCCGCCAGGACCTTGCCTGGTGGCGGCTCAGCCGCGGGCTTCCGACGGGAATCCGCGTCCTGCACGTCACCCTGACCTCCGCCCTGTGCATGGCCACAGCGACCTGGCTAGTGGGCCTGGCCACCCAGCTCTGGTCCTCCCCGCACTGGTTCGACCTGGAAGCCGTACTGGTGCAGGGGGCTTTGGTCGGGCTGATCGCCGGGGCGGCCTTCGGGCCCGTCTACGCCACGATGGCCGCTTGGGGCCGGGTCGCCCTCCACCCGTCCCGGGTACGGCTCAGACTGCCCGCCGCTGACCGCCGGGTGGCACGCCGCCCGCTGCGCGCGTTCACCGCCCGGTTCGGCTTCATGCTGCTGGGCGGGGCGGTGCTGGGCACCGGGTACGCCTGGGCGCAAGCTCTGCTCGGCGTCCTCTACCTGGAGTCGTCGCTCTCCGCCCCGGGGGTGCTTCGCGGCGTGCTGATCAACATGCTGGTCTTCTCGCTGATCTTCGGCCTTACGGCCGGACTGGTCTTCGGACTGCTCGCGGCGTTCGAAGCGCCGATGGGCGTCACCGCGGCGGCCACCCCCGTCCGGCTGCTGTCCGCCAACCGCGCGACCGCCGCACACCAGCTGCTCGTCCTCATCCCGGCGGTCACGCTCGGCGTCGGTCTCTGCGGCTTTCTCGTCGTCGCCCTGTTCCAGGACCTCCTCGGGCCGCTGGTGTGGGGGCCGGGGGACGCGGCTCTGCTCGGCGCGGTCGGCGGACTGGGCGGCGCGTCGTCCTACGTGCTGGTCTTCACCGCCTGGGGGCAGTGGCTCACGCTGTCCCGCGTCTGGCTGCCGCTGACGGGCAGGCTGCCCTGGAACACGGTCGCCTTCCTGGAGGACGCCTACCGCCGAGGCGTGCTGCGCCAGACCGGCGCCGTCTACCAGTTCCGCCACATCCGGCTGCAACGCCACCTCGCCCAGACCTACCGGCCCTCCCCGCCGCCGGTGTCCCAGGCGGCGCCGCGCGGCCCGGGACGGACGCGGGTGTAAGCCCCAGCACGCCCGGCACGGACCGCCCGACGGCCGTGCCGGGCGTGCTCCGGCGGTTCGGCGACGCGGCACAAGAGCGCGAAGCCAGACCGGGGCACTAGTGGAACGTGTGCTCCGCGGCCGGGAACGCGCCCTGTGCGACGTCCGCCGCGAACGCCGCCGCCGCGCCGCCGAGCGCGTCCCGCAGCGCCGCGTACTGCTTGACGAAGCGCGGCACCCGCCCGCCCGTCAGGCCCGCCATGTCCGTCCACACCAGAACCTGCGCGTCGCACTCGGGCCCGGCGCCGATGCCGATGGTCGGGATGTGCAGGCAGCGGGTCACCTCGGCGGCCAGCTCGGCGGGCACCAGCTCCAGGACGACGGCGAAGGCACCGGCGTCCTGCGCGGCCTTCGCGTCCCGCAGCAGCCGGTGCGCGTCCTCCTCGCCCCTGCCCTGCACCCGGTAGCCCATGGTGTTGACCGACTGCGGCGTCAGCCCCAGGTGGGACATGACGGGGATACCGGCCGACACCAGCAGCTCGGTCTGGGCGAGTGAGCGCTCGCCGCCCTCCAGCTTGACGGCGCCCACCCCGGCGTCCTTCACCAGCCGGGTCGCGCTGCGCAGCGCCTGCGTCGGGCCCTCCTGGTACGAGCCGAACGGCAGGTCGCCGACGACCAGCGCACGGCGGGTGCCGCGTACGACGGCGGCGGAGAGCATGGCCATCTGGTCGAGGGTCACCGGCACGGTGGTGTCGTAGCCGAGGTGGCAGTTGCCCGCCGAGTCGCCGACGAGCAGGACGGGGATGCCCGTCTCGTCGAAGACGGCGGCGGTCACCGCGTCGTAGGCGGTGAGCATGGGCCACTTCTCGCCGCGCTCCTTGGCGGCGGCGAGATCGCGGACGGTGATGCGTCGGTTCTGGGCTCCGCCGTACAGCGTCGTGCTGGCCTGGCTGCTGTCGGCAGCCGCGTGGGCATGCGTCATGGCACGGGCTCCTGTGGTGTCGTCTCGAAGCGCCCTGACGGCGTCTCCGGATCGCTTCCATGGTGGCACTCCGTCCCGGCGTGGGGAAGGGCCACGGGGGTGCGTCACACCAGCGGGTGGCTGGGCGCCCGAATCGCGCGCCGCCCGGACCGGGTTGGCCGGTGCGGGGTGGATCACATCGGTGCGGAGTGGCCGGTGGCTGGAACTGCGCGGACGCACCCGTTCGTCTGACTCCCTGAGTACGGGCGGCCACGAGGTGCCGTACCGTCGGTCTCTCCAGTCGGCCGGGCGTCCCCGCGAAGACGTGCTTCCATGGCCGGACGGGGAGCCAGCAGGACACCACCGGCAGGCAGTGAGGAACAACGCATGGCACGGGCGTACACGGCGCACGAGACGGACGCGGCGGCGGACGGCGCGGGGGCGCCCGCCGGTCGCCCCAGCGCTGTCGGCGGCGGTGCGGTGCGCGGGTGGCGCGAGCGCCGGTGGCGGGAACGCGGCAGCTTGCGGCGTGGCTGGGTCCTCGCCGCGCTGGCGCTGGTGCTGGCGGCCACGATGGTGCTGCACGCGCGGGTCCCCAACACCGTGGGCAGCCTCGGCAGCCTGCTGGAGACGTTCTTGCCCTGGCTCGGCCTGGGCGTGCCGCTGCTGCTGCTGGGCGCGGTGCTGCGCAAGTCGGCGACGGCGGTGGTGGCGCTCGTCCTGCCCGCCGTGGTGTGGGCCGGGATGTTCGGCGGGCTGGTCACCGACAAGACCGGGGACGGCGGAGACCTCACCGTCGTCACCCACAACGTGGACGCCGACAACCCGGACCCGCAGGGCACCGCACGCCAGCTGGCCGAATCCGGCGCGGACGTGCTCGCGCTGGAGGAGCTGCCCGCCCGGTCCTCACAGGTGTACGAGCGCATCCTGGCGGAGGCGTATCCGCACCGGGAGGTCAAGGGCACGATCGGGGTGTTCAGCAAGTACCCGCTGACCGGTACCGCCCCGGTCGAGCTGGAGATCGGCTGGACGCGGGCGCTGCGCACCACGGTCAACGCACCGGGCGGCCAGGTCGCCGTCTTCGCCGCTCACTTGCCCTCCGTGCGGGTGAAGGTGGAGGCGGGCTTCACCGCGAGCCAGCGGGACGACGCGGCCGAGCAGCTGGGCCGGGCCATCGCCAGCGAGCGGCTGGAGCGCGTGGTGCTGCTCGGCGACCTCAACGGCACCATGAACGACCGCGCCCTCGCCCCGGTGACGGCGCAGATGCGCTCCACCCAGGGCGCGGCCGGAGCCGGGTTCGGCTTCAGCTGGCCAGCCTCGTTCCCGCTGACCCGGATCGACCAGATCATGGTGCGCGGCGTGGAACCGGTCTCCTCCTGGACCCTCCCCGCCACCGGCAGCGACCACCTTCCCCTCGCCGCCTCGGTGACGCTGTAGAGCGCCCCGCGCACCCCGCCCGCGCCTGGGGCAGGCGGGGACGGGCGCGGCCCGTGGGGTGCCAGACGCCGGGCCGCTCACCCCTGCGGCGCCTCGCGCCAGGCGTTGGTGATCGGCAGGCGGCGGTCCTTGCCGAAGCCCTTCGGGGAGATCTTCGTGCCCGGCGGGTACTGCCGCCGCTTGTACTCGGCGGCGTCCGTCATCCGCAGCACCCGCGCCACCAGCTGCGCGTCGTAACCCCGGCGGACGATCTCCTGGGCGCCGAGGTCCCGGTCCACGTACAGCTCCAGCACGGCGTCCAGGGTGTCGTAGTCGGGCAGGGAGTCGGCGTCCAGCTGGCCCGGGCGCAGCTCGGCGCTGGGCGGCTTGGTGATCGAGTTCTCCGGGATCGGCGGCGTGCGGCCGCGCTCGGTGGCGGCGGCGTTGCGCCAGCGGGCGAGGCGGAAGACGGTCGTCTTGTAGAGGTCCTTGATCGGGCCGTAGGCGCCCACCGAGTCGCCGTACAGCGTCGAGTAGCCGCATGCCAGCTCGGACTTGTTGCCCGGGGCGAGCACAATGTGGCCCTCCTCGTTGGACAGCCCCATCAGCAGCGTGCCGCGCAGTCGCGCCTGCAGGTTCTCCTCCGCCAGCCCGGTCAGGCCCAGCGCGCCCAGGTAGGCGTCGAACATCGGCTCGATCGGCACGGTGCGGAAGTTCAGCCCGGTGCGCCGGGCCAGCTCGGCGGCGTCGTCGCGGGAGTGCTGCGAGGAGTAGCGCGAGGGCATCGAGACGCCGTACACGTTCTCCGGGCCGACCGCGTCGCAGGCGAGGGCCGCTGTCAGCGCCGAGTCGATGCCGCCGGACAGGCCGATGAGCACCGAGCGGAAACCGTTCTTCGCGACGTAGGCGCGCAGCCCCACCACCAGCGCGGTGTAGACCTCCTCGTCGTCGCCCAGCCGCTGCGCTTCCGCGCCCGCGACCCGCTCCTCGCAGGCGGGCAGCGGCTCACTGGACAGCACCCGGTGGTCGATGCGCAACCCGTCGTCCACCGTGCCCGAGGGGGGCTGGGCGGCGGCCTCGGGCAGCTGCAGGTCCAGCAGGACGCACCCCTCCGCGAACTGCGGCGCCCGCGCCAGCACCTGACCGTCCGCGCCGACGACGATCGAGTCACCGTCGAAGACCAGCTCGTCCTGGCCGCCGATCATCGCCAGGTAGGCCGTGGTGCAGCCCGCCTCCTGCGCGCGCTTGCGCACCAAGTCCAGCCGGGTGTCGTCCTTGTCCCGCTCGTAGGGCGAGGCGTTGATCGACAGCAGCAGGCCCGCCCCGGCGCTGCGCGCGGCGGGCACCCGGCCGCCGTCCTGCCACAGGTCCTCGCAGATGGCCAGCGCCACGTCCACGCCGTGCAGCCGCACCACCGGCAGCGTGTCGCCGGGGACGAAGTAGCGGAACTCGTCGAAGACGCCGTAGTTCGGCAGGTGGTGCTTGGCGAACGTCAGCACCACCTCACCGCCGTGCAGCACCGCCGCCGCGTTCTGCGGCGCCCCGGCGGGCTGGCCGTAGCGCGGGCTGTGCCGCTCGGCGCGGTCCAGGTAGCCGACGACCACGGGCACCCCGCCCAGGTCCTCCTCGGCCAGCCTGGCGGCTAGCGCCGTCAGCGCGGAGCGGCTGGCGTCCACGAACGAGGCGCGCAGCGCCAGGTCCTCCACCGGGTAGCCGGTCAGCATCATCTCGGGGAAGGCGACCAGGTGCGCGCCCTGCTCCACGGCGTGCCGCGTCCAGCGGACGACCGCCTCGGCGTTGCGGGCGAGGTCCCCTACGGTGGCGTCGGTCTGGTTCAGGGCGAGTCGAAGGTGAGGCACCCCCCCACAGTAACCGTCACTTTGACGCGATGTCCCGCGCGGGGCGCTCCCCGCTGCTCTGGACAGCTCTCGCGGCCCGCAGGATCATGGAAGCAGGAGTATTCCGAGCGGTGCTGGGCAGCCGGAGGTGTGCGGTGGACTGGTGGGTGTGGCTCCTCGTCGCGGTGGCGGTGGTGATCGTGCTGACCGGCCTCACCCTGTGGGTTCAGGCCCGGCGGCGCGGCGGTGGCGTCATCGCCACGCACGACGGCTCCGGGCACGGTTCGGCAGGCAGGAAGGGCGGCAAGTGACGGTGCTGATGCTCGCGACGGAGCTGGCCAAACGGCCGGTGGTCACCCTGGCAGGGGAGGCCGTCGCGCAGGTGAAGGACGTCGTGTACGACAGCGGCGGCGGGCGCGTGGGCGCCTTCACGCTCAGCGGACGCGGCCTGTTCTCCGGGCCGCTGAAACAGGCGCTGCCCTGGTCCGGTGTCACCGGCCTCGGCCACGCCGCGGTGATGATCCCCGACGAGGACGTCTACGAGAACCGCAAGGAGGTCGCCGAACGCTCGGGGCCGGGCGGCGGCGACGTGCTGGGCGTACGCGTGCTGAGCGACGCGGGTGTCGAACTCGGCCGCGTCACCGACGTCGTCATCGAGGTCACCCGGGAGGCCGCCACGGTCGCCGGGTACCAGATCGAGTCCACCGAGGCGCTCGGCCACCACGAGCGCACGGTGTACCTGCCGCTGGCCGAGACGCTGGCCGTCTCCGGCGAGGCGCTGGTCGTCCCCGCGCTCGCCGCCGAGTACGTCGCCGAGGACCTGCCCGGGTTCGAGGACATGGTCCGCGCCTTCCGCACCCGAATGACGGAGTCCTGATGCTGCTTTCCCAGATGGTGGGCCTGTCCGTGATGAGCGCCGCGGACGCCACGACGGTCGGCGTCACCGACGGCGTCGTCATCGACCCCGCCGGGCGTACCGTCGCCGCGCTGCGCCTGAAGAAGACCGGCTCCGGCTCCTACCTGCCGTGGAGCGGCGTCCAGGCGATCGGCCGTGACGCGGTGATGGCCACCTCCGGCGAGGCGCTGCGCGACGTCGAGGGCGACCTGGCCCGGCTGGCCGACGCCTCCAAGGACCTCCTGGGCAAACGCGTCCTGACCGACGCCGGGTTCGACGCGGGCACCGTCCGCGACGTCGATCTCGACCCCGAGACCGGCGCGGTGCTCTCCCTCCACACCACCCAGGCCGAGATCCCCGGCGCGGCCCTGCTCGGCCTCGGCTCCTACGCCGCCGTAGTCCGCGCGTAACCCTCCGCCCGGGGTGGCCCGAAGGACGCTCGCCACCCCGGGCCACGGTGCACGGCCCCGGCCGGGCCTGAGGGTCCGGGGCGGCGCGCGAGCGGGTTCGGGTGGCGTGGCCACGGGTGGCAAGATCGCGAGGTGGCGCACAATGGAGGCGCCGGCGTGGTCGGCGCGTACCGTGGCGGGCCGGGCGCAACACCGGTGAAACACCTCGGTGTGACGATCGGCGTACCCGGCGAGAGCCGATCGGCGGGTCCGGCGGGAGCCAGCGCCGCGCCCCGCAAGCCGAACCGCGAGGATGGGTGGATATGGACAAGCAGCAGGAGTTCGTGCTCCGGACGCTGGAAGAGCGGGACATCCGGTTCGTGCGGCTGTGGTTCACCGACGTGCTCGGGTTCCTGAAGTCCGTCGCCGTCGCGCCCGCCGAGCTGGAGCAGGCGTTCGACGAGGGCATCGGCTTCGACGGGTCCGCGATCGAGGGCTTCGCCCGCGTCTACGAGTCGGACATGATCGCCAAGCCCGCCCCCAGCACGTTCCAGATCCTGCCCTGGCGGGCCGAGGCGCCCGGCACCGCGCGCATGTTCTGCGACATCCTCATGCCGGACGGCTCCCCCTCCTACGCCGACCCGCGCTACGTGCTCAAGCGCATCCTCTCGCGCACCTCCGACCTGGGGTTCACCTTCTACACCCACCCCGAGATCGAGTTCTTCCTGCTCAAGAACAAGCCTGTGGACGGCTCCCGCCCCACCCCGGCGGACGCCTCCGGCTACTTCGACCACACCCCGCAGAACGTCGGCATGGACTTCCGGCGGCAGGCGATCACCATGCTGGAGTCGATGGGCATCTCGGTGGAGTTCTCCCACCACGAGGGCGCCCCGGGCCAGCAGGAGATCGACCTGCGCTACGCCGACGCCCTCGCCACGGCCGACAACATCATGACGTTCCGCCTGGTGATGAAGCAGGTCGCGCTGGAGCAGGGGGTGCAGGCGACGTTCATGCCCAAGCCGTTCTCGGAGTACCCCGGCTCCGGCATGCACACCCACCTGTCCCTGTTCGAGGGCGACCGCAACGCCTTCCACGAGTCGGGCGCGGAGTTCCAGCTGTCCAAGGTGGGGCGGTCGTTCATCGCGGGGCTGCTGCGGCACGCGGGGGAGATCTCCGCCGTCACCAACCAGTGGGTGAACTCCTACAAGCGCATCTGGGGCGGCACCCAGCGCACCGCGGGCGCGGGCGGTGAGGCGCCCTCGTACATCTGCTGGGGCCACAACAACCGCTCGGCGCTGATCCGGGTGCCGATGTACAAGCCGGGCAAGACGGGTTCGACGCGCATCGAGGTGCGCTCGCTGGACTCCGGCGCGAACCCCTACCTGGCCTACGCCGTGCTGCTCGCGGCCGGGCTGAAGGGCATCGAGGAGGGCTACGAGCTGCCCGCGGGCGCCGAGGACGACGTGTGGGCGCTGTCGGACGCCGAACGCCGCGCGCTGGGCATCAAGCCGCTGCCGCAGAACCTGGGCGAGGCCATCGACCTGATGGAGGGCAGCGAACTGGTGGCCGAAACCCTGGGCGAACACGTCTTCGACTTCTTTCTGCGCAACAAGCGCCAGGAGTGGGAGGAGTACCGCTCCGAGGTCACCGCATTCGAACTCCGCAAGTCCCTGCCCGTCCTGTAGTCGCAGGTCAGAGGGGTTTTTGCCTGCCAAGGTGGCCGGGGGCGGCACGCGTTCAGCGCACCGCCCCCGGAGGCTTTCAGGGGAGTGGGGCCGTCTATGGGCCGTCCGGCGTTTGCCCGATCCCCTCGTACATGGCGTCCACGGCACGGCGCGTTCGCCCCTCGCTGCTGGGCATCAGGTGCGTGTACGTACGCAGGGTGAACCCGGGGTCTTTGTGGCCCAGATAGCGACTTAGCGCCTTGACGTTCTCCCCGGCGTCCAGCAGCACCGAGGCGTAGAAGTGCCTGAGCGCGTGCATGCCGTGCTCTCGCGCCGCCTGGTGACGCTCCCCGGGCATCGGCTCCGGAATGACGCCAGCGGTCACGAGGGCGGGCTTCCAGGCGTGCACGTTAAAGTCCGTACGACGCACGGCTCCCTTCCCATCCAGGCGGGTGAACAGTAGCCGCTTCGTCACAGGAGGCCCGTCCTTCCGCAGCCATGGCAACACCACGTCCACGGGCGGGAACGCCGCCATGTGCTCCTTCAGCACGTGCGCCACGCGACCGGGCAGAGGGACGTCACGCTCCTTGTTGCGCTTCGGAGGTCCGAACACCAGGTGGCCGTTGGCTACCTTCACCTGACAGGTGACGTGCAACCAACCGGTTTCGAGCCCGACCGCATCGACGGTCAGACCGAAGATTTCTCCCTGCCGAAGTCCGCAGCCGCCCCCGACATCGACCATCGCCCGGTATCGATCCGGTAGAGCCGCTCGAACGGCGAAGGTGCGCTCAGTTGTCCACGGCACCACACGCCCAGGTGCGGGCGACGGGGCACGGACCGAACGAGCCTGGCAGGGGTTCTCTCGCATGTACTTGTCATCAACGGCCGCGTTGAGCAACGCCGAGACGCTGCCGAAGATGATGCGGCGATACGACGATGCCGGTACAGCACGTTCCAACTCACTCAGCCACTCCCGGATGTGCTCAGGCTGAAACGAGCCGAGCGGCCGTGCACCCAGGTACGGGATCGCGTGTCGCCTGATCTGGACGACGACCGATGCGCGCGTCGTCGCGTCCGTGGTCTGCGACTTCAGCCACTTCTCGGCGTACTGCCGGAAGGTGGACCGACTCGTCTTCGGGTCCACGTACTGTCCGCTGTTCATGTCGGCTTCGGTCTTGCTCAGCCACTTCTCGGCAAGCCGCTTCTTGCCGTCCGGGAAGCTCTTGGACTTCTCGGTGCCGTCGGGGCCGATGTAGCGGGCGCGGTAGCGCATGCCGGTGCCGTGGCGGGTGGTTTTGACGCGGCGGGGTGTGCCGTTGGTGTCGGGTTCGGTTTTGAACCAGCGGTCTTGGATGTGGCCTGCCATGGGTGGTGGTCTCCTGTGGGTTGGTGACGCTGCGTGGAAGGGAGGGAGGTAGTGCAGGGGTCGGGAAGCCGTTTCGGCGCCCGTCTGGCGGTCCGGTTCGGGCGCCTCCCTGCCTCCCCGGGGTGCGGGTTTGTACTGTTC
>NZ_JAEVFI010000037.1:3863-30895 GCF_019303495.1 Streptomyces sp. JJ66 | reverse complement strand
GGCGCGGCGGGGGTTGGGGGTGTTGGGGGCCGTCAAGCGGGGTGGGCGGGGCGCCGATGCCGGAGGCGCGCTGCGCGGTCGGGTCGGGGAGGCGGCGGTGGTGGGTGGGGCGGGGTTGCGGGCGGCCGTGGGGGTGAGCGGGCGGACGGTGGCGGAGGGCGGGTTCGGGGAGGTGCCGTTGCTGCGACCGCTGGAGTATCCCGGGCGGGTGGTGACGGAGGCCGTGCTGCTGGACGGGGACGAGCTCGTGCCGTGGCGGGCCGGAGCCGGGGGTGCGGGTACGGCGGGGCGGGTGCCGGTGGTGGCGGTGGGGTCGAACGCGGCGCCCGCGCAGGTGCGGTACAAGCTGGCGCTGGCCGGGGTGCCGGGGCCGGTGCCGATGGTGCCGGTGCGGGTGGCCGGGCTGGCGGTGGGGCACTCGGGGCACGTGAGCGTGGCCGGGTATGTGGCGTACGCGCCGTATCCGGCGCCGGGGCGGCAGGCGCGGGCGGTCCTGCTGTGGCTGGACGCCGCACAGCTGGCGGTGGTGGACGCGTCCGAGCGGTTCAACTACCGCCGGGTGCGGCTGCCCGCCGAGCGTTTCCCGGTGTACGACACGGGCGGGGCGGTGGACGTGGGGCAGGGCGCCTACGTCTACGCCGGGTCGCGGGGGCTGCTGGCGGACGCGGACCGCGCGGCACCGCGAGCGGCGGGGAGCCAGCACGCGGTGCTCGGAGAGCTGCTGGAGCGGTCGCGGACGTTGCGGGAGCTGTTCGGGGGGACGCCGCGGGAGTGGGTGGAGCGGGTGCGGGAGGACCACCGGGTGTGTGCGCGGGGTACGGCGGTGCTGCGCGCGGAGGGGTGGGTGCTGGACGCACCGGAGTGGTGACCTCCGCCCCGCCTGCGGTGGCGCGGGGAGCGTGCGCCCCCCGGAACTGGCACGGGTTCACCGGCGTTGCACTGACGGAGCCGGCCACAGGAGCCGGGTGGCGTTGGTGGGAGGTTGTCGTGGCTCGTCGCAAACCGTGGATCGTGGGGGCGGTCGCACTCGGGGTGGTGCTCGGCGCGGTGGGGCTGTACCTGTTCCAGCCGTGGAAGTTGTGGACGGACGAGACGGTCAACGAGGCGTTGCCGTCCAGCCAGCCAGCGCCGGACCAGACGCAGCCCGAGCCGGAGAAGAAGGAGGACGAGGACGACGCGCCGGAGCAAGCGCCCGCCGGGCCGGTGACGCTGGCCTCCGGCGCCTTCATCACCCACGAGCACGCCACCAGCGGCACGGCGAAGATCGTCGAGCTGGCGGACGGCTCGCGCGTGCTGCGCCTGGAGGGTCTGGACACCAGCAACGGCCCGGACCTGAAGGTGTGGGTGACGGACGCGGAGGTGCTGCCCGGCCGGGACGGGTGGGGCGTGTTCGACGACGGCGCCTACCTCGACCTCGGCCAGCTGAAGGGCAACAAGGGCAGCCACAACTACGCGCTGCCCAGCGACGCGGACCTGGAGACGTACACCAGCGTCAGCATCTGGTGCGACCGCTTCAACGTCTCCTTCGGCGCGGCGGAACTGGCCCGCGCCTGACGGTGCCGTAGCGGCCTTCCCCCGGGCAAAGGAAGCGGGGCAAAGAACCGGCGGCCCTGGTGTCGGGGGGTGGTCCACCAGGGCCGCCGGAGGCTGTGTTCCGCGACGCCGCTCGGCGTCGTCCAGCGTGGTGATATACGCACGGCGCGCGTCAGGTGTTCAGGCCCTTGCCGCGCAGCCAGGTCAGCGGGTCGATGGGGTTGCCGCCGCCGGGGCGGACTTCCAGGTGCAGGTGCGGCCCGGAGGAGTTGCCGGTGGAGCCGACGCGGCCGATGGTGTCGCCGGTGGTCACCGTGCCGCTGGTGCGGGTCATCGAGGACAGGTGGCAGTACCAGATCTCGGTGCCGTCGTCGAGTCGCAGGATGATGCGGTAGCCGTAGGAACCGGCCCAGCCCGCCTCCTTGATGGTGCCACCGTGCACGGCCTTCACCGGGGTGCCGGTGGGGGCTGCGAAGTCCTGGCCGGTGTGGTTGCTGGCCCACATGGAGCCGGAGGCGCCGAAGCTGGAGGTCAGCTGGTAGCCGCTGAGCGGGAGGGCGTAGCTGGCGGCCAGCTTGCGCAGCCGCTCCTCCTCCGCCTTGCGCTTGCGCTCCTCTTCGGCCTTGCGCTCCCGCTCGGCCTGCGCTGCGGCTTCGGCCTTGGCGTTCGCCGCGGCCTCTTCGGCGGCGGCACCGGCCGCGGCGGCGCTGGCGGCTTCGGCGGCGTCCTGGTCGGCGGCGGTCTGCTGGGCGTTGGCCTGTTCCAGGATGCGGGCCCGCAGGGCTTCACCGGCGTCGGCGGTGCTCTCGCCACCGGTCAGCGCGCTCTGTGCGGCGGGCGCGTCGGCGGCCGCGGCCTCGGCGGTGAGGAGGGAGGCTCCGGGTATGCCGTCGGTGAGGCCGCCCAGGTCGGGCAGCGACACCGGGAGGCTGGGCTTGGACTGGGCGCTGGCGATGCCCCCGGCGCCGATCGCCGCGACCATGCCGACGCCCAGGACGGCGCCGCTGCGCGCCATGCCGGAGCGCTGCCGGGCCACCCGGTGCCGTCCGCGCACGGGGCGCACGGTCTCGGCGGTGGGGTTCCACGTATCCAGCGAGCCCCCGGGCTCGCCCAGTTCGGGCCCGAAGACCTCGTACTGGGCGGTGCCGGTGTGCCCGGCGCCGGTCTCGGTGGCAGACCTGCTCGACGCCACGAAGGCGTTCTCCTTTCCTTCCTTCTCGCCTACCGGGTTAGCTGACGGGTTCGGAGCAGGAAGGTCTCCTACGGGCACGGATGCCCGATTCACCCCAAGTAGTGGTTCCCCGGTTCCTTTCAGTGCGGTGATGCCATGGTGCGGTTGTGGTTGCAGCCGGGTTGGCAGGTGTCGCACTGTCAGGATTCGGCCAAGGCGCACGGAGCCGCCTCTTGTGGCGGCGGTGACGACCGCGCTGCGTTATCGAACGTTAATAGACATGCGCCCCATATTCCAAGCCTTCCCGGGAACAAGACCCCGCACTGGCCTGGACTTTCACCGCGTGAAGGGGCAGAACCGGGCATATGCGCCAGCGTTCGGGTGGTGCCCCGGACAACGATCGTGGCCAAGTCGTCATCTTCTGTCGCCCATTCGGCTACTGAGCGTCATGCCCGGTGTAGGTGACGGCGAGCAGGGCCATGTCGTCCGTCGGCGCCCCGTGGGTGTACGCGCTGACGTCGGCGAGCAGCGCGTCCAGCAGTGCCCCCGGCACGGGCCGCGTCCAGTCCAGCTCGCGCAGCCGGTGAGGGAGGTCGTAGAAGGCGCCGTGGGGGTCGCGGGCCTCGGTGAGGCCGTCGGTGTACAGGAGCAGGGTGCCGCCGGGCGGGAAGCGGGTCTCGTCGGCCGTGGGCGCGCCCGCCTCCGCTTCCCCGGCCGGCAGCGCGGCCAGACCCAGCGGGAGCGCCGGTTCGGACGCCGCGAGGACGCGCGGAGCGCCGTCCGCGCCGATCAGCAGCGGCGGCGGATGCCCGCAGTTGACGACGCGCAGAAGCCCATCGTCGGTGACCTCCGCCAGCACCGCCGTGGTGAACCCCTCCACGGCGTCCAGCGTCGCGGGGCGCCGGGCGCCCTCGCGGCGCAGCGCCCGGTCCAGCCGGACGGCGACCTCGGCGAGCGACTTCCACTCCTCGGCCGCCTCCCGGAACGCGCCCAGCACGATCGCCACCGCGCCCACCGCTTCCATGCCCTTGCCGCGCACATCCCCCACCAGCATCCGCACGCCGTACGGGGTGTGCTGCACGGCGTACAGGTCGCCGCCGATGCTCGCGTGCGACTGCGCGGCCTGGTAGCGCGCCGCGATGTGCAGCGGACCGAGCCTGCGCTCCGGCACCGGCAGCAGCGCGAACTGGGCGGCCTCGGCGACGTCGCGGACGGTGGCCAGCTGCTTCCGGCTGCGCCGCAGCACGTGGTTCAGGCCGACGGCGATGACGGAGACGGTGGCGACGGTGGCGGCCTTGAGCGTCCCGTCGAACAGGTCGAAACCCTCGCGCACCTGCATCAGCCACAGCAGGGCGGCGGTGGCGAGCACCCCGGTGAGCGCGGTGGCCCGGGCCGAGTACAGCGGTGCGGCCACCAGCGGGGCGGCGGCCAGCAGGTTGGCGAAGGTGAAGTCGGGCGGGGTCAGGAAGGACGCCCCGACGGCCACCACGAGCAGCACGGGCGGCAGGAACCGGGCGGCGCGCCAGCTCCTCGTCTCCTCCTCCAGCCCGCTCAGCCTTCGCCTGTTCACCCTTCGACTCTGGCCTCACCCTCCGCCCCGGGCGACCGGAGCGGGCCGAACGGTGGTCCGGCACGCACGGCGCCCCGGGCGCATGCGGCGGCGGGGTGGCGCGACGGCGCGGCGGCGCCTTGCCGGGCGGATCTCACCCCCGCCGCGTGCCGCACCCCGGCGACAGGGCCCGGGCGCTGTACCGCTCGCGGGCCGCTCGCAGGTGCGGGCCCTCGCGCACCCGGCGCGGCAGGGTGAGCAGCCCGGCCCGCAGCACGCGGGCCTGCGCGACGGCGACGGGCCGGGCGGCGCGCGGCAGCGGCACCCCGTACATCCGGCACGCCCAGCGCGGCAGCAGGGCGAACGCCAGCGCGGCCAGCCCCGCCCAGGCGGGCCGGGCGGGCGTGCCGTACCGCACCCAGGCGGGCAGCGGCGGGAGGAGCGCGAACCGGGCGGCCTCCCGCGCCTCCGGCGTCAGCCGCAGTTCCGGGCGCACCTGGGCGAAGTAGCGCGCCAGCTGCTCGGTGCTCCCCGGCAGCGGATGGCCTGGGGGGACGCCGACGAGGCGCGCGACGGTCGTCTGTTCGGTCAGGTAGCGGTCGGCCTCGGCGTCCGTCAGCGGCAGCCCGGCGGCGCGCGTCACCTCCAGGAAGGAGCCGACCTCGGTGCAGTGCACCCACGTCAGCAGGCGCGGATCGTCGGCGCGGTAGCGCTGGCCGGTCTGCGGCTCGAACCCCGTCACGTGGGCGTGCACGCGGCGCACGCGGGCGACGGCTTCCGCCACCTGTGGGCCTGTGCCGTAGGTGGTGGCGCCGATGAAGAACGCGGTGCGGTACAGGCGGCCCCACGGGTCCTCGCGGTAGGCGGAGTGCTGGGCGACGCCTGCCATGGCGAGGGGGTGCAGCGCTTGGAGCAGGAGCGCGCGCACGCCCGCCAGCCCCATGACGGGGTCACCGTGGACCCGCCACGAGACGGATTCGGGCCCGAACAGCCCCTGCTCCGGTATGCCATCCATCCCACCGTCCACGGTACGCCCGGGCACGCCGGGACGACCTCCGCTGCCACCCCTTTCCGCCGCCGGGGGCGATGCTGCCCGGGACGCGTGCGGCGGGTGCCGCGTTCCCAAGGCGGGTGCCGCGTTCCCGGGGCGCGGGTAGCGCGTTCCCGGGGCGCGGGTGCCGCGTTCCCGGGGCGCGGGCGGGCGTTCCCGCTGGTCCGCGAGGGCGCGAGCTTGCCCCGGTTGGGCGAGGCTCCGGGGCGGAGGGGCGAACCCGGGGGAGCTAACGCTGTGACATGCGTTCCCATGACGGCCCGTGGACGCTAGGTTGCCCTCCGATGCGCGTCCGCAACCCGGACACGCAGCCCCTCACGCCGAACAGCACGCACTGCAAGCGGCGGCGAGCACGCGTGCGCGCCCCCGCATCCTGCCGTTCCTCCACCGGAAGGACTGTCCGTGTCTCAGTCGCCCACGTACAGACGGCGCACCCTCGCCGCCGTGGCCGCCGCGGCCCTCGCGGCGCCTCTGCTCGTCACCGCCACCGCGAGCCCCGCCGCCGCCCAGCCCGACCCGGCCGACCGCGGCGAGCGGCTGGCCAGGGAGCTGGTGCGCAAGACCACCGGCGACGGCGCCCTGCGTCACATGCGGGTCTTCCAGGCCCTCGCCGACTTCAACGACGACAACCGGGCGGCCGGCACCCGGGGTTACGACCTGTCGGCCTGGTACGCGAGCTCGCTGCTGCGCGCGGCGGGCTACGAGGTGACGCAGCAGGAGTTCACCTTCACCTACCGCGAGACGGTCACGGAGTCCCTGACGGTGCTCACCCCGCAGCAGCGCGACATTCCCATCACGCTGATGACGTACACCCCGAGCACGCCACAGGGCGGTCTCCAGGCGCCGGTCGCCGAGGTGCCGGTGGACGAGGACGGCACCACCGGGTGCACCGCCGAGGACTACACCGACGGCGACTTCGCGGACAAGATCGCCCTGATCAAGCGCGGCGGCTGCACGTTCGCCGCGAAGCAGGCCGCCGCGGCGGACGCCGGGGCGGTGGGCGCACTGATCTACAACAACGTCGAAGGCGAGCTGAACGGCACCCTCGGGGACCCGGCGGCGGGCCGCGTCCCGACCGGCGGCCTGTCGCAGGCGGACGGCCAGAGCCTGTCCGAGGCCGTGGCGGCGGGCGAGGTCACCGTCAACCTGGAGCTGATCGAGTTCCAGGAGGAGCGCACCACCAGCAACGTCATCGCCGAGACGCGCGGCGGCGACGAGGACAACGTGGTGATGGTCGGCGCCCACCTCGACTCCGTTCCCGAGGGCCCGGGCATCAACGACAACGCCTCCGGCTCGGCCGGTGTGCTGGAGACCGCCCTGCGGTACGCGCGAGCCACCCACCAGTGGCACCACCGCGACGACCACCCCAAGCAGCCCGCCAACAAGGTGCGGTTCGCGCTGTGGGGCGCGGAGGAACTGGGCCTGCTGGGCGCCGAGCACTACGTGGAGGCGCTCTCCCAGGAGGAGCGGGAACAGATCGCGCTCTACCTGAACTTCGACATGATCGCCTCGCCCAACTACGGCCTGTTCGTCTACGACGGCGACGACTCCGACGGCATCGGCGCGGGCCCGGGCCCGGACGGTTCGGCGCAGATCGAGCACGGGATCAACGAGTTCATCCGCTCCCGGGGCGAGGAGCCGCGCGGCACGGACTTCAGCGGACGCTCGGACTACGGCCCGTTCATCGAGGTCGGCATCCCCTCGGGCGGTACCTTCACCGGCGCGGAGGGCGTCAAGACGCCGGAACAGGTCGCGCTGTGGGGCGGCGAGGCCGGGGTGGCGTACGACAAGTGCTACCACCAGGCGTGCGACGACCTGTCAAACGTCAACAAGCACGCGCTTGACGTCAACGTCCGGGTGATCGCTGACGCGGTGGGCCGGTACGCCTGGGACACCTCCTCGCTCCGCGCCGAGGTGCCGTTCGTGCCCTCCGGCCCGGGTGCGGACACCGACGGCGGCCATGACCACGACCACGGCGGCGTGACCCGGTAGGCCCCGCGAGCGCGCCCAGCGCGCAGGGGTGTCAGCGGTAGGCGTCGTCCCGGCTCCAGCGGGCCGGGACGGCGCCCGCCGCGCGTCGTGCGCCCGGGTACGCCGGTGCTCACGCCGGTTCAGTCGGGTGTGCCGGGTGCCCCGCGCCCGGTAGGCTTTCCGTGTGATCTTCAAGCGCATCGGAAACGGTCGGCCGTACCCCGACCACGGTCGGGACAGCACCCGCCAGTGGGCGGATGTCGCCCCGCGCCCGGTCCGCCTCGACCAGTTGGTCACCACCAAGGGCCAGCTCGACCTGGAGACACTCCTCGCGGAGGACTCCACTTTCTACGGCGACCTGTTCGCGCACGTCGTGAAGTGGCAGGGCGATCTGTACCTGGAGGACGGGCTGCACCGCGCGGTGCGCGCCGCGCTCCAGCAGCGCCAGGTGCTGCACGCCCGCGTGCTGGAACTGGACTGATCCCCGCTCGCGCGGCACCCCGGCCCGCGCGCGGCACCCCGGCCCGGCGTCCGGCCCACGCGCGGCACCCTGGCCGGACGCGACACTCCGGCCCGGCCCGGCGTCCGGCCCGTGGGGGGCGGCCCGGCCCGCGCGATGGCCCGGCATGCGGCGGCCTCAGCCCGCGTCCGGCGGCCGGGACTGATCTGTTCTCCGTAGTGGCGTGACCCTTTCGGGGCGTCCCCTCCGCCGTACGATGTTCAGCCAGTACGCACATCCGCACCCCGCGGCTACGCTGCGGCCATGAGCATGCTGACGCCCCCCGGCATCGGCGGCGAGTACCGCGTCACGGGGGACCGCTACCCCCGGATGCGCCGCCGTCGTCGCGGCCGCCTCCGGATCGTGCTGGGCGGCCTGGCCGCGGTGACCGCGCTGGGCCTGCTGTCGTGGGGCACGCTGCAGCTCGTCAACGTCTTCGCCGGGAACACCCCGCCGGTGGACGCCGCGCACGCGGCCGGGTGCGCGCCGCGCCCGTCGGCGTCCGCGTCGGCCGCTCCGGTACGCGCGGTGAAGGTCGCCCAGCCCGCCGCCGTCACGGTCAACGTGCTCAACGCGACCAAGCGCACCGGTCTGGCGCAGCGCACAGCCGACCAGTTGAAGGAGCGCGGTTTCACCATCGGCGCCGTGGACAACGCGCCACCGGAGCTGGACGGCCAGGTGAAGGCGGCGGGCCTGCTCATCGGCACCCCGGACGCCGAGGCCGCCGGAGCCTTCACCGTGCTGGGCGCCCACCTCGCGAAGACCGAGCACCGGGTGGACGCCGCGCGGGAGGGCGACGCCGCCACCAGCGTGGACCTCGTCATCGGCCAGGGGTTCACCGCGCTGGCGACGCCCGCCGAGGCCGCCCGCACCGTCACGAGCCTGGTCAGCCCGAAGCCGTCGCCGGAGCCGACGCCCGCGGACTGCTGAAGCCCGGCGCCGGGCAGAACGTTCAGCCCGCCGTGCCGTACATGCGGTCGCCCGCGTCGCCGAGCCCGGGAACGATGTAGCCGCGCTCATCCAGCCGCTCATCGACGGCGGCGGTTACCACCGTCACCGGCGTACCGGCCAGCTCCCGCTCCATCAGCTCGACGCCCTCGGGCGCGGCGAGCAGGCAGAGCGCGGTGACGTCGTCGGCGCCGCGCGCGATCAGCTCCTGGATCGCGGCGACGAGCGTGCCGCCGGTGGCGAGCATCGGGTCGAGCACGTACACCTGCCGGCCGGACAGCTCCTCTGGCATGCGGGTGGCGTAGGTGGACGCCTGCAGCGTCTCCTCGTCGCGGATCATGCCGAGGAAGCCGACTTCGGCCGTCGGCAGCAGCCGCACCATGCCCTCCAGCATGCCGAGCCCGGCCCGCAGGATCGGCACGACCAGCGGACGCGGCCGGGACAGCCGGACGCCGGTGGTCTGCGTGACCGGCGTGGTGATATCGACCTGCTCGGTGCGCACATCGCGCGTCGCCTCGTAGGCGAGCAGGGTGACCAGCTCGTCGGCGAGGCGCCGGAAGGTGGGCGAGTCGGTGCGCGCGTCGCGCAGGGTGGTGAGTTTGTGCGCCACCAGCGGGTGGTCAACGACGTGGATCCGCATGCCCCGCACCCTACCGGCGACACCTGCGGTGGCATGAAACACCTGTTCCGGGGAAAGTGGGACGCATATGCCGGAGGTGAGGTCTGATGCCCGACGCGTCCCCAGCCAAGCGCTCCCCCACCCGCGCCCCCGCCACCCCGGGCACCCGGCGGCGCACCAGCGGGTCGGGCCGCACCACCCCAGCACCGGGACGCGCCACCGCGCAGCAGCACCCGCGGGCCGGGGGCGAGCCGGACCCCGCCCCGCGGGCCACTGACCCGGTGCCGGGGCCCGGTGAGGCCATTCCCAACCCCGAACGCCTGCGCCGCCGGGCGCTCTTCCTGCGCGAGCTGAGCGAGGCGAAGGCGCTGCGCGACCGCGTACAGCCGCGCCGCGCCCGGGCCGCCCGCATGCGCGAGCAGATGCGGATGCGCACATTCCGCTGGTGACGCGGCGACGTCGGTTCGTCCGGTCGGTGTGGATGCGGCCAACATCTGCCCGACGCACGCCCGAAGACTCCTCCCAAAGGGCAGGTTTCTGTCACGATTCGACAGAGCGGGGCGTCGCCCCTCTTGGAGACCCGGGAACGCGGCAACCAGTGGGAGAGTCACGGTGTACTTCGCGGCACTGCTCGCTCGTACCGAAGAGGGATGGGAAGCGAGCGACACGGAACTCGACGACGTGGAGACCCTGGACGATCTCGCCGACCTCGCCCGTGCGGCGGCCGTCGGCGAGGATACGGTCCTGGTCTGCATCGAACAGGAGGGCGACTGGTTCGGCGTCGTCCGGGTGGACGGCGAGGAGGACCCCCGGATCTACGTCTCCAGCGGCGCCGCCGCGGCCCGCAGCGCGTACGGCGAGATCCTGCTCACCGACGAGCTGCTGGGCCGCGAGCCCGACGACGGGAACGACCTCGAACGCCTCACCGACCTCGACGGCACCGAGGACGGCGAGCCCGAGCCGGACGAGGACCAGCCGGACGACGGCCCGCACGCCGCGCCCGAGGGCCCGGTCGGCGACGCGGAGCTGCTGGAGGACTTCGGGATGAAGGAAAAGGAGCTGCTGTCCCTGCCCGCCGACGGCGCGCTCAGCGACATCGCCGCCACGCTCGGCTGCACCGAGCTGCTGGAGTCGGTGCGGTAGCCGCCCGGGCGGGCGGCGAGAATGGCGGCATGCCCGCCGAGCCCCCGCCCGTGCCGCCGCCAGAGCCGTCGTCCGGCCCCGCCCGCGCCGCGCGCGGCAACGCGCCAAGCGGCCAGGCGCCCGAGCCCGCGAGCAGCCAGGAGCCCGAGTCACCGAGCAGCCAGGCGCCCGAGCCACCGAGCGCCCCGGTGCCCGAGCCGCTGGACGCCCCGGGGCGAGACCCGCTGCGCGACCCGTGGCTGCCCGCCATGCGGCTCGCCCTGGCCGAGGCCGCACGCGCCCCACGGACCGGGGACGTCCCCGTGGGCGCGGTGGTGCTCGGGCCGGACGGCACGGTGCTCGGGCGCGGCCACAACGAGCGTGAGGCGCGCGGTGACCCCACCGCGCACGCCGAGGTGCTGGCGCTGCGAGCCGCCGCGCGCACGGTGGGCGAGTGGCGGCTGACCGGCTGCACGCTGGCCGTCACGCTGGAGCCGTGCACCATGTGCGCGGGCGCGCTGGTGCTCGCGCGCGTGGACCGCGTCGTCTACGGGGCCCGCGACGCGAAGGCGGGCGCGGCCGGGTCGCTGTGGGACGTCGTGCGCGACCGGCGCCTCAACCACCGCCCCGAGGTCATCCCCGGCGTCCTCGCTGACCCCTGCGGGGAGAAGCTGACGGCGTTCTTCCGGGGCCGCCCGGATACCGATTTCGGCCCCACACCGGGCATGGGCTAGGCTCTGCCCCGGTAGCGTGTCCGAGCGGCCGAAGGAGCTCGCCTCGAAAGCGAGTGAGGGGGCAACTCCTCCGTGGGTTCAAATCCCACCGCTACCGCTGTGAGCAGGAAGAATGAAGGGCCGGACCCACGCGGGTCCGGCCCTTCATTCGTGGTCCGTCTCGGTTCCCGTCTCAGTTGTCCGTCACGAGCGCCCCGGCGGCGCCGTCGTCGTCATCGTCCGGCCCCTTCGGCGTTTCCGCTTCCCGGTATGACGCGGGAGAAGTAGGGCATTCTGGTAGGCATGACCACACGAGAAGAGTTGCGTGCCATGGTCGAGCGGGTGGCCGATGAGGACCTGAACGCGGCGGCGGAGACGCTGCGGGGGCTCATAGAGCACCCCAGCCGCCCGCATCGGCCCGCATTCATCGGGATGGGGAACTCCGGCCACGCCGACACCTCGGCCCGCGCCGATGAGATTCTGCGGGAGACAGGCTTCGGCGAGTGATCATCGTGGACACCGGGCCACCCGGCGGTTGTACTCCCGGTCCGCATTCCGCCACGGCATGGGTTGGGTGGGTGGGCGGTTAGACTCGCGCGACCGTGGCCCGGGGGTGGTGGCGGGTGAGCGAGCCGGGGAGGGCGCGGGGCATGGCGCAGGTGAAGAAGGTCGCGGGGTACCTGGTGCTGGCGTTCGTGCTCTACACGGTGATCGACAATCCCGACCGGTCCGGCGAACTGGTGACGGCGGGGTTCCAGGGCATCTCCTCGGCCGCCGGGAGCGTCGGTGACTTCTTGACGGGTCTCGTCGACTGACGTTCGGCCGTTTGGTTCATCCTTCACCAACACGGTTTCCCCGGGTGCTTGCACACCCTGGAGCCGAATTGTGATGCTATGACCGCTTTTGCCGGATGAGGGACCGTGAAGGGGTGGTCGGACGGTGGCGGTGACTCAGGGGGCCGGCGGGAGCCGCAGCGCGCGGACACGGGCGCTGACGCAGGTCCTCTTCGAGGAGCTGACCGGGCAGGAGCCGGGCACCGCCGGGCACGAGCGGGTCCGGGGTGCGCTGATCGAGGCCAACATCCCGCTGGTGCGCTACGTCGCCGCCCGCTTCCGGCACCGCAACGAGCCGATGGAGGACATCGTCCAGGTCGGCACGATCGGGCTGATCAACGCCATCGACCGGTTCGACCCCGGCCGGGGGGTGCAGTTCCCCACCTTCGCGATGCCGACGATCATCGGGGAGATCCGGCGCTACTTCCGCGACAACGTGCGCACGGTGCACGTGCCGCGCCGGCTGCACGAGATGTGGGCGCAGGTCAGCGCCGTCGGCGAGGAGCTGACGGTGCTGCACGGGCGGAACCCGACGACGGCGGAGGTCGCCGAGCGGCTCGGCGTCCCCGAGGAGGAGGTGCTGGCCTGCATGGAGGCGGGCCGGGCCTACCGGGCGACGTCACTGGAGGCGGCCCAGGAGCGCGAGGACGGGCTGCCGAAGCTCATCGACCGGCTCGGGTACGAGGACCCGGCCCTGGTGGGCGTCGAGCACCGGGACCTGGTGCGGCACCTGCTGGTGCAGCTTCCCGAGCGCGAGCAGCGCATTTTGCTGCTGCGGTACTACAGCAATCTGACGCAGTCGCAGATCAGCGCGGAGCTGGGGGTCTCGCAGATGCACGTGTCCCGGTTGCTCTCGCGCAGCTTCGCCCGACTGCGCGCCGCAAACACCATCGACGCGTAATCAGTTCGAGCGACCCGCAAGCGGGTTGCGCGCGGACCGAACAGTGCGGTTTTATCGATATGGCGCTACGTCGTGTTGCTGACTTGTGACATTCTGCAAGAACCGCGTTTTGCCGTGGCCGCACTGCCAGTATGGAGCTGGGGGTGCCATCCTCGCGTGCGAGGGGGCCGCTGCGACCCGTCCGCGACCTCAAGGGGGTGGCATGTCCGTAGAACTGGGCAGCTCCAAGGTGCTCATCGAGGAGATCGGCGCCGAGGCGGAGCCCGGCGCCGTGGCCGAGCCCGGCACCGTGGCCGAGCCCGCACCGCCTGGCGCGCCCGGCGGTGCGTCCGCCGACGCCGGGCTACCGCCGGACGTCACCGCGCTCGACACCCGCACGCTCTCCCGCTCCCTGTTCCTGCGCCTGGCCTCGCTCCCCCAGGACAGCCCGGAGCGCCGCTACGTCCGGGACACGCTGATCGAGCTGAACCTGCCGCTCGTGCGGTACGCCGCGGCCCGCTTCCGCAGCCGCAACGAGCCGATGGAGGACATCGTCCAGGTCGGCACGATCGGGCTGATCAAGGCGATCGACCGGTTCGACTGCGAACGCGGCGTGGAGTTCCCGACGTTCGCGATGCCCACCGTCGTCGGCGAGATCAAGCGGTTCTTCCGCGACACCTCGTGGTCGGTGCGGGTGCCGCGCCGCCTGCAGGAGCTGCGGCTGGCGCTGACGAAGGCGAGCGACGAGCTGTCCCAGCGGCTGGACCGCTCCCCCACGGTGGGCGAACTGGCCACCTGCCTGGGGGTGTCGGAGGAGGACGTGGTGGACGGCCTGGCCGTCGGCAACGCCTACACCGCCAGCTCGCTGGACTCCCCGGCGCTGGAGGAGGACGGCGGCGAGGGCTCGCTGGCCGACCGCCTGGGCTACGAGGACGCCGCGCTGGAGGGCGTCGAGTACCGCGAGTCGCTCAAACCGCTGCTGGCCCGGCTGCCCGCGCGCGAGCGGCAGATCATCATGCTGCGGTTCTTCGGCAACCTGACGCAGTCGCAGATCGGCGAGCGCGTCGGCATCTCGCAGATGCACGTGTCCCGCCTGCTCACGCGCACGCTGGCCCAGCTCCGGGACGGGCTGATCGCGGAGGAGTGACCCGGCCGCTTGTGCGCACCGGTCCGCTCCGGGCCGCGAGCACGCCGGAGCGGACCCCGGGCAGCCGGGACGGCGGCGGGGGGTGCCGTCGTCCCGGGACACCGGTACGGATACGTCGCCGTGGGCGCGGTGCGCCTCGCGTCAGCCACCCCGTGCGGGGGCGGGCCAGTGCGGGGCTGGTGAGCTCGGCGCGGACGGCGGCTGCCGGTGCCGCGCGCTGTCTCAGGACAGGGCGAGCCAGGCGACGGCCACCACGGCGAGGGCCGCGATGACGCCGACGATCAGCCCGAGGCGTGAGCCGGAGGGGGCGGTACCCCGGGCGGGCTCGGAGCCGCCCTCGTCAACGAAGGCACGGAACATCTGGGTGCTGCCAGCCGGGTCGTGGTTGCCCTGGGGACCCTGCGGCGCCTGCGGGTGATGAGCCATGGGCGTGACCTTAGCCAAACCGTGGGGCGCGGCGCACCCCCGGAGAGTGAGCGCCCGTGCGGGCACGTCTTTTAACGATTGTTTGCCTCGCGTGCCCCCGCTACGGCTTGGTGGCTCCCCATCCTCCCGTTATGGTTGCTTAGAGCAACAAACTACACGGGAGGTACGTCTATGGCGGCGGCTACGGGAACAACCGGGGCGGAGACGCCGGTGGCCACCACAGCGGTGCGGGCGCCGGAAGGCGCCCCCGCGATGACCCACCGAGACGTCATGGAGGCACTGTCCGGGCTGCTGCTCGGCATGTTCGTCGCCATCCTGTCCTCCACGGTGGTCTCCAACGCGCTGCCGCAGATCGTCGCGGACCTCGGCGGCGGCCAGAGCGCCTACACCTGGGTGGTCACGGCCTCCCTGCTCACCATGACCGCCTCCACTCCGCTGTGGGGGAAGCTCGCGGACCGCACCAGCAAGAAGATGCTCGTGCAGCTCGCCCTCGTCATCTTCGTGCTCGCCTCCGCGGGCGCGGGGCTCTCCCAGACCACCGGCCAGCTCATCGCCTTCCGCGCGGTGCAGGGCCTGGGCATGGGCGGGCTGGTCTCGCTCGCGCAGACGATCCTCGCCGCGATGGTCACCCCCCGCGAACGCGGGCGCTACAGCGGTTACTTCGGCGCCACCTTCGCCGTCGCCACCGTCGGTGGTCCGCTACTGGGCGGCGTCATCACCGACACCTCCTGGCTCGGCTGGCGCTGGTGCTTCTACGTGGCCGTGCCGTTCGCCGTCCTCGCGCTCACGGTGCTGCAGAAGACGCTGAAGCTGCCCGTGACGCGCCGTGCCGGGGCGCGCATCGACTGGCTGGGCGCGGTGCTCGTCAGTGCCGCCGTCTCGCTGCTGCTGATCTGGGTGACGCTGGCGGGCAAGGAGTACCCGTGGGCGTCCTGGCAGACGGTCGTGATGACCGCCGGGGCGGTGCTGCTGGGCCTGGCCTTCCTCCGCGTGGAGGCCCGCGCCGCCGACCCGGTCATCCCGCTGCGGCTGTTCCGCAACCGCACCATCAGCCTCACCGCCGGCGCGTCCCTGTTCGTCGGCATCGCGATGTTCGGCGCGACGGTGTTCCTGAGCCAGTACTTCCAGCTGGCGCGGGGTGAGTCACCGACGATGTCCGGGGTGATGACGATCCCGATGATCGGCGGCCTGTTCGTCTCCTCCACCCTCTCCGGTCTGATCATCACCCGGACGGGGCGCTGGAAGGGATGGCTGGTCACCGGCGCGGTGCTCGTCAGCGCGGGCCTGGGCCTGCTCGGCACCCTGCGGTACGACACCGACTACTGGCGGATCGCCCTGTTCATGGCCCTGCTCGGGCTCGGCCTCGGCATGATGACGCAGAACCTGGTGCTCGCCACGCAAAACCAGGTCTCGCTCCACGAACTGGGCTCGGCCAGCTCCACCATCACCTTCTTCCGCTCGCTCGGCGGTGCGGTGGGCGTCTCGGCGCTCGGCGCGGTGCTCTCGGAGCGCATCAGCGGCTACGTCCGCGACGGCATGGCCCGCGCGGGCCTGGACGCGGGCGGCCCGCTCAGCGGCTCCGGCAGCGCCATCCCCGACCTGGACGCCCTGCCCGCCCCGGTGCGCCCCGTCATCGAGTCCGCCTACGGCCACGGCATCGGCGACATCTACCTCTACGCCGCGCCGATCGCCGTCGTGGCGCTGCTGCTGGTGGCGTGCATCCGCGAGGTGCCGCTGAAGACGGTGCACACGGACTGAGCGCGGCACGTTCGACGTCGGCGCCCGAGCCCTTCGCGTCCGCGCGCGGCGGTGTTCGGCGTCCGTGCGTGGGGCTCGGCATCCGGGCGGGACGGCGTACGCCGTCTGGGCGGCGGGTGACCGGGGCCACTCGGGTGGCACTGACACGGGGCGGGGGTGCGTTTTCGGCCTTTTCCCGATCGGGCCGTAACCGACACGGGCCGTCCGGTTTACGCCCTGGACAGCCCAGTTGCGCAGGCCGCACGGCCCGCCGAAGTATCACTTCACGCCACTGACTCACCACACAACGTTGCTGAAACTGGCGGGTCGATGTGCAATCCGGAGCGACAGTCGGCAGACTCCGGAACGCAGTCACACACACACCAAACGTCATCACTGACGCGGAAGGAAGCACACAATGCGGATCACCGCGAAGCTGGCGGCGAGCACCCTGTTCACAGCAGCCATGCTCGTCCCGCTGGGTGGCACGGCCGTCGCCGCTCCCGCCTCGCCGACCTCCACCGCGCCGGCCGCCCCGTCGGCGCTCACCCTGACCATCGCCAAGGGCGACAACGCCGCCACCACGGCCCCGGAACGGGCCGTCACCCTCTCCTGCACGCCTGAGGCCCAGGGCACGCACCCCTACGCGGAGACGGCCTGCGCGGAGCTCGCCGCCGCTGAGGGCAAGTTCGACGCCCTGCCCCACCGGGGCGAGCGGATGTGCACCATGCACTACGACCCCGTCGTCGTCACCGCCGAGGGCGTGTGGAAGGGCAAGCGGGTCTCCTACGAACACACCTACGGCAACGCGTGCATGAAGAGCTCGGAAGGCCGGGCCGTGTTCGCCTTCTGACGTGCGGCCCGACACCACGACGCGGGGCCTGCCTCCCGGGCCCCGCGTCCCCGCGAACGTCCCGCTCCGCCTCCCCGCGGCGGGACACCAGCCGGGGACGGCTCGGAGACTCCCCCCCTCTCCGTAGCCGCCCCCGGTTTCTCGTTTTCCGGTGCCGCTGCCCGCCCGTTGCGCTTCCGCCCCGGCCCGGTCGGTCGCGCACGCGGGAGCGCGTCCCGTCAGTCCGTCCCGCCCGGCTGCCAGCCCTCGCCCTCGACGTGGCGGTACAGCGGGCGGCCCGCCAATCCGCTGGTGCGGAACGGGCGGCCCTGGTCGTCGATGCGCAGGGTCCCGGAGCGGCCCTGCGCGGACCATTCGAGCTCCAGGTACCACGAGCAGGCGCACTCCGTGGCCGAGGTGGTGATCCGCAGCACCTGCGGGTCCGAGGCCGAGACGCGGAACGGGAACCGCTGGGCGGGCAGCTCACGGCCCTCGCCGGTGCCGTCGTAGCCGTCGCTCGCCACGGCCTGCGGCCGGGAGGCGTCCAGATCGACGGTGTAGCGGGCCGGGGTGAGCGCGCCACCGCAGCCGTCGGACATGGCGTAGGCGTTCCAGGGAAGCGGAACGTCGCGTTCCACGACGCGGACGTGCAGGGCCTGGAGCACCACGGCCGTGTCGTCCACCCCCTGGACGGCGACTTCGAGCAGCGTCTGGCCGCCGTGCACCGCGCCGACACCGGCCGCCCACGCGGGCGCGTCCGGCTCCAGCGGGGGCGGCGGGACGTCGGCGGGTGCCCGGCCCGCCGGGTCGATCAGGTAGCGGTGATCACACCCGTCCTGCCACACATGGGAGCGGGTGGTGACGGCGAGCGGGGTGGTGGCGGCGTCCTGGCCCGGGGTGCGCTGGGTGCCCGGCGTGGTGCCGGGTGAGGGCCGCCTTCCCTCGGCACCGGGGGAGGGAGTGCCGCCAGACGTGGCACCGCCCGCCTCATCGGGTGGGATGACGGAGCCAAAGGCCCCGGCTCCGGCGTCCGGGGCCGGGGCGCCGGCGGACCGGCTGGGGTCCGCCGGGGCAGCGGGCGGGGTGAGCGAGGCCGAGTCGTCCGCGTCCCGGGTGACGGCCGCCAGGGTGCCGGTGAGGAGCAGGACCGCCGTGGCGGCAGCCCCCGCGAGGAGCCGCGCCCGCCGCCCCGCCGCCCTCGTCTCGGGGGCCGCGTCCGGCGCCGGGGCCTCAGCGTCCCCCGGAGCCCGGTCCGCCGCGATGCCGACGCTGCCGGAGGGCTCGGCGTCGGGTGCCGCGTCCTCAGCGGGCGGGGTGTCAGCGCCGTCGCACGACGGGACGTCGGCAGCGGGCGCCGGGTCAGACGACGCCGCCGGGCCGGAGGGCGCTGCCGGGTCAGACGACGCCGCCGGGGCGGAACGGGACGCGTCGGCGAGGAGCCAGCGGCGGTGGAGTTCGGTCAGCTCCCCCGGGGTCGCGCCGCACAGGCGGGCAAGGCGTTCGGCCGGGGCGTAGTCGAGCGGGACGGCGGCCCCGTTGCAGTAGCGGTGCAGCGTGGACGTGCTCAGGTGCAGGCGTCTGGCCAGCGTGCCGTAGCTGTGCCCTGAACGCTGCTTCAGCTCGCGCAGGTACGCCGCGAAGTGCTCCGTCTGTGGCTCCCGTGCCGCCATGCGCTCCCCGCTGTTCCACCCCGTTCCACCCCGCCATTCCAGGCCGAAGGCGCCGTACCAGCTCAGCGTACTCCCCCGCGTTCCAGCGTCCCGTCTTCGCCGGGAACCGTTGGCAGCACGGCGCGGACCTGCCGAAACTCGTAACCGGAACCCCCGAGGCCCACCCGGTGACCCATCGATGAAAGAGGTCGGAATGAAACTGACGCATCGCCCCCTGCGTACCGCCGTCGTCGCCGCCGCGGCCGGTGCCGTGGCCATGTCGGTGGCCGTGACGGGACCCGCACAGGCCACGACGCAGGTGTCGAAGCCCAGCTTTGAGCTGCTGTCCGCAGCCGACATGCCGCCCGCTGAGACGGCGTGGAGGGCCGGACCGGTGGAGCAGGGCGCTGGCGGAGACCGGTTCTGCGTGGAGACCCTCATCCCGGACGCCGGATCGGTGCACCGCAGGTTCCACACCGACCTGGAAACCGGTGGCAACCAGATCGTGCACGAGGCCCCGAGCGTGCGGGAGGCGCGGAAGCTGACCCGCGAACTGCGGGAGGCGGTGGAGAACTGCGCGGAGCGGTACGCCAAGCAGTACCCGGAAGCCGAAGTCAACGAGCGCGACCACGGGCGCGTGCACGCCATCCACACCGCCCTGCCGGAATTCAGTCACGACGTGAACATGTTCGGCCTCGCCCGAAGCGGGAAGCGCGTCACCCTCGTGGAGTGGGGCCGGATCGGCAAGCTGGAGGACGCGCCCGTGCGCGACTTCAAGCGGACGCTGCGCACGGCGGTGGACAAGCTGCGCTGAGGGCCGGTGAGGGGGCGGCCCCGGCACGGGGCGGGGCCGCCCCCTCACCGGACGCGTCACAGCCAGCCGGATTCGCTCACCGACGAGATGAGAGATGACGAGGCCGGGCACTCCGGCGCGCGTCGTCGCATCGGGCTGCCCGTGAGCCACCGGGCAGCCCGGTGCACTCGTGCGGGGCCGCGCCGGAGATGGCGGGCGTGCCACAGTGGACTGTGACCGAACCCAAACCTGCCGGGATCACCTTCGGCGGAGTCCCCGTGGCGCGGCACCTGAGCCGGTACGCGCAGGACCTCGCCGTGCGGGTCGTGGACCAGCTGGCCGAGCAGCTTCCCGCCTACGCCGCGCTGCCGCGCGAGCAGCTGCGCAGCGACATCGTCCGCGTCGCCTACCAGAGCATCCGCTCCTTCGTGGCGGTGCTGGAGAGCGGTCAGCTGCCGGACGCGGGCCAGCTGGCGGCCATCGAGGAGTCAGCCGCCCGGCGCGCTGAGGAAGGGCTGCGGCTCGGCGCCGTCGTCAGCGCCTACCACCTGGGCGCGCAGGTGTGCGTGGACGAGGTGACGCCACTGGCCGCACCGGCCGACCTGCCCGCCGTCCTCACGCTCAACCAGCTGATGCTGCGGTATCTGCAACGGGTGACGGCCGCTGGTGTGGACGGCTACTTCCAGGAGCGGCAGGCGGCGTTCGGCGAGGAGCACTCCGCCCGGCAAGCGCTGCTGGACGCGCTGCTGGACGGGCGCGGGGTGCGGGACGCCGCCGGGCGGGCGGGGCTGCGGCTGCCGCGCGGCTACCTGGTGCTGAGCCTGGCCGTCGCACCGCACCCGGACGAGCTGGCCCCCGGCGTGGACAGCGCCGTCGCGGCGCGGCGCAAGCTGCGGCGGCTGCGGGTGGAGCTGGAGCGGCACGTGCGCGGGGTGGTGCTCTCCGCGCTCACCACCGACGGCGGCCCGGCGCTGCTGCCCACCGAGTCGGCGCCCGGTGAGGTGCGCCCGGCCACCTGGGAGTGGCTGGCCGGAGTGCTCTCCCACCTGACCCGGGTGACCGGTGCGCAGGTCACGGCGGGCGTCGCCGCCACCGCGCCCGAGGGTGTGCCGGACGCCGTGCGGCTCGCCGACGAGGTACGCGCGGTGGCCACCGGGGCCGGACGCCCGCCCGGCCTGTACCGGCTGGCGGACGTGCTGCTGGAGTACCAGCTGACGCGTCCCGGCCCGGCGCGCGACGAGCTCGCCGCGCTCCTCGCTCCGCTGGCGGCCAGACCGGAACTGCTGGCGACGCTGCGGGCGTACCTGGCGCACGGCATGGACCGGCGCGGCACGGCGCGGGCGCTCAGCGTCCACCCCAACACGCTGGACTACCGGCTGCGCCGCGTCACCGCCTTCACCGGTCTGGACGCCACCCGCGCGGCCGACCTGGCCCGCGTCCACGCCGCCCTGACCGCCTGGGACGCCACCCGCCGCCCCTGACCCCGGCCCGCTGAAGGGACACGGCAGATCCTCCGCCCGACCCGCACCGGGGGTCGTGGCCCACCGCCAGCGACGGTGGAACGCAGGCGCGCGCACCCGAGGGCGCACGGAATGCCACCGAGCGCACACCACGGGTTATGACACTCACCGGGGTGACAACGCGGAGACGCGCGAGCGGCACGGAGTTAGTGACGCGTCACTAACCGCAGGTCACAAAGTTGGGACGCCGATCCAGCGGCAGGGGTGCCACATCCCGCCCATCCTGAACCCAGCTAGGTGTTACCCCGGGGTAACCCGTAGCGCCGCCCGTGGGCTTCAGGCCGCCGACGGGTGTCACCCCCCGCGCGTCGCCAGGAGCCGCCGTATGAGCCGAAGCCACCGCGCCCGCAGACCCCGTGGGACCCGCAGATCGCGTGCCGTCGTCGGCACCGTGTCCGTCGCCCTGCTGGCGGGTGCCGCCGTCGGGGTCGGTCCCACCGCACACGCCGGACCCACCGGCGGCGCGCCGAGCGCCGTCACCGCGTCCGCCGGGCTGCCCACCGAGGTCCGGTTCGTGGACATCGCCGGGCACGAGGGCGTGCGCCTCGCCGCCAACGTCGTCGCACCGGCCGATACCAGCACCTCCCACCCCGTGCTGGTGTTCCCCACCAGCTGGTCCATGCCGCAGATCGAGTACCTCGCGCAGGCCAAGAAGCTGGCGGCGCGGGGCTACGTCGTCGTCTCCTACAACGTGCGCGGTTTCTGGGAGTCCGGCGGCGAGATCGAGGTGGCCGGGCCGGAGGACATCGCCGACGCGTCCAAGGTCATCGACTGGGCGCTGGCCAACACCGCCGCCGACCCGGAGCAGATCGGCATGGGCGGCATCTCCTACGGCGCGGGCATCAGCCTGCTGACGGCCGCCGCCGACCCGCGCGTGGACGCCGTGGCGGCGCTGAGCGGCTGGGCCGACCTGGTGGAGTCGCTGTACTCCGGCCAGACGCAGCACACCCAGGCCACCGCGCTGCTCACCGGCCTGGGCTACCTCACCGGCCGCCCGAGCGAGGAGACGGCCGCGATGATGGAGCGCATGCTCAGCGGCAAGCTGGACGGCGTGGAGGAGGTCATCGCCTGGGCCGAGAAGCGCTCCGCCACCCACCAGGTGGACCGCCTCAACGCCAACGGCACCGCCGTCTACCTGGCCAACGCCTGGGGCGACTCCTTCTTCTCCCCCAACCAGTACGCCGACTTCTACGAGAAGCTGTCCGGCCCCAAGCGGCTGGAGTTCCGCCCCGGCGACCACGCCACCGCCGAGGGCCTGGGCCTGCTCGGCCTGCCCAACGACGTGTGGACGAACACCCAGCGCTGGTTCGACCACCATCTCAAGGGCGTCAACAACGGCATCGGTGCCGAGCCGCCGGTGCGGATCAAGCCGCGCGGCGGCGGGGCGTACGAGTCCTACAGCAGCTGGAAGGACGTCCCGGCGCGCAGCGAGGTGCTGGACTTCTCCCACAACAGCGAGCACATCCTGTCCAACGGCGGCTCGGGCGCGCACGCGGGCATCTCCTTCCTGTCCAACCTCCTGGACCAGTTCGTCCACACCGCCCCGAAGGCGTACCTCCCGCTGCTGCCCGGCCACCGCGCCGCGAAGTGGCAGGGCGACCGCCTCGGCACGGAGCGCGAGGTGCGCGGCACGGCGACCGTGGAGACGACGGTGACCAGCTCCCACGCCAGCGGCACCGCCGTCGCCTACCTCTACTCCGTCAGCCCGCTCGGCTTCGGCGAGCTGATCACCCACGCCCCGGCGACGTTCCACGGCCAGACCCCGGGCCGCGCGTTCCCGCTGGACATCGAGTTGTTCGCCACGGCCTACGACGTCCCGGCCGGGCACCGGATCGCCCTGGTCATCGACGGGGTGGACACGCTCTACACCGACCACAACAGCTTCGGCCAGTCCCTGGTGTTCCGGGACACCGAGCTGACGGTCCCGCTGGGCTGACGTCCCGCTGGGCTGACGGTCCCGCTGGGCTGACCCACGCCTGCCGCGCGGCACCGTCCGGGCGAACGGGCTCCACCCGATGCGGGGTGGAGCCCGTCTCCCGTACCGCCGTCACAGGGGGACGAGGGTGATCTCCGTGGCCTTGACGCTCGTCCACACCGGGGTGCCCTCGGCCAGGGCGAGGGCGGTGGCCGCCTGCGGGGTGATCTCGGCGACGAGATCCGGGGCGGCGTCGGACGTGACCAGCACGCGCAGGCGGCTGCCGACGGCGGTGAGCTCGCGCACGGTGCCGGGCCACACGTTGCGGGGGCTGCCGGTGGGGCGGTCGCGGTGCAGGGAGACGGCGTCCGGGGTGAGCGTGGCGAGCGCTTCCGCACCGGGTTCGGGCAGCGGTTCGGCGGCGATGAGCGTGCCGCCGCCGGGCAGCCGCAGCCCGTCGGCCGTGGCGGTGCCGGACCAGGCGTTGCGGCCGAGCATGCGGGCCACCCAGGGCGAACGCGGGTGCCGGGTGACCTCGGTGGGCGGCGCGTCCTGGAGGACCCGGCCGCCGTCGAGGACGAGGACGCGGTCGGCCAGCGAGACGGCCTCCACCGGATCGTGGGTGACGAGCAGGCAGACGCCGCCGAAACCGGCGAGGTGGTGACGCAGGGTGTGGCGGACGTGAGCGCGCGTGGTCTGGTCGAGCGCGGCCAGCGGCTCGTCCAGGAGCAGCAGCCGGGGCCGGGCCGCCAGCGCGCGGGCGAGCGCGACGCGCTGGGCCTGGCCGCCGGAGAGCTGCGCGGGGCGGCGGTGGGCGAGGTGGCCGACGCCGAGCCGGTCCAGCCAGCGGCGCGCTTCGCCGCGGGCCGCTGCGCGGGGCGTGCCGTGGGCGAGCGGGCCGTAGGCGGTGTTGGCGAGCGCGGTGAGGTGCGGGAACAGCGCGCCGTCCTGCGGCACCCAGGCGACGCCGCGCCGGTGCGGCGGCAGCGCGGTGACGTCGGCGGTGCCAAGGCGCAGCGCGGCGTGGGCGCGCGGGGTGAGCCCGAGCAGGGCGCGCAGCAGCGTCGTCTTCCCGGCGCCGTTGGGTCCGACGACGGCGATAGTGGTGCCGGGCGCGGCGTCCAGCGTGAGCCGGGTGAACCCGGTGACCTCGGCGTGCAGCGACCAGCGGTCCGCCCCGGCGGGCGCCGGTGCGGGGGCAGGGCCGGACTCCGGGCCGGGGGGTTCACCGGACCGCTCGGCGGGCGGTTCGGCGCGCGGGCGGCGGCTCGGCTGGCCCGTCCAGCGTCCGCGCAAGGCGACCAGGACGGCCATGGCGATGGCCAGCAGCAGCAGCGAGACGGACGTCGCGGCCTGCGGCTCCTCCTGGAGCAGCAGGTACACCTGGAGCGGCAGCGTCTGCGTCGTCCCCGGCAGGTTCCCGGCGAACGTGATCGTCGCCCCGAACTCCCCCAGCGCCCGCGCCCACGTCAGCGCCGCCCCGGCGAGCAGGCCCGGCGCGACCATCGGCAGCGTGACGGTGCCGAAGACGCGCAGCGGCCCGGCGCCCAGCGAGGCCGCCGTCTCCTCGTAGCGCGGCCGCAGCCCGGCCAGCGCACCCTCCAGGCTGATGACGAGGAACGGCATCGCCACGAACGTCGCCGCCACCACCGCGCCGGAGGTGTGGAACGGCAGGGTGAGGCCGAAAGTGTCCTCCAGCCACGGCCCCACCAGTCCGCGCCGCCCGAACCCCAGCAGCAGCGCGACACCGCCGACGGTGGGCGGCAGCACCATGGGCAGCAGCACCAGCGAGCGGACGAGCGCCTTGCCGGGGAACGGCACCCGGGCCAGCAGCCAGGCCAGCGGCACCCCGAGCACGAGTGACAGCCCGAGCGCCCAGAACGAGACGACGAGCGAGAGCCGCAACGCCTCCAGCGTGCCGGGGCTGGACAGGTGTGCGCCGAGCCGCGCCCACTCGGTGCGCGCGAGGATGCCCACGAGCGGCAGCAGCAGGAAGCCGACCGCCAGCAGTGCGGGCAGCGCCAGCGTGACCGGGGGGCGCGCGCCGGGAAGACGGTACGCCGGGGCACGCCCTGGCATGCGGCGCCCCATGCGGCGGGTGCGGGTGGGCGCGGTGCGCGGGTCTGGCCTGCGGCGGCCCCAGCGGGAGCGGGTGGGGTGGTTCATGGGGCACGTTCCTGCGGCTGCTGGAAAGCGGCGTCCTGGAAGATCCGCCGCGCCTCGGCGGAGGACAGCCACGCCACGAACTCCGCCGCCGCGCCGGGGTGCTCGGAGGACGTGAGCGTCGCCGCCGGGTAGGCGGCGATCGCGTTCCGCGCGTCGGGGATCTCGACGGCGTCCACCTGGTCCGGGGCGGTGGCGGCGTCGGTGCGGTAGACCAGCCCGGCGTCGGCCTCGCCCAGTTCCACCTTGCTCAGCACCGCCCGCACGCTGGGCTCCAGCGAGACCGGCCGCACGGTGACCCCCTGCGCGTCGAGCACCTGGCGGCTGTACCGGCCGACGGGCACCTCGGGCGCGGCCAGCACGACGCTCAGCCCGGGGTCGGCGAGGTCCGCCAGCCCGTCGATACCCTCCGGGTTGCCCTCGGCGGTGGCGATGACGAGCCGATTGGTGAGGACGACGACCGGCTCCCCGGTGTCCCCCGCGGCGGCGGCCATCGTCGCGGAGTCGGCGGTGACCAGCACGTCGGCGGGCGCCCCCTGCGCGACCTGCGCGGCGAGCTCCTGCGACCCGGCGAAGGAGAAGGTGAGCTTTGTGCCGGGGCGGGCCTCCTCGTAGGCGGCCCCGGCCTCCTCGAACACGTCGGTGAGCGAGGAGGCGGCCAGCACGGTCAGCTCGACGCCGGGCGGGTCCGCCGTCCCGTCTCCGGAGTCGGCGCCACACGCGGCGAGGGGGACGAGCGCGGCGGTCACCGCGAGCGTCGCGGCGGTGCGGCGTCCGGCGGTGCGGCGTCCGGGGGTGCGGAAGAACATGGCGGGGGCTCCTCGGGGACACGGCCGGCGGATGGGATGCCGCCCGAGTGTGGGCAACGGTGCTCAGCCGCGCCAAAGACGCCGCTGGGCGGGGGCCGAGTCAGACGCGGTCGATGTGCACGCTGGTTGACTTCACCCGGGCGGTGGCCCGCATACCGACCTCCAGCCCCAGCTCCTCGACGGCCTCCCGGGTCAGCAGCGACACCAGGCGGTGCGGACCAGCCTGGATCTCCACCTGCGCCGCGACGTCACCGAGCTTGACGGCGGTGACGATGCCGGGGAAGGCGTTGCGGGCCGAGGTGTAGGACACCTCGTCCTCCTCGCCCTCACCAACCTGCGCGAGCTCCACGGAGAAGGCCGCGAGGTCCCGCCCGTCGATCAGGCGCCGCCCGCCCTCGTCACGGTGGGTGGCGACCCGGCCCGCGTCGGCCCAACGCCGCGCGGTGTCCGGACTGACGCCCAGCAACCGCGCCGCCTGCCCGATCGTGTAAGACTGCATAAGCGCCACGCTAGACCCAGAAACCTGGCATCTGCAAGGATTTCAGAGTTTCACACCGGCAGATGCCAAAGCACCTAGCGGAAAGCACCAACGCCGTGACCTGCACGCCTGCCGACACCAAGGGCTTGCGGTGAATCAAGGTGTCGCTTCACCGCAAGCCCTTAAGGTGAACCACGCCGCTGCGGTGGGCGCCCGGCAGCGGGAGGTGACACGTGGGGGCAGCCGAACCGTCGGCGATACGCGTACCGGTCGGAGCGGACGCCGACCGCTGGGCCACCCGGAACACCTCGCGGAAGGTGCTGCTGGTGGTCCACAACGTCACCTCCGCCGGACGCCTGCTGGACGTGCTGCCCCTGTTCCACGACGACTTCCGGGTGCATCTGCTGGTCACCTCCACGGAGTCGTCCCCGTTCCAGGGCGGCGTCCGCGAGCTGTTCGCCGAACTGGGCCTGCCCGTCCTGCCGTGGACGCAGGCCCTGGCGACCCCGGTGGACCTCGCCCTCTCCGCCAGCTTCGGCGGCCAACTCCACCAGCTTCAGGGTAAGTTGACCGTCCTGTCCCATGGGGTCGGATACACTAAGAGGCTGGCCGGGAGCCGGGAGCCGGGAGCCGGGAGCCGGGAGCCGGGAGCCGGGAGCCGGGAGCCGGGAGCC
>NZ_JAEVFI010000037.1:0-3856 GCF_019303495.1 Streptomyces sp. JJ66 | reverse complement strand
CCGGGAGCCGGGAGCCGGGAGCCGGGAGCCGGGAGCCGGGAGCCGGGAGCCGGGAGCCGGGAGCCGACGTTCGGGCTCTCGACGGAGTGGCTACTGGCGGACGGCGAGCCGTTCGTGGACGGCCTCGTCCTGTCGCACCCGGAGCAGCTGGCCCGCCTGCGCCGCGCCTGCCCCGCCGCCGCGCCCGCCGCCGTCCTCGCCGGTGACCCCTGCTACGACCGCATGCTGGCCGCCCGACCGCACCGGGAGCGGTTCCGCCGCGCGCTGGGCGTGCGCTCAGGGCAGCGGCTCGTCGTCCTGAACTCCACCTGGAACCCGGAGGGGTTCTTCGGCAACGGCGGCGGGCAGGACGTCTTGCCGGGTCTGCTGCCGCGCCTCGCCGCCGAGTTGCCCGCTGACGACTACCGGCTGGCGGCCGTGCTGCACCCGAACATCTGGTACGGGCACGGCCCGGGTCAGCTCCGCGCCTGGCTGGACCGGGCGCGCCGCAGCGGCCTGACCCTGATCGACCCCGTGCACGCGTGGCGGCAGGCGTTGCTCGCGGCAGACGCGGTACTGGGGGATTTCGGCGCCGTCTCCTACTACGCGGCGGCGCTGGGCGTCCCCGTCCTCCTGGCCGCCGCCGGGCTGGAGCGGCTGGACCCCGAAGCCCCGCTGGCCGCGTTCGTCCGCCAGGGGCCACGGCTCGATCCGCACCGCCCCCTGCGCGACCAGGTAGAACACCTGCTGGCGCGGCACCGCCCGCTGACCGGCCCGGCCGAGTTCACCACCTCCGCGCCCGGAGCCTCGGCGACGTTGCTGCGGCGTCACTTCTACACGCTGCTCGACCTACCCGAGCCCCCGGACCCGGCCCTGCTGGAACCGCTGTCCCTGCCGCCGTACGAGCCCGCGCGGCGCACGGCTCCCCTGAAGGTGCGCACGCGCGTATGCGGGGCGGACGTCGTCATCGAGCGCTCGACGGAGCACCCGTACGACGCCCCGGGCGTCACCCACCTCGCCGTGCACGAGGACACCCGGGACCCGGGCCACCTCGCGCTGGCCGACGTGATCACCCGCGAGGGGACGCCGGACGACCCGCGTCTGGGCGGACCGGAGCGCTGGACCGCCGAAGTCCTGCGCCGGCACGCGCAGTGCGCCCTCGCCGCGTACGTGACCGGCCCGGACGCGTGCACCGTGCGCACCCGGGAGCACGGCCTGCTCCACCTGACCGCAGGCCCGGGAGCGGACGCCGACCCGACCGCGTACGCCTCCTCGCTGTACGCGTGGCTGACCGCCGGAGGCAAGCTCCCCCCGGGCGGCCGCACGCTCCGGGTGCACGCGGGCGGCGGCGTCCACCCCGTCCTCGTGCGGCCCGCTACCCGGCTGCCTCGCAGCGTCGCCGCAGGTCGGCGAGGTACCTCAGGTGCACCGTCGCGGCCGGGGTGAGCAGGCGCTCAGCCTCGGCGATCCGCGCCAGCGCCTCGGCGTCGCGGCTCGCGGCGTGCAGCGTCTCGGCGAGATCGGTGAGGGCCCGGGCCTGGTTGTACGCCTCACCCCGTCCGGCGAAGAACTCCACGGCGCCCTCCAGCAGCGCCCGGGACTCCTCCAGCTCTCCCAGCCCGCACAGGGCCCGCCCCTGGTGCCGCCGGATCAGCGCGAGGGCTCGCGGGAGATCGTCCGCGCCTTCCTGACCGGGGCCGATCCGCCGGTAGATCCGCTCCGCCTCGGCGAACCGCTCGTACGCCGCCCGGTACCGCCACTGGTCCCGCAGCAGCAGGCCCAGCAGTTCCACCGACGACGCCTCGCCCCGCAGGTGCCCGGCCGCCCGCTCGCACGCGGCGGCGGCACGCGCCTGCGCCTCCGCCTCCTCCCACCGGCCGAGCGCGCCCAGGCAGTGGCCGAGCTGGAAGTGCAGCGCACCGGCCATCGGGGAATCCGGCTGGCTGTCGTCGGCGCACCGGGCCGCGATCCGCAGCGCGGGCAGCACCTCGTCCCCGTGCCCGGCCTTGAGCTGGAGTGGCCACAGGGCGCGGGCCAGGCGCAGCGCCGTGGTGGGGTGCTGGTACTCCTCGGCCACACAGACCGCCCAGGCCACGTTCTGGACCTCGGCCGCGAGCACCGCCACACCCGCCGCCTCCCCACGGCACCGGTCCGCGTCACCGTGCGCGCCGTTCCTCGTGTCACCGCGCACGTCCCCCTCCGCCCCGCTGTGTGCGTCCGTGGGGGCGGGCTCCGTCCGCCAGCTCTCCGGCAGGGCGGCGTGCGCGGCGTGCAGGACGCGGTGCAGCAGGCGCTCCAGCACCCGGGCCACGGCCGCCGAGCACTCCGGCACACCGTGCTCCACGGCGGCGGTGTCCGCCAGATAGCGGCGCACCTCGGGCCGGAACCGGTACCGGCCGTCGGGCAGCGGCTCCACCAGCCGCACGTCCGCCGCCTCGGTCAGCATCCGGGCGGCGTCCTCCACGGCGACGTCCGCCGCGGCGGCGGCCAGGGGCGCGTCGAGGGCGGGCCAGCCGCCCAGCGCCGTCAGCCGGCACAGCCGCGCCGCCTCCGGCCGCAGCCGACGGCACGCCGCGCGCGCCACGCCGTGCACGGGATGGCCCCCGGTCCCCGGCCCGGGCACGGGAGGCTCCCCGTCCGCCGGCGGCCCGTTCAGCAGGTGGACGGCCGCCGCCCGCAGCGCGAAGGCGTTGCCCGCGCAGTCATCCAGCAGCTCCGGCAGCCGCGGCCTGGCCCGCGCGACGTTCTCCCGCCCGGCCACCTTGCGCAGCAGCCTCACCGCGTCCCGGTCCCGCAGCGGAGGAACGGCGACACGCTCCGCCTCCAGCGCGAAGGGCGGACCGGAGGCAACCACCAGCAGCAGCACCTCAGGCGTGGCCGGAACCAGCCCGCGCACCTGCGCGACCGATGACGCGTGGTCAATCACCACCAGCGCCCTGCGCCCGGCCGTCAGCTCCCGGTAGAGCCGCTCCCGCCGCGCCTCCGTGGCCGGAACCCCCTCCGCCCCCACACCCATCTGCCGCAGCAACCGCGCCAGCACGGCCGCCGGTTCCGGCCCGCCCGTCCCGGCTCCGCTGTCGCGCAGGTCCACGTAGAACTGCCCGTCGGGGTACCGGGCGAGCTGGGTGGCACCCCAGTGCAGGGCCACGGCGGTCGTGCCGATCCCGGGCGGCCCGTGCAGCAGCGCCACCCGGGGCCGACCCGCCGCAGGCCGGGTCGCCTCGCGCCGCAGCCGCCTCAGCACGCCCTCGCGGTCGGTGAAGTCCCGGGTGCCGGGAGGCAACCCCGGCCCGGCGGACAGACCAGCCGGGGTTGCCTCCGGCAGGCTCCGCACCAGCAGGGCCCACTCCTCAGCCTGCCGGCCGTCCCGCCCCAGGAACGGACGCAGCTCCCGCGCCAGCGCCCCCGCCCCCTCCGGGCCAGCTGGCAGCGGCACCTCCCGTCCGAGCGTCCTCCTCGCCAACGCGCCCGTTGACAGGAGCACCTGCTTGCCCATCTCCCCCGCCGCCCCGTTCCCCACCGCGCTGAGGAACGCCGCGAGCGCACCGACCGTCACGACTTCGAGCACACCAAGCCCCTCCCGTGGCCCCCGTTCCGCCTCCTCGCGGACTGTACGCCCCCGACATCCCCCACCGCCCCTACTCGGTGAACGCTCCGGCCCCCAACACCGCCGTCCAGTTCACCAGATACCGCCCACGAGAACCATGCCCCGACCCGCGCTCAAGGGTTCGCCTCGCCTCAGGATCACACAGCGCGTGGAAAGCGAAAGCGCCCCTGCCGAGTGTGCTCACAGGGGCGCTCTAGCGCAGATCAATGAGCGGATCTCATCGTGACCGGTTCGGGTGACGGGGTGCCCGTGACGTGGCGAAGCTCCTCG
>NZ_JAEVFI010000036.1 GCF_019303495.1 Streptomyces sp. JJ66 | reverse complement strand
TTGAAGAAGGCCCAGCGTTCCCTCTCCCGCAAGGAGAAGGGCAGCAAGAACCAGAACAAGGCCCGGTTGAAGGTTGCCCGCGCTCACGCGCGGGTGGCCGACGCACGCCGCGAGTTCCACCACCAGCTCTCCACCCGGCTGATCCGCGAGAACCAAGCGGTCGCCGTGGAGGACCTGACGGTGAAGGGACTCGCCCGCACCCGCCTGGCCAAGTCCGTCCACGACGCCGGATGGTCCGCGTTCGTGGGCATGCTGGAGTACAAAGCCGCCCGGTACGGGCGCACCTTCGTGAAGATCGGCCGCTTCGAGCCGACTTCCCAGGTGTGCTCACGGTGCGGCGTCAAGGACGGCCCCAAGCCCCTCAGCGTCCGTGTGTGGACGTGCCCGGTGTGCGGGGCGGTCCTGGACCCGGACATCAACGCGGCGGTCAACATCGCCAAGGCGGCCGGACTGGCCGTGACAGCCTGTGGAGCGCAGGTAAGACCGGGACTCGTCCCGGCACCGCGCGGCGAAGCAGGAACCCACCCGACACCGCAGCCTTCAACGGCGCGGTAGGCGGGAATCGCCGTCCTTCAGGGCGGCGAGGATGTCAACGGTGTGCCGAGGCGCTGCTCGAAGGCCAGGGCAGGGCGTGCCGGACCCAGGCCGCGCACCTGCTGCGGCAGGCCCGCGCGACGGCCGGTGAGCTGGGCGCGGCACCCCTGCGGGACGGCGTGGAACTGCTGGCCGCCCGCGCCCGCCTCGGCCTGGGCGCACCGGGGCCGACACCCCAGGAGGAGCCACAGCCCGGGCCACCGGCCGACCCGGCGCGGTCCTTCGGCCTCACCCGGCGCGAGCGGGACGTGCTCGCACTGGTCGCGGCGGGCCGCAGCAACCGGCAGATCGCCGAGGAGCTGTTCATCGCCCCGAAGACGGCGAGCGTGCACGTCTCCAACATCCTGGCGAAGCTGGCGGTGGGCAGCCGGGGTGAGGCGGCCGCGCTCGCGCACCGCCTCGGCCTGCTCGCCGGTCAGCCCGCGGGCGCCCGCTGACCGGCGGCCCGCGCCGCGCGCACGGTCACAGGACGAGCCCGCGCGGCTCGCCGTCCCCCTCCTCCTCGTCCGCTTCCTCCAGCCGGGGCGTGGGCGGCAGCACCGCCGCGCCCTGGTCGGAGACGGTGACCAGCACGTGCCCGGACTCCAGATCGACCGGGCCGCAGCCGGGGTCGTGGCTGCCCTCCTCCACGCGGGTGTGCTCCAGCCGCTGCTTCTCGTCCTCGGCATGCTGCTGCCCGGGCATGAACAGTTCCTCGGCGCCGAACATCGCCGGCCTCCTTCCCCCCACGGGTGGTGAGGTCACTGGACCGTCAACTTCAGGATACGGTCGTCTTCGCCCTCGGGCGTGCCGCGGCCGTCGGTGTTGCTGGTCATCAGCCACAGCTCGTCTCCGCTGTCGGCCACGACCGTGCGCAGCCGCCCGTACTCGCCCGCCACGAACGCCTGCGGATCGGCGACCAGTTCCGTGCGGTCCAGCGGGATGCGCCACAGGCGTTCGCCGCGCAGGCTGGCCAGCCACAGCGAGCCCTGGGCCCACGCCAGCCCGCTCGGCGACGCCTCCTCGGGCCGCCACTGGGCGACCGGATCGACAAACCCGTCCGCACCGGCGCGGCCCTCCACCTCCGGCCAGCCGTAGTTGCCGCCCGGCTCGATGAGGTTGACCTCGTCCCAGGTGTTCTGCCCGAACTCCGAGGCCCACAGCCGCCCCGCACCGTCAAAGGCGAGCCCCTGGACGTTGCGGTGGCCCAGGGACAGCACGCGCGAGCCTTCGGCCAGGTTGCCCTCCTCGGGCGCCGAACCGTCGGGCTGGACGCGCAGGATCTTCCCGGCCAGCGAATCCGGGTCCTGCGCCGCACCGCGCTGGTTCGCGTCGCCGGTGCCGATGTGCAGCATGCCGTCGGGACCGAAGGCGATGCGTCCGCCGTTGTGGATCTGCGCCCGGGGGATGCCCCGGACGACGATGTCCGGCGCGCCGAGTTCCGCCCCGGGGTCGGCGGCGTCGTAGGCCATGCGCACCACGCGGTTGTCGGAGGCGCTGGTGAAGTAGGCGTACAGGTAGTCCTGCGCGTCGCCGGTGCCGAGCGTGATGCCCAGCAGGCCGCCCTCCCCGCCCGGTTCGACGCCCGGCACCGTGCCGACCTCGCTCACTTCGCCGCTGTCCGCGTCAACGCGGGAGATCGTGCCCTGGTCCCGGGAGGAGACCAGCAGGTCGCCCCCGGGCAGCGGGGCCAGGCCCCAGGGCGACTCCAGCCCGGTGGCCACCGTGCCCCCCACCTCCACCGCGCCCTCGGCGGGCGGCGGCTCGGGCTCAGTGCGCGGCGCGTCGGCGGTGGGGGAGGCGGGGGCGTCGGCCGTGGGCTCCGCGCTCCCGGGAGCCGTCTGGCCGCCGGTGTCCCCTCCGCTGGACGCCGGGCCGCCCGCGCAGGCGGCGGTGAGCGCGAGTGAGGCGGCGGCCAGGGCGGCGGTCACTGCGGGGCGGCGCACGGTGGGTTCCTCTCGTCGGACTGTCCCTCCAGCACACCACATCGCGCGCCCCAGCGAGGCGCGGTCGTGCGGACGCGGGCCCTTGCCTGAGCGCTACCAGCCGGTGCCGGGTTTCGGGGTGGGCCGGGGTGGGGGAGTCATCCCCGGTGTGGGGGAAATTGTGCGGTGTGGCGGGAAACGTGCGGTCGGAGTGGGTGTCACAGGGGTCTCCGGCGCCCCGCGAGCCACGCATCGGAGGCACATGAATGCGCTCCGTGTCGATAAATCCGCAGGTCGCTACCGTCTGTATGAGACCTATACCGCTGAGTGACTGAGGTGGTGTATCGTCCGGACGGGGGAGATACCAGGACACCCAGGGGGGCGACGGGCGAATGCGTGGCCAATGGACGAACTGTCTGATCAGGGACGGCCGGTGGGGCTGGGGGTGGTGCGATGACCGCTGAGCGGATCGGCCCACCGATCGCGGAATCCGACGCCGTGGCGCGCGGTACCGCGCTGCCCCAGCTCGGCCTGGCCGCCGTCTGCCTCGCCTACGCCACCGGCGCCGGGCTCGGCTGGGGCTCGCGCGAGGTCGCGCTGTTCATGGGGGACTTCGGGCTCAGCGCCGCAGCCTTCCTGGCCGCTGTCTCCTGCTACTGGTACGCCCGCACCCACCGGGGTGAGTTCCGCCCGGCCTGGTACCTGTTCGCCCTGTCCTCGGCGATGGCGGGGCTGGGGAACGCGGTGTGGGGCTGGTACGAGGTCGTGTTGGGGCGCTCCGTGCCCGCCGCGTCCCTCGCCGACTTCTGTTTCCTGCTGTTCGCGCCGCCCGCGATCGTCGGTCTGCTCGTGCTCGCCAAGCGCCCGGTGGGCCGCGTCGGCTGGGTGTGCCTCGGTCTGGAGGCGTGGCTGATAGGCGGTTCGCTGCTGACGCTCTCCTGGAGCCTGGCGCTCGCCCAGACCGGCGCCTGGGACCAGCTGACGGTCGCGCACACGGCCCTGCAACTGGCCTACCCGCTGCTGGACATCATGCTGGTGAGCATGGTGCTCGTCCTGCACCTGCGCCGTTCGTGCGCGCAGCGCTCGGCGATCAACACCGCCGTCGGCGCCCTCGCGCTGACCGTGCTGTGCGACGCGCTGTTCACCTCGCCGCTCCTCCAGGCCCACTACCGCTCCGGCCAGTTGCTGGACGCGGGCTGGTTCGCCGGTTCGCTGCTGCTCGCCTACGCGCCCTGGGCCAGCGGCCGTCCGCCGCGTGAGGAGCCGCCGCGCACGCCGCCCGCGCAGGGAGCCGGACGCCCCGTCTCCAGTCCGCTGGCGGCGCTGCTGCCCTACCTCGCCGGGGCGGTGTGTGTACTGGGCGTGCTCTACGACCTGCGCGACGGCGGCCGGGTCGATCTGGTGGTGCTGCTGACGGCCTGCACCGTCGTCCTGGCGCTCGTCGTGCGGCAGGGCATCATGCTCCTGGACAACATGCGCCTCACCCGCGAACTGGCGCACAAGGAAAATTACTTCCGCTCCCTGGTGCAGGGCTCCAGCGACGTCATCATGATCACCTCCCCGGCCGGGCTGCTGCGCTACGTCAGCCCGGCCGCCACCCGCGTCTTCGGGCGGGAGGCGGACGCGCTGATCGGCTCGGAGCTGGGCCGCCTGGTCCACCCCGAGGACCTCGGGCGGCTCCACCACGAGATCCGGCGCTTCCTGGCCACACCACAGGAGCAGGAGCCCGCTACGCGCATCGAGTGCCGCTTTAGGCACGCGGCCGGGGAGTGGCGGAACGTGGAGTCCACGGTGAACCGGTACCAGGGCGGGCTGATCTTCAACAGCCGCGATGTCACCGAACGGGTGCGCCTGCAGGCTCAGTTGCAGCACAGCGCGTCTCACGACGCGCTCACCGACCTGCCCAACCGCGCCCTGTTCACCGACCGGGTGCGCCAGGCGCTGACCGGCCGCCGCGAGTCCGACGGCGAGGACCGCGACGCTGCCGTGCTGTTCATCGACCTCGACGGCTTCAAGGCGGTCAACGACCGCCTTGGCCACCAGGCGGGCGACGAGCTGCTGGTGCACGCCGGACGGCGGCTGCTGGAGTCGGTGCGCGCTGGGGACACCGCCGCGCGGTTCGGCGGGGACGAGTTCGCCGCGCTCATTCTCGGCGACGGCTCCGGGGGCCGCGCCGAGCGCGAGGTGCGGGTGCTGGAAATCGCCGACCGGCTCCGCGCCCGGCTCTCCGAGCCCTACACCCTGACCGGGCCAGCCGGGCCAGGTGGGTCTGGGGTGGCCGTCGGGCAGGAGGTGCGGGTGGCCGCCTCCATCGGGGTCGCCTTCGCCGAACCCGGCGTCGCCCCCGACCAGCTCATGCGCAACGCGGACCTGGCGATGTACCGGGCCAAGCGCACCGGCAAGGGCCGCGTCGAGCTGTACGCGCCCGAGCTGCACACCCAGCCGCCGCCCGCCTTCGCCGGGTCCCGCCGGACCCGCGAAGGCAGCCCCGGGCCGCCGGGCGCCGCCTCCGGCGCCGGGGCCCGCCCGGCCCGCCGCCGTGGCGGACGCCGGGCGAGCGGGGACGTCGTGCTGCTGCACCAGCCCGTGGTGGAGCTGGCCACCGGGGAGATCACCGCCGTCGAGGCCCTGCCCCGGCTGCGCTCGCCGCAGGGTCTGGTGGAGCCCGGGCGCGGGGCGGGCAGCGGGCGGCACCTGGTGCGGGAGGCCGTCGCGCAGGCCGCCGAGCGCCACCGCGCCGGGCTGACGACGCCGGTGGCGGTGCGCGTGGGAGCCCGCCTGCTCACTCTCCACCCCGAGGCGCCCGACAGCCTCGAAGCGCTGTTGGGCAAGCACGGGCTGCCCGCCAGCGCACTGGTACTGGAAGTGGCCGCGTTCGGCCGGCGGCCGGCGTGGGCCCCGGGCCACCGCACGGGTCGGCGCGAGCCCCGCGACGAGCTGACGCGGCGGCTGACCGCTCTGCGGGACCAGGGTGCCACCGTGGCGCTGGACGCCTTCGGCGGCGGTCCCTGGGCGCTGGCCGCGCTGCACGGCCTGCCGGTGGACGTGCTGCGGCTGGACGCGTCGCTGATCGAGGGCATCGTGGAGTCGCCACGCCTGCACACCGTCACCGCGGGGGTGCTGCGCATCGCCGCCGAGCTGGGCCTGGACACGCTCGCCGCCGGGGTGAGCGCACCGGAGCAAGTCACCGTGCTGCGCCAGCTCGGCTGCACGCACGGGCAGGGCGCCCTGTTCTCCGGCCCGCTGGACGAGCACCGGCTGCGCCGCGCGCTGGCCCGTGGCGGCTGCCCCGTGCCGGAACACACCGTCCCCGTGCCCGCCGCCCGCTCGGCCGGGCGCTCCGTCGTGGTGGCCGGAGCGCTGCCGGTGCGCCGGGGCGGCACGGCCGGTCCCGACCCCGTCCGGCATCCCCCGTTGGGCTCACATACTGAGACGTCCGTCCCACCCGCTTGACACCCTGTGCCTCGCCGGAGGAAGGTCAATGCCATGCGCACCCGAATTCTCGTACTTGGACAGCGCGTCGGCTGACCCGGGGCTGAACCACCCCGCGATCCACCAGCGACGCGCTCCCCTCGCTTGCCATCACGGCACGAGGGGTTTTTTGTTGCACCAGCACCCCTGATCAACCCGCACAACACCGCCCGAACCGCCCAGCCCCGCCAGCATCACGCACCACCGGGCGGCACCACCCTCACCTCGCCGAGAAGAGAAAGCCGATGACCGAGCAGGCCTCCGGGGCCCCCCGGCCGCAGCCACGGCCCCGTCAGGGCGCGGCACACCAGCCCGCCACCGTCGAGCACGTCACGGGTGCGCAGTCCCTCATCCGTGCGCTGGAGGAGGTCGGTGCCGACACCGTGTTCGGCATCCCGGGCGGCGCGATCCTGCCCGCCTACGACCCGATGATGGACTCCGGCCGGGTGCGCCACATCCTGGTCCGGCACGAGCAGGGCGCTGGCCACGCGGCCACCGGCTACGCCCAGGCCACCGGCCGGGTCGGCGTCTGCATGGCGACGTCCGGGCCGGGCGCGACGAACCTGGTCACCCCGATCGCCGACGCCCACATGGACTCGGTGCCGCTGGTGGCGATCACCGGTCAGGTCGCGTCCAAGTCGATCGGCACGGACGCGTTCCAGGAAGCGGACATCTGCGGCATCACCATGCCGGTGACCAAGCACAACTTCCTGGTCACCGACCCGGCCGACATCCCGCGCACCATCGCCGAGGCGTTCCACATCGCGAGCACCGGCCGTCCCGGGCCCGTGCTGGTTGACATCTCCAAGGACGCCCTGCAAGCGCAGACGACGTTCTCCTGGCCGCCCACCCACGACCTGCCCGGCTACCGGCCCGTCACCAAGCCGCACGCCAAGCAGATCCGCGAGGCCGCCAAGCTGGTCACCGAGGCCAAGCGGCCGGTGCTCTACGTCGGCGGCGGGGTGCTGAAGGCGGGCGCCACCGGAGAGCTGAAGGTGCTGGCCGAGCTGACCGGCGCCCCCGTCACCACCACGCTGATGGCGCTGGGAGCGTTCCCCGACACCCACCCGCAGCACCTGGGCATGCCCGGCATGCACGGCACGGTCGCCGCCGTCACCGCGTTGCAGAAGGCCGACCTGATCGTGGCGCTCGGCGCCCGTTTCGATGACCGCGTCACCGGGAAGCTGGACTCCTTCGCCCCGTACGCCAAGGTCGTTCACGCCGACATCGACCCGGCCGAGATCGGCAAGAACCGCGACGCGGACGTGCCGATCGTCGGGGACGCCCGCGAGGTCATCGCGGACCTGGTCGTCGCCGTCCAGGCCGAGCACGACGCTGGCCGCCGGGGCGACTACGCCGCCTGGTGGGAGCTGCTGAGGCGCTGGCGCGACACCTACCCGCTGGGCTACGACCAGCCCGAGGACGGCTCGCTGTCCCCGCAGCAGGTCATCCAGCGCATCGGGCAGCTGGCGCCTGAGGGCACGGTCTACGCGGCCGGGGTCGGCCAGCACCAGATGTGGGCCGCGCACTTCATCGACTACGACCGGCCCGCCACCTGGCTGAACTCCGGCGGCCTGGGCACGATGGGCTACGCCGTCCCGGCCGCGCTCGGCGCCAAGGCTGGCGTCCCCGACCGGGCGGTGTGGGCCATCGACGGCGACGGCTGCTTCCAGATGACCAACCAGGAGCTGGTGACGGCCGCCCTCAACGGCATCCCCATCAAGGTCGCCATCATCAACAACGGCGCCCTGGGCATGGTCCGCCAGTGGCAGACCCTCTTCTACAACCAGCGCTACTCCAACACCGTGCTGCACGCGGGCCCCGGCGACCCGGCGAACCCGCCGCAGAACCTGGGCACCCGCTGCCCGGACTTCGTCAAACTCGCCGAGGCGATGGGCTGCGTGGGCATCCGCTGCGAGCGCCCCGAGGACCTGGACGCGGTGATCGAGAAGGCCAACGCCATCAACGACCGCCCCGTCGTCGTGGACTTCATCGTCCACGAGGACGCGATGGTCTGGCCGATGGTCGCGGCCGGTACCTCCAACGACGAGGTCATGGCGGCCCGAGGCGTCCGCCCCGACTTCGGCGACAGCGACGACTGAGCCCACCGGCGCGAGCACAGAGGAAGACAGCCACCCATGTCCAAGCACACCCTCTCCGTCCTGGTGGAGAACAAGCCCGGCGTCCTGGCCCGGATCACCGCGCTGTTCTCCCGGCGCGGATTCAACATCGACTCCCTGGCCGTCGGCACCACCGAGCACCCGGACATCTCCCGCATCACCATCGTGGTGAACGTCGAGGACCTGCCGCTGGAGCAGGTCACCAAGCAGCTCAACAAGCTCGTCAACGTGCTGAAGATCGTCGAGCTGGAGCCGTCAGCGGCGGTGCGGCGTGAACTCGTTCTGGTGAAGGTGCGCGCCGACCACGAGACGCGCACCCAGGTCGTGGAGATCGTCCAGCTCTTCCGGGCCAAGACCGTGGACGTCTCCCCGGAGGCCGTCACCATCGAGGCCACCGGCAGCAGCGAGAAGCTGGAAGCCATGCTGCGCATGCTGGAGCAGTACGGCATCAAGGAGCTGGTGCAGTCCGGCACCATCGCGATCGGCCGCGGCTCGCGCTCGATCACCGACCGCTCCCTGCGCGCGCTGGAACGCTCCGCGTAGGCCGCTCTCCCGCGATCGGCCGTACGCGACGCGCGGGCCGGTGCCCGTCGCCGCCGCACCCCGGCGGCGACGGGCACCCCGCCACCGGTCTGCGGCGGCCACGACGGAGACGGCCAGCACGCCCCGGCCCCAGGCTGACCGCCGGACCGGCAACCCGAACCCGCCGGGCCCCGCCTCCCGTATGGCGAGACCCGGCACGTCACCCCGCCCGACCGGCATACGGTGGGCTCCACAGCGGCGGCGAGCACCCCAAGAGGTCTCGCGCAGCCCCGCACAGCAACACAACGAGGAGATGTCCGAAGTGGCCGAGCTGTTCTACGAAGACGACGCCGACCTGTCCATCATCCAGGGCCGCAAGGTGGCCGTGCTCGGCTACGGCAGCCAGGGCCACGCCCACGCGCTGTCCCTGCGTGACTCGGGCGTTGACGTGCGCGTCGGCCTGCACGAGGGCTCGAAGTCCAAGGCCAAGGCCGAGGAGCAGGGACTGCGCGTGGTCACCCCGGCCCAGGCCGCCACCGAGGCCGACGTCATCATGATCCTGGTGCCGGACCCCATCCAGGCCAAGGTCTACGAGGAGTCCGTCAAGGACCACCTCAAGGACGGCGACGCCCTGTTCTTCGGCCACGGCTTCAACATCCGCTTCGGCTTCATCCAGCCCCCGGCCGGTGTGGACGTGTGCATGGTCGCCCCGAAGGGCCCGGGCCACCTGGTGCGCCGCCAGTTCGAGGAGGGCCGCGGCGTCCCGTGCATCGCGGCCGTCGAGCAGGACGCCACCGGCAAGGCGTTCGAGCTGGCCCTGTCCTACGCCAAGGGCATCGGCGGCACCCGCGCCGGGGTCATCAAGACCACCTTCACCGAGGAGACCGAGACCGACCTGTTCGGTGAGCAGGCCGTGCTCTGCGGCGGCGCCTCCGCCCTGGTCAAGGCGGGCTTCGAGACGCTGGTCGAGGCCGGTTACCAGCCGGAGATCGCCTACTTCGAGTGCCTGCACGAGCTGAAGCTCATCGTTGACCTGATGTACGAGGGCGGCCTGAGCAAGATGCGCTGGTCGGTCTCCGAGACCGCCGAGTGGGGCGACTACGTCACCGGCCCGCGCATCATCACCGACCAGACCAAGGCGGAGATGAAGAAGGTCCTCGCCGAGATCCAGGACGGCACCTTCGCCCACACCTGGATGGCCGAGTACCAGGCCGGACTGCCGAAGTACAACGCGTACAAGCAGGCCGACACCGACCACAAGCTGGAGACCACCGGCAAGGAGCTGCGCAAGCTCATGAGCTGGGTGGACGACAAGGACTGAGCTCGCCCGGCGCCGCGGCGGCAGGCCCGCCGCGGCGCTTTTCGTCCCGCGCCGCCCGCGTGCCGCGCCGCTCGCCGCACCCGGGCAGGACCCCCGAACGGGGGATGATCGGCGCATGCGCCGGACGCGCCGCATACCACGGCTAGACTGCGCAGCAGACAACGCGTCAAGGGCTCACAGCGTCGTGCGTCACCACGCGGCTGCCAACCTCCACCGCCTTCGGCCGTAGGAACGCGGCCGTCCTCCCCCACGCCCCGGGCGGGCCTGGGGGTCACCCCAGGACAAGTGAGGACTGAGACGAAGTGAGCAAGCCCGTAGTACTCATCGCTGAGGAACTCTCCCCGGCCACCATCGACGCACTCGGCCCCGACTTCGAGATCCGCCACTGCAACGGGGCCGACCGGGGTGAGCTGCTTCCCGCGCTCGCCGATGTTGACGCCATCCTGATCCGCAGTGCCACCAAGATCGACGCCGAGGCCATCGGCGCCGCGCGCAAGCTGAAGGTCGTCGCCCGCGCCGGGGTGGGCCTGGACAACGTGGACGTCTCCGCCGCCACCAAGGCGGGCGTCATGGTCGTCAACGCGCCGACGTCCAACATCGTCACCGCCGCCGAGCTGGCGTGCGGCCTGCTCGTCGCCACCGCGCGCAACATCCCGCAGGCCAACACCGCGCTGAAACAGGGTGAGTGGAAGCGCAGCAAGTACACCGGCGTCGAACTCTCCGAGAAGACGCTCGGCGTGGTGGGACTGGGCCGCATCGGCGTGCTCGTCGCGCAGCGCATGTCCGCGTTCGGCATGAGGATCGTCGCCTACGACCCGTACGTGCAGCCCGCGCGGGCCGCCCAGATGGGCGTCAAGCTGCTGTCGCTGGACGAGCTGCTGGAGACCTCGGACTTCATCACCGTCCACCTGCCCAAGACGCCCGAGACGCTGGGCCTCATCGGCGACGAGGCGCTGCACAAGGTCAAGCCGTCGGTGCGCGTCGTCAACGCCGCGCGCGGCGGCATCGTGGACGAGGACGCGCTGTACGCGGCGCTGAAGGAGGGGCGTGTCGCGGGCGCGGGCCTGGACGTCTACGCCTCCGAGCCGTGCACTGACTCCCCGCTGTTCGGTTTCGACCAGGTCGTGTGCACCCCGCACCTGGGCGCCTCCACGGGCGAGGCGCAGGAGAAGGCGGGCGTGGCCGTGGCCCGCTCGGTGCGGCTGGCGCTCGCCGGTGAGCTGGTGCCCGACGCCGTCAACGTCCAGGGCGGAGTCATCGCCGAGGACGTGCGCCCTGGCCTGCCGCTGGCCGAACGCCTGGGCCGGATCTTCACCGCGCTCGCCGGGGAGGTCGCCCTCCGGCTCGACGTCGAGGTCTACGGCGAGATCACCCAGCACGACGTCAAGGTGCTGGAGCTGTCCGCGCTCAAGGGCGTGTTCGAGGACGTCGTGGATGACACCGTCTCCTACGTCAACGCACCGCTGTTCGCCCAGGAGCGCGGCGTCGAGGTGCGCCTGACCACCTCCAGCGACTCCCCGGACCACCGCAACCTCGTCACCGTGCGCGGCACGCTGGGCAACGGCGAGGAGATCGCCGTCTCCGGCACGCTGACCGGGCCGAAGCACGTGCAGAAGATCGTTGGCGTCGGCACGCACGACATCGAGCTGTCGCTCGCCGAGCACATGGCGTTCCTGCGCTATGCCGACCGCCCCGGCGTCGTCGGCACCGTCGGCCGCATCCTCGGTGAGGCGGGCATCAACATCGCGGGCATGCAGGTCTCCCGGGCCGAGGAAGGCGGCGAGGCGCTGGTGGCTCTGACGGTGGACGACACGATCCCGCAGCCGGTGCTCACCGAGATCGCCGAGGAGATCGGCGCCACCTCTGCCCGCACGGTCAACCTCACCGACGCGTAACCACCCCTGCGGGCCGCTTCCGGCCCTGCGCGTCGCGCCCCTCCGGTCCCGCCGCCGCGTCCCCGTTCCGCCCGGGTCGGGGACGCGGCACGGCTGGACGCGGCACGGCTGCGGGACGCGGCGCGCTGAGACCGCCTCCCGCAGCCGTGCGCGGATCACCGTCCGGACGGGCCGCCGTGCTGCCCCATGGACCGGGCCATCGCCCCGAACGTCAGCCCGGCCAGCAGCCCGAACACCAGGTGCGCCCCGAGGCTGGAGGCGGTGACGTCGTTCCAGGTGAACACGGGCATGCCCATGTTGGCCGGCATGATCCACAGTGCCCCCACGACCCACCACACCGCCCCGTACACCAGCCCGAGGACGACGGCGGGCGCCAGGCGCTCGGCCAGCTGGCCGACCAGTGCGCCGAAGACGACGCCAGCGAAGAGGGCGATCGCGAGATGGACCAGCCACCCGACGAGTGCGTTGGTGGAGCCCAGCAGCCCGGCGACCATGGTGATCATGGCGGTGTCCATCATCGGGCGGGAGAGGGACATCCAGATGCCCATCCCGACGCCGCCGACCAGCCCGGCCGCGGCACCCCACACGGCATGGACGGGGATCGCGGCGGTCCGGGGGGAAACCTGCGCGGTGCTGACCATGGTGATGCGCCTCCTTGTGCGATGAGCCTTCGCTCTCAGCTACGACGCTAGGGAGCGGGGGAGCGCGGTTATGTGAGGGCGCTTACGTACCCCGTGGTAGCTCGCGCGGCCCGGTCCGGACGGCGGGCTTTCCGGGGGCGCCCGGCTTCGGAGGCTGGGCCTCCCACCGGGTCCGGCCCACCGGGGCCTACAGCCGGGACGCTTTCAGCGCCATGTGCAGCAGGAGGCGGGACTCCCCGTCGGTGAGGTCGAGGCCGGTCAGCTGCTCGACCCGGGACAGGCGGTAGTACAGCGTCTGCCGGTGCACACCGAGCGCGGCGGCAGCACGTGAGGCCTGCCCCGCGCAGTCCAGGTACACCTCGGCGGTGTGCGCCATCTCCCGGTGCCCCGGCTCCAGCAGGCGCCGCACCACCGGGTCGGGCGCGCCGCTCGCGGGCAGGGCGGTCAGCAGGCGGTAGGGACCGAGTGCCGCCCAGTCGGCGACCGGCCCGAGCCGTGGTGCCGCCCGCGCCGCGCGCGCAGCGGCGAGCGCCTGCCGCCAGGCGGCCCCGGGTTCGGTGAGCCCGGGCAGCGCGGCGCTGATCCCAGCGGTACCGCCTGCGGTGCCCGCACCGCCCACCGCGCCTCCGGTGCCGCTCGCTCCACCCGTGCCGCTTGCCGTGCCCACTCCGCCCGTGGCACCCGTACCGCCAGTCCCGCTCCTACCGCTGACGGCGCGCGGCGAGCCCAGCAGGCGTTCGGCCACACCCCGGGCGGGCTCGACCGCGTCGGCGGTGGGCAGTCGCACCAGGGCGGCGAGCGCGCCGCCTGCCGGGGTGCCCGCCTCCCCGGCGGGTACGGCCGCCGTCACCGGCACCCGGGGCAGCCGGGCCGGACCGGCCGTACCGGCACCCCACGGGGTGACGGCGACGAGCGCCAGGGGTCCGGCGGCGACGGAGCCGAGCGCTTCGCGCAACTCGCTGGTGGCCGCTTGCCGTCCGGTCACCGGCCCGGCCAGCGCCGCGCGCAGCAGGTCGCCCAGCCGTGCCCCGGCCCGCGCTTCGGCGGCGAGCAGCGCCCCGATCCGGGTGGCGGTGGCCAGGGCCTCGCTCAGGCGCGGATCATCCAGGGACAGGGTGCCGTCGTCCAGCAGCCACACATAGCCGTGGACGACGCCCGCGTGCCGGGCGGGCAGGCAGAGGCGGCCTTTGACCACTCCGGCCGCCGGGTCGGGCGGGATGCGCACCGGCCCGGCCGCCCGGGTGATCCCGAACCGCTCGAACCACGCCCGCACCGCTGCGGAGGACCGGCGCTGCATGATCGACCGGGTGCGCACCGGGTCGAGTACCAGCTCCGTGTCGTCCGCGCCGCTGCCGTGCACGCCGAACGCGATGAGGCCGAAGTCGCGGTCCTCCAGCGTGGCCGGGGCGCCGAGCAGCGCCGACACCTCGTCGATGAGCGCCTGGTAGTCCTCCCGCATCCGCTGCCGCCCGCCCTTCCCGCCTCGCCCGTGCTGCCCGGCCGTCCCACTCAGCTGTCTTCTCTGAGCCACCCCTAGATGAGCCACTGAGCCACCCAGGGAGTTCTCCTCACCCATTCTCATACATCTGTCTGAGATCCGGGCCACGGAAGTGTGACAGCTGTCGATGGCCGGGCGGTGGAGTCATCCTTAAATTCTCCGGTGGCTCACCCTGCCGTAAGAAAGATTCTCGTGGGAGGTCCCGTGCTGGGTCCCGTGCTTCTCGCCGCCGCCCGGAGCGACGGCATCCGCCGCGCCGTGGCGGCCACTCCGCTGACGCGCCCCGTGGTGGACCGCTTCGTCCCCGGCGAGCAGTTGCCTCAGGCCCGCTGGGCGGTGCGCGACCTGACCAGCCGTGGCCTGGACGTCACCCTCGACCACCTCGGCGAGGACGTCACCGACCGCGCGGAGGCCCTGCGCAGCCGGGACGCCTACCTGGCCCTCGCGCAGGCACTGGCCGACGAGGGGCTGGGGGAGCGCGCCGAGATGTCGGTGAAGCTGTCCGCGTTCGGGCAGGCACTGCCCGGCGGCCACGATCTGGCGCTGGCCAACGTCACCCCGGTGGTGGAGGCGGCCGCCGCGGCGGGCACCACGGTGACGCTGGACATGGAGGACCACACCACCATCGATTCCACGCTCGCCGTCCTCGCCGAGCTGCGCACCCGCTTCCCGCACACGGGCGCCGTGGTGCAGTCCTATCTCTTCCGCACCGAGGAGGACTGCCACGCGCTGGCCGGGGAAGGCTCCCGGGTGCGCCTGGTGAAGGGCGCGTACAAGGAGCCCGCGTCGGTCGCGTACCAGGACAAGCGCGAGGTGGACCGGGCGTACGTACGCTGTTTGAAGATCCTCCTGGCCGGTCAGGGCTATCCGATGATCGGCTCCCACGACCCCCGGCTGATCGCGATCACGCAAGAACTCGCCCACCGGCTCGGCCGCAAGAACGACGCCTACGAGTTCCAGATGCTCTACGGCATCCGCGCCGCCGAGCAGGAGCGCCTGGTGGCCGCCGGACACCGGGTGCGCGTCTACCTGCCCTACGGAACCGACTGGTACGGCTACTTCATGCGCCGTCTCGCCGAGCGCCCCGCCAACCTCGCGTTCTTCCTGCGCTCCCTGCTCACCCGGGGCTGAGCCCAGCCAGCCGCCCGGACATCCCGACCGGACCCCACCAGACCCGTTCGAAACCACCCCTTCGAAGGAGACACGCCAGCCATGGACGCTGTGACCCAGGTCCCCGCCCCCTACAACGAGCCGGTGCACGGCTACGCCCCCGGCAGCCCCGAGCGGGCCCGCCTGGAGCGCAAGCTGAAGGAACTGGCCGAAAACCCCATCGACCTCCCCATGACCATCAACGGGGCCAAGCGCATGGGCGGCGGTGAGCGCTTCGACGTCGTCCAGCCGCACGCCCACGCCAAGCGCCTGGGCACCTATGCCAACGCCACCCGCGCCGACGCGCAGGAGGCCATCGACGCCGCCCTGGCCGCCGCCCCGGCCTGGCGTGCGCTGTCCTTCGACGACCGCGCCGCGATCATCCTCAAGGCCGCCGAACTGCTGGCCGGGCCGTGGCGCGAGACGATCGCCGCCTCCACCATGCTGGGCCAGTCCAAGACCGCCCAGCAGGCCGAGATCGACGCCCCCTGCGAACTGGTGGACTTCTGGCGCTTCAACGTCCACTTCGCCCGCGAGCTGCTGACCGAGCAGCCGCTCGTTCAGCCCAACGGTGTGTGGAACCGGATGGACCACCGCCCGCTGGAGGGCTTCGTCTACGCCATCACCCCGTTCAACTTCACCGCCATCGCGGGCAACCTGCCCACCGCCCCGGCGCTGATGGGCAATGTTGTCGTCTGGAAGCCCTCGCCCACCCAGACCCACGCCGCCGTGCTGCTCATGGAGCTGCTGGAGGAGGCGGGCATGCCGCCGGGCGTCATCAACCTGGTGACCGGCGACGGCAAGGAGGTCTCCGAGGTCGCCCTGCCGCACCCGGAGCTGGCGGGCATCCACTTCACCGGCTCGACCGCCACCTTCCAGCACCTGTGGCGCGAGGTCGGCAACAACATCTCCGGCTACCGCTCCTACCCGCGCATCGTCGGCGAGACCGGCGGCAAGGACTTCATCGTCGCCCACCCCACCGCGGACCCGGCGATCCTGAAGACCGCCATCACCCGTGGCGCCTTCGAGTACCAGGGCCAGAAGTGCTCGGCCGCCTCCCGCGCCTACCTCCCGCGCTCGCTGTGGGAGGGCGGCCTGCGCGAGGACCTGGTGCACGAGACCGAGGGCATCGCCATGGGCGACGTCACCGACCTCACCAACTTCATCGGCGCCGTCATCGACGAGCGCGCCTTCGCCAAGGCCAAGGCCGCCATCGACCGCGCGAAGTCCGACCCCACCTGCGAGGTCGTCGCGGGCGGCGGTTACGACGACTCGGTGGGCTACTTCGTCCGTCCCACCGTCATCACGTGCACCGACCCTTCGAGCGAGCTCTTCACGACCGAGTATTTCGCCCCCATCATCGCCGTCCACGTCTATGAGGACGGTGACTGGGAGACGATGCTGGAGCAGATGGAGTCCGCCTCCGCCTACGCCCTGACCGGCGCCGTGCTCGCCAAGGACCGTGCCGTTTTGGCCAAGGCGTCCGAGAAGCTGCGTTTCGCCGCCGGCAACTTCTACCTCAACGACCGCCCGACCGGCTCCATTGTCGGCCAGCAGCCCTTCGGCGGCGCCCGCGCCTCCGGCACCAACGACAAGGCGGGTTCGAAGTTCAACCTGCTGCGCTGGATGTCCCCGCGCGCCATCAAGGAAACCGCCGTGGCCCCGACCGACTACCGCTACCCCCACATGGGCTGACCCGCCCGGACCCCGTAGCCCGGCCCTGCTCCCCGCAGGAAGCCGGGCTACGGCCGTTCTCGCGCAGTGTGGCTCCGAAGGGCGCGCTGTGGCAGGGCTATCGGCCCGTACCGGAGCACCGGGAGGCCCGCTGTAGCCGGGAAAATCGCCGCCTGGACAGCGAGACGACCGGCATGATCGTCAGGGAAGCGGCACGGAACGCCACAGACGCGGAGGGCCGGTCAGCCCGCAAGGGCTTCGCGGTCCCGGCCACGATCACCGTCACCCCGGGCAACCCTCACTGACCGCCCCGCCCGGGGAGCCGGAGCAGTCAGCAGGGTGTGGGCAGGCCGCTCACAGCTCGCCAGCGGTAACTCCCTGGCGGAAGGCGGCCCATTCGGTGGCGGTGAAGCGCAGGGGGTCACGATCCGGGTTCTTGGAGTCGCGCACCGCTCGCGCACCACCGGGCATCTCAGCCACCTCCACGCAGTCGTGCTCCGGGCCGCTGGCTGTCGCCTTCCGCCACACCGCAGTGGAGAGGTCAAACGCGTACAGTTCTGCCTTCGCGTCGTTCATGTCCTGTGGCCTTCCTCAATCTGCACGATCCGCGCAAGCGAGTCCTCCACAGGCAAGGCTGCCGCCCGAATGCGGTCGAAAGCCTTGGTGAAAGGCGCTGCGTCGTCGCCCTCAACGTATGTGGCGCCGCTGAGATTCTCCAACAGCACGACGGTCGGCATGGGCTGGGGGAAGTGCGTCAGGGCGTAGCCACCTACGAGTCCGGGATGCGGTGTGGAGTCCAGCGGCATCACCTGCACCGTGACGTTCGGCATCTCGCATGCTTCTCTCAACCGCCGCAGTTGGTCACGCATCGTCGCAGGCCGCACGGCGAAGCGTTGGTGAAGGGCGGCCTCATGGATGATGGCCCACAGCTCTGGCGCCTCATCGGGCCGGGACAGCACCGCTTGACGGGCCATCCTCACCTCAACCAGGGCGGTCACCTCTTCGACGGTACGGCTTGTGGTCGCCCCGGTGATCGTCTCCCGCGCGTACGCCGCCGTTTGCAGCAGGCCCGGGACGAGCAGGGGAGCCCAGACGTGGATGGCCTCTGCGTCGGCTTCCAGCGAGATGTGGTCAGCGTAGGCCGGAGACGCGACCCCGCTGTACGTCTGCCACCAGCCCTTCTTGCCCGCGTCCCGGGCGAGGTTTTCCAGGGCGGTACGCACCGTCGGGTCATTGACTCCGTACACCGTCAGCACAGCACCCACGTCAGCCGGGCGGATGGCCTGGTGGGCGCTCTCGATCTTGGAAAGTTTTGGTGCTTTCCAGCCCATGGCGCCTGCGGCCGTTTCGAGGGTGAACCCTGCGTCGTGTCGCAACCGCCGCAGTGCGGAGCCAAGCCGACGGCGTCTGATGGTCGGCACGAGAGGTGAGTTGGGCATGCGTGGAGTCTGCCAGCTTGCCGTGCTCTTCAACTGAGAGAGCGAAACCCTCACTCGATAGAGTGGAAAATTTTCTACCTGCTAGAGAAAAATCTCCAGTATGTTGAGTCTCTTCTCAGCGATTGCCTAGCCAACCGGCGTTCGCTGACCTGTCTGGGTCAGCGACAGGATGATCCAGCGAGGAGACGCGATGCTTCCGCCCCGATCCAGTGCCACCTCCCAACCCACTGACCCCAACGCACCCACCACCCCCTGCTGTTACGTGCGACAGCGGGACAACGGGTTCGTGGCCTACTTCTGCGCTTCCCCCGAAGCGCTGCGCACCCTGCGGCGGCTGACCCGGACCGCGTTGCGCGTTCACGGAGTCAGCGCCGACGCCGGGGACGCCGTTCAGCTCGTCGTCTCGGAGCTGGTCGGCAACGCGGTCCGGGCCTGTGGGGACCGTGCTCCGCTCGTCGTGGAGGTCTACGTCGCCTCCTTCGGCCTCGCGGTGAACGTGCACGACCCCGACCCCGGAGCGCTGCCCGAGAGGCAGCCGACCCCGCTCGACAGTCCGCAGGCCGAACGCGGGCGGGGCCTGGGGCTGCTGGACCTGCTCGCACCCGGCTGGCACGTGCGGAATTCGGCGATCGGCAAGCAGATTCGCTGCCGGGTGCCCGTCCCCGTGCTCTGAGACCCCACACCCTCCGGCCAGGCCCGGCACCGGGCGGCATACCGGAAGCACACCGCTCCCCTGGGGCGGCATCGTCACCGGATATGAGCCACGCCGGGTGCCAAATCCCTGGCCAGCCCGTAGAGCTCGTAGGGGATGGTTCCCACCTTGGTGTGGCGGACGGTCGTGCCGATGTGGGTGAATCCGGCATTGCTCAGGACGCGGCCGGAGGCGGGGTTGTTGGGGTGGTGCATGGCCTCTAGCCGGTTGAGGCCGACGGTGGTGAAGGCGACAGCGACGACGTGGCGGGCGGCCTGAGTGGCGTAGCCGTGACCCCAGCTGTCCTCCCGGAGGATGTAGCTGATGGTGCCCATGGATGGGGTTCGTCGCCGCAGGGCAGTCAGACCGATCAGGTCGTCCTCGTGAAGGATGCCCCAGCTCCACTGCGCGCGCGGGGTTTCGGCTGCTCGGGCAAGGGCCGTGCGGATCTTCACGTGAGCCTGGTCGAGGGTGAGGGGCTTGCCGGTGGTGTGCTGGATGGAGGCGCCGCTGTAGATGCGGGTGAGGGCCGGTGCGTCGCCGGGGGCCAGGGCACGCAGAGTCACCATGCGGCGGTTAGCTCCTTTGCCGTGGGCCGGTCGGCGGGGTCGGAGGCAAGGCACGCGGTGACGGCGGCCTCGAACTCGGGAAAGGGCCAGGGCCGGACGTCGCGCAACACGGTGGTGGTGCCCTGGGCGATAAGAGCCAGCTTCTCCAGCCGGTGGAGGTCGTCGTCATAGGCGACGGGTCGGCGGCCGGTCCAGCACCAGAACAGGGAGGCGCCCAGGCTCCAGATATCGGCCGACGGCTGGGCGGGAATGTGGGTATCGGCGGGGGTGGAGAGGATCGCGATGGCGGTCTCGGGAGCGGTGGTGTGGGTGAGGGCGCCCCGGTACGGGACGCGGCGGCCGTCGTCGGGGCCGCAGGCGAGGGCATAGTCGATGAGCGCGGTGTGGCCGCCGGGTGTGACGAGGGTATTGGTCGGCTGAATGTCGGCGTGCGCCCAGTCGGCGGCGTGCAGGCGGGCGAGGTTTTCGGTCCAGCTGCGGGCGATGCCCGCGAGCCAGGGGCGGACCGAGGCCCGGTTTCCTTCGGGTCCGCGGACGAGGGCGAGGGCCTGCCACAGGGGTACGCCGTCGATCCAGTTGACCGCCAGCCACCGGCCGCCCTCCCACGCTCCGGCGCTGACCCGGTAGTCGGGGTTGAGGGCGCCGAGAGCGGTGAGGCGAAGGAGATGATCGTTCTCTTGGGCCATCTCGGCGGCCTTGTCGCGGGCCTCGGCGTCGTCAGGGTTGTTGGCCTTCAGCGCGACGGTGCCCTTGCGGCCCTGGATCTTCCAGGCGCGGGAGCCGCGCCGGTCGCTCAGGAGCTGGATCGCGGTGGGTTCGCCGGTGTGCCTGGTGAGGTGGGCGACGGCTTCGCCGGGGGGAACAGGTGCTTGGCCCATGTGCAAATCTCCGTCCATTCGGTGGGGAGGTGCTCGAACACGTTGCGACCGTCGTCGTCGGCTGCGGCGAGCGCGGCGGCCAATTCGGGGGTAGCGCTCAGAAAGCGTGGGTCGCGGCGACGGACGGCGGCTCTCACGGGGAGGAACGAGGCGGGGGCGGCCGGGGTCCGGCGGCCGACCGTGGTGACTTCCCTTTCTCCCACGGAGAATTTGCCGAACATCACCCCGACGGGGCCGTAGGTGCTTCAGCACCCAGTGCGGCCAAGCCAGCAGGTCACGGTGCCGGGCGTGGGGCACTTCCCCAGCAGGACGATGCTCTCGCACCGCAGGAACGAAACGTGCGGCGGCTGGGGCGCGTGATCCCTTGGAGAGTGGGGTAGGGCGGGGACCTGCCACCAGAGGGGGCGGACCTCCGCGAGCACCGGTGGATTCCGGGAGGCGGGTGCGCGGGTGGGGCCGGGTGGGGAGGATGGCGGGCGTATGAACGTTTCCGACCAGGGGTCCGCGCGGGCCGCGTACAGCACCTTCGCCCACCTGACGGCGCCCAACGTGGCGCTGTACCGGCAGACCATGCGGGCCTTCCTGCTGGCCAAGGAGCGGTTCGCGGTGCACCTGCGGCCGGAGGACGTGCACGCCGCGCTGCCGCCCGAGCACCGGCCCGCCGAGCTGGAGGCCGTCGGCAAGGCGCTGGACAGCCTCGTGGAGTGGGGCACCTGCGGGCCGAACCGGACACCGCGCGGGTGACCGCCGTCGAGGACTTCTGCCGCAAGCGGTTCATCTACCAGCTCACCCGTGAGGGTGAGGCGGCGGAGACGGCGCTGGGCGCCTACGACGAGCCGCTGGGACGGCGCGGCGAGCTTCAGGCGGTGGCGCTGCACGACATCGTCACCCAGCTGCGGGCGCTGCTGGTGCTCGCCGCCGAGGAGGCGCCGGACCCGGGCAAGGTGTACCTCGCACTGGAGACTCTCACCGGGCGGTTCACCGTGCTGGCGGAGAACGCCCGCGACTTCATGGGCTCCCTCCAGCGCACCATCGTCCTGCACGACGTCGAGGTCGAGGCGTTCCTGGCCTACAAGACCGGCTGATCCAGTACCTGGAACGCTTCATCCAGGATCTGATCACCCTGGGCACCGCGCTGCGCCGCCAGGTGCCGTGGGAGCCGTGGCGCTACACGGCGGCCGACTACCGGGCGGCGGTCGCCACGGCGGCGGGCTGGTCCCGGCTGGACGGAGCATCCGCGGCGGCGCCCTGGGACCCGGCGCTCGCCCACGCACTGGCCGAGCTCGACGCGCGCGTCGAGGAAGAGGCCGTCCTGGACCACCTGCTGGCCGATCTGGCCCCGGCCGCTGAGTAGCCACCGGTTGCCGCGACGTGCCGAGAGCGCACCACCAGCGGGAGGGTGCTGCTCCCGGGTGCCGTCTGGGAGCTCAGTCGCCGATGGGGAGAGCGGCGATCAGCTCGCCCTCCTCCTGCTGGCCGGTGGGGGTGAAGCCGAGCGTCTCGTACAGGCGGGCGGCCGAGGTGTTCGCGGGGTGGTAGGAGAGGCGGATCTCGCGGCAGTCCGCGTGGGTGGCGAGCCAGCGCACCAGCGTGCGCACGGCGGCGCGCCCGATGCCGTGGCCCTGGTGGTCGGCGTCCACGATCATGCCGCCGAGCCAGTGGGTGGTCTCGGAGGGATCGAAGGCCCACATCACGTGGCCGACGACGCGGTCCGCGGCGCAGATCGCCAGCGAGTGCCAGACCTCCTCGCGCATCGACAGCAGCAGGTAGCGCGCGCCCAGGGCGGCCACGAACGCGCGCTGGTCATCGCGCGGGGCGACGTCGGCCACGGCCCGCCAGTTGTCGTCGGTCACCGGGCACAGCGTCACGGTGCGGCCGTGACGATCATCGATCCCGTAGTCAATGCAGTCCACAACCGGGCATCCGACCATGTTTCGGCCGGTCGTGCACCCCTGATACGGCTGATACAGCCGGGTATCGCCGACGTCACTCCGCTCGCGTGCGCTGGGGCGGCCCGGTGATCTCCTCGGTGATGGTGAAGCCCTCCGCCGGTCCCTCGGGCACGGTGACGTCCTTGCCGTAGGGCACGCGCGTCTCGGCGGCGTAGACGGCCTCCCCGGGGGAGGGCTGGGTGAGTACGGTGACGGTGCCGTGGCCGTCGTAGTCGTCCAGGATGACGTAGACCGGGATACCGGCCCGCGCGTACGCCCGGCGCTTGCGCACGCGGTCCCGCTGCTGGGCGTCGTGTCCCGGAGACACCACTTCGACCACGAGCTCGACGCACGAAGCGTCGAGGCCCAGACCGTCCTCGGTGACGTAGGCGGTGTCTTCCTCGGGCGCGAGGTAGATGTCTGGAACGAAGACCTTTTGGTCGTGCTGAAGATTCATGTCCTGATGCGCCGCGTAGGGCGAGTCACCGCCGAGAAAACCCTCCAATGCCCGGCGAAACCGGTAGATGGTCTTGCTGTGACTGTACCGACCGGTGGGTGACACCTCGATGAACCCCTCGACGATCTCGGCGTGGAAGCCCTCGGGGAGTTCCATGGCTTTCCATGCCTGCCACAGGACATCGGCCACGTCATCGGAAGCTGCGGGGGCGGTGCTCATCGGGGCCTCCGGGGCGACAGCGGTCATGGGGACACCTCCTCCTCAAGTCTGGGCGAGCTGGGCGTTGCCGCACAAGCGACGGCGACACCGTAGGGGCGGTCTGGGGTGAGGAATCGATACGGCGACCTGATCCTCACTCCATAGAGTGGTCGCATGGTGATTCGCGCGGTGCTGTGGGACGTGGACGACACGCTTCAGCAGACGCTTGCCTCGCTCGTGCAGCACAGGTCCCTACTGCAACGGCAGTCACACCGGCCTCACTGACACCCGGCCGTAGCGCTTCCGCGTGGTCTTCGTCTCAGATAGTAGGAAGGCCAACTATATGGGGGGACAGCACAGCCTCAGGCCCGTACCGTGGTGGAAGCCGAACGTATCGCTTCATCAGCGAACGCGGATGAGGCCCGGTGCCTCGCGCAGGTCACCCCTGCGGCATCCGGAGCCCCCGCCCCTGCGGCGCTTCACCTCCCACTCTCTCGGGGTTTGCCTGCGTAAGGAGCCTTGACCATGGATGACACCGCCCGCCGCCGTACCCGCCGCGCCGCCCGTATGGCCGACGCCAGCCGCAAGAACGCCGCCGCCGCCCTCCAGCGCGCCCTCGACCGCCGCGACAACGGCGGCGCCACCGGCCACTGAGTCCTGCCTGGCACCGTCCAGCCGGTGCCAGGGCGACGCCGGTCCCACCCGCACCCGGGCGGGACCGGCGTCGTCTCTTGTCCCGCATCGTGGACGGGGGAGTGTCGAGCACTGGGACGGAGAGTAAGGTCCGCGACATGGCGCGCAGCATCAATCTCGCAGTGATTCCCGGCGACGGCATCGGCCCCGAGGTCGTCGCCCAGGGGCTGAAGGTCCTCACCGCCGTCCTCCCGCAGGATGTCAAGCTGGAGACCAGGAGCTACGACCTGGGCGCGCGCCGCTGGCACGCCACCGGAGAGACGCTCCCCGACGCGGAGCTGGAGCAGCTGAAGGCGCACGACGCGATCCTGCTCGGCGCCGTCGGTGACCCGGGCGTGCCCTCCGGTGTCCTGGAGCGCGGCCTGCTGCTCAAGCTGCGGTTCGCCTTCGACCACTTCGTCAACCTGCGGCCCTCGCGGCTGTTCCCCCACACGGCGACGCCCCTCGCCGGGCGCCCGGCCATCGACTTCGTCGTCGTGCGCGAGGGCACCGAGGGCCCCTACACCGGCAACGGCGGCTCACTGCGCACGGGGACGCCCGCCGAGGTGGCCACCGAGGTCAGCGTCAACACCGCCTACGGCGTGGAGCGCGTCGTGCGGGACGCGTACGAGCGGGCCAGCGCCCGCCCGCGCAAGAAGCTCACCCTGGTGCACAAGAACAACGTCCTGGTGCACGCCGGTCACCTGTGGACCCGGATCTTCGAGCGGGTCGGCCAGGAGTACCCCGAGGTGACCACGGACTACCTGCACGTTGACGCCGCGACGATCTTCCTCGTCAACGACCCCGCCCGGTTCGACGTCATCGTCACCGACAACCTCTTCGGCGACATCATCACCGACCTGGCCGCCGCCGTCACCGGCGGCATCGGCCTGGCCGCGTCGGGCAACGTCAACCCGACCGGCGCGTTCCCCTCGATGTTCGAGCCCGTGCACGGTTCGGCGCCCGACATCGCCGGCACCGGCAAGGCCGACCCGACGGCCACCATCCTGTCCGTCGCCCTGCTGCTGCGCCACCTCGGCCTGGAGGACGAGGCGGCCCGGATCGAGGAGGCCGTCACCGCGGACCTCACCGCCCGCGCGGGCGCCGCCGCGCGCTCCACCGACGAGATCGGTGACGCTCTCGCCGCACGCGTAGCCGGCTGAGTCCGGCGCGGCCCACCGTACGGTCGCGCTCGGCCTCGAACTCCGCTCCGGCCGAGTGCTCCACCCCGTGCCCCGGCCGGGACCCTCAGCCTGTGCCGTGTCCCCAGCCTCGCCGCTTGGGGCGCGGCCGGGCTCCCGCCCCCGCGCTGCGCCCCGCAGCGGCCGGGTGCGACTATCTCACCCTGGGCCGCGCTCCCCCTGTCCTTGACGCGCCACCCCACGCGCGATAATCGGACGTGGGGCCGCGTGTGAGGCGATGCTAGGACGTCCACGTACCGCGCGCGGTCCGCCACACCACCGAAGTGAAGGACGCGCTCATGACGCCCCGAATCGAATTCGGCCTCAAGCCCTCTGCCCAGCCCCTTCCGGACGCCGAGCGCGAGGCGGTGCTGGCGAACCCCGGCTTCGGCCGCCACTTCACCGACCACATGGTCACCATCCGCTGGACCGAGGGCCGGGGCTGGCACGACGCCCAGCTGGAGCCGTACGCCTCGTTCCAGATGGACCCGGCCAACATGACGCTGCACTACGCGCAGACGATCTTCGAAGGTCTCAAGGCGTACCGGCAGGCCGACGGCTCGGTGGCCATGTTCCGGCCGGAGGCCAACGCCGCCCGCTTCCAGCGCTCCGCCCGCCGCCTGGCCATGCCCGAGCTGCCCGTGGAGACCTTCGTCGAGGCGTGCGAACTGCTGATCCGGCAGGACGCGGCCTGGGTGCCCGGTTCCGGTGAGGAGTCGCTGTACCTGCGGCCCTTCATGTTCGCCGCCGAGGTCGGGCTGGGGGTGCGGCCCGCCAACGAGTACCTGTTCGTCGTCATCGCCTCCCCGGCGGGTCCCTACTTCCCGCGCGGGGTCAAGCCCGTCTCGGTGTGGCTCTCCGAAGAGTACGTGCGCGCCGCCCCCGGTGGCATGGGCGAGGCCAAGACCGGCGGCAACTACGCCGGGTCCCTGGTCGCCCAGGCCGAGGCCGCCCAGCAGGGCTGCGACCAGGTCGTCTGGCTGGACGCGACCGAGCGCCGCTGGGTCGAGGAGATGGGCGGCATGAACCTCTACTTCGTGCGCGGCAGCGGCGCGGACGCGAGGATCGTCACCCCGGCGCTGACCGGCACCCTCCTGCCGGGCATCACCCGCGACTCCCTCCTGGGCATCGCCGCTGACCTGGGGTACGGCACGGAGGAAGGCCGCATCTCCACCGACGACTGGCGCCAGGGCAACGAGGACGGGACAATCACCGAGGTCTTCGCCTGCGGCACGGCCGCCGTCATCACCCCCGTCGGCACGGTGAAGTCCGCCCGGGGTAACTGGACCGTCGGCGACGGCGAACCCGGCCCGATCACCCTGCAACTCCGCGAGGCCCTGCTCGCCCTCCAAACCGGCCACGCCCCCGACCCCCACGGCTGGCTGCACCGGGTGGTGTGAAGTAACGCTTCGCTGCGGTCCGCCCGCCCCTGACTGGGCGGGCGGACCGTGGCGGGTCAGTAATGTTCTACGGTGTCCCCGGGCGGCACTTGGTAACAGGCCGAGACGACGCCAACGAGCAGCATCGGCTTTCCGTCGCTCTTACGCTGTTCCCAAAATTCGACATTAATGCCATACTTCTTTTCTGGGTGATCCGCGAGGAGCCTCAGCGTACGGTTTTGATTATTCTTTGGTCCGTATTCTTTGATTTCCCATCCGCTCTCGGGAAGTTCGTGCTTCAGCTTTTCCATTGATGCGGCTAGGCTTTTCCTGTCCTCGCTCGCCAGACTCCAGGTATGCCGCATAATAAAGTACGTGTCAAGATCTTTGCCCGGGCACTCACCCACTCCGGGTCCGGGCTCCGATACCTTGCCTTCCAGGGCGACAATGTCTAGGATTCTACTAGAAACAGATTTAATCTCATTATTGATTTCTACCTGGGGGCGAGTCTCCGGTTCTTCTTCTGTCTCCATTGAAATGCATCCTGTCAGTAGTGTGAAACCTAGAACGCTAGGCAGGAAATGGGGGATCTTACTCCTCAAGGCTTACCTCACCGTAATTGCCGGTAACTACCGCTGCTTGATTCCGAAGACTCTCTGACTCGTACTGCCAGTAGTTGCTGTGCCCTTGCGTGTCGGTGGTCATCTGCTTGGCGCCGAAGAACACGTCGCTGGGAACAACAAACCCCCCACCGTGACTGAAGCGTCCGATTTCTGGAACCCAGTCTCCTTCGGCTTCCTGGTTCCAGACGTGACCGATAGGAACATCCATTTCGGTGGCGTGACTTACTTCAACCCCAGGGCTTCCTGCGAAAATGACATCGTCCACGTAGAGAACGTGCATGCGAGCAGTGGCCCCGATCACCGTGGTTCCGTAAGAGTGCCCGATTGCGGTGTGATGACCACCGCTCTCCGCTGTGTTCGCTTCCTTGATGCCTTCGGTGAAGTTGGAGAAGGCGGCTGCCCCGTCATGAGCATAGTGCGGGAACGGGGAATTGAGTTTTGGGTCGTCTGGAGCGTCGTAGCCGACCCATAGAATGGTTGATACGTTTTCCCCTTCCGTCATGGCATCTGCTGTTCTCCACAGGCTATTCATGCGAGTGATGTCGCCACCAACGCTAGGCAGGCTCGCACCTGTTCCAGGGACGTAGACGGAGGTGTGGTCAGCCTCGTCTGGGTTTCCGTTAGCAATGATGGCGCGGCCGTCCCCTTTCGTGCTGAACCCGAGAAGGTAGGCTTCGGGGAGCCCTTCGCGGCCGACGGAGTCGAAACGGTTTTCGATGGCGTCGATGCCGCCGAGGGCTTCGGTGAGTCGTTTGTGGTCCGCGCCGTATTCTTCTTCCCACTCGCGGATGCGCTGCTGCTGGTCGCGCCACGACACATCGCTCGACTGGCCTGGCTGGTTGTAGCTGTGGCTTGGTTTGGGTGGGATCGCTGCCAACTCCAGTTGGTAGTTGGCCTTTGTCTGGGCCAGAACCGTGCGGTTGGCTTCGTCGCGTACGTCGGCGGGGAGGCCGTCGAGGGCGCCGATGGAGGCGGGGTAGAGGGCGGTGTAGTCGGCTTGCTGGTCGGTGGAGAGGCCCTTCCACCACTCCGCTACCTCGGCTGGGGTTTTCCCTCGGGGATGGCCGACTTGTCGAGGTAGTCGGAGGCCACTTTCTGGAGGGCTTGCTGGTCGTCATGGACGTCTGCCCAGTCGGCGTCGCTGACGGTGAGGTCGTTGTGGGCCTGGAGCGCCTTCAACTTGGGTGCCCAGGTCTCGTCTGCCTCGGTGGCGTCCTTGAGGGCTGCCGCGATGCGGTCGGCGCAGTCCTTGGCGAGAATGCGGTTGGGGTTGGGGTCGATATGGGCGGCTTGGTTGGCTACCGCGTTGGCTGTCGGGTGAGACACGGAGACGACGGTGCCGCCCTTCGGGGTTTCGCCGTCCACCTTCTCGCCTGCCGCCGGGTAGGTGACGGAGCCGTCCGACTCGACGGTGAAGGAGCGTTCGCGGGCGTCTTCCAGGGCGGCGTCGAGCTTCTTCTGCGCTGCTCTCAGGTCGGCGGCGAAGCCGTTGAGCGCCGCGCGGATCAGGCCACACTCGACCTGGGTGTAGTGGAAGTTCTCCGCGAGGCGTTCGAGTCGATTCCGGGCTGCGGTGGCGGCTGCGCCGACCAGCCCGCTGGTGGCTTTGAGCGGATCTCATCGTGACCGGTTCGGGTGACGGGGTGCCCGTGACGTGGCGAAGCTCCTCGAC
>NZ_JAEVFI010000035.1 GCF_019303495.1 Streptomyces sp. JJ66 | reverse complement strand
GGCCCGGCGGGCGGGGACGGCGGCGCGGCGGGCGGCGGCGCGGGCGCCTCGTCGGCGGACGGCCCGGGCGGCGGCTGGTGCGGAGGCTGCTGGCCAGCTGACGGCTGGCCGGACGGCGGCTGCTGGCTCGGGGCCTGGCCCGGGTTCCCCGGCTGGTGCGAACCCCCGGGCTTGTCGTCGGGCTGACCCGGCGGTTCGGGAGGCGGCGTCCCGCCGGAGGGCGGCTGGCTGGGCGGCGGTGGCGGCTGCGACATGACGATCCTTCTGCGCACGCGGACCGACTGCCCGCCCCTCATTCCCCCGCAGGGACGAGCGAATCGGACATCTGGCCCGCCGGTTTCCGGCTACACGATGGTGCTGGGGCGAAGCCCTTTGTACCACCGGACTCCGGCAGCGCCACGGCCGGTTCCCGTACCCGCTCCGAGCCCGGTGCCGGGCCGGGTCGGCGGCGTGAGGCGCCCGCGACCGCCCGCCGGGGCAGAGCCCGCGCGGACGCCGTTGCCCACGCCCGGACGGCGGTGGCGGGCGGGCGGGCGGTGGCGTCACTGGCCCTCGGCCAGCTCCAGCCAGCGCAGTTCCAGCTCGTCCTTCTGCTCGGTCAGCGCACGCAGTTCGCCGTCCAGTTCGGCGACGCGGGTGAAGTCGGTGGCGTGCTCGGCCATCGCGGCGTGCAGCGTGCCTTCCCGCTCGCCCAGCTTGTCCAGTTGCCGCTCGATGCGCTGCAACTCCTTCTGCGCGGCCCGGGAGACGGCGGCGGGCTTGGCCGGTGCGGAGGCGGTGGCCGCCGGTGCCGGGGTGGCAGGGGGCGCCGTGGCGGTGGCGTCCCGCTGGCGGGCGCGGCGCTCCAGGTACTCGTCGATGCCGCGCGGCAGCATCCGCAGGGTGCCGTCCCCGAGCAGGGCGAGCACCCGGTCGGTGGTGCGCTCGATGAAGTAGCGGTCGTGGCTGATGACGACCAGGGAGCCGGGCCAGCCGTCGAGCAGGTCCTCCAGCTGGGTCAGCGTCTCGATGTCGAGGTCGTTGGTGGGCTCGTCCAGGAAGAGGACGTTCGGCTCGTCCATCAGCAGCCGCAGCAGTTGCAGGCGGCGGCGCTCGCCGCCGGAGAGGTCGCCGACGGGCGTCCACTGCTTCTCCTTGCCGAAGCCGAACCGCTCGCACAGCTGGGAGGCGGTCAGTTCGCGGCCCTTGCCCAGGTCCACCCGGCCGCGTACCTGCTCGACGGCTTCCAGCACGCGCCAGGCCGGGTCGAGTTCGGCGACTTCCTGCGACAGGTAGGCCAGCCGCACCGTGCGGCCGACCGTGATCCGCCCGGCCGTGGGCTGCTGCTCGCCGTCGCTGGACACCGCCACCGCGAGCGCGCGCAGCAGGGACGTCTTGCCGGCGCCGTTGACACCGACCAGGCCGATGCGGTCGCCGGGCCCGAGCTGCCAGGTCAGGTGCCGCAGCAGCACCTTCGGTCCGGCCTGGACGGTGACGTCCTCCAGGTCGAAGACGGTCTTGCCCAGGCGGGAGTTGGCGAACCGGGTGAGCTCGGCGGCGTCGCGCGGGGGCGGCTCGTTCGCGATGAGCGCGTTGGCCGCCTCGATGCGGAAGCGCGGCTTGCTGGTGCGGGCCGGGGCGCCGCGCCGCAGCCACGCCAGTTCCTTGCGCACCAGGTTCTGCCGCTTGGCCTCCTCGGTGGCCGCGATGCGCTCCCGCTCGGCGCGGGCGAAGACGTAGTCGCTGTAGCCGCCCTCGTACTCGTGCACCACGCCGCGCTGCACGTCCCACATGCGGGTGCACACCTGGTCCAGGAACCAGCGGTCGTGGGTGACGCACACGAGGGCGGAGCGCCGGGCGCGCAGGTGTCCGGCGAGCCAGGCGATGCCCTCGACGTCGAGGTGGTTGGTGGGCTCGTCCAGGATGATGAGGTCCTGCTCGGCGATGAGCAGCTGGGCCAGCGCCACCCGGCGCCGTTCGCCGCCGGAGAGCGGGCCGATCACGGTGTCCATGCCGTGCTCGAAGCCGGGCAGGTCCAGGCCGCCGAACAGTCCGGTGATGATGTCGCGGACGCGGGCGTTTCCGGCCCATTCGTGGTCGGCGAGGTCACCGACGACCTCGTGCCGCACGGTGGCGGCCGGGTCGAGCGAGTCGTGCTGGGTGAGGACGCCCAGGCGCAGGCCGCCAGCGTGCGTGACGCGGCCGCTGTCCACCGGCTCCTGCTTGGCGAGGGTGCGGATCAGCGTCGTCTTGCCGTCGCCGTTGCGGCCGACGACGCCGATCCGGTCGCCCTCGCTCACGCCGAGGGAGACGCCGTCGAGCAGGGTGCGCAGCGTGTACGCCTTGCTGACGGCTTCCAGATTGACGAGGTTGACGGCCATACGGTGCGGCTCCTGAAACGGATGGGGCGGGAAACGTCCCGGGCGACGTCCCAGGGTAGTGGGCCCCCGGGGCCGGGCGGCTACGTGGATGGACACCCGGCCGTGGCGGGGGCTTGAGGACGCCGCCGGACGGCCCGCACCGAGAGCGCGGGCCACCGGTGGGCGTGCGGGGGCGTCAGCCCGCGTTCAGGATCTCGGCCACCACCGGACCGGCGTTCGTGCCGCCGTGGCCGGACGCGGGGATGACGGCGGCGGCGGCCAGGTCGTCGCTGTAGCCGATGAACCAGGCGTTCGGCAGCTCCTGCCCGTCCACCTCCGCGGAGCCGGTCTTGCCGCCCTTGTCGCCGCCGACGGAGGCCATCGCCTGGGTGGCGGTGCCGTAGGGCGCGGTGGCGGTGGTGTTCATCAGGGAGCGCAGTTCCTGGGCGAGCGCGGGGCTCATCGCGCGCGGGGCGGTGGCCAGGGTGCGGTCGTCCACGGTCGGCGGCACGAGGTGGGGCTGCTTGAAGCCGCCGTTCTTCACGGTGGCGGCGACGGAGGCCATGTTCAGCGGGTTCATCCGCACGCCGCCCTGGCCGATGAGGGAGGCGGCCATCTGCGCGTTGGACTGCACCGGCACGGAGCCGTCGAAGGTGCCCGCGCCCACCTGCCAGGTCAGGCCCAGGCCGAACAGGTCGCGGGCCTGCTGGGTGAGGTCGTCGTCGGCCAGTTCGGGGGCCTGGCTGATGAACGCGGTGTTGCAGGAGCGGGCGAAGCTCTGCCGGAACGTGCCGCCCTGGATCTCGAACTCGTCCAGGTTCTGAAACTTCCAGCCGCCGTACTCGAAGTACTGCGGGCAGGGGTGCGGCGCGTCGGCGGAGGCGAGGTTCTTCTCGATCAGCAGGGAGGCGCTGACGACTTTCCAGGTCGAGCCGGGCGCGTAGGAGCCGCGCAGCGCGGGGTTGAACGACTGGACGGGCAGGGCCGCGACGGCCAGGACCTCGCCGGTGCTCGGCTTGACGGCGACGGCCGAGCCCTTGCCCTTCTTCTCGACGGCTGCCTGAGCGGCCCGCTGGAGCCCGGCGTCGAGGGTGGTCGGGATCTCGCCGGGGGTGCCCTCGGTGTGCTGGGCGAGGACCTTCTTGTCCTTCCCCTGGGCGTCCACGATGCGGGTCGCCAGGGGCGCGGTGCCGCCGGACTTCTCGGCGTAGCGCTTGGTGATGTCGGCCAGGACGGACTTCAGCTCCGGGAAGTCCTCGGCGCTCAGCTCGTTGCCGTCGCGGTCCACGGTGATGACCTCGGGGTCGCCCTGGGCGTCGGTGACGAGCTGGTCGCCCTCGGCCAGGTCCGGGTGCAGCACGGCCGGTTCCCAGTGGACGACCGGCTTGCCGGTGTCCTGCTCGCGCACCACGGTCAGCGTGGAGACGTACTCCAGGGTGCCCGTGGCCTCGCCCTGCTCCACCTCGGCGGTCACCTCGAAGGGCACTTCGTCCTGCTGGGAGGCGCGTTCGGTGAGCTGGACGCCGGTCACGCCGCCGTCCTCGGCGAAGGCGGCGAGCGCCTTCCGGGCGGCGGACTCCGCGTCGGTGCGGGCGGCGGCCCCGGCGGCGTCACCGGACTCCCAGGCCGCGAGGAACTCCTCGGCGGCTCCCCGCACTTCCCCGGCGCTGAGCGGGCCGGTCGCGGCCGGGCCGGGCTTGCTGTCGTCGGCGGCGCTCGCGGGCCGGCTGCCGCCCGGGCTCCCCGCCTCGTCCTGGTCCACCAGGGCGTACGCGCCGAAACCGGCGGTACCCACGGCGACGGCACAGACGGCACCGATCACCGCCATTTTCTGACCGTCTCGCATAAGTCCTCAAAAACCTTCCACCCCGCCCCGGCGTCCACCGGGGACCTCCGCCGCGTCCGGCCGGTCAGCCCGACGCGCGGCTCACGGCCGTCGCAGGCCGCCGCTCGACACCGGGTACGGCGGGCGAACTCCAACTGGCCCGCCGGGACGGCCCCTGGGGCGTGCGCGCACGCCGCGCCCCAGACGCACCCTAGAGCACGGGACCGCGTCGCCGGGGCGACGGGCGGAAGACGGGACGGGTGTGGCGAGGGTTTGACCCGCCGGCGGCCCGGGAAACTCCCCGGCCCGGCCGTCAGATCCAGGTGTTCAGCCACATCCGGGCGCGCCACTGGTCCAGCGGGATTTCCTGCCCGGTGTAAATCGGCCAGAAGTAGACGGAGTTCCCTGCCCAGCGGCCCGCATGCCGCTGACCAGCCAGTTTGCTACTCAGTATGGGGATTTTCACCCCCCGGGGCCGCCTGTGGGCCGTGATCATGGTTCAGGGGCCGCTGGAACATGCGGTCCACTGCCTCGCGGGTGCGTCCTTCACTGCTTGGCATCAAGTGCGTGTAGGTACGCAGGGTGAACCCCGGGTTACTGTGGCCAAGATACTGGCTCAGCGCCCTGATGTTCTCCCCTGCATCCAGCAGCAACGAGGCGTAGAAGTGCCTCAGCGCGTGCATACCGTGTTCGCGCGCGCTCGCGTAGCGCTCGCTCTCCCCCCGTTCGGGGATGACGCCAGCGTCAGCGAGAGCGGGCTTCCAGACGTGGTCATTGAAGTGGCTCACCCGGACGTGCTGCCCCCGCGACCCGCTGAAAAGGAGCTGTCGTGTGACCGAGGGTCCGTCTGGAGTCCGCCACGGCAAGGTGACCTCGATGGGCGGGCACTGCTTCAGGTGAGCGCGGAGCGCCTCACTGACAGCCTCCGACAACGGAACGTCGCGTACCTTCCCACCCTTGGGCGGCGCGAACACGTACTTCCCACGGATGCGCTTTAGCTGGTGGCGCACTGCCACCCAACCGGCATCGTGGTCCAGCTCATCAAGGGACAGCCCGAAGACTTCCCCTTGCCGCATCCCGCACCCGGCGGCGACCGTCACAGCTTCCCGGAAGCGCTCGGGCAACGCGGCCCGGACGGCATCAACCTGGCCCAGCGTCCACGGCACCACAGGGGCCGGGTTCACCTTGGGCAGCTTGACCGAGCGTGCCTTGCACGGGTCCTTACTCAACACGCCGTCGTCCACGGCCGCGCTCAGCACCGCTGAGACCGTGCCCACAATGATCCGTCGATGCGACGCCGCGGGGACGCTCATCTCCAGTGCCGCGATCCAGTCGCGGATGTGGCCGGGCTGGAACGAACCGAGAGGGCGGCTCCCGAAGTGCGGGTAGGCGTGCAACCGCAAGCGACGCTCTGCCGCCTCACGGCTGTTGATCTCCCCAGAGTGAGATGCAACCCAACGCTCGGCGTACTGCCGGAAGGTGGTCCGACTCGTCTTCGGGTCCACGTACTGTCCGCTGTTCATGTCGGCTTCGGTCTTGCTCAGCCACTTTTCGGCAAGCCGCTTCTGTCCGTCGGGGAAGCTTTTGGACTTTTCGGTGCCGTCGGGGCCGATGTAGCGGGCGCGGTAGCGCATGCCGGTACCGTGGCGGTCGGTCTTGACGCGGCGGGGTGTGCCGGTGGCGTCGGGTTCGGTCTTGTACCAGCGGTCTTGGATGTGTCCAGCCATTGGAGCTCTCCTAGTGGCTAGTGGTTACTGGCTACTGGCAAGTGCGCTGGTGGGGGCGCTTGCCGGGGGTGTGGAGAGCCCGGTACTGGCTACTGGCAACTTGCCACTAGCCAGTACCGGGCGGCGGGATCAGGCGGCATCGTCCAAAGCAGTGCGTTCGGCTTCCCACGCCTGTACGGCGGCCGGGTTGAAGCGGAGGTAGCGGCCGACGCGGAAGCCGGGGGGGCCGATGCGCTTGCGGCGCCAGGCGTAGACGGTCTCGACGCTCGGCAGGCCGAACATGGTCACCAGGTCTTCGGGAGTGAGGTAGCGGTCGGGCAGTCCGCCACGCAGGGTGGCGCGCGGGTCGGGGCCGGGGCTTGCGACCATGAGGTTTGGTTCCTCCTTGTGTCCGCCGTTGGGCATGGGGAGGGTGCGGTTTTGGCCGTGCTAGAGAGGCGGGGAGCGCAGTGTCCACAGCGTCCTAGCGGCCACAGGTGCGGGTCCGCGCAGGTGGGGCGGTGTGTGGTGGGTGGACGCTGGTTGGACGCTGCGGACACTGGACGCTCCCAGCGTCCGCAGCCTGGTTGGTGCTCCGGGCCGCTTCGGTGCGGCCCGGCCCGGCACGTCTGCCGGTGAGTTTGTGCAGTTCAGCGGCTAGGGGTGGCCGCGTGGTGGTGGGTGGTCGGGCCAGAGAGGCCCCTGCGGAGGCGTGGACGCTGCGCGGTCGTTGTCGGGGGCTCGGGTGAGGATGAGTAGTCGGTGGCGGTGCCGGTCCTGGCTACGCTGCGTGTCGTCCACGGCGACGCCGATGGAGCGCAAGAGCGGTGCCAGGCGCTTGACGCGTCCACTGGCGCGGGTAGCGTCCTTGGGCCAGTTCGGCGGCCGCACCGGGCCGGGGGCAGGAAGGGCGTCCAGGAGCTGGGCGGCGGTGCCCTGCCAGGTGCCTGCCTGCTCAACCAAGCGAGAGATGGCCATGGCGAACGGGTCGCCTTCCAGGGCATCGCTGGCCACGTTGGCGCCGGTGGCTAGGTAATCGTCCAGCGTGTTCCAGCCCTGGGTGCGGTCCACGGCGGCCAAGACGCGGGCGAAGTCGGCCATGCGCGGCATCGACTCCAGTCGTACGTGCGGGAGTTCGGACAGGACAGCGGCCAGCACGTCGCACAGCGCGCCCAAAGCTGCGGGGCGCACCGCCGCAAACGCGGCGTCCAGCTCCTCTTCGCTGCGCCGCTGGCGTGCGTCAATGAGGTTGAGATCGAGCATCAGCACGCGCTCGGCAAGGTCCCCGGCTAGGGCTCCGGCGTCGATAGTGGTCATGGCCAGCACCCGCCGGAAGGTGAGCACCACCACGTCATCGTCGGTGTACAAGGCCCGGTCCACCACGCCGTCACCAGTGACGGCTTTGCACAGGGTGTCCGAGAGCCACGGCGGGATCGTTGACACGTTGTCCAGGCACAGCGCCCAGGAAGTGAACGCCTGCCTCGACCACGCCTTCTCGTCTCGGGGCTGACTACGTTTGGCGGCCGGTGAGGGGTCGATGAGGTTGATGAACATCTGCGCGGCCTTGGACTTCCCCGTGCCCTGCTCTCCCTTGCACACGAGAGCGGGGTGGGGGATGTCGGGAATCCAGGCGGCGGCCAGCCACGCAACGAGCTGGCGGAAAGCGGGGGTGTCCATGTTGACCAGCGCGTGGAGCTTGGCGAGGCCGTCACCGTCGCGCACCGGTTCGGGCATGGGCGCCATGGCTCCGGAGCGACGGAAGAGGACCGGTGAGCGTTCACACACTGCCCAGGCGCCGGGGGAGATGACGACGGCGCGGCCGTCCGTCGTCCCCAGGTCCACCACCACGGCCCCGTCCGGGGCGCGGCCGACACGCAGGTGCACAGGCGTGGGGTCGGTGTCCTCCGCGATGCCTTCCAGGACGGTCATGGCGTCGGCGAGCGCGGATTGGGAGGCGACTTCGCCCGGGTAGGCGTCCGCGAAGGCGCGGGCAAGGCGCTGGCGCACTCCGGTCCGGCCCCGCAGCGGCAACGCGAGGTTGGGGCCGTCCAAGGCGACGGCGTAGGGACGGCCGTCCCCGGAAAGCACAAACCGGTAACGCTGCCGGGCCATGTCCACGATCCGCGCAGCGGCCGGGGGTTTCTTTCCCTCCCCGCCGCCGCTCGCCGCGCCGGTGTTCACGGCGGCGGGCGCGGTGTTCACCGGATCGGGTCGGGTGTTCATGGCCGCGTTCACGGTGTTCACGGGCCGAGCAGCCTTGTTCACCGTTCGGGCGGCGCCGTTCACGGTCGTGTTCACGGCGTTCATACGGTCACCGCCTGGTCATCGGGACGGCCACAGACGCGGCCAGATCGGGTGGTGCGCTGGCAGACCGACCGCGCTGCCGAACGCGAGGCGCAGGGGGTCGATCCTGACTGGTCAGGGGACGACCGATGGCCGACCCGATCACCCATCTGGTGAGGCGACCATCGGGCCGTGAACACCGGGTGGTGGACGTGCGCGAGTCGGGCCAGGAGCGGCCAGATCGGATGAACACCGGTGACCGACCGGACGGCGCTGAGCTGTGTGACGCCGGGCGTCACACCCGTCACGGCGACCGAGCCGCCGGTCGAGTAGTCGGTCACGGTGGCAGTCGGGTCGGCGGTCACCCTGGTGACCGCTTCGGTTTTCGCCGCGTGAGCGCAGATGACCAGGGCCAGCAGCACAGGCAGGCGGTCGGCCTTGCGGTGATTGCACGAGCGGCACGCCAGCATCAGCGACGTGACGGACCACGAGCGCCACAACGAGAAGGGGACGACGTGATCGAGCGTGGCCTCTCGCACGCTGGCGAACGGGCGTCGGCAGTACCAGCACCGCGTCCCGTGACGCCGGGCAAGCTGGTCCTTGCGCAACCGCCGCCGCGCCGCGTTGGGGCATCCCCGCGCCCTCACGCGGCACGCTCCATGTCCCTATGAGAGCGGGCAACGGTGTAACCGTAGACGCCGTTGGGCTCGATCAGCCCCTCACCACGCAGCAGGTTCCATGCGCGATCAATGGTCCGGCTACCGACCGCGAAGCGCTCCCTGAGCTGCACACGCGTGGGCAGCCGGTCCCCCGGACGCATCGCCTTGATCTCCTCGCGTAGTTTGCCAGCGACCCGAGCGAACTTCGCGTTCGGGCGGGTCGGGGCCTTGGCGGGCTTGCGGGCGGCTCCGGCCACCGGCAGGCAACGGGAGGCAGTCGCCGCCATGTCGTAGGGCACGCCCAACCGCTTGCTGATCTCCCGTGTGCTCACCCCCTGCTGCCTCAGTAGCAACACTTGGCGGGCGGAAGGCTCCAGCCGCAGCAGCGCATCCCGGCGCTGTTGACTGACCTCGGCCAGGGCCTGGCGCTCCCACGCCGCAAGCGAGTCCAGTTCCACCGGCTCCCCCGAGAGCTCCGGGTTGTCGATCTGGAGCAGCAGCACGGCGGCATTGGCCAGCCGAACGGCCGTAGTGTCGGCGCACCCCAGGTGCTCAGCGATCGAGCGCGGGTTCAGGCCGTCCAGCCACAGCAGCAGCGCCGCCCGCTCCCGCTCGGGGAGCGCATCCACCATCGTGGCCAAATAACCGGGCAGCTCGACCAGAGAGCATCCGGCCTCAACCAGGGGGCACAGCCAGTTGCAGATCACCGGGTCCGCGAAGTCCACCGGCTCATCCAGCACCCGGGGCTTGGTCATCTGAGCCGAGACGCCTCGCTTGACCTTGAGGTGCAACAGGCCGCAAGCGTGGGACTCCTCCAGTACCTCCCCCAAGAGCGGGTCACGAGCACCGCTGCACGCCACGTCAGCCCACACCTGCTGCGTGACGTCTTCCGCCAGCGTCCACGCCCTGGCACCCCACTCCCCCCACTTCCCCAGCTGGGAGTAGGCGTAGCGCACCATCCGGCGCGCATACGTCTCGTACAGCTCAGCGAGCCGCGCGGACTGGGCCGCACTCAGAGGCACGAACTCGCCGTTACGGCGCTTTGCCCGTGTCGAGCCGCCGACACTGGCCACAGTGGATTCAGGCATCATGGAGGTACCCCTTCTGAGGGTCAGGGGAGCGGCGGACTGCTTGGCGGTAGGGCGCCGCTCCCTGCTGTTTCCCGGCGTTGACCAGGGATTTCGCGCACCCCGACCGCTCGGCATCTAACCGAACCGCCCGGCGTGCACATCCCTAAGGTTCCCTAGGGCACCCTAGGGTGTCAAGGGGTACGCTAGGCATGTAGCGAAGAGAGTGAGGAGCCGTTGAGATGGCGGACCAGGCCAACAGTCGGGCGCCGTACGCACGGATGGCCGCCCATTACGCGGAGCTGATCACGTCGGGACAGCTGCCGCCGGGCTCGTTGCTGCCGAGCATCAAGAGCTTGTCTCAGGAATGGAAGGTCAGCGCCGCTACTGCCGAGAAGGCGTTGCGACAGCTCCGGGGGGAAGGGCTCGTCCGGGGTATCCACGGCATCGGCACCGAGGTCGTGGACGTGCCCTCTCCCATGTCCTCGGGCTCCCAGCGCCAGGATCGCGGACGGCACAGCGGATCAAGCTGGGGAGCTGGGGAGCGATCGGACTCACACGAAGCCTCCGTGGTGCCAGCACCCGAGTACGTGGCCCGCGAACTGGAACAGGAACCGGGAACCAAGGTCGTGCGGCGAAGTCGCGTGTACCGCGACCGGCACGGCATCGTCGCCCATTCAACGTCATGGATTCCGGCTCGCTACGGGAACCTCGTGCCGCAGCTGGCGAAGAGCGAACGCCTCAGCGGGGGGACTTCCCTACAGCTGATCGCTCAGGCGACGGGAAAGCCGATCACCTACCGAATCGACACCGCCTCGGCTCGCCTTCTGACCCCGGCCGACGCGGCCTTGTTGGAGTTGGACGCCGCGAATCCGCCGGCGGAACCAGTAGTCATGATGACGGCGAAGTTCGTGGACAGCGACGGCAACGTGGTGGAGTACGGCGAAGACCTGGGGAGTCCCGGTCGCAAGTGGCGGGTGGAATCCGAGGTGGTGCAGTGAGCGGCGAGGCATTCGACGGACGCCCCCGCTGCGTCCTCATGGCCGGGCTTCCCGGCTCAGGGAAGACGACGTTGGCTCGCACGCTGGAGAACTACGGCTTCGTGCGGCTCTGCCCCGACGAAGAGATGTGGCGGCGGCACGGAGTGTACGGCGTGGACTTCCCGCGAGGCACGTTCCCCACGCTGGAGAAGCCGATTCTCGAAGAGATGGCCGTGACTCTGGCAGAGCTTCTGCGAGCGGGACACGACGTAGTGGTCGATCACGGCTTCTGGACGCCGCAAGACCGTGGTAGGTGGCGGACGATCGCTTCGGACGCTGGCGCCGTCCCACTGCTCGTCTACCTCGAAGCTACCCACGAAGAACTGTGGTCCCGCGTCCGCGAGCGGAACTCGAAGCACGAGGAAGACGCCAACTCGATCTACTTCTCCGAGAGCGACTTGGCGCGGTACCGGACTCGCTTCGTGCCCCCTGAGCAGGACGAGACCGCGATCATCTACGACGGCAACCCTGATTCCGTGGTGAAGGCCGTGAACAGCGCGGCATCATCTCTCTAGCAGCACCCGGCCAGGGTGCCTGCCGCCGGTCTGAGGGGGTAGGCCCGGGGGTGTCGCTCATGTCCTGCTAGGAGCTAGACAGCAGGTCAAACGGCCTTCGGCGCGCTAGTGGCCCTGCTAGGTCTAGCAGAGGGCAGTGCTAGACCTAGCAGGGTCACCAGCGGTGCGTGAAGAGCTTTAGGAGCGGCTTCGCCGCGCTGTCCTTGGCAGCTCGCTCCGCGAGCGCTCGGCAGCCCGTGGGCTACCCGGGCCGTCCCCGGCCAACAGTGGTTCGCACGGACAGACAAGATGAGCACCCGGGGCGGGAGCGGGTGCTCATCTTGTCTGTCCGGCCAGCTCTGTTGCTACGCAGCGTACCAGGGAGGGAAGCACCCCCCGCTTAGCCGAGCCGATTTCGCGGACTCCTGACCACCGACACGGGGCGCTTCGAGACCTCCCTAAAGTGCTGTTTACGCTGTTCAGCGCGGGGGAGGCGACACGGGGAGGCGGATAGGGAAAACTCCCCGCCTCCCTGAATGCCTCCCCTCACGCTGCGTAGCCAATCCGGGCATTAAGCTGCGAGGACGGGTTCGGCTGCACATGGCAAACCAAGGCTCTTAGGGGAGGGGCGGCGGACGCGACGTAGGGCCGTGACCGGCGTAAGGACGGGACGCTTCCGAGAAGCGCAAGGGCGCTCTCAGGCCCGAACCCTGCCGGATTTCGGTCGGCAGGGATGCGATACCGCCAGCGTCCAGAGCCCCTCCCCCTAAGAGCGTTTCTGAGCTGCGGAAACGCATACCCGCTGTACGCGACGTGCCCGGACGCTGCGGACACTGTTGGACGCTAAGAAAGGTACTCAGCGTCCGCACCAGAGCAGCAGGTCAAGAGAGGCGCCGCAGGGACTTCGGACACTGCGGACGCTGTATCCCCCTAACTCTCTCAGGGTGAGGTAGACGCGGGTGCCGAGCCCGTGAGGGCGGGAGGGGCGCCACATGCACCACCACGTGCCGAGACAAGAAACCACCCGCCGCCCGGCCGTGGTCTCTTCACGACCGAGACGGCGCCTACTGGGTAGTGGGGGGCGCCCCACTACCCAGTAGGGCACCCCACTAAGGCGTTTAGCCGCTCAGCCCGCCTCCACGACCACCCCAGTACCCACTACCCACTACCCACTACCCAGTACCCAGTACCCAGTAGCGCGTCTAGTGAGCGTGGCCGTACGTCCGAGTGCCGCCAGCGCGCCGACACCCAACACGGCCGCTGGCGCCCGGAAGTCGTCGGCCAAAGGCCGTCCTTCTCGCTTCTCCCCCGGTCCGGGCGCCGGGCCGTCTGTGGGCCGTCAGGAGGCGACCAACGACGACAAACGACGACCGACAACGCCCGGTGTGCGTAGGGCCTTGTCGGTCGTCGGGGCCGCGTTTCCGCAGCTAGATCCAGGTGTTCAGCCACATGCGGGCGCGCCACTGGTCCAGCGGGATTTCCTGCCCGGTGTAAATCGGCCAGAAGTAGACGAAGTTCCACACCACGAGCAGGACGAGGACGCCGACGACGACGAGGCCCACCGTGCGGCGTGCCTCGCTCACCCCGGGCGGCCCGGCCACCGCACCGAGCAGCATCGTCACGGCCAGGCACAGGAACGGCACGAAGACGATGGCGTAGAAGTAGAAGATGGTGCGCTCCTGGTACAGCAGCCAGGGCAGATAGCCCGCGGCGACGCCGCACAGCACCGCACCGGCCCGCCAGTCGCGGCGCAGCAGCCAGCGGTAGGCGGCGTAGCCGAGCGCGGCGCAGCCCAGCCACCACAGCAGCGGGGTGCCGAGCGCCAGCACTTCCTGGGCGCAGCCTCCGGCGGCCGCGCAGGTGCCCTCCCCGGCTTCCGGCGACTCGTAGAAGTAGGACACCGGGCGGCCCGCGACGAGCCAGCTCGCCGGGTGGGAGTCGTAGGGGTGGTCGTCGGTGAGGCCGACGTGGAACCGGTAGACCTGCGCGTGGTAGTGCCACAGGCCGCGCAGCGGACCGGGCACGAAGCCCCACGCGGTGTCGGCCCCGGCCCGCTGGTGCCAGTCGCGGTAGTAGCCGCCGTCGCTCGCGAACCAGCCCGCCCAGGAGGCGAGGTAGGCCAGCGCGGCGACGGGGACGAGCGCGGCGAACGCGGGGGCGGCGTCCCGGCGCAGCATGGTCCGCAGCGGACGCCGGGCGCCCGCGGTGCGCCGCGCGCCCCAGTCCCAGGCGACCGCCAGCAGGCCGAACGCGGCCAGCACGTACAGCCCGCTCCACTTGGTGCCGACCGCCAGCCCCAGGCACACGCCCGCGCCCAGCCGCCAGGGGCGCCAGCCCAGAGTGGTGCGTTCGGCGGCCCGGGCGTCGGGGCGGCCGTCGGGCAGCGCGTCGGCCAGGCGCGCGCGGGCCCGGTCGCGGTCCACCAGCAGGCAGCCGAAGGCGGCCAGGACGAAGAACATCAGCACCAGGTCGAGCAGCGCGGTGCGGCTCATCACGAAGTGCAGCCCGTCCACCGCGAGCAGCAGACCGGCCAGGCAGCCGAGCGCGGTGGAGCGCAGCAGACGGCGTCCGATGCGGCACAGCATGAGCACCGAGAGCGTGCCGAGGACGGCGAGCATGAACCGCCAGCCGAACGGCGTGAGCCCGAACAGCTGCTCACCCAGCGCGATCGTCCACTTGCCGACGGGCGGGTGGACGACGTAGGACGGGTCGGGGCTGAGCGGGATCACCTGGGGGTCGGCGAGGATCTGGCCGTTGGCCTCATCCGGCCAGGTGCCCTCGTAGCCGAGGGTGAGCAGCGACCAGGCGTCCTTGGCGTAGTAGGTCTCATCGAATATCACCGCGTGCGGCCGGCCGAGCTGCCAGAAGCGCAGCAGCCCGGCGAGGAGCGCGACCAGCAGCGGTCCGCCCCAGCCGCGCAGCCGTGGCTCCAGCCCGAGCACGGACCAGGCCCGGCCGCCGGGCTGGGGGAAGGGCGGCACCAGGCGTTCGCGTACACCTGGGCGGGGGCGGGCCGCGTAGCCGTAGCGGCGCAGCCGGTCCGCCCAGCCGTCCGGCGCATCCGCCCGCGCCGCGCGCCGCTGGGCCGCCGTCGCCGTCTCACTGCTCACCGGGACATCGTAAGGAACCCCGCTGGCGAGCCCCCGGGCACGGCGGCCGGACGCCGCGCCGCCCGCACCTTGCCCGGGCGTGCCGTGGGCCGCGCGCCCGCAGCGCGCCCGGGCGTGCCGTGGGCCGCGCGCGGGGGCGCGCCGCCCGTTGGGGGTGGGTGCGAGGATGGCCGGATGACCGGAACCCTCGTCCTCGCAGGCACCCCCATCGGAGACGTCGCCGACGCGCCGCCACGGCTGGCGGCGGAGCTGCGGGAGGCGGACATCGTCGCCGCCGAGGACACCCGGCGGCTGCGCCGCCTGACCCAGGCGCTGGACGTGCGGGTGGGCGGTCGCGTCGTCTCCTACTTCGAGGGCAACGAGGCCGCCCGCACCCCCGAGCTGGCGGAGGCGCTGGCGGGCGGGGCGCGGGTGCTGCTGGTGACGGACGCGGGCATGCCGTCGGTCTCCGACCCGGGGTACCGGCTGGTGGCGGCGGCCGTCGAGCGCGGGGTGCGGGTCACCGCCGTCCCCGGCCCTTCGGCGGTGCTGACGGCGCTGGCGCTGTCGGGGCTGCCGGTGGACCGGTTCTGCTTCGAGGGGTTCCTGCCGCGCAAGCCGGGCGAGCGGCGGGCCCGGCTGGCGGAGGCGGCCGAGGAGCGGCGCACCCTGGTCTACTTCGAGGCCCCGCACCGGCTGGCGGCGACGCTGGCGGCGATGGCGGAGAGCTTCGGCGGCGAGCGCCGCGCGGCGGTGTGCCGGGAGCTGACGAAGACGTACGAGGAGGTGCGGCGCGGCCCGCTCGCGGAGCTGGCGCGGTGGGCCGGGGAGGGGGTGCGCGGCGAGATCACCGTCGTCGTCTCGGGGGCGCCCGAGCCGTCCGCCGGGGAGCTGGACGACGTGGAGCTGGCGCGGCGCGTGGCCGAGCGCGAGGAGGCCGGTCAGCCGCGCAAGGAGGCGATCGCCGAGGTAGCGCGCACGGCGGGGGTGCCGAAGCGGACCGTGTTCGACGCGGTCGTCGCGGCGAAGGCACGGTGAGCGGGCGGGGGTAAACGTGCTGGTCAGCGCAGTGGTTTCGGGAAGGTAAAGGTCCGCTCCCGAGCGTCGTACCACCGGGTAAAGGGTTACTCTCGAAGGTAAAACCACGGCGGCGCACGCGGCGCTCGTCTCCCCTCTTTCCTCCAGCGCGGGGAAAGTTTCGGCCGCGATCCGTCCAGGAAAGGGAAAGGGCTGCTGCACTCCGGGCCGGGGAGGCGTCCACTGGGTAGCGAAAGGAGCTGCCATGACGGACTTCAGGGGTACATCCGGGAGCGAGCCGCTGCGCGCGGTGCGGGAGTCGTACGCGTTCGCCTGTCTGGAATGCGGGCACGCCTGGGAGCAGACGTACGACATCGAGCACCACCTTGACAGTGACAACCGCCCGTTCTTCCTGTACTTCGCCGACGGGCGCCGGGTGCCCTCGCCGCTGAACCGCTTGACCTGTTTCCAGTGCGACGACCACAACGTGCGCATCGTGCGGGCGGGCAGCGCGTCCAGCGTGCGGTCCGCCGTGGGCCTGGGCTGGCCCCCGCTGCGCACCTGAGCCGCGCCGGTTAACGTCCCCCGTGAACGGCGGCGGACGTCCCGGCCTCAGCCCGGCGGACGTCCCCCGGGCTGGGCGTCGGCGGCGCGTCCTAGGATCGGCGCATGCCCAGCTCATCGCCGGACCGGACCCCGCCGCCGCTGCCCGAGCCGCTCACCACGCCGGTGGCCGACTCCCACACCCACCTCGACATGCAGGACGCCACCGTCGCCGAGGCGGTGGCCCGGGCCGCCGAGGCCGGCGTCACCCCGCTGATCCAGATCGGCTGTGACCTCCCGCGCGCCCGCTGGGCCGCCGAGGTCGCCGCCGAGCAGCCGGGCGTGTGGGCGGCCGTGGCGCTGCACCCGAACGAGGCACCCCGGCTGGCCCTGGAGGAGGGCGAGGACGCACTCGACGCGGCGCTCGCGGGCATCGCGGAGCTGGCGAAACTGCCGCAGGTGCTGGCCGTGGGCGAGACCGGGCTCGACTACTTCCGCACCGGCCCGGAGGGCGTCGCCGCCCAGCAGCGCTCGTTCCGCCGCCACATCGCGCTGGCGAAGGAGCTGGACAAGGCGCTGGTCATCCATGACCGGGAGGCGCACGCGGACGTACTGCGCCTGCTGGACGAGGAGGGCGCCCCCGAGCGCACCGTCTTCCACTGCTTCTCCGGAGACGCCGAGATGGCCAGGGAGTGCGCGGCCAAGGGCTACTTCATGTCGTTCGCCGGGAACGTCACGTTCAAGAACGCGCAGCCGCTGCGGGACGCGCTGGCCGTGGCGCCGCCGGAACTGGTGCTGGTGGAGACCGACGCGCCGTTCCTTACGCCCGCGCCCTACCGGGGCCGTGCGAACGCGCCGTACCTGATCCCGGTCACGCTGCGGGCGATGGCCGAGGTGAAGGGGATGGCGGTGGACACGCTGGCCGAGCACGTCGCGCGGAACACCGCCCGCGCCTTCGGGTACCCGGAGCCCGGCCACCTGAGCCCCCGTACACTGCCCCGGTGAGCACCGCCCCCGACCCGTCCGCCGAACCGCCCGCCGCGCCCGAGGCGGTGGGCGCGCTGCTCGGCCCCGCCGACGTCCGGGAGCTGGCGGCCACGCTGGGCGTGCGCCCGGCCAAACAGCGCGGGCAGAACTTCGTCATCGACGCCAACACCGTGCGCCGCATCGTGCGGACCGCGCGGGTGCGCCCGGACGACGTGGTGGTCGAGATCGGCCCCGGGCTCGGCTCGCTCACCCTCGCGCTGCTCCAGACCGCGCGGCACGTCACGGCGGTGGAGATCGACGACGTCCTGGCCGCCGCGCTGCCCGCCACCGTGGCCGCGCGCCTGCCCGGGGCCGCCGCACGCTTCGCCCTCGTCCACGCCGACGCCCTGCGCGTCACCGAACTGCCCGGCCCTGGGCCGACGGCGCTGGTGGCGAACCTGCCGTACAACGTCGCCGTGCCGGTGCTGCTGCACCTGCTCGCCACGTTCCCCGGCATCGAGCGCACGCTGGTGATGGTGCAGTCCGAGGTGGCCGACCGGCTGGCCGCGCCGCCCGGGTCGAAGGTGTACGGGGTGCCGTCGGTCAAGGCCGCCTGGTACGCCGACGTCCGCCGCGCCGGGGCCATCGGGCGCCACGTCTTCTGGCCCGCGCCGAACGTGGACTCCGGTCTCGTCTCCCTCGTGCGCCGCGAGCCGCCCCGCACGCGCGCCTCACGCGAGGAGGTGTTCGCCGTCGTGGACGCGGCGTTCGCGCAGCGCCGCAAGACGCTGCGCGCCGCGCTGAGCGGCTGGGCGGGCTCCCCGGCCGCCGCCGAGGCCGCGCTGCGCGCCGCGGGCGTCTCGCCGCAGGCGCGCGGCGAGTCGCTGACCGTCGAGGACTTCGCCGCGATCGCGGAACACGCCGTCCCCGGGGGCCGGGCAGGAGCTGACAGCGCGGGGAAAGGACCGGCGTGAGCGTCACCGTCCGGGTACCGGCGAAGGTCAACGTGCAGCTGGCGGTCGGCCCGCCCCGGCCCGACGGCTTCCACGACCTCGCCAACGTCTTCCTCGCCGTCGGCCTGTACGACGAGGTGACCGCCACCCCGGCCGCGTCCCCGCGCCTGACCTGCACCGGCCCCGACGCCGCACACGTGCCGCTGGACGACAGCAACCTCGCCGCCCGCGCCGCCCGCCTGCTCGCCGCCCACCACGGCGTCCAGCCCGCCGTCGCGCTGCACATCGCCAAGGACATCCCGGTCGCGGGCGGCATGGCGGGCGGCAGCGCCGACGCCGCCGCCGCCCTGCTGGCCTGCGACGCGCTGTGGGACACCCGCACCCCGCGCGAGGTGCTGCTCGCGCTGGGCGCCGAACTGGGCTCCGACGTGCCGTTCGCCCTGGTCGGCGGGGCTGCGCTGGGTGAGGGCCGGGGGGAGCGGCTGACCGGGGTGAAGGTGGGCGGCACCTTTTACTGGGTGTTCGCGGTGGCCGACGGCGGACTGTCCACCCCGGCCGTCTACCGCGCCTTCGACCGGCTGCGGCCCGACGCTCCGCCGCCCGCCCCCTCCCCCGCGCTCCTGGACGCCCTGCGCTCCGGCGACCCGCACGCGCTCGCGCCCACCCTCGTCAACGACCTCCAGCCCGCCGCGCTCTCCCTGCGGCCCACGCTCGCCGACACCCTCGCCTGCGGCACCGCCTCGGGTGCGCTCGCCGCGCTGGTCTCCGGCTCCGGTCCCACCTGCGCCTTCCTCGCGGCCGACGCGGGCGCCGCGCACCGGGTGGCCGCCGCCCTCACCGCCTCCGGCACCTGCCGCACCGCCCGCGTCGCCACCTCGCCCGCGCTGCCCGAGGTGCGGCGGTAGGGCGGTACCGGGCGGTTCGCGCTGTCCCGCCCGGCGCGGTCGTCGCCGCCCGCTGGCCCGCTGGCCCGCTGGCCCGCTGGCCCGCTGGCCCGCTCCGGGGATCGTCCGACCGATGTCGCGGGAGAACACGTGGCCGGAACGTGCCGGTTTCAGGGCGACGCACCCGCCACGCGGTTACGTTCGACGCATGAAACCTCTGTCCCGTCTGCGCCGTGGCGCCGCCTGTGGGGCTGGCCTGCTCGCGCTCGCCCTGGTCCCGGCGTGCGGCTCCGGCACCGCGCCCGCCTCCGGCACCGCGCCCGCCAGCTCCAGCCCCGCGCCGGACGCCGACTCCCGCACGTCCACCGCCCGGGCGTTCCGGGCGCTGGAGAAGGAGTTCGACGCCCGGCTCGGCGTCTACGCCGTGGATACCGGCACCGGGCAGAGCGTCGCTTTCCGGCCAGATGAACGGTTCGCCTACGCTTCCACGTTCAAGGCGCTGGCGGCCGGTGCCGTGCTGCGCGAGTACGGGCTCACCGGCATCGACGAGCAGGTCAGCTACACCCGCGAGGACCTGGTGGACTACTCACCGGTGACGGAGAACTTCACCGAGACGGGTATGAGCCTGCGCGACCTGTGCGCCGCCACGCTGTGGTACAGCGACAACACCGCCGCGAACCTGCTGCTGGACGCGCTGGGCGGCCCCGACGGCCTGGAGGCGGTCCTGCGGGACCTCGGGGACGACGTCATCGAGATGGACCGCTACGAGACGGACCTCAACGAGGCCAAGCCGGGCGATATCCGCGACACGAGTACGCCCCGCGCCATGGCCGGGAGCCTGCGCACCTTCCTGCTCGGCGACGCCCTGGAGCGCGACGAGCGGCGGCTGTTGCGGCAGTGGATGGAGACCAACACCACCGGCAGAAACCTGGTCAAGGCCGGGGTCCCGCAGGGGTGGCGGGTCGCCGACAAGAGCGGCAGCCCGGGCTACGGGGGCCGCAACGACATCGCCGTGGTGTGGCCGGACGACGGCGGCGACCCGATCGTCATCGCGGTGCTGTCCAGCCGCGACACCCAGGACGCCGAGCGGCGGGACGCCCTCGTCGCCGAGGCCGCCAGCGTGGCCGTGCGGGGCCTGGGCGCGAGCTGACCCGCCCGCCCTCGCCGGGTCCGCCCGCGTGCCTCAGCCGTTCAGGCAGGAGCGCAGGGCGCGGATCAGGGCCTGGGGGCGGGGGTCGGAGGTGACGGAGGCGTGCATGGTGTTCGTCGTGTAGCCGAACGCGATGCCCGCCTCCGGGTCGGCGAAGCCCAGCGGCCCGCCACGGCCGGGGTGGCCGAAGGAGGACGGCCCGAGCAGCGGCGCGGCCGGGCCGTGCAGCATATAGCCGGAGCCGAAGCGGGTGCGCACGATCAACACCCGGTCGGGACCCGCCGATTCCTCGCTGCGGGCGAGCGCGAGCGTCGCCGGGACGTACAGGCGCACCCCGTCCACGCGGCCGATGAGCGCGGCGTAGAAACGGGCCAGCGCGTGGGCGGTGGCGATGCCGCCGGAGCCGGGGTGCTCGGCGGCGTGGTACGCGGGGTCGTTCTCGTCCGGGTAGGGCGCGATGACGCCGAACGCGCGCCGGGTGAGCGCGGCGGGGTCGGCGTAGGCGGCGGCAACCTCCGGTTTGGTGCGCACCCGCAATCCGGCGGACGCGGGCGGGGCGGGCGCCTCCCGGGTGGCGATGCGGCCGACGCGGGCCCGGGCGGCGTCGGGCAGGCCGATCCACAGGTCCAGCCCCAGCGGCGTGGCGATCTCGTCGGCGAACCACTGGCCGAGCGTGCGCCCGGTGGCGCGGGCGACGACCTCGCCGAGCAGCCAGCCGTAGGTGTGCGGGTGGTAGCCGTGGGCGGTGCCTGGCTCCCACGCCGGTGGCTGCGCGGCGAGCGCGCGCGGGCCGCTCTCGCCGTCGCGCGCCTGTTCGGGCGTCAGCGGGGTGTCCAGCGCGGGGAGGCCCGCGCGGTGGGCGAGCAGGTGCCGCACCAGGACGCACTCCTTGCCCTCGGCCTTGAACTCGGGCCAGTAGGTGCCTACGGGCGCGTCCAGGTCGATGAGGCCGCGCTGGTGGAGCAGGTGGAGCACGGCGGCGGCCGGTCCCTTGGTGGCCGAGCGCACCAGCTGCGCGGTCCCGGCCGTCCAGGGGCGGACGCTGGTTTCGGCGGCGCCCGCCCCGGCGGCGCCCACCCCGGCGTCGTCGGCCTCGGCGCGGCCGCCCCACAGGTCCACCACGGGCACGCCGTCCCGGTAGACGGTGACGGCGGCGCCGACGTCACCGCGTGCGGCGAAGCCGCGCTCGAAGGCGTGCAGGACCGGTTCGTACCCGGCGGCCACCGTGCCCTGGACGTCGGTCCCTGCGGTCACTGTGCTGCTGCTCCTGTGCTCTGTGTACGTGCGGCGGTCGGCGGGCGCCGAACGGGCCGGGGGTCAGGGGGTGCGCGCGTGTGCCACGGCCCCACGGAGCTGTGGCCGGACGAACGGCCCCCTCCATGGTCCTACGCGCCCGGAAGCTCCACCGCGCCGGGGTCGAACCCGAAGGGGAGTTCCAGCCGGTGGGCGTGCAGCAGGTCCGCGTCGCACAGCAGCTTCGGGGTGGGCCCGTCGGCGGCGATGACGCCGTCGCTGAGCACCACCGAGCGCGGGCACAGCTCCAGCGCGTAGGGCAGGTCGTGGGTGACCATGAGCACGGTGAGATCCAGCGAGCGCAGCAGGTCGGCCAACTCGCGGCGGGCTGCCGGGTCAAGGTTGGAGGACGGCTCGTCCAGTACCAGGATCTCCGGGCGCATGGCCAGCACCGTGGCCACCGCGACGCGGCGGCGCTGGCCGAAGGAGAGGTGATGTGGCGGCCGGTCGGCGGCGTCGGCCATGCCGACGGTGGTCAGTGCCTCGTGCACGCGCGCGTCGAGTTCCGCGCCGCGCAGCCCGGCGGCGGCCGGGCCGAAGGCGACGTCCTCGCGCACGGTGGGCATGAACAGCTGGTCGTCCGGGTCCTGGAAGACGATGCCGACGCGGCGCCGAATCTCGGCCAGGTGCGCCCGCTCGACGGGCAGTCCGCCGACGCGCACGTGTCCGGCTCCGGCGGTGAGGATGCCGTTCAGGTGCAAGGCGAGCGTCGTCTTCCCGGCGCCGTTCGGGCCGAGCAGGGCCACGCGTTCGCCGCGCCCGATGGTGAGATCGACACCGAACAGGGCCTGGTGGCCGTCGGGGTAGGCGTAGGCGAGCCCGGAGACTTCCAGGGAGGGCGGGAGCGGCTCGGCGGAGGGTGTCACAGGGTCCATCCCATCAGGCATACCGCCAGCGCGGCGAGCGGCAGTGCGGCGGCCGTCGCCCACTGGGCGGGCTGGGCCCGGCCCGCGTCCAAGGCGGGCAGGGTGCCGGTGTAGCCACGGCTGAGCATGGCCAGGTGGACGCGTTCGCCGCGTTCGTAGGAGCGGATGAACAGCGCCCCGGCCGTCTTGGCCAGCGTGCCCCACTGCCGTGGGCCGCGCGCCTGGTAGCCGCGCGAAGCCTGCGCGACGCGCATGCGGCGCAGCTCGCCGGTGACGACGTCGAGGTAGCGGACCATGAACGAGGCGATCTGCACCAGCAGCGGGGGCAGCCGCAGGCGTTGCAGCCCGTGCAGCAGCTCGCGCAGTTCGGTGGTGGCGGCGAGCAGGAGGGACGCGGCGACGCCGAGGGTGCCCTTGGCGAGGATGTTCCACGCGCTCCACAGCCCGGGTTCGCTCACCGTCAGCCCCAGCCACTGCACCCGCGGACCTTCGGCGACGAACGGCAGCAGCACGGCGAACGCGACGAAGGGCACCTCGATCAGCATGCGCCGCAGCCAGAACCCGGCCGGGACCCGGGCGAACGCGGCCACGGCGACCAGCAGCAGCGCGTAGCCGCCGAACGCCCACACCGCCTCGCGCGGCGTGCTGACCACGGCCAGCACGAAGGCGAGCAGGGCGACGATCTTGCAGTGCGCGGGCAGCCGGTGCACGGGCGAGTGCCCGTGCCGGTAGAGCGCGTGGGCGTGCCCGGCGCCCACGTCAGACCTTCTCGCGGTCGGCGTGCCCGGCGCTGTCCGCGCGCCCGGCGTCCCGCTGCTCTTCCTCGCCCGCCCCCCTGCGGCGGGCGAGGAAGAAGACGCCAGCGCCCACGGCGAGCGTCGCGCTGACGCCGAGGAGCCCGGCCAGGCCGCCCGAGAGCCGCTCGTTGTCCACCCCTTCGACGCCGTAGTCGGCGGTCGGGGCGTCGGCGGTGGCGCTGTCCTCGGCCTGCTGGATGATGCCGTGGTCGGTGGCCACGCGCTCCAGCCCGTCCAGCTCGGAGGAGGCGTAGAAGCTGACGAAGCAGGCGCACACCACGGTGGCCGCCAGCCCGCCGAGCCACAGCGGACGTCCGGAGCGCGCGCCGGAGCGGGCGGGCGCTCCGGGCGCGGCGGGCGTCGGCTGCGCGGTCTGTTCCCCGGACGGGGTGCGCAGCACCAGCGGCGCCCGCAGGTCCCGCGCGCCGTACACCAGGTCAGGGCGTACGGCGAGCACGGCGCTGACGGTGAGCGCGGTGATCATGCCCTCCCCGACGCCGATGGCCGCGTGGACGCCGGTCATCGCGGCGAAGACGGTGCCGGTGTCGATGTCCGCGGTGCCGCCGAGCGCGAAGAGCAGCGTGAACACCATGGCGGCGACCGGGACGGAGACGAAGGCGGCCGTGAACGCGGCGGCCGTCACCGCACTGCGGCGGCGCGGCAGCACCTTCGCCACCAGCCGGAACAGCGGGTACGCGACACCGACGGCGACGAGGCCGAGCAAGGTGATGTTCACGCCCAGCGCGGTCACCCCGCCGTCGGCGAACATCAGCGCCTGCATCAGCAGCACCACGGACAGGCAGAGCACGGCCGTGTACGGCCCCACGAGTACGGCCGCGAGCGCGCCGCCCATCAGGTGGCCGCTGGTCCCGGCCCCGACCGGGAAGTTGATCATCTGCACGGCGAAGATGAAGGCGGCGACGAGCCCGGCCAGCGGCGCCCTCCGCTCGTCCAGCTCGCGCCGCGCACCACGCAGCGACACGGCGACGGCAGCGGCGGCCACCGCGCCCGCGCCGACCGATACAGGGGCGTTGAAGAACCCGTCGGGTACGTGCATGAGCGTTCGCCTCCGGTCGGCGGTTCGTGGTGCGATCCGATCGCTGGGGCGACCACACGATCGCTGGGGGGCGACCACACGATGATAGGCACCACCTGCGAAGGAGTTGCAAGAGCGCATGCATGCCAGCAGGGGCGCACGCAGGGCGCACCAAGGCCGGGCCACGCCCCGCCCGGCCCGCTGTGGGACACCTCACAGCGCGGTAGCGGTACCGAAGGCGGGGTTTCGGGAGTCTTACTCCGTGACGGGCAAGCGCCCGCCGCGAAGGAGCACTGACCATGCCGTTCCCACCGTCCACCCCCTCGATGCCCTCCACGCCGATCACCATTGAGCACACGGTGCGGGCGCGCCTGCTGAGCAGCCCGGACGCCGAGCAGGTGCCCGCCACCCTGCACTACGACAGTTCCGACCCGCTGGCCCTGGCCGTCACCTTCCCGGCCGAGGCGGCGCTGGAGGGCTCCGAGGTGACGTGGGTGTTCGGGCGGGACCTGCTGGCCGCCGCCCTGCGCGGCCCCGCCGGTGAGGGCGACGTGCGGTTCTGGTCGGACCACCCGGGCCGCACGCTGCTGGAGTTGCGCGCCCCGCAGGGCACCGCCGTGGTCGAACTCGGCACGCGGGAGCTGGACCGCTTCCTCGCCGCGACGTACGCCTTCGTCCCCACCACCGACGAACTGACCCGCCTGAACCTGGACCACACCATCACCGCCCTCTTGACCTGACCCGCTTGGGGCACACGCGGTGCCGGGCAGGCGGCCTGCGGGGCCGCCTGCCCGGGGGTGTCAGACTCGGGCCGGGTCGGTCTCGGGCCGGGTCGGGGGCGGGCCGTCGGCCGTGGCGAGGTGGCGGGCCAGGCGCTCGCCCTCGACGTCAACGTTCGGCAGCGCGCGGTCCAGCCAGCGCGGCAGCCACCACGCCTTGTCGCCGAGCAGCCCCAGCACGGCCGGGACGAGGGCCATGCGCACCACGAAGGCGTCGAAGAGGATGGCGACGGCGAGACCGAAGCCGATCATCTTGATCATCGCGTCCCCGGCACCGATGAAGCCCGCGAAGACGCTGATCATGATGACCGCCGCCGCCGTGACCACCCGGGCGCCGAGCTGGAACCCGGTGACGATCGCCTGTGCGGGCCGCTCGCCGTGCACGTACGCCTCGCGCATCCGCGTGACCAGGAAGACCTCGTAGTCCATGGCCAGGCCGAAGATCACGCCGACCATGAAGATCGGCATCATGCTCATGATCGGCCCGGTCTGCTCCACCCCGAGGAGGCCGGCCAGCCAGCCCCACTGGAAGACGGCGACGACGGACCCGAGCGCGGCCAGCACGGACAGCAGGAAGCCCAGTGCGGCCTTCAGCGGCACCAGCACCGAGCGGAACACCATCAGCAGCAGCACGAACGCGAGCCCGACGACCAGCGACAGGTAGGGCACCAGGGCGTCGTCCATGACCTGGGAGAAGTCGATGGCGATGGCGGTGGCGCCGGAGACGAGCACGGTGGCGCCGGTGTCCGCCTGGATCGACGCCGCGCGCTCCCGGATCTCGCGTACCACCCGCTCGGTTTGCGGGCTGCTGGGCCGGGACTCGGGGATGGCCGTGATGACCGCCGTGTCGCCCTCGCGGGTGAGCTCCGGCGGGCTCGCGGCGACGACGCCGTCCACCGAGGCCACCGATTCGGCCACCTCGCCGGCGACCCGCTCGCGCTCGGCGGCGGGCACGTCGGCGAGGTCGGTGACGGCCAGCAGCGGGCCGTTGACCCCGGGGCCGAAGCCCTCGGCTATCAGGTCGTAGGCACGGCGCTGGGTGGTGGACTCCGGCTGGTTGCCCTCGTCGGGCAGACCGAGGTTCATCGAGCTGACGGGCACGGCGAGCACACCGAGGCCGATGACGGCGGTGAGCAGGACGAGGACCGGGCGGCGCAGCGTGAACCGGGCCCAGCGCACGCCCATGGGCTGCTTGGCGTCCAGGTCGGCGGCGGGCGGCACCCCGGTCTCCGGGTTGGCGGCACGCACCTTGCGGCCGAAGATCCGCTTGCCGACCATGCCGAGTGCGGCCGGGACGAGCGTGATGGCGACCAGCACCGCGATGACGACGGTTCCGGCGGCGGCCAGGCCCATCTTCGTCAGCAGCGGCACGCCCACGATGGTCAGCCCGGCCAGCGCGATGACGACGGTGAGTCCGGCGAAGACGACCGCCGAGCCCGCGGTGCCCACGGCCCGGCCCGCGGCCTCCTCGCGGGGGTGGCCCGCGATCAGCTCGGCCCGGTAGCGGGAGGCGATGAACAGCGCGTAGTCGATGCCGACCGCGAGGCCGATCATCATGGCCAGCGTGATCGTGGTGGCGGACAGTCCCAGCGTGGCGCCGAGCGCGGTCACGCCGGTGACGCCGATGCTGACGCCGATGAGCGCGGTGATCAGCGGCAGCCCGGCGGCCACCAGAGAACCGAAGGTGAGGATGAGCACGATCGCGGCGACCGCGATGCCGATGATCTCGCCCTGGCCCATGTCCGGCTCGGTGAACAGGGCGTCGCCGCCGATCTCGACGGTCAGGCCCTCCTCGCGTCCGGCCGCCGCCGCGTCCCGCAGCTGGTCGCGGGTGGTGTCGGTGAGTTCCATCATCGGGACCTGGTAGCTCACCGAGGCGTAGGCGGTGGTGCCGTCCTGGCTGATCTGGCCCTCGCCCTGGAACGGCCCGGCGACGGCGGCGACCTGCGGGCTCTTGTCGGGCGCCAGCCGGGCGAGGACCTGCTCGACCTCCCGCTGGTGGTCGCCGTCGGTGATCTTCTCCCCCTCGGGGGCCTGGAAGACGACGCGGGCCGTCGCCCCGTCGGCGGCGTACTCGGGCGAGCGCTCGGCCAGGAGGTCGAAGGCGGCCTGGGACTCGGTGCCGGGCAGGGCGAACTCGTCGTCCGGCGGGTCGGAGGCGACGGAGGCGGCGCCGATCACGGCGACGAGCAGCGCCGCCCACAGCAGGGCGACGATGCGGCGGCGGCGGAAGGCGAGCCGTCCGAGTCGGTAGAGGAACGTGGCCACGTCGGCGTTCTCCGGTCTGTCGGGCGGTGGTGACCCGCGGTACTGGCTGGTGCTGAGCGTGCTCGCTGTGCTGAGCGTTCTGGCTGGTGCTGAGCGGGCTCGGTGGTGCTGAGCGTTCGGTGGTGCTGCGGTCAGGCGGGGAGGGCGGCAGACAGGGCAACCCCTCACGGAACAGACGCCGCAGGGGGCCGGTTCGTGTGACCCGCACCGGCCCACTGAGGCGCAGATCACACGATCCGGGTTGAACTGAGCACTCCGCTCCTGCGTCACCGGTGCCGTCACCCCCGCCAGCCCGGCGTGCGGGCGCCGAGTTGCCGGGGCCCTGGCGCGGCCGAACCATAAGAGGGGTGAGTGCCGACGCCGCGCCTTCCTCGTACCTACGCTACCCACACCTCCACGGCGACCTGCTCTGCTTCGTCACCGAGGACGACCTGTGGGCTGCCCCCCTCGGGGCCGAGGGCGAGCGTCCCGGCCGCGCCTGGCGGCTCACCGTGGACCGCACCCGCACCGGCCCGCCCCGCTTCTCCCCCGACGGCCGCCACATCGCCTTCACCACCTGGCGCAGCCTGGACCCGGAAATCCACCTGGTGGACGCCACCGGCGGCCCGGCGCGGCGGCTGACGTACTGGGGCGCGCCCGACACCCGGGTGTGCGGCTGGACACCGGACGGTGACATCCTCGCCGTCGCCTCGCACGGGCAGCCCTTCTCCTACTTCACCTGGGCCTACCGCCTGCCGCTGGACGGCAGCCCGGGCGGGAAGCTGCCGTGGGGCCCGTGCGCGGATCTGGCCGTCGCCGACCTGCACGGCTACCCCGGCGGCGAGCGGCGCACCCTGCTGCTCACCGGCAAGCCGCCGCACGACCCGGCCGCCTGGAAGCGCTACCGGGGCGGCGCGCGGGGACGCCTGTGGCTGCACGGCCAGCGCCTGCTGCCCGACCTGGACGGCCATCTCGACTGCCCCCTGCTCGTGCGCGACCCGCACGCGCCCCGGGACGCCAGCGGGCACCCCGCCTGGCGGGTGGCGTTCCTCTCCGACCACGAGGGTGTCGGCAACCTCTACTCCTGCCGCACCGACGGCACCGACCTGCGCCGCCACACCGACCACGCCGACTTCTACGCCCGCGGCGCCGCCACCGACGGCACCCGCGTCGTCTACAGCTGCGCGGGTGAGCTGTGGCTGGCCGAGGACCTGCGTCCGGGCGCCACGCCGCGCCGCCTGGCCGTCGAGCTGGGCGGGCCGCGCGCCGGGCGCCGCGCCTACCAGGTGCCCGCCGCGCTGCACCTGGACGCGCTGGCCGTGGACACCACCGGCCGCGCCAGTGCCGTCTGCGTCGGCGGCAGCCTGTACTGGCTCACCCACCGTGACGGCCCGGCCCGCGCCATCTCCACCACGCCGGGCGTGCGGGTGCGGCTGCCGGAGATGCTGGGTTCCACCGGCCGCATCGCCTACGTCACCGACGCCGAGGGTGAGGACGCCGTCGAGATCGCCTACCTGCCGCGCGCCTCCGGTGGCCAGGACCCGCACCGGGTGGCCGCCGGACGCCTGGGCCGGGTGCACGAGCTGGTCGCCTCACCGGGCGGCGACACCCTCGCCGTCGCCGCGCACGACGGACGCCTGTTGCTCCTGGACCTGACGGAGGCCCTGGCCCCCGAGGACGAGCGGCTTCCGCAGCCGCCGGTCACCGAGCTGATCCGCTCCACCAACGGCCCGGTGCGCGACCTGGCGTTCTCCCCCGACGGCCAGTGGCTGGCCTGGTCGCACCCGGGGGTGGGCCGCACCCTGCGCGAGATCCGCGTCGCGCGCCTGGCGGACGGCACGGTCATCGACGTCACGGACGGCCGGTTCGAGGACGAGCAGCCGGTGTTCACCCGCGACGGCCGCTACCTCGCCTTCCTCTCCTGGCGCGGCTTCGACCCGGTCTACGACGTGCACACCGGCGACCTGTCCTTCCCTCTCGGCTGCCGCCCGCACCTGGTGCCGCTGTCCTCGGCCACACCCTCCCCCTTCGCCCTGAGCCCCGAGGGCCGCCCGGCCGCCGGCGGCCTGGACCCCGGTGACCTGGACGGCGGCGGCGAGGACCGCCCGGTGACGGTGGAGGCCGAGGGCCTGGCCAGCCGCGTCACCCCGTTCCCGGTGACGGCGTCCAAGTACAGCGGGCTGTACCCCGTGGCGGGCGGCGGCCTGCTGTGGCTGCGCTTCCCGATCTCCGGCGCGCTCGGCGAGACCTTCGCCAACCCCGCCGACACCTCCGGGCGCCCCACCCTGGAGCACTTCGTCCTGACCCGTGCCAAGCGCACCGAACTGAGCGCCGACGTGGACTCCTTCGCCGTCAGCGGCGACGGCACCCGCATGGTGATCAACGACGACGGCGACCTGCGCGCCGTCCCCGCCAGCGAGCAGGCCGACTCCGACTCCACCGTCTGGCTCGACCTGCGCCGCATCCTGCACGAGGCGCATCCCGGCGCCCAGTGGCGGCAGGCGTACGAGGAGGCGGGCCGCATCACCCGCGCCTACTTCTGGGACCCGGGCATGTGCGGCATCGACTGGGACGCCGTGCTGGCCCAGTACCGGCCGCTGGTGGACCGCGTCGCCAGCCCCGACGAGTTCGCCGACCTGCTGCGCGAGGTGCTGGGCGAACTGGGCACCTCGCACGCCTACGTCGCCCCGCCGCGCCGGGGCGAGGGTCCGCCGCACTACCAGCGCCCGATCGGGCTGCTCGGCGCCAACCTCGTCCGCACCCATGAGGGGGCCTGGCAGGTGCGGCGCATCCTGCCCGGTGAGTCCTCCGACCCCAAGGCCCGCTCCCCGCTGGCCGGTTCCGGCATCCGTGACGGCGCCGTGCTCACCCACGTGGACGGCCGTCCGGTGGACCCGGTCGCCGGTCCCTATCCGCTGCTGGCCGGGGCGGGCGGCACCACCGTGGAGCTGACGTTCCGTGGCCCGGACGGCTGTGGACCCGCGCGCCGCGTCGCCGTCGTCCCGCTCATCGACGAGCGGCCCCTGCGCTACCAGGACTGGGTGGCCAAACGGCGTGCGGTGGTGCGCGAGCTGAGCGACGGCCGGTGCGGCTACCTGCACATCCCCGACATGGGCGGCTCCGGCTGGGCGCAGTTCAACCGCGATCTGCGCATGGAGGTCTCCCTGCCCGCGCTCATCGTGGACGTCCGGGGCAACGCGGGCGGCAACATCAGCGAGCTGGTGGTGGAGAGCCTGACCCGCGCGATCCTCGGCTGGGACCTCACCCGGGACGCCGAACCCGTCTCCTACACCTCCAACGCCCCGCGCGGCCCGGTCGTCGCGCTCGCCGACGAGGCCACCTCCTCCGACGGCGACATGATCACCGCCGCGTTCCGCCTGCTGAAGCTCGGGCCGGTGGTGGGCACGCGCACCTGGGGCGGCGTCGTCGGCATGACGGGGCGTCACCGGCTGGGCGACGGCACGGTCATCACGGTGCCGATGAACGCCGCCTGGTTCGACGCCTACGGCTGGGACGTGGAGAACCACGGCGTCGCCCCCGACATCGAGGCGCTGCGCACCCCACTGGACTGGGCCGAGGGCCGCTACGTCGTCCTGGCCACCGCCGTGCGCACCGCGCTGGACCTGCTGGAGCGCCACCCCGCCAGCGTCCCGCCCAGCTACGACACCGCCCCCGACCGCCGCCGCCCGCCGCTGCCGCCGCGCGGTGACTAGGTCCGTCGCAAGTGTCCGGAATGCGAGGAATGCGGCTGCGTGTCAGGCTGAGCACGGCTCAACCACCGCTGAGCCACCCACCCTCACTTGGGAGTGAACACAGCATGGGCATGCAGGACAAGGCACGGGACATGAAGGACAAGGCCGAGCGCGCTCGCGACGAGGCCCAGCGGCGCGGCGACCGCGAGCGCGGCACCGACCGCGAGCGGGGCGCTGACCGCGAGAGCGAGCGCGGCCAGGGCATGCAGGAGCGCCTGCAAGACGAGCGCGACCGCATGGACGACACGATGGACGACCTGCGCGACCGCGACCGGTAACGCGCCGCCGCGCGAGCGGCCCACCGCGAGCGCCGGACGGGCTGAACCCAGCTCGTCCGGCGCTTGCGGTCAGCACGGAAGCCGCTCTCGGGGCCTGGGGGTTACCCCCGTTGCGGGAGGGGCGGGACGGGTGTGCCTACCCCCGCTCCCGCTCGTCCGCCGCGCCGCCCGCGCCCACGAGTCCCACCGGTTCCGCTTCCTCCACCCGCGAGGCGAACCGCGCGACCCGCCCGGCCGCCGCAGGACCGATCAGCGGCGGCAGCCAGCCCCGCATGACCTGCGGGCCGCGCAGCCACCACTGTCCGTACACGTGGAACGCGCGCCGCTCGACGCCGTCCACGATGCGGTCCACCGCCGGGCTTAGCGGGTACGTCTTGTTCATCGGCCACGGCAGCGTCCGGCGCAGGTCGCGCATCAGGTCGTGCGCGTCCGCGCCGCGCACCATGTCGGTGTCCGTCCAGCTCAGGTAGCCGACGCCGACCCGCACCCCCCGGTAGGCGACCTCCGCGCGCAGGCTGTGCACGAACGCCTCCACGCCCGCCTTCGACGCGCAGTACGCCGTCATCATCGGCCCCGGGATGACCGCGGCCAGCGAGGCGATCTGGAGGAAGTACCCCCGGGAGCGGAGCAGCAGCGGCAGGAAGGCCCGCGCCGTCACCGTGCCGCCGAGCAGGTTCACCTCGATGACCCGCCGCCACGCCTGGGCCTGCGAGGTGGCGAACGGCCCGCCGGAGGCGACACCCGCGTTGCCGACGACGACGTCCACCCTGCCGAACCGGTCCCCCACCGCCTGCGCGACCCGCACCATCGCCACCTCGTCGGTGACGTCGGCGTGCCAGTGCGCGGCGTCCGTGGGCAGACTCGCGCAGACCCGCCTCAGCTCCTCCGGCTCCAGACCCACCAGGGCGATCTTCGCTCCGCGCGCCGCCAGCTTGCGGGCCAGCAGCTCACCCACGCCGCGCGCCCCGCCGGTGATCACCACGACCTGCCCGTCCACGTTCCAGCGCTTCATACCGTCTCCTCCCACTGGTCCTGCCGCTCGCGCGGCGTCGTCAGGTGTGCGCGCGCCAGGCCGCGCAGTACGTCCGTCACCGCCGCCGGGTCCTCCACGGGCACCATGTGGCCCAGGCCCGGGAGCTCGTGCAGGCCCACGCAGTTCGGCAGCGCGGCCACCAGCGCGCGGGCGTGGCGGCGCGGCGTGAGGCGGTCTCGCGTGCCGACGAGCACGGCCGTGGGCGCCGTCAGCCGCGGCACCTGATGCCCCAGCGCCAGCGAGCCCAGCACCCGGCCCCAGCCCGCGCGGACCCGGCGGGGGCACGCGTGCACGACGCGGGCGACGGCCTCCCGCTGCTCCGCCGTGGCACCCGGCCCCAGCGTCGCGTAGGCCAGCACCCGCCGGGTTACCGGCGTCACCGGGCCGAGCGGCAGCGCGGAGCTGAGCAGCAGCCGGTGTGCGCGTGACCGCGCGGCCCGCCCCGGCAGCGGCAGCACGCGCGCCCGGGGCGCCAGGTGCTCCGCGCCGGTGCTGCACAGCAGCAGCGCGGCGGCCCGGCGGCGCAGGGTGGGGCGGCTCGCGGCGGCCATGAGCGTCATGCCGCCCATCGAGTGGCCGCCGAGCACGGCCCGCTGCCCCGGCGCGAGCACGGCGTCCAGGACGGCGCACAGGTCGTCGGCGAGCGCCTGGGTGCTGTAGGCGCCCCGGGCGGGCGCGGAACGGCCGTGCCCGCGCTGGTCGTAGGCGATGACGCGGTATCCGTCGGCCACCAGGCGGCGGATGACCGGCGCCCAGAACGCGACGGAGCAGGTCCAGCCGTGCACGAGCACCACCGTGGGTCCGTCGTCCGGGCCGTGCTCGGCGACGTGCAGCCGCGCCCCGGCGCTGGAGATGACCTCGCGCTCCCGCGTGGGTGCGGGCGGATCGTAGGGCTGCCCGGCGGTGGCGTGCGCCGGGTGGCTGGTGCGGCGGCTCATGCGGCGGCCGGGGTGGCGGCTCATGCGGCGGCCTCCTCGGTGACGGGCGCGGGCTGGGCGGCACGGGCCGGGGTGCCGGGCCGCAGCACGTCGTACTCGGTGAGCCGTACCTGACGCGTCACCCGGCGGAACTCGGACGTCGTGCCCGGCCACACCGTGGTGTTGCGCCCGCTGGCGTCCTGGTACCAGCTGTGACAGCCGCCGGTCTGCCACACGGTGCGCCGCATGCGCTCCTGTACGTGGTCGCTCCACGCCCGCACCGCCTCGGCGCGGGCGTCGAGCGCGACGCGTCCGCCGAGGGTGTCGAGGTGACGCAGGTAGTCGATCAGGTAGTTCAGCTGGGCCTCGATGATGAGGATCATCGAGCTGTTCCCGAGCCCGGTATTGGGGCCGACGACCGTCATGAAGTTGGGGAACCCGGCCTGGCTGGCCCCGCGCAGCGCCTGCATGCCGCCGCTCCAGGACTCGGCCAGCGTCCTCCCGCCGACGCCCTTGATCCGCCGCGCGATCGGCGTTTCCGTGACGTGGAAGCCGGTGCCGAAGATGACGGCGTCCACCTCCGTCTCGGTGCCGTCAGCGGCTACGAGCGTGCTGCCGCGCACCTCCCGCAGCCCGGACGCGACGAGGTCCACGTTGGGCTGCGCGAGCGCCGGGTAGTAGGAGTTGGACAGCAGGATGCGCTTGCAGCCGATGCGGTAGTCGGGGGTGAGCTGCCGCCGCAGCACCGGGTCCTTGATGACGCGCTTCATATGGGCCGACGCCAGCTTCTCCACCAAGCCCAGCTCGCCCGGGTGTTTGGTGAACGCGCCCACCTGCAACTCGCGGATGGCCCACAGCAGTTGGCGGCGCAGGTACCGGGTGGCGGGCAGCGTGCGGTGCAGCCAGCGTTCGGCGCCGCTGATCCGGCGGTCCACGCGCGGCAGCACCCACGGCGGCGTGCGCTGGAACAGCGTCAGGTGGCCGACGTCGGGCTGGATCGCGGGCACGACCTGGATGGCGGACGCCCCGGTGCCGATCATGGCGACGCGCTTGCCGCGCAGGTCGTAGCCGTGGTCCCACTGCCCGGAGTGGAACACCGCGCCGGGGAAGCTCGCGAGACCGGGGATGTCCGGAATCTTGGGGTCGGACAGCGGTCCGGCGGCGGAGACGAGCAGGTCGGCGGTGAGGGTGCCCTGCGAGGTCTCCACCACCCAGTGCAGCGCCTCGCCGTCCCAGCTCGCCTGGAGCACCTCGTGCCGGAACCGGATGTGCTGACGCAGCCCGAAGGTGTCGGCGACGTCCTCCAGGTAGGCGCGGATGTGCTCCTGCCCGGAGAAGCTGCGCGGCCAGTCGGGGTTGGGCGCGAAGGAGAACGAGTACAGGTGCGAGGGCACGTCGCAGGCGCACCCGGGGTAGGTGTTGTCGTGCCACGTCCCGCCGACCGCGTCCCGGCGCTCCAGCACCACGAAGTCCGTGACGCCCGCGCGGCGCAGGCGTACGGCGGCTCCCAGGCCGCCGAACCCCGACCCGATCACCGCCACCCGCAGATGTTCGTGTTCCCGCTCGTGTTCCCGCTCGGTCATGCCGCGCCCTCCCGGTCGGAACCGTGCCAGCAATCACTGGCGCAATGGCACTGTAGGGGAGGCGCCTACGCGTGGGTAGAGGTCGCGCGCAGAAAAGTTACCGCCGGTCGCACCCCGGGGTCCCCACGCCGCCACCCCATAGGCTGACGGCGTGGGGACCACCGACAAGGACACCAACGCACCCGCCGACCCAGCGGCCCGGGCCGCCCGGGGCGCCAGGGCCGCCACCAGCGTGCCCGGAAGCACGGCACCGGGCGCGGCGGCCAGCGCGGTGACCGGCACCACCAGCGACGCGCCCGCCGACCCGCCCGCCGACGCGACCGCCGACAGCCGCGAGTACCGCATGACGGAGCTGGCCGAACAGGCCGGTATCACCGTCCGCACCGTGCGCTTCTACCGCGAACGCGGCCTGCTCTCCCCACCCCGCCGCGAGGGACGCATCGCCTGGTACAACGAACACCACCTGGCCCGGCTGCGCACCATCCAGGCCCTCCTCTCCCGTGGCCACACCCTGGGCGGCATCGCCGAACTGCTGGTCGCGTTCGAAAAGGGCCGCGACTCCCGCAGCGCCGCCGAACTCCTGGGCATCGGCCCCGCCCCCGCCCCGCCGTTCTCCGAGGAGACACCGGTCCGCCTGACCCCCGAGGAACTGGCCGCCCACTTCCCCGGCGAGGACACCCCGGACAACCTCTCCGACTCCATCAACCTCGGCTACCTCGCCATCGAGGGCGACGAGATCGTCCACGTCAGCCGCCGCCTGCTGGACGCGTCCGCCGCCCTGGTCCGCGAAGGCATCCCGCTGTCCCGGGTCCTCACCGGTGCCCGCGAGGTGCGCCACCAGGTCGAGGCCATCGCAGCCGTCTTCGGCAGCCTCCTGGCCGAACACCTCCTCGCCGACGACCGCCCCCTCCCCGACGTCACCGCCGCCGTCGAACGCCTCCGCCCGCACGCCAAACAGGTCGTGGACGCCGAACTGGCCATGGCCCTCGACCGCCGCGTCCGCACCGAATTCGACCACTGGATCTCCCACCACCGCGCGCCGGAATCCTCAGCGGACCCGGAGCCGCCAGCGGACCCGGAGTCACCGCAGAGGCCGGAGTCACCAGAGCACCCGAGTACGCCATAACCGCGCCGCACGGCTACAGCGTCTCCGGCGCCCCACCCGGCGAGCAGCGCTCACCGTGCCGCAGGACGTAGCGCCGGACGACGCCGAACGCGTCCGGGTCCAGCACAACCGGCGCGGACAGCACCGGACGCTCCCACTCCCCCTCGGCGCGCAGTGACCGCACGGGCGCCCGCACGGGCCGACGCGGCGACCACGAGGATCGCGGGGACCGCGTGCGCAGAGGACACCACGGCGCGACCACAACGGTTCGGCCCCGCGCACCGCGACGGCGGCGCCCCGTGCCCGGCAGCACACGGGCCAGCACACCGGCCACCACCCCGACCGCCAGCGCCCACAGCCGGGCGCTCACCGCCAACTCCCCGGCACGACGCGGTACGGGAGCCGCACCAGCCGCCGGTAGGTGAAGTGCTCCGGCTGCTCCCGCACGTGCCGCAGCGCCCACCGCGTGGCCTCCCCCAGCTCCCCGGCCTCCGGCCCCGTCACCCCGCACACCGCGCACTGCATGACGTGGGCGACGGGCTCGGCGTCCGGCTCCTCGTCGCGGCACACCGTGTACTCCCGGAACCGGAACACGCGCCGCGTCACCGCCGGGCCAGCCCGTCAAGGTGGGCCTGGATCGCCCGCCTCAACCGCTCCGCCCGCACGGCGAGCTCGCCGCCCCCGGCCCGTCCCGCCACCGGGACCCGGCTCTCACCCCGGTGCGCGCGCAACAGCTCGGCGTAGGCTCCCAACAGCTGCTCGCACGCCGCACAGGGCGCCGTCCCCCTGCGCACCACCGCCGCCAGCTCGCGCGCGCCACCGGGCAGCATGCTGCCCAACTCCACGAGCCGCACGACACCGTGCTCCGGCGCGTCCCACACCCGCCGGTCCACGTGCACCCCGGGCACGCACACCCCTGCCGCCGCCAACGCCGCCCGCAACTCCGCGACCGCCCCTTCCGCCTCACCCACCCTGCCGTCAGCAATCACGTTCACAGCCCCTTCCTGGCGATCTTTACGTTCCGTGCTCCCAGGATCGCCCTGTGCGCGTATCATCTGAAAGAGCGTCACGTCCCACAAGCGCGCTTGGGAAAAGGGAGTTGCCCCATGGGAAGGCCCGCACACCCGCTGACCCCGCACCGCTCCGCCCGCCACCTCTTCGGTGCCGAACTCCGCAGACACCGCGAGCTGGCCAGCATGAGCCTGGAACGGCTCGCGGAGGTCGTGAACTACAGCAAGAGCCACCTGGCCCGGATCGAGACCGCCGAGACGATGATCCCGCCCCAGCTCCCGGCACAACTGGACGCCGCCTTCGGAACCGACGGCTTCTTCCAGCGCCTCTACGCCCTGGCCCGAACCGAGGTCCACCCGGACCGGTACCGACGCCGGATGGAGCTGGAAACCCGCGCCCGCGTCATCGACGAGTACGCCGGTCACCTCGTCCCCGGCATCCTCCAGACCGAGCCCTACGCCCGCGCGATCTTCCGCGTCAGCGACGACACCGCAACACCCGACGAGATCGAGGCGAGGGTCGCTGCCAGAATGAGCCGCCAGACGCTGCTGCGTTCAGAGACACTGTCCGAGATGACGGTGATCCTGGACGAAGCGGTGATCCGCCGCCCAGTGGGCGGCCAGGCCGTCATGAAGGACCAGCTCGCACGTCTGATCCCCCTGACCGAGACGCCAAGCACCCTGATCCAGCTTCTTCCGTTCGAACATGGTGAACACCCGCTGCTCGGAGGGACGCTGACCTTGATGACACTCACCGACCGCACCTGTGTGGCATACGAGGAAGGCATCGCCAGTGGCACACTCCTGGAGGATCAGGAACGCGTTGCGATGCGGCGTCGGGCATACGATCGGATGAGAGCGCACGCCCTGTCGCCGAGGAAGACGGCGGCCGTTCTGTCTACAGCAATGGAGGCACTGTCATCATGAACCGGATTCCCCTGAGCATTTCGCCCATGACCTGGGTCAAGTCCAGCTACAGCAACGGTGACGGCGGCGGATGCGTCGAGTGGGCGCCGTCCGCCACCACCACCGGAGCCGTACCGGTCCGAGACTCCAAGGAGCCCACCGGGCCGGTCCTGTCCTTCACCTCACACGGCTGGACCACCTTCGTCACCGCAGTCAAACGGGACAACTTCACCGCCTGACAAGGGGAACCGAGATGACCTGGGTCAAGTCCACCTACAGCAACGGTGGGGGCGGTGGATGCGTCGAGTGGGCGCCGTCCGCCGCCGCCACCGGAGCCGTACCGGTCCGAGACTCCAAGGAGCCCACCGGACCCGTGCTCACGTTCCCGCGCACGGGGTGGACGGCGTTTGTCGGCGCCGTCCGGTGTGGCCGGTTCACCCCATGAGCGGCGTCGGCCTCGTCGTGCGGTTCGAGCTGCGCGACGAGGACGCGGCGACGCGGTTCGACGCGCTCACCGAAGCGACCGTCGCCGCGATCCGCCGGACGGAACCGGGAACCCTCGTCTACCTCGTGCACCGGGTGCCGCACGAACCGCTGATGCGGGTCTTCTACGAGTGGTACGCCGACCGCCCGGCATTCGACGCGCACGAGCGGCAACCCCACGTACGCACCTTCCTCCGCCAACGCGACGCCTACCTGACCAATCTGGAGGTCACCTTCCTCCTCGCCCCATACGGCAAAGGACCGGGCGGCGACTGAGCGCCAGCGCGCCGGACGGCACAATGACCGCATGACGGAAGACGCACGCGGGGCAGAGTGCCCATGCGGACGACCGGAGGCATACGAGCACTGCTGCGGACGGCTGCACCGAGGGCACGCCCAGGCAGCGACCCCAGAGGAGTTGATGCGCTCCCGGTACAGCGCGTTCGCCATCGGGGACGTCGGCTACCTACTGTGCACCTGGCACCCGCGCACCCGCCCAGCCCGACTCGACCTCGACCCCGGCCAACGCTGGCTGCGGCTGGACGTGCTGAACAGCAGCGACGGCGGCCCCTTCGGCACGCACGGCACAGTGGAGTTCCGCGCCCACTACACCGCCCACGGCACCCCCGGCACCCTGCACGAACACAGCCGCTTCACCCGCCACGAGGGCGCCTGGGTCTACGTAGACGGCACGATCACCGCCTGACGGCAAGGAAGCGCGACCCACCCCAGCGGACCTGACCACCAACCCCGCCCAGAAACAGCCCACGCTCCGGCCCCAGCTCCCACACCAACGAGCAAGGAACGGGTATGACCACCCGACGACCGGACACCCCAGCAGCGGACACCCCCGCCTCACTCTACGGCGGCGTCTCCCTCACGCTCGGCGTTCTCAGCCTGCTCACCTACGCCCTGCTCGGCATCGCGCTCTCGCTGACGTTCGGCGCCCTCGCCCTCACCTTCGGCATCCTGGGCCTGGTGGCGGGACCGCACCGGATTCTGTGCCTCACCGGCCTCCCCACCGGCGCCCCCAGCGTCCTCTTCTTCCTCTACTTGCTGATCGCCGACGCCTGAAGCACCCCCGCGTTTCTCGGCAGGGCCGATCAATTCAAACGGCGAGCCGCAGCCCCTCGGTCCGAGTGAGTGTCGGGCGATCTACGGTCACCTCACCGCTGGCGAACCCGCAAATCTTCACAGGTCTCCTACAGCACGCCGATCGAGAGCACCGCTAGTCAATGGACTACCGTGGACCGGAAATACTCAACGGCGATCATTTGCGAACCTTCTCCCAAGTGATTACAGCGATTGCAGCCACGGAAATCATCAGAAAGCACCACCACGTGACTGCTCAGGTGGTTGATTACGTGTGAGCGGGTGGCAGCCAGGGGTTTCCGTTGAAGAGGTC
>NZ_JAEVFI010000034.1:12364-49776 GCF_019303495.1 Streptomyces sp. JJ66 | reverse complement strand
GAGGGGGGTGAGGGGGGTGAGGGGGTGGGGGGTGGCCTGCGCGGCGCGTCGAGCAGCGGGGAGAGCCCCGGGCACGAATACGGTTGGATGCGCCGCACTCGTGCCCGGATGCCGGGACCGCACGGTGCCGGCGGTCGCCGCCTGTTCGGGCGGCTTGGCCGGCACGCGGCTCCCCCCGGATGCCCGTGCACGACACCGGCGGCCGAAGCGCGTCAGTGGCGAATCCCCCGCCTCAGGCGAACATTCGGCCAACCGGTGTCCAGAAACTTACGGCGGTCTTACCGAGCGGGCCTATCCGGATGCCCCCTCCTACGGATACGCAAATAACTCCGGCGAACCCCGCCCCTGGTCCAGGCCAGCCGCCTGCGTGGTGGTCTGCCCTGAACTGCGCCTCCGCGCCGCCCGCAGCGCCGCGCCCCGGCCGCCGAACGCTTGCGCCTGCTAGCTGCCCGGTAAACCTCTGCCCGCGAACGGACGCCCTCCCGGCCGCGTTCAGCCCTCCGCGCCCGGGGCGTGGGCCGCCCCGGAGAGTTCCTGGCGCGAGCCCGTGCCGAGTTTGCGCATCGCGCGGGCCACGTGCTGTTCCACCGTGCGCGGGGACAGGTGCAGGGTGCTGGCGATCTCCTTGTTCGTCAGCCCCGTGCCCGCCAGCTCCGCGACCTCCCGCTCGCGCGGGGAGAGCTGGTCGCCGTAGGACGGGCGTCCGGGCGGACGGCGTTCCTCGGCGGGCTGGTGCGCGCGCAGCACCGCGCGCGCCCGGGCGGCGTCCCACACCGCGCCCAGCTGCGTCAACTGCTGTGCGCACAAGGTGAGTTCGCTGACCGCCCGATCGGCCACCAGCCCCTCGGCGGGCGCGTGCTCCAGCACGCAGCGGGCCGCCGCCTCGGCCGTCAGCGCCCGCGCGTACGGACGCGGCAGCCGGGCGAACGCGCCGGACGCCGCCCGGTACAGCTCCACCGCCCGCTGCGGCTCGCCCTCCGCTTCGGCCAGCACCGCGCGCGCCCAGTCCAGCGCGGCGTGCGCGACCGGGGCGTCCCGCCCGGCCAGCCCGCCCGCGTAGGTGTCCACCAAGGCACGGGCGCCCGGCACGTCCCCGGCCGCGCCCAGGGCCTCCACCGCCCACGGGGCGAGGTCGGCGGCCCACACCCACACCCCCTTCGCGGCGATCTTGCTCCACGCCGCCCGGGCCGCGTCCGCCGCCCCGGCCACGTCCTGCCGCGCCAGCGCCATCCGGATCAGCGCGCCCGCACTGGCCGCCGCCAGGGGGGCGGCCGCGTGCTCGGCGGTCGGCGCGTCCTGGCCCGTGAGCCAGCCCGTGGCCCGGCCCCACTCGCCCTGCGCGACGCTCAGCAGGCCGATCACCATGCGGGCGTCGGCGGCGATGACCGGCATGTCGGAGGTAGCCGTCACGAACGCCTCGCACCGCGCCGCCAGCCCCGCCCAGCGGCCACAGTGCCACTCCAGCAGCAGCCGCCCACCCAGCCCGGTCTGCTCGGTGTAGGGGGCACCGCTCTTCTTGCTCAGGGCGAGCCCGTCGGTCAGCAGCGCCTCGGCCCGGTCGTAGTAGCCGAGCCACACCGCCGCGTCGGCGGCGTTGCACAGGCCGCGCGCGGCGTGCTGCCGCACCCGGCGGTCGGCGTGGTCGGTCGGCAGCCCGTCCAGCAGCTCCCACCCCTTCGGGTCACCGTAACTAAGCGCCAGGCTCGCCCGGTTGACGTGCACGGCGGTACGCACCAGGTCCTCACCGCTGTCGGCGGCGGCCTCCTCGGCACCGGCCAGCCACTCCAGGTGGGTGGCCAGCGCGGCGTCGGCCCAGTACGGCATGGCGAGCGCCGACATGGCCCGGGCCGCCAGATCCGGTCGGCCGGTGCGCAGTTCGGCCGCAGCCCGCTCCAGCTCCGCCCAGCCCTGCGGGCCGTGCCCCACCTGGTTGCACAGCAACAGGCCCAGGTCCAGGCGCAGTTCACCCCGGACGGCGGCGGGCAGCGCCTCGTCCTCCACCACCTGACGGAGCACCTCCACCGTCTGGTCCGAGCGCAGGCCGACCACCGCGCTGCGCGCCAGGACCGGCGCCAGCCGGGCCCGGGCCGTCGGCGGCACGGCGGGCGAGGCCAGGGTGCGCTCCAGCAGGCCGATCGCATCCTGGTGCCGTCCGGCGTCGGCGGCCTGCCGCGCGGCCTGCTCCACCGCGCGCAGCCACGGCCGCACCCGCCCACTGGCCCGCCGGTGCTGCGCCAGCGCGAACCACGGCACCGGCTGCCGCTGCGCCAGGACGTCGGCGGCACGCCCGTGCAGCTCCTCGCGGACGGGCCCGGGCAGCGCCTCGTGCACCGCGCGCGCCGCCAGCGGCACCGCGAACGCGTACCGCCCACTGCCGCCACACCCGCCGTACCCGCACGCCATACCGCCGGACACGCCCGGTTCCGGCGCCTCCGCCAGCGCCGCCCCGGCCAGCGCCGCGACGAGCGCCGCCCGCCCCCGCTCCGGGGACAGCCCGGCGACGGCGGCCAGCTCCGCCCCGGTCGCCGGTTCGCCCAGCACAGCTGCCGCCCACACCACCGGGCGGTGCTCCGGCGCCAGGGCGGCGGTGCGCCCGAGCGCCTGTTCTGCGAGCCGCACCGGCACCCCGGCGGCGTCCACGTCGGCCGGGGTGCAGCGCGGCGGCGCGGTATCGCGGAGCACGGCGAGCAGGTCCAGCACCACGGCGGCCACCCCGCCGGAGCACGCGTGCAGCCGGGCGACGGCCTCCGCGGTGCACGCGCCCGCGCCCAGCACCCCGGCGGCGGCCTGGCGCACCTGCCCCGGCGTCCACGGCTCGACGCGGTGCCGCAGCACGGTGAGCGCGGGCGGGTAGCCCACGGGGGCGCCGAGCGGCAGGCCGGGCGCGGCCAGCTCCTCGGGCCGGTAGGTGACGAGGGCCGCGAGCCCGCCGTGCGGACGCTCCAGCAGCTCGCGCAGCCGCGCCAGCTCGTCCGGCCCGGCCCGGTGCGCGTCCTCCACCACGAGCAGCCTCGGCGCGTCACCCTCGGGCGGCTCGGGGGGCGCCTCGCCGTCCCCGGCGGGCTGGCCGCACGTCCAGCGCACCCGGGCCGCCGCCCGCCGCGCCTCCGGCAGCTCCAGCAGGCGGCGCGCCAGGTGGCTCTTGCCGGTTCCGGCCGCCCCCGCGACGAGGACCAGCACCGGTTCCCCGGCCTGCGGCGTCAGCGCCCGCCGCAGCCGCCCCACCCAGCAGGGCTCAGCTATCGGGACTGCCCCGCTCCCCGCCGCGTCCATCAGGGGGTGCCGCTTTCCTTGCGTATCCGTATTCCGGCTGCCACGCACGTCATCCTGCACAGTGGCGGCCCCCATGTCACGCTGCGGCCGGAAGGAGGCCGGTGGGGCGCTGCCCCCAAGGCCCGCGATGAGGGAGCCGACACCTGTGCCCCGCCCCCGTGCGCGGCGGCCCGGGTTCGGCGCGCGGTCACCCCGGCTCCGCGCGCCAGGCCCGCCACGGCCGGGTGATCAGCTCCCGGTAGGTGTGGTGGCTCGGATTGCGGCCCGCGTGGGTGAACGTCCACCGCTGTGCGTCCGCGAAGTCCACACTTGGCGCCGACCGTTTCTCGCACACCGCGCACTCCATCGCGAACGTCACCGGCTCCGCGTCCGGCTCCCGGTCCGGCGTCAGCGTCCACCGCGCGAAGCGCAACACCGCCCGTACGCTCACGACGGCAGCCTCCCTTCCCGGTTGATCTCCGTCACCCGGGCACGCAACTGGTCCAGCACCCCGGCCGCGCGCACCTCCTCCGGCGGACAGTCCCACTCCCGCCCGCCGCCCGGTGGCCGCAACTGCACCCGCCCGCCGACATGGCCCATCACCTGCCCCACCCGATCCGTGCGCTCGTCCACCGCGTACATGCCCACCTGCGGCGACTCCGCGTCCGGGCGCCCCGGCTCCGGGGGCTGTGGCGTCGCGTTCACCGGGCGGCTCCCGCACGCAGCGCCGCCGCCAGCCGGGCCGCCGTCTCCTGGTTGCAGCAACCGAGGTCCACCAGCGGCCACGGCTCCTCCCGGGCACACGACACCGGGTCGAGCCGCAGCGACGGCAGGGTGACTCCGGCCGCCCGCAACGCCCCGCGCAACTCCTCCGCGACGTCCTCCGCCGCCCGGATGCGCTCGGCCGCCGCCGTCTTCCTGAACGCTGTCATGAAACCGCCTTCCACGCTGAGTTTTCTTTTCCCTACCCAGCGTGGCCATTCCGCGTTAGGCTTAACAGGCGAAAAGTCCAACAACGCACCCTGCTCAACGAGGAGTTGCCGTGCCCGGACCGAAGATGCTCGACCCATCCTCCTCACCCCGCGCCATGCTCGGCGCCGAACTCCGCCACAAGCGTGAGGCAGCGGGCCTGTCCCAGGAAGAACTCGGCGCCCTGGTCTTCACCAGCGGCTCGTTCATCGGCCAGCTGGAGTCAGGCACCCGCCGCATGCTCCCCGACTTCGCCCGCCGCTTCGACGAGATCCTGGGGACGGACGGCTACTTCCTCCGCAACTGCGAGGCCGCCAACAAGTCCCGCTACCCAGACCACTTCGCCGAGGCAGCGGAGGCGGAAGCGGTGGCGCAAACGATCCGTGAGTACGCGCCACTCCTGATCCCCGGTCTGCTCCAGACGGAGGCGTACGCCCGATCGGTATGCCGTGAGTACGAACCGACGGCACCGGACGAGCTGATCGAAGAGCGCGTGGCCGGTCGGCTGGAGCGAGCACGCATCCTCAGCGACCCAACAACCCCGTTGTTCTGGGGCATCCTCGACGAGGCTGTCCTTCGTCGAGCAGTCGGGGGGCGTGCAGTCATGGGGGAGGCCCTGAGGCACATTGCGGTTCTCACCCGCAGCCACCGCATCATCGTCCAAGTGCTCCCATTCTCGGCGGGCGGGCACCCGGCGCTCGGTGGAGGGCTCAAGCTGATGGCCTTCCCAGACGCCCCGCCTCTGGCATACCTGGAAGGTCTGGGAACAGGACAACTGCTGGACGATCCAGCCCAGGTCGAGCGCTACACCATGGCCTACGATCTCGTTGGGGCAGCGGCGCTCTCGCCGAAACTGTCCTTGGCCATGATCGAGTCGGCGGCGAAGGATTACACGGATGAAGAGTAAGCAGGACCTCCACTCTGCTGAATGGCGCAAGTCCTCCTACAGCGACGGCAGCGGCGGGAACTGCGTCGAGATGGCCGACAACCTCCCCGGGGTCGTGCCCGTCCGGGACTCCAAGGTGTCCAGCGGCCCCGCGCTCGTCTTCGGTGTCACGGGCTGGACGACGTTCGTCACCGCAGTGAAGCAGGACGCGTTCCGGCCGTTCTGACGGACCACCGCATCCGGGCATGACCCCAGGGGAATCCTGGGGTCATGCGCATGTATGACCAACACAGCGAACTCCACTGGCACACGTCCTCCTACAGCGGCGGCAGCGGCGGCAACTGCGTAGAAGTCGCGGACGGCGCCCCCGGCTTCGTCCCGGTCCGGGATTCGAAGGCCCCCACCGGCCCCGTGCTCACCTTCCCGGCCGCAGGCTGGACGGCGTTCGTCACCGCGTTGCAGCCCGCCACCGCACCCCGCTGGCGCAAGTCCTCCCACAGCGGCGGCAGCGGCGGCGACTGCGTCGAGGTGGCCGACAACCTGCCCGGGATCGTCCCCGTCCGGGACTCCAAGGCGTCCCACAGACCGGCCCTGCGCTTCCCCGGGCCGAGTTGGGCGTCCTTCATCTCCGCCGTCAGGACAAAAACCATCACACACCCGCACTGACCGATCAGGCCCGGGCGTGCTCCCACCGGTCACATCCGGTTGCCGGGGTTCGGCAACCGGATGTGGTGGGGAACCGCCGGGCGTGGGCATGGTGCGTGGGCGGCGCGTAGGGGAGGGTCGGAGCACTCAGGGGAAGGGGGGCTCCGGCCATGAAGACGACGATGACCACCAGACGCAGCACATCCACCGGAACCACCGACGTCACGGCGGCCACGGCTGCGGAGACGCCGCAGCTGCGGGCGGCGGGGGTGACCGTCCGGTGCGGTGAGGACGGCATCGTGTGGGAGGACCGCACGACGGTCACGCGCATCCCGTACGAGGCGGTGCTGAGCGTCAGCGCCACCTCGCCGAACGTCCGCTACGTGCGGCTGCGGCTCGGCCTGCTGGACACCGGTACCGGCCACCCGGAGTGGTACGAGCTGGTCTGCTTGCGCCGCGCCGGGGAGCCGTTCGCCGCCGCCGTGCACCGGCGCGTGACCGGCGCTGGACACGGCCGCAGGGTGGGGCCGTGCCGCCGTCCGGTCACCGTCGAGCGGCGCGCGGGCCGCTTCTCGCTGCTCGCGCGGTATGGGTTCACGCGGTGAGCAGCGAGTCGTCCTCCACCCGGGCGCCGGGCAGCTGGTGCCGGGCGGCGACGAGCGCGCTGTCCACGTCACGCGTGCCCGTGGAGACGCACAGCGTGTAGGCGAGGTCCGTCATGCGCTGGCGCACCTCGGGGCCACCCTCTTCCGCGTGCAGCGCGGCCAGGGTCTCGTACTCCTCGACCAGCTTGCGCAGGACCACGGGGTGAGCCATCAGCACGGCGGTTCTCCTTCACACGGAGGTGGGCTTTTCGCCGACCGGCTACCCGGCCCCGCGCCCGGTATGCCCGCCACCGCTCATCTGTTCCAAAGATCGTTTCTTCTGCCCCCGCAGTGACCCCCCGAAGGGTGATGCTGTCATCAGCGGCCCTGGGTACGCTCGTCAGACAGGCGATGATCGCGGCGGCGGCGGCCATGGGAGCAGTGTTGACTTCTTCCCTCGCTAGAGGCGGAGGTTCCAGCGGTCGCCCGCTGGGTTTCCTGCTTCACCGACGACTGCCCCGTCCGGGAGGACTCCCATTGAGGTCTTACACCGTCTCCACAGGCAGACGCCGCCAGCCCGGCGGCCAGAATGTTGCGTGCCGCGTTCACGTCGCGGTCGTGCACGGCGCCGCAGCCGCATCTCCACGCGCGAACGTTCAGCGGCAGCTTCGCCGCGACCGTGCCACAGGCCCCGCACAGCTTGCTGGAGGGGAACCAGCGGTCAATCACGACGAGTTCGCGCCCGTACCAGGCGCACTTGTACTCCAGCATGGAGCGCAGTTCCGTCCACGAGGCATCGGAGATCGCCCGCGCCAGCGAGCGGTTCTTCAGCAGGTTGCGGACGGTAAGGTCCTCGATCACGACCGTTTGGTTCTCACGGACGAGCCGAGTCGACAGCTTGTGCAGGAAGTCCCGGCGCCGGTCGGCGATCCGAGCGTGCACGCGGGCGACCTTTACGCGGGCCTTAGCCCGGTTATAGGAGCCCTTGGCCTTGCGGGACAGCTCCCGCTGTGCACGGGCCAGTCGGGCGCGGTCACGGTGCTCGTTCCGGGGGTTGGTGATCTTCTCCCCGGTCGAGAGGGTCACCAGAGAGATAATCCCAGCGTCGATCCCGACCGCGTTCGTGGTGGCGGGGGCCGGGCTGACGGTGTCCTCGCACAGCATCGAGATGGACCAGCGCCCGGCGCTGTCGCGGGAGACCGTCACCGTCGTCGGCTCCGCTTCCTTGGGGAGGGGCCGCGACCAGCGGATATTCAGTGGCCCGACCATCTTGGCCAGTGTCAGCTTGCCATCGCGCCAGGTGAAGGCGCTGCGGGTGTATTCGGCCGCCGCACGGGACTTCTTGCGCGACTTGTAGCGCGGATATTTCGCGCGCTGGGCGAAGAAGTTCCCGAACGCTGTATGAAGATGCCGCAGTGCCTGTTGAAGCGGGACAGCGGATACCTCGGCCAGAAAGGCCAGTTCCTCCGTCTTTTTCCACTGGGTCAGCGCGGCGGAGGACTGCACGTAGGAGATACGGCGCTGTTCGCCGTACCAGGCCCGGGTACGCTCCTCCAGCGCCATGTTGTACACCAGACGGACACAGCCGAACGTGCGCGACAGCTCAGCCGCCTGCTCGTCCGTGGGGTAGAAGCGGTACTTGAACGCCCGCTTAACCTGCTGTGTCACAGCTCACATGCTATCAATTCCTGGGTGAGTGACGGGAGTCGGCCGGTGGCCGCAGACGCCCAACCGCTCTGGAGGCGATACCTCTCCCCTGCCCTGCTCTACATGAGCTTCGTATCTCCCCGCAAGCAGGAGGTACCCCATACTCCGACTCGGAGGCCGGGGTAGCCACGAAGGGACCTTGATGGGCACCGAACCCGAGTACCGCTGGCCCAGGCCGCCACAGGGTGGCTACACCGCCGAGGACCTGGACCGCCTTCCGGATCTGCCCCCGCACACGGAGCTGATCGACGGGAGCCTGTCCGTAGTGAGTCCGCAGACCGCATTCCGTGAGCGCGTCCTGTTGCTATTGCAGTCCACGCTGTTGCAGGCGTTGCCGAGCGAGTTCGACGTCTACCGCGAGATGACGGTCACGCTGTCGCAGCGTTCGCGGCCGGAGCCCGATCTCGTCGTGGTGCGTGCGGAGGCGTTGCGGAATCTGCGGCAGACCACCTTCGCGCCGGAGGACGTGGTGCTCGCCGTCGAGGTGGTCTCCCCGGACTCCGAGACGCGGGACCGGCGCGTCAAGCCCGCCAAGTACGCGGCGGCGGGCATTCCGCACTTCTGGCGGGTGGAGAACGTGGACGACCGCCCCGTCGTCTACGTCCACGAGCTGGACCCCGCCCCGCGCACGTACGCGCTCACCGGCATCCACCACGACGAGCTGAAGCTCACCGTGCCGTTCACCGTGCAGATCGACCTCACCGCGATCGACCGGCGGCGCTGACCCCCGGCCGCCCGGCCAGCCGGGTGAGGACGCGGGCGCGCAGCACGTCGTACGTCTCGGCGCGGCGGAACGGGTGCGCGGTGGGCCGGGGGACGGGCTCGCCCCCGGTCACGCGCTCGCCGTGCTGGAACTGCTCCCGGGTGAGGTCCAGCTCCAGCCCGCCCGGGAGGCGGTTCCACCAGTGATAGCCCTCCTGCCTGCCGCTAGCCCCGTACACCTCGCCGCGCATCAGCTCGCCGCCGAGGAAGTCGTGCGCGACGAGCGCGGTGATGTCGCAGTGGCCCCAGGCCGGGTTGTCCGGTGTCCAGGGGATGCGGGTGAGGTCGGACGGTTCGCTGGTGTCCTCGGCCCAGCTCGCCCGGATGGCGGCTTCCAGTGTGCTCAGCGTCAGGGGTGTCGCGGTGAGTGGTGCGGTGGGCGGGGTGGTGTGCGGCATGGGGTGCAGGCTCGCACCCGGCGCTGACAGCCCGGGCCGGGCGGGGCCGGATCTTTGCCCGGCCGGGGGGCGTGTGAGGTGCCGCACGTTCCCGTGTGGGACGGCGTGAACGGGGCAGGGGTGCACGCTGGGCGGGTGCCGCCGCGTCTCAGGATGCGGCTCCGGGAGGCCGGAGCGGCCCCGCTCGATAAAATGAGCCGACCAGGGCCCCGGCGAACGGGTCCGGTGAGACTGAGAAACGAGGAGCGCACGTGAGCCTAGTCGTGCAGAAGTACGGCGGCTCCTCCGTTGCCGACGCAGAGGGCATCAAGCGCGTCGCCAAGCGGATCGTCGAGGCGAAGCAGCGCGGCCATCAGGTGGTCGTGGTGGTCTCGGCGATGGGCGACACGACGGATGAGTTGATCGATCTCGCCAGCGAGGTGTCCCCCGTCACCTCGGGGCGTGAGTACGACATGCTGCTGACCGCCGGAGAGCGCATCTCCATGGCCCTGCTGGCCATGGCGATCAAGTCCCTCGGTCACGAAGCCCAGTCCTTCACCGGGAGCCAGGCCGGGTTGATCACCGACTCGGTGCACAACAAGGCGAAGATCATCGACGTCACGCCGGGGCGTATCCAGGCCGCGCTGGACGAGGGCAACATCGCCATCGTCGCCGGTTTCCAGGGCGTCTCACAGGACAGCAAGGACATCACCACGCTGGGGCGTGGCGGGTCCGACACCACCGCGGTGGCGCTGGCCGCCGCGCTCGGTGCCGAGGTCTGCGAGATCTACACCGACGTGGACGGCGTCTTCACGGCCGACCCGCGCGTGGTGAAGAAGGCCCGGAAGATCGACTGGATCTCCTTCGGGGACATGCTGGAGCTGGCCAGCTCCGGTTCCAAGGTGCTGCTGCACCGGTGCGTGGAGTACGCACGCCGTTACAACATCCCGATCCACGTCCGCTCGTCGTTCTCCGGCCTGCCCGGTACGTGGGTCAGCAACGAACCGCGAACAGGGGACGATCCGATGGAGCAGGCGCTCATCTCGGGCGTGGCGCACGACACCTCCGAGGCCAAGGTCACGATCGTCGGCGTCCCGGACAAGCCCGGTGAGGCCGCGGCCATCTTCCGCGCCGTCGCCGACGCCGAGCTGAACATCGACATGGTGGTGCAGAACGTCTCCGCCGCGACGACGGGGCTGACCGACATCTCCTTCACGCTGCCCAAGACGGACGGCAAGCGGGCGATCGAGGCGCTGGAGAAGCGTAAGGAGACGATCGGCTTCGACTCGCTGCGCTATGACGACCAGATCGCCAAGATCTCGCTCGTCGGCGCCGGGATGAAGACGAACCCGGGTGTGACGGCGACGTTCTTCGAGGCGCTGTCCAACGCGGGCGTGAACATCGAGTTGATCTCCACCTCGGAGATCCGTATCTCGGTCGTCACCCGCGCGGACGACGTGAACGAGGCGGTGCGCGTCGTGCACACCGCGTTCGGCCTGGACAGCGACTCGGACGAGGCCGTCGTCTACGGCGGCACCGGCCGCTGACGCACCGCGCGCCGGTCCCGGGCCGCTGACGCACAGCACAGCACAGCACAGCGTCGCGCCGGGCGCGCTTCCCAGCCCGTTCCGGGGACGAACCCGGGACGGGCTGTCGCGTGTCAGGGCTGATGGGGTTGCCCGGTCTCGTGCCGGTGCGCGATAGGTGTGGGATGCACCGAAGGTGCCGGGATGCGCCCGCCCTGTGCTCCAGATGTGATCAATTTGTGGTGGCCCTGGCTTGATCTAGACCATCCCGGGGTCGAAGAATTGCCGGTGCCCCGCAACCGGGGGGCGGCTGGAGGCGTCTACCGCACCACTAACCGTGGCGGCGGACGCTGACGGGGGAGAGCAAGGAGAAGGCGGTACGCATGGGGGCGTTCGGCGCCTCGTCAGAAACGAGGCCGAGAGCGTACAACCCTGACGGGGGGCAAGGTGTCCAACAGGCGTGGCAGAGGTTTTCGCAACGACAGGCCCCGCACGCGCGGGGATGGGCCTTCCGGTGACCGCGCCCTGGCCCGTGGCCTCGCGGCGGAGCGCGCCGGTGCCGGTCCAGCGGCACACCGCAGACGCTGACGGCGTGCCTGTCGTGGGAACCTCCGTCGATCACCTCACCGAGACCTACCGCACGCACTACCGTTCGCTGCTCGGTCTCGCCGCCCTGCTCCTGGACGACACCGCCTCCTGCGAGGACGTCGTGCAGGAGGCGTTCATCCGCGTCCACTCCGCGCGCAAGCGGGTCAAGGACCCGGACAAGACGCTCGCCTACCTGCGCCAGACCGTCGTCAACCTCTCCCGCTCCACTCTGCGCCGCCGCATCCTCGGCCTGAAACTGCTGGCCAAGCCGATGCCGGACATGGCGAGCGCGGAAGAGGGCGCGTACGAGGCGCTGGAGCGCGACGAGTTGAAGCGGGCCATGCGCGGCCTCCAGCGGCGTCAGCGCGAGGTGCTGGTCCTGCGATACTTCGCGGACATGACCGAGGAGCAGGTCGCCCAGACGCTGGGCATATCGCGCGGCTCGGTCAAGGCATACGGATCGCGCGGCATCGCCGCACTGCGCGTGGCGATGGAGAAGGCCGCATGACGACGGAGCGAGGCCAGGACGCCGCGATGGGCGGTTCGGGTGCCCCCCGCCCCCCACAGGACCACCCGGCGACGCCCGCCGAGGAGGACGCGCTGCGCCGCCTGCTGCACGACGCGGTGCGCGATATCGAGCCGTCCCCGCACTCCCTGGACCACCTGCGTCGCGCCGTGCCCGCCCGCCGGGCCCGCAGGCGGCACGTCACGGTGGGCCTGGTCGCCGCCGTGCTGGTCGGCGCCGTCACCGTGCCCGCGATGACCACCGGCGTCGTGCCCAACCCGCTCGGCGGTGATGAGCGAGCCCGCACCGCGCAGGGCGGCCCCGGCGGTCCCGGCGAGCCCTACGGCGGCCGGGAGCAGGCTGGGCAGGACGGTGGCGGGGCGGACGGCGGCGGGAAGGGTCCGCAGGACGGCGAGCGCCCGGGCGAGAAGCCGGCCGAGCCCGCGCCGGGCGCCTCCCCGGCACCGGATGACAGCGCGGGGCTGGGCGCGTCCTCGCCCCTGTGCCTGCGGGACCAGCTGGGCGACGCCACGGCCCGGGTCGGTGAGCCGGACGCGAACGGCGCGCGGTACGGCTCGTTCTCCTTCACCAACCTCTCCGGTGACAGCTGCCGCGTCACCGAGGACACCGACCAGCTGTCCGCCACCGGGCAGGGCGCGAGCGCCGTCACCGTGCTCGACCACACCGAGGGCGGCCGGGCGACCGGGCTGCCCAGCCCGGCCAGCGCTCCACACGAGCTGATCTTGCGTCCCGGCGAGTCCTTCCAGGTGCGGTTCGCCTGGCTGCCGGACACCGCGCGCGGCGCGGACGGCTGCGTCGCGCCCGACCCGAGCCCGGCGCCGGAGCCCGAGCCGTCCGAGCCTGGCGCGACCCCGGGCGGGGGCGGCGGCAGCGGTGGTGCCGGGGGCGAGGGCGGCCAGGAGAAGACCACCGAGCCGGAGCCCTCGGCCGGTGACGAGAGCGGCACCACGAGTTCCGACGACGGTTCCGCCCCGGCGGCGCGGCAGGAGCCGGGCCTGAGCACCCAGACGCACGGCGGCACCGGCAGCAGCGGGCAGGGCGACTCCGGGCCGGGCGGCACGGCCAGCGCCGTCGTGCTGCGGTACACGCCCGCCGCGGGTGAGCCGCAGGCTCCGGCGGCACACCTCACCAACGTCTGCGCCGGAACGGTGTACCGCACGGGCGTCCTGCCGGGGGCGTAGCCCCGGTGGCCACGTGCCGTGGTCCCACGCTGTAGCTCCCCACCCACGTCGGCCGGGCGCCGGTGCCGCACGTCTGGGGGTGGGGACGCGGGCGCGCACGGGAGCCCGCGTCCCGGGTGCCGGATTCGCCCCAGTACCGTGGTGGGCGTGTACCGGTTCCTGCTGACCCCCCGGTGGTGGGCGCTCAACGTCTTCCTCGCCCTCGCGGTGCCGTTCTGCCTGGTCATGGGCAGCTGGCAGCTCAGCCGCTTCGAGGCCCGCGTGGAGTCACATCAGGAGGGCGAGGCGCGCGCCGGGCAGGTGTCCGGTCAGGAGGCGGAGCCGCTGGCCTCGCTGCTGCCGGTGACCCAGGAGACCTCCGGCCGCCTGGCCGAGGTGCACGGCCGCTACGACCCGCAGGCCGAGTTCCTCGTCCCGGACCGCCGCCTGGACGACGCGACCGGCTTCTACGTCCTCACCCTGCTGCGCCCCACCGAGCCCGGGGCGTCCGGCGAGCCCGGTGCCGCTGCGGACCCCGGCGCGTCCGGGGCGTCCGGCGAGCCCGGGGCGTCCGGCGAGCCCGGGGCGTCCGCCGAGTCCGCCGTGCCCGTGGTGCGCGGGTGGCTGCCGGGCGAGCCGGATGCCGGGAAGGTGCCGCCCGCGCCGGACGGCGAGGTGCGCGTCACCGGTGCGCTCCAGGCGTCCGAGAGCGGCGGCGCCTCCGGGCTGCCCGCCGGTCAGCTCGGCACGATCAGCGCCGCCGCCCTCGTCAACCGGGTGTCCTACCCGGTGCACGACGCGTGGCTCACCGTGCAGGACCCGCCCGGCGGGCTGCGCGCCGTCCCGCCCACCGCCCCGAAGGGCAGCGGGCTGGACATGAAGGCGTTCCAGAACCTCGGCTACACCGCCGAGTGGTTCGTCTTCGCGGGCTTCGTGGTGTTCATGTGGTTCCGCTTCTTCCGCCGCGAGGTGGAGGTCGCCCGGGACGCGGAGCTGGGCCTCACCCCGCCGGAGCCGGGCCTTGCGACTCCGGAAGCCGGGGCAGGTGCTCCGGCACCGGCATCCCCAGACGCTCCAGCGCGAACCGCAGCTCCAGCCCCACCTGCCTGACCCGCTCGGCCACGACCAGCGAGCCGTGCCCGGCGTCGTAGCGGTACACCACGTGCGGATGCGCGCGGGCGGCGAGCCGTTCGACGTAGTGGTCGATCTGGCGGATCGGGCAGCGCGGATCGTTGACCCCGGCCGCGAGGTAGACCGGGGCGCGCACCTGGTCCACGTACGTCAGCGGTGACGACGCGGCGTACCGCTCCGGCACCTCCTCGGGCGTGCCGCCCAGCAGCGTGCGGTCCATCGCCTTCAGCGCGTCCATCTCGTCGTGGTAGGCGGTCACGTAGTCCGCGACGGGCACGGCGGCCAGGCCCACCGCCCACGCCTGCGGCTGCGTGCCCAGGCCCAGCAGGGTGAGGTAGCCGCCCCAGGACGCGCCCGCCAGCACCAGCCGCTCCGGGTCCGCGAGGCCCGAGTCCACCGCCCACCGGCGCACGGCGGCGATGTCCTCCAGCTCGATCAGGCCGACGCGGTGCTTGAGCGCGTCCGTCCACGCGCGCCCGTAGCCGGTCGAACCACGGTAGTTGACGCGGACGACGGCGAACCCGTGGTCCAGCCAGGCGGCGGGCTGCGCGGCGAAGGCGTCGCTGTCGTGCCAGGTGGGGCCGCCGTGGATGTCGAACACCGTGGGCAGCGGACCGCCCGCGTGCCCGGCCGGACGCTGTACCAGCGCGTGAATCCGGCCGCCGGGGCCGTCCACCCACACGTCCTCCACCGGCTGCGAGCCCGGCGCCGTAAGGCCCGGCGGGTCCAGCACCACCGCGCCCGTCGTCGAGCGCACCGCGGGCGGCTCGGCGGCCGACGACCACAGGAACTCCACCGAGCCGTCCGGACGCGCCGTGGCCCCCGACACCGAACCCGGCGGCGTCTCCACCCGCGTCAGCTCGCCGCTGGCCAGCTCGTAGCGCCACAGCTCGCTGCGCGCCTGGTAGCTGTGCACGACGAGCAGCGCGCTGCCGTCCGGGTACCACTCGGCGCCGACGTCACCGGGCAGGTCGATCGCCAGCTCGCGGGTGCCGCCCGTCGCCGGGTCCCACACCATCGGCTCCCAGCGCCCGCGCCGCTGGTGCCCGACCAGGAGGCGGGTGTCGCCGCTGGCCGGGGCGAAGCCCATCACGAACAGGCCCAGCTCCCGGGTGCCGCCCTCGGTGTCGTCCAGCTCCGCGACGGCCGACCCGTCCGCCGTGCGCACCACCCGGATGGCCGAGTGCATCGCATCGCCGTGCTCGGTGTGCTCGACGGCGACGAGGGTCCCGTCGTGGCTCAGGTCACCCACCCCTGCCGACTCGCGGTGCCGGTAGATCTCCACCGCCTCACCCGCCCCCGGGCGCGCGACGTGGATCGTCGTACCCTCCGCGTCCGTCGAGCGCCCCACGACGGCGGTGCCGTCCCGGCCGAGGGCGAGCCCGGCCGAGTACGCCGCCGCCAGCCCCGGCACGGCCAGCTCGTCGCCCTCACCCGGCTTGCCGTCCGCGCCGCCCGCGAACGGCTGCCGCCGCCAGACGCCGAACTCGTCGCCGTCGGTGTCGTCGAACCACCAGATCCACGTCCCGTCCGGGGTGAGTGTCCCGTCCGTCGTCCCGTTGGGCCGGTCCGTCACCTGCCGCTGCTCACCGGTGCCCCGGTCCCACGCGTACAGCTCGTACGTGCCCGTCGCGTTGGAGACGAACAGCGATCGGTCCGGGGCGTCCTCCGCCCACTCGGGCAGCGAAACACGCGGCGCCCGGAACCGCTTCTCCCACTCGGGCATGGCTTCTGCGTCACTCATGCCCCCATCCAACCCGATCCCCTGTCCACAGGGAGATCGGCGTCTCGCGCCGGGGAAGAGCCAGCGCGGCTCCGCCGTTACGCTATTTCACTATGCTTTACACTATGCTAAAGTGTACTGAGTAAAAGTGACCTCGCGGAAGGGGCCGTCATGCGCAGCATCCGCGTTGATGATGATGTATACGCCAGGCTGCAGAGCCTGGCGGAGCCGTTCGTTGACACTCCCAACAGCACTCTGCGCAGGCTGCTCGGCTTGAAGAGCGCATGGGACCGCAGTCAGAGCCCTCCTCGTCCCGTGGGCCGTGACCAGAGCCTGGCCCCTCTGGTGGCCGACGGCCGTCTGACCGAGGGGCAGGAACTTGTCTGGCGCCGCCGGAATCTGGGCCGCGAGCACCGGGCGGTGGTGCTGGCGGACGGCAGCCTTCGGATCGAGGACGGCACGATTCATGCCACGCCCTCCGGCGCGGCCACGGAACTGGCGGGGAACCCGCAAAATGGCTGGGTCGTCTTCACGACAGCAGAGGGCCGAAAGCTGAAGGAGCTGCGGTGAGTCCTGTGTGGATGAAGCGGCGCGTCACATGGCGCCCCACCCTCGCGGCAGGTGAACCGTGGCTGGGGTGACCAAACCCAAGGTGACCCGGGAGGACCTCTCCCGACTGCTCCAGTGGACGAGGGAAGGCCGGATTCGTATCCCGCAGTTCCAGCGCTCCTACCGCTGGGAGCCTCTGGACGCTGAGCGTCTCTTCGACAGCATCCTGCGCGGTTACCCCATTGGAAATCTGCTGATGTGGCGTAAACCCGCCCCAGCCGACGAGATTTACTTCGGGGAGTTGCGGCTGGCCGTTCCAGCGCTCTCTGACGCGCTGTGGGTGGTCGATGGCCAGCAGCGCCTGACCACTCTCGTGGGCGCCCTCTCTGCTTCAGGCGAGACGGTGGACCGGCGCTTCCGGATCTTCTACGACCTCCAGCAGGGCAAATTTGTCTCGGTTTCCCATGGGCGGCGCATCGAGGATCACTTGCTGCCGGTCTGGGTCGCTGGGGACAACCGGCGTCTGCTCGCCTGGCAGCGGAAGCGCCCCTGGCTGACGGAGGAAGAATTCGATCAGTGCGATGCCGTGGCGTCGGCGCTGCGTACCTATGAAATCCCCATGTACGAGATCGAAGGTGACGATGAGCAGGCGTTGACGGAGATCTTCGACCGCATGAACACTTTCGGCAAGCGGCTCAAGCGAGCTGAGATCTTCAAGGCGCTGCACTCGGCGCCGCTCGGCCTCCAGCCTTCCGACCCCGAGGCGCTGCGGGACCGTGTCTCGGCGTTCGGCTTCGGTGACCTGTCCCCCCAGCTCCTGATGCAGAGCGTTATGGCTGTCCGGGGTGGCAAGGTGGACCGTGACTTCAGGCAGGAGTTCACCAGTGACGCGGACCGGCACAGTGCGTTTACACGTACGGAAAAGGCTATTCGCCTCGTGGTGGAATTCCTGCGCGAGGAGGCGGGTATCCCCCATGTCCGCCTGCTCCCCTACGCGCTTTTCGTTCCCGTGCTTGCGCGCTATGCCGCTCTCTTCGGACGCCCGGAGGGCCGGGGCGCCGAGCTGCTACGGCGCTGGGTCTGGCGTGGAGCGGTGGGTGGAGCGGCGCCGCAGGGGAACACGGTGGCGTTGCGCCGGAACGCTAGCGCGGTCGAAGGAGACCCGGTAGCCAGCGCTAACCGGCTCCTGCAGCTACTGCCCCCCGGCGGGGAACGATGGCGGCCGGATTTGACGCAGACCGCGCTTAACCGTGCGCAGGCGAAGGTCAACGTTCTCGGTCTGCTCTCACAGCACCCGGTGCTGTTGTGTGACATCACCAGCGAGGGGAGCAGCTATGCGCGCGGGACACGTGTGGACCAGACGCGTTTGCTGGTGGACTCGCTGAATCAAGGTGCCTCCTTGCTCCTGCCGGTGCTGCCAGGAGACCGGAGCATGGCGAACAGGCTGGTGCATCCAGCCGGAGCAGGGGAGCAGGGGAAGAGTCTGCTGCTTGGAGATCACCCGGAGGCCGTGCTGCGCTCCCACTGTCTGGACGAGGAGAGCCTGGAACTCCTTCAGCGGGGCCAGCTGCGCGATTTTCTGGAGCGGCGGGCAGCAGCGGCCCAGGGGGTGATTTCTCACCACGTTCAGTCCATGGCGCTGTGGGGCTTCGCCGATGGGCCAGACCCGGAAGCCTGGTTCGAAGACTCCCGATCGTGGGGTGACAACGATGCGGCGTGAAGCCACGGCCTCCGTATATCTGGGGGACCGGCGCGTCGGCACGCTGGGTTACCGCCAAGGCAGCACCTGGTTCGACTACGAGGATCTGAGCCCTGAGCATCCCGTTCTCGGCCAGGGATTTGAGCGTGATCCCCGGAGACGCCGGACCGCGAGCGGCAGCGTTCCGGAATGGTTTGCGGGCCTGCTGCCGGAGCCAGGGAGTGGACTGCGGGAACTGGTCGCGGCATCGCTGGGGAAGAAACGGATTCACGACTTCGTACTGCTCTGTCACGCCGGAAAGGATCTTCCGGGAGCGGTTCAAGTGGTGCCCGACGCTCCCTTGGACGACGTTCCTGAGCACGCGGGAAGAGAAGAGCGGCGGCCAGACCACGCCCTGCGGTTCTCTTTCGCTGGCGTGCAGCCCAAGTTCTCCATGCGGTATGAAGGAAAGGCTCTGGTGCTTCCGGCAACCGGCGACGGCGGGGACTGGATGGTGAAACTGCCGGACCAGCGCTTTCGTGAGGTTCCCGCGAACGAGTTTGCGATGCTCCGCTGGGCTGCCCAGGCGGGTATTGACGTGCCCGAGACCCGTCTCGAAACAGCTGGATGTCTACAGAACATTCCGCCGGGTTTGGTGAATCCGGGCGACCGAGTCCTTGCCGTCCGTCGTTTTGACAGAGTTGGTGACGTACGGGTGCATCAAGAGGATTTCGCGCAGGTCCGGGAGGTCGCCTCGGAGGCCAAGTATGACAGGGCCAGTTATGAGGGGATCGGGAGAGTCATCGCGTCTTTGTGCCCGGAGGAAGACGTGGTGGAGTATGTGCGGCGACTGGTCGCGATGGTGGTGATGGGAAACGCGGACGCTCACCTCAAGAACTGGACACTTCGCTATCCGGACACCCGGACGGCCCGGTTGTCGCCAGCCTATGACCTGGTGTGTGTCACGGCCTACCCGGAGCCTGATCCGAAGCTGGCCTTTCCTCTGGGCGGCACCACTCGGTCAGAGGCGATCACCGCGGAAAGTTTCCGTTCTCTTGCTGCTGCCCTTGATCTGTCTGCTCAGACCGTGGTCTCGACGGTGCGTGAGACCGCTCAGAAGCTGGCATCGAGCTGGCCAGCGGTCCGCAGGGGGACACCGGTACCGGAGTTCGTGGCCACGGCAGTGGAGGAACGTCTTAGGTCCTTGCCCCTGATGCGTTGAAGGGAACGCAAAGGATTGCGGGTGGGTGACCTGGCGTAGTCTTTTTACTGTCACCTCGGCGGATTACACCGGGCGGTGACGAGGGCGTCTGGCCCGACGTGGGCTGGGGCGGCGGGGGTCAGGCCCGGGGCGGGCATGGCCCCCGCGCGCGGGTCAGTCGGTCAGCTCCACCTGGAGTTCGACCTCGATCGGGGCGTCGATGGGCAGCACCGAGACGCCGACCGCGCTGCGGGCGTGGACGCCCGCGTCGCCGAAGACCTCACCCAGCAGCTCGCTCGCGCCGTTCAGCACGCCGGGCTGGCCGGTGAAGTGCGGCGCGGAGGCGATGAAACCGACGACCTTCACCACGCGCGCGACCCGGTCCAGGTCGCCGCACACGGACTTGACGGCGGCCAGCCCGTTCAGCGCGCAGCGCGCCGCCAGCTCCTTGGCCTGCTCGGGGGAGACCTCACTGCCCACCTTGCCGGTCGCCGGGAGCGAACCGTTTACCAGCGGCAGCTGGCCCGCGGTGTAGACGTACCGCCCGGTTCGCACGGCCGGGACGTAGGACGCCAGCGGCGCGGCGACCTCCGGCAGCGTCAGCCCCAGCTCGGCGAGGCGGGCCTCGACGCGGGAGGCCGTCACGGCTTGGGCCGCTTGAGGTAGGCCACGAGCTGCTCGGGGTTGTTCGGTCCGGGCACGACCTGGACGAGCTCCCAGCCGTCCTCGCCCCAGGTGTCCAGAATCTGCTTCGTCGCGTGTACCAGCAGCGGCACAGTGGCGTATTCCCACTTCGTCATGGCCTTGAGGGTAATGGCTGGAGCGCACTGGATACGCTCGCGGGGTGAGCAGGCTGCATGTGGTCACCGGCAAGGGCGGCACGGGCAAGACGACGGTCGCCGCCGCACTGGCGCTGGCCCTGGCGGAAGCCGGGAAGCGCACACTCCTGGTGGAGGTGGAAGGGCGGCAGGGTATCGCCCAGTTGTTCGAGACCGAGGCGCTGCCCTACGAGGAGCGCAAGATCGCCGTCGCCCCGGGCGGGGGTGAGGTGTACGCGCTGGCCATCGACGCGGAGAAGGCGCTGCTGGAGTATTTGCAGATGTTCTACAAGCTCGGCTCGGCGGGCCGGGCGCTGCAACGGATCGGCGCCATCGACTTCGCCACCACCATCGCGCCGGGGGTGCGCGACGTGCTGCTGACCGGCAAGGCGTGCGAGGCCGTGCGCCGCCGGGTGCGCGGCGGCGGGCCGTTCGTCTACGACGCCGTCGTCATGGACGCGCCGCCTACCGGACGTATCACCCGCTTCCTCGGCGTCAACAGCGAGGTGGCCGGGCTCGCGCGGGTCGGCCCCGTCCACCACCAGGCGCAGGCGGTGATGCGGGTGCTGAAGTCGCCGGAGACGGCCGTGCACCTGGTGACGCTGCTGGAGGAGATGCCGGTGCAGGAGACGGTGGACGGTGTGGCCGAACTGCGCGGCGCCGGGCTGCCGGTGGGCGCGGTCGTCGTCAACCTGGTCCGCCCGGCGGTGCTGGACGCCGCCGGCGTCGAGCGGGCCGAGGACGCGCGCACCGAATTGGCGGAGGCGTTCGCCGGGGCCGGGCTGGGGGGCGCGAAGCGCGGCGGCCGGGCGCACCGCCTGGTCGGGCCGCTGCTCCAGCAGGCCCGGGAACACGCCGAACGCGTCACCCTGGAGGCCGACCAGCGCAAGGCCATCGCGGAACTCGGCCTGCCCACCCGCGAACTGCCGCTGCGGTGGGACGGCGTCGATCTCGCCGCTCTCTACGACCTGGCCGCCAGCCTCCGTGCCCAGGGTGTGGACGGGATGAGCGCCCACGCCAGCCCGCGCGCCAGTGACCGCGACAGCGCCGGGGGCCGCGACAGCGCCAGTGACCGTGACAGCGGCAACGACCGCGACAGTGAAGGAGCCGGAGCATGACGCCGGACGGCCCGCTCACCCCGCCCGTGCTGGAGACCGACCCGCTGCTGGACGACCCGGCCACCCGCATCGTCGTCTGCTGCGGCGCGGGCGGCGTCGGTAAGACCACCTCGGCCGCCGCCCTCGGGCTGCGCGCGGCCGAACGAGGCCGCCGCGTCGTCGTCCTCACCATCGACCCGGCCCGCCGCCTGGCCCAGTCCATGGGCCTGACCCAGCTGGACAACACCCCGCGCCGGGTGCCCGGCACCGACACCACGGCGGGCGGCGAACTGCACGCCATGATGCTGGACATGAAGCGCACGTTCGACGAGATCGTCGAGGCGCACGCGGACGGCGAGCGGGCCCGCGCGATTCTGGACAACCCCTTCTACCAGTCGCTGTCGGCCGGGTTCGCCGGGACGCAGGAATACATGGCGATGGAGAAGCTCGGGCAGCTCGCCGCCCGGGGCGAGTGGGACCTCATCGTCGTGGACACCCCGCCCAGTCGCTCCGCGCTGGACTTCCTGGATGCCCCCAGCCGCCTCGGCTCCTTCCTCGACGGCCGCTTCATCCGTGTCCTGGCCGCGCCCGCCAAGGCCGGGGGACGGGCCGGGCTGAAGGTGTTCAGTCTCGGTATGACGGGCGTGTCCCTGGTGACCGGGGCGCTCGGCAAGCTGCTGGGCGCCGGCATGCTGCGCGACGTGCAGACGTTCGTCGCCGCGATGGACACCATGTTCGGCGGCTTCCGCAAGCGGGCGGACGCCACCTACCGGCTGCTCCAGGCCCCGGGCACCGCGTTCCTCGTCGTCGCCGCGCCCGAGCGGGACGCGCTGCGCGAGGCCGCCTACTTCGTGGAACGCCTGCACGCCGAACGCATGCCGCTGGCCGGGCTGCTGCTCAACCGGGTGCACGGCAGCGCGGCGGGCCAGCTCAGCGCCGAACGCGCGCTGGCGGCGGCGGAAGCGCTGACCGAACCGGCCCCGGACGCCGACGCGGTGGCCGGGGCGGAGGGAGCGGCCGACACCGACGCAAACCCCGGCGCCGGGCGCGGTACGGACGATACCGCCGGGCCGGGGGGTGTTCCGGGAGCCGGGGATGCCGAGGGCGCCGACGCGGACCGGGCCGCCCGGGGTGCGCGCGCCGACGTCGATGCCCTCGCCGCCGGGCTGTTGCGCCTGCACGCGGAACGTATACGCGTGCAGGCCCGCGAGCGGCGGATGCGGGATCGTTTCACCGCCCTGCACCCCGAGGTTCCGGTGGCTCAGGTGGCCGCGCTGCCCGGCGACGTCCACGACCTGGCCGGGCTGCGCGCCATCGGCGACCGCCTGGCGGATCAGCCCGCGACCGGTACGTCCACCGGGGCCTCCTCGCCGTCCGGCACGTAACCGCGCCCGAACTCGTACTCCGCGCGCGCCGTCTCCAGCAGGCGGCGCCACGAGGTGACCATGGGGCGGCGGCGGAGCAGCGCGCGCCGCTCCCGCTCGGTCATGCCGCCCCACACGCCGAACTCGACGCGGTTGTCCAGCGCGTCGGCCAGACATTCGGTGCGTACCGGGCATCCGGTGCACACCGCCTTGGCCCGGTTCTGGGCCGCGCCCTGCACGAATAGTTCATCCGGATCCGTCGTACGGCAGGCGGCCTGCGTACTCCAGTCGGTTGCCCAGCTGCTCATTGCTGGTGCCGTCCTCTCCCGAAATCGCGGCTCCCCCACGGCGACTGGCGGCATATGCGCCGTCACCGATGGAGGACGTTACGGAAGGCGAGCAGGCGGCAACACCCCCGACGGGTCCCATCTTGAATGGCCCGATCGGACTACGCGTGCCCGTGAGATCACCCAACGGAGTGACCCCATGTCGCGCCGGGTTTCCGCGCTCGTGGCGCGAAGTCGCCTGGCATATTCCATCAATCCGGACGCCTCTCATCACTCACAGGAGTGAAATCGGCCCGGCGCTGCCCCCTACGCCGTGTTACCCCGAACTCCAGTCCGAGCGCCCTCGGGTGCTCCCGTGCGCCCCCGTTAGCACCCGTGCCGCGTCAGCCCCCACGGCGCTAGGGAGAGCCGCGGGCGCCGGGCTACCCTTGCCCGCATGGCAAACAAACGCTCGGGCGGGGGCCTGTCCGCCACGCAGCAGGCCGCCAAGTTCCTCGGCGTCAGCGTGCTCGCCGGAGCGGTGATGGCGGGCCTCGCGCTGCCCGCCACCGGGATCATGGGTCTCGCCGCGAAGGAGACGGCCCAGGGCTTCGAGGAGTTGCCGACCGACCTCAAGCGCCCTCCGCTGAGCCAGAAGACACAGATCCTGGACACCGAGGGCAACCTGATCGCGGACGTCTACTCGCGCAATCGCGTCGTCGTCCCGCTGGACCAGATCTCGCCGTGGATGCGGAAGGCGATCGTCGCGATCGAGGACTCCCGCTTCTACGGGCACGGTGCCGTGGACCTCAAAGGCGTGCTGCGCGCGCTGAACCGCAACGCGCGGGCCGGCGAGGTCACCCAGGGCGCGTCCACGCTGACGCAGCAGTACGTCAAGAACGTGTTCGTGGAGGAGGCGGGCAACGAGGAGGAGGCGTTCGAGTACGCCACCCGCCAGACGATCGGCCGCAAGATCGTCGAACTGAAGTACGCGATCGCGGTGGAGGAGGAACTCACCAAGGACCAGATCCTGGAGAACTACCTCAACATCACCTACTTCGCCGCCAGCTCCTACGGGGTGGAAGCCGCGGCCGAACGTTACTTCTCCAAGGACGCCGCAGATCTCGAACTGCACGAGGCCGCGCTGCTGGCCGGACTCGTCCAGTCGCCCGAGCGCTACAACCCGCTCGCCGACGAGCAGGAGGCGAAGAAGCGCCGCGACGTCGTGCTCAGCCGCATGGCCGCCGTCGGCGACATCACCCAGGCCCAAGCCGAAGAAGCCAAGGCGCTGCCGCTCGGCCTCAAGGTGAGCAAGCCGCGCAACGGCTGCATCACCGCCACCATGGAGGCGGGCTTCTTCTGCGACTACGTGCGCGAGTCCTTCCTCAGCAATCCGGCGTTCGGCGAGACGGACAAGGAGCGCAAGAAGCGCTGGGACCGTGGCGGCCTCACCGTCCGCACCACCCTGCGGCCCGACGACCAGAACGCGGCTGCCACGGCGGCGAGCGACCGCGTCTACCAGGACGACGAGGTGGCCGCCGCCGTCGTCTCCGTCGAACCGGGCACCGGGAAGATCACGGCGATGGCCCAGTCCCGCCCGTACGGCACGGACGCCGCCCAGCACGAGACGTCCATCAACCTGTCCGTCAACCACGACATGGGCGGCTCGGTCTTCGGCTTCCCGGTCGGCTCGACGTTCAAGCCGGTCGTGGCGGCGGCGGCCCTGGAGCAGGGCATCAGCCCGGCCGAGACGTTCACCTCCCAGGCGAAGCACGTCTTCAAGCAGAAGGACTTCACCAAGTGCGAGGGTGAGCCCTACGGCGGTGACAAGGACTACCCGGTCCCGAACGAGCTGGACTCCGAGGTGGGCACCTGGGACATGACCAGCGCGCTCAAGAAGTCCATCAACACCTACTCCGTGGACCTGCTCAGCAAGACGGGCCTGTGCGAGGCGGCCGCCATGGCCCGGGCCATGGGCATCGAGCGGGGCTCCGGAAAACCCCTCGAACTCCACCCCTCCATGGTGCTCGGGTCGCAGGAAAGCAGCCCGCTGACCATGGCCGCCGCCTACGCGACGTTCGCCGCCCGGGGCACCTACTGCGAGCCGATGGCGATCGAGTCGGTCACCGACGCGCAGGGCGCCCAGCTGCGCCCGGCGGGCCCGAACTGTAGCCAGGCCATGTCGAAGAAGACGGCCGACACCATCAACCAGATCCTCAGCGGCGTGGTGGAGGACGGCACCGGCCAGGCCGCGGGCCTCGCCAACCGCCCGAACGCGGGCAAGACCGGCACCACCGACGGCCGGGAGAACGCCTGGTTCGCCGGCTACACCCCCGACCTGTCCACGGCGGTGTGGGTCGGTAGCGACGGTCCCAAGCCGCTGGAGATGTACAACCTCACCATCGGCGGCCAGCATTACGCGAAGGTCTGTGGCGGCTGCCTCCCCGGCCCGATCTGGAAGGACGCGATGACGGGGGCGCTGGAGGGCGTGGAGCCCTCCCCCTTCCACAAGGTCAGCGTCCCCCGGGGCAACGGCCGAGGCAACGGCGCGGACCGGGGCGGCAACGGCGGCGGCACCGGCACCGGGGGCGGCAACGGGGGCGGTGGCACCGGTGGCAACGGTGGCGGCAATGGCGGTGGCGGCAACGACGACGCCCGTCCCGGCGTCACCCCGCCCGTCACCCAGCCCGACCCGCCCACGCTCCCGGACCAGCCCGACTTCCCCGGCTTCCCCTGGCCCGACCGCACCACCAGCGGCGGCACGGGCGGCGGTGATACGGGCGGCGGCACCGGAGGCGGAGGCCCCGGTGGCTTCACCACCGGCGCCCCCGGCTTCCCACCGCCCCCGCGCTAGGAACTCAGCCACCGGCCGCGCGCACGCCGTTGCTCCCGGGCCGTGGTGGTGGGAAGTGCGGCGCGCTAGGCGGGCCAGCGAAGGCGGTGGGCCGTGGCACGTGGCGTCCGGCGGCGGCGAGCCGGTCGCGCAGAAGCGTGGAGAGTTCCCGCTGTTCTTGCTCCGAGAGCCTGCCGAGCAGCGCGGCGATCTCGTCCTGCCACCGCGTCTCCGCCTGGAGGGCGGAGGGGTTGCGGGCCGTCCAGTCGAGTACCTGGTTCACCTGGTCGGGGTGGCGCAACAGCCACAGGGCGGCCAGGGCCACCGGGCCGGTACGGACGGCCTGCAGGCAGAAGTCGTACTCCGCCTGGCTGTTGGCTGCCCAGGAGAAGGGCAGCTCCTCCTGGTGGTGGCCGAGGCGCAGGTCGCCGTGGAGTTCCCGGGACGCCACGTCCGTGACGCGGTATGTGAGGCCCACGGCGTCGAGCCGGCAGGCGTCACCGAGGTGGGCGTGCAGAGTCGGCGGAGTCCAGGCGTTCGGTGCCGGGGCGGCGGTCTCCTTCAGGCCGGAGTTCAGGTCCGGCTTCACCTCTCCCTTCAGCTCCCGCAGCCGCTGGTCCAGGTCCCGGCGGACGGCGTCCCAGCCGGACCGGGTACGGGTGAGCACCACCTGTACCGGGTCGTGTACCCACCACTGGACGCGGAGGTCCAGCGACCGGGCACCGTACTGGGTGGGCAGGGAAATGCCCCGGGTGGCCAGCTGCTCGCTGAGTTTCACGTGAAACGCGTGCGCCTACCGTCCCCACAGCCGGGGCGGAGCGGTCTCCCGGAAGGTGCCCGGGTCCACGGTGTCGCGGCTTCGGCGCCCCGCGCCGAGCAGGACGTGATCGCCGTGGGCGTCGCGCAGGACCAGGGCCCGGTCCCGGCGTCCGGACCAGCGTTGGCGCAGGATCTCCCGCCACGGTGCGTGGGTTGCGTCGCGGTACAGAAGGGTTTGGTCGTCCACGGTCACGGTGCGCTCCCGGTTGGAGAAGGCAGGGTGCTGGAGGGGGTTCGGCCGTGGCGCCAGGAGTCCAGCGCGGCCCGGACGAGGTCGCGGGCGGCCAGGTCGGGTTCGGGATCTTGGTCGAGCACGACGAACAGACGCAGCACGCCGTGCTCCCAGCGCTGGGCCAGCGCGGTCAGCAGGACGCGCGCCGCCTCGTGCTGTCTGTCGTCGGCGAAGCCCGGGCGGCACCAGCTGACGACGGCGGACGCGGTGCGGGCGAACAGGTCGTCGTCGCCCAGGGCGCGGCGGGTGAGGTCCACGATGTCGGCGGCGCACTCCCCACCGTCCAGCAGTTGTTCGCACCACCACGCCCCACGCCGCAACAGGGTGGGCAGCACCGTCATCGCCAGGTCGGCCGGCGGCCCGGGCTCGGCCGCCCAGGAGGTCAGGTGCCGGAAGACGGTGGCGGGGTGACCGGCGTCGAACAGCGCTCCCAGGGCCTGGCGGACCGCCCGGCGCACGGTGTGCTCAGGTGCGTCACCGGTGCGGACGAGCACGTGGTGCAGCAGCCGCATGGCATGGGCGGGACGCGTCAGCCCGTACGCGCCGCCGCAGGCGTGAGCCACCGTGCAGCGCGCCTGCCAGCCCTGCCGCTGCCTGCCCCAGGCTTCGACGTGATGCTTCACCTCGCTGGCCAGCACCGGTTCGGACGCCGCGATACCCAGCGCCGCCGCGGCGATCCTGCGGCTGGTGTCGCGATCGGACCAGGCCAGGGTGCGGATGTGGGCCAGGGCGCGGCGTCCGCCGCCCCACTGAGCGGCCAGCCCCATCAGACGGCCCACCGGCTGCACCAGATCCGCGTCGCGGGACGTCTCGTTCAGCCACTCGGTGAGCAGACCGGCGGCCTGCCCGTACTGACGCCACACGTGCCGCAGCACGGCTTCCCCCTGCTGGTGCCGGGTTAACCACACCGGCTCCACGGCGTAGGTGTACCCGCCGGGCGCCCGGACGACCTGCCTGGGCGCCCGCCGTGCCCGCACGGTGCGCAACTGCTCGTCCAGAGACCGGCGGAGGGCGAACCCTGGGTTCGGGCGCGGGCGCGGCGGGCCGGGCTGGGACGCGGCGTCCCCGCCGCCCTCCGGCGGGGGCAGGACGGCATCGAGGCGGCCGTCGGCCAGGTCGAGCAGGCGCTGGGCCTCCTCCCGCACGATGCGGTGATCGAGCCCCTCGAAGACGCAGGCGGCGAGCAGGAAGGCGAGCCCGTCGGGGTCCTCCCGCAGGACGGTGAGCAGGTCCGGGACCTCGTTCTCGGCCAGGAAGCTGAGCCGGTCGCGGATGTCGTCGGTCGCCGTGGGGCCGCCGTCAGCGGCGATCACGGTGGCGACCAGCTCCGCTACCTCAGCGGGCGTCAGCGAGGCGGACAGCAGGGTGTCGAGGAAGCCGGGCTCCAGCGCGGCGACGAGGCGCTGACGCTCATCGGCACCGGGCACGGCGGCCCGGAACCGCGCGTCGAACACCGCGTGGGGTGGCGCGGGCGTACAGCGCACCGGCCGGACGTGCAGGTCGTGTTCCAGCGCGCGGAGCACGCCAGGGTCCTCCCGCAGCACGATCACCAGGTGCGCCCCGTCTTCCGCCAGCCACCGCCGCAGCCGTCCCAGCGCCGCCGGGCCGGGCAGCCGACTGGGCAACAGGCCGTCCACGAGGTAACCGCGTCCCCGTACCTGGGGCGGACGCCACGCGGCGAGGTCCGTGTCGCTGTCCACCGCCCACACCTCTGGCTCCGGCGCGGCGCGCCGGCTGAGCAGGTTGAGCGCGGCCGTACGCCGCCCGGTGCCCGGTTCGCCGACGAGGAAGGTGACGTGGTCGTCGAGTGTGGTGAGCGCGGCGTCGAACCAGCGCGGTTCCGCGAAGCCCACCAGCGCGTCGTGCGCTTCCCCGGCGGACACCGGCCCCTCGCGCACCTCGACGTAACGGCCGCCGCTCTCACCCGCGCCACCGCTGTTCACGGCCCGCTGGTCCCCGTGGAGCGAGCCCGCGTTGATGTTGCTCTGGCTGGCGTAGATCATGACGGGGTGCGGCCCGGCGCCCAGCCGGTCCCAGGGGGGTAGGCCGGGGTGGGTGGCGAACGCGTCCTCCTCGGCCACGTCGTCGAAGGCGTCGCCGTCCCACGGCCCGTCCTGCGGAGCTGGGTGCGCGGGACCCTCGGTCTGCGGTACGGGCGGTGCCGCTTCCCCGGCCTGTGCCGCGACGTACCCGGTTCCGGCGCTCACCGCCTGTCCTCGGGCTGGTCGCCGTGGAAGGTGTCGCCCTGGTTCCCGTAGACGGTCCCCGCCTTGCCGCCGCGCACCGAGTCCCCGCGCACAGAGTTTCCGCGCACGAAGTCTCCGCCGACCGACTCCACGCGCACGTCGTCACCGCGCACATCGCCGTTGTGGACGCGCTGTCCGCCGTGCACCGTACCGGAGTTGACGTTTCCGTGGTCCGCCCGGTACACGACGGTCCGGCGCTGCGCAGCGGTTCGCCGCTCCGGGCGCCGCTGGCCGTCGCCGGAGTCGGGAGCCTGCTGGTCGTCGATGACCCGGTCGCCCAGGACGCGGCGGTCGTACAGCGGCCCCGACGGCGCCGGCACGTGCAGCCACGCCCGCTGCGCGAAACTCTTGCCCTCCACCGTGGCCGGAACCTCGATGAAGTGATCCGGGTGACGGCCGGTGTAGCCGCTGGCCACCGCGTCCTGGTAGCAGCGGTCGGAGAGGATCGCGGCCACCTGGGTCACGTACGCGCTGGACGCGGCCAGAACGGCCTTCACCGGACGGGAGTCCAGCAGCCGGTGCGTGTCGTTGCGCGGGGTGCCGTTGCCGTCGAACGCGCTTCCGGCGTCGGGCAGCGGGCCGACGTGCAGGCTGACGCGCAGCCGGATGCGCGCCGTCCCGGCGGCGTGCACGTTGAAGTCGGTCAGCACCTCCTGAAGGGTGCTCAGCCACGGGTGGATGACGAACGGCATCAGCGTGGGGTCGAAGCCGAAGACGTAACCGTCCCCGGTGGAGTTGGGAAACCGGCGGTCATGCCAGACGTCGGCGATATCGGCGCGCTTGAAGGCGAGCCGGAGGACGTCCTGGATCGCCTCGCTGATCGCGCCGTGCTCGATCGAGGCGTGCCCGGTGAAGTCCTTGGCGTCCACGGCCACCAGCCCCCGGTACGGAGGAAGCGGACGGCTGACGGTGTACGGGCGGGCGTCGTCGCCGGAGTGTGCCGGGCGGGCGGGGTGCGGGTGGTCCATGCTCGTCCCTTCGGGGCGGAAGGGGTACCGCGGGCTGCGGCCCCGGGCGGCGCGTGCTCGCCGTCCTCCACGAGGTTCGAGCAGACGCGCCCGGCGTTCCGCACGCTCAGTGCGCAGCGGCAGTGACCCGCGTCACGTGGACTACGCGGGTACGGTGCCGGAGGGGGTGCCGGAGGGGGTGCCGGAGGGGGTGCCGGAGGGGGTGCCGGAGGGGGTGCAGGAGGGGGTGCCGCGCAGAGCGTCGAGATCCAGCACCTCGACGCGTCCCCGGCGGGCCCGCACCCCGCAGCCCTCCAGCTCCGTCAACTTCGCGCTGACCGTGTTGCGGCTGACGCCCAGGTAGAGGGCCAGATCGTCGCGCGTCAGGGCTAGCTCCACCGCACGGCGCCCGCCCGCTGGCGGTCCCGACAGCTCGACCAGTCGGTGCAGCACCCACCGCAGGCGCGGCAACACCTCACCGCCCGACCGCGCCGCGTCGGACTCCCGCAGCCGCCCGCAGGCGTAACGGGTCAGCACGCGATCGAGGTCGTGCCCGGCGACGAAGCGGAGGAACGGGGCCTTGTCGATCACGGCGACGGCACAGTGCGACAAGGTGGTGACGGTCGCCTGCCGCCGATGGTCATCCAGGACCGCCATCTCGCCCAGCAGCTCACCCGGGCCCCGGAAGGCCAACAGCCGCTCGCTGCCGTTGCGCTCGGTCCGCACCACCTTCGCCACCCCGCTGGTCAGGGCCAGCACGTGCGTCCCGCCGTCGCCCTGGCGGAGCAGCACCGCTCCCGGCGGACGGCGATGCGGCCGACCGTGCCGCAACAGCGCCTGCCAGACGGCGTCTCCCGCCAGCTCCCGCAACGAGCGGCTCTGCCCGTCGAGCGCGTCTAGGTGGTCAGCGGGGTCGTCGCTCATACGACGACCCTAGGAAAGGGCCAGGTGCGGCGCAGGGAAATCGGACGATTACCGGCAGCCCGGCAGCCCGGCAGCCCGGCAGCCCGGCAGCCCGGCAGCCCGGCAGCCCGGCAGCCCGGGCACCGGGTGCGGGTGTGGTGCCGCCAGGGAGCGCCGGGCGTGGTCGCTCAGCTCCCTGGCGACGTCCGCCCCCGCTGCCGGGCACCGGGGGCGGACGTCCGCGTCAGGACGCCAGGGCCTGCTTCACGGCGGCGGCTACGCGCCCGCCTTCGGCACGTCCAGCGACCTTCGGGGTGAGGACCTTCATCACGGCGCCCATCGCCTTGGGGCCCTCGGCTCCCGTCTCCGCGATCGCCTCCTGAACCAGCGCGGACAGCTCCTCGTCGGACAGCTGGGCGGGGAGGTAACCGGCGAGGACCTCGCCCTCGGCGCGCTCGCGCCGCGCCGACTCGGTGCGGCCACCCTGCTCGAACGCCTCGGCCGCCTCCCGGCGCTTCTTCGCCTCGCGCGTCAGCACCTTCAGCACCTCGTCGTCGGAGAGCTCGCGCGCCGTGGTACCCGCGACTTCCTCCTTGCTGATCTCGGTGAGCGCCATGCGCAGGGTGGAGGAGCGCAGCTCGTCGCGCTGCTTGATGGCTGCGGTGAGGTCGTCCTTCAGCCGGGACTTGAGCGTGGTCATGGCGCTCAGTGTGCCAGGCCCCCCGGCGGGCCGCGCGCTCTTAACCAGCGGCTCCCGCCCCCGGACGCCGAGCCCTGCCCCTGGCCCCCACCCGCGACCTCACCCGCACGCCGCAGCACCGACGCCCGCAGCCGCCCCTGCGCGGACGACTCCAGCGCTGGGCTACGACCCGAAGCCGTAGCATGCGACCTCGGGAGGGAGCCCCACATGACCACGACCGTGACGTACGAGCCCCACGAACTACCCACCACCTTGACGGGGTTCACCCCACAGCAGCCGAAGCCAGCCACGCCCACCCTGTGGCTCGTAGACATCGAACGCCACCGGGAGGCAGCGGCCCGCCTCGCCCCCGACCTCCTCGACGCCCACGAGCACGAACGCGTCACCAGGTTCTTCCACGACCAGGACCGCGACCTCTACCGCACCTCCCACGTGGCCCTCCGCCTGCTGCTCGCCGCACACCTCGCGCTGCCGCCCGCCGAGATCCCGTTCACCCGCCTCCCGTGCCCCGGCTGCGGCGACCCCCACGGCCGTCCCGCCGTCACCGGAGCCGCCGTTCACCACTCCCTCTCCCACACCGGCGGCCTCGCCGTCATCGCCCTGGCCACCACGCCCGTGGGCGTCGATGTCGAGCGGCTGCCGAGCATCGACACCGTCACCACCACCGCCCGCTCCCTCCACCCACGCGAGACCACCGAACTGGCCGCCACGCCCCCCGCCGAGGCCCCGGCCGCCTTCGCCCGGGCCTGGACGCGCAAGGAGGCTTACCTCAAGGGCCTCGGCATCGGCCTCGGCCGCGACCCGTCCCTCGACTACGTCGGCACCGGCCCCGCCCCCACCGCCCTGCCCGGCTGGACGATCACCGACGTCCACGTCCCCACCGGCTACACCGCCGCCGTAGCCGTCGCCCACCCCTAACCGGCGCGGCCCACGACGCGGCCCGCCCCTGCCGCCCTCCCCGCGTTCTGCGACCATGGACGGATGCGCGTGCGATACGGAGTTCCCCTGGGAGTGGCCGCCTTCGGCGCGGCCTGCGTCGGCTACGCGGTGGGCATCGAACCCCGCGCCTTCCGCCTGCGCCGGCTCACCGTGCCCGTCCTGCCGGACGGCATGCGCCCGCTGCGGCTGCTCCAGATCTCCGACATCCACATGGTCAGCGGCCAGCGCCGCAAGACCCGCTGGCTGCAGTCCCTCGCCGGACTGCGCCCGGACCTCGTCATCAACACCGGCGACAACCTCTCCGACCCCGAGGCGGTCCCCGACGTCCTGGACGCCCTCGGCCCCCTCCTCGAATTCCCCGGCGCCTACGTCTTCGGCTCCAACGACTACTACGGCCCCAAACCGCGCAACCCCGCCCGCTACCTGAAGGAAAAGGCCAGCGGGCGTCACGGCCTCAACGGCAACCCACCCGTCCAGGGCGCCATCCACAACCCGTGGGAGGGCATGCGCGACGCCTTCGACGCCGCTGGCTGGGCCGACCTCACCAACACCCGGGGCCGCCTGAAGCTCGAAGGCTGTGACCTCGCTCTCACCGGCCTGGACGACCCGCACATCAAGCGCGACCGTTACGACGCGGTCGCCGGCGGCCCAGACCCCGACGCCGACGTCACCCTCGCCGTCGTCCACGCCCCCTACCTGCGCGTCCTGGACGCCTTCACCGGTGACGGCTACCCCCTGATCCTCGCCGGCCACACCCACGGCGGTCAGCTCCGCGTCCCCTTCCGCGGCGCCCTGGTCACCAACTGCGACCTCGACACCGCCCGCGCCCGTGGCCTGTCCACCCACACCGCCCGCGACCACCGCGCCTACCTCCACGTCTCCGCAGGCTGCGGCGCCAACCGCTACACCCCGGCCCGCTTCGCCTGCCCCCCGGAGGCCACTCTTCTCACCCTCACCGCCCCGCGATAACCGGATTTCGCGTCCACGCGACGGTGGGCTAAAGTAGTCCCCGTTGCTTCGGGGTGTGGCGCAGCTTGGCAGCGCGCTTCGTTCGGGACGAAGAGGTCGTGGGTTCAAATCCCGCCACCCCGACTGAAGAAACACCAGGTCAGGCCCGGTACTGAGAAATCAGCACCGGGCCTGATGTGCTTTGCGCCTCCGCCTTGGGAGCCGTTTGGGAGCCGACTGCGGGAAACGGCTCCCCGGTTGGCTCCCAGCGAGTGATGTTCCGCCTTCGAGCGCGCTGTGCGCCGAGTGCGTTCCGAAAGGCTCACCCCACGGCTTGTGCCGCAGCGGCCGTAGACGATACGACGATCGCCATGCATCGATGGTCTCCGTTAAACAACCGGCAGCTCACCCTCCTCTCCCGTATCGGGGACGGAACCGACCCCGTCACGTCGGACAGCCCCGAGCTCTCTGCTACCGCCCGCGCGCTCAAGGAGCGGCGCCTGATCACCATGCCCAGGCAGGGCGGGAAGTGGCAGGCGGAGATCACCGAGGCGGGACACTTCTACCTGGAGCACGGCCATCATCCGGACCGGCCGGAGCCGACCTCGCGCAAGCAGCGTCCGGCGGATTCCGAACAGCGCGCAGGACAAAAGCCGACTGCAGCCTCTTCCGCGAAGAAGCCCGCGCCGCAGCGCGCCCCAAAGCCCCGCCGGGCGTCACCAGAGGAAGTCGGAGCCGCTTTGATCGCCCAGGTACAGCAGGCCGGGCGGTTCCTTCGCATCCCGAACCCCAGTCAGGAGGAGCGGGCACGCTACCGCAGGGCGTTCGACGCGGCGCGGCAGTGTGCGCCCGACGGATACCACCTGAAGTACAGCGGCCGGGCGAAGGGGGACTTCTTCCTCGGTCTGCTCAGGGTGTCCGGCGAGGACGACACCGAGTGGAACCGGATCCGGCTGGCGCGCAGTCGTGTGATCACCGATGTCGAGGATGTGATCGCCGCCGTCAGGGCGGACCACAGCGCCTTCGAGATTTCGGAGGAGATTCTGCCCCGGGTCGCCTCGCTGCTCCGGCTCCTCGCTGAGGAGGCCCTCTCCCGTCACGGGGAGATCGCGGTGTCCAAGAAGCGCAGACAGCCGAGGCCGCTGGTCACCGTCCACGGCAGGACGTACGAGGTCAGCTTCCGCGAGCGGCAGAAGCAGGTCCAATACGTGCCCAAGCAGCCGGGCCGCCGCACGTACGACTGGCAGCGTGTGACTCCAGCCCACAGGTTCGAGCCGTCCGGCGAACTGGAACTGTCGGTCAGCGACAACTCCGGCTACAGCTACGGCTGGAAGAAGGAGTGGGCCGACACCGCCAAGAAGCCGTTGGAGGAGCAGATCGGTTCGGTCTTCCGGGCGTTGAAAAAGCGCGCGGAGGAGCAGGAACGCGCTCGGCTGGAACGTGAGGCGGAGCAGCGGCGCCAGCGCGAGGAGCGGGTACGGCAGGAGGAAGAGCGTCGGCGTCTGGAGGCGGAGCGGGAGGAACGCGAGCGGCGGGAGTGGGAGACCGCCGTCAGCGTCGCTTCGATCAAGGCGGTTCAGGCGGTGCGGGCCGAACGCTTCGGCACAGCGCTTGAGCGATGGCGGACCGCAGGTGAGATCCGGACGTTCTGCGTCGCTCTGGACGAAGCTGCCGCCACGTCGGACAACGCCCTCGAAACGGAGAGGCTTCGGGAGTGGTCGGCTTGGGGGAGAGCGGAGGCCGACCGGCTCGACCCCACCCGGAGCGGCAAGGGCTTGGCCTCGCTCAACTTCCATGCGGAGCCGACGGGAGACCAGCTGCGCCCGTTTCTCGACGGCTGGCACCCGCACCGACCGGAGAAGGAGAAGCCCGCGGCGCAGCCAGCACCGCCGAAGCCGGAGCCAGAGCCGTGGCGCGGTCTCATCGACGCACGTCAGGATCAAGGCTGGCGATATGGACGCCCAGGTCGCGCTCAATGGTGGAGGCGATGACGCCGTGCCCGCGGTCGCGTAGCGCCTTGACTGCCTTCTCAATCAGTTCCCCGAGCCTGATGACTTCGGCACGCAGGGCGACCAACTCGTCGTAGCGCTCGGCCTTGTCCTCGCCGCACCACTGCCGGACGTTCCTCAGGACGGCCGCCTCCGCATCCAGCTTGCGGTCGTCCCGGCGGCCGTAGCGGTACCAGGAGGACTGGGCGCGCTCCTGGACGATGTCTTGCTGCTTGCGGTCCACCTCCGGAAGGATCTTGTCGGCGAGGCGGCCGGCAACCACGCGGGCGATGCGTTCGGTGACCGGCCACCCCGCAACGCACGTGCCGTCACGGTTCTCGTACACCATCGGGTCGTTGCGCAGTTCGGCGGCGTCCATGCCGATGAGCGGTGCGGTCTCGTTGAGCCGGCTCAATTCCAGTACCCCTGCGTCCGCCACCCCTCGGCGAAGGCGCAGTCTGCTCTTCGGACGGACGAAACCGAGGATCATCCGTGCGGCCTCGAACTCCGTGCTGCCGCGTACGTGGCGCGACGCCTCGGCCAAGGCCAACTCTCCCGCGTCGTCCGCCCGGAACGTCTCGACGTCCGTCCACGGAGCGACGAGAGAGCCGGAGCTGACCCACTCCTGCAGACCGGCGTCGTCGTCTTCGAGGAACCGAACGTGGACCCAACCGGACCTGCCAGGGCCGCCTACCCGAACGATCTCCACCTGCCGGACCACGCTGCCCAGCTCCTTCGGCCTCACGCGGTACGCCCAGTGCTCGCCCATCTCCATGTGTCCATTGAGCCAGTTCGCTTGGCCCCTCAGCAGGCAATCGCCGGAACTGCCCGAGTCGGCTGACCGCCCCACGTTGACGCTGCGACGGGAACGCGTCCATGAGGCGGTGCTCCCTGACAGTGACTGGCAAGGAGCACCGCTGCAACGTCAGGGCTTCACCGACGTACGTGCATCCACTCGTGTGCGGAGGAGATGATTTAGCGCGCGAACCGGCGATGTCGGACACAAGGCCAGCCGGGCGTCGATCGCCGACTCCCACTGCTGGGTCAGCCCGAGTCCGAGGCGCTTGCGCATGCCCGGGGTGACGTGGGCGTAGCGCGCCGAAACGGAGCCGTCGATGTGGCCCATGCGCTCGTCCATGAGGACCCGCTCAGTACCCAGGTCCTCCATCACGGTCCGGTGCGTATGGCGCAGGCCGTGGGGCGTGAGGCCCTTGGCTATCGGGCGCCAGCAGGCGTCGGCCCGGCCGCTGGCACCGCGCCCTCGGGCCGGGACGCCGGGCCATGGCTCGCCGAGCAGCGGTACGGGGCGGGCCTGCTGCGGGGCCTTCTTCGGGTACCAGCCGGAGACCGCCGGCGTGAAGAGCCAGGTCGCAAAACCGTTCCTGCGCCAGTGGGCGGCATGCTCCGGCACGGCGCCGCCCCGTACGAACCCAAGGTCCGTGATGGCCTGCTCCACCTTCGCTCGCGTGGCGTCGGCGACGCGGTCGGGGCGGTTGAGGACGTTGGACGGTGCCCGCAGAGACGGCGGCACGCCGCGCGACGTCTACGAGCTTCGCGCCTTGGTGGCCACCGGTGCGGGCCGCTTGTCGCGGTCGTCCAAGAGCATGTCGAGCCGCTCGTCCTGCAGCTGCCGGTAGAGCGTCTCGGCGGCCTCGACCACCTTCTCGTCCTTGGTGCCGAGGACGACGACGGCCGCCTCGAAGGGGGCGACGGCGACCGGCCAGACGATGCCCTTCTCGTCGTGGTGGGTCTCCACCACGGAGGCGAGCGCCCGCTCCACGCCGATGCCGTAGCTGCCCATGACCGGAACAACGCGATCGCCGTCCGGGCCGAGTACGGACACGCCGAGCGTCTCGGTGTACTTGCGGCCGAGTTTGAAGATATGGCCCACCTCGATGGTGCGCACCACCTCCAGGCCGGTGCCGCACTGGACGCAAGGCTCGCCAGCCGTCACCTCGCGGAGATCCGCCCACCGCTGGACAGACATGTCCCGCTCGACGGAAACGCCCCGCAGGTGGACTCCGTCAGTGTTGGCCCCAGTGGTCATG
>NZ_JAEVFI010000034.1:0-12347 GCF_019303495.1 Streptomyces sp. JJ66 | reverse complement strand
CGCCTTGGCCGCGAGGGTGTCGATGAGCTTCTGCTCCACCAGGTTGTGATCGCCACGGAGCAGGACCAGGGTGAGCTGGTCGTCGACCACGTACACCAGCGTCTTGATCTGCCGTTCGGCCGGCACGTCATGCAGGCGGGCCAGTTCCTCGATGGTGCGGGCGTCAGGGGTGTCGAACGCCTCCGGGGCCGCCAGCCCAGCGCCGTCCACGACCGCTGGCAGGGCAGAGGTCGCCTTCTCCGTGTTGGCGGCGTAGTCACAGCCTGGGCAGCGGACCACCAGATCCTCACCCGCCTCCGAGGGGCTCATGAACTCGACCGAGGCGCTGCCGCCCCTATTGGCGAAGCCGTGCCCGACTCACACCGTTTGAGAAGCCCCAGGCCAGAAGCGCGCCAGGTAGACCGGACTCGGTACGCAGACGGAGGCAACGTGGCAGAACCGCCCGAAGGCGCGGCCAGCAGCGATCGATCCGTGGACGCCATCCGCCGCTACTACGACGCTCTCGGTGATGAAGAGTCCGACCGCCTCACCAAGACATCGCTGGCAGGGTGTCCTTCGAAGTCCACCGCCGCTTCCTCCTCCGCTACCTGAAGGATGGGCAACGGGTCCTGGAGATCGGAGCAGGACCCGGACGGTTCACCACGGTGCTCGCCGAACACGGTGCGCACATCGTGGTCACCGACGTCTCCCCGGTCCAGCTCCATCTGAACGAGGTCAACGTCGCCGCAGCGGGAGCCCAGCACACCGTGGAAGCCCGCCACACGCTCGACGTCCGCGACACCAGCAGGTTCCCCGACGCCTCGTTCGACATCGTCCTGGCATACGGCGGCCCGCTCTCATACACCTTCGGCCAAGAGCACGAAGCCCTCACCGGCCTGCTCCGGATCGTGAAACCCACCGGTGCAGTCATCGCCTCGGTGATGTCCCTCTGGGGAAGCTGGAGAGCCCGCTTCCCCGAAGCCACCCAGCTCGGCCTCCGCCACGGCACCGACGTCACCGACGCCGTCATCCGCACAGGCGACCTCCGCCACGTACCTGGCATGACCCACGTCTGCCGACTGTTCACCTGGCAGCAACTCACCACGCTCGTCACCGAATGCGGCGGCGAGATTCTCGCAGGATCAGCCAGCAACTGGGCAAGCCTCGAAGACCCAGCCGTCCTAGCCGACCTCGAACGCTCACCCCAACTCTGGGACCGATTCCTCACCCACGAGACCGCCGCCTGCGCTGTCTCCGGCGCCCGGGACGGCGGCACCCACATCATCCTTGCCACCCGCCGCCGACCGCCCTCATTGTGACCGGAAGTCCCATGCTCCCTGTGCCATGGACCCCGTGACCAGCAGGAACATGTGGCAGAGCGAACAGAAGGCGTTCACCCGTATCGGAGACTTCTTCCTACACGCCATCGGCACCGCAGCCCTGCAACAGTTGCCGACGGATGAGCCCCTACACGGGCACGAGATCGCTGAGGACCCCTTGCAGCGCAGCGTCGGCATTCGGGGCTGCGGCGGCCATCTGACACAGGTCATCACGGGTCAGGTATCGGTAACTTTGGGGTGGGTGGAACGGGCCAGCGGCTCTCAAAGCGGTTAGCGGCACCGGCTCCTCGAAGGCAATCGGATCTTCCAGCGAGAGTCCGCTGGCTTGGCGGGCGCCGTCCATGTAGGCGTCGTAGTCGCGTCGGCTGATCCCGTTGGAGTCACGGCTCGCTGACCACACCTCGCTTGGCGAAGCCACATGGACCGAAACGAGACGAGCCGTACCCACGATCGCCATCGTCGGCGCGGTGGCGTACAGCAGGATGGGGATCCCGGGCTGACTAGCGACGCGCTGGCGACGCACCTCCACCGTTTTCGTTCCGGCCAGGATGGCCGTAGCCCAGCGGGGGTGGACGGACAGCAGCATGGCGCGCTCCGGGCCGTTCACGTCTTTCTGTACCCCTCTTCGTAGACCGCTTGAAACAGCGCATTGCTGATCTTCGACAGCGACATCAGGGACAACGCAGGTAGCCCTAGTGTCTGTGCCAACGCCTTCAGCCGTCCGTACGTCACCGGTACCGGAAAGATCTCGGTGTCCGAGAACCTCAGAGCCATCGCTCTTCCTGACGCATCAGCCGCCGCACGAACCTCGGCACGACCATATACGCCCAGGTGTTCGAATCGCGAGAAGAGGGCGTCCGGTGCGTCGATCAGTACTTCGTCGAGTCGGGAACAGCCAATCACGATCTTCCCCTGCTGCGTCGACGTGTCATCGCTGACGTACCAAAGGAGACGAGCTGGGGTGCTTTCTCCTCTGTGCCCCGAAGATCGGTAGTAGACATGTTCGCGGCTGATGCCAAGATCGGCATCACGGGGCATGAGCATGGAGGGGACGTTGAACAGCTCGGACGACCAACGGGGTTTGATGGGCACGATGAAGGACAGCAGCGCAGAGTCGATCAGCTTCGCCGGCCACCAGGAACGCTCGGCCATGCTCGCAATCTCAGCCGAGAGGTCTGCGGCCAGGCTGGGTACTGGTAGCCCCGACCGCCCGGCGACCTCACCGGCTACGGCGGAAACTTCTGCCGTCGAGCCGCAATGATCAACCATCAAGGCAGTCAGGCAACCGCCGTGCTCGACGAAGCCGTCGGCCCCTGACGCGGACCTGGCTGCTGAGGAAGGATGCGGGTCGGAGATGCGGATCACTTGCGCCCCATTTTCCCGGCCAAGCCGCTTCAGCATGAACAACAGCTGCCGCGCCAGGGTTTCTTCGAGGGCATGCGACGCGGTCCGCAGAAGTGGCACGTTCAGTGTCCGACCGTCCAGAGCCCAGACGTACAGCGCTGCGGGACGCCCATCTTCGTCCCGCAGCAGCTCCCGGCGCCAGTGAACCGAATCGCTGACGAAGCCTTGGAGCCGTTCGGTGAAGGCGGAGCTGCCGTCACCATCAGCCTGGTCGAAGAAGGCAACTAGTTCGCCTTCGCCGCCCGTGATTACTTGCCCGGCAGAGAACGCCGTACCCATCAGGTCTGCGGGCCGGTACACCTGGGCCTGACGCAGCTCATCGACATGCATGGTTACCACGGAGGGTGAAACCACCTTTACGCGAGCTACGCACCAAGCAATGTCGGACAGTTCCTTCAACGCGGGATCGCGTGTCACCAGGACCTGGAGACCTGCGCACGACGTCTCGGCCACGTAGCGCAGCCGACTACGCAGACGGGCATCAAGCCGCAAGTCGGGCATTTCCCCGGTGACTGCGGCTACCAGCTCCTTGTGTCGAGCGATCACGGCATCGGCGTCAGGGGAAAGTTGTCTGAGTCCGGCCAGTTCAGCTCGCTGGGGCTGACGAACAGAGCGATCTGCCACGTCGCGCACATCGTGCAGTAGCTGTGGGGTGCATGCCAGCTCAACCAGGTCGGCGAGCCACCCTGCTTCAAGGGACTGGGCCTCTTCCACATCGCGGTCATCGCCGACGCCCTTCAGTCCGGCGAAGACACCATGATCAACGGTTACCACCAGCAGGGCGTCACTATGAGCGTCAGCGAAGAGATCTTGATGCCCGAAGTCCAGCCACCACGTGTCCAGCGTCTCCCGTGTATGACCTCGTCCGAGGCCCTCGCCCCGCGGGACGAAGCCTAGGCTCGTCCACATGCCGCTGAGCCCGTAGTCACGTCGGCATCGCGCCTTGATCCCTAGTCGTTGGGGGTGTCGGGCGCGAAGATTCCGGATGAGCGCCCGAGCTATGCCTTTTGCCCGGTGCTCCTCGGCCACGCAAAGGTGGGCCAGCCGCACGTGGTAGTCCCGCTTGGGCAGGCCAAAGAGCGCGTAGCCGACCACCTCCTCCCCGTCCAGGGCGACGAGAAGCCCGCCGTCCTCGGCGTACTTGCGGTACGCAGGTGGGGCGAGGAGCCCCAGCCACCTTGTGTACCTGTCACCCAAAGCAACAGCCTCTTCAAGCAGCCGCCCCCCGGACACTGGGACTACCTTGATCGCCACCGGCTCCCCTCCAACTCCGATGTCCATGCACGCCCGAACCAATGCCCTACATTGCATACCCTGTTGCAGCCACTGGCGAAGTGCTTTTCGATCAAGCTCAGGAAAGTTAGCGCCGACGGGGAGGCGCGGCGGAGGCTGAATGCGTACATGTATCTCAGCGCGTCCGAGCGGCTGGAGCATGTCGCGATCATGCGGGTCTTCTGCGGAACGCTGCTGGCGGATCTCAAGCTGGCCGCTGACCGCTTCACCGCCGCCCGCCCGGCCTTGGCCCTGTCTCAGCTTCTCACGCCCTGCCGCCGGGGACGGCTCACCCCCGTCCGCGCAGCGGGGTACCCACTCGTTCGTCGCCTGGCTCCCGAAGCGGTGGCCGACAGCCGTCCTACGGCACGGAGATCCGCTCGTACAGGGCTCCCTCTGCTTCCCGCAGCTCGCGTTCGACAGCTTCGGTGAGGTTCGGATTGTCGATGAGGACGCCGAACTCGACGTTGTTGTACTCGGCGCTCTGGGACAAGTTCGCGCTGGCCACCAGGAGGAGGTGGTGGTCGATGGCGAGGAACTTGGCGTGGTTGCGGACGTACGCGCCGTCGAACTCCTTGGTTCGCCACACCTGGGCTGGAGCCAGGTGGGCGGCCACGTCCGTGGTCGAGGGGGTCCACTGTTTTCCGCTGCCGTCGGCGGCGCGGGTGTCCATGTAGACGCTGACGGCGACGCCGTCGCGCTGTGCGGCCTCCCGCAGCGATGTCCAGAGTGCCGAGCTGCGTTGGAAGTTGAAGGTGGAGCAGGTGATCGCGTGGCGGGCGCTGTCGACGAGGCGGGTCACGGAGGTGGTGAGCGGTCCGCTCTGGGCGAGGTGTCCGGGCATGGTCCACAGCGGTGACAGCGTGGTGGGAAGGGCCCGTGCTCCCTCGATTGCGCGCAGGACGAGGATCTGTTGGGGTGCTGCTCCAGGCCCGTTGCCGAGTGCCTCCAGCAGGTGCCGGACCTCTGCGCGTCGGCCGACGGCGATCACCTTGAGTGCGGTGGTCAAGGTGTCGCCGTCGGCGAGGCGGTCTGCTATGTCCTTGGCTTCGGTCCCGGTCAGGATCTGGCCGAGCTGACGTGGTGCGTCCGCCTCAGCCATGGGTCTGGAAGAAGCCGAGGTCGCTGCCGGGCAGGTCGAGGAGGAAGCGGCGGTCGAGGAAGCGGTTGGCGCGTTCGCAGGAGGTCTCCGAGGCCATGACGCAGCAGTGGCAGGCGGCGCCGTGGAGGAAGTCCTCGGGGTCGTGTGGGGTGCGTTTGGAGCAGATCGGGTCGGATGAGCAGCGCTCGGCTTTGCGCAGTGCGCTTTCGACGACTCGCTGAAGTCGTGTGGGCTCGCTGAGTTGTACGAGGCCGCCGAGGGTGCCGTCGCTGTCTGAGGCGGTGGTGCAGATGAGGAGGCCGGCTGCTGGGCCTCGGCCTTCGGCGGCGGGCCAGGCGTAGAGGCGTTCGCTGAGGCTGGCGGCGGAGTAGCCGCAGGTCAGGGCGAGTTCGCGGATGAGGATGTGGGCGAGGGTGTGGACGAGCCAGTAGCGCGGAGGCTTGAGGCGGGTGTCGGGGTCGATCTGGCCGGCGGTGTCGGAGAAGCGGCGCTCGAAGTTTCTGCGGTGTGCCTCGCGGTGGAGCTTCCACAGGTTGGTGTCCAGGACGCGCTTTTCCCATGAGGCGACGGCGTTCTCGTCGAGTTGGAGGAAGATGCCTTCGCCCCGGTCCTCGGTGGCGACGGTCCAGGCCGGCCGGGACGTGCGGGTCAGTGGTGCCAGGCGGCGTGGGAGGTCGCCGACGCGGTCCATGTCGTCGATGCGGGTGAAGCCGACCAGGGCGTTCACCTTGCGGAGACGTTCGACGGCGAGGACGCGGGTGATCTCAGGTCTCAGGGCGTCGCCGCGGTCGCGGGTGGCGAGTGTGAGGCCGCTCTTGGGGTCCTCGACGCGGGTGCTGAAGATGTCGCGCAGGAGGTATCGCCATTCGGGGACGAGGAGGTCGACGGGGTCCCAGTCGCGGAGCTTCTCCTCCTGCTGCTCTTGGGTGTCGGTGGGGGCGGCGGCGGTCTGGAGTACCTGTTCCAGATCGTGGTCGGACAGGCCGGTGACGTCGATGCGGCCGTCGAGCAGGTCCCGGATCATGTCCGGGTTGTCGCGGTATTTGGCGAGTTTGTCGCCGAGGGTGGTGCGGACTCGGTCGGCCAGGTCGCTGGCTTCCTCCTCCTGGGACTCCGGCATCACGATGATCGACTGCGTGGCCGGGAACCACAGGTTGGAGGCGCCGACGAGCATCAGCCGGGTCTCGTTGCGGCAGCCCTTCGGTTCGAAGGCGTCCAGGTGAGGGTGTCGCCCGCGGCACTGCGGGAGTTTGGTCCTGCCGGCCTCGCCCTGGGCTTCGTTCATGGGGCGCCGCAGGTCACAGGACGCGCAGTGGATGACGGCCGAGGCGCCCTTGCCGGCCGTCCGGTCGACCATCTTCAGGGCAGGCAGCTCGGCCTTACTGCACGGCTGTCCGCGATGCACCCACAGGTCGTAGGGGAACTCGTCCAGGTGTCCGTCGACGCAGGCCAGTAGATACCGGGCAGGGATTGCGGTGCGGCGCATCGGCTTTCGGGTGCCGGCGCCCGCGCGGCCCGTGCACTTGGCGTGTTCGAAGACGGCCAGGTCGGTGCGGAAGGGGTGGGTGTTGCGGTAGTCGAACTGAGCGAGCAGTCCGAGCATGTCGCAGCCCGTGCACCGCAGCCACTGCGGGAAGACCCGGGACGGTACGCCGAGGTCGTTACCCTCGGCGGAACGGCTGTGCTTCTTCGGCTGCCAGGGGTACGGCCGGAGCTGGACGTCGGGCGAACGCAACATCATCCGGACCACGTCCCGCAGGCGCGGGGCGTGGATCTGCAGGGGAGTGGAGTCGCGGCGCCGCCAGATGCGGTCCCAGTCGTCCAGGCCCGTGGGCATGATCGTGAACTGGGGCAAGTCCATGATCGCGCCGGGACCGTAGGTGTAGAGCAGAGAGGAGGGGCGGGCCGAGCCGACCTTGGCACGGTTGTGCTTAGTGGCCTTCTCCGCCTCCTGCTCCAGGTCGCCTAGCGGGTCGACGGCGTGGGCGACGTCGTAGACGAAGCGCGTCTCGTCACTCACGAATTGTCCTCCGGCATCTTCCACTGAGGGGCATGGTCAGGCGCCCGGTACACCAAACGTTCCTTGATCGGGCTCACCAAGAGGTTGATCTCCGGCTGCACCTCGCGCATCGAGTTCGCCACGACGAACGGTGCGGCGTCACGGGTGTCGATGCCCGCCTTGGCATTCTCCGCGCTCATCATCAGCGCGTCGTGCCGACTGTCGTCCAGAACCCTCTCGTACACCAGGGATTTACGCAGGTCTGTGAGGTGCCTACGCCGCTTGTCCCACTGGTCGAGCCGGTTCACCAGGCGCAGGCGGGCGCGGTTGGCCGCGTCCTCGTCGCCGGCCCGCGCGACACGGCGTACGAGGGCGTCGATGAGTTCGCCGGCGAAGTGCTGCTCCGCCTCGATCCGGGCTGCCCCGTCCTCCGGGGACAGCCCGTGGCCGTGGCCGGCCTTGGCGGCCTGCAGGACACGGGCGGCGCTGACCAGCACACCGTCCAGACCGCGTTCCAGGGATGTGACCGAGAACGGGGTGACGGACAGGGCCTCCACCTGGGCGTAGAACGTCTCGTGATAGTGCCGGAACTGCTCGAAGTGAGCGAGGTCCCTGGGCCGCGCCCAGTTGCCGAGTGCGAGGACCAACCCCGGCCGGTCCGCGGTACGGCCGACACGGGAGGACGCCTGGATGTACTCCGCGGTGTTCTTCGGCTGCCCGACTACGAGCATCAGGCCGAGCCGAGTCACGTCCACACCTACCTGCAGCATGGAGGTGGCCAGGACCACGTCGTACGGATTCACCTCACGGGCGGGCTCCGGCTTCTTCGCCTCCCGCAGCGCGCGCCGGTTCCGCTTCCCCGCGGTGGAGTCGAAGTCCGGATCGAACGTCGCCGCCATCTGGTCCAGCGTCGCGGTGATGTCCGCACTGGCCACGCGCGAGGTCAGCTCGGCTACGTGCAGTGAACCGTAGTCGGTGCCGGTGCGGCGGGGGAGCTTCGACCAGGGGCGGCCCTTGGCGAGCGCGGTCTGGATGTCGTCGCTCATGTACCGAGCCATACCGGCGAGTTCACGGGTGGCACTGAAGTAGCCGACCAGGCTCATATACGGGTCGGCCGCGCGGCCGGAGCGGTCGAGAAGCAGCTGCCCGCCGGCCAGGAGCACCTCGGCGACCCGGATCTCCGCCGTGGTCAGGCGCACCCCGGTCGTGCTGATCCCGACGTACCGGCGCCCCGGGTTCTTCTCGGAGACCGGGATCTCCTTGGAGAAGTAGGTATTGCCCGCGTCCAGGACCTGCGGAGGGAAGATGGTGACATCGCGCCCGTACAGCGCACGCACCTGTTCGGCCGCGTTACGGGCGGTGGCCGTGGAGGCGACCAGCAGCGGACGCACCGGGCGCCCGCCCTTCGTCCGCCAGTCCGTCATCACGTCGATGGCCACCTCGAACAGGCCCACCGTCGTGCCGAGTGCTCCGGTGATCAGGTGCAACTCGTCCTGGATCACCAGATCCGGGGGCCGCAGCCGCGTGGCCGGATGAACGGGGGCCGCAGGCCAGGCGTCCTTCTTGGGATGCTTGCTGCCGTCCTTGATGTCGCACTGCTGATAGTCGGGATGCACGTAGCCGTGCCGTTCACAGCGCCGCGAGACGTGCCCGAACAGCGAGGCGGCCTCGCCCTCCCGCGCCAAACGGGCGAACTTGTCCACGGTGGCGATGACGAAAGCCGGCGCGAGCCGGTAGATCTCCTCGTCCACCGTGAGCACCGGCAGCCCGTCCGGGACCTCACCGCCGTCGGCGAACGGACAGCCGGCCAGCTCGTCCCCGCAGTACACGTACACCCGGCGCAGCGCGGGCTCCGTGCGCACATCGCGCGCTTCCACCCGCGTCCCGCACCACGGGCAGCGCTGGATCTGCAGCACCGTCAGCCGATACCCACGGCCCCCATGGGCCTTGCTCAGCTGCTCGGCGGCCTCGTCGTACCGCTTCGGGCTCACATCGGTACCGACCCACAGCCCGATCCGGAACGGCTCCTCCCCCCACGTCGCCACATCATCGCGTCGCGCCAACTCCGAAGCGCACACCAGGGCCGTGGCGCGCTGGAACTGCTGGGCGGTGAGCAGGCGCAGTGTGTACCGCATGAGGACGGCCACCCCGGACCGCCCGTCCAACGGACCCTCGAAGGCATCCACGACACCCTGACGGCGACGGATCGCGAACGTATACGCGGCAAGACCCAGATACGCCTCCGTCTTGCCACCACCGGTCGGGAAGAACAGCAGCTGCGCTTTGGCCAGATCCCCCGACCGCTTCTCGGCCGCCGGGTCGGACAGCAACGGCAACTGCATCAGCACGAAGGCGAGCTGGAAGGTACGCCACGAATGCGCCAAGGCCCCCTTCCCGGCGAGGATCGCCTCGCGAGCCTCCTCGATGCTCTCCTCCGGCCGACTCGCCCGCCGCTCCGCGACCTGCGACTGCACACGTTGATCAGCCATCACCCGGTTCATGAACCGGAAGCAGCGCAACGCCTCCTCATCCCCCAGAAGATGCTCCAACCCCTCCTCGAGCTGGCGCTGCACCCGCCGCGCCTCGGCGACCGCGTCCAGACCCTCCGACCGCAGATGTTCCGGAAGAGCTTCGGCCCGCCCCTCCTCGCCATCCAGCCAGGCCGTGTAACCCGCGACGATCGGCTCAAGACCCGTACGCAGCTCGCCGATCGAAGCATCCTGTAGCTTGCGCATGTCCAGCAGGGCCGCGCCGATCTCCTCGGCGGCTGTCTGCGGCGTCTCACTCGCCGGAAGCCATGTTGTCCAGACTTCGCTGGCCCTGCGGGCTCCCTCGGCTACCTCCCAGTCCACCGAGCAGGTCCGCCCATGGGCGAACTCCAGACGGTTCCGGTACTGCAGTCGCAGCCGCCGCAGCTCGTCGTCCGGCTCCTCGCGCGTGTCCAGGAGTACGTCATTGACCGGCAGGAACACTGCAGCGCCACCAGCCGACACCGACAGCTTGGTCTGGTACAGCCACGCCTCGACCGGGATCTTGCGAGGTGTCTCCCGGTCGTTGCACAGAGCCACCTCGATCAACCGGCAACCACTTTCGGCATCGTCGTAACGATCCACCCGGAGCAGCACCTCGTCCTTGAGCACGATCTCGGTCGTCCGGGACGGCTCCAGGCCGGCAACCCTGATCGCTTTCGCGATGGCGTGCGGGGTGCGCTGGAAACGACGGAGAGCCGGAGCGGGTGCTGTGCCCTCGCCTTCCTTGGTCCCCTCCCCGCGCTTCTCCTTCACCGGCTCGTACGTGCCCCACGACGCGGTCACCGTGAACTCGTCCAGATCATCAGGGATCTGGAAGCGCAGCCCCATCGACGCCGGGATCATCAGCCCACGCTTCTGCGGCTGGTCCTCGACCTCATCCTCGTCCGAACTCGCGCTGCTGTCGTCAACCGCGGTGAGCGGCACGCCCCGACTCTCGGCAGCGTCCACAGCGTCGCCCACGTCGGTCGCGGCGTCATCCGATCCCGCCTCGCCGGGATCGCCCTGGCCAGCCGTGAGGCGCACGGGCGCGATCCGGCCAATCAGGTACGCCGAGTCGGGGACACCGTCGAGGATCTCGTCCGGGCCGTTGGCCGGGCCGAGGAGCTCACGCTCCAGGACGTCGACCAGGTTCTCCCTGGCGGTCCAGGAACGGTCGTCGGGTTCCAGGGCGAGACGGTAGGCCGGGGCCTGAGGATCGTTGCCTGCGGGTTGGGCGCTGTTACGCCGCGGGGTGGTCACTCGTGGTTCTCCTCGTCTTCGCTGCCCTCATTGTTGCCGGTGGGACCGACAACGCCCTGCGAGGCGGCACGGCGATGGTTCTCTTCAAGGAGGCGGTCGAGGATTTCCACCCGGGCGGCGGGGCTCACCGTCCAGCGTTGCATCTGGCGGTAGGTATAGAAACCGTGGTCCAGGGGGACGTCATCCCAGCCGTAGGCCGCCATGACTGCTTGGTCGAGCTCAACGTGGATCTCGCGGAGGTGGGCTACGTCTGGGTCGGCGGAATCCGTGATGGCGGGGTCGTTAACCAGGTTGTAGAGCTTGGTGAGGCCGAGGGCGCGGCGGAGCATGATCTCGCGGCGGCCGGTATCGAGCATGTGGCCGGCTTGAGTGAGAGCTGTGGTGGGGTGGGGGCGGGGGTACGTATCGAAGACGTCGGAGGGGGTGTACCTGATTCGGGTCTCCAAGGTTGAGCCGTAGGTGATGGCCCATGTCTGGTGTAGAGAAGAAGACAGAACTGCCTGGTCGGCGTAGGAATCCGTGGCGAACACAACCAACGCTTCACTGGGCACCCGATTCGTTTGCACCCGGACAGGCATTACCGACTTGCTGTGGCGTGTGACGACGAGCATCTCTTCCAGGCCGATGAGTGCCTTCCGCAACCCAGGCCGCTTCTCCGCGTACTGCCACCAGCGGTCGCGTAGCGCTTTCCGGTTTACCTTCTGACGATCCGCCTTGACCGTCCGAAGGACACGCTCGTAGGGAAGTAGATAGTCGCTTGCCTTCTCTTCTGTACGGTCGTAAAAGTCGATCACCCACCGTGAGGGCGAGCCATCTACCCGTGAGTTGAGGTCCTCACCGTTCAGATACGGGAAGAGCACTTCCGCATTTCGCGCGTCGGCCTCGATCCACGCTGCGGCCTCCTCAGGCTCAAGCACGAACCCCATGCCGAGCACGATGCACCCTTGGAACGAGATCCCCGCGTTCTCCGCCAGCCGCGTCGGATTGCCGTCCACTCTGCCACCCGGTTCCAGCAGGGTGGAGATCCGTTCAACCTCAATGTCGCCCTCGGTCTCGGCGACGATTCGGGGCACCGCCAAGTTAATCTTGGCCCGACTGCCCCATACCGCCGCGTACTCCAAGTTAGCGCTGGCCGCTGGCCACGATCGGCTCTGAATCGCGCGGTTGATCGTGAAGTCCTTAGAGACCAGTTGATCGAGACCGACCTGACGCGTATCGCCCTGGGCGACGGTGTTCGTCGCAACCAGCCCGAGCCCTCCCTGCCGCGCGAGCAGCCTGTACGCGCGTAGGAAGAAGTACGCAACAAGATCCGCACTGCCTTTCCTGCCGTCCGCAAGCGTGTTGACGAACCAGTCGCGGACGTTGGTCCCCATCGAGCCGGTGAGTTTCTGGCCACCCAGGAACGGCGGGTTGCCAATGAGCGGATCTCATCTACGCCCTGGCGAGTGAAGATCGTTTCCGATGGATTACGAAGATCGCCT
>NZ_JAEVFI010000033.1 GCF_019303495.1 Streptomyces sp. JJ66 | reverse complement strand
CGAGGAGCTTCGCCACGTCACGGGCACCCCGTCACCCGAACCGGTCACGATGAGATCCGCTCATTGGTGCGACCATCGCTGTGGTGCGAATTATGTGGCCTGTGGGCTGTGAAGTCGCAGCATGTGTTACCGCATTGCGCTGCTTGCGCTGAAAAGTGAGATCCCGAAGGATCTTCAGCAGAGATACGAACGCTGCTGGGCAGGTTGTCCCAGTCCGGCTGGCCAGCCTCGTCACTTGCCGCAGTGACTGGTGTTGCTGCTCCCAGAATAAGCGCAGAGGAAGTAATCAGGACAGCCATAGATATTCGGCAACGTATGAGATCCTCCTCTGTGTGGTGGTCAGCCACATCTCCACTGGACGCGCATGATTGTACAACACGTACTCCTGCTTGACCTCGATTCGTCAGCGGTGGTCTCTGCTCGTTGAGGTGATCGGTTCACCCCGTTTTGTTCCCGGGGGTGTCGGGCGGGGACTTCGCGTGACGCTGCGGCTGCGCCGGGCTTTCACGGGGTCCGGTGTGCTGCGGGTGGTCCTCCTTCCTGGTCTTCGCCGGAGCTGGGGCTGGTGGTCAGGTGTCCGCCGGAAGGCCCAGGCCCGCATCGACTCTGGCCAGCAAACGGAACTCGCCCAGGCCCTCGTACACGAGCTCGACCTCTTCGTCGGCGACGATTGACTGAGGGGGCCATGTCCTCACGCACCACGTGTTCCACGACGTGGTGGCCCTGCGCGGCCGGTACGAGATGGCGACGGTACGCACGGCGCGGGCGAGAAGCACCTGGACCGCAGCAGCCGAGGGCTCGGCGACGATGGCAGCGGAGGGAGTGGGAGAGACGCGGATGTTGCCGGACTGAGAGGCCCGGGATGCGGGCGGTCAGGCAGAATCGTGCGCATGACGAGTGAGCAGGAGCCGCAGTACGCCGACCGCCGCTACCGGCCCTGGGGCGCCGTGGCCAGCGGAGTGATTCTGCTGGCCATCACGCTCTGGCTCGGCGGCGAGGCCGTGCTGAGCGGCGAGGGCCGTACCCCGTTGACGGCCGCTGCCGCGCTGCTGTGTGCGGTCCCCCTGATCGTCGCCTTCACCCTCCGCCCCGCCGTCTACGCCGGTGCCGAGCGCCTGCTGGTACGCAACCCGTTCCGCACGATCACCGTGCCGTGGGGCGCGGTGGACGCGGTGCGGGCCCGGTATTCCACCGAGCTGCTGGCCGACGGCCAGAAGTACCAGCTCTGGGCGCTCCCGGTCTCACTGCGCGCCCGGCGCAGCGCCCAGCGTCACAACGCCCGGCTGGCCGCTGGCGAGACCCCGGGCAAGCGCGGTCTGGGCCTGCTCGGCGGGCCGGTGCAGCCCCAGTCGGGCGTGCGCCAGTCCCCCAGCGACGAGGCGGTCAGCACGCTGCAGAAGATGGCCGAGGAGAACGCCGCGAAGACCGGCCCCGTCTCCGTGCGCTGGGCCTACGAGATCATCGCCCCCGCCGCCCTTGGCGCCCTCGCTGCCCTGATGCTCGTCATCACCGGCTGACCCGTCACGGCCGGGGCACCTTCTTCCCCGGTGGACGGCGGCGTATTCGGCCGCCAGTACGGGCCGGACTCCCCGGCCAGGACGGACAGCGCCGCAGGACCGGCGGCGGCGCAGGGCGCGGACGGGCACAGGGGGTGGCGTTCCGCTACGCGCGTAGATATGCTCAGCTGGTGACCATGCCCTCATCGCCACCCCAGTCCGCGAGCGCGCTGGCTGACGTGACCGCGTCGGACGCCGCGCTCCGCCGTTTCCTGCACGGGCTCCCCGGCGTCGATTCCGTCGGCCTGGAAGCACGGGCAGCAGCTCTCGGCACCCGTTCCATCAAGACGACGGCCAAGGCGTACGCGATCGACCTGGCCATCTCGATGATCGACCTGACGACCCTGGAAGGCGCCGACACACCCGGCAAGGTGCGCGCGCTGTCGGCCAAGGGCGTCACCCCGGACCCGACCGACCGCGCCACGCCGCACGTCGCCGCGATCTGCGTGTACCCCGACATGGTGGGTCACGCGAAGGCGGCGCTGGGCGACAGCGGCGTGCGCGTCGCCTCCGTCGCCACCGCGTTCCCCGCCGGGCGCGCCGCGCTGCCGGTGAAGCTGGCGGACACCAAGGACGCCGTCGCCGCCGGTGCCGACGAGATCGACATGGTGATCGACCGGGGCGCGTTCCTGGCCGGCCGCTATCTGGAGGTCTACGAGCAGATCCGCGCCGTCAAGGACGCGTGCGGCGCGGCCCGGCTGAAGGTGATCTTCGAGACGGGCGAGCTGTCCACGTACGACAACATCCGCCGCGTGTCCTGGCTGGCCATGCTCGCCGGGGCGGACTTCGTCAAGACCTCCACCGGCAAGGTCGCCGTCAACGCCACCCGGCCGAACACGCTGCTGCTGATGGAGGCGGTGCGCGACTTCCGCCGCGAGAGTGGCCGCCAGGTGGGCGTGAAGCCGGCGGGCGGCATCCGCACCAGCAAGGACGCGATCACGTACCTGGTGATGGTCAACGAGACGCTGGGTGAGGACTGGCTGTCGGACCACTGGTTCCGCTTCGGCGCGTCCAGCCTGCTCAACGACCTGCTCATGCAGCGCCAGAAGCTGCGCACCGGGCGCTACTCCGGTCCCGACTACGTAACGGTGGACTGAGGCACATGGCTCACGACAACCCACGCGACACGCCGCACGGCGCCTTCGAGTACGCCCCGGCGCCCGAGTCCCGCGCCGTCGTCGAGATCGCGCCGTCCTACGGCCTGTTCATCGACGGCGCCTTCCGCGAGGCCACCGGCGGCAAGGTGTTCAAGACGATCTCCCCGGCGACGGAGGAGGTGCTCTCGGAGGTCGCGCAGGCGAGCGCGGAGGATGTGGACGCCGCCGTGCAGGCCGCTGCCCGCGCCTTCCCGGCCTGGTCCGCGCTGCCGGGGGCCGAGCGCGGCAAGTACCTGTTCCGCATCGCCCGCATCCTCCAGGAGCGTTCGCGCGAGCTGGCGGTGCTGGAGACGCTGGACAACGGCAAGCCGATCCGCGAGACCCGCGACGCCGACCTCCCCCTCGTCGCCGCGCACTTCTTCTACTACGCCGGGTGGGCCGACAAGCTCGCGCACGCGGGTTTCGGCCCGGCGCCGAGGCCGCTGGGCGTGGCCGGGCAGGTCATCCCGTGGAACTTCCCGCTGCTGATGCTGGCGTGGAAGATCGCCCCGGCCCTGGCCACCGGCAACACGGTGGTGCTCAAGCCCGCCGAGACGACGCCGCTGTCCGCGCTGTTCTTCGCCGACGTCTGCCGCCAGGCGGGGCTTCCCCGTGGCGTCGTGAACATCGTCACCGGTGACGGCGCCACCGGGGCGGCGCTGGTCGCCCACGAGGACGTGGCCAAGGTGGCGTTCACCGGCTCCACCGGCGTGGGCAAGGAGATCGCCCGCACCGTGGCCGGGACCCGCAAGAAGCTCACGCTCGAACTCGGCGGCAAGGGCGCGAACATCGTCTTCGACGACGCGCCGATCGACCAGGCCGTCGAGGGCATCGTGAACGGCATCTTCTTCAACCAGGGCCAGGTGTGCTGCGCGGGCTCGCGGCTGCTGGTGCAGGAGTCGGTGCAAGGGGAACTGCTGGACGCGCTCAAGCGGCGCCTGGCCACCCTGCGCGTCGGCGACCCGCTGGACAAGAACACCGACGTCGGCGCGGTCAACTCCGCCGAGCAGCTCGCCCGCATCACCGCGCTCGCCGACACCGGTGAGGCCGAGGGCGCCGAGCGCTGGTCCGCTCCGTGCGAGCTGCCCGGCTCCGGTTTCTGGTTCGCGCCGACGCTGTTCACCGGCGTCACCCAGGCGCACACCATCGCGCGCGACGAGATCTTCGGCCCCGTGCTGTCGGTGCTGACGTTCCGCACCCCGGACGAGGCGGTGGCCAAGGCCAACAACACCCCGTACGGCCTGTCGGCGGGCATCTGGACGGAGAAGGGGTCGCGCATCCTGGCGATGGCGAACCAGCTCCGCGCGGGCGTGGTGTGGGCGAACACGTTCAACAAGTTCGACCCGACCTCGCCGTTCGGCGGCTACAAGGAGTCGGGCTTCGGCCGCGAGGGCGGCCGTCACGGTCTGGAGGCGTACCTCGATGTCTGAGCGCTCTGAGCGACCCGCACGGCTGGCTGTCCTCAAGACGTACAAGCTGTTCATCGGGGGCAAGTTCCCCCGTTCCGAGAGCGGACGGGTGTACGAGGTGACCGACCCCAAGGGCAACTGGCTCGCCAACGCGCCGCTGGCCTCCCGCAAGGACGCCCGGGACGCGGTTCTCGCCGCGCGCAAGGCGTTCGGCGGCTGGTCGGGCGCGACGGCCTACAACCGCGGCCAGGTGCTGTACCGGGTGGCGGAGATGCTGGAGGGCCGCCGCGAGCAGTTCACCGCCGAGGTGGCGGCGGGCTCGGGGCTGTCGAAGGCGAAGGCGGCGGCCGAGGTGGACGCCGCGATCGACCGCTGGGTGTGGTACGCGGGCTGGTCCGACAAGATCGCCCAGGTCGCGGGCGGCGCGAACCCGGTGGCCGGGCCGTACTTCAACCTCTCCACGCCGGAGCCGACGGGCGTCGTCGCCGTGCTCGCGCCGCGCGCCAGCGCCTTCCTGGGCCTGGTGTCGGTGCTCGCGCCCGCGATCGTCACGGGCAACACGGTCGTCGTCGTGCCCAGTGAGACGGCGCCGCTGCCCGCGCTGTCGCTGGCGGAGGTGCTGGCCACCTCGGACGTGCCCGGCGGTGTCGTCAGTGTGCTGTCGGGGCGTCCGGCCGAGCTGGGCGCGCCGCTGGCCGCGCACCAGGACGTCAACGCCATCGACCTGACCGGCGCCGACGCCGGGCTGGCCCGGGAGCTGGAGATCGCGGCGGCGGACAACCTCAAGCGCGTCATCCGCCCGCGCACCGGCGAGTCCTTCACCGCCGACCCGGGCACCGAGCGCATGCTGGCCCTGCTGGAGACGAAGACCGTCTGGCACCCCACCGGCTCGCTGGGCGCCTCCGGCTCCGCGTACTGACGCCGCCGGGCGCGTCCTGACACCGCCCGGCGCCCCGGGGTGCCGCGTGCCGACGCGCGCCGCGGGCACCCCCGCCGACCCGCCCCGCTCCCCCGCCGTCCGGGGAGCGGGGCGCCGCGCGTCAGGGGCCGAGCAGCGAGATGACCGGGGTGACGAGGCTGTCCACGGAGGCGCCGCCCTCGCTCAGGGGCTCGGTCAGCGGGGCGGTGCTGACGGTCTGGAAGTCGGCGACCTGGGTGCCCACGGAGTTGTCCAGCGGGTCGGTGCCGGTGCCGCCGAGCGGGTTCAGGCGCAGGTCGGTGAGCGGGGCGACGGTGTGACCGAGCGCCGTGCCCACGCCATCGGTGGCGGCGCTCAGCGACTCGGGGCTGAGCGCGTCGGGGCTGAGCACGTCCGCCTGCGCGGACCCGGTGGCGCCGAGGGCGGCGGCAGCGGCGGCGGAGAGGGTGAGGCCCGCGCGCACGAGCTGGGGGGTGCGGGGGCGGGCGTGTCGGGCGTGCGAGGCCATGAGCCACCTGTCCGGGTTCGACGATGAGTAAGGGGGCAGGCCCGGAGCGTAGTGGAGGAGGGACGTCCCGTTCACCTCCAGGCCCCCGAGGTGTCACCCGGATGGGTGAATGCGGGACCATGGCTCCTCGTGACCGACACCGCCCGCGTGATCCTGCTGACCGGCCCCTCCGGGTCGGGGAAGTCCTCGCTCGCCGCCCGCACGGGCCTGCCGGTCCTGCGGCTGGATGACTTCTACAAGGAGGGCGGCGACCCCTCGCTGCCCCAGCTGCCCGGTGGCGGCACCGACTGGGACGCCCCGGCCTCCTGGGACGCCGACGCCGCCACCGCCGCCGTCCACAGCCTGTGCACGCGGGGGCGCGCGGCGGTGCCGGTGTACGACATCGGCGCCAGCGCCCGCACCGGCACCGCCGACGTGCGGCTGGAGGGGGGCCGCCTGTTTCTCGCCGAGGGCATCTTCGCCGCCGAGATCGCCACCCGCTGCCGTGAACTGGGCCTGCTGGCCGACGTCCTGTGCCTGCGCGGCCGTCCCGCGACGACGTTCCGCCGCCGCCTGCTGCGCGACGTCCGTGAGAGCCGCAAGCCGCTGCCGGTGCTGCTGGCGCGCGGGTGGCGCCTGATGCGTGCGGAACCCGGCATCGTCGCCCAGCACGTGGCCCTGGGCGCCCACCCCTGCCGCGCCCCGGAAGCCCTCACCCGCATCACAGCCGCCCACCACACCCCGGCCGTGGCGTGACCGGGTAAGACTTCCACCGCGCCCACCTTTTGCGCAGTGGAGGCATGCTGGCCCCGCCACGTGCCCGCGTTCACCGTGCTGCCGTAGCTCGCGCGGCGGGAGGGGACGGCCAGCGGGCGGGCGGCGTGACATCGGCCACACCAGGTCAGGCAACCGGGCCGGGAGGGTGAACGTCCGTACGGGTGCGGTGGGGCGCCAGGGGTCTCGGCCGTGAGAAAACTGTCGTGCGAGGGATTACCGGCCATCCCGGCGTCCCCTTTACGGTGGGCCGGTACGTGCGCAAGGTGAGCGAAGGGCGGGACGGGGAACGTGGGACACCTCAAGCGGGTCGTGCTGATAACGATCGGTAGCGTGCTGCTGGCGACCGGCCTGGCGCTGCTCGTCCTGCCGGGTCCCGGACTGCTGCTCGTACTGGCCGGAATGGTGCTGCTCGCCAAGGCCGTTCCCTCGCTGCACCGGCACGTGGAGCCGATACGGGCCCGCGCGATGAAGGCCGCCGAGGACAGCGTGTCCTCGTGGTGGCGCGTCGCCGGGTCGGTGCTCATGGGCCTGTCGCTGATCAGCGCGGGCGTCGTCGCGGGCGTCTTCCCCGAACTGCCGTTCGCCGGGTGGCCCACCGGGTGCAGCCTGATGGTCTCCGGCCTGATCCTGTTCGCCCTGCTGGTGTGGAGTCACCGCCGGATGCGGGCGGCGACCGTCGTGGACACCACCCCGGTGGACACCGCCCCGGTGGGCACCGTGGACACCCCCGGCACCGCGAACGCCACAGCCACAGCCACCGCGCCCGCCGGACCCGCCACCTAACCCCGCAGCCATCCACGGCGCGCCCCTGCGCACGGCCCTCTTCCCAGGTTCCCCGCCCAGCGGCTCCGCTGCTCTGCTGCTCTGCGACTCCGGCAACGCAACGGAACCAGCGAGGGGCCGTGCGCCGTCGCGGGCTCGGGGCGGCACCCGCATACCGTGGCGCGGGTGGACGCACCGGAGAACGGGACAGACGGGACACGCAACGTGGGACATGTCAAGCGCGTGGGGCTGGTCGCGATGGGGTCCGTGGTGCTGCTGACGGGCGTCGCCCTGCTGGTGCTACCCGGTCCTGGCCTGCTGCTCGTGTTCGTCGGCGTGGTGCTGCTGGGGCGCGCCGTGCCGTCCGTCGCCCGGTTCGAGGAGCCGGTGCGGCTGCGGGCGATGCGGGCGGCCGAGGACAGCGTCTCCTCGCCGTGGCGGATCGCCGGGTCCGTGCTGGTAGGGCTCGGGCTCGTCGGTGCGGGCGTGGTGCTGGGCCTTCAGCTGCTGCCGTGGCTGCCGTTCAACGGCTGGAGCGCCGGATCGAGTCTGATCGTCTCCGCCGTGGTGCTGTTCGCGCTGCTGGCGTGGAGTCACCGTCGCGTCCGCCGGGCACGGCAGCGGGCGGACGCACGGGACTGAGCGGGACTGAGCGGGGCTGAGGGGACCAGCCAGGCTGGCCAGAGCCGAGCGGCTGACGGGTTCCCGCGCACGCCGGGTGAGCCGCGCGCCGGTCCGCCGGTCCGCGACTGCGACCGCGACAGGCCCGGGACGCGCCACGGCGGGTGCGGCCAGACCCCCCGGCCAGCCGCACCCGCCGTGTTCCCCCGTCTCCCCGTTCCAGGGGTCCCGTCCGCGCGGAAACCCCCGGTCTCCCCGTTGCCCCGGCGTGCTCCCCCGCACGCGCCCTCGGCGAGCGGACGCCGTCAGGCGACCAGTTCGCCGAAGCATTCCTCCTGGTCCCGGCCCTGGGCCAGCACCTGGTCATCCCGCAGCCGGCGCAGCGAGCGCCAGATGCCGGACTTCACCGTGCCGACGCTGATGTTCAGGACGTCGGCGATCTCCGGGTCGGTGCGGCCCTCGTAGTAGCGCAGGACAAGCATGGTGCGCTGCAACTCGGGCAGCCGGGCCAGCGCCTGCCACAGCACCGTGCGCAACTCCGTGCCGCGCATCGCGTCCAGGTCCCCGGTGGACGGGGTCTCCGGCAGCTCCTCGGTCGGGTACTCGTTGAGCTTGCGCCGCCGCCAGGCGCTGATGTGCAGGTTGGTCATCGTGCGGCGCAGGTAGCCGCCGAGGGCGGCCTTGTCGCTGATCCGGTCCCAGGCCCGGTAGGTGGCCAGCAGCGCGCCCTGGAGCAGGTCCTCGGCCTCGTACCGGTCCCCGGTGAGGTGGTAGGCAGTGGCCAGCAGCGACGCCCGGCGTTCGCGGACGTAGGCGGTGAACTCCGCCTCGCGGACGGGGGCGGACTCCGAGCCGGGCGCCGGGACGGGGCCGGCCACCTCGGCGGACGCCGCCCGCGCGCCGCCCCCGGCCGGGACGACCGCGAGGTGTGCGCTCTGACGCTGCCGACCGGTGCCGCGGGCGCACCCCCGCCCGCCCACGGCACCGGAGTTCTCGACGGTTCGCCGGGCGCCGGGAACCGAAGCGGGGTGGCGGCGCGTGTGAACCACCGTGCCACCGTGCCCGGCGGACGCTGGTGCGGACGCCGGTGCGGACGACAGAGACGCCGGGGCGGACGGGGTGATCGTCCCGTGGTGCCCGCGCAGGTCCCGCAGTGCTGTCGTCATCTCGCGCCTCCCTCGTTCAGCCAGCCGGTGGGCTTGCCGTGTGAAGAACACACTGCCGGACCAGTTTCATGAGGGAGTCCCCCGAACGTCACAGCGCTGTCACAACGCTCCCGCGCCCCTGGCGCCCCGAGGTCGCCACAAGGTCGCCCAGCGGTCGAACGCGAGGGGCGGGATGGGCCAGAATGACGTCCGTGGCTTTCCTGTTGCTGATCGAGGACGACGACGCGGTGCGCACCGCCCTGGAGATGGGCCTGACCCGGCAGGGCCACCGGGTGGTGACCGCCGCCTCCGGTGAGGACGGCCTCACCCTGCTGCGCGAGCAGCGGCCTGACCTGATCGTGCTGGACGTGATGCTGCCCGGCATCGACGGCTTCGAGGTCTGTCGCCGCATCCGGCACACCGACCAGCTGCCGATCATCCTGCTCACGGCGCGCAGCGACGACATCGACGTCGTCGTGGGCCTGGAGTCCGGCGCGGACGACTACGTCGTCAAGCCCGTGCAGGGCCGGGTGCTGGACGCCCGCATCCGCGCGGTGATGCGGCGCGGCGAGCGCGAGGCCAGCGACTCGGCCACCTTCGGCAGCATCACCATCGACCGCGCCGCGATGACCGTCACCAAGGGCGGCGCGGACCTCCAGCTCACGCCGACCGAACTGCGGCTGCTGCTGGAGCTGAGCCGCCGTCCCGGTCAGGCGCTGTCCCGGCAGCAGTTGCTGCGGCTGGTGTGGGAGCACGACTACCTGGGCGACTCCCGCCTGGTGGACGCCTGCGTCCAGCGGCTGCGCGCCAAGGTGGAGGACGTACCGTCCTCGCCCACCCTGATCCGTACCGTGCGCGGCGTGGGATACCGGCTGGACGCACCGCAGTGAGCCCGCGCCCGGGCCGCCGGGTGCGCGGCTGGCTCGCCGGGATGCTGCCCAGCCTGCGGCTGCGGCTGGTGGTGGTGTTCGCGGTCGCCGCGCTGTCGGCCGCGGTCGTCGTCAGTGGCATCTCCTACTGGCTGAACCGGGAGGCGGTGTTGACGCGGGCGCAGGACGCGGCGCTGGACGACTTCCGCAAGATGCTCGGCGACCACGCCGGGACCCTGCCACCGGGTCCGCGCTGCGACCAGCTGCGCGACGCCGCCAACGCGATGGCCGACACCACGCAGAACTACGCGGTGCTGCTCATCGACCAGGACGGCGGAGGCGGGCGCTGCCAGGTCACCTCCGACGACGCCTTCACCCTCGCCGACGTGCCCGGCACCCTGCGCGAGGCGGTGCGCGAGGAACGCGCGGTGGACGAGGCCAACTCCGCGCCCCACCACCTGTACTGGCAGCGCGTCACCCAGGGTGACACGCCTTACCTGGTCGCGGGCGCGACGGTGATCGGGGACGGCCCTACGGGCTACCTGCTGAAGTCGCTGGAACCGGAGCAGGACGACCTCAACTCGCTGGCCTGGTCGCTGGCCATCGCCTCCGCGCTCGCGCTGGTCGGCTCGGTGCTGCTGGCGCAGGCGGCGGCGTCCACGGTGCTGCGTCCGGTGCAGCGGCTGGGTGACGCGGCCCGGCGGCTGGGTGAGGGCAAGCTGGACACCCGGCTGACGGTGTCCGGCAACGACGAACTCGCCGACCTCTCGCGCACGTTCAACTCCGCTGCGGCGTCGCTGGAGCGGCGGGTGGCGGAGCTGAGCGCGCGCGAGCAGTCCAGCCGCCGGTTCGTCGCCGACATGTCGCACGAGCTGCGCACGCCGCTCACCGCGATCTCGGCGGTGACGGAGGTGCTGGAGGAGGAGAGCGAGAACCTGGACCCGATGATCGCCCCCGCCGTCCAGCTCGTCGTCAGCGAGACCCGGCGCCTGGGCGACCTGGTGGAGAACCTGATGGAGGTGACCCGCTTCGACGCGGGCACGGCCCGGCTGGTGCTGGACGACGTGGACGTGGCCGAGCTGGTCATGGCCTGCATGGACGCCCGCGCCTGGCTGGACGCCGTGGAACTGGACGCCCCACTGGGCATCCGCGCCCGGCTGGACCCGAGGCGGCTGGACGTCATCCTGGCCAACCTCATCGGCAACGCGCTCAAGCACGGCGGTTCCCCGGTCCGCGTCGCGGTACGCACCGAGCAGACCGGCGGGGCCGGTGAGGTGCTCGTCGTGGAGGTGGCCGACCGGGGTCCGGGCATCCCCGGCGAGGTGCTGCCGCACGTCTTCGACCGGTTCTACAAGGCCAGCGCGTCCCGGCCCCGGTCGGAGGGGAGCGGGCTGGGGCTGTCCATCGCGCAGGAGAACGCGCATATCCACGGCGGGCGGATCACCGCGCGCAACGCGCCCGGCGGCGGCGCCGTCTTCACCATACGGCTGCCCCGGGACGCGAGCGGGCTCGATCAGGAGACAGCGGAGCCGCAGGACGCGTGCGAGGCCGGGGACACCCCCACGGCGCGCTGGGACGGCGAGGACGGCAGGTGAGAGCGGTGAACGCGCAGCCAGACGAGCAGCAGCGGACGGGCCGGGGCGCGCGGACGGGGCGCGCCGTGTGGACGGGCCAGGACGCGTGGACGGGCCGGGGCGCACGGACAGTGCGAGCCGCGCGGGCGGTGCGGCTGGGTGCGGGGGCGCTGGCGCTGGTGGCGGCCGTCGCCGGCTGCGGCATCCGGGCCACCCCGGTGCCGGTGGACGCGGGTCCGGCGCCGTCCCGGGTCGCGTGCGGGGTGCGCGAGACCGGCGCCTCGCCCCGGCCCGGCACGCGCGAGGTGCGCGTCTCGCTGGTGTGCAGCGGGCGCGTCGTCGATGTGCGGCGCGCGGTCGAGCTGCCGTCGGGTGACAGCCAGGCCGACCGGCTCACCCTGGCCCGCACGCTGCTCGACCAGCTGCGCCAGCCCCCGGTCGAGCGGGAGCGCGCGGCCGGGTTCACCACCGCCGTGCCCGACGACCTGCGGGTGACCGGACCGGCGGACCCGGACGACCCGGAGGCGCTGCGGCTGAGCCGTCCGCCCGCCGCGCTGCCGTCCTCCGCGCTGGCCCAGCTGGTGTGCACCTACGCGGACACCTCGCTCGCCGACCGCGCGGGCGGCGTCCTGCTAGGCGGCCCCGCGCCGGACCCGGACGCCACCCCCAGCCCGGACGGGGCCGAAGCGGATGACGCCGAAGCGGGCGACACGAGCGCGGGCGACGCGGGTGCGGACGGCACCCAGGTGCGGCGGTACGAGTGCGACGTCGCCCTGCGCACCAGCGCGGACGGGGACGGATCGGCCGAGCGGGCGACGCTCACGCCGTGAAACCCCCGGACGGCGCAACGCCGGGAACCGGCGTGGTCCGGGTGAACGTCGTTGCTGCGTGGCCCCTGTGCAACCTTGGCATACCGAAGGCAGCACCGAAGGCGGCGCCGCGCTCCGCGTCCGAAGCGCGAGCCGCGTCCTGCTCGTCGGCTACCTGGTAGTGGCGGGGGCGCTGACGCTGCGTCCCCGCACGGTGCCGTGGGTGGAGCCCGCCAACGTGACGGTGTTCGCGACGCTGCGGACCCCGTGGGCGTCCGGTCCGCGCGAGGCGCTGACCGCGCTGGGCGGTGACCTGCTGCTGCTCGCCCCGCTCGGCGTGCTGCTGCCACTGGCCTCGGGCGCGCTCAGGCCATGGCTGGCGTCGTTCCTGCGCACGGTGACCGCCGTGGCGGCGCTGGCGTGCCTGCTGGAGGTGACGCGCACCTCGGTGCCGGGGCAGACCGGCAACGTGGACGCGGTGCTGCTGAACACCGTCGGCGCGGGCGTTGCCCAGCTGGCGCTCTACCCGGTGCTGCGCGGCGGCCTGCGGCGGCTCGCGGCGCGTGAACCGGCGGCGCGGGCCACGGTGACCGTGCGCCGCCGGGAGGAGAGCGGTCGGCCGCCGTTCCGCCGCGCGGAGGACACCCCTGGGGGACGGACCCCGAGAGCGGCCAGGGTCGGCATCGCCCCGTAGACCGACGCACCGGGCGGGCGGCGGCCGTACGTTGGACATATGGCGCACAACGCGCCGGAAACCACTGTGAAGGAGTCAGGTCATGGCCGTCACGTCAGGGATCTCCCGGCCGCGTCAGGGGCGGATGATCGCCGGAGTGTGCGCGGGCCTCGCGCGCCGCTTCGGGGTCTCCGCCACGACGATGCGGATCATCTTCGTGGTCTCGTGCCTGCTGCCCGGCCCCCAGTTCCTCCTCTACATCGCGCTGTGGATTCTGCTGCCGCAGGAGGACCGCCCCGGCACATGGTGAGGTGTGCGCCCCCAAACGCCCACGGGAGCCGTCCCGGGCGCGGGCGTGAGGAAGGGCGGGCCGGAGTGACCGGCCCGCCCTTCGGGTCTGCGGGGGTGAGGCGGCGCTACAGCCCGAGGTTGCCGGTGGGCAGCGAGCCGAGCGAGTTGGTGCCGCTGTTGAAGTCGCCAGTCGGCAGGGCGCTGCCGATAAGGGACTCGGTGGGCAGGCCGCCGCCGCTGGCGCCCTCCAGCACCGGGCCCAGGATCGGCAGGCCGCCGAGCAGCCGGTCGGCCTCGCGCTCGTGCGCGGCGCGCTCGGCGCCGCCCTGCATCGACCCGGCCATGTCCTCGGACAGGTGACCGGCCGCGTAGGCCATGTGCACGGGCAGGCTCATCAGCCGGTCCTGGAGGCTGAAGTCCTGCGTCTCACTGACGACCCCGGTGGCGGCCGCCTCCTGGGGGGCGGCGTTGGCGGTGCCCGCAGCGGTCGCGGCCATGGCGGCGCCCAGCACGGCGACGCCCAGAGTCTTGCTGGTGGTTCCCTGGCTCATAGTCAGCAGAACGTAGTGACCGCCCCGATGCGGCCGCAAACACCGGAACGCCGTGCGCGGCGGGTGCTGACGGCGCCTCCCCGCACCGGCAGCACCCTTGCGCACCGGGGGCAGGTTCAGCCTTCGGAGTCGGTAAGTGCGCTGGTCACGCCGCGTTCGGCGGCCGTCTGCCGGAACAGCCAGGCCGACTTCAGCTCCGCGTAACCGGGCTTGATCACGTCGTTGATCATGGCTAGACGTTCATCGAAAGGAATGAACGCTGATTTCATGGCATTGACGGTGAACCACTGCATGTCGTCCAGCGTGTAACCGAACGTGCGCACCAGGTGGGCGAACTCGTTCGTCATGCTGGTGCCGCTCATCAGCCGGTTGTCGGTGTTGACCGTGACCCGGTAGTGCAGCTTGCGCAGCAGCCCGATCGGGTGCTCGGCGTAGGAGGTGGCGGCGCCGGTCTGGAGGTTCGACGTCGGGCACATCTCCAGCGGAACGCGCTTGTCGCGGACGTAGGCGGCCAGTCGGCCCAGCTCCACGGTGCCGTCGTCGGCGACCTTCACGTCGTCGGTGATGCGCACGCCGTGTCCGAGGCGGTCCGCGCCGCACCACTGGAGCGCCTGCCAGATCGACGGCAGGCCGAAAGACTCACCGGCGTGGATGGTGAAGTGGTAATTCTCCCGCTTCAGGTACTCGAACGCGTCCAGGTGCCGGGTGGGGGGGTAGCCGGCCTCGGCGCCCGCGATGTCGAACCCGGCCACGCCCTCGTCGCGGAAGCGGTTGGCCAGCTCGGCGATCTCCAGCGAGCGGGCGGCGTGCCGCATGGCGGTCAGCAAGGCGGTGACCCGGATGCGGTACCCGGCCGCGCGGGCCCGGCGCTCGCCCTCGCGGAAGCCGTCGTTCACCGCCCGGACCACCTCTTCCAGGCTCAGCCCGCTGTCCAGGTGCTGCTCGGGGGCGTAGCGCACCTCGGCGTAGATGACGCCGTCGGCGGCCAGGTCCTCGGCGCACTCGGCGGCGACGCGGATCAGCGCCTCGCGGGTCTGCATCACGGCCACGGTGTGCGTGAACGTCTCCAGGTACCGCTCCAGCGTCCCGGAGTCGGCCGCGTCGCGGAACCAGCGGCCCAGCGCCTCGGGGTCGGTCTCCGGCAGCCGGTCGTACCCGGCGTCCCGGGCCAGCTCGACGACGGTGGCCGGGCGCAGGCCCCCGTCGAGGTGGTCGTGCAGCAGCACCTTCGGCGCCCGCCGGATCTGCTCCTCGGTGGGCTGGGTGGTCAGAGTCTCGCTTGCCATCTTGGCACTCTAGTCCTACGCGCGTAGATAATCCACAGGTCTTCGCCACCCCACCCCGTGGACGCCCCCGGCGGGCCGGGGTCAGCGCGACGTGCCGAAACCGGCGGCCAGGGGCATGCGCAGGCCCAGGGGCGGGGGTGCGGCGAAGGCGTCGGCCAGGGCGCGGGAGAAGTCCCGGGCGCACAGCGCGCCGAGGGCGAAGTCAGCGGTAAGGGCGGCGACCTCGGTGCGGTAGCGGCGCAGGGTGTGGCGCTCGGTGTGGACCTCGAAGCGGCACACCGTGGGCGACACCTCCCGCGCCCGCTCGGCGAGCCGGTACGACGCTCCCGGGGCGCACACCTCGTCGTCGGTGCCGTGGACGAACAGCACCTGGCGGTCGGCGAGGTGGTCCACGGATTCGCTGTCACCGTCAGGGGCCCAGGTGGCCAGCGCGGCGACGGCGGCCACCAGGCGGTGCCCGGCGGTGCGCAGGGCGGCGCGGGCGCCGGTTCCGCTGCCCGCGAGACAGACCGGGACGTCGCCGTAACGGCGGTCTATCTCCGCCAGCGCCCAGGCCGCGTCGGCGGCGAGGTGCGCGGCGTCGCCGTTCCAGCCTCGGTAGCGGGGACGCAGCACGTGCGCGGTGAGCGCGGCGTCCACTCGCGCGGCGGCGCCCACCGCGTGCCGGGCGAGGGCCTGCGCGGCGGAAGCGGCCAGCGGTGAGGGGCGCCGCGTCGAGGCGGGGACGCCACCGGGGAGGACCAGGAGGACGGCCTCCACCCGGTTGGTCAGGCCCAGCGGGCGGCCGAGGCGAGCGGTGCGGGCGGGGAGCGCTTGCTGCGTCACGGCGCCACGATGGCAGACGGCTCCCGCCCAGACCAGAAGGCGACGCGGACTCAGGCCAGCGGCCGGTGCGCGCTCAGGTTAGGAGCCGACGCGGACTCAGGCCAGCAACCGGTGCGCGCTCAGGCCGAAAGCCTGCGGGGGCTCAGGCCAGGAGCTGGCCGCGCCGGGACAGCAGGAACTTCTTGAACGCGGCCACCGGCTGGGTATCCGGCTGCCCGTCCAGCCAGGCGACACCGATCTCGCGCACCGCCCGCGGCGCGGTGACGGTGAGCTCGACGACGCCGGGGCGGGAGACGGTCGGCGGCGGCAGCAGGGCGACGCCGAGCCCGGCCGCGACCAGGCCGCGCAGCGTCTCCGCCTCCTCACCCTCGAACGCGATGCGCGGCGCGAACCCGGCGTCGGCGCACAGGGTGTCGAAGATCCGGCGCATACCGTAACCGGGTTCGAGGGTGATGAACTGCTCGTCGGCGGCCTCGGCGAGCCGGACCCGTTTGCGGCGGGCGAGCCGGTGATCGTCGGGGACCACCAGGCGCAGCCGCTGCTCGTCCAGGCGGCGGGCGGCCAGGTCGGGCGCGTCGGGGACGGGCGAGGTGAGGCACAGGTCGAGCGTCCCGGCGCGCAGCCGGTCGAGCATGGCCTCGCCGTAGTTCTGGACCAGCGAGAACCGCACCCGGGGGTGGTCGGCGCGGAAGGAGCGGATGAGCGCGGGCACCGTTTCGGAGCCCAGGGTGTGCAGGAATCCGAAGGCGACCTTGCCGGTGGCCGGGTCGGCGTCCGCGCGCACGGCTTCGGCGGCCTGCTCGACGGAGCCGAGCGCCTTCTCGACGGACGCGAGGAAGGTGCGGCCCGCTGGGGTGAGCGCGACGGAGCGGCCGCGACGAGCGAACAGGGCGATGCCCAGATCGTCCTCCAGCCGCACCATGGCCCGGCTGAGGGTGGACTGCGGCACGGCCAACTCCCGTGCCGCACGCGTCACATGCTCGTGCCGGGCGACGGCGGTGAACTGCGCCAGACGCGGGGTCAGCAACGCCGCCCACGACTCGGCGTCGATGTCCGCCCTGCCCGGGACGGCCGGAGACGTGCGCGATGTGATCGCTGTTACCTGTCTGTCTTTTTCGTTGCCTGGTGGTGACACGGACGCCCCTCAGCTCGGCTGATGCGCTGACGCATCAATGTTCCCAGTTTTACGCATTGGACGCATGAACACGCGCGCCCGTACGTTCGGGGCATGCCTTCGCTCGATACCGGGGCACCCGCCAGCTCGGGTGCCTCTCAGCCGTCGTTCCCCACCACCCCCTCCACTCCCTCCCCTTCCGGCGCCGCCGTCCGCCGCCGCGTGAACGTGGCCCTGTTCGCGCTCGGGCTCGCGACGTTCGCGCTGCTGTTCTCCACCCAGGCCCTGCTGCCCGCGCTGTCCGCCGACTTCGCGGTGACTCCGGACTCGGCGAGCTGGACGATCTCCGCCGCCACGATCGGCCTGGCGGTGTGCGTGCTGCCGCTCAGCATGCTCTCGGAACGGTTCGGGCGCCGCCAGGTGATGACGGTCTCCGTCGCGGTCGCGGTGGGTGTCGGCCTGCTCCAGCCCCTCGCCCCGGACCTCGGCTGGCTGGTGGCGCTGCGCGCGGTGCAGGGCGCGGCGATCGCGGGCATCCCGGCGTCGGCGACGGCGTACCTGTCCGAGGAGCTGCCGCGCGGCGCGCTGGTCGGCGCGATCGGCCTGTTCGTCGCGGGTAACAGCGTCGGCGGCATGAGCGGGCGCATCCTCACCGGCTGGGTCGCGGAGGGCTACGGCTGGCGCGGCGCGCTGCTCGCGGTCGGCGCGCTGGCACTGCTGTGCGCGGCGGCGTTCCGGCTGCTGCTGCCGAAGGCACACGGCTTCACCCCGGCACCGCTGGACCCGCGCACGCTGGTCCGGACCGTCCGCGCTCACCTCGCCGACCCGCTGCTGTGCCGCCTGTACGCGATTGGCCTGCTGTTCATGGCCGTCTTCGGCGCCGTCTACACGGTGATCGGCTTCCGCCTGGTGGCCGAGCCGTTCGGGCTGTCCCAGGGCCTGGTGGGCTCGGTGTTCGTCATCTACCTGGTGGGCACCTTCTCCTCCGCCGCCGCCGGACGCCTGGTGGGACGCCTCGGGCGGCGCGGCGCGCTGTACCTGGCGATCGGTGCGACGGCGGCCGGGCTGCTGCTGACCCTGGCCGCCGACCTGGTCACGGTGCTCGCCGGGCTGGTGCTGGTCACCGCGGGCTTCTTCGCCGGGCACGCCACCGCTTCCGCCGCGGTGAGCCGTACCGTCACCCACGGGCGCGCGCAGGCGTCCGCGCTGTACCAGATGGCCTACTACGCGGGCAGCTCGCTGGGCGGCACGCTCGGCGCGCTGGCCTACCACGCGGGCGGCTGGCCCGCGACGGTGACGCTGGCCCTGGCCGCGCTGTGCGGCGCGGGCGGCATCACCCTGTACGCCACCCGTCGCGCGCTCACCGAACGCCGGCTGGCAGCGGCGTAACCGGCGGCGTCCGACCGGCCCCCGGCGACAGCGGACAGCGACGCTGACGGTGGCGACGCGGACCCCCATCAGGGGGTCGGCGGGAAGCACCTGCCCGCGACGGGCGCGTTCCTCCACCAGGAACGCGTCCGTCGCGGGCTCAGCACACACGGTCCGCGCCGCCCGCGTCAGGCGATGCGGTCCAGGACGATCGGGGCCGGGGTGTGGCTGGCGCCGACCTCGACGGCGTCGGCCAGGGCGGTGAGGGCGTAGTCGAACGCCTCCGGGGTGTCGGTGTGGAGGGTCAGCAGCGGCGCGCCCTCGCGCACCTCGTCGCCCGGCTTGGCGTGGAGTTCGACACCGGCGCCCGCCTGCACCGCGTCCTCCTTGCGCGCGCGTCCGGCACCCAGGCGCCAGGCGGCGACGCCGACGGCGTAGGCGTCGAGCCGGGTGAGGACGCCGCTGGCGGGCGCGGGGATGACGTGCTGCTCACGGGCGACGGGCAGCGCGGCGTCCGGGTCGCCGCCCTGGGCGCTGATCATGCGGCGCCAGTGGTCCATGGCGGAGCCGTCGGCGAGCGCCTGGGCCGGGTCGGCGTCGGGCAGCCCGGCGGCGTCCAGCATCTCGCGGGCGAGCGCGAGGGTGAGTTCGACGACGTCGGCCGGACCGCCCCCGGCCAGCACCTCCACCGACTCGCGGACCTCCAGCGCGTTGCCCGCGGTCAGCCCGAGCGGGGTGGACATGTCGGTGAGCAGGGCGACGGTCCGCACGCCGTGGTCGGTGCCCAGGCCCACCATGGTGCGGGCCAGTTCGGCGGCGTCCTCGGTGTTCTTCATGAACGCGCCAGATCCGGCCTTCACGTCCAGCACCAGCGAGCCGGTGCCCTCGGCGATCTTCTTGGACATGATGGAGCTGGCGATCAGCGGAATCGCCTCCACGGTGCCGGTGACGTCGCGCAGCGCGTACAGCTTCTTGTCGGCGGGCGCCAGGCCGTCACCGGCCGCGCAGATGACGGCGCCGACGTCGCGCAGCACGTCCAGCATCTCGGTGTTGGACAGCAGCGCCCGCCAGCCGGGAATCGACTCCAGCTTGTCCAGCGTGCCGCCGGTGTGGCCCAGGCCGCGTCCGGACAGCTGCGGGACGGCGGCCCCGCAGGCGGCGACCAGCGGGGCGAGCGGCAGGGTGATCTTGTCGCCGACGCCGCCGGTGGAGTGCTTGTCGGCGGTGGGGCGCGGCAGGGACGAGAAGTCCATGCGCTCGCCGCTGGCGATCATCGCCGCCGTCCAGCGGGCGATCTCCGCCCGGTCCATGCCGTTGAGCAGGATGGCCATGGCCAGCGCCGACATCTGCTCGTCGGCGACCGTGCCACGGGTGTAGGCGTCGATGACCCAGTCGATCTGCTCGGGGCTCAGTGGGCCCCCGTCACGCTTGGTACGGATGACGGAGATGACGTCCATGCGGGGTTCCTCACGATTCACGGTGAACGGTGACGGGCGGCGAAGGTGACGGGTGCGCTCGCGGCGCGGAGAGCGGCCGGGCCGGGGTGCGGGCGGTTGCCGCCCCTGCCAGGAGACGGCAACCGGCGTGACGGCCGCTGGGTCTAACGGTCGAGGTCCGCGGGGCCGAAGGCGTCCGGCAGCAGCTCGGACAGCGGACGGACCCCCAAGGCGGTGTCCACCGCCAGCGTCGGCCCGCCGTGCTCCCACAGCAACTGGCGGCAGCGCCCGCAGGGCATCAGCGGCGCGCCGTCGCGGTCGCAGCAGGTGAAGTGGGTCAGGCGGCCGCCGCCGGTGGCGACGAGCGCGGAGACGAGCCCGCACTCGGCGCACAGGGCGAGGCCGTAGGAGGCGTTCTCCACGTTGCAGCCGGTGACCGTGCGGCCGTCCTCGACCCGGGCGGCGGCGCCGACGGGGAAGCCGGAGTAGGGGGCGTAGGCCCGGGCCATCGCGGCCCGGGCCTGTTCCCGCAGCGTGTTCCAGTCCACCGCCGCAGTGTCGCTCACTTGCCCTCGCCCTTGCGGTAGGACCGGCCGATGGACTTGGGCGGCCGCAGGCGCTGGGCGGACAGCGCCAGCACCAGCAGCGTCGCCACGTAGGGGGCGGCGGACACGAACTGGCTGGGCACCTCGTCCACGGCCAGGTAGTAGGCGAACAGGCCGAGCCCGGTGACGCCGGCGACCAGCGCGGTGAGGTACTTGCGGCGATACAGCTCCCAGGCCACGGCCAGCGCGAGCAGGATGGCCAGGAACAGCAGCAGGGCGTGCACGTTGGCGCCGCCGCCGCGCAGGTTGAGGCTGTCGGCGTAGCCGAACAGGCCCGCGCCCATCGCCAGCCCGCCGGGCATCCAGTTACCGAAGATCATCGCGGCGAGGCCGATGTAACCCCGGCCACCGGTCTGGCCCTCCTGGTAGATGTTCGACACCTCGGCGAGGAAGAACCCGCCGAACCCGGCGAAGCCACCGGAGATGATCACGGCCAGGTACTTGTACTTGTAGACGTTGACGCCCAGCGACTCAGCCGCGGTCGGGTTCTCCCCGCAGGAGCGCAGCCGCAGGCCGAAGCTGGTCCGCCACAGCACCCACCAGCTCAGCGGGATCAGGGCGAGGGCGATCACCACCAGCAGCGACAGGTTGGTCACCGCGCCGCCGACGAATCCGGCCAGGTCGGAGACGAAGAACCAGTGCTTGTCGTTGAGGGTCTTCATCCACTCCGACAGCCCCGGCACCGTGATCGACTGGATGTCCTCGATCGGCGGGGACTGCTTGACGGTGCCGCCCTCCATCTCGGCGAAGGTGAAGCTGGAGAGGTAGCGCGTCGCGCCGACGGCGAGGATGTTGACGGCCACACCGGAGACGATGTGGTTGACGCCGAAGGAGACGGTGGCGATGGCGTGGATCAGCCCGCCGATCATGCCGCCCACGATGCCGAAGATCACGCCCGTCCACGGCCCCCACTGCACGCCCGCCCAGGCCCCGAACCAGGTGCCGAGGATGAGCATGCCCTCCAGACCGATGTTGATCACTCCGGCCCGCTCGGCCCACAGGCCGCCGAGCCCGGCCATGCCGATCGGTACCGCCAGCCGCAGCGCGGCCGAGACCTGCCCGGTGGAGGTGATGCCGTGGGCGTCGGTGATCAGGCGCACCAGCGAGAACAGGGCGAGACCAGCGGCGATGACCAGCATCCACTGGGCGAGCGAGAGCTTGCGCTTCCCGGCGGGCTTGCGCGGCGCGGGCGCCGACTTGGTGATGACGGCGGTGCTCATGCCGAGGCCCCCTTGCTGAGGTTCTGGTGTGCGGCGCCGGAACCGCCGGCGGCCTGGGCGGCCAGCTCCTCGCCGACCCGCTGCTGCTGGCGGCGCAGCCCGTACCGGCGCACCGCCTCGTAACTGACGACGACGGCGATGACGATCAGCCCCTGCATGATCGTCGCGATCTCCTTCTCGTACCCGTTGAAGTCGAGCGTGGCCGACGCCTTGTCGAGGAAGGCGATCAGCAGCGCGCCCAGGGCGATGCCGAGGGGGTGGTTGCGGCCCAGCAGGGCGATGGTGATGCCGGTGAAGCCGACGCCCGCCGGGAAGACGAGGCTGTAGGTGTGCGAGTCACCGAGCAGGACCGGCATCCCGGCCAGCCCGGCGACGCCTCCGGAGATCACCATGGAGGTGAAGACCATGCGCTTGGCATCGACGCCGCTGGCCGCCGCGGCGCTCGGGCTGGCGCCGGTGGCGCGCAGGTCGAAGCCGAAACGGGTGCGGTTCAGGACCACCCAGTAGAGGATGCCGAGCAGCGCGGCGACGACGATGAAGCCGTAGACGGTGCCCCCAGCCCCGGCGTCGATGCCCGGGAACCAGCCGGACTCGGCGATCTCGCCGGTGGTGAGGTTGTTGCCGTGCTGCTCGCCGAACTGTCCGGGCAGCACCAGGTAGGCGATGATGCTCGTCGCGATCGCGTTGAGCATGATCGTCGAGACGACCTCGCTCACCCCGCGCGTGGTCTTCAGCAGGCCAGCGATGCCCGCCCAGAAGGCGCCCACCAGCATGGCGACGACCATGATGAACAGCACGTGCAGCACCGGGGGCAGGGTGAACGTGACCCCGGCGACGGCCGCGATCATGGCGGCCAGCCGGTACTGGCCGTCCACACCGATGTTGAACAGGTTCATCCGGAAGCCCACGGCCACCGCGAGCGCCGCGATGTAGTACGTCGTCGCCTGGTTGAGGATGAGCACCTGGATGTCGGCGTTGGCCGCGTACTCGATCATCAGCACGTACGGCTCGACCGGGTTGCGCCCGGACAGCAGCAGCACGGCCGAGGTGAGCAGGATCGCGACGCCGAGCGCGAGGACGGGGCCGCCCAGCGCGAGGATCAGCCGCTCCTTGTCGAACTTCTTCATCGGTCCTCTCCCCCGTCGTGGGAACCGGCGGCGGGCCGCTCATCCGGCGTGTCCGGGGAGGCGGCGCGGTGCGGGCCGTCCTCGTGTTCCAGGTGTCCGGACGCGGCGCCGGTCATGGCGGTGCCCAGCTCCTCCGGGGTGATCGTGGCGGGGTCGGCGTCGGCGACGAGGCGGCCCCGGTACATCACGCGCAGCGTGTCCGACAGGCCGATCAGCTCGTCCAGGTCGGCGGAGATCAGCAGCACGGCCAGGCCCTCGCGGCGGGCCTCGCGTATCTGGTCCCAGATCTGCGCCTGCGCGCCGACGTCCACGCCCCGGGTGGGGTGGGCGGCGATCAGGAACCGGGGGGCGTGGCTCATCTCCCGGCCGACGATCAGCTTCTGCTGGTTGCCGCCGGAGAGCGAACCGGCGGTGACCTCGATACCGGGCGTGCGCACGTCGTACTCGGCCACGATGCGCTCGGTGTCACTCCGGGCGGCTTTGGGGTTGAGCCAGAACCCGTTGCTGTTGGGCTTTTCGGTGACGTGGCCGAGGACGCGGTTCTCCCACAGCGGGGCGTCCAGCAGCAGGCCGTGACGGTGCCGGTCCTCGGGGATGTAGCCGACGCCGCCCTCGCGCCGCCTGCGGGTGACCCAGCGGGTGATGTTCTCCCCGCCCAGGGTCACGGTGCCCGCGTCCGCGTGCCGGGTGCCGATGAGCGCGTCGATCAGCTCGGTCTGGCCGTTGCCCTCCACCCCGGCCAGGCCCAGCACCTCGCCCTCGTGGATGGTGAAGCTGACGCCGTCCAGCACGGTGCGGTCTCCGTGCTCGGCGTCGTGCGTGCGCAGCGTGAGCCCTTCCACCGTCAGCATCGCGGTGGTGGTGACGGTGGACTCGCGGGTCTCCGGCGAGGGCAGCTCGCTGCCGACCATCAGCTCGGCCAGCTGCTTGGTGGTGACGTCACCGGGGTCCACGGAGGCCACGGTGGTGCCGCGCCGGATGACGGTGATGTCGTCGGCCACCGACAGCACCTCGCCGAGCTTGTGCGAGATGAAGATGACGGTCAGCCCCTCGGCCTTCAGCTCGCGCAGGTTAGCGAAGAGCGCGTCCACCTCCTGCGGCACGAGCACGGCCGTCGGCTCGTCCAGGATCAGGGTGCGGGCGCCCCGGTAGAGCACCTTGAGGATCTCCACCCGCTGCCGGTCGGCCACGCCGAGGTCTTCCACCAGGACATCGGGGCGTACCCCGAGCCCGTAGGCGTCGGAGATCTCCTTGATCCGGCGGCGGGCCCTGGCTCCGATGCCGTAGAGGTCTTCGCTGCCCAGCACGGTGTTCTCCAGCACCGTGAGGTTGTCGGCGAGCATGAAGTGCTGGTGCACCATGCCGATACCGCGCGCGATCGCGTCGGCCGGGCTGCTCAGGGTGACCTGCTCGCCATCGACGGTGATGGTGCCCTCGTCCGGCTTCTGCATGCCGTAGAGGATCTTCATCAGGGTCGATTTGCCCGCGCCGTTCTCGCCCACGATCGCGTGCACCGTGCCCTTGCGGACGGACAGGTGGATGTCGTGGTTGGCGACGACGCCGGGAAAGCGTTTGGTGATGCCGGCCAGCTCGACGGCGGGCGGACTGCTGGAGGCGTTGATGGCGCACTCTCCTCGGGGCTAAGGAGCGGGCTCGTAAGGATGGGTGGAGGGGCCGGTGCGGCCGGACAGCCGGTGCGGCGGGAGGGGCTGACCGGCGGAAGGGGATGACGCTACCGCGACGTAGCGGCACCATGAATGGCTACGCGCGTAGAGCCGTCAGGCGAGACGACGCCCACGCCCCGGCCGGGACCGGCGGGCGGCACCTGCCGGGGCGGCCCTAGCGTGGGGCTTGCCGTGCTGGTCCGGCCCGACCGGTGGGCGGGAGGGGTGCCGTCCACCGGAACCGGACCGGACCGGACCGGACCGGACTGCGAAGTCACCACGGCTGCGGGCAGCCGGGCGTCACGGGGTCGTCTTGACCTCGATCTTGCCGGAGATGATGTCCTCCCTGGCCTGCGCGACGGCCTCGGTGACCTCGGTCATCTCCTGGTAGGCGGGGTTGGAGTCGGACAGTGCGACGCCGTCGTCCTCCAGGTTGTTGCGGATGACGCCGCTCTGCGGTTCACCGTCCTCGACGGACTTGATCAGGTCGTAGACCGCGTCCGGCACGTCCTTGGTCATCGAGGTGAGGATCTGCTCCTTGTACTGCGCCAGCGTCTTCTGCTGGTACTGGTCGGAGTCGACGCCGATGACCCACTCGCCGCGATCGGCGACGGCCTCGATCACACCCTGACCGGCCAGCCCGGCGGCGTGGTAGATCACGTCGGCCTTCTGGTCCAGCTGGCCCCGCGCGGCCTCCTTGCCCAGGTCCGGCTTGGAGAAGCCGTTCATGTCCGGCGGCTGGGTGAGGTACTGGCGCTTGATCTCGATGTCCGGGTTGGTGTCCTTCGCGCCCTGCGCGAAACCGGCCTCGAACTTCTTGATCAGCGGCACCTCGACACCGCCGACGAAGCCGATGACGTTCGTCTCGGTGGCCTTGGCCGCGGCGACACCGGCCAGGTAGGAGCCCTGCTCCTCGCTGAAGACCATGTTGACGATGTTGTCGCCCTTGACCGTCTCGTCGTCGATGAGCCCGAAAGTGACGTCCGGGTTCTTCTTCGCGGCCTCCTCGACCGCGTGCGCGTAGGCGAAGCCGACGCCGATGACGGGGTTGTGGCCCTGGCGGGCCAGCTCGTTCAGGCGGCTGATCTTGTCCGCGTCCGACTCGCCGTCGGAGGGCTCGACGTCCTGGCCCTTCCAGCCGAACTCCTCCTCGGCCTTCTTCAGGCCCGCGTAGGCGGCGTCGTTGAAGGACTGGTCGCCCCGCCCGCCGACGTCGTACGCGATAGCCGCGCCCTTGTCGCCGGAGGAGCTGGTGGAAGTGCCGCCACACGCGGCGGTGGTGAGCGCGAGAGCCGCGGTGGCCGTGACCGCGGCGGCAAGCTTGGTGACCTGACGCAAGAGGAGGTCTCCTTTGACTCTCAGGGAGCGCCTCTTCCGGCGCTGGCTCTCCGGCTCAGAGTAACGCGCGTAGATTTCACGTAAAGCCCTGTGAGACGTCCGTTATCTATTCGGTGCGGACGCCCTCGCCGGGCGCCGATCGACGAGGTGCTTTCGGGCACCCGGGCAGCTGGGGAGGCACTGGAGCAGGCCGCGCGGGACACCGCCCGGAGGCGCAAGGCCGCCCGGCGGCGCTCAGTGCTACGTCAGGTGCTCGGCGAGTTCCTGGGCGGTCCAGTCGGCCTGACGGAGGATGGAGCGCAGGGTGCCGGGCGCAAGTCTGCGGTGCAGGGGAACGATGACGGTCCGGCTCCCGCTGCGGTACTTGGCGTGGCTGCCGCGAGTGGAGATATGCGTGAACCCGCCACGCTCCAGCGCCTTCGCGACAGCGGCACCGGACAGATCTGTGGGAACGGCCGGGCTCACGCGACGCGCCGTACCTCGACCGGGGCGGTCATGACGTCGGTGACGTCAGGAGCGGGAGCATCCTCGAAGTAGAGCTCCAGCGCCTCCCGCAGGTTCGCGAGAGACTCCTCGATGGTCTCTCCCTGCGAGGTCACCTCCACCTGGAGGCAGCGCGCTACGTACCACTCTCCCTCGTGGGTAATCGCGGCGGTCAGGTGCAGTGCGTCAGCCGTCATGCCGTCAGTCTGGCACGTGCCGCGTCTTCGAGTAGTGCCCTTTCCCTGACGGCCCCCGCTTGCCCCACGGCCCCCGCGCGGGCGGCGCGGCCCGCACGAACCGCCGCACCTCCCCGACGGCCCGAGTGGCCGGACCGCGCCCGCGAGGGCGGCGCATCCGGCCGGAGCGGTTTCGCTCCGGCCGGCAGGCGGGCGCCGCCCCGCTGGCGCGCGATCTCAGCGTGTCGCGCCCCGGCGGGAGGCTTCCAGGAGCGCGGCGGCGGTGAAGAGTTCGACGCCTACGGTGATGGCCTGCTCGTCGGCGTCGAAGTCGCCCTGGTGGAGGTCGCGCGGGACGGGATCGCCGGGGGTGCGCACGCCGAGGCGGGCCATCGCGCCGGGGACGTGTTCGAGGTACCAGGAGAAGTCCTCCCCGCCGAGGGACTGCTCGGTGGTCTCCACCGTGTGGGCGCCGTGCCGGGCGGACATCGCGGTGCGCAGGAGTTCCGTGGTCGTCGTCTCGTTGACGACCGGCGGCACGCCGCGGATGTAGTTGATCTCCGACTTGGCCTGGTGCAGCGTCGCCACCTCGTCCACGACGGCGTGGACGACGTCGGGGGCGGCACGCCAGGCGGGCAGGTCCAGGCAGCGCACCGTGCCGGAGAGCTCGGCGCGCTGCGGGATGACGTTGGGCGCGTGGCCGGAGACGATGCGGCCCCAGGTGACGGCGAGCCCGGCGCGGGTGTCCACCCGGCGGGCGAGGAGGGCCGGGACGTCGGTGACGACGCGGGAGGCGGCGGTGACCAGGTCGGTCGTCAGGTGCGGGCGGGCGGTGTGGCCGCCGGGCCCGGCGAGCGTGACCTCTAGCCGGTCGCAGGCGGAGGTGATGGGCCCGGGGCGCAGGCCGATGCGTCCGGCGTCCACGCGCGGGTCACAGTGGACGGCGATGACCCGGCCGACGCCTTCCAGCGCGCCGCTGTCGATGGCGTCGGTGGCGCCACCGGGCAGCATCTCCTCAGCGGGCTGGAAGATCAGCCGGACGGAGTGCGGCAGGCGGCCGGTGCGGGCGAGGTCGGCGAGGACGAGCCCGGCGCCGAGCACGACGGTGGTGTGCACGTCGTGGCCGCAGGCGTGGGCGCGGTCGGGCACGGTGGAGCGGTAGGGCACCGTCTTGGTGTCCGGGATGGGCAGCGCGTCGATGTCGGCGCGGAAGGCGAGCATGGGGCGGTCGCGGTCGCGTTCGTCGGCATCGCGGGGGTGGACGTCGCAGATCAGCCCGGTGCCGCTGTCGAGGACGCGGGGACGCAGCCCGGCTTCTTCCAGGCGCGCCTTGATCGCGGCGGTGGTACGGAACTCCTGGTGACCCAGCTCGGGGTGCATGTGCACGTCGCGGCGGAACGCGACGAGTTCGCGCCGTAGTGCGTCGGGCAGGGTTCCGTCCAGGGGCGGCGGCGTGGCAGTCCCCCTGGTGGACTTGGGTGACAGCAGTTGGTTCACCCAACCGAGCGTATGCCCACGGAGCACCTAACTGGCTAGTGATCACGGAAAGTTAAGCCACACAGGGGAAGAATGTGCGGCTCAGCCCGTGCATACGTCCATACTGTGATGGGTATGCCCACTGGTTCGCGTCATTCCGTTTCCGGGACCTGTGAGGCGTGTGACCGTTATGCTGGTTTCCCCTGGGGCAGGCGGTGTGCGCCGCGCGCGGTGCTGGTGACGCCGGAGAGGAAGCCCTGCGCCCGGGGTGAGGCGTGGTCGGTGAGCCAGGCCGGGTCCACGTCGCACACGGCGACCCGCGCGCCCGTCCCGGCGAGCGCCAGCGGCAGGGTGTGCACGACGGTGGAGGGGAACGACAGGATCGTGCGCGCGGTGGGGCCGCGCCGGGCGACCACTTCCAGTGGCAGGTCCGGGCGGACGATCTCCAGACCCGTCTCCACCGCGATCCGGTGTAGCTTCTCGGTGCGTTCGCGCCGGTGCGCGAAGTAGCGCACCGCGCCGTGCGCGCGGGTCAGCTCACCCACGGCCGCCACGTAGCGGTCGAGGTCCACCACGCCGGTCTCGGCGAGCGAGGTGCCCACGAGGTCCGTGCCCGCTCTCAGCCTCGGCGGGCCGAACCGGTCCCGCGTCCAGGCGAAGGTGTTCGCGGTGACGGTGACGTGCTCGGGTGGTTTCACCGGCATGGAGCTGAACAGCTCCACGTGCCGCGCGGCGGCCGGGGTGAGGCGTCGCCTGGCCCGGGTGGAGACGGGGACGAACAGCAGCGCCCGCACCCCGCCCGCGCCGTTGCGGTGCCAGCGGGTGAAGCGTTTCGCCCCGCCCGTGAGCTGCGCGGTGAACTCCATCGTCGCGGTGCCGTCGTCTACGACGGTCACATCGGCGGCGTCCCCGGCGAGGGCCAGCAGCAGTTGCACGTAGCGGGAGAACGGGTCGCCGATGACCAGGCGGCTGGCGGCACGCAGCGGCCGGGCCAGCGCGGTGACGGTCTTCAGCGGCGCGCTCACCCCGCCCCGCGCCTGGGACCACACCACCGTGTGCCCCTCGCCCCGGGCGAGCTGGGCCATGCGCCGCAGCTGACCGCGTGTCATCGGGTCGTGCGGCGGCAGGACGACGACGGTGAGCCCGCCGGGCGCGGCGTCCACGGCGTGCAGGTGCGCCCACTCCAGCACGTTGAGCAGCTGGACCGGGCTCTCCACGAAGGCGAGGGCACCCCCGGCCCCAGCCCCGGCGGTCCGGCGTGCGGCGGGACGCACGGACGCGGGGGCGGGAGCGGGGGCGTCGGCTCGGCGGCCGGTCATCGTGGATCAGACCGCCGCGTGCTCGGGCACGTCGGCGGCACCGGCCTGCGACCCCGCCGCCTCAGCCTCCCGTGCCTCAGCCTCCTGCGCCTCAGCCTCCTGCGCCTCAGCCTCCTGTGCCTCAGCCTCCTGTGCCTCAGCGACGAGCCCCTTGACCCGACGCAGCTTCTTCATCGGCGCCAGCTCGCTGTCGTAGACCTTCTTCACACCGTCCCCCAGGGAGGACTCGATGGTGCGGATGTCGCGCACCAGGCGGGCCAGGCCGCCCGGCTCGACGGAGGCCGCCTGGTCCGAGCCCCACATGGCGCGGTCCAGGGTGATGTGGCGCTCGACGAAGGCGGCGCCCAGCGCGACGGCGGCCAGAGTGGTCTGCAGGCCGGTCTCGTGGCCGGAGTAGCCGATCGGCACGTTGGGGTACTCGGCCTGCAGGGTGTGGATCATCCGCAGGTTGAGCTCCTCGGCCTTGGCCGGGTAGGTGGACGTGGCGTGGCAGAGCAGGATGTTCTCGCTGCCCAGCACCTCCACCGCGTGCCGGATCTGCTTCGGCGTGGACATGCCGGTGGAGAGGATGACGGTGCGGCCGGTGGCGCGCAGCGCGCGCAGCAGCTCGTCGTCGGTCAGCGAGGCGGAGGCCACCTTGTGGGCCGGGACGTCGAACTTCTCCAGGAAGGCGACGGCCTCGGTGTCCCACGGGGAGGCGAACCAGGCGATCCCCTTCTCCCGGCAGTACGCGTCGATCTGGCGGTACTCGTCCTCGCCGAACTCCACGCGGTGGCGGTAGTCGATGTAGGTCATGCGGCCCCAGGGGGTGTCGCGCTCGATGTCCCACTGGTCGCGCGGGGTGCAGATCTCCGGGGTGCGCTTTTGGAACTTGACGGCGTCACAACCAGCGTCGGCGGCGGCATCGATCAGCGCGAAGGCGTTCTCCAGCTCACCGTTGTGGTTGATGCCGATCTCACCGGTGACGTAGACCGGCTGGCCGGGGCCCGCGGTCTTGGCGCCGAGGGTGCGGAGGCGGGGATGGGCGGCAGAGGGGGTCATGGGAGGTTTCCTTCTCGTTGATCGGGTGCGGGGCGTCGTGGAATCGGGCCTGCGGGGCGCGCGGCCTCAGCCGGCTGTGGACCCGGCGGTGGACCCGGCGGTGGACAGGGAGGGGCCGAGAAGCCATCCGGCGATCTCCCGGACCGCTCCGGCGCCCCCGGGAGTGGTGGTGACGGCCCGCGCGGCGCCGCGTACGACGCCGTGCGCGTCGCCCACGGCGACCGGCCAGCCGACGAGGCCGAAGCAGGGCAGGTCGTTCACGTCGTTGCCGACGTAGAGGACGCGCTCGGGCGCCACGCCCTCCGTCTCGCACCACTGCTTGAGTGCGAGGTCCTTGCGGTCGATGCCGTGCAGCACCGGCAGCCGCAGCTTCCGGGCCCGGGCGGCGACGACCGTATTGATCTCCGTGGACAGGATCAGCACCGGCAGCCCCGCGCGGCGCAGCGCGGCGATGCCGAGCCCGTCGCCGCGGTGCACGGCGACGCTCTCGCGCCCGTCGGAGTCGACGTACACCCGGTCGTCGGTCTGGGTGCCGTCGAAGTCCAGTACCACCGCGTCCACGTCCTCACGGGTGGGCAGGGCGCCCGTCGCGGTGTCGAGCAGCGGGGCCAGCGCGCGGGCACGGGCGAGGTCGTGCGGATCATCGACCTCCAGCACCCGGGCCGGGTCGGTGCGCACCAGGTCGGTGCGGCCGAAGAAGCGGTGCCCGGCGGCGCGGAAGCCGTCGGCGCGCATGGCGTAGGCGGCTCCGGTCTCCAGGAAGTCCTGCGGCCGGTCCTGGCGGCGCGGCCGGTACGCCTGGTCGTGGTTGACGCCGGTGCCGCCGGTGCGGGCGGGGGCGCCGGGGCGGTCGGGAGCGCCGGAGGCGTCCTCCCGCCAGACGAAGCCGTGGAAGGGCGCGACGGTCAGCGCGCTGTCGGCGCCCTCGTGCAGCACGGCGGCGGTGACCCCGGCGACATCCGCGTGGGTGACGAACGGGCTAGTGCACTGCACGAGCAGCACCATGTCCACGGTGCCGCCCTGCTGCGCCTCGAAGACGTCCATCGCGTGCAGCACGGCCGCCTCGCTGGTCGCGGTGTCGCCCGCGATCTGGGCGGGACGCTCGATCGCCAGCGCCCCGGCCTCGCGGGCGGCGGCGGCGATCGCGGCGTCATCGGTGGAGACGGCGACGTGCGTGACGTGTTCGGCGGCCAGGCAGGCGCGCACCGCGCGGGCCACCAGCGGCACGCCGCCGACCGGCGCGAGGTTCTTGGCGGGCACGCCCTTGGAGCCGCCCCGGGCGGGGATCACGGCGAGGACGGTGGGTGGCACGGTGGCTCCTTGGCTCTGGCGTGACGCGGGCGCGGCGGCTCGCGCGGCGGGCGCCGTCCCGCTGGGCGCGGGCGCGGATGCGGCGGGGCGCGCGGCGGGCGCGGACTCGGCGGGCGGGGACGCGGTAGGCGCGGGCTGGGGGCGCGTCACAGCTGCCCCATGCGCCGGATCACGGGGGCCACGCGCTGCACGCCTTGCCGGTACGCCCCCCGCGCCGCGCGGCGTACGACGCGGCGGGCCGCGCCGCCCACGCCGCCACCGGGGGCGTCGGTGGCTGACGGATCGGGAGAGCCGTCGGGCGCCAGGCCGTGCCGGGCGAGGATGCCGGGCAGGTAGCCCCCCGCGGTGCTGGCCGTGTAGTACGGCGTGACGGGCCCGAGATCGGCGTACAGCAGTTCCGCGAGCCGCTTGCGGGCGGTGTCGAAGGCGGCCTCGTACGGCCCGTCGGCGGCCACGCCCTGCCGGGCCGTCCACACCGGGTCGGGCTCGGGTACCTCGCCGGCGTCCAGCCGGTCCCAGGAGGTGAGGCAGCCGGAGCCGAGGAAGTGGTGGTTGCCCAGTGCCTCACGGATGCCCAGGTCGGTCAGGACGGCGGTGGGGATGCGACGGTGCAGCGATTCCAGCGCCGCCGTCGAGCTGACGGTGACCAGCAGATCGGTGCGGTCCAGCACCTCGCCCATGTGGCCGTAGACCAGGCGGCAGTTGTCCGGCAGGCCGCCGGGCAGCCGCTGCGCGAGCCGCTGGTAGGGCAGCTCCTCGACGTGCGTGGTGTGCTCACCGGGCTTGCTGCGCAGTTTGATCAGCACCTCGCGCTCCGGGTGCCGCGCCGCGTGCCCGGCCGCCCGGTTCAGCAGGTACAGCCGGTCCTTGCGCAGCTCCGGCACGGAGGGCTGCACCGCGAAGGTGACGGTGTAGGGACGCGCGTCGGAGGGGGTATACGGCGCGCCGCCCAGGAACGGCAGGGCGCATTCGACGACGCTGTCCGCCCCGGCGCCGACGCCCGCGTACACCGCCTGGAAGCGGTCGGCGTCGTAGGCGGAGTTCGCCAGCACCATGTCCGCTCCGTGCCGCAGCAGCAGCCCGTCGGCGAGCTTCTCGTAGACGACGCCGACGTAGCCGGTGACGACCACCGGACGCCGCGCGCTGCCCTGCCAGCGGTGCGCCAGGCCGTGCAACATCGCCTGCACCGTGCCGCCGACGCAGGAGAGCAGCACGATGTCGTAGGCGTCGCGGGCGTCCGACGCACCGGCCGCCGCGAGGAAGCCGGACGCCGTCACCTCACGGGCCTGCGCGCCGCGCACGCCGGTGTCGTGCAGCTGGCGCTCGGTGGGCGTGGCCCGCCCGCGCAGCAGCATGCCGTCGATGACGGCGGCCCCTGAGGGGTCGAGCAGGCGCTGCGCGGTGAGCGCGCCCCACTTCCACCGGGTGTCGGAGTCGGCGAGGACCGCGACGCGCAGCGGGCGTTCGGCGGCCTCGCGGTTGGTGAGCGATGGCACGTCGCTGACGCTAGGAAGCGATTCCGCTGCCCGGCCCAACGCGAGGGCAACAGGCGGTTAACAGCGCCCCGCATCTTGGCCAACGCGGCCGCGTGGGCGGCGAGTTCACCAGAAAGGGGGGTGGAGTTCACCAGGTGTTGGTGCGGGGCGGGAGGGGCGGCAGGCGGGGAAGGAGGCTGGCGGACGAAGACCCGCCGGGGTGTGGGGCGTGACGGCGGGGCGGGCTGGCGCGGTGGGGGCGCCCGGCGCTCCACCGCACGACGTGGAGCGGCATGCCGGGGCTCGCGCGGGTGGGCGCGCGGAGGGAGCCGGGACGGAAAGGCGACCGGCGGAACGGGGCAGCGGAGCCGCTTGTCCTCGGGAAAAGGAGAGGGCGCGGGCGGGATCGGGGGAACTTATCCCGCCCGCGCCAATGCGCGGACCCGTCGGTACGGGGGGAACCTCGGGTAGCGCGCTCGCCGATGACCAGTCGGCTCACTCTCTACAGCGTCACGCTGTCGAAAAACGTTACTCCTGGCGCTGCGGAGTGTTCGACCGCAGGTCAGACGGGGTGGAAGGGGGTGTGGCGGCGGGGGCGGACGGGACGCCAGGGGTCCGCGTGGGCGTCGGGGCATCCGGAAGGCCGGCCCTGGGCACGCTGGGCAGACCGCCACCGTTCTCACCACCGTCGCCGCCTTCGGTGCCGTCACCGCCTTCCAGACCGTCACCGCTCCCCCGACCGTCACCGCCGCCGCTGCGCGGGGTGTCGCCTTGGCCGGGGGGCAGGGTGGGGGCGCTATGGGTGGCGCAGTAGGCGGTGAGGCTGACCGGGGGCGCGCCAGCGAGACGTTGCAGGCGTGCGCGGTCGCCGCGGCCGAGGGTCTGACGGTCCAGGGCGCGGCACAGCTGCTCCACGGTCTGCCGCTCATCCCGGCGTGGCGGGGTGACGCCGGGCAGCGCGGACGGCCGCTCGCCCGCACTGGGCCGACCGGAGTCATCGCGACCACCGGCGGTGAGGCCCCGGGCGCCGGGGTTCCAGCGTCCGTCGCCCAGGCTCCCGCGACCGTCGCCCAGTCCGGCCCCGTCCGACCCGCCGCCGTCCCCGCGGGCTCCCGCGCCGCCCCCGCGCGCTCCAGTGCGGTCGCCCGTGGCGGAGCCACCGAGGGCGGCGACATCGGGGGCACGGTGGGGGCTGTCGCGGTCGCCGCCCTCCGAGCCGCCCCCCTCACGGCCACTCACCTCGCGGCCACTCGCCTCACGGCCGCTCGCCTCGCGGTCTCCCGCCTCGTGGTCGCCCGCCTCGCGGTCTCCCGGCTCGTGGTCGCCCGCCTCGCGGTCACCCGTCTCACGTTCGCCGGGCGACGGCGTTCCCGGCAGGGTGGCCCGGGGCAGCGGGCGTTCGCGACCGGGTATGTCGAAGGGGGTGGGCAGGGCCCCGGTGGTGGCGGCCACCGCGACCCCGCCCAGCGTGAAACCGGCCAGCACGACGGCGAGGCCCGCGCGCAGGGAGCGTCCGCCGTGGAGCAACGCGCGTCGACCGACGCCGAGTCCCGACGCGCCACGTCCCTCGGCGCGGGCTCCGGTGCGAGCGGCGCGGAAGGCGGCCAGGGCGTCGGCCTCCCCGGGCAGCTCGCCGTCCCCCACGCAGTCGGGGACCAGCTCGTCCAGGACCGCGGCGAGGCGGGCGGCGCGGTCCTCGGGCCGCGCGCCGGACTCCTCCTCCGGCTCCGTGCGTCCGGCCTGCCGTCCGGCCTGGGGAACCCGCTCCGCGTCGTCCTCGGTGGCCCCCCGTCTGGGTGTGCCGGGGCACCGCCCGCGCAGCAGTCGCTCCGCAGCCTCCTCGTCCAGCCATGCGTACCGGTCGTCGGCCATCACGTTTCCCTCAGCGTTCGGGCCGCCCTTCCCGTCACACGTAGGGATTGGTTCACCTGCTGATCAGGGGTGGTTATTTCCACCCCCTCAGTCATCTGCGTACCGTCGAGCAGCTCCGCCAGCTTACGCAGTCCACGGTGTGCGGCGGTGCGTACGGCGCCCGCCCGCTTGCCCAGCACCTCGGCCGCGGACGAGGCGTCCAGGCCGACGACGACCCGCAGGACGACGGCCTCCGCCTGTTCCCGTGGCAGCTGCGAGATGAGCGCCAGCGTGCGTCCGGTGCCGAGGGCCTCCAGCGCCTCGTCCGCGGTGTCCGCCCCGTCCGGCATGCCGGTCAGCTCACTCTCGTCACCGCCCACGGCCGGGCGGCGGCCGCGAGCGCGCAGGTGGTCGAGCGCACGGTTGCGGGCGATGCGCGCCGTCCAGCCCCGGAACCGGTCCGCGTCGCCGTGGAAGCGGTCGAGATCGCGGGCTATCTGGAACCACGCCTCCGAGGCGACGTCCTCCGCGTCCGCGTCCGGTACGAGCGTCCGGACGTAGCCGAGCAGCCGTGGCTGCACGGCGCGGTACACGGCCCGGAAGGCGTCTTCGTCGCCTTCCCGCGCCGCGGTCACCGCGGCGGTGAGCTCCGCGTCGTCCCCCTGCACGCTGCCCTGCCCTACTTCGCGTCGTGTCCGACAGTGACGGTCCGGGTGGCGACCCTGGCCGGACGCCACCCTCACTTCAAGGAATGTTCAAGCTTCGACCAATTGTCGACGCGAAAAGCACGCTAAGCCCTCGGAGGTACCGGCGTCCATGGCAGACCGGTGAGTAGCTGAACTTGCATCTGTACTTGCATCTGTACTTGCACGCGCTCTGAGGCCGTGCCGTAACACATCCGGCGCCCCCGGCGCAGAGAGGGGTACGGGCATGCCTGCGCAGTCCGTGAACGACGGTGGCCGGGGTCTCTCCTGTGGGGGGTGGCGGCCCCGGCCGTCGTCGTGGCAGACATCACCCTGACCAGGCAAAACGCAGAGCGCGGGGCACCTATATGACCAGCGGCGTGACCAGCGCGCCCGTCGGTTCATCCGATCCTCCCCAGGCCAATGCGCTGAGCCGTCCCGGAGGCGAGCTTCCGCGCCCCCTCGACTCGACGCTTCCCGTACTGGGCCATCGTGTAGCCCGGGGAGTGATGGCGAACGTTGGCCGAGACCTCGGCTGGGTCTCCTGAGACAGAGACGGGCGCCCCGCCCCCGAGGGGCGAGGCGCAGCCCAGCCATGAGGCTTCAGGCTGGAACTGCGAGCCGCTTGACCATGATCGCGAAGACAGGTGAGTCGTCGAACGGCCTTTGCTCACCGAGCTTCTCGTATCCCCACGATTCGTAGAGCGCCTGCACCTTGGCGTGGGTCACGTCGACCAGGAGCGTTGCCACGTCCTCGCCCCTGCTGTCGACCAGAGCAGCATGGAGACGCGTGGACACGCCGGTCTTCCGCCACTTCTCCATCACCATGAGCTCAGACAGGGCGAAGACCGTCGCATCCGGCGCCACGGAGGCGGGTCGGTCCGATCCCTTCCACCAGCCACCCGGCTTGAAGGCGGCGCCGTAAGCGAAGCCCGTGGGCGCCCCCTTCTCGAATCCGATGACGCAGGCCCACGATTCATTGCTGCTCCAGTGATCGACGAACCAGGCGAAGCGTTCCCGCTCGTGGAAGGGGTCTTCCTCACCGTCGTAGACAGCGTCGTGCATATCGAGGAGCATCTCCCGGATGTCGGCAGCGTCCCCCTGGGAGTACGACTTCAGATCCATGCCTGCGCCCTCTCTGCCCAGTCGAGCACGCTGGGCTCCTTTGTTCCTGACGACACCACGAGCTTCCGGACGCTAGCCAGGGTGTCAGTGGTCCGCTTCGAGCCGCGTACGCACCCCAGGAGCTCCGCCGCCTGATCGGCTGTGTGGCAGGCGGACTCGAAGTCGCCCTGTCGGGCCTGGGACAGAGACAGGTGCGCGATGTAGTACGTCCGGTTTCGAACTCGTTCGGGCTGGATCGCGCCCAGGGCACGGTGCAGGTGATACTCGGCGCGATCCGGCTCCCCCAGGCGAAGCCAAACGATCGAGGTCAGCCCGTCCAGCTCGGCGCCGTCGAAGAACTCGATCCAGCGTGGTCGCTGGACTGAGGCGTGCCGGTCAAACGATCCCTCGGCAGCCCTCAGTGCCCTCAGTGCCGCCGAGCGGTCCTGTCGGCCTGCGTGGGCACGGGCGTTGCGCAAGTGAGCCAGCGAGGCATAGAGCAGATCCTTTTTCGCGATGGACTGGCTCTTGGCTGCGTCGGCTGCTGCGGACACTTCCGCATGGTCGTTGCGTTGACCGGCGACGATCGAGAGGTGGTTCCACACGTGGTACTGGGTCTCGCTGTTTCCAGAAAGGCCCGCATACGTCACTGCCGCGTCCAGGTGACCCCGGGCGCGAGTCCGGGCCTGGGCGTCGATGGCGGCGAAAGCCGCAGAACATGTCACGTCCGACGCGAGGCAGTACAGCTTAGTTCGGACCCACATGGAAGCGGCTACCCCCCGGGACAGCGCCGACTTGATACGCATCGCAAGCTCTACCGCGTCGTTCTCGACCCTCTGAGCGCCACCGAGCGCTTGGTCCTGAGCAACGATCCTGGCGTGTTCGGCCTCGAAGCGGTCCACATCGCCCCGGCCTAGTCGGCGGGAGGTGTCGGCCGTGGCGGCAACGGCTGTTCCGGCCGCGAGACCGAAGAGGGAGCGGCGGTGCACGGGGCCCTCCGGAGGTGTTTGTCGTGCGGTTTTGGACCGGGGGACGAATCCCAAGTCGATCGCTGAACGGCCAAGGACCTTCTCGATACTCAGTCGCTGCTTGGCGTGCGGCCACCGGGTTTCACCTGCTAAAGGTTGTCTCGTAACTGTTGTGGCTGGTGCGCGTTGGGCTGACTGTGCAGGTGCTGAGTGC
>NZ_JAEVFI010000032.1:66813-147693 GCF_019303495.1 Streptomyces sp. JJ66 | reverse complement strand
GCCCGCGGTGGGCTGCGGCGCGGCCGGGGGCTCCGGGGCGGGCGGGGGCTCGGGAGCGGCCGGGGGCGGCTCCGGCGCGGCGGGCTGCTGCGGCGCCGGAATCGTCTGGTTCTGCCCGCCGGTTCCGGGCTCCGGCGCGCCTTCGGGACCGGCCGTGGGCTCGGCGGGCTGCTCGGTGGGCGCGGTGCTGGGCTGCGCGGTGGGCCCGGCGGTCGGTCCGGCCGTGGGCCCGGTCGTCGCGCGCTGGCTGGGTCGCGCCGACTCGCCCGGCAGCGGCTCGCCCGGCAGGTTGTTGCGCAGCGGCCCCTCGCCCGGCTCCGGAACGGTGGTGACCTGCGCGGAACGCACCGCGCTGCCCAGCAGTGAACCGACGAGCAGGGCCAGGCCGACGATGAGGGTGGCCAGCACCGCGCCGCGCCGCAGCACGCGGCCCCGCAGGTCGGCGAGCGCGGCCCGGGGGCCAAGGCGCCGCCACGCCTCGCCCGCCAGCCGGGCGTCCAGCGAGTAGACCGGCGCGCCCGCGATGATCAGCGGCGACCAGGCGGCCAGGTAGATGATGTCCGGCGCGTCGTACACCGGGACGGTGCGCCAGCTCACCGTCACCAGCAGCGCCGCCGACAGCAGCGCGCCGACGGAGGCCGCCAGCCGCTGCCACAGCCCGAAGACGGTCAGCACACCGACGATGATCTGGAGGAACGCCACCGTCAGCCCGGCGCCCACCGGGTGCGACAGGGCGAGGCTGTGCAGCGGCCCGGCGATCGTCCACGGTTCCAGCGAGCTGAGCCAGCTCACCATGGACCCGCGGTCGCCGCCGTCGAAGTAGACCGGGTCCGTCAGCTTGCCCATGCCCGCGTAGACGGAGATGAAGCCGAGGAACACGCGCAGCGGCAGCAGCACGACGCCGAGGTTCATGCGGCGGCCCGGGTAGTAGGCGTGCCGCGCCCGGTCCCCGGCCTCCCGCTCCTCGCGGGCGGCCCGCCGCTCGTCGTCGTAGGCGTCGTAGCTCGCGTGGCCCTCATAGCGCTCGTAGCCGTCACGGCCCTCGTGGCCCCGGTACCCGTCCTTCGGGTACCGGCCACCGGGGTCGCCGTCGTCGTGGCCGGAGGACCGGGGGCTGATGACGGACGGCGGCAGCGTCAGCTCCGGGGCGACGCGCGGCATGACCCGCGTCTCCTGGGACGCGCCGTCACCCGGGCGTTCGCCCTGCGGCGGCACGGCGCCCAGCCCGCCGGGGCGGGCGGCCTGGAGCAGGTCGGCGGCGGCGTCACCCGGGATGCTGCGGCCGCTCCACACCACCGGAGCCCGCCGCTTGACGGCGGTGGCGGCGGCACCGGCGGCCGGTGCGACGGCGGGCCGGAGGGCGGACGCGGGCGCGGCGGCGGCCGGGACGGGCCGGGCGGCGCGGACGGCGGGGACGGCCGGGATGGGCGCGGTGTCGGCCAGGGAACTCCCCTGGGCACTGCCCGCCAGGGCCGCGCTCTGGGGCGTCGGCGTGGCGAGCTTTACCCGGAAGCTCACGTTGTTGACAATGACCTGGGCCGGGTCGCTCGGCACCTTGACGGAGCTGAGGATCGGCTCGTCGTCGATGAAGCCGCCCGGGCTTCCCCCAGTGGGCGTGCGGGGAGTTCTGGTGTCCACACTCATCTAACCGAGTGAGGGACACATAAGACACTGCCTTGACCCCGCCGATCTGTCCGCGCCACGTCAATTCCCACCCGCCTCAGCCGGGGCACGGCCCGCGCCGGTGGACGCGCGGCGGTCCCCCGGCGCGGGCCGTGACGGCAGCCGGAAGGCGCTAGGGTGTGTTTCGAAAGTCCCGTCTGGCTGGGAACGCCTGGCACGCACGCTCGCGGCGTTGTCGGTCGTCAGCGCAGCCCGCTGCGCTTTCCTCCCTCCGCCTTGCGATCGCACGCACCAGNCACGCACCAGCCGCCCCCAGCCCCGCCCTCCGGGCGAACGACGCTACTTTCGAAACACGCCCTAGCGGCGGCGCAGGCGGGCCGCCTCGTACAGGGTCACGCCCGCCGCGACACCCGCGTTGAGGGATTCCGCGCCGCCCGGCATGGGAATCCGCACCCGCACGTCGCACGTCTCGCTGACCAGGCGGGACAGGCCCTTGCCCTCGCTGCCGATGACGACGACGACGGGACCCTCCAGCGCGGCCAGGTCGCCTACCTCGGCCTCGCCGTCGGCCGCGAGCCCGACGACCATCAGCCCGGCCTTCTGGTACGCCTGGAGCGCCCGGGTGAGGTTGGTGGCGCGCGCGACCGGCGTGCGGGCGGCGGTTCCGGCGGAGGTCTTCCACGCCCCGGCCGTCATCCCGGCGGCGCGGCGCTCGGGCACGACGACGCCGTGTCCGCCGAACGCGGCCACCGAGCGCACCACCGCGCCGAGGTTGCGCGGGTCGGTGACACCGTCGAGGGCGACGATCAGCGGGTCCTCGCCGTCGTCGAACGCGGCGGCGGCCAGGTCCTCGGGGTGGGCGTAGTCATAGGGCGGCACCTGCAGGACGAGGCCCTGGTGGTTCAGGCCCCCGGTGAGACGGTCCAGCTCCGGCCTGGGCGCCTCCAGCAGGTGGATGCCGCCACGGTCGGTAGCGAGCTTGAGCGCGTCGCGCACCCGGTCGTCGCTGTCGATGAACTGCTGCACGTACAGCGTCGTCGCGGGGACGCCGTCACGCAGCGCCTCGAACACCGGGTTGCGGCCGACGACCAGTTCGGCGGTGCCCTTCGGCCCGCCCCGGCGCGGTGCGGGCCGTCCGGTGGCGCGGCGGGCACGGGCCTGCGCCGCGCGCTGCTTGGCGTGGCCCTTGCGCATCTCGGCGGGCGGGGTGGGGCCCTTGCCCTCCAGGCTCCGGCGCCGCTTGCCGCCGCTGCCGACCTGCGCGCCCTTCTTGTTGGACGTGCGGCGGTTGCGCCGCTGGCTGTTCCCGGCCATGGGAGGGTCCTTCTTTCGGGTGAAGCGTGACGTTTCGATGATGACGCAAGCGGCCGGTGGCCGCGTACCTCAGGGGGTGCCCAGCTCCCAGCGCGGGCCCTGCGGGGTGTCCTCGATGACCAGGCCCGCGCGCCGCAGCTCGTCGCGGATGGCGTCGGCGGTGGCGTAGTCCTTGCGGCCCCGCGCCGCCTGCCGCTGCTGGAGCACCAGCCGTACCAGCGCATCGACGACGCCGTGCAGCTGCTCGCCGCTCTCGTGGCCCGCGCCCGCCCAGTGAGCGTCGAACGGGTCGAGGCCGAGGACGCCGAGCATGGCGCGCAGGTCGGCGAGCGCGGTGGCGGTCGTGTCCTTGTCACCGGCGGTCAGCGCGGCGTTGCCGTGCCGCACGGTGGTGTGGACGACGGCCATGGCCTGCGGCACGCCGAAGTCCTCGTCCATCGCGGCGGCGAACTCCGGCGGCACCTCGGCGGACGGCTCGACCAGCCCGGTGCGCTCCGCCGCGCGGTGCATGAACCCCTCGATGCGCGCGAACGCGGTGTCCGCCTCGCGCAGCGCCTCCTCGCTGTACTCGATGGTGGAGCGGTAGTGCGGGGTGCCCAGGTAGTAGCGCAGCACGATGGGACGCCACTGCTTGACCATCTCGGAGACGAGCACCGAGTTGCCCAGCGACTTGGACATCTTCTCGCCGCTCATCGTCACCCAGGCGTTGTGCAGCCAGTAGGCGGCGAAGTCGTCCCCGTACGCGGCGGACTGGGCGATCTCGTTCTCGTGGTGCGGGAAGACCAGGTCAACACCGCCGCCGTGGATGTCGAACGCGGGGCCCAGGTACTTGTGCGCCATGGCCGAGCACTCCAGGTGCCAGCCGGGACGGCCCGGGCCCCAGGGGCTGGGCCAGGACGGCTCGCCGGGCTTGGCGGCCTTCCACAGGGCGAAGTCGCGCGGGTCGCGCTTGCCGGTCTCGCCCTCGCCGGAGGGCTGGCGCAGGTGGTCCAGGTCCTGCCCGGACAGCGCGAGGTAGCGGTCGTAGGAGCGGACGTCGAAGTAGACGTTGCCCTCGGCGGCGTAGGCGTGCCCGCGCTCGATAAGGGCGTGCATCATCTCCACCATTTCCGGGATGTGCCCGGTGGCGCGCGGCTCGTACGTCGGCGGCAGGCAGCCGAGCGCGGTGTAGCCGTCGGTGAAGGCCCGCTCGTTCTCGAAGCCGATCGCCCACCACGGGCGGCCCTGCTCGGCGGCCTTGGCGATGATCTTGTCGTCGATGTCGGTGACGTTGCGGACGAAGCTCACCTGGTAGCCGCGGTAGGTGAACCAGCGGCGCATGACGTCGAAGTTGAGCCCGGAGCGGATGTGCCCGATGTGCGGGGCGGCCTGCACGGTGGCACCGCACAGGTAGATCGAGACGCAGCCCTCGGTGAGGGGCTGGAAGTCACGGATCTGCCGGGCGCTGGTGTCGTACAGGCGAAGAGTCACCCGTCAAGGGTAGTAGAAGACGGCGGCTGCCCCGCGCGGTCGGCGCGGGGCAGCGCGGCGCTGTCCACAGGCGGTGCCCGTGCCGCCCCCGAAGTGCGGTCAGGCCAGGCCGCCCATGCCGACGACGCGCTCGGGCCGCACGCGCACCACGACGCGCTCGGCGTCCTGACCGGAGGCCGGGTTGAAGTCGGCGTACGGCTTGCCCGCGTACTTCATCGACAGCTCGTCGATCAGCTCCTGGCCGCCTTCGGTGGTCAGCTCGGCGGTGCCACGGATCTCGGCGTACTGGTAGGGGGAGGTAGCGGGCTGGACGACGACGCTGACGCGCGGGTCCCGGCGCAGGTTCTTCTCCTTCTGCCGGCCGACCGTGGTGGAGAACAGCACGTCGTCGCCGTCCCGCTTGACCCAGACCGGGGAGACCTGGGGGCGGCCGTCGGGCTGGATGGTGGCGACGGTGAGGAAGACCTTGCCGTCGAGAACCTGCTTGAGCTGGTCGGACAGTGCGGCTGCCACGGGTGCCCCTTCCCTGTGCATGTTCCCTGTGCGTGGTTGACGCCTCGACGCCTACCCGGGGCGGGCCGCTTTGGCACGCCCCGGAGGCGTCAACCACTCCCCTGGCTCGTCTCTTCCCGCGGTCGGCGGGCGTGCCGAGTGCGGGCTCAGGTGGGGGTCAGGCCCGCACGAGCAATGCTGTGGCGATCGCGGCCAGGCCCTCGGCGCGGCCCGTCAGGCCCAGCCCGTCCGTCGTGGTGCCGGAGACGGAGACCGGCGCGCCGACCGCCGCCGACAGCACCCGCTGCGCCTCCGCCCGCCGCTTGCCGATCTTCGGCCGCACCCCGATGACCTGGATCGCGATGTTGCCGACGGTGAATCCCTCAGCCCGGACGATGCGCGCCGCCTCCGTGAGCAGCGTGACGCCGGACGCGCCGGACCACTCCGGGCGGTCGGTGCCGAAGTGGGCGCCGAGGTCACCGGCCCCAGCGGCGGAGAACAGGGCGTCGCAGGCGGCGTGCGCGGCGACGTCACCGTCGGAGTGACCGGCGAGCCCGTCGCCGTCCTCCCACCGCAGTCCCGCGCACCACAGCGGGCGTCCGGCTTCGAAGGCGTGCACGTCGGTGCCGATGCCGACCAGCGGCACGGCGACGCCGCCCGGGGGCTCAGTAGCCATCGGCCCTCCGCCGGGTGAGCACGGCCTCGGCCAGCACGAGGTCCAGCGGCCGGGTCACCTTGAACGCCTCCTCGTGCCCGGGGACGACGACGACCGGCTGGCCGAGCCGCTCGACCATCCCGGCGTCGTCCGTGGCGCCCTCCCCCGCGCCGGCGAAGGCCGCGTGCGCCTCGGCGAGCACCGCGCGCTGGAAACCCTGCGGCGTCTGGACCGCGCGCAGCCGGGCCCGGGCGGGCGTGCTGATGACCGGCTCGGGCGCACCGGCAGCCTGCGGCTCGACCTCCTTGACGGTGTCCGTCAGCGGCAGCGCGGGGACGACGGCGGGCGCACCGGCGCGCACGGCGGCGGCTACGGCGTCCACGGTGTCGGCGGGCACCAGCGGGCGGGCCGCGTCGTGCACGAGGACGATCTCCACCTCCCCGGGCAGGGCGTCCAAGCCACGGCGCACGGACTCCTGCCGGGTGGCCCCGCCGGGGACGACGACGACATCCGCGCCCTGGGCGGCGGGCGCGGCGGGCAGCGGATGGGCGTCGAGGAGGTGGCGCACCTCGGCGGCGGCCTGTGGCGGCGCGACGACGACGACGAGGCCGACCTCGCGGGCACGGGCCACCGCCCGCACGGCGTGCACGAGGAGGGGCGTACCGCCGAGCGCGCGCAGCGCCTTGGGCGCTCCGGGGCCAAGCCGCACGCCGCGTCCGGCGGCCGGGATGACGGCGGCGGTCCGCGCGGCGGGCGGAGCGGTGCGCGACGGAGCGGTGCGCGGGAGGGCTGCCGTCGTCATCCCGGCCGCGTCGGCGGGCTGCTCATCGGACCTTGGTTGCACGTTCAGGTTTGTGTCCTCATCCGGGATGGGTATGGCCAGAACGTGCCGGGTACGAGACCCTGATCGGTCCCTTCCGTGACAACCGATCGCGTCGGCTGCCCGGGCCCGGCATTCTTCGCCGCACGACGGTACGCCGCTCGTCGGCGATGGGTGCGCAGGGGGCTGTCGTCCGGGCGTCGGTCTCCCCGATCGCCACGTCCGGCGACGGAAATGCCGCAGCGCCCGGTAACGGACGGCCGTAGGGCCGCCGTTCGAGCGCCGCGGCATCTCACGCGACGGCGGTGCGAGGCGGTGGCGCCATCACCGGTGGTCTCATGACCGCTCGCAGACCCCTGGTGGCTCCCGGTGCGGGAAACCAGCCCGGCTCAGGAAGCCAGCACCTCGTCGAGCAGGGCCTCGGCCTTGTCCTCGTTGGTGTTCTCGGCCAGTGCGAGTTCGCTGACGAGGATCTGCCGCGCCTTGGCGAGCATGCGCTTCTCCCCTGCGGAGAGGCCGCGCTCACGCTCCCGGCGCCACAGGTCGCGGACGACCTCGGCCACCTTGATGACGTCACCGGAGGCAAGCTTCTCCAGGTTCGCCTTGTAGCGGCGGGACCAGTTGGTGGGCTCCTCGGCATACGGCGCGCGCAGCACATCGAAGACGCGCTCCAGGCCGTCCTGCCCCACCACATCCCGTACGCCGACCAGTTCGGCGTTTTCCGCCGGCACACGAACTTCGAGGTCGCCTTGGGCGACCTTCAGAACCAAGTAGGTCTTGTCCACGCCTTTGATCTGACGAGTCTCGATGGCCTCGATCAGCGCGGCCCCGTGATGGGGATAGACCACGGTGTCGCCAACCTTGAACGTCATGTGACAGGTACCCCTTCCGTGGCTATCCAGGATAGCACGAGAGAGGGCCGCACCGAATGGCGTTTTCGCAGGTCAGAGCACATCTCGGGGCTTGACAACAGCGCCCTTATCGTGCTGCGGCACCCTCATGCAAGCGGGTATTCGCAGGTGGGGGCACCTCTGACCAGGAAAGGAAACGCCGCCGTTACCCGCGCGAAGGACCCGAGGCGTGACCGATTCGCCCCCCTTGTCACCGTGCGTGTTCCAGCCCTTCACACCGATCACGACAACTCCGCGATGCTTCCGGCAACGCGACCGCGAACGGTCTGAAGATCGATTTCCGAGGGGCGCGGGCATTCCTCCCGGCCCGAATGCCGACGCGTCTCGGAGACGCGCCCCCGCCGCCCCCGGACCCCGACGCGCGCGGACCCGGGGCGACTCGCCGGAGACCTGACGGAGGCTCGGCGGGGAGCCAGGCGCGGCGCGGACGCGACCCCGCGCGGAGCCCGGGCCGCGTGGACAGGGGCGGGGCGGGTGCGGACACGGCGCCCAGGGTCGGTACGCTGCCGCTGACAGACAAGCCTTCATCACTGCTAGGAGATGCGCCGCCGTGAGCAGCAGCCGCAGCAGCCTTCGACGCGGCGCCGTCGCCGCCGTCCTCGCGCTCTCGTCCTCCGCGCTGGTCGGGTGCGGCGCGGGAGTCAACGCAGCGACCAACGAGATCCGCCCCGACCACGCGTACGTGACGCAGGGCGATATCGAGATCCAGAACATCTCCGTGGTGACCACGGAGGACGGCGAGGGTCCCGCCGCCATCACCGCCCGGATCTTCAACGAGGGCACCGAGGACGAGACCCTGGAGGCGATCACCTTCGCCTCCGATGACGGCTCCGGCGAGGCACAGCTCTCCCCGGCGGAGGGCGGCGAACTGACGGTTCCGGCCGGCGGCCACCTGATGCTCGGCGGCGAGGGCAACGCGGCCGCCGTCATCGAGGACGCCGCCGCCCAGGGCATCACCGACGGCGCGGCGCAGCCGCTGACGTTCGAGCTGAGCGAGACGGGCGCCATCGAGGTCCCCGCGCTGGTCGTCCCCGCCTCGCAGCTGACCTACTCCGAGTGGGGCCCGTCGCAGGAGCCCACGGGTTCGCCGGAGGGCGCCCAGTCGCCGGACGACGGGCAGACCCCGGGCGAGGAGGCCCCGGGCGAGGAGCAGGCCCCGGACGACGCTGAGGCACCGGCTGGCGCGGAAACCCCGGCTGGCACCGAGGCGCCGGAGACGGCCCAGACGCCAGGTGAGGCGGAATAGTCCGCAGCGCGCTGATTCCGGTTCCGTCACCCTTCGCGCACCACACCGCCGGACGGGCTCACCCTCGCGTGAGCCCGTCCGGCGGTTTTCGTGACGCCCCGTCTGTCAGGGCTCGAACTTGTAGCCCAGGCCGCGGACCGTGACCAGGTAGCGGGGCGCGCCCGGGTCCGGCTCGATCTTCGCGCGCAGCCGCTTGACGTGCACGTCGAGCGTCTTGGTGTCGCCCACGTAGTCCGCGCCCCACACCCGGTCGATCAGCTGCATCCGCGTCAGCACCCGCCCGGCGTTGCGCAGCAGCATCTCCAGCAGGTCGAACTCCTTGAGCGGCAGGTCCACCTTGCCGCCGGAGACGGTGACCACGTGGCGGTCCACGTCCATGCGCACGGGACCGGCCTCCAGCGCGGCGGGGACCGTCTCCTCCGGCTCGCCCCGGCGCCGCAGCACCGCGCGGATGCGGGCGACCAGCTCGCGCGAGGAGAACGGCTTGGTGACGTAGTCGTCGGCGCCTATCTCCAGGCCGACGACCTTGTCGATCTCGCTGTCCTTGGCCGTCACCATGATGACGGGCACGCTGCTCTGGCTGCGCAGCTGACGGCAGACCTCGGTACCGGGCAGCCCCGGCAGCATGAGGTCCAGCAGCACGAGGTCGGCGCCGTTGCGCTCGAACTCGTCCAGCCCGTCGGGCCCGGTGGCCGCTACGGCGACCTCGAAGCCCTCCTTGCGCAGCATGTAGGACAGAGCGTCGCTGAACGACTCCTCGTCCTCGACGACGAGCACTCGGGTCACGGAAGGACCTCCGGGGATGCGTGTGGTTCTCTTGGGCGGGCCTCGACGGGGTCCACGATGTCGGCTTCCTCGCCGTCGTCAGGGCCCACGTACTCGCCGGGTTTGTGCAGTGCGCCGCTGAGCCGGGTGCGGCTGCGGCGGCTTTCCTCGGCCTTCTCCCGGGCGCTGCCCGCCTCGGGAAGGCGCAGGGTGAAGGTCGAGCCCTGGCCCTCGGCGCTCCACACGGTGACCTCGCCGCCGTGCGAGGCGGCCACGTGCTTGACGATGGCCAGGCCGAGGCCGGTACCGCCGGTGGCGCGGGAGCGGGCGGGATCGACGCGGTAGAACCGCTCGAAGATCCGGTCGCGGTCGCGTTCGGAGATACCGATGCCCTGGTCGGTGACGGCGAGCTCGATCATGTCCCCGCCCGGCGCGGGCACCCGGCGGGCGGCGATGCCGACGCGGGTGCGGGGCGGGGAGTAGTTGACGGCGTTCTCCACCAGGTTGCCGAGCGCGGCGGCGAGCTGGCCACGGTGGCCGAAGACGTGCAGCTCCTCGACGCCGCCGGCGGCCATGGTGATCTGCTTGGCGTCCGCGCCCTGCCGGCAGCGGTCGATGGCCTCGCCGACCAGCTCCTCCACGGAGACGGGCTCGGAGTCCTCCATCGGGTTGTCGTTCTGCACCCGGGAGAGGTCGATGAGCTCCTGGACGAGGCTGGTCAGGCGGGTCGCCTCGTGTTCCATGCGGCCGGCGAAGCGGCGGACGGCCTCGGGGTCGTCGCTGGCGTCCAGGACGGCTTCGGACAGCAGGGACAGCGCGCCGACGGGCGTCTTCAGCTCGTGGCTGACGTTGGCTACGAAGTCGCGGCGGATCGCCTCGATGCGGCGGGCCTCGGTGAGGTCCTCCACCAGCAGCAGCACCAGCCGGGAGCCGAGCGGGGCGACGCGGGCGGACACCGCGAGGGCGTCGCCTCTGCCGCGCCGTGCGAGGTCGAGCTCGACCTGCCGTATCTCGCCGTCCCGCCGGGTCTCGCGGGCCATCTGGAGCATCGGCTCCACGGCCAGCCGGCCGCCGCGCACCAGGCCCAGCGCGTACGCGGCCGAGCTGGCCTTGACGACGGCGTCCGCCTCGTCCAGGACCACGGCCGACGAGCGCAGCACGGACAGCACGGTGTCCACACCGGGCGGCAGCACGGGCTCGGTGTGCAGCGAGGAGCGGGTCGGCCGCGCCTGCTCGCGCTCACTCCAGCGGAACGCGAGGACGGCGATAGCGCCCGTGCACACACCGGCGATCGCGGCCACTGCGGCAACCGCCGCGTTCACGTCCATGTCCTCAGACTAAGCGGGCCGGAGCGGGGGTCGCGGGGTGTGGCCGCTCAGCTCGGGCACTCGTCCCCCAGAGTTCACCGACAGGTCGGCGGTGATTCACTGGGTGCGGCGCATACCCCTGCAGAACGGAAAACACGGGCTCAGGGCGCCGGTGCCGCACCACCCGCGACCACCGCGTTCTGTTACGTCGCCCAGAGTTCATCCGAACGTGGTAGGTGATTCACTTGACGGGGTCGCGCCCGACGCCTTCCCCCGCCAGCGTGGAGGCGTAGGACAGCGGCCGACGCCCGGCCTGTCCGGCGTAGCCCAGGAGCGAGGGAAGGACTGCCATGCGGGACGCGTACCACGAGGAGCTGGATGCGATCGGCGACAGCCTGGTCGAGATGGCCCGGCTCGTCGGTTCCGCGATCGGCCGTGCCACCACGGCCATGCTCGACGCGGACCTGAAGCTCGCCGAGAGCGTGATCGCCAACGACGACAAGGTGGACGACCTCCAGCGGAGCCTGGAGAGCAAGGCCATCCAGCTGCTGGCGCGCCAGCAGCCCGTCGCCACCGACCTGCGCATCGTGGTGACCAGCCTGCGCATGAGCGCCGATCTGGAGCGCTCCGGCGACCTGGCCCAGCACGTGGCCAAGGTGGCCCGGCTGCGCTTCCCCGACTCCGCCGTCCCGCGCGACCTCCAGGCCACGATCCTGGAGATGGGCCAGCTCGCCCAGCGGCTCATGGCCAAGGCGGCCGAGGTGCTGATCACCAAGGACGTCGAGCTGGCGCTCCAGCTGGAGCACGACGACGACCGCATGGACGACCTGCACCGCACCCTGTTCCAGCACCTGATGGACGACCGCTGGAAGCACGGCATCGAGACGGCCGTGGACGTGACACTGCTGGGCCGCTACTACGAGCGGTTCGCCGACCACGCGGTCTCGGTGGCCCGGCGCGTGGTGTACCTGGTCACCGGCGACTACGCGGACGAGCTGGACCCGGCCGCCGCGGTGGCCGCCACCGAGACCGCCCCGGCCGCCGCGTCGGCCGCGACGTCTTCGCAGGCCCCTGTGACCCCGGACTCCCCGGCGTCGTCCCCGGCCGACGAGCCCGCGTCCGACTGACGCGGCAGGACACAGCAGGGGGCGCGGGACGAGCGCCGCCCGCCGCGCGCGCTTGCTTCCGCGCGCCCTCCGCGCGCCGTTGCCGCGTCCGCTGTGGCCTCGCTTCCCTGGGAGTTACCGAGGGAACCGGCCCGAGGAGGGAAACGGTGTTGGCACGACTCCGTAAGCACACGTTAGGCCCGCGGAGGGCGGAGGCCATGTTGTCGTCGTTGTCGTCGTTGTCGTCGTTGGCGTTGTCGCTGTCGCTGTCGTGCGGGTGTGGCCCCGGCTGCTCCTGCGGCTGCCAGTCCGGCGGCCCCTGCAACTGCGGCGGCAGCTGCGGCTAGCCGCCCACTGACGGCAGCGCGTACGACGAGGCCCCCGTGCTCTCCGCACGGGGGCCTCGTCATACACCAGGGGCTACTTTGCTACTTCTTGCCCTGGTTCTTCACCGCTTCGATGGCTGCCTTGGCGGCTTCCGGGTCGAGGTAGGTGCCACCGGGGTTGGTGGGGTGGAAAGCGGCGTCCAGCTCGTAGAGGAGCGGGATGCCGGTGGGGATGTTGAGCCCGGCGATGTCCGCGTCGGAGACGCCGTCCAGGTGCTTGACCAGGGCGCGCAGGCTGTTGCCGTGGGCGGCGAGCAGGACGGTACGGCCGGTGCTGAGGTCGGGGACGACGCTGTCGTACCAGTAGGGCATCATCCGGTGGACGACGTCCTTCAGGCACTCGGTGCGCGGGCGCAGCTCCGGCGGGATCATGGCGTAGCGCGGGTCGTCGGCCTGGCTCCACTCGGCGCCGTCCTCCAGCACCGGGGGCGGGGTGTCGTAGGAACGGCGCCACAACATGAACTGCTCCTCGCCGAACTCGGCGAGCGTCTGGGCCTTGTCCTTGCCCTGGAGCGCGCCGTAGTGGCGCTCGTTCAGGCGCCAGGAGCGGTGGACGGGAATCCAGTGGCGGTCGCACGCCTCCAGGGCGAGATTCGCGGTGCGGATGGCCCGCTTCTGCACCGAGGTGTGGACGACGTCGGGGAGCAGACCGGCGTCGGCCATCAGCTCACCGCCGCGCACGGCCTCCGTCTCGCCCTTGTCGGTCAGGTTGACGTCCACCCAGCCGGTGAACAGGTTCTTCGCGTTCCACTCGCTCTCGCCGTGACGGAGGAGGATCAGCTTGTATGTCGCGTCAGCCATGGGGTCAGCCTAATGGCGTGCTTTCTGGGGTGGCCCGGGCGGGCGGGGGCGTCCCGCGTCGGCCGGGGCGTCACACGGCTGCGGCCCCGCCTCATCGTGGGGGCGGCCGGGGAGCCGGTTCCGCCGGGCGGTCCGGGGACGCCGGGGCCGTGGGGCGGGTGAACCGGGTGAACAGCGTGGCGTCGAGGACGGCCGCGCCGCCGGGGTCGTTGTTGAAGTAGGCGTAGACGTCGGCGTCCGGGGGCCAGGTGTCGGCGATGCGGGCCGCCCACGTGGACAGGGCGCGGCGGCCTTGACGTCCTCGTTGCCCTGAAGGGGCTACGATTCCGGTCCGCACCGCTACGCGGTGCCACCGCGGGTTCCTGCTTCACGGACCCGTGCCGCTCGGTGAGGAGCGGACTCACCAGGTCTCCACAGGCTTTACCTCCCGCCCGTCCGGCGGTAGGTCCGACAACTCCGTTGTCGGACAAGGCGACCTTAGCAGTGGCGCTGCGCCCCTCCGGGCCGCCGACGCAAGAATGCCCTGCACCTCCACCCTAAAGGGTGGAGCACTGGGCAAGAGTTCGGGTAGCGTCGGCGGCAGCTGGAGCAGCACCGGGCCGTGCCGCTCCGCCAGCGGCCCGGCGTGCGCCAGCAGCCGCCGCACCGGCTCCTCGGGTTCGCGCAGCCGCCGGATGTGGGTGAGGAAGCGGCTGGCCTTGAGCGCCATGACGAACCCGGGCGGGGTCCGCTCCCGCCAGGCCGCGAACGTCTCCGGGGCGGGCAGGCGGTAGAAGGCGTTGTTGCTCTCCACGGTCGGGAAGCGGCGCGCGTACCCCTCCAGCCACAGCCGCTGCGGCAGCCCGGGCGGGTAGAGCACCCCGCGCCAGTCCCGGTACTGCCACCCGGACGTCCCGACGAGCACGGCCATATCTCGATGGTGCCCCCGCCCCCACGCCGCCGCTCGGTTACCGCGCGGTTGGCAGGCGCCCCCGCCACCGCGCCCCGCGCCCCGCGCCCGCCCACCGGACAGGACGTGCTGCGGGCGCTGTCGGCGGGGGCGTGCCGCGATCCGTCGAAGGTGGGGCGGCAACGCGCTGTCGGCCATGTGCGCTGCGGACGGCCGCGGCGGGTACAGCGCGGTACGTACGCTGAGGCGGCGGCCTCTCTGGTGGCCGGGGCGGATGTGCGGTACTGCCCCCTGGACCGGCGGGTGTGTCGTGGGCGGCGGTGGGTATGCGCGCGCCATGGACAGCTCACCGAAGACTCCGCCGGGTCCGCTGCGGGAGGCCACGGCAGCTGATCTCGTCAAGCAGGCGTCCGAGCAGCTGACGCAGCTGGTGCGCACGGAACTGCGCCTGGCGCAGGTGGAGATGAAGCAGAAGGGTAAACGGTTCGGTCTCGGCGGCGGCCTGTTCGGCGCGGCGGGCCTGGTCGCGGTGTTCGCGCTCCAGGCAGCGGTAGCGACGGTGATCATCGCCCTGGCCCTGGTGTGGCCGCCGTGGCTGGCGGCCCTGGTGGTGACGTTCGCGCTGTCCGCGCTCGCCGCCGTCCTCGCGGCAGCGGGCAAGAAGGAAGTCGCCCAGGCCGGGGCGCCCGCGCCGCAGGAGGCCATCGACAACGTGAAGACCGATGTCGCCCACATCAAGGAGAGTGCACAGCGATGACGGAACCCGCCCCCAGCAGCGAGGTCACGCCGGAGGAACTGCGCGCGCAGGCCGAGCACACCCGCGAGGAACTGGGTGTGACGATCGAGGCGCTGGCCGGGAAGGCCGACGTCAAGGCGCAGGCCCGGCAGAAGGCGACGGAGCTCACCGGGCAGGCGAAGGTCAAGGCAGGGCAGGCGAAGGCCAAGGCGGCGCAGCTGGCGCAGACGGTGCGCGAGAAGGCGCCAGAGCCGGTGCGGGCCAAGGCCGCCCAGGCCACGGACCAGCTCACCGGCACCACCCGGACGCTGACCGCCAAGGCCCAGGCCAACACCCCTGCTTCGGTTCAGGAGAAGGCCGCCCTGGCGGGCACCGCCGCCCGCGACCATCGCGGCCTGCTCGTCGGCGGCCTGGCCGCCGCCCTCGCGTTCGTTCTCCTGACCCGGCGCCGGAAGGGCCGCCGATGAACGCGGCCAAGCTCGCGTACAAGCCCTTCGGTCTCCTCGCGGGTATCGCCAGCGGTGCGGTAGCGGGCGCGGTGTTCCAGCAGGTGTGGAAACGCCTGGGCCATGCCGACGACGCCCCCGACGCCACCGACCCCCACCGCGGCTGGCCGGAAATCCTGCTGGCCGCGGCGCTCCAGGGCGCGATCTTCGCCGCCGTCAAGGCCACGGTGAACCGTGGCGGCGCCACCGCCGTCCACCGCCTCACCGGCACCTGGCCGGACTGACACCCGCGCCACCCCGCACGCGCCGGGAGCCCGGAACCCTCCGGGCGTCCTGGCGCGGCTGGTTGGCCCCGCACACGAGGTGTCCCGCTCCGGCCACGGGCCGAGGCGGGGCACCTTCGCCGTCCTGGCGTCCGCTCAGCCGCCGCGCTACACGCGGTCCGGGCCGCCTGGGACGTGCGAACCCGTGCCCCGGGTCTAGAGGTCGTCCCACCACCAGGCGGTGGCGGGCAGCGGCAGGGGCTGGTCGGCGTCGGGCGGGGCTTCGGTGCGGACGGAGTACGTGACCTTCAGGGCGTCCGGGTGTGCGGGGTCGGGCAGGGTGTAGCGCTCGGAGGTGAAGGCTGCGGTGATGTTGCCGCTGATGCCGGTGCCCAGGTAGTTCAGGAACAGGGCCAGTTCTTCGCTGGCCTGGGGCAGGACCTGTTCACGCGGGCGCAGGAAGCGCACCATCGCGCGGTCGCGCATGGCGATGGAGCGCGTGAGGGCTTGTTCCAGTGTGCAGCCGGTGCCGCGCAGCAGGATATCGACGATGTTGCCAGGAACCGGGTCGGGGCGAACACTGTTCTGCTGGGAAAGCCACCATTCCTTGCCGTAGGAGCCGAGATCGTTGTCCCAGGCCGCGACGAAGACGGCCATCTCGCGGAGGGCGCGGACGGCGGGCGAACTCATCTCAGCTTCAGGGACCTCGGCGTCCACCACCATCTCCATGGGGGCGTAGGTGGCTTCACCGGCGCAGGTGTGCAGGCGCATGGTGACAAAGTCGTTGAGGTCCAGGACGATCCCGGCGTGGCCGAGAGCGACTTGACGGCAGACGGCGAGCAGCCAGGCGCGGTGGTGCTGGGTCCACCGGTTGAGCTGGGTGGGGGTGGCGTGTTCGTGGTAGCGCCGTGCCACGTCGCGCAGCGGGGCGGCGAAGGGGTTGTCCGCCGGGAACGCCTGGGCGTCGGGGTTGGCGATGGTGCAGGCGAGGCGGGCCGAGAAGTCGATGGCCTGGTGCCAGTTGGGGTATTCGTCGTGGAAGTCGTCCACGGCGAACATCAGGTAGAACCAGTCGGCCCAGATCTGCATGCGGTCGGGGATGCCGTCCGGGACCGCGTCGCCGACCCACTCCGCGGAGCGGGTGCCGATGACCCGGTCACGCTGCTGGTCGTCGGGGCAAAGACCGTGGTCCGCCATCCAGTTGGCCCCGTTGTCGCGGAACTCGTCTGTGCGGGGGTGACGGGTGGTAGGGATGGGGCAGTAGACGGGGGGAACGTGCAGGTGCAAGGGGGAAGGTTCGGCGGGCGTGGCGTCGTCGTGCTGGGGTGCTGGTGCCATGGCGGATACCTCGCTGGGCCGGTGGTGCGCGGTCATCGATGCTGTCCGAGCTGACGCTCATGCCGCCCACGGCCCCCATTGCCAGGCCCCCGGGATAAGGGAACCCCGGGAACGCGGCCGGTGAGCAGCGAGGGCTCTGGAGCGTTGTCATGGAGATGCGTGAATGCCCCTCCTCGCTGCTTGCTCAGCCAGGGCCTGGGAGGTCTCCTCCCACCGCGTTCGGCGCTCTTGGGTCTTCATGCGGTCCGCACGGTGCACAGGTGGGCGATGTGCCGCAGCGTCGTGGTGGCCGGGGGCGGGAAGGGCGCCTGGTCAAGGAGGTGTTCGGCTTGCCTGCGGCAGGCCCGGATGCGGTCGGCGACGCGGGTGGGGGCACCGGTGGCGTCCAGGATGGCGCGCACGCGGTCGGCGTCGGCGTCGGTGAGGCCGGGGGCGCCGAGGAGGGTGCGCAGGGTGTGCCGCTCAGCCGGGGAGGCGTGGCGGAGGGCGAGGGCGGTGAGCAGCGTGTGCTTGCCGTCGCGCAGGTCGTCCAGACGGGATTTGCCCGTCTCGTCGGGGTGGCCGTAGACGCCGAGCAGATCGTCGGCCAGCTGGAACGCCTCACCGACGGGGTGGGCGTAGGCGTCCAGGGCGGCGTGCACGGCCGGTTCCGCGTCGGCGAGGGTGGCACCGATGGCCAGGGGGTGGCGGAGGGTGTAGCGGACGGTTTTGTAGCGGACGATCTTTCGGCAGCGTTCGACGTCGTCGGTGGGGTGTCCGGTGGCGCAGAGGTCGAGGTACTGGCCGTAGACCAACTCGGTCCGCATGAGATCGACGATGTCGAGGGTGGCGGCGAGTTGGGTGGGGGTGAGGTCCGCGGCGTGGAGGAGTTCGTCGGACCACACCAGGGCGAGATCGCCGAGAAGGATCGCACTGTGGACGCCCAGCTGATCGGCGTCGCCGCGCCCTTGGTGGAAGGCGGCCAGGGCGCGGTGGGCGGTGGGCTGGCCTCGGCGGGTGAGGGAGTGGTCCATGATGTCGTCGTGGATGAGGGCGAAGGCGTGGAACATCTCCAACGCCGCCGCGACCCGCAGGACCGAGGCCGGGGCGGGGCTGCCGCCACCGCCCGCGTGCCAGCCCACCACGCACAAGGTGGGGCGCAGGCGTTTACCCCCGGCTGAGAGGAAGCCGTGCAGGGTGGTGGTGATCTCCTCCGGCCACGCCCGGGCCGCCGCGCTCCGCGTCTTGGCTCGCAGGAAGTCGGCCAGGACGGTATCGACGCGAGTGCGTATGTGGGGCAGGTCAAGGGGGGCGGCACCCTCGGGCAGGGCGGTCATCGCGGGTTACCCGCCCGCCCGGAAACGCCCTCGTCGGCTTCGGCCCGGCGCAGGGCTCCGGCGGGCACGGCGAAGGCCGGCGTGGGCTCGGGTACGGAGTGCGGGGCCTGCCCGCTGCTGTACCTCTGGTGCGGCGGCGGCCCGGCGGCGGCCAGGGTGGGTACGTTTTCGGGGGCCTGACTGGACGGCGGCACAGGACCTCTGCGTTCGGGCACTTTCCAGGTCACTCCCTCGACGATCGTGGAACCAACCCCTGCCGTGCTGCGCGGGGTGGTACCCGGTCAGCCCCCTGGCCGCGGGTGCGGTATTACCCACGGAAACCCCCGCCACGCGCCCCGGCAAGGCCCCGGGCCGACGCGTCTGGTCGCACCGGAGCACATGGGCGCGTTGGCGCCTGAGGACCGCGCATTTCACGCGCCCGCGCACGCCGAACTCCGACCAGCGCCGTGCACCCGCGCTCAGTCTGCCCGGGGCGCGGGACGGGCGCGCGCTGGCCGTCGGCGTGGTGCGCACCGCGCACCGCGCACCGCGCACCGCGCACCGGCGTGGGGTGCGCGTCGCGAGGCCGTGGGAGCGCGTGCGTCAGCGGTAGGCGGGCGTGGTGAACGGACCCAGGACGTCCGTCGGCGTGGTGACGTAGGGGTACTCCTCGGGCTGGCCGCTGCCCTGCCGGCGCCGGTGGCGGCCCGCGGTGTCGGACGAGGCGGGCGGCGGCGGGGCGTGCAGCGACAGGCGGCCCTCGGCCGCGAGCGTCTGGACCCGGACGAGGAGCGCGCGCAGGTCCAGACCCAGTTCTTCCGCGACGAACTGGAGGTCCACTCCGGACTGCCAGCTCCACACCAGCACCGAGTCCATGGAGGACGACCACGCCTCCGCCTCACGGGCCGCCTCGGACCGGGGCGCGGAGGGGCCAGGGGACCGTGTTCCCGGCGGTTCCGTCGGTTCCGGCCGTTCCGGTGCGGTGAACGGCTGGTGAGTGAGCGGGTGGGCAGCGTGCGGGTGGGCAGCGTGCGGGTGGGCCGCAGACGGGTGCGCCGCGTGGGCCTGAGTGGTGTACGCCTGGGCCGCGTGCTGCTGCGCCGCGTACGGCTGGGCGGGGGCTGCTGGCGTCGCGTACGGGTTGTGCGCGACCGGGTGGGGGGCGACCGGCTGGGGCTCGGGGCCCGTCGGCTCGGTGGCCTCGACGCGCGGGCGCGGCACGTGCACGTCCGCGTGCGGCTGCTGCAGCAGGTCGTTCAGCGTGACGCCGCCGGGCACCGGTTCCGGTGCCGCCTGCTCCTCGGTTCCGGGCGCGGAATCGGGGTCGGGGCCGGGCGACGGGGTGAGCAGGCCGGAGGCCATGGTGCGGGCGTCCTCCTTGCCCACCGTACGGCGCGCGACGCGCACCTCGCGCTCGTGCAGCCCCATCAGGTCGGCCACGGCTCCGTCATTGCCGACGGTCACCGCGAACGCGGCCAGCATTCGGGTGCGTTCGGCCTGCGCCTCGTCCAGCACGGTCTGCGCCTCGCGCACCCGGTCGTCGCTGGTGCAGAACGCCTCGGCCAGCACCGTGTTCCTCTCCCACAACTCACGCGGCTCCACGTCCGCAACAACGTTTCGCCCGCCCCGGGGAGACGGGGCCGCGCACCGACTACACCCGAACAGCCCCTTACGCAGCTAACCGCCAGTCATCCCAACTGCCCGGTACTCCGGGGGCGCATTCCGCACACCCCGCACCCCGGCCGCCTGCGGGTCCTGAGCGCCGCACGCCCGGCCGGGCCGCGGGCGCCGGGGCGCGTGCGGCTAGCTCGCGGCGTGGGCGATGTCGGCCGGGTCCAGGCCGGTGAGTTCGGCGATGCGGTGCGGTGGGACGCCTCCAGCCAGGGCGCGGGTGACCAGGCGCTCACGGTCCTCGGTGGTCTCGCGGTAGGCGCGCAGCTCCCGTTCCAGCTCCGCCACGTCCGGCGCCGCGCACGCGGTGCGCAGGCGGTCCAGCTCCTCCTCGGACAGCGGCACGGGCAGCGCCTCGGCACCGGCGGGGACGCTGCCCCGCGCCTCGGGCGGCAGCAGGCGCAGCCGGTCGCTGTCCGCGCGGACGCCGTGCGCGTCCAGCCAGCCGAGCACCGCCGACGACTGCGAGTACTCCAGCTCCCCCACCTCGGCGAGCCGGGCCCCGACGTGGGCCTCGGCGGACTCGGGAACGAGGAACAGGTGCGCGGAGTCGGTCATAAGAGGAGGTTACTCCGCCGCCCCGGACGCGTGCCGCCCGTCCCGGCGGAAGCACGGGCGGCGCGGGGCTCGGCGGCCCGGCTCCCGGCGCGACCAGCACCTCCCCCGGGACAGCCGCCCTCAGCGGGCGGCCTGCACCCGTGCGTTACGGAGGGGTGGTCTAGCTCGATCTCGACGGGCCAGCCCAGCGCGGCGTGCCACGCCGGGGTGGTGGTCAGCGGTTGGCCCCTACGGGCCGTCCTCTCCGGCAGCGCGGTGGCCGTCCGCCGTGTCCCTGTCCGCCGGGTCGCCGCTCGCGCCGTCGGCGCCGGTCAGGCGGGTGAACGCCGCCAGGTTGCGGGTGGACTCGCCGCGGGAGGTGCGCCAGGCGTACTCGCGTTTGATCGCCCCGGCGAAGCCCAGCTCCAGCAGGTGGTTGAAGGAACCGTCGGCGTTCTCCAGCACGGTGCCCAGGACGCGGTCGATCTCCTCGGAGGTGACGGAAACTAGCGGCAGGCGGCCGACGAGGTAGATGTCGCCCAGCTGGTCGATGGCGTAACTCACCCCGTACAGCCGGGTGTTGCGTTCCAGCAGCCAGCGGTGCACGCCCGCGTGGTTCTCATCCGGGTTGCGGATGACGAAGGCGTTCACGGACAGCGAGTGGGCGCCGACGATCAGCTGGCACGTCGTGGACAGCTTCCGGGTGCCCGGCAGCGTGACCACGTACGTGCCCGGCTTCGGCGACTCCCACTCCAGTTCGGCGTCGGCGAGCGTCTGCTCGATCACGGCGGAGGCGTCAGACATGCAGCGATCGTAGGCGACCGGGCCGGGCGGCGAGCGCGTCGGCGTACACCTCGGCGGTGCGGTGGGCGGCGGCGGCCCAGCCGAAGGCCCGCGCGTGCGCGGCGGCGGCCGCGCCCATCCGGGTGACGCGCTCGGGCTCGTCGGCGAGGCGGCGCAGGGCGCGGGCGTAGTCGGCCGGGTCGTGCCCCGCGACGAGGTAGCCCGTCACCCCGTCCCGGACGGCCACCGGCAGCCCGCCCACGGCCGCCGCGACCACCGGCGTCCCCGACGCCTGCGCCTCGATGGCCACCAGCCCGAAGGACTCGTTGTACGACGGCATGACCAGCACGCTCGCCGCCCGGTACCAGTCGGCCAGCGCCTCCTGGTCCTGCGGCGGCCGGAAGCACACGACGTCGGCGATGCCCAGCCGCGCCGCGAGCTTCTGCAGCCCCTCCGGCTTGGCGAGCCCGGTGCCGGAGGGGCCGCCCACCACCGGCACGACCAGGCGCCCGCGCAGCGCCGGGTCGGCGTCCAGCAGGACGCGCACGGCGCGCAGCAGCACGTCCGGCGCCTTCAGCGGCTGGATGCGGCCGGCGAACAGGGGGATGAACGCGTCCTGCGGCAGCCCGAGCCGGGTTCGGGCCGCCGCCCGCCCGTCGCCGGGCGTGAAGCGGGTGAGGTTCACGCCGGGGTGGACGACGGCGGTCCGGTCCGGGTCGGCGTCGTAGTGGCGGCGCAGTTCCTCGGCCTCCTCGGCGGTGTTGGCCACCAGCCGGTCGGCGGCGCGCACGATCTGCGTCTCGCCGATGACGCGGGCGGCCGGTTCCGGGGTGTCGCCCTCGGCCAGCGCCGCGTTCTTGACCTTGGCCATGGTGTGCATCGCGTGCACCAGCGGCACACCCCAGCGCTGCGCGGCCAGCCAGCCGACGTGGCCCGACAGCCAGTAGTGCGAGTGCACCAGGTCGTAGTAGCCCGGCCGGTGCCGCGCCCACTGCCGCATGACGCCGTGCGTGAAGGCGCACAGCTGGGCGGGCAGCTCCTCCTTCTTCAGCCCCTCGTACGGGCCGGCGTCCACGTGCCGCACCAGCACCCCGGGCGCCAGCTCGACCGTCGGCGGCAGCCCGCCCGTCGTCGCCCGGGTGAACACCTCCACCTCGGTGCCCAGCCGCGCCAGCTGCCGGGCCAGCTCCACGATGTAGACGTTCATGCCGCCCGCGTCGCCCGTGCCGGGCTGGTGCAGCGGCGAGGTGTGCACGCTGAGCATGGCGACGCGGCGCGCTCTGCGTGGGAGGCCGAGCCGACGTCCGAGCCGCGTCACGTACGCGCTCACGTGTCCTCCTCGCGCTGCCGGGGTGCGGGCTGGGGCCGCCGCGATTCCGTAAGACGGAACGCCTCGCTCCGCCCGCGTCTTCCCACTTTGCCCAACCGTGACCTACGGCCCGTACCCGGGTCCGGCGTCCCCGGGTCCGGCGTACCCTGGTCCACCGTGCCCGCCCCTCGCCCCGTCCCCCGCCCGGTCGGCACGGTCACGCGCGGGACGACCAACCCCAACCGGCTGCGCCGCATGGACCGCTGGATCACCGCCGTCCACGGCGGCACACTGCGCCGCGCCGACCCCGCGCCGCTCGCCGTCGATCTCGGCTACGGCGCCGCCCCCTGGACGGCCGTCGAGCTGCTGACCCGGCTGCGCCACGCTCGCGGCGACCTGCACCTCACCGGGCTGGAGATCGACCCGGCCCGCGTCGCCGCCGCCCAGCCCTACGCCCGTCCCGGCCTGACCTTCGCCCGCGGCGGCTTCGAGATCCCGCTCCCCGCCCGCCCCCTGCTGATCCGCGCCGCGAACGTGCTGCGCCAGTACCCGGAGGCCGAGGTCCCCGCCGTCTGGTCCCGCCTGTGCTCCCGCCTCGCGCCCGGCGGTCTGCTCGTGGACGGCACCTGCGACGAGATCGGCCGCCGCCACGTGTGGATCGCGCTCGGCCCCGAAGGCCCGCGCACCGTCACCTTCGCCGCCCGCCTGGCGACCCTCGCCCGCCCCTCCGACCTGGCCGAACGCCTGCCGAAAGCGCTGATCCACCACAACGTCCCCGGCCGCCCGGTGCACACTTTCCTCACCGCGTTCGACGCCGCCTGGGCCGCCGCCGCCCCCTACGCTCCGCTCAGCGCCCGCCAGCGCTGGCTCCACACCGCCCGCACCCTGGCCGCCGACTGGCCCGTACTCGACACCCCCACCCGCTGGCGCCACGGCGAACTCACCGTCCCCTGGACCACCCTCGCACCCCCGGGCTTCCCGGCGTAGGCCCCGGTTCCGCCCTTCTCCGCCCGCGACGCACGCCCCACGCTCGCGCGGTTCTCACGCCGCCACGATGCTCCACAACGAACCGCGCGGTCTTGTCATCACCACAGACCCACCCCTGGCCAACTGCCGGAACCGCCGCCCGCCCACGGGGCGCCTTCCTCCGTTGCAACGCCGACGTTTCGCTCCCCGGTCTCCCCGCGATGCTGACCGCGCGCCCGGATCGCCCACGCCGTCTCGCCGCAGCCGATAACGTCGGACGCACCACCCAACTCCCACACCCCAGGACCCATGAGCGGCCAACCGGCACAGCCCACCATCGACACCCACCTGCTCGTCCGGGACGGGGACAAGCTCCTGCTCTCCCAGCGCGGCGGACCGTACGGCTTCGGCAGGTGGCACATGCCCTCGGGCAAACTCGACCACGGGGAGTCCCTGACCGCCGGAGCCGCCCGGGAGCTGTTCGAGGAGACGGGGCTCGCCACCGATCCGGCCAGCCTCCGCCTGGTCCACGTGGTGCACCACCGGCAAAGCCCCGCTGCTGAGGACCGGATCGGCTTCTTCTTCGAGGCCACGGTGTGGGAAGGCGAGCCGGTCAACAAGGAGCCGGAGAAGTGCCGGGCGCTCCAGTGGTTCACCCTGGACGCGCTGCCCGACGACATCATCGAGTACCCCGGAGCCGGACTCCACGGCTACCTGAGGGAATCCGGCCTCCTCTCCGAGCACGGCTGGCGCTAGCAGCCGTGCCCCCGGCCACCTGGCACCGCCCGGTGCGCCCTGACCCCGACGGGTTTTCCGGGGCCATAGGACCGTTCGCGTCAGCGGTGGTGGGTTTCGCTGATGTGGGTGGGCTGGGGGCGGATGTTGGGTGCGGAGTGGGTGATGCGGGCGGAGTGGGCGCGGTCGCGGGCGTCCTGTTCGATGCACAGGCCCTCGGGGTTGGTGGTGCGGGAGTTGCCTCGGCGCAGGAGCATCGCGATGAGCAGCCCGGCGAACGCCGCCAGCCCGCCGAGGAGGAGAAGGAACTCGGTCATGGGGTCGTACACCTCCTGTGTGTGCCTGCCGGTACCGGAAGGGTAGGAGCGGTGGAGGGTGGGTGTCATTGCCTGGTCGCGGCAACGTTCGCGGGTGGTCAGTGCAGCAGGTGCAGCGCGGTGGCCAGGAGGGCGCGGTCGCGGGGGTGGGTGAGGAGGAGGTGGGCTCGGGCGGGTGGGAGCCAGGTGACGCGGTCGATCTCGGCGGACGGGGTGAAGGTGCCGGACAGGGCTTCGGCGAGCCAGTAGTCGACGGTTTTCCAGCCGGTGGTGACGCGGTAGTGGGCGGTGGGAAGGCGGGCGCCGAGGGCACACGTCATGCCGGTTTCCTCGCGCACCTCGCGGACGGCGGCGGTGGCGGCTGGCTCCCCGTCGTGGAGCTGGCCTTTGGGGTGCGACCAGTCGAGCCACTTCGGGCGGTGGACGAGGGCGATCTCGACGCCGGTGCGGGCGCCGCGCCACAGCACGCAGCCTGCGGCCCGGACCACGCCCTCACCCCACTCCGCCTCGGTGCCCTGGTCCGCGTCGGCACCCGGGCCGCCGACGTCAGCCCGGCCACGGAGGCCGACCCGGGCCGCCCCGTCAGTTCCGTTCGCGCCGTCAGCCCGGGCAACGCCGTTGCCCGGGGCGGCGGCGTTGCCCCGGGCGGCGTCGGCATCTCCGGCGGCGGCGTCAGCGCGGGGCGGGGGCATCGTCGGGGGCCGGGGTGGTGGGGTGCCAGGCGCGGCAGAAGGCGAGGCGGGCGGCCTCCACCTCGTGGCGCTGGTCGGCGTGCAGGACGCCGAGCGCGTAGGCGGTGGCCGGGGCGATGCGCGGGGTGCGGCCAGCGGCGGCGGCCGCAGCGGCGGCGTCGGCGGCGTCGCGGTGCCGGTGCAGGTGGCGCGCGGCGGTGTCGAGCAGCCCGCTCTCTTCTCCCAGCACCTCCCGCGCGTACCGCACGTGGCGCAGGAGCAGGCGGACGTGGTGCCAGGAGCCGTCGTAGCGGTCCTCGGTGCCGGTGAGGGTGTGGGCCAGGGCGCCGGGGCCGAGCGGCAGGGCGTCCACGGCGGTGGTGAGGCGGCGGTGGGTGTGCTCCAGGCAGGGGCGCAGGACGGGGAGCGGGGCGGCGGTAGCGTCGGCGGACAGCGGTGCTTCGGAGGCGAGCACGGCCACCGCGTCGGCGACGGCGTGGAACCGGCCGGAGCCCAGTGCCTGTAGGGCGGCGGAGTGGGCGCGGGTGCGCAGGAGGGTGAGCTGACGCTCCAGCAGGGCACCGGCGCGGGCGGCGCCGACGCCGGGGCGGGTGGCCGGGGCAGCGGAGGGCGCGGTGTGTTCGCCGGGTGCCGCGAGCCGGTGCAGGGCGGCGAGCAGGCGGTCCAGGCGGGTGGCGTAGTCGTATTCGCGGGCCAGCAGTTCGCCCAGCCAGTTCAGTTCGGTGGCCAGGTGGTCGGCCCAGCCCGGGTCGAGCAGGCGGCGGAAGGTGTGCAGGGTGCCCGCGATGCGGCGGGCGGCGCGGCGCAGCAGGCGGACGGCCTCGGCGGTGTCGGCGGCCCGTTCCGCGCTGCCCGCCGTCTCCTCGTGCTGGCGCAGCGCCCGCAGCAGTTCGCCCGCCTGGTGGTGCAGGTAGCCGGAGAGCACCTCGGCGGCCGTCCCGGCGGGGTGGAAGGCGCCCGGGTCCCCGGTCGGCGGCGGGCCAGCCTCGCCCGGGAGGTGGGCCGCACGCCGGGGGCCAGCCTCGTCCGGGAGGTGGGCCGCACGCCGGGGGCCAGCCTCGTCCGGGGGGTGAGCCTCGCGCCGGGGGCCAGCCTCGCCCGTGGCGGGCGGCACCGGCCCGGGACGCTCCGGCCCGCCGCGATCCAGCGCCGAGGCGCGAGGCGCGGGACCGCCCCGCGCCTCGCGGCCTGGCCCGTCGCGGTCCGGGGCGCGGCGGCCGGACGGGGACGGTGCCGAGGCGGGGCGGGTGGGGGCGGGGACCCGGGCGGCGTCCGCCGTCAGGTCATGTCGTGGGGCCACGTCGGCGCCTCCGGGCGTCGATGAGCGTTTCCTGTACGTTGCGCAGCGGCCTGCCGTCGGCGTCGGTGGCGTGCCGGGTCCAGTCGCCGTCGGGGCCGAGGTGCCAGGAGGCGGTGGTGTCTTCCACGCCGGTCTCCAGCAGCCGGTTGAGCGCCGCGCGGTGTCCGGGGTCGGTGACGCGGACGAGCGCCTCGATACGCCGGTCGAGGTTGCGGTGCATGAGGTCAGCGCTGCCGACCCACACCTCCGGCTCGCCGCCGTTGCCGAACGCGAAGACGCGCGAGTGCTCCAGGAACCGGCCCAGTATCGAGCGGACGCGGATGTTCTCGCTCAGCCCGGGCACGCCGGGACGCACGGCGCAGATGCCGCGTACCCACAGGTCCACGGGCACCCCGGCGCGCGCGGCGCGGTAGAGCGCGTCGATCACGGTCTCGTCCACGATCGAGTTGACCTTGATCCGGACGAAGGCGGGCCGTCCCGCGCGGTGGTGGGCGACCTCCCTGGCGATGCGCGCGACCAGCCCGTCGCGCAGCGAGGTGGGGGCGACCAGCAGCCGCCGGTAGGTCTCCCGGCGGGAGTAGCCGGAGAGGCGGTTGAACAGGTCGGACAGGTCCGCGCCGACCTCGGGGTCGGCCGTCAGCAGGCCGACGTCCTCGTAGAGGCGGGCCGTCTTGGGGTGGTAGTTGCCGGTGCCGACGTGGGCGTAGCGGCGCAGCTGCTCGCCCTCCTGCCGCACGACGAGGGAGAGCTTGCAGTGCGTCTTCAGGCCGACCAGACCGTAGACGACGTGGCAGCCCGCCTCCTCCAGCTTGCGCGCCCACTTGATGTTGGCCTGCTCGTCGAACCGCGCCTTGATCTCGACCAGAACGAGGACCTGCTTGCCGGACTCGGCGGCGTCGATCAGCGCGTCCACGATCGGTGAGTCACCGGAGGTGCGGTAGAGCGTCTGCTTGATGGCCAGCACGTCCGGGTCGGCGGCGGCCTGCTCCAGGAACGCCTGCACGGAGGTGGAGAAAGAGTCGTAGGGGTGGTGCAGGAGCACATCGCGTTCGCGCAGGGCCGCGAAGACGTCGGGCGCGGAGGCGGACTCCACCTCGGCCAGGTCGCGGTGCGTACCGGCGATGTATTTCGGGAAGCGCAGCTCCGGACGCTCTACCCGGCCGACGAGCGCGGACAGGCCCGCCAGGTCCAGCGGGCCGGGCAGCGGGTAGACCTCCGCGTCGGAGACCTTCAGCTCGCGCACCAGCAGGTCCAGCACGTACGGGTCGATGGACTCCTCGACCTCCAGCCGCACCGGCGGCCCGAAGCGGCGGCGCATCAGTTCCTTCTCCAGCGCCTGGAGCAGGTTCTCCGCGTCGTCCTCCTCGACCTCCAGGTCCTCGTTGCGGGTGACGCGGAACATGTGGTGCGCCAGCACCTCCATCCCGGGGAACAGCTCCTCCAGGTGCGCCGCTATGACGTCCTCCAGCGGCACGTACCGCTGCGGGGACGCCTCCAGGAACCGGGCCAGCAGCGGCGGCACCTTCACGCGGGCGAAGTGGTTGTGCCCGCTGATCGGGTTGCGCACGACAACGGCGAGGTTGAGGGAGAGGCCGGAGATGTAGGGGAAGGGGTGCGCCGGGTCCACGGCCAGCGGGGTGAGCACCGGGTAGATCTGGTGCCGGAACAGGCTGAACAGGCGGGCCTGCTCCTTCTCGGTCAGCTCCGCCCAGCGGATCAGGTGGACGCCCTCGTCGGCGAGCGCGGGGGCGACGTCCTGCTGGTAGCAGGCGGCGTGCCGGGCCATGAGCTCACGCGACCGCGTCCAGATCAGCTCCAGCACCTCGCGCGGCTGGAGCCCGGACGCCGACCGGTTGGCCACCCCGGTGGCGATGCGCCGCTTCAGCCCGGCGACGCGGACCATGAAGAACTCGTCCAGGTTGCTGGCGAAGATCGCCAGGAAGTTCGCCCGCTCCAGCAGCGGCACGCTCGGGTCCTCGGCCAGCTCCAGGACGCGCTCATTGAACGCCAGCCAGCTGCGCTCGCGCTCCAGGAAGCGGTCGCGGGGCAGGTCGGCGGTGTCGTCGGCGTCGAGGTCGAAGGAGTCTGGTTCGGAGTCCAGGTCCGGGTCGAGCGCGGCGGCCAGCGAGCCGCCGCCCAGCGTAGGCACCGCCATGGCCTGCGGGCGCGAGGCGGTGAGCGCCCCCACGGGGGGCTGCACGGCGTCGGTGGCGTCCCGCCCGGTGCCGACCGCGCTCCCGGTGCGGGGCGCGCTCCCGGTGCGGGCGTCCTGTCCGGCGCGGGCATCCTTCTTACCGACGCGGGCGGGCTTGGCACGGCCGTCCTGGTCCGCGCGGCCGTCCTGCTTGGCACGGCCGTCCCGCCCGGTGTGGCCTTCCTGGTCCGCACTGCCGTCCCGCTCAGCGCGGCCGTCCCGCTCGGCGCGGGCCTCGCGCTCGCGGCGGGCTGGCTTGGCGCGGCCGTTCCGCTTGGGCTGGGTCGGCTCGGGCTGGGCGGGGTGCGCGGAGTGGGTCATTCCCCCATTGTTCCGCTCTTCGCGCAGGCCGGGCTCGTCGGCCGGACGCACCCGCCACCCGGGCACGGCGACCGCCTGCGAAACTTCTCCTCCGGCGCGCTGCACCCCGCGATACTCGCAACCGAGTCTGAATCAGCGGTTACACCCACATGGCGCGCAGGCGATGCCCCGGCTGCGCGCACCCACCGCCACCCGTGACCGGCCGGGGTTCAGCCCCGGAGCCCGCACCCCCCAGCGGCAGCCGACGGGCACGGTGTGTCACGTCTCGGTGCGGTACATCAGGTCCACCGCGTGGGTGCGGAAGCCGAGGCGTTCGTAGACGGTCACGGCCGGGGTGTTGTCGGCGTCCACGTAGAGCATCGCGGTGGGCATGCGGCGGGCCTCGGCGAGGTGGCGCAGCCCGGTGGTGGTCAGGGCGCGCCCGAGTCCGCCGCCCTGGTGGCCGGGGATGACGCCGAGGACGTACACCTCGCCGAGCTGTTCGGCCTCGTGCACCTTGGTCCAGTGGAAGCCGACGATGCGCTCGGGGTCGTCGCCCGCGACGGCGAGGAAGAAGCCGTCGGCGTCGAACCAGGGCTCGGCCTTGCGGGCGTCGAGGTCACGCTGGGTGAGCGTGCCCTGTTCCGGGTGGTGGGCGAAGGCGGCGGCGTTGGCGTCGAGCCAGGCGGCGTCGTCCTTGCCGGGGACGAAGGTGCGCAGGGCGACGCCCTCGGGGAGTGTCACCTGCGGCAGGGCGTCCGCGCGCAGCGGCATGCGCAGCTGGCGCAGCTCGCGGAACAGGGTCAGGCCGAGGGTCTGCGCGAGGTGGCGGGCGGCGGCGTGACCGCCGTGGGCCCACAGGCGCAGCCGGCGCCCGGAGGTGTGCAGCAGGGCCAGGCCCAGCGCGCGGCCGTAGCCACGGCCACGGTGTGCGGGGTGGACGACCAGTTCACCGGCCGGTGCCTCCACCGGGTCGGTGTCCTCCAGCTGGCCGTAGCCGACGAGTTCGCCGCCGGAGCGGATCAGGAAGTGCGTGACGCCCGGCCGGTGGCCTCCGCGCAGCTGGAGCCGGCCCTGTTCGGAGACGGCTGACTGGCCGTCGGTCCGGGCGGCGGCGTCGATGAGCACCAGCGCCTCCCCCACGACCTCGTCGGACACCCGGTCGGTCACCACCACGTCGCTCATGCCGCAGAGCCTACGCCCGCTGATCGCCACCTTGTGGTTACCGCACGACTCCTGACGGGCTACGCGCGTTGACCGTAGGCTGCCGTCTGCTCTCACTGGCTTCGGAGGGGAAAAACGTCATGTCGGAAGTATCGGAAGTACCAGAAGCGCCACACACGTCACACCTGCCGCGAACGTCACACACACGCGCGGCACAGCGCCTGCGCGGACGGCGGTACTCGCGCCGTTTCGCCGCCGTCGCGACGGGGCTGGCCGCCAGCCTCGCCCTCGGCGCGGCCGCCCTGCCACCCGCCGCCCAGGCCGCGCCCGAGCGCCCCGGAACCGGCCACAGCACCGGGACCGGCCCCGGCACCGGCCACTACCCGGGCCGCATGGTGGACCTTCAGGTGCTGGCCATCAACGACTTCCACGGCCACCTTCAGCCGCCTGCCGGCTCCAGCGGCACCGTCACCCACGAGCACCCGGACGGCACCACCGAGGCGGTCCCGGCCGGCGGCGTGGAGTACCTGGCCACGGCGCTGCGTAAGGCCCGCGCGGGCGAGCGCCGCTCGGTCACGGTCGCGGCCGGTGACGTCGTGGGCGCGAGCCCGCTGCTGTCCGGCCTGTTCCACGACGAGCCAACGATCGAGGCGATGAACGCGCTCGACATGGATGTCGTGGGCGTCGGCAACCACGAGTTCGACGAGGGGCAACAGGAGCTGCTACGGCTCCAGCGCGGCGGCTGCCACCCGGCTGACGGCTGCTACGGCGAGCGCGGCTTCGGCGGTGCGGAATTCCCGCTCCTGGCCGCCAACGTCGTCAGCGAGCAGACCGGCAAGCCGCTGCTGAAGCCGTACACGGTGGTCAAGGAGCGGGGGGTGAAGGTCGGCTTCATCGGCGTCACGCTGGAGGGCACCGCGAACCTCGTCTCCGCCGAGGGCATCGAAGGGCTGACGTTCCTCGACGAGGCCGAGACGATCAACAAGTACACCGAGGAGCTGCGGCGCAAGGGCGTGCACGCCGTGATCGCGCTCGTCCACGAGGGCGGCTACCCGGCGAATCCGGCCTACAACGCCGACTGTGACGCGTCCGGCGGCGGTGTCTCCGGCCCGATCGTGGACATCGCGGCGCGGACGGACGCGGGCGTGGACGCGCTGGTCACCGGCCACACGCACCAGCCGTACGTGTGCGGCCTGCCGGACCCGGAGGGCAACGACCGCCTGGTGACGTCGGCCGCGTCCTACGGCCGCCTGTTCACCGAGCTGGAGATGACCTACGACCGGGCCCGGCGGGACATCGTGCGCGCCTCGGTGAGCGGCACCAACCACGTCGTCCACCGCGAGCAGCCACGGGCGCCGGACCTGACCCGGCTCATCGACCGGTGGCAGGAGCTGGCCGCGCCGGTCGCGAACCGCCCGATCGGGTACGTCTCCGAGGACATCACCGCGGACCGCTCGCTGCCGGAGACACCACTGGGTGATCTCGTCGCCGACGCGCAGCTCGCCCACGCCCGCACCCAGGACGAGGCGGCCGAACTGGCGCTGATGAACCCCGGCGGCATCCGCGCCGACCTCACCTACGCGGCCTCCGGGGGTGAGGGCGACGGCGTGGTGACCTACGCCGAGGGCTACACCGTCCAGCCGTTCGCCAACACGGTCAACGTCGTGTCGCTGACCGGCGGGCAGCTGCTGGACGTGCTGCGCGAGCAGGTGAGCGGGGCGAACGCGGCGTCGCCGAAGATCCTCCAGGTCTCGGACGGGTTCACCTACACCCTGGACCTGACGCGTACCGGTGCCGACCGGGTCGTCGCCGACTCGGTGCGGCTGCACGGTGCGCCGCTGGCGGCGGACCGCGTCTACCGGGTCGCCGTCAACTCCTTCCTCGCCGGCGGGGGTGACGGCTTCCCGACGCTGGCCGAGGGCACCGACCCGCTGGTGGGCGGCGGCGACCTGCGCGCGCTGGAGGAGTACCTGCGCGCCCACTCCTCCGCCGACACCCCGCTGGACGCCCCGGCCGCGGACCGCATCACCGTCGTCCGCTGACCCCACACCGGGACGCGCCCGCTTCTCCGGGACGCCCGCCGTCCGCCCAGCGCACACGGGGGGCGGCGGGCGTCAGGCGCCGTACGGGCGCTTGACGCGGGCCTCGGCCAACGCCTCCGCCCACCAGTCCAGTTGGTCCAGCATGCCCTTGGCGGCGGTGCTCGCGGCCTCGGCGTCCCGGGGCCGTCCGTCGTCGCCGAAGATGTCCCAGGCGTTCGGGAAGCTCAGCGCGTCGCGCACGGTGAGGGCGTGCATCTCCGCGAACACCTGCCGCAGGTGCTCGGCCGCGCGAATCCCGCCGCCCTGCCCGCCGTAGGAGACCAGGCCGACGGGTTTGGCCTCCCACTCCTGCCGGTACCAGTCAACCGCGTTCTTCAGGGCGGCCGGAAAGCTGTGGTTGTACTCCGGGGTGACGACCACGAAAGCGTCGGCCCGCGCCAGCCGGCCGCCCAGCTCCTGGTGGTGACGTGCGGTGGCAGCGTCCGTGGCGCCGCCCCAGCCGGGCATCACCAGCGGCAGCGGATAGTCGGCGATGTCGATGACGTCCACGTCGAACGCCCCGTACTCGCGGGCCTGTTCGGCGAACCAGCGGGTGACGGTCGGTCCGAAGCGGCCCTCGCGGACACTTCCGGTGAGCATGGCGAGACGCAGCGGGGTGACGGCGGACAGCACGGGCGGCGCGGGCATGGTGGCTCCCTTGGTCGGGCGGCCGGGCCTTCACCGGCCGCTGCGCCGAGCCTCGTACTTCAACTTAAGTTCATGTCAAGCTACGGTGGGACGCATGACGACCCCACCGTCCTGGAAGCAGCACGAGCTGACCGTCGGCGAGGTGGCCGCGCGCAGCGGCGTGGCCACCTCCGCCCTGCGGTTCTACGAGCGCAACGGGCTGATCCACTCCCGCCGCACCAGCGGCAACCAGCGCCGCTACACGCGCGAGACGCTGCGCCGGGTCGCGTTCATCCGCGCCTCCCAGCGCGTGGGCATCTCGCTGGAGCACATTCGCGCGGCGCTGGCTCTCCTGCCGGAGAACCGCACTCCCAGCCGCGCCGACTGGGCCCGGCTCTCCGAGTGCTGGCGGGAGGATTTGAACCTGCGGATCAAGCAGCTGACCGAGCTGCGGGACGACCTGGACGACTGCATCGGCTGTGGCTGCCTCACCCTCGACCGCTGCGCGCTGATCAACCCGCGCGACGTCGCCGCCGAGGCGGGCCCGGGCTGCCGCGGGCTGACGGCGGGGAACTGCTCACCCGGAGCGACCCGCTCCTGACCCGGAACCGGCACGCGTGGGGAGGCGACGAGCCATATCGGCCCGCGCGGGCACGGCCCCGGCCCGGGGGCACGGCCACGGCGCGGGCGGGCGCGGCGTCAGCCGCAGCCGCAGCTGCGGCGCACCACCAGGGCGGAGGGGAACTGACGCAGCCGCTCGCGGCGCGAGCCCGTGGTGCGCACGGAATCGTCCAGCACGAGATCCACCGCCGCCCGGGCCATGCCGGGGCGGTCGGAGGCGACCGTCGTCAGCGGCGGGTCCGTGAGCGCCGCCTCCTTGACGTCGTCGAAACCGGCGACCGCCAGCTCGCCGGGCACGTCCACGCGCAGTTCGCGGGCCGCGCGCAGCACGCCGATCGCCTGGTCGTCCGTCGCGCAGATGATCGCGGGCGGACGGTCGGGACCGGCCAGCAGCTTCAGCGCCACCTCGTAGGCGTCGTAGCGGTTGTAGGGCGCCTGGAAGAGCCGCCCCTCGGTGGCGTGACCAGCTTCCCGCATCGCCCGGCGCCAGCCCTCCACGTGGTCGGTGACCGGGTCGCCGACCACCGGCGTGGACTCCACACCGCCCAGACAGGCCACGTAGGGGTGGCCGTGCTCCAGCAGGTGCCGGGTGGCCAGCTGCGCACCGCCGACGTCGTCCGTCACCACGGCGACGTCCTCGATCGCCTCCGGACGCCGGTGCAGCAGCACCACGCGCGCGTCCCACGCCTCGATCTCGGCCGCCGCGCGCTCGCTCGGGCCCTGGCTGACCAGGATCAGGCCCGAGACCCGCATCCCGAGGAACGCCCGCAGGTAGTGCACCTCGCGCTCGTCGAGGTAGTCCGAGTTGCCGACGAGCACCATCTTCCCGCGCTCGGCCGCCGCGCGTTCGACGGCGTGCGCCATCTCCGCGAAGAACGGCTGCCGCGCGTCGGGGACGATCATGCCTATGAGATCGGTACGCCGGGAAGCCATGGCCTGGGCGACGCGGTCGGGCCGGTACCCCAGGTCCTTGATCGCCGCGAGCACCCGCTCCCGGGTGGCGGGAGCGACCGGCCGGGGACCGTTGTTGATCACATAGCTCACGACGGCGGTCGAGGTACCCGCCAGCCGTGCCACGTCGTCTCGCGTCACCTTCGCCACGGCGGGCAGTCTACGCGGGGGGACCGGCACCCGGGTCACGCCCCGGTACCGTTCTCGCGCGGACGGTCACCGCCCGCGCGCTCATGGTTCACTGCCAGCTCACCGGCGTCCGCCCCGGCCCGCGTCCGCCGCCTTCTTGGCGACCCGCTCGGCCTCCTCGGCCACGCTTGTCCCCGCCTCGCCGCCGCTGTCCTCGCGCTCGCCCTTCTGCTCCCCCTTGCCCGCCTTCTTCTCCGGCATCACGAACCGGTAGCCGACGTTGCGCACCGTGCCGATCAGCGACTCGTGCTCCGGGCCGAGCTTCGCGCGCAGCCGCCGCACGTGCACGTCCACCGTGCGGGTGCCGCCGAAGTAGTCGTAGCCCCACACCTCCTGGAGCAGCTGCGCGCGGGTGAAGACCCGGCCCGGGTGCTGGGCCAGGTACTTCAGCAGTTCGAACTCCTTGAAGGTCAGGTCCAGCACCCGGCCCTTGAGCTTGGCGCTGTACGTCGCCTCGTCCACCGAGAGATCGCCGGTACGGATCTCCATCGGGCTGTCGTCCACGGTGAGCTGCTGCCGCCCCAGCGCCAGCCGCAGCCGCGCCTCCACCTCGGCCGGGCCCGCGGTGTCCAGGAGTACGTCGTCCACGCCCCACTCGGCGGTGACCGCCGCGAGGCCGCCCTCCGTCACGATCAGCACCAGAGGGCAGCCGGGCCCGGTGGAGTGCAGCAGCTGGCACAGCGAGCGCACCTGCGGCAGGTCACGCCGCCCGTCGATCAGGATGACGTCGGCGCCTGGCGTGTTGACGAGTGCGGGGCCCTCAGCGGGGGCGACGCGCACATTGTGCAGCAGCAGCCCGAGCGCGGGCAGCACTTCGGCGGACGGCTGGAGAGCGTTGGTCAGGAGGAGAAGCGAGCTCATGACGGTGAGTCCTTCCTCGGTCCCATCGAGGGCGGGGGCGGCGCCTGCGGTGAGGGCCGCCCTCAAACACGAAAGGACTCGAAGGCGACATTGCCCGAGTCCTTACCCGCACGAGGATAGCCGACACAGGCGCCTGACCGTAGTGCGATGTACACCACGCGGTGTCCCGCCCCTCCCTTCCCCGAAACCCGGGGGTGCTCAACTCCCGGGTTCCGGGGAGGGGCACAGCCGGGGCACACACCGCGCACCCCCGCCCGCGCGGCATGATGGACGCACGCACAAGCTCGTCGCGGTGGGAGTCGCTACATGGCCGTACAGGGAACGATCCGCTACTGGGCGGCGGCGAAGGCCGCGGCCGGAGTCGCGGAGGAGGGGTACGAGGCGGCCACGCTGGCCGAGGCCCTGGAGACCGCCCGGGCCCGGCACACCGCCCGCCCGGAGTTCGCCCGCGTGCTCCAGCGCTGCTCGTTCCTGGTGGACGGCGACCCGGTCGGCACCCGCGCCCACGAGGCGGTGCGGCTGTCGCAGGGCGGCTCGATCGAGGTGCTCCCGCCCTTCGCCGGAGGCGCCCGGTGAGCAGCGCACCGCACCACCCGCACCACCCGCACGGCCACCGCGGGCAGCCACAGCCGCCGCAGCCGTCGGCGCCACCCCCCGCGTCGGTCCCCGCACCGGTCCCCGCGCCCCCGGCAGCGGCACCCCCGGCAGCGGCACCCCCCGCAGCGGTCTCGCCGACCCCCGCCGCACCGGCGGCGACCGTGCCACCGCAGGCCAAGCGCGCCCGGGGCCGACGCCGCGCGGGCCGCTCCGTGCACGGCCCGGGCGGCGTCGCCGAACGCGTCGGCAACCCCGTCATCCCCCCGGGGCCCCTGCCCGCCGGGCTCACCCTCGTCCTGGCCGCCACCCTCGCTGTTACCGCGCCGCTGGGCCGGTTCGCGCTCGTGGTGCCGCTCGTCGTGCTCCAGGCGGTGACGGCCGCGGGCTGGTACCGGCTGAACGGCATGTGGCCCGCGCGGCAGGGCATCGCGCTGGCGTTCCTGGCGGGCGTGGCGGCCGACGCCGCCCTGCTCGGCGTGGGCCGCGCGCACACCGCGACGGCGCTGCTGGGCGCGCTCGGCTTCTGGATGCTGCTGGTGCTGCTGCTCCAGCTGCGCCATCGCGGCAAGCCGGAGGAACGGCTGTACGCGCTGACGGCCGGGGTCGCGGCCACCGTGCTGGCGGTGCTGGCGGCCGGTTTCCTCGCCGCCGCCGAACACGCCGCCGGCGTGGTGACCGTGGGCGCGCTCGCCGTGGGGGCGGCCACGGCGGTGCGGGCGGTGCCGCTGCCGGGTCCGGTGTCGGTCGTGCTGGCGCTCGCCGCCGGGGCGGGCGCCGGGGCGGGTGCGGCCCTGCTGGCCGGGGCGGACGCCGTGGCGCTGGGCGCGCTGGCGGGTGCCGGAGCCGGGGCCCTCGTGGGCGTGGTGGCGGGCGGGTGCGCGCTGGTCGGCCTGCGCGCGGCGAGCTACGACTGGCCGTCGCGGTTCGTGCACCTGACGGCCGGGGTGGCGCTGCCGCTGGCGCTGGCCGCACCGGCCGTCTACGTGCTGGCCCGGCTGGCGGCCTGATGCTCCGGTGGGGCCGGGCCGTCCCGCGCCGTTACCGCGCCGTTAGGATCATCGGCAGTCGATCTGGGGGCCGAAGACCATGCGCATAGTCCGGACCATGCTCATCCTCCTGCTGATCGTCGGCGGGCTGTTCGTCGCCGCGGACCGGCTGGCGGTGAACTACGCGGAGGGGAAGCTGGCCGACCGCGCCCGCACCGCGCGGGGTGGCGCCGAGGACGCCGAGGTGACGATCAACGGCTTCCCGTTCCTCACCCAGCTGGCGGACAGGGAACTGGAGTCGGTGGACATCACGCTCAACGGCGTCACCGCCTCCGGCGAGGGCCAGACGCTCCAGGTGAACGAGTTCGACGTGAAAGCCCGCGACATCACGCTCAACGACAGTTACAGCGGTGGCGTCGCCGCCAAGGCGACGGGCACGGCGTACCTCACCTACGAGGCGCTCACCGAGGCGGCCGCGGAGGGCGTGTCCATCGCCTACGGCGGTGAGACCGCGGAGGGCGAGCCGAAGGTGCAGGTCACCGGGCAGGTGCAGGTGCCGTTCCTGGGCCGGACGATCGAGGGCACCACGACGTCCGCGCTGAGCGTGGAGAACGGCGACACGATCAAGCTGTACGCGGAGTCCGTGCCGGGCCAGGAGATCCCGGGGGTTGAAGGGTTCATCCGCGAGCGGATCGACTACACCCGGCAGATCAACGGCCTGCCCCCGGGCGTCGAGCTGACCGGCATCGAGGCCACCCCGGACGGCGTCGAGGTCAACTTCACCGGCGAGCAGATCGACCTCGCGGGCTGACACCACCCGCACCGGCGTCCACGATCCGAGACGGGCGCCCGGTCGGCCGCGAGATGCAGCCGCCCGGGGTCGCACCAGACGGCGCCGCGCACCCCTTGACCCCTGCCTCGCGTCCCACCATGCAAACACGCACGTCTCGGGATGCGGAACGTCGGTGACACATACCGTCCGCGTCCTTACGATCGACGGCATGACCCGACAGGCGGAACTCACCAAGCGACGGACCGTGGACCTGTGCCGCGTCGCCGCCATGCTCTGTCGCCCCACCGCCTGACGGCCCCGCGCCACCGGCCGGACGCACCCGGTCGGCGTACGCCTGCGGCAGGGTGGGGCGCTAGGCGCCCGCACCGGCCCCGCCCGCAACCGGGGCCACCACCCACCGCCGCCGCACAGCGCCGTGCACCCGCCCGCGTGGCAGGCGGTACCCCACCGCACCCACCACGCCCCGGCCCGCACCAGCACGCTGCCCGAACCCCGCCGAGCCGCACGGCTCGCCCCGCACCCCACACCGCATCGCACCCACGCCCCCGGAGGAGATTCCATGAGCCGCAGTGACGTCCTGGTGGACGCCGACTGGGTCGAGGCCCACATCGACGACCCCAAGGTGGTCATCGTCGAGGTGGACGAGGACACCTCGGCCTACGACAAGAACCACATCAGGAACGCCGTCCGGATCGACTGGAAGCAGGACCTCCAGGACCCCGTGCGCCGCGACTTCGTCGACCAGGCAGGTTTCGAGAAGCTGCTGTCCGAGAAGGGCATCGGCAACGACGACACCGTCGTCCTCTACGGCGGCAACAACAACTGGTTCGCCGCGTACGCGTACTGGTACTTCAAGCTCTACGGCCACCAGGACGTGCGTCTGCTCGACGGCGGCCGCAAGAAGTGGGAGCTGGACTCGCGCGACCTGGCCGCCGAGGTACCCAGCCGTCCCGCCACCCAGTACCGGGCCCAGCCGCAGAACACCTCGATCCGCGCCTTCCGCGACGACGTGGTGAACGCCATCGGCAACCAGAACCTGGTGGACGTGCGCTCCCCCGACGAGTTCAGCGGCAAGCTGCTCGCCCCGGCGCACCTGCCGCAGGAGCAGTCGCAGCGCGCGGGCCACGTGCCCAGCGCCCGCAACATCCCGTGGTCGAAGTCGGCCAACGACGACGGCACCTTCAAGACCGACGCGGAGCTGAAGGAGCTGTACGAGGCCGAGGGCGTGGACCTGGGCACCGACACCATCGCCTACTGCCGCATCGGCGAGCGCTCCGCCCACACCTGGTTCGTGCTGCACGAGCTGCTGGGCCAGGAGAACGTCAAGAACTACGACGGCTCCTGGACGGAGTACGGCTCCCTCGTCGGCGTCCCGATCGAGCTCGGCCCGGCCAAGTAACGGCGTCCCGCTGACGCACCCCACCCCGCTTTCCCGATCCGAAAGAGGAACCCCATGTGCGGAGCACAGGCAGGCGGCCCGGACGCCTCCACCATCAAGCCCGGTGAGACCACCATCCAGGGCCACGTGACCCGTGGCGGCGAGCCCGTCACCGGCTACGTGCGGCTGCTGGACTCCACCGGTGAGTTCACCGCCGAGGTGCCGACGTCCGCGACCGGCCAGTTCCGGTTCTACGCGGCCGAGGGCACCTGGACCGTCCGCGCGCTGGTGCCCGGCGGCACCGCCGACCGCACGGTCGTCGCCCAGCAGGGCGGCGTCGCGGAGGTCGCCATCGCGGTCTGACGCACCGCGACAGCCGCGCGCCGCGCGCTGGCACGCCGCAGGCCGAGGGCCGCATCCCGGGTTGGACGCCGAGGGATGCGGCCCTTGCCGCTGCCGGGCGCAAGCGCGGCGGGGAAGCCGAAGGGGGTCCGGTGGCACGGCCACCCGGTTTCGGGAAACGGCCACCCGGTTTCGGGAAGAGGCCGGGAAACTCCTAGTACACCAGCGCCTGGGTGCCCAGTGCCGTGGCTTCGGCGACGAAGACCTGGGCGCCGGCGATGCGGATGCCGTCGAGCACGTCGGCCTCCGTGATGTCCCGCCGCGCCGCGCACTGGGTGCACAGGGTGATGCGTCCGGCCGCCTGGATGCCCGCGATCAGCTCCGGCAGCGGCGCCGCGTGCGGCAGCTCGAACTCCGCCGCGCGGCCCGGCAGCGCGAACCACGCCGACTCACCGGTGAGCCACAGCGAGACCTCCACCCCGCTCGCCGCCGCCACCGCGGCGACCGTGAACGCCTGCGAGCAGCGCTCGGGGGCGTCACTCCCGGCCGTCACCTTGATCACGAGCCTGCGCGTACCGTCTGCACCGTTGGCCATGGGGCCACCGTATCCGGCGTAGCCGGGCGGCGGACCTCACAGCGCCGGCGCCCGGCCCGGCGACTAGACTCGGCCCCGGCCGTCCGTCCAACCGAGCCGCGCAAGGAGCGCCCCCGTGCTTGAGGCATTCTTCATCTCCCTGATGGTCCTGGTCGTCCTCGGGACCGGCGGGTTCGCGCTCCTGGTCGTCAAGAAGCTCTTCCAGGGCCAGCGCTGAGCCCGGCGCCGCGTCCCGAGGCGGCACCCCCGCGCGACCACTCCGCCCCACCCGCACCGCATCCGCTAACCCGAACCAGCGAGCGTCTGACTCCATGATCGAGATCCCGTCCGACCTGCACCCCGGCCTCGTCCCCCTCGCCTTCCTCCTCGGCGACTGGACGGGCGCGGGCGTCGCCGACTTCCCGGAGTCCTCCGGTTCCGAGCAGTGCAACTTCGGTCAGGAGGTCTCCTTCCGCCACGACGGGCGGGACTTCCTGGAGTACGTCTCGCACTCCTGGGTGCTGGACGCCGACGGCAACAAGGTGCGCCCGCTGGAGACGGAGACCGGCTACTGGCGGATCAGCGAGGGCCGCAAGGTCGAGGTGACCATGATCCGCGACCAGGGCGTCGCCGAGATCTGGTACGGCGAGCTGGCCGAGGGCAAGCCGCAGATCGACCTCGCGACCGACGCCATCGCCAGCCTCGCCTCCGCGAGCCCGTACAGCGGCGGCAAGCGCCTGTACGGCTACGTCAAGGGCGACCTGATGTGGGTGGGGGAGAAGGCCACCCCGCAGGTGCCGCTGCGCCCGTACATGTCCGCCCAGCTGAAGAAGGTCGTGGACCCGAGCCAGTGGGCCAAGGACCTGGGGGACCTCCCCGACGACGGGATCGCCTTCTTCAATTGACGTCCTCGTCGCCCTGAAGGGGCGACGATTCCGGTCCGCACCGCTACGCGGTGCCACCGCGGGTTCCTGCTTCACGGACCCGTGCCGCTCGGTGAGGAACGGCCTTACCAGGTCTCCACAGGCTTTACATCCCGCCCGTCCGACGGTAGGTCCGACAACTCCGTTGTCGGACAAAGCGACCTTAGCAGTGGCGCTGCGCCCCTCCGGGCCGCCGGCGCAAAGATGCCCTGCACCTCCACCCTGAAGGGTGGAGCACTGGGCAAGAGTTCGGTAGCGCCCAGGTTCCGGTTACCGGAGGCCGCGACCTCCGGTAACCGGAAGCCTCAGCCGCCAGTCTCCGGCGTCTCGCAGGCCACCTCGTGCAGCTTGAGCGGCTTGTCGCCGTCCAGCTCGACGTAGGCGGTGAAGGCGGTGGCCTCCGCGCTGTCACCCCAGCTCAGCCGCACCGTCGCCCAGCCGACCCCAGCGGACTGGGCTGCGGTCACCTCGCCCACCTCGATGTCCTCCGGCGTGTTCTGTGCGCACATCAGCAGGTCGAAGTCCTCGGTCTGCTCGGCGCGCCGCTTGAGGTCGTCTCCGACGAGATGTTCGCGCTCCCACGCGCGCGGGCCGGTGTTGCCGTAGAAGCCCTCCAGGAAGTGGTGGATCTCCTCGGCGTTGTAGCGCCCATTCGCGGCCCCGCGCGCCTCCGCGCTGTTCGCGGGTGCCACACCGGTGAGCGCGGCACCCAGTCCGAGCGCGGCGCCGCACGCCACCGCCCCGCGCGGAATCCGTATTCCTTTCATTCCGTTCATCACTTATCCACCGTTCTCTATGCTTTGTCTGCTTCGCCGGATTCATGCCTATAACGACTCGATCGGCGGGCGTATGGTTCCACGTCCGACGGGTCCGCACCGGGTGTCCCACGCCGGGCCGGAGCCGTTTGGCGGAGCTCGGGGGCGGCGGACCCGGCCGTGCTGGCAAATCCGGCACCCTACGGCTGTTCGGCGGGCCTCCTTCGGGTGTCGCGGCGCCGGGCGACGTAACCTCGCGCGCACCCCCGGCGTTTTGCACCTTGTCCGACGTACGACATACCCGTACGACCGCTGCGCAGGGGCGGGGAGCGAGGGAACGGCCGAGTGGAGATCGCAGAGCACGTCAGCACGCTGCTGACGCAGAAGTTCGGGGTGGACGCCGCTGCCGTGCGTCCCGAGGTCCCGCTGCGGCAACTGCGCATGGACTCCCTGGCGCTGGAGGAGCTGCGCCTGCTGATCGAGGACCGGCTGCGCATCGACCTGGACGACGTGGAGCTGACCTCCCGGGACACGGTGGGGCGCCTGGTGGCCGTCGTAGCGGACCGGGCGGCGGCGTGAGCGGGGAGGGCGGCGGGCACGTGGGTGGCGGGCACGCGGGTAGCGGGCACGCGAGCGGCGCTCGGGGACCGGCCGGGGATGGCTTCGCGGCGGCGGTGACGGGCCTTGGCCTGGTCACGGCCGCCGGGGTTGGCGCGGCGGAGACCTGGCACGCCGTGACGACGGCCGGTACGCCGTCCGGTGTCTGCCGTCCCGCCGAACTGGCCGGTCTGTCCTGCGACTTCTTCTACGGCATCGACGGCGCAGCCCTCGACCCGGAAGCGGTGCTGGGCGTGGAGCGCACCCGGCTGATGGACCGTTTCGCCCAGCTCGCCGTCGTCGCCGCCCGGGAGGCGGTGGCCGACGCCGGTCTGGACCCGGCGGTGTGGGACGCCGGGCGCGTCGCCGTCGTCATCGGCTCGGCGCACGGTGGGCTGCCGTTCTACGACGAGCAGGCCGCCGCGCTCGCCGCGCGGGGCCCGCGCCGGGTATCTCCCAAGCTGGGCGCACTCACCTCGGTCAATGGCGCGGTCAGCGCCGTCTGCCGGGAGCTGGGCGCGCACGGGCCGGGGCTTTCGGTGGCCACGGCGTGCGCGTCCGGCACCGACGCCATCGGCACGGCGCGCATGCTGCTGCGCGCGGGGGTCTGTGACGTCGCGGTCGCGGGCGGCGCGGAGTCGGTGTGCGCGCGGCTGCTGATCGCCAGCGCGTGCCGCCTGCGGGCGCTGTCCACCCGCCGGGATGATCCGGCCGCCGCCTGCCGCCCGTTCGACGCGGACCGGGACGGGTTCGTCATCGGCGAGGGCGCGGGCCTGCTGGTGCTGGAGCGGCCCGAGCACGCCCGGGCCCGTGGGGCGCGGGTACGGGCGCACGTCGTCGGGTACGGCGCGACCAACGACGCGTACTCCCCCGTCGCACCCGACCCCGAGGGCGCGGGCGTGGAACGGGCACTGCGCGCGGCGCTGGCCGACGCGGACGTGGCCCCGGCGGACGTCGATCACGTCAACGCGCACGGCACCTCCACGGTCGTCAACGACCTGGTGGAAAGCTCCATGCTGCACCGCGTCCTGGGCGAGCGCCCGCTGGTCACCTCCACCAAGGCGATGACCGGGCACGCGCTCGGCGCCTCGGGCGGCATCGAGACGGCGCTGACCGTGCTCGCGCTGGAGCACCAACGCGTCCCGCCGACCGTCAACCTGGACGCCCTCGACCCGCTCGTTCCGGTGGACGTGGTGGCCAAGGCGGCCCGGCCCGCGCGGCTGGAGTGCGCGGTGAAGACCTCACTCGGCTTCGGCGGCCACAACGCGGCCCTCGTCCTGGTCGGCGGCTGAGCCATGACGCCAGGGCCGGGGCAGAACGCCACGCAGCGCGCGAGCGCCTCGCAGCAGGAAAGCGCCAGGCCGCACACCAGTGACGCCCCGCACGCGGGTGACGTGCCGTGCGCCAGCGGCCCACCGCGTGAGCGGGTCCGACGCCTGCGCGTGGCGGGCCTGGCGTACGCCTACCGCGTGCTGGAGCAGCCGCGTCCGCGCACCGAGCCGCTCATCGTGCTGGGCGGGGCGCTCCAGGGCATGTACGGCTGGACTCACCTGGAGGACGCCATCGGGCCCGTCGCGGACGTGGTCACCGCCGACCTGCCCGGCATGGGCGACTCCGACCCGCTGCGCCCCGAGCAGGACAGCGCGCTGCTGTGCACCGCCGTCGCCCACATCATCGACGACCTGGGCGTGCCGCGGGTCAACCTGTTCGGCTACTCCTACGGTTCGGCCATCGCCTTCGGCTACGCCCAGCGTCGCCCCGAGCGCGTCGCCCGCCTGGTCCTCGGCGGCGTCCCGGCCCACATCACGCCCGCGCAGCAGGCCCACTGGGGTCGCGCCGCCGACCAGCTCGCGGCCGGGCAGGCCGAGGCGTTCGCCGACCTCGCGGCGGAGAGCATGCTCTGCGCGGACCCCGCCCGCCCCGTCCACCGGCGCGACCTGGCGCACCGGTACGTGCGCCGCTCACTGCTGCGCACCGTGCTCCGCACGCCGCACGCGATGGCCGTCCTCGACCGCGCCATGCACCGGCGGCTGCCACTGACCGGTGGCCTGTCCGGGGTGCCGACGCTGGTGTTCAGCGGCGAGCACGACACCGTCAGCTCCCCCGCCCACCAGCGGGCCTTCGCGTCCACGATCACCCCGAGCACCTTCCGCGTCATCCCGGAGACAGACCACTGGGCCGTGCTGGAACGCCCCGAAGCCGTGGCGGACCTGACCCGGCGTTTCCTCATGGGCGAGCTGCTCGGAGCCGACGGTTCGCCGGGCCTCCCACCCGGCAGCCGCCCGCTGCCGACGGCCCGGCGCGGCGCGGCACCCTCCCCTGGCACCCCTTGAACGCCCCCGGCCGGGTACGTCCCGCGCCGAGGGGGGCTGGCGTGGCGCGCCCATGGAGCGGGCCACTGGGGGCACGCCAGCGACAACCAGAGGCGTAGCCAGTTCTGCCACATGTGAGGAGCCGCTGTGTTGATCAGCGCAAGCGAGGCCCGGAAGAGACTCTTTGCCTTGATCAGGAAGGTCAACACGGACCAGGAGGCCGTGGAGATCGCCTCCCAGCACGGCAACGCCGTCCTCATCGCGGCCGACGATCACGCCTCCCTCCGGGAAGGCGCGTACCTGCTCCGGTCCCCTGTCAACGCCCGCCGCTTGCTAGCCGCCTACCAGACCGCGACCAGCGGAAGCCGTGTCGTCGAGCGCTCGCTGCTGGACCCGTACTTGGACGTTCCCGAGTGAGGCTCTCGTTCGAGAAGCACGGCGGGGACGACCACGCACCCTGGCCCACCCTCGATGTCCGGGACGCGCCCACACCCCGGCCCCGACGCCACCCAGGACGCCGGGGCCGGGGCAGGTGTGGCCGGGGGTGTCAGCTGAGGAGGGTGACGTCGCGGACGGCGCCCTTGTCGGCGGACGTCGCCATCGCCGCGTAGGCGCGCAGGGCCTGGCTGACCTTGCGGTCCCGGCCTGTGGGCGCGTACATGCCGCCCAGCGCCTGGCGGCGGGCGGCCAGTTCGGCTTCGTCCACCTTCAGTTCGATCGTGCGGTGGGGGATGTCGATGGCGATGCGGTCGCCGTCCTGGACGAGCGCGATCGTGCCGCCCGCGGCGGCCTCCGGGGAGGCGTGGCCGATGGACAGGCCCGAGGTGCCGCCGGAGAAGCGCCCGTCGGTGACCAGCGCGCACTTGGCGCCCAGCCCGCGGCCCTTGAGGAACGCCGTCGGGTACAGCATCTCCTGCATGCCCGGGCCGCCCTTGGGACCCTCGTAGCGCACCACGACGACGTCCCCTTCCTTGACGCGCTTGTTCAGGATCGCGTCCACGGCGTCCTCCTGGGACTCCACGACGACGGCCGGTCCCTCGAACGTCCAGATCGACTCGTCCACGCCCGCGGTCTTCACCACGCAGCCGTCCTCGGCGAGGTTGCCGTAGAGCACGGCCAGGCCGCCGTCGGCGGAGTAGGCGTGGGCGGTGTCGCGGATGCAGCCGTGCGCGGCGTCGGTGTCCAGGGACTCCCACTGCTCGGACTGGGAGAACGCGGTGGCCGAGCGGACGCAGCCGGGGGCGGCGTAGAACATCTCGGTCGCCTCGGGTGAGGGCGAGCCGCCGCGGATGTCCCACTCCTTGAGCCAGTCGGCCAGCGACGGGCTGTGCACGGCGTGCACGTCCTCGTGCAGGTGCCCGGCGCGCTGCAACTCGCCCAGGATGGCCGGGATACCGCCCGCGCGGTGCACGTCCTCCATGTGGTAGTTGCCGTTCGGCGCGACCTTGCAGACGCACGGCACGCGGCGGGAGACGGCGTCGATGTCGGCCATGGTGAAGTCCAGCCCCGCCTCCTGGGCGGCGGCCAGCAGGTGCAGCACGGTGTTGGTGGAGCCGCCCATGGCGACGTCCAGCGCCATGGCGTTCTCGAACGCGGCCCGGGAGGCGACGTTGCGCGGGAGCACGGTGGCGTCGTCCTGCTCGTAGTAGCGCAGGGCGATGTCCACGACGGTGCGGCCCGCGGCCTCGTACAGCTCCTTGCGCGCGGTGTGCGTGGCGAGCACCGAACCGTTGCCGGGCAGCGCCAGGCCCAGCGCCTCGGTGAGGCAGTTCATCGAGTTCGCGGTGAACATGCCGGAGCAGGAGCCGCAGGTGGGGCAGGCGGCTTCCTCGATGCGCTCCAGGTCCTCGTCGGAGACGGTGTCGCTCACGGCCTCGGACATGGCGTGCACCAGGTCCAGGTTGCTGCGCACGGTGCCGTCCACCAGCGTCGTCTTCCCGGCCTCCATCGGGCCGCCGGAGACGAAGACCACCGGGATGTTCAGCCGCAGCGCGGCCATCAGCATGCCCGGGGTGATCTTGTCGCAGTTGGAGATGCACACGAGTGCGTCGGCGCAGTGCGCCTCGGTCATGTACTCGACCGAGTCGGCGATCAGGTCGCGCGAGGGCAGCGAGTACAGCATGCCGCCGTGGCCCATGGCGATGCCGTCGTCCACGGCGATGGTGTTGAACTCGCGCGGCACGCCGCCAGCGGCCTTGATCGCGTCGGAGACGATGCGGCCCACCGGCTGGAGGTGGGTGTGCCCGGGCACGAACTCGGTGAAGCTGTTGGCCACCGCGATGATCGGCTTGCCGAAGTCCTCGCGGGCTACGCCGGCGGCCCGCAGGAGGGCGCGCGCGCCCGCCATGTTGCGGCCGTGGGTGACGGTGCGGGACCTCAGCTGGGGCATGGTGCACTCCCTGGTCTCGGTGACGGGTGCGTCCGTGGTGCTTCCTTAGCCTTCGAGCGTACGCCGCCCCGCCCATGATCCGGACACCCCCACCGCATGCTGAGACACGACGCGCGCACGGAACCTCCCCAGCACGGGGCACGGGAAAGCAGGCCAGCGCAGGCAGCGCGCGCCGCAAGCGAACCGCGCCGCGCGCACGCGCCGCCGGGTCAGGCGGGCCGGGCCGCCCCCAGGTGGCGGCGGGTGTAGGCCAGCGCCTCGGCGAGGTCCGCCTCACGTTCGGCGGAGGACATCGCGCGCCGCGTATTGACTTCCACCACCACGTGCCCGCCGAAACCGGACGCCGCCAGGTGCGCCAGCACCTGGGCGCACGGCTGGTTGCCCCGGCCGGGCACCAGGTGTTCGTCCTTCCCCGAGCCGCTGCCGTCGGCGATGTGGACGTGGCCCAGGCGATCGCCCATGCGGTCCAGCATGGCCAGGGTGTCGGTGCGGGCCGTCGCGGTGTGGGAGAGGTCGATGGTGAAGTGGCGGAAGTCGTGCTCGGTGGGGTCCCAGTCGGGCGCGTACGCCTGCATCTCGCGGTCGCGGTAGCGCCAGGGGTACATGTTCTCCACCGCGAACCGCACGTCCGTCTCGTCCGCCATGCGCCACACGCCCTCGACGAATTCGCGCGCGTACGTCCGCTGCCAGCGGAACGGCGGGTGGACGACGACGGTGTCCGCGCCCAGCCGCTCGGCGGCGGCCCGCGCCCGGGTGAGTTTCGTCCACGGGTCGGTGGACCACACGCGCTGGGTGATCAGCAGACAAGGCGCGTGCACGGCGAGCACCGGCACGCCGTGCTGGTCGGCGAGGCGGCGCAGGGCCTCGACGTCCTGGCTGACCGGATCGGTCCAGACCATCACCTCAAGGCCGTCGTAGCCGAGGCGTCCGGCCATCTCGAAGGCGGTCGCCGTCGTCTCCGGGTACACCGACGCCGTGGACAACGCGACCTTCGGCGGGCGCGGCCGCTCCAGCCGGGCCCGTGCGTCTGCGATCACGCGCACCAGGGTACGGAACGCCCGCGCGGGGGAACCGCGTGAGGAGTCTCACGCCGAGCGCAGGTGGTCCAGGCGCCGCAGGATGACGCCCTCGCGCAGCGCCCAGGGGCAGATCTCCAGCGCTTCGACGTCGAACAGGTCCATCGCGGCCTCCGCGACCAGCGCACCGGCCAGCAGCTGCGGCGCCCGGCCCAGGGAGACGCCGGGCAGCTCCGCGCGCTGTTCGGCGGTCATCTCCGCCAGCTTCGGCAGCCACTCCTGGAGGGCGGCGCGGCGCAGCTCACGGTGCACGTACAGCCCTTCGGCGCTGCGCGCGGCCCCGCACAGGCGGGCCAGCTGCTTGAACGTCTTGGACGTGGCCACCGCGTGGTCCGGTGCGCCCAGGCGGCTGAAGGTGCCGACGACGCGGGCGATCTCGGTGCGCACGTGGCGGCGCAGGGCGCGGACGTCGGCGAGGTCGGGCGGGTCGCCGGGCAGCCAGGAGCCGGTCAGCCGTCCCGCGCCCAGCGGCAGCGACAGCGCGGCGTCCGGTTCCTCGTCGTGGCCGCAGGCGAGCTCCAGCGAGCCGCCGCCGATGTCGAGCACCAGCAGGCGTCCGGAGGACCACCCGAACCAGCGCCGCGCGGCCAGGAACGTCAGCCGGGCCTCGTCGGGCCCGGAGAGCACCTGAAGATCGACGCCGGTCTCGGCGGCGACGCGGGTGAGGACGGCGGCGCCGTTGGGGGCCTCGCGCACGGCGGAGGTCGCGAACGGGAGCAGGTTCTCCACCCCCTTGTCCTCGGCGACGTCCAGCGCCTCCCGGACGGTGGCCACCAGACGCTCCACGCCCGCACCGGTGATCGCCCCGCGCGCGTCCAGCAGCTCCGCCAGCCGCAGCTCCGCCTTGTGCGAGTAGGCGGGGATGGGGCGGGCACCACCGTGCGCGTCCACCACCAGAAGGTGAACGGTATTCGAACCCACGTCGAGGACACCGAGTCTCATGGGGGAGAACGCTAACGCGCCGCGCCCGTCCGGTGTCGCGGGCGGCCCGTACCCTGGGGGCGTGGGCACGACGAACAGGGCACCAGGGCATGGTCCGGGCAAACCACGGAAGACCGGACCGAACACCATGCGGAACGTGGGCGGCGAGGCGCGCCGCGCGGCGGGCGAGGAGGTGGATCTCGACCACGCCAGGGCCTGGGTGGAGTTCCCCGACCCGGCCGACGAGGACCAGTTCTTCCGCTGCGACCTGACGTGGCTCACCTCGCGCTGGAGCTGCGTCTTCGGGCGCGGCTGCCAGGGCATCCAGGCGGGCCGCGCGGGGGACGGCTGCTGCACTTTGGGCGCGCACTTCTCCGACGAGGACGACGAGCGCCGCGTCGCTGAGCACGCCGCCCGCCTCACGCCGCAGACGTGGCAGTTCCACGACGTCGGCACCACCACGGGCTGGGTGGAGACCGACGAGGACGGCGAGCGCAAGACGCGCCGCTACGGCGGGGCGTGCATCTTCAACAACCGGGCCGACTTCGCGGGCGGCGCCGGCTGCGCGCTGCACCTGCTGGCGCTGCGGGAGGACCGCGAGCCGCTGGAGACGAAGCCGGACGTGTGCTGGCAGCTGCCGGTGCGGCGCACCTACGACTGGGTGGAGCTGCCCGACGGGGAACAGCGGCTGCGGGTGTCCATCGGCGAGTACGACCGCCGGGGCTGGGGCTCGGGCGGCCACGACCTGCACTGGTGGTGCACCGGCGCCCCGTCCGCGCACGGCGGCGGCGACCCGGTGTACGTCTCCTACCGGGCGGAGCTGACGGAGCTGATGGGCAAGGCCGGGTACGACCGCCTGGCGGAGCTGTGCGAACACCGCCTGGCCTCCACCCTGCCCCTCCTGGCCCCCCACCCCGCAGACGCCCCACCCCCCGGGGCCTGACCGGCGCTGGCCAGACCCCGGCCGTGGGCGCGCCCGGCGCGCCGGTCAGGGCGGGGCCGGGGTCAGCCGGTGTAGCGGGTGTGGAGGGTGGCGACGGTGCGGGCCAGTGCGGTGCGGAGGGTGGCGGGAGCGAGGACCTCGGCCTCCGTGCCCAGGCGCAGCAGGTCGGCCACGGCCACCTCCTGCGCCTCGACCAGCAGGTCCAGCTCCACCCAGCCCTCGGCGTCCGCAGCGCCCGCGGTGCGCAGGGCACGGGTGCCCGCGCCGCCGAAGAGCGCGGGGAGCAGCCGCTGGCCTCGCGGGGACAGGCGCAGCCGCGCGGTGTCCTGGTGGAGTGCGGCGGTCAACCGCTCGGAGACGGCCCGCCAGTACGCGGCGAGGTCGAAGCCGTCCGGGCGCGTGAAGGTCTCTCCCGTGGGTTCGGCGGCCAGCAGCCGTGCGACCCGGTACGTGCGCACGGCCGTCTCCGCGCGGGCCACCAGGTACCAGGTGCCGCCCTTGAGGACGAGGCCGAGCGGGTGCAGCTCGCGGTGGACCTCGCCGTTCCACCGCCGGTAGTGGACCCGCAGCTCCCGCCGCTCCCACACCGCCTCGGCGGCCAGGGCCAGATACGGCACGGCTTCGGTCTCCCGGAACCAGGCTGAGGCGTCCAGGTGGAAGCGCTCCTGCACCAGGCGGGTGGCCCCGGCCAGCGGAGCCGGTAGCGCGGCCTGGACTTTGAGCTGGGCGGTGGCGAGAACGGCGCCCATCCCCAGCTCCCCGGCCGGTCCGGGCAGCCCGCCCAGGAACAGCGCGCGGGCCTCGGCGTCGGTCAGGCCGGTCAGCCGCGTCCGGTAGCCCTCGATTAGGCGATAGCCGCCGGCCGGGCCACGGTCGGCGCACACCGGGACGCCGGAGGCGCCCAGCGCCTCGATGTCGCGGTAGACGGTGCGCACGGACACCTCCAGCTCGGTGGCCAGGTCACGGGCGGTCATCTGGCCCCGGTTCTGGAGCAGCAGCAGGAGGGTCACCAGACGGTCGGCACGCATGCCGCCATGGTCTCCCACGTACCTGACAGTGGATGTCAGGTATGCCGTCCAGGCTGGTCACACGGGCCGCGCGGCACAACCGGGCGGCCCGAACAGAGATCACGTCCGGGCAGACGGCCCGGACCAGGACGGCGAGGAAAGCAGGGACCGCGATGACAGCGACAGCAGCGGCAGCGGCAGCGGCGGCACGGACGCAGACGACGGGCAGCATCAGCTTCTCCGGGTGGCAGGAGGAGCCGGTGACCGACGGCGGGGGCGAGGGGGGCGTTCCCACGCTGGCCCGGGCCACGGCGACGTGCTCATTCAGCGGTGGCATCGAGGCCAAGGACGCGCGGGCGGCGTACACGATCGCTTACCGCTCCGCGCGCGTGGGCCGGTTTACCGGGCTGGTGGCGTTCAGCGGGCACGTGGACGGGCGGGCAGGCACCTTCGTCACGGTGGAGCAGGGCCACTTCGGGGAAGACGGCACCCTGCGCGGCACCTTCGAGGTGCTGCCGGACTCCGGCACCGGGGAGCTCGCCGGGCTGCGGGGCGAGGGCGAGTACGTACTCAAGCTCGGGGAAGAGGCGTACGGCTACACCTTCGCGTACACGCTGGCGCCAGCGGACGGCTGAGGCCCCGGGGGGCGGGGGACGCCCTCAGGAGCTGGGGGCAGGCGAGGTTCCCGGGTCCTGCGGCGTCGGCGTGGGTGTCGGCCCGGGCGGGGGTTCGGAGGGGTCGGGGTCGGGCGCCTTGCCCTGCCCCTCGACGGTGATGACCGCGCCGGCGGGCGCGATGTGGATGTGCGCCCGCCACGGGCCGGTCGGCTCCGCGTCCCGGTCCACGGTGACCGTGATCGTCGTGGACTCCCCCGGCGCCAGCGTGCCGGAGCTGTGGCTCAGCCGCAGCCAGGGCGCGTCGGCCGCCGCGGACCAGGTGATCGCCGAGCCGCCGGACGCGGTGAGCGTGATGGAGGTCGCGCCGCCGCTGGTGCCCGCCTCCACGGTCAGCCGTCCGGGGGCCGGCGGTGCGGGGGTCGCGGGCGTCGGCGGGGGCACGGCCCGGTGGGAGGGCGTGCGCGTCACCCGTTCCTCGTCGCGCGTGGTGTTCTCCTTCTCGGCGGTGACGGTGACCTCCGCCCGGCGGCGCTCGGTCTCCTCGCCCGGAGCGGGGCCGTGCTCGCCGTGGGAGCGCTGGCCGCCGGTGCCTTTCGCGCCGCTGTCGCCGCCGTCGCCGAGCTCTTCGGAGTCCTCGGTCTCCACGGCGGCGACGGAGGCGTCCTCACGCGCCTCACCGGTCACCGGCGCGCTCCGGTACGCGGCCCACACCGCCAGCACGGGCGCCGCGATGACGGTGGCGACGACGGTCGTGGTGACGGCACGGCTGCGCAGCCGCTCCCGGCGCGCGGCGCGGTCGCGGTCGGCGACGGGGAAGCCACGCCGGTCGAAGCGGGGCGTGTGCAGCAGCCGCGCGAGCAGCGCGATGCGCAGGGCGGCGTGGACGGCGGCGCGGGGCGCGGCCAGCACCGTCAGCGCGCCGGTGCCGGCGGGCGCGGTTCCGGGCCAGGGCTGCCCGGCCATGGCCCGTTCGGCGGCGCGGCGGCACACCGGGCACTCATCGACGTGCCGCACCAGCTCGCGGCAGAGCGCGGTGCCGAGCAGGACCTCGTGGTCGGCGGCGATGCGCGAGACGGTCCGGCAGCCGCCGGTGGCGACGACGGCGAGCGCGGCCCGGGTCCGCTCGACCTCGCAGGCGCCGCTGGAGAGCACGTTGCGGGCTACGTCCTCGCTCCGGCCCAGCACGGCGGCCACCTCGTGCACGGGCAGCTGGTGACGCACCGCCAGCTCCAGCGCCTCGCGCTGCTCGGGCGCGGTTCCGGCGGCCTCGGGCCAGGCGAGCGCGCCCAGCTCGCGGCGGCGCTGGTCGGCGGCGGGCCCGGACAGTGGCGGGCTCTCGGTGCGCGGCGGGGCGCCCGCGGACAGGCGGCGCAGGCAGGACCAGCGGGTCAGCGCGTACAACCAGGGCCGGTGCTGGGCCGGGTCGGCGGGTGCCCGGTCGCGCAGCCGCTGCCGTTCGGCGACGGCGAGCGCCTCGCCGAGTGCGGTGATGGCGGCGTCGTGGTCGCACATGACGGACAGGCAGTAGGTGAACAGGCCGTCGAGGTAGGAGTCGAAGTGCGCGGGCGGCCGCTCGTCGCGGTGCCGGCCGCCACCGCCGCTTCCGCCGCCGGAGCGTGCGGAGCGGCCGGAGGTGGCGCGGTGCGCGCCGGTGCCGGAACCCGCCGCGCGCCGTGCGGATCGTTTCGCCTGGCCCGCTGACCGGCCCGGGCCACCGGGTTCGGCCGCACCGCCGGTCGCCGCCGGGCTGCCGGTCGTCTGCGGGCCGCCGGACACCGGCGCGTCCGGCCTGCCCGGCGCGCCCGGTCCGTCCGGCAGGGCCGGTCCGCCCGAGGGAACGGCGACCTGCGCGGCGGCACGCGGCACGGCCCGGCGGGCCCGGTGGGCACCGGTGCGGTCGGGGAGCTGCTCGCGCCTGGTGGTCATCACCCGGTGACGGTAGGCGGCTCCGGAGCGCAAACCACCCGTCCGCGAGCAGAGTTAACACGGACGGGTGATGCGATCTCACTCGATAGAGGACGCGCCGCCTCCGGCGATCCCCTCCAGCCCGCCCCACCGCACGAACCGGGCGCCCCGGCGGGGTGCGCGCCCGGGTCGGCACCGAACCGCCCGCCGAACAGCATCAGCCCCTCCCCCGACCACACCGGGGCGCCTCCGGGTAGCCCCGGTGTGCTTTCGGATGGCCCGCCTTCGGGCCGCCCGTCCGCCACCGCACAGCCCCCATCCCACCCAGGGACTGCCCGGCTGCGCCCGGCCGACCCGGCGCGCGGGGGTTGCGCATGCGCAACGCCCACCGCACCGGCGCCGCCCGCGCTGTCGGTGGCCGCCGCTACCGTGAGCGCCATGGCTGCCCGCAAGTCGTCCGCGAAGGACCGCCCCACCTACCGCTGCTCCGAGTGCGGCTGGGCCACGCCCAAGTGGCTCGGCCGCTGCCACGAGTGCCAGGCGTGGAACACCATCGAGGAACTGGGCGCCGCCAGCGGCGGCGTGCGGACGACGGCGCCGGGCCGGGTGAGCGCGCCCGCGCTGCCGATCGGCCAGGTGGACGCCCGGCAGGCCGCCGCCCGCGCGACCGGCGTCCCGGAGCTGGACCGGGTGCTGGGCGGTGGGCTGGTGCCCGGCGCGGTGGTACTGCTGGCCGGGGAGCCGGGCGTGGGCAAGTCCACGCTGCTGCTGGACGTCGCGGCGAAGGCGGCCGGGGCGGGGCGGCACACGCTCTACGTCACCGGCGAGGAGTCGGCGGGCCAGGTCCGCATGCGGGCGGACCGGATCGGCGCGCTCGACGAGCACCTGTACCTGGCCGCCGAGACGGACCTGTCGGCGGTGCTCGGCCACCTGGACGACGTGAAACCCTCCCTGCTGGTGCTGGACTCGGTGCAGACGGTCGCCTCCCCGGAGATCGACGGCGCGCCCGGCGGCATGGCCCAGGTGCGCGAGGTGGCCGGGGCGCTGATCCGGGCGTCCAAGGAACGCGGCATGGCCACGCTGCTGGTGGGCCACGTCACCAAGGACGGGGCGATCGCCGGCCCGCGCCTGCTGGAGCACCTGGTGGATGTGGTGCTGCACTTCGAGGGTGACCGGCACGCGCGGCTGCGGCTGGTACGCGGCGTGAAGAACCGCTACGGCGCGACGGACGAGGTGGGCTGCTTCGAGCTGCACGACGAGGGCATCACGGGCCTGGCCGACCCGTCGGGCCTGTTCCTCACCCGGCGCGACGAGCCCGTCCCCGGCACCTGTCTGACGGTGACGCTGGAGGGCCGCCGCCCGCTGGTGGCCGAGGTGCAGGCGCTGACGGTGGACACGCAGATCCCCTCGCCCCGGCGCACCACGTCGGGCCTGGAGAACTCGCGGGTGTCGATGATGCTCGCGGTGCTGGAGCAGCGCGGCCGGATCAACGCGCTCGGCAAGCGGGACATCTACAGCGCGACGGTCGGCGGCGTGCGGCTGTCGGAGCCCGCCGCCGACCTGGCCGTGGCGCTCGCCCTGGCCAGCGCCGCGATCGACACCCCGCTGCCGAAGAACCTGGTGGCGATCGGTGAGGTGGGGCTCGCCGGTGAGGTGCGCCGGGTGACGGGCGTGCAGCGGCGGCTGAGTGAGGCCGCCCGCCTCGGTTTCACCCACGCGCTGGTGCCCGCGGACCCGGGCCGGGTGCCCGCGGGCATGCGGGTGCTGGAGGTGGCCGACATAGGCGACGCCCTGCGCGCGCTGCCGCCGAAGAACGCGCGGGCCTGAGCCCCGGCGCCGCCGGTAGACTTTGCCCTGGTCTCGCCCGTACGTACGACCCTCGCCGGAACCAGGCACGACCGAAGGAGCGCCGTGGCACCCACCGACCGGGCCGGAGCCGCCGACAAGCTGTTGCGTGCCTCACTCAGCGCGGTCGCTCCGGGCACCGCGCTGCGCGACGGCTTGGAGCGCGTGCTGCGCGGCAACACCGGCGGGCTCATCGTCCTCGGCATGGACCGCACGGTGGAGCCGCTGTGCAGCGGCGGCTTCGTGCTGGACGTGGAGTTCTCCGCGACCCGGCTGCGGGAGCTGTGCAAGCTCGACGGGGCGCTGGTGCTGGACAAGGACATCACCAAGATCGTCCGCGCGGGCGTGCAGCTCGTGCCGGACGCGTCGATCCCCACCGAGGAGACCGGCACGCGGCACCGCACGGCCCAGCGGGTCTCCATCCAGACGGGCTTCCCGGTGGTCTCCGTCAGCCAGTCGATGCGGCTGATCGCGCTCTACGTCAACGGCCACCGGCGGGTGCTGGAGGACTCGGCGGCGATCCTCTCCCGCGCGAACCAGGCGCTAGCCACTTTGGAGCGCTACAAGCTGCGGCTGGACGAGGTGGCGGGCACGCTGTCCGCGCTGGAGATCGAGGACCTGGTGACGGTGCGCGACGTCTCGGCGGTCGCGCAGCGGCTGGAGATGGTGCGCCGCATCGCCACCGAGATCGCCGAGTACGTGGTGGAGCTGGGCACCGACGGGCGGCTGCTCTCACTCCAGCTGGACGAGCTGATCGCGGGCGTCGAGCCCGAACGGGAGCTGGTGGCGCGCGACTACGTGCCGCAGCCCTCCGGCAAGCGGGGCCGCACGGTCGGCAGCGCGCTCACCGAGCTGGACCGCCTCACCCACTCCGAGCTGCTCGAACTGTCCACCGTGGCCCGGGCGCTGGGCTACAGCGGCGCCCCCGAGACGCTGGACTCGGCCGTCTCCCCGCGCGGGTTCCGCCTGCTGGCCAAGGTGCCACGGCTGCCGAACACCGTCATCGAGCGGCTGGTGGAGCACTTCGGCGGGCTCCAGAAGCTGCTGGCGGCGAGCGTGGACGACCTCCAGATGGTGGACGGCGTCGGCGAAGCCCGCGCCCGCTCGGTCCGCGAGGGCCTCTCCCGCCTCGCGGAGTCCTCCATCCTGGAACGCTACGTCTGACACCGCCGGGCGGCGCGGGCCGGGTGACGCGGGCCGGGTGACGCGGGCCGGGCGGATACCGGGCCGGGTGGGCGGACGCCGGGGTGCCTGTCGTCGGCTCTGTGAGGCGGCGGGGCGCGTCAGTCCTTGGCGAGGACGAAGGAGATCTGGGCGGTGCCGAGGCCGGGGAGGTCCACCTCGGCCAGGTAGGTGCCCGGGGCGGCCGCGTCGCGCGCGCCCTTGGGGCAGTCCGGGGCGCTGCCCCTGCGGTCCCACTCCACGGTGTGGGTGACGCTCTGGCCGGCCGGTACCCGCATCGTGGCCGCTTTGCCCTCGGAGTCGCAGTGCTCGGAGGACCACACCGTCTCGTCCTCGGCGTCCGTGATGGTGAGGATCGCCTGGCGCGGCCCCACGCCCACCCGGCAGTCCGCCGCACCGCCGTTGTCCACCGTGATGCGCAGTTCGGGCCGCTCGCCGGGCGCGTAGGTGTTCTCCGCGCTCTTCAGGCTCAGTGTGGCCACGGCAGACGTGCAGACGGGCAGGCCGCCACCGGCGCCGGTCCCGCCGTCGGCGCTCTCGCTCCCGCCCGCGTCGCTTCCGCCGGAGCCGTCACCGGAGCCACCACCGGAGCCGCTGCCGCCCGCGTCGCCTCCGCCGGAGCCGTCACCGGAGCCGGATGCGCTGCCGCCCGCGCCACCGCTGGCGCTGGAGCCGCCGTCCGCGCCGCCGTCGGCCTCCTCGCGGCCGCCGGGACGGTTGTCGGGCAGCGACTCGGTGGCGCTCGGGCCGGGAGTGATCGGGCTGGACGCGCCGCCCTTCCCGTCCGCACCGCCGTCCGCCTGGCCGCGCTGGTCGCCGTCGCCGCCGAAGCCGGTGAACAGCCACACCACGAGCGCGACGAGCAGCAGGAGCAGGGCCAGCGCAACGGCCCTCCGGCGCCAGTAGATGGAGGAGGGGAGCGGCCCGATCGGATTGCGCAGTGATCCCACGCGGAAACCTTACGAGACTTCAGCCACTCGACTGGCCGTACCCGCCGGTGCGTCAGACAACTTTTCGTATCAGAATCCGGCTCACACCCCTCCCGCGCTCCGCCGCTTGCCGCAACGCGGCCCCTCGCGTTGCGGTGACGACGCGCGGCGTTTCCGGCTCACCGCCCGCCGTGCCAGGATCGTGGGGTCATGACTGCCACCACCGAGACCACCACCGAACCCGAGAGCGGACCCGAGACCGGAGCCGGGGCCGGACCCGAAGCGGGGCCCGAGAGCCCGGCCGAGACCGGGGCCCCGGCCCCTTCCGCGTCCCCGGAGCCCAGCGCTACCGCGCTGCACGGTCTTGTCATCGACTGGTTCGACGCCCACGCCAGGGACCTGCCCTGGCGCCGGCCCGAAGCGGGCGCCTGGGGCGTCATGGTCAGCGAGTTCATGCTCCAGCAGACGCCGGTCAGCCGTGTGCTGCCCGTCTACGAGCAGTGGCTCGCCCGCTGGCCGCGCCCCGCCGACCTGGCCGCCGAGTCACCCGGTGAGGCGGTTCGCGCCTGGGGGCGGCTGGGCTATCCGCGCCGGGCGCTGCGGCTGCACGGGGCGGCCGCCGCCATAGCGGAACGGCACGGCGGCGACGTCCCGGCCGAGCACGCGCAGCTGCTCGCGCTGCCCGGCGTCGGCGAGTACACGGCCGCCGCCGTGGCCTCCTTCGCCTACGGCAAGCGGCACGCCGTGCTCGACACCAACGTGCGGCGCGTGTTCGCCCGTGCCCTCACCGGCACCCAGTACCCGCCGAACGCCACGACCGCCGCCGAACGCCAGCTGGCGCGGGCGGTGCTGCCCGAGGCCGAGGCCACGGCGGCGCGCTGGGCGGCGGCGACGATGGAGCTGGGCGCGCTGGTGTGCACGGCCCGCTCACCGGAGTGCGCGCGGTGCCCGATCGCCGGGCGGTGTGCCTGGCGGCTGGCCGGGTCGCCGCCGCACGACGGTCCGCCACGGCGGGGGCAGACGTACGCCGGGACGGACCGGCAGGTGCGCGGGAAGCTGCTCGCGGTGCTGCGCGACGCCGACGGACCGGTGCGACAGGGCGCGCTGGACGCGGTGTGGGCCGACGCGGCGCAGCGGGCCCGGGCGCTGGACGGGCTCGTCGCGGACGGCCTGGTCGAGCCACTGGCCGACGGCACCTACCGCTTGCCGGCCTGACCGCCCTTTGCCGACCTGACGCACTCGCCCCTGACCCTCCCCGCCTGCGGCCGGGTCAGGGGCAACACCTCGCGCTGTTACATAACCGATGGCATTCCGCCTGAGGCCCGTGCCGCGCACGGCGCGGTCGCGCAACACCGCCTCCCTACCGTCGTCAGCGTACGAACGAGGACGCCCGGCGAACCATGGGGAGGCGAAGTGACGCCGCACGACAATCTGACCAGTTTCGAGTCCTTCGAAACCTACGTGCGCAGCCGCCAGGACGCGCTGCTGCGCAGTGCGCGGCGCCTGGTGCCCGACCCCGCCGACGCCCAGGACCTCCTGCAGACGGCACTCGTACGGACTCTGGGAAAATGGGACGGCATCGAGGACAAGTCGCTGGCCGACGCCTACCTCCGCCGTGTGATGATCAACACACGGACCGAGTGGTGGCGCTCCCGGCGGCTCCAGGAGGTGCCGACGGACACGCTGCCGGAGGTCGCCACCGACGAGGACCGGTTCGGCCAGCACGCCGATCGGGCCCTGTTGGCTGACATTCTCGGCGTGCTCGCGCCCAAGCAGCGCAGCGTGGTCCTGCTGCGCCACTGGGAGCAGATGAGCACCGAGGAGACGGCCGAGGCGCTTGGCATGTCCCCGGGCACGGTGAAGAGCACGCTGCACCGGGCGCTGGCCCGGCTGCGTGCGGAGCTGGAGAGCAGGGAGCAGTGCGAGCAGGGTTCACAGCGGGAGCGCACGAGCGGGCGGCGTCCGGAGCGAAACCGCGCGGTGTGCGCGGCCTGACGCTGCCCGGCGCCCGTCCGGTGCGGTCCGGCGCCCGCCCGGTGCGGTCCGGCGCCCGTCCGGTTCGGTCCGGCGCCCGCCCGTCCAGGCCCGGCGCCCGCCCGGTGCGGCCTGGGATGCGTCCCACGGTGACGCTCGCCTGGGCGCTCGTCACGCTGGGGCTGCTCGTGTTCGTGCTGAGCGGCTGCGCGGCCGGGGGCGGGGTGCGGGTCGAGCAGGCGGACGGCGGCGAGGCGGACACCAGCTCGCAGGCCAGCCCGCTGCCAGCGGCTACCCCGTCGCCAGGGGCGAGCGGCGAGGACGAGCCCGCCGCGCCCGCCGAACCGGAGGCGCCGCGCTCGGCCGACCCGTCGGCGACGGTGGCCGCTCCGGTCTCCCCACCCGGAGCGGACGAGGAGGTGGAGGTCGTCTCGCTGCTCAAAGGCGATCCGGCCGTCGGCCGCGAGGTGAAGGAGGGGCTGAGCCCCTGCGTGGCGGACGCCTGGCCCATCGACATCGCCTACGGCCAGCTGACGGGCGAAGACGCGGCGGCTGACCTGGTGGTCAACGTCTCCACCTGCGCGGACGGCCACGGGCTGGGCTCGTACGTCTACCAGCAGCAGGCGCCGGGCGAGTGGCGGAACGTCTTCGCCCACGAGGGCACCGCGTCCTACGCGGAGATCGCCGACGACGCCCTCACCCTGCACCAGCCGATCTACCTGCCGGGCGACGCGCTGTGCTGCCCGTCCGGTGAGGACGTGGTGACCTACCGGTGGCGCGACGGCGGCTTCCACGAGCTGGACCGCGTCTACCAGGAGTACCCCGAGCCCACCGGCAGCCAGCCCGGGGCCGAGAAGTCCCGTGACCCGCGCGAGGAGGACTGAGCGCACCGTGGCCGCAACACACGTGCTGTTCGTCGAGGACGACGACGTGATCCGCGAGGCGCTCCAGCTCACCCTGGAGCGCGACGGGTTCACGGTGACCGCCGCCTCCGACGGCCTTGCCGGGCTGGCGGCGTTCCGCGCCGACCGGCCCGACGTGGCGCTGCTGGACGTGATGGTGCCGGGCCTGGACGGGGTGAGCCTGTGCCGTCGCATCCGGGACGAGTCCACCGTGCCCGTGATCATGTTGTCCGCGCGCGCCGACCCCATCGACGTCGTACTCGGTCTGGAGGCGGGCGCCGACGATTACGTGACCAAGCCGTTCGACGGCGCGGTACTCGTCGCCCGCATCCGTGCCGTCCTGCGCCGCTTCCAGCACTCCCGCGCGCCGGGACCGGCGGGCGGCACGGACGGTCCGGCCGCCCCGGAGCCGCCCGACGGCGTGCTGCGCTTCGGTGAGCTGGAGGTGGACACCGACGGCATGGAGGTGCGGCGTTCGGGCACCCCCGTGCCGCTGACCCCCACCGAGATGCGGCTGCTGCTGGAGTTCTGCGCCGCCCCCGGCACCGTGCTCTCGCGCGAGCGGCTGCTGGAGCGGGTGTGGGACTACGGCTGGGGCGGCGACAGCCGTGTCGTGGACGTCCACGTGCAGCGGCTGCGGGCGAAGGTCGGGCAGCACCGGATCGAGACGGTCCGTGGCTTCGGATACAAGCTGAAGGGCTGAGCGGCGGCCGTGCGAGCGTTCCGGGTCGGGCTGCGGTGGAAGCTGAGCGGCGCCATCGCCGCCGTCAGCGCGCTGGTGGCGCTGCTGCTGAGCCTCATCGTGCACAACGCCGCCCGGGTGACGATGATCAGCGACAGCCGCGACGTGCAGGACGAGCGGCTGCGCTCGGCCGAGCGGATCTACGAGTCCCACCAGCGGCTCACGCTCGGCGCCACGCTGAACGACCCCGAGCTGCCCAAGCCGCTGCGCGAGGCCGTCGCGAGCGGCGAGCGGGCCACCTACGTCAGCGACGACGGCCACGACGCCCCCAACGTGTGGGCCGCCGCGCCCCTGCCGGACGGCGGCGTGCTGTCCCTGCACGCCCGCTTCGCCGACCGCTACTCCGTCCTGGCCGACCTCGACCGCACCCTCGTCATCGGCGCCGGCTCCGTCGTCGTCGGCAGCACGGCGCTGGGCGTGCTCATCGGCGGGCGGCTGTCCCGGCGGCTGCGCAAGGCCGCCGCGGCGGCGGGCCGGGTGGCGGCGGGCGACGCGGACGTGCGGGTCCGCGAGGCCATCGGCGGACGCGCCCAGGACGAGGCCGACGAACTGGCCCGCGCCATCGACGCCATGGCCGACGCGCTCCAGACCCGCCTGGACGCCGAACGCCGCGTCACCGCCGACATCGCGCACGAGCTGCGCACCCCGGTCACCGGACTGGTGACGGCGGCCGGGCTGCTGCCCGACGGCCGCCCCGCCGAGCTGGTGCGCGACCGGGCGCAGGTACTGCGCACGCTGGTCGAGGACATTCTGGAGGTCGCCCGGCTCGACGGCGCCGCCGAGCGCGCGGAGCTGCACGACGTGCCGCTCGGCGAGTTCGTCACGCGCCGGGTGCGGGCCCTAGCGCCGGACGTGACCGTCCACGTCCGCGAGGACGCGATCGTCACCACCGACCCGCGCCGGCTGGAACGCGTGCTGGGCAACCTGCTGGCCAACGCGGCCCGGCACGGCGCGCCGCCCGTCGAGGTCACCGTCGAGGCGCGCGAGCTGCGCGTACGCGACCACGGTCCGGGCTTCCCGGCGTCGCTGCTGGCCGACGGCCCGAGCCGGTTCCGCACCGGCTCCGCCGATCGCGCCGGGCAGGGCCACGGGCTGGGCCTGACCATCGCCGCCGGTCAGGCCCGCGTCCTGGGCGCCCGGCTGACGTTCGCCAACGCCGACCCGGGCGCGCGGGCCATCCTCCGGCTCCCGCCGTCCGCGCCGTCCGCGCCGTCCGCGCCGTCCGCCTGAGAGGGCTTCGGGCGGCCCGGCGGACGGCCCCGCGTCCACACCGTGCGGGACGACGGCTACCGGACGCACCACGGCACGCCCCGGACCGACACGTTCCCGCGCCTGCACGGAAGATCGAGAAGCCGGACAACGGCTCCCCGCGCACGCGCGGCGAGAGCGGCGTGTGACAGTGGGGGGTGCAGCGCAGGAGCGGGAGTAGGAGGCGCGTCGCATGGAGAGTCGTACCGCGTTGGTCGAGGACCTGATGGGCCGGTTCCCGCAGGTACCACCGGAGGCGGTGATCAAGGAGGACCTGTTGCGCGGCGGGATCGCGTTCGACGACTCCGCGCTCAGCGGCAACGAGGACGGCGACGTCAAGCCGAAGTCGTACTTCATCTTCTCCTTCGACCACCGCACCCTGCCCGAGCTGGGCGAGGCCGCCCTGCGCCGGCCGCCCGAGGAGATCGTGCTCACCGGCGGCCCCTACGAGCTGCGCCGCACCGTGGTCTCGGTGCGCGTGAACCCGTCCTCGCCTTACCGCGTGATGCCCGGCGACGACGGCGCCCTCGGCCTCTACCTCGACGGCGCCCGCATCGCCGACGTCGGCCTGCCGCCCATGCCGGACTACTACCGGCACACGCTCGCCGGGGGCAAGTCCGTGATGGAGGTGGCGCCCACCATCCAGTGGGGCTACCTGATCTACCTGACCGTCTTCCGGGTGTGCCAGTACTTCGGCGCCAAGGAGGAGTGCCAGTACTGCGACATCAACCACAACTGGCGCCAGCACAAGGCGGCGGGCCGTCCCTACACGGGCGTCAAGCCGGTGGAAGAGGTGCTGGAAGCCCTCGACATCATCGACAAGCACGACACGGCCCGCGCCTCCACCGCGTACACGCTCACCGGCGGTTCGATCACCTCCCACGTCGGCGGCCGGGACGAGGCCGACTTCTACGGCGGCTACGCGCAGGCCATCGAAGAACGTTTCCCGGGCCGCTGGATCGGCAAGGTGGTCGCCCAGGCCCTGCCCAAGGCCGACGTCCAGCGCTTCCACGACTACGGCATCCGCATCTACCACCCCAACTACGAGGTGTGGGACGAGCGCCTGTTCCAGCTCTACTGCCCCGGCAAGGAGCGCTACGTCGGCCGCGCCGAGTGGCACCGCCGCATCCTGGACTCCGCCGACGTCTTCGGGCCGCGCAACGTCATCCCCAACTTCGTCGCGGGCGTCGAGATGGCCGAACCGTTCGGCTTCACCTCGGTGGACGAGGCGATCGACTCCACCACCGAGGGCCTGCACTACTTCATGTCCCGGGGCATCACCCCCCGCTTTACCACCTGGTGCCCGGAGCCCACCACCCCCCTGGGCAAGGCGAACCCGCTCGGCGCCCCGCTCGAATACCACATCCGCCTGCTCCAGTCCTACCGCGCGACGATGGAGGAGTACGGCCTCACCTCACCCCCCGGCTACGGCCCGCCCGGCCCCGGCAACGCCGTCTTCTCCGTCAGCAGCTTCATGGACAGCCTCCCGGCCGCCACGGAGTAGTCAGGTCTCACCCACCCGGCGTGGACTCGTCCAGCGCGGAGGGGTGATCGGCGACGCTCTTCACCAGGCGGTCCAGGAGTGCTCCGCCCTTCGCGGGCGGGGCGTGACAGGGACAAGCCGGTCACGCCTGGCTCAGTGTGCCCGGGACGGTGGTCGTCGCGGTAGTCGCGGTAAGGGCTTGGGTACGGCGACGGCCCCGGTGTCCGCAAGGGCGGATGCCGGGGCCGTCGTTGGCTGGGGCGTCAGGCCGTGGCCGTCAGCTGTCCTTGGTCATGTTGGGGCCGCCTGCGGCCTCGACCGGTGGGGCGTCGGGGAGGGCTGCCTTCTCCTCGCCGCGGAAGGTGAACTTGGCGGTCTCGCCCTCGCCTTCGGTGTCCACCACGACGATGTGGCCGGGGCGGAGTTCGCCGAAGAGGATCTTCTCGGACAGGGTGTCCTCGATCTCCCGCTGGATGGTGCGGCGCAGCGGGCGGGCGCCCATGACCGGGTCGTAGCCGCGCTTGGCCAGCAGTTCCTTGGCCTCGGTGCTCAGCTCGATGCCCATGTCGCGGTCCTTCAGCCGCTCGTCCACCTGGTGGATCATCAGGTCAACGATGCGGATGATGTCTTCCTGCGAGAGCTGGTGGAAGACCACCGTGTCGTCCACGCGGTTGAGGAACTCGGGCCGGAAGTGCTGCTTCAGCTCTTCGTTGACCTTGTTCTTCATGCGCTCGTAGTTCGACTTCACGTCGCTCTGCGCGGCGAAACCGAGGTTGAAGCCCTTGGAGATGTCCCGGGTGCCGAGGTTCGTCGTCATGATGATGACGGTGTTCTTGAAGTCCACGACCCGGCCCTGGGAGTCGGTCAGGCGACCGTCCTCCAGGATCTGCAACAGGGAGTTGAAGATGTCCGGGTGGGCCTTCTCGACCTCGTCGAACAGGACGACCGAGAACGGCTTGCGGCGCACCTTCTCCGTGAGCTGGCCGCCCTCCTCGTAGCCGACGTAGCCGGGAGGCGAGCCGAACAGCCGGGAGACGGTGTGCTTCTCGCTGAACTCCGACATGTCGAGGGAGATCAGCGCGTCCTCGTCGCCGAAGAGGAACTCCGCGAGCGTCTTGGACAGCTCCGTCTTACCGACGCCGGACGGGCCGGCGAAGATGAACGAGCCACCGGGGCGCTTGGGGTCCTTCAGGCCCGCACGGGTGCGCCGGATCGCCTGGGAGAGCGCCTTGATGGCGTCCTCCTGGCCGATGACGCGCTTGTGCAGCTCGTCTTCCATGCGCAGCAGCCGCGAGGACTCCTCCTCGGTCAGCTTGAACACCGGGATGCCGGTGGACGCGGCGAGGACCTCGGCGATGAGCTCCTCGTCCACCTCGGCGACGACGTCCATGTCGCCGGCCTTCCACTCCTTCTCCCGCTTGGCCTTCTGCGCGAGCAGCTGCTTCTCGCTGTCCCGCAGGTTGGCGGCCTTCTCGAAGTCCTGCGCGTCGATCGCGGACTCCTTCTCCCGGCGCACGTTCGCGATCTTCTCGTCGAACTCGCGCAGGTCCGGCGGGGCCGTCATGCGGCGGATGCGCATCCGGGAACCGGCCTCGTCGATCAGGTCGATCGCCTTGTCCGGCAGGAAGCGGTCGGAGATGTAGCGGTCGGCCAGGGTGGCGGCGCCGACGAGTGCGGCGTCGGTGATGGAGACGCGGTGGTGCGCCTCGTAGCGGTCCCGCAGGCCCTTGAGGATCTCGATGGTGTGCGCGAGCGAGGGCTCGGCGACCTGGATCGGCTGGAAGCGGCGCTCCAGCGCGGCGTCCTTCTCCAGGTGCTTGCGGTACTCGTCCAGCGTCGTGGCACCGATGGTCTGCAGCTCACCACGGGCCAGCATCGGCTTGAGGATGCTCGCCGCGTCAATCGCGCCCTCGGCGGCACCGGCGCCGACCAGGGTGTGCAGCTCGTCGATGAACAGGATGATGTCGCCACGGGTGCGGATCTCCTTGAGCACCTTCTTCAGGCGCTCCTCGAAGTCACCGCGGTAGCGGGAACCGGCGACCAGCGCGCCCAGGTCCAGGGTATAGAGGTGCTTGTCCTTGAGGGTTTCGGGCACCTCGCCCTTGACGATGGCCTGTGCCAGGCCCTCGACGACGGCGGTCTTGCCGACGCCGGGCTCGCCGATGAGCACCGGGTTGTTCTTGGTGCGGCGCGAGAGCACCTGCATGACGCGCTCGATCTCCTTCTCGCGCCCGATGACCGGGTCGAGCTTGGATTCGCGCGCGGCCTGCGTCAGGTTGCGGCCGAACTGGTCGAGGACGAGCGACGTGGACGGGGTGCCCTCGGCGGGACCGCCGGCGGCGGCCGTCTCCTTGCCGCCCGAGTAACCGGAAAGCAGCTGGATGACCTGCTGGCGCACCCGGTTCAGATCGGCGCCCAGCTTCACCAGGACCTGGGCGGCGACGCCCTCGCCCTCGCGGATCAGGCCGAGCAGGATGTGCTCGGTGCCGATGTAGTTGTGACCGAGCTGCAGGGCCTCGCGGAGCGAGAGCTCCAGCACCTTCTTGGCCCGGGGGGTGAAGGGGATGTGGCCGGACGGGGCCTGCTGGCCCTGGCCGATGATCTCCTCCACCTGCTGGCGGACCGCCTCAAGAGAAATCCCGAGGCTCTCCAGTGCTTTGGCGGCGACGCCCTCGCCCTCGTGGATCAGGCCCAGGAGGATGTGCTCGGTGCCGATGTAGTTGTGGTTGAGCATCCGGGCTTCTTCCTGAGCCAGGACGACAACCCGCCGCGCGCGGTCGGTGAACCTCTCGAACATCGTTAATCGCTCCTCAGAGCGGTCAGTCAGTAAGGGGTAGGTCCCCTCCCTGTCCTTCCGCAGCTTAGTCCCGCAACGGGGGACCGCTCATTCCTACTGCCGACACCCGCGCCGAGATCCGTCAGTGAAGAGCCCCGGTGCGGGCGACACCAGTACCAACCCGATGGTGCGAGACGATGTTCCCGCAGGCCAAGCGGATGCACCCGCATTCCGTACGCCCAGGGCGAACGCCTCATGGGCCGACACGCCCGCCCTGAGCGGCATCGTCTGGTGCCACACCCCCGTGACCACTAGTGATGTCTTACCCCAGGCGGCGGTTGTTCCATGCCGAGGGGCCGGGGCACATCCGCTACGGGCGAACACCGTTGCGCTGAAAGAAGAACGCCTCACCCACGGCGGCGGCACACTGGGTGCCGCTTTGTCAACCGTAAGTGACTTACCGTGGGGGTCGGCGTTGCTCCCGGCATGAGTGTGGACGAACCGTGCGCGGGCGCCGCGTATGACTATCTGGAACTGCCGCTGGACGCGGCGCTGGCGCTGCTGCGGCGCGGGGTGCCCAGCGGCGCGGTGGAGTGGGACGCACCCGGAGCCCGGGTACTCCTGCGGGTGCCGCCCGGGAGCGCGGAGGAGCTGCCGGGGCTGCTGGAGTGGCTGCAGTGGGGCGGCGTGGAGCTGGAGCTCACCGCCCGGGCGGGGCCGCGCTGTCCGGGCGGTCCGGGCTGCCCGACTTGCCTGGACTGCCCACCGTGCGACGCCGCAGCGGGCGGCCCGGGTACCCGGTGCGGCTCCCGGGGGGTCGCCGGATGGCTGCGACCCCCCGAGTCAGAGGCGGGACGAGGCGGCGTTGAGGCCGACCTCGTCCGGTTGGTCAGCGCGGCCGCGACGGAGTGCCACCGGGCCGTGCTGCACCGGGATGCGCGGCGTCAGCCGTTCGCCTTCTCGTACGCTTCGCGGATGTCGGCCGGAACCCGGCCGCGTTCGTTGACGCTGTAGCCGTTCTCCTTGGCCCATGCACGGATCTTCGCGGTGTCCTGCGTACCGCCGCCCGAGGCCGCCCGGGCCTTTCCACGGCCGCCGCCCGAAGCCTTACCGGTGCGGCGCCCCGCCTTGACGAATTCGGCGAGGGAATCCCGGAGCTTCTCCGCGTTCGCGGTGTTGAGGTCGATCTCGTAGGACTTGCCGTCCAGTGCGAACGTGATCGTCTCGTCCGCCTCGCCGCCGTCGAGGTCGTCTACAAGAAGTACCTGAACCTTCTGTGCCACAGCTGCTCCCAATCGCACTTCCGCGCCAGATCACACAGACAGGGCGCGATAACGAATACTGATATCGACAACCCACAGCAAACCGCCTTTCCCGGGAAAACACAAACCCTCCGCCGAGTTTGCGCACCTGGGCACCGGGGATTGGCGGGAGGATTCGGACATAGGGATCCACGGCGGGGAGGAGACGTGATGCGTTCGTGACAGCCGGCGGCGAGGGACGCGTCCGCGCCCCCGGCTGTCACGAGAGGTGCAGCAGCATGCGGCTGTTGCCGAGGGTGTTGGGCTTCACGCGTTCGAGTCCCAGGAACTCCGCGACGCCTTCGTCGGAGGAGCGCAGCAGTTCGCTGTACACATCGCCGTCCACCGGCGCGTCCCCGATCTCGGCGAATCCGTGCTTGCCGAAGAAGTCCACTTCGAACGTCAGGCAGAAAATACGCCGGACGCCGAGCTGGCGCGCGGTTTCCAGCAGCCGCTCCAGCAGCATGTGCCCGACGCCTGTGCCCCGGGCCACCGGGTCCACCGCCAGCGTGCGGACCTCCGCCAGGTCCTCCCACATGACGTGCAGCGCGCCGCAGCCCACCACGGCGCCGTCCGCGGTGCGCTCGGCCACCCAGAACTCCTGGATGTCCTCGTAAAGCGTCACGGTGGCTTTGTCGAGCAGGATGCGGTCGCGCGCGTAGGTGTCGATCAGACGGCGCACCGTGCGCACATCGCCCGTCCGTGCGCGCCGTACCGTGATGGGGTTGACGGCGTTGGCTGGGCTGCCGGGGTCGGGGGCGATGGCGTGCTTCCCGCTTATCTCTTCTGCCATGCCCGCACGCTATCCCTCGTCGGCCTCGGTGAGTCGCACGCCATTGAGTTGTGAGACGCGCAGCGCGTCGCGCAGGGCGTCGGCCTGTTCGGGCGACAACATCCCGAAGAAGGCGACGAGGGTCGCGGCCGGGTTGTCGCTGTGCGACCACGCGTCGTTCATCAGGGCAGCGGCGTAGGCGGCGCGGGTGGAGACGGGTTCATAACGATAGGCACGGCCCTCCTGCTCGCGCCGGAGCCAGCCCTTCTGATGCAGGTTGTCCATTACCGTCATGACCGTGGTGTAGGCGATCTGCCGTTCCTCCCGCAGATCCTCAAGAACTTCTCGCACAGTGACGGGACGGTTCCACTGCCATACCCGCGTCATGACAGCGTCTTCCAGCTCACCCAAAGGTCGGGGCACACCTCGATGATAGTCGCGGGCGCCTCAACACGAGAAAGAGGCGGAGCCATCGGCCCCGCCCCGTGCGTTGTGGTGTGTAGGTCGTGTGCCCGCCCCGCCGGTCAGGCGCGAGCTCCGCCCCGGTCAGACGCGAGCCTCCGACTCGGCGCGCTCCGCGCGGGCGTATGCCGCATCCACGGCAGCGTCCTCCTTGGCCTTGTTGGCCCCACCTTGGCTCTTGACGATCGTCACGATGAGAGCGGTGAAGGCCACGGCCATCACCGCGGAGGGGGTCAGTGCGGCGATGTACTCCATGCCCTAGCTCCTTGATCTTTACGCGTAATCTCCAGGGTAGGGCCTGGTCCTTTACCAGATTCGTCCGGGCGGTCTCCACTGGATGTGGTTTTCCCCACGCTGTGGTTGCGGGCTGGGTGCGGCCCCGCCGAGCGGGCTACGCCGTGAGGGCGTGGGGGCGGGCCTGTTCGGGACGCTGTGGTTTGCGGCGCGGCGGGAAGACCTCGCCGGGGGTGGGGACGGGGCGGCGCGAGGGGCGGGCGCGTCCGGGCTGGGACGGCTGGGACGGCTGGGCGGGAGCGGGCTCCGGCTTCTTCGCGGGCTCCTTCCTCGGCTCCCCCTTCTCGTCCGCGCCGTCGGCATCCTGGACGCCGCGAGCGGCCTCCGCGACACCCGCCGCGTCCGCGCCGCCCGGCAGGGCGAGCAGGCGGCGGTGTGCCACCGGGAGGGCCGCGCGGACCAGGAGTTCCACGCGGCGGGCCGACTCCTGGGCGCCGGTGCGGTCGGCGCACAGGCGGCGCAGGGCGGCGACGTCCTCGTCGGATGGGGTGTACCCCGCGTCGAGCGCGGTGCGCAGCTGGGCCAGGTAGCCCGTCGCGGAGCCGGGGAGCGCGGCGCGGTAGCGGGCCACGTCGGCGAAGAGGAAGTCGCGCAGGCGGTGGCTCTCGCGGCTCGCGTCGTCCACGGCCAGGGCGAGGTGAAGGCACTCCCGGATCTCCTGGGCCGGGAGCGCGGCGGACTGGAGGGCGCAGGCGAGGACCCGGCGGAGCACGGACAGTTCGTCCGCGCTGAACGCCATGCCGCCTCGGGAACCATGTGGCGTGGGCATAGTCGTGACTTTAAGTGCTAAACGGACGAAACACCCCAAAGACGCGCCCGCCCGGGCGACCCGGCCCTCACCCGGCCGGGCGCACCCCCGGCGCCTCCGTCCGGGGCCACCCTCCGGTGCCGCCTCCGTCCGGGGCCACCCTCCGGTGCCCCCCCATCCCGGCATCACCTCTTCGCCCGGCAAGCTCCGGCCGGTCTGCGCGACCCGACCAACCCCTCCGTCCATCCCGAGCCTCTGCTTGGTCTGCGCGACCGCCGTGACGCCGTCGCGGACGCCCGGAAGCGGGCTCGCGGGCCTGGCGGACAAGCGGCTCAGTCGCGCCAGACGGCGCGGACTTGCCGCGCGTACGCGGTTAGCCCGCCCCCACCCAGGACCAGCACCGTATCCGCCACAGCCACTCCCCCCTAACCCTAAACGGGGATAACTCCCCGTTTAGGGTTAGGGGCGCTAGCATCGCAACCGGAAAATGGTCCACGTTTCTCTGCGATCCGAAAGGGAGCAACGGCAGATGCCCACCGGGGAAGAAGCCCCCGCGCCGCTGCGCCGGGACGCGCGGCGCAACCGGGAAGCCCTGCGGAGCGCTGCGCACGAGGTGTTCGCAGCTCAGGGGCTGCACGCTCCGCTCGACGAGATCGCCCGCCGCGCCGGGGTCGGCAACGCCACGCTGTACCGGCACTTCCCGAACCGGGCGGCGCTGGTCGAGGCGGTCTTCGGCGAGATGCTGAGCGAGACCCGGCGCAGCGGCGAAGAAGCCCGGACCAGCGCCGACGCGTGGACCGGGCTGACCGGCTACCTGGAAGGGATCTTCACGGGCCTGGCGGCGGACCGGGGCGCCAACGACCTGATGACGACCGGTATCGAAGGGATCACCTCACTCCAGGAGTTGCACACCCACCACCGCGAGACGGTTCGCCTCCTGATCGCCCGCGCCCAGGAAGAGGGCGCCCTGCGCGAGGACGTGGTGGCCGAGGACCTCCTGTTCACCCTGGCCGCGCTCGGCAGGGTCGTACCAGCCTCCGCCTCCGTCGTTCCCGGCTCCTGGCGGCGCTACCTCGCCCTCCTCCTCGACGGTCTGCGCGCCGAGGCCGCCCGTCCCCTTCCCGGGCCGCCCCTCACCCGCGACCAACTCGGCCGCGTCCTGCACGATCTCGGCCCCCACGCGGCCCCCGCCACGAGGTGAAGAGGTGGACCTTCGGTGGCGCGTCGCCACCCCCGCCGCGCTCTCCCGCTCGGGCGGCCCCGTCCGAGGCGGGGCGCTTCAGCCGCGGGTGACGTTGCGTTCGTAGACCAGGCGCAGGCCGATCAGCGTCAGCCAGGGCTCGTGCTCGTCGATGACGGAGGACTCCCCCAGCACCATCGGGGCCAGCCCGCCGGTGGCGATGACGGTGACGTCGTCCGGGTCGCCGCCGGGTCCGCACAGCTCGCGGGCCATGCGCTCGGCCACCGCGTCCACCTGGCCCGCGAAGCCGTACAGGATGCCGGACTGCATCGCCTCGACGGTGTTCTTGCCGATCACCGCGCGCGGCCGGGCCAGCTCGATCTTGCGCAGCTGCGCCCCGCGCACGCCCAGCGCCTCGACGCTGATCTCGATGCCCGGGGCGATGACGCCGCCGACGTACTCGCCGCGCGCGGAGACTGCGTCGAACGTCGTCGCGGTGCCGAAGTCCACGACGACGCAGGGGCCTCCGTACAGCTCGACGGCGGCGACGGAGTTGATGATGCGGTCGGCGCCGACCTCCTTGGGGTGGTCGGTGAGCACCGGCACACCCGTCTTGATGCCCGGTTCCACCAGCACCGCCGGGATGTCGCCGTAGTAGCGCCGGGTGACCTCGCGCAGCTCGTGGAGCACCGAGGGCACGGTGGAGCAGATGGCGATGCCCTCGATCCCCTCGCCCAGTTCCATGCCGAGCAGCGGGTGCATGCCCATCAGGCCCTGGAGCAGCACGGCCAGTTCGTCGGCGGTGCGGCGGGCGTCGGTGGAGATGCGCCAGTGCTCGACGATCTCCTCACCGTCGAACAGGCCGAGCACGGTGTGGGTGTTTCCGACGTCGATGGTCAGCAGCATCGCTCAGGCACCGTTCCCGTCGGCCCCGGCGCGGTGCTCGTCGCGCAGGTCCAGGCCGATGTCGAGGATCGGCGTGGAGTGGGTGAGCGCGCCCACGGCCAGGTAGTCCACGCCGGTGGCCGCGTACGCGGCGGCGTTCGCCAGCGTCAGCCGTCCGGAGGACTCCAGCACGGCGCGTCCGGCGGCCAGGGCGACGGCCTCGGCGGTCTGCTCGGGGGTGAAGTTGTCCAGCAGGATGAGGTCGGCGCCCTCGGCGAGCACCGGCTCGATCTGGTCCAGCCGGTCCACCTCCACCTCGATGGGCAGGTCCGGGAACTCCTCGCGCACCGCCCGGAAGGCCGCCGCGACGCCGCCGGCCGCCACCACGTGGTTGTCCTTGACCAGCGCCGCGTCGGACAGCGAGAACCGGTGGTTGACGCCGCCGCCGCAGCGCACCGCGTACTTCTCCAGCGCGCGCAGGCCCGGCGTCGTCTTGCGGGTGTCGCGGACGCGGGCCTTGGTCCCGGCCAGCGCGTCCGCCCAGGCGCGGGTCGCGGTGGCGATGCCGGACAGGTGGCACAGCAGGTTGAGCGCGCTGCGTTCGCCGGTGAGCAGGTCGCGGGTGCGGGTGCGGACGCTCAGCAGGGTGGTGCCCGCCTCGACCCGGTCGCCGTCCTCGGCGTGCCGCTCGACCTCGAACTCGTCGGTGCACACCACCGACAGCACCGCCTCGGCGACGCGCAGGCCCGCCACCACACCGGCCTCCCGGGCGGTGAAGTCGCCGGTGGCGACGGCCTCCTCGGGGATGGTGGCGACGGTGGTGACGTCCACGCCGTGGTCGAGGTCCTCCTCGATCGCCAGGTGCGCGATGTCCTCCACCCGCACCGGGTCGAGCCCGGCGGCGGCCAGGAGCTGGGCGAGGTCGGGGTCAAGACCGCACTCCAGCGGGTCGAGCGCGTCGTCAGACTCGGGAACGCCGCAGCCGCAGGCGTCGCCGCAGCCGCCGCCCAGGGAGGCGTCCAGGCCGCCGATCTGGAGCAGCGGCAGGTCTACGGTCGGGCGGGGCTCGTCGGGGGCTGTCACGGCTTCTCCTGGAGGGCGGCGGGGACGACCGGCGGGAAGCCGGTCGCGTCGGTGGTGCGCAGGGTGAGGGCGGGGGCGTCAGACCCGGGCTCGGCCCCGGCGTCGAGGGTGACGACGAGGTGCCGGGCCCAGTGGGCATCGTCGCGGTCTGGGTGGTCCTCGCGCCAGTGGCAACCCCGGGTCTCCGCGCGCTGCCGGGCGGCGGCGACGAGCACGGACGCCACCAGGTGCAGGTTGGTGGCCTCCCACGCCTCGGTGCCCGGCTCGACGGGCTGGCTGTCCGGCGCGCGCGGCAGCTCCCGCAGCGCCTCGGCGGCCGCGTCCAGGCTGGCCGCCGAGCGCAGCACGCCCGCGCCCGCCGTCATGGCGCGCTGGAGGGTGCCGCGCGCCTGCGGCGGCAGCAGCGGCGTCTGCCGGACGGCGACGGTCAGCGGACCCGGACCCGGACCCGGGGACGCGGCGGGTGCCCACGCATCGGCCGGGGCGCCGTCGCGGGGGCCGGCCGGGGCGCCGGTGATGTCGGCCGCGATGTGCTCGGCGAACACCAGACCCTCCAGCAGCGAGTTCGACGCCAGCCGGTTGGCGCCGTGCACGCCGGTGCAGGCGGCTTCCCCGCAGGCGTACAGACCGGGCACGGTGGTGCGGCCCCGCAGGTCGGTGCGGATGCCGCCGGAGGCGTAGTGCGCGGCCGGGGCGACGGGGACCGGCCGCGTCACCGGGTCGATGCCGTGGGCGCGGCAGGCGGCCAGGATCGTGGGAAAGCGCTCGGCCCACATCGCGGCGCCGAAGTGCCGGGCGTCGAGGAACATGTGGTCGGTGCCCCGCTCCTGGCAGCGGCGCATGATGCCCTTGGCGACGACGTCGCGCGGGGCCAGCTCGCCCAGCGGGTGCTGCCCGGTCATGAACCGCACCCCGTCGGCGTCCACCAGGTGGGCGCCCTCGCCGCGCACCGCCTCCGAGATCAGCGGCTGCTGTCCGCGCGCGCCGGGCCCCAGATACAGCACAGTGGGGTGGAACTGCACGAACTCCAGGTCGCTGACCTCCGCTCCGGCGCGCAGCGCGAGCGCCACGCCGTCCCCGGTGGAGACAGCCGGGTTGGTGGTGGCCGAGAACACCTGGCCCATGCCGCCGGTAGCCAGCACCACCGCCGGGGCGTGCACGGCGCCCACCCCGTCGTGCCGCCCCTCGCCCATCACGTGCAGGGTGACGCCCGCCGCCCGGCCACCGGCGTCGCGCAGCAGGTCGAGCACGAGCGCGTGGTCGATGGTGCGGATACCGGCGGCGCGGACGGCGTGCAGCAGCGCGCGGGAGATCTCCGCGCCGGTGGCGTCGCCGCCCGCGTGGGCGATGCGGCGGCGGTGGTGGCCGCCCTCCCGGGTGAGCGCGATCTGGCCGGACTCCGGCGCGGTGTCGAAGACGGCTCCGGCGGCGATCAGGCGGCGCACGGCGGCCGGGCCCTCGGTGACCAGGGTGCGCACCGCGTCCTCGTCGCACAGCCCGGCGCCCGCGGTGAGGGTGTCGGCGAGGTGCTGCTCGGGGGTGTCGCCCTCGCCGAGGGCCGCGGCGATGCCGCCCTGCGCCCAGCGGGTGGAGCCCTCGCCCAGGTCGGTCTTGGTGACGATGACGGTGGTACGGCCCGCAGCGGCGCAGCGCAGGGCCGCCGTCAGCCCGGCCACGCCGGTACCGACCACGACGACGTCCGCCTCGATCGCCCAGCTCGGCAGCGGGGCGGTGAGGGCCTGTATGCCGTGGGGGTGGGTCGTGGGCGCGTGGTTCATGCGGATGCTCCGGTCGGGCCCCCGAAGCAGAGGCGGACGTTGTCGATGAGCCGGGTGGTGCCGACCCGGGCGGCGACGGCGAGCACGGCCTCACCGGTGTAGCCGTCGGTGACGTCGGTGAAGTCGGCCGGGTTCACCAGCGCGAGGTAGTCGATCTCCAGCCGGTCGGCCTCCGCCAGCACCGCCCGGGCGGCGGCCAGCGCGGCCGACGGCAGGCCGTGGGCGTGCGCCAGGGCGTGCGCGTCCGCCGACGCCCGCGACTCCCCCACCCGGGCCAGCGCCGCCGCCCGCCCCTCGTGCGCCCCGGCCGCCTCGGCCCGGGCGCGCAGCGCGGACTCGGCCGTCAGCCGGTCCCGGGCCGCGAACAGCGCGCGGGAGAGCGTGAGCGCGGTACGGCGCTCGGGGCGGGAGAGATAGCGGTTGCGGCTGGACAGGGCCAGCCCGTCCGGCTCGCGCACGGTGGGCACGCCCACGATCTCGACGGGGAAGTTCAGGTCCCGCACCATGCGCCGGATCAGCGCGAGCTGCTGCGCGTCCTTCTCGCCGTACAGGGCGACGTCCGGCGCGGTCAGGTGCAGCAGCTTGGCGACGACGGTGAGCATGCCGTCGAAGTGCCCGGGCCGGTGCGCGCCCTCCAGCCGCTCCCCCATCGGCCCCGCCGCGACGCGCACCTCGGGCTCGCCGCCGGGGTAGACCTCCTCCACCGGCGGCGCGAAGACGATGTCGGCGCCCGCCGTGGCGGCCACCTCCAGGTCAGCGTCCAGGGTGCGTGGGTAGCGGTCCAGGTCCTCGCCCGCGCCGAACTGCAGCGGGTTGACGAACACCGTCACCACCACCTGGCCGTCGCGGCCCGCGCGGGCGCGCGCTGCGGTGATGAGCGCGGCGTGGCCCGCGTGCAGGGCGCCCATCGTCATCACCACGGCGCGCGGGCCGCGCGGCGGCGCGCTCGCGCGCAGCTCGGCGGCGGTGCGCAGCAGGGTGGGCGGGTGCGTCATCGGGGGCCGTCCCCGGGCGCGGCGGAGCTCGCGTCGGAGAGGACTTCCAGCAGGTCCTCGGCCAGCTCCGGCTTGAGCAGCCCGTGGGCGAGCGCGCGGTCGGCGGTGGCGCGGGCCATCGCGACGTAGCCGGACACCGTGTGCGGGGCGTGCCGCCGCAGCTCGGCGAGGTGCGCCGCCACGGTGCCCGCGTCCCCGCGCGCCACGGGGCCGGTGAGCGCGGCGTCACCGGAGCGCAGGGCGTTGTCCAGCGCGGCGCCCAGCAGTGGCCCGAGCATCCGGTCGGGCGCCCCGACCCCGGAGGCGCGCAACAGCTCCTGCGCCTGCGCCACGAGGGTGACCAGGTAGTTCGCGCCCAGCGCCAGCGCCGCGTGGTAGAGCGGACGGGCCTCCTCCGCGATGTACTCCGGCTCCCCGCCCATCTCGATCACCAGCGCCTCGGCGGCCAGCCGCAGCTCCTCGGGCGCCGTCACCCCGAACGAGCACCCCGCCAGGCGCTGCACGTCAACCGAGGTGCCGGTGAACGTCATCACCGGGTGCAGCGCGAGCGGCAGCGCGCCCGCGCGCAGCGCCGGGTCGAGCACGGCGGTGCCGTAACGGCCGGAGGTGTGGGCGATGAGCTGGCCGGGGCGCACGGCGCCGGTCTCGGCCAGCCTGGACACCAGCTCCGGCAGCGCGTCATCCGGCACGGTGAGCAGCACCAGCTCGGCGCGGGCCAGCACCCCGGCGGGGTCGAGCAGGGGCACGCCGGGCAGCAGCTCGGCGGCGCGGCGCCGCGAGGCGTCGGAGACCCCGGAGGCGGCCACGGGCTGGTGCCCGGCCAGCGCGAGCGCGGCGGCGAGCGCCGGGCCGACCCGGCCAGCGCCGACCACGCCGACGCGCAGCCGCGCGGGGCGCTCGGGGGCGCGGTGTTCGTTCACGGGCTTTCGTGCCTTCCGTTCCAGTCCGCGGTTCGGTACCGGACGTCGCCCTCATGCTAGACGTTGCCCACGACGCGCCCCGCCGCCGCGCGACGCTCCCGGGGCAGGGCGCCCCACCCGGCTCCGGACGGCCCGAGCCCGGCGGCCCGTCCCACAGCGGGTCACCCCAGGGGGTTGGCGATGGTGACCGGTTCGGTGAGCCACACGTGGCCGCCCAGGCCGCCCGGGGCCAGGAGTTCGGCGGCGTCCCCGGCGGCGGACAGCGCGCGGAGGTAGGCGGCCGGGTCGGTGCGCGCCAGGTCCAGCGGTGGCCGCGTGCCCGCCACGCCCAGCCGGGTCAGCGCCGCCCGCTGGGGCAGCAGCAGCGCACGGGGTCCGGCGCAGGCGTCGAGCGCGACGTGGGCGGTGATGTCGCAGGAGCCGTCCGGCACCGGGGGCACCGCGCGCCCGTCGCGGTAGCCGGTGAGGGTGCCGAACAGCGGGCGGTCGCGCGCGGTGTGCGCGTAGTCGGCGGCGACGGCCAGCCCCGCGTCCAGCGTGCCGACCGCCGCCCGCCACGCGGTGTCGCGCGGTGCGCCGATCTCCGCGCGCAGCCCGGGTTCGCGCACCGCCGGCGGCCACCAGCGGGCGAGCCAGGCCGCGTCGGCGCCGTCCACCGGGGGCCCGAGCCGTTCGGTGCCGTCGGCGCGGACCAGCACCCGGTGCCAGCGACCATCGGCGTCGGACTCGGCGACGTCGCACGGCACGTTGTCCAGCCACTCGTTGGCGAACAGCAGTCCGCGCACGCCCTGCGGGGGTTCCGCCTGCCACGTCACGCGCGGGTCGAGCCCGCCGGGGCGGGCGGCGCGCTCGACGGCCACCGGACGCAGCCGCCGCGCGACGCTCCCGGGCAGCGCCGCCAGCACCCCGGCCAGCAGTTCGCCGCGCCCGGCGCCCACGTCCACCAGGGCCAGCGGCTTGGGGCACCCGAGCGCGGCGTCCACCCGGCACAGCAGCTCGGCGACGGCCTCGGCGTACTGGGCGGAGGCGTGCACGGAGGTGCGGAAGTGCGCGCCGGGCGCCTCGCGCATGAAGAAGCCGTCCGGGCCGTACAGGGCGTGCTCGGTGGCCTCCCGCCAGCCGGTGAAGCCAAAGTGGCCGCCGTGCCCGGAGCGTCTGGTGTGCCCGGTGTGTCCCTGGGGCCTGGGGTGCTCGCCTGGCCCGTCGTCACCGCCCGGCCCGGGGTGCTCGCCCGGCCCGTCGTCATCACCGGGACACGGGGCCTCAAGCCCGGTGCGGGCGCTGACTCCGGGGTCGTCGGCGTCGGAGAAGTCCTCGCTCACGTCGTCCCACGGTAGGCGGCCGGGGTGCGTGCTGGTGCCACGCGTCCACCCTGGGGCGTACGCGCGGCGCCCGGGGATCGGTCCTGCGGCTGACCCGCCCGCCGGAATGCCTCTTTACGCTGGGTGACGTGCACCGGCTCTACGAGTTCCTCCGCAGGCATCCCATGTGGGTGGACGGCTTCTGGGCCGCCTGCCTGCTGCTGCTGTCCGCGATCTGGCTGGAAAGCGAGGCAACGGCCGGTCGGTACGCCACGCTGGAGCACTGGCAGGTGCTCGCCGCCCTCCCCATCACGCTGACGCTGTGTGCCGTGGTGTGGCTGCGACGGCGCTGGCCCCAGTGGATGCTGGTGGCGGCGGGCGCGGCCGGTCTGGCGCAGCTGTTCGTGCAGGTGTTCGCCGTCATCCCCGACTTCGCGCTGCTGGTGATCGTCTACACCGCTGCCTCCGGACAGGTGCGCTGGGCCTCCCGCGCGGCGCTGGCCGGGGCGTTCGTCGCGCCCACGCTGGCGACGGTGTTCCTGTTCCAGCACGACGAGAACTCGGGCACGTTCAGCGCGGTCGTCGGCACCATCTTCCTCACCGTCTGCATGCTGCTGGCCTGGGTGCTGGGCGACAGCCTGCGCACCCGCCGCGCCTACTACATGCAGCTGGAGGAGCGCGCGGCGCGGCTGGAGAAGGAGCGCGAGGCGCAGGCGAAGATGGCTGTCGCCGCCGAACGGGCCCGCATCGCGCGCGAGCTGCACGACGTGGTGGCGCACAACGTCTCCGTGATGGTCGTGCAGGCCGACGGCGCCGCCTACGTCCTGGACTCCACACCGGACCAGGCGCGGCAGGCCCTCGGGACGATCTCCGCGACCGGCCGCCAGGCGCTCGCCGAGATGCGCCGCCTGCTGGGCGTGCTGCGCACCAGCGAGGACGGCGACCCCGGCGAGTACGTGCCGCAGCCGGGCGTGGAGCAGCTCACCGAACTCGTCGAGCAGGTACGCGGCACCGGCCTGACGGTGGACTTCCTCATCGAAGGCACGCCGCGCCCGCTGCCCAGCGGCGTCGAGCTGACGGCGTACCGCATCGTGCAGGAGGCCCTGACCAACACCCGCAAACACGGCGGACCGCAGGCCGGGGCCCGGGTGCGCGTCACCTACGGGCCGGACGAGCTGTGCCTGCTGGCCGAGGACGACGGACGCGGCGCCCAGGCGGAACTGTACGAGGAGGGCGGCGCCGACGGGCTCGGGCACGGCCTGATCGGCATGCGCGAACGCGTCGGCATGGTCGGCGGCCATCTGGAGACCGGCCCCCGCCCCGGCGGCGGCTTCCGCATCACCGCCCGCCTCCCCCTCCCCGGCCAGCGCTAACCCGCTTCGACCCGCCCGGGGAGCACCAACGCTCCGAGGAGGACGCGCCCTGCCCTCAAAGCGGTGAAGCTCACCCATGGCGGACCGAGGGAAATCACGAGCGTTCCACCTCGGACATGAGGAGACGCAGAGTCAGCGAGTGTTTTTCCGGGGGAAGCTCGTCTAGGGCTGCGCGTGCGTAGGCCACGCCTCCGGAGCGATCACCGGAACGGGCGAGCATCAGGCCCCGGTGCATTTCAAGGTGGGTGGCGAACCGTGGCAGCGTTGCGGGCAACTCCCGGCGTGCGGCTTCCTGCGCTGCCACAGCCGCACTCTCGTCACCCAGCCGGGCTGCGAGGAGCGAGGTGAAGACGTTCATCCGCCACCAGGGCACGGCGTAGTCGGAGGTCTGTTCGTACGATGCGGCGGCGTCGAAGACCCGGCGGCCTTCGTCCATGAGCTTGCGTGCGGTCGTGTGGTCGCCCCGGATGGCTGCGGCGTGCGCCTTGCCCATGACCGCGTTCAAGAGCCCCAGGGACGGCTTGTCGCTGATGGCCAGGGCCTGATCAGCAAGTACGTCGGCAACGCCAAGGGACGCCCCCTCGTAGCCAAGGGCGATCGCCGCTCGTCCCCGCACCCATACGCGGGTGTGCTCATCGCCCGACTCGTCAGCGGCTTTGGCTGCCATGCGGTACCAGTTCACGGCCTTGGCCCCGTCGGAGCCGGGGAACGTCTTGGCGTAGAGCGTCATCAGACGCGCGGCAACGGACCAGAGCTGTGGGGTGTCTAGCTGCTGCTGGACGGCTACCAGCTCACCGGTGACGCGGCGTTGGATATCGGCGGCTCCAAGGCTCATGTACTCGGTGCCGTACGTGGCGAGCTTCGCCTCCCAATCGTCCGCGGTCGGCCCCTTGGCCAGCCGGGCGGCGAACCCCGCGCTGAGCAAGTCTGAAGCCACCACAGGTGCTATGGCGGTCGCTGCGACATCGCTGAGGAACGTACGGCGCTTCACTTCACCCTCAAGCACGGCTAGGGGCACGTCCAGGACGGCCGACAGGCACCGGAGGTAGTACGGCCCCGGCGTCACTTTGGAACGCTCCCAGCGGCTCACATACTCCCGGTCCAGGTTGGTCCCAAAGGCGTCGTTGATCTCCGACGCTAGTCGCCCCTGTGACCAGCCGCGAGACGTGCGTAGGTCCCTGACAAGTTCCCCAATCGCCATGTGTCCATCTTGCCCCCGCAGGTGTCACTTCGTAGCAATTCGCATCATCAGACGGCTACTTGCCCCTACGGATGCCCCTACTGGGTCCTCGCTGAACGGTCGAAGGTGTGGAGTACCGGCCAAAAGTGGAGGTACAGGAATGCCCGACCCGATACAGCTCCACACCCGTTGAACTGCCGCTACGGCTGGAGGGGGAACCGGCACCGGTTGCGGGGTGTGCCGGGTGTGCG
>NZ_JAEVFI010000032.1:65123-66783 GCF_019303495.1 Streptomyces sp. JJ66 | reverse complement strand
GACGATCCGGGTATCCCGTGACAGCGGACGCACGTGGGACACGGAAACCATCGTCCGCAACTCGCAAGACCTGACCCCGCTGTCCTCGTCCGTCTGGCCACCGTGCCAGTGTCCACGGTGCGGCACACGTCCGTAGTCGGCGGCCACTTGGAGACCGGCCCCCGCCCCGGCGGCGGCTTCCGCATCACCGCCCGCCTCCCCCTCCCCGGCCAGCGCTAACCCGCTTCGACGCGCCCGGGGCACCGGCCCGTGCGGGCTCCCCGGGCACGGGTTGTCGCGTGGGCGCGGCGTCAGGCGACCTGACGTAGGAGGGAACGGACTTCGGGCACGTCGCGGAACTCTTCGAGCCGCGCCAACACCACCCCGGCCCGCTCCGCTGTGCGCTCGCTGGCCACGTCGCTGGACAGGGTGATGACGCGTTCCGCCGTGGCCGCCGCTTCCTCGGGTTCGTTGGCGTCCGCCAAGGCGACGGCAAGCCAGGAGAGATACAGGGCGAGTTCCCGCGTGTGAGTGGCGTCGTACCGGCTGAGCACGTCCCGCAGCAGCGGGACGGCGCGGAGCGGGCGGCGCAGTTCCGTGTAGACGCGGGCCTCCATGACGTGCAGTTCCCCGGCGTCCACCCAGTAGAGGTAACCGGGTTCCTCCTCCCCGCCGTGTTCCTCCAGTGCCTCGCTCGCCTCCCCCAGGGCCCGCACAGCCGCCTGGGCTTCCCCCGCCTTGGCGCACGCCCATGCCACCCGGTCAAGGTAGAGAGCCCGGGCCCGAGGCGGTGCGTCGCGGGCGTTCTCCCACGCGGCCCGGGCCATCATGCGCCCTTCCCGCACATCGCCGGTGTTCGTCCGCTGGTAGGCCAATGAGCCCAGCAGGTTGCCCGCCAGGGTCGAGTCACCGGCCGTCTGCGCTGCCGACAAGCCGAGCCGGTAGACGCGTTCGGCCTCCGCATGCTGCCCGGCATCGCTGGCGATCCATCCCGCGATCTGTGCCAGTTCCCCGATGGCGCGCAGAAGCGACTGGCGGACTGGCTCGGTGTACTCGCCCTCGCGGAACAGCCGTACGGCCGAACGGAGTTCGCGGAGCGCCGGGCGCAGCAAGTCTCCTCCGGCCAGCACGTCGTCGGCGAGCCTGAGACCGTGGACCCGCTGGTGCACGTCGCGCACGGCCTCCGCTCCCACGCGGCGGCCCCGACGTGTCATCAGGGGTGCGAGCGGGTCACCCTCAGGCAGGTAGTCCGTCAGGGCCGGAGGGGGCGGTTCCGCTGGTTCCGGGCACTCCAGGAGCACGTCCACGGGGACGCGCAGAGCGGTGGCCAGAAACGGCAACCACGCACGCGGTTTCCGCTTCCCCGTCTCCCACCGGCTCACCTCCTGACGGCCAACTGGTGCCCCCGCGATGCCAGCCGCCCGGCATACCTCCCGCGCCAGCCGTCCCTGACTCCAGCCAAGGCGTTCACGTTCCCGCCGGATGTTGGCCCCGAGTGAGCTGTCCATGCCTTCAGTCTGGCCGACAGCGGGCCGACGCGGGGCCGCTATGCCCAGTTTCCGTGCCATCTGACCCTGGTGGCATGACCACAGAACCGACGCGCTACAGCGTTCCGCCCGTTGAACTGCCGCTACGGCTGGAGGGGGAACCGGCACCGGTTGCGGGGTGTGCCGGGTGTGCG
>NZ_JAEVFI010000032.1:0-65117 GCF_019303495.1 Streptomyces sp. JJ66 | reverse complement strand
GACGATCCGGGTATCCCGTGACAGCGGACGCACGTGGGACACGGAAACCATCGTCCGCAACTCGCACGACCTGACCCCGCTGTCCTCGTCCGTCTGGCCACCATGCCGGTGCCCACAATGCGGCACACGTCCGTAGCCCACCCGTCGGCCCGTTGAGCGACGCGAACGGCGCAGCCGGGCGGGGTTGGCTTCCGTAGGCTGAGGTCTATGACTGCCTCCCCGTACCCGCCCCCTACCCAGCCCCCGGCCCCGGCAGGTCCCGTCCGGGTCATGCTCGTTGATGATCAGGCGTTGCTGCGCACCGGCTTTCGCATGGTGCTGGACGCCCAGCCCGACATGACGGTGGCCGCCGAGGCGGGGGACGGTGCGGAGGCGCTGGCGACGCTGCGCGCCACCGCCGTGGACGTCGTGCTCATGGACATCCGCATGCCGGTCATGGACGGCGTCGAGGCCACCCGGCGCATCTGCCAGGGGGGCGAGGGCGGCCCCGGCGGCCCGCGCGTGCTGATCCTGACCACCTTCGACCTGGACGAGTACGCCTTCGCCGCGCTCAAGGCCGGAGCGAGCGGCTTCCTGCTCAAGGACGTGCCGCCCGGGGAGCTGCTGACCGCGATCCGGGCCGTGCACAGCGGGGACGCGGTCGTCGCGCCGTCCACCACCCGGCGGCTCATCGACCGCTTCTCGCCGCTGCTGCCCAGCGCGCAGGAGCCAGCGGGCGGCACGGAACTGGAACGGCTCACCGACCGCGAGCGCGAGGTGCTGCTGCTGGTCGCCCAGGGGTTGTCCAACGGCGAGATCGCCGCGCATCTGGTGCTCTCGGAGGCGACGGTCAAGACCCACGTCGGCCGCATCCTCGCCAAACTCGGCCTGCGCGACCGCGTACAGGCGGTCGTCCTGGCCTACGAGACAGGCCTGGTCTCGGCGGGCGGCGGCGCGGGTGGCACCGGGGGCGGCGGCGCGTAGCCGCGCGGCGGCCGGACGTTCCGGCTCCGGGCGGCAACCGGTTGGGCGTTCCGGCGCCAGTCGGTCGCGGCTCCGGCCGCGTCGCGTCCTGGTGCCGCCCGCGCCACGCGGCAACAAAAACGGCGGCTCCCTCAGGTGAGCCAGCGTTCCGGGCGGGCGGTGTGGCGGCCGGTGCGGGAGCGGTCGGCCTGGGCGGCGACGAGAGCGTGCGCCGCGTCGGCGTCGCGCAGCCGCACGGTGACGTGGCCGTTCGCGCCGTGGTCCACGTGCACGTTCGCCAGCCGCAGCCGGCGTTCCCACGGCCCCTGCGCCAGCCGCACGCTCTGCACCTTGGCGTGCGGCACCAGTTCGTGGACGCGGGAGAGCCGCCCGTGCCGGGTGACGAACACCGCGTCCGTCACCCCGTGCCCGTACCCGCGCCACCACACCGGTACGGCGAACCGGGCGCGCCGGGGCACGCCGCGAACCGCGCGCACCGCCTCGGTCACGTCCACGCCGGGCAGTGCCTGGGCCACCACCCGTGCGGCCACCGCCCACTCGGCGACCGGCAGCAGCACCGTCGGGGTGTCCGCCTCGCCGCCGCCCGCGACGGCCAGCTCCACCCGCACCCAGCCCCGGCGGCGCCACAGCAGCGGTTCACGCAGCCGCACGCTCTGCACCCGGCCGGGCGGCACGGTGGCGTGCTCGCGGTTGAGCAGCCCGTGATCGACGCGCACGCCGTCCGGGGACTCGGCCACCTTCCAGTCGTACTCCGTCAGGTAGCGGCCGACCGTTGACTTCCACACACCACCGGCCATCGGCAGCCCGGTGGCGAGCGCGGCGGTCACGCTGCCGGTGAACCACCACAGCGCGAGCGGGCCCACCGCCAGCGCCAGCAGGAAGCCCCAGCCGGTGCCCATCAGCAGCAGGGCGACGGTCAGCATGCCCGGCGGCACTCGCAGCAGTTCCCGCTCCGGTGCCTCGCCCGCCTGCGGCGCCGCCTCCGGGGCGATCCCGGCCGCCCGCGCCAGCAGCTCCGCGCGCAGGGCGACGGCGTCGGCCTCGCCGAGGTAGGCCAGCTCGTCCTTGGCGCTGGTGCCGACGACGTCCAGCTTGAGCTTCGCCACGCCCAGCACGCGGGCCAGCAGCGGCCGGGAGACGTCCACGGCCTGGATGCGGTCCAGCCGCAGGTGCGCCACGCGGCGGAAGACGATGCCGGTGCGGATGCGCAGCTCGGTGTCGGTGACCGCGTAGTGCGTCACCCACCAGGACCAGAACCCGTACCCGGCGGCCACCGGCACCACCACGGCGAACGCCAGCAGCAGCCAGCCGAGGGTCAGCGCCTCGAACCACTCGCGGGTGCGCTGGTAGTCCTGCGCCGCGAACACGGCCATCGCCGCTATCGGCGCCCACGTCCGCCGCCACGGCGTGACCGGGTGCAGCCTGCGTCCCTCGGCCGACGCCACCCGCTCCCGCGTCCCGGGCTCCGGGTGGCCCTCCGCCGCGCGCTCGGCGGCCGTCGCGGGCTCTGGGCGGCTCTCCGCGTGCCCCGGCTCCGGGCGGGTCTCCCGCGCGCCCGGCATCACAGACCCGCCGAGCGGGCCTCGCCCAGTTCCGTGAGCCGGTCGCGCAGCCGCTCGGCCTCGGCGGGAACGAGCCCGGGGATCGTCGCGTCCGTCGTCGCGGCGGCGGTGTGCAGCTGGAGCCGGGCCAGCCCGTACTTGCGCTCCAGCGGCCCGGAGGTGACCTCCACCAGCTGCATGCGCCCGTACGGGACGACGGTCAGCTCGCGCCACAGCACGCCCCGGCTGATCAGCAGGTCGTCGGCCCGCTCGGCGTACCGCCACGAGCGCCAGTTGCGGGCCAGCGCGAACCAGCCCCACCCGGCGAGCGCGGGCCACAGCAGCGCGGGCAGCGCCCACACCGGGCCGAGCGGCAGGCCGAGCACGGCGGCCGTGGCGAACGTCAGCGCGGCCATCGTCGTGACCAGCACCATGCGCCGCATCCGCAGCAGCGCCCGTTCCACCCCGCGCCACTGCTCCGGCGTCTGGGACACCGTTGCGCCCCGGGCCACCTCCGGGCCGGGTCCTCCCCCTGTTCGCTGCTGCATGGGCTCCAGCCTAGGCGGACAGCACCGCGTCCGCTCCGGGCCGGGGGTGTCAGACTTGGCCCCATGACTGAGACGACCGTCGGCATCGGAGGCGCGGCCGAGAGCACGGACATGGTGCTCAACATCGGGCCGCAGCACCCGTCCACCCACGGCGTGCTGCGGCTGCGCCTGGTGCTGGACGGCGAGCGGATCAGCGCCGCCGAACCCGTCGTCGGCTACATGCACCGGGGCGCGGAGAAGCTGTTCGAGGCGCGCGACTACCGGCAGATCATCGTGCTGGCCAACCGGCACGACTGGCTGTCGGCGTTCTCCAACGAGCTGGGCGTCGTCCTCGCCGTCGAGCGCATGCTCGGCATGGAGGTGCCCGAGCGCGCGGTGTGGCTGCGCACGCTGCTGGCTGAGCTGAACCGGGTGCTCAACCACCTGATGTTCCTCGGCTCCTACCCGCTGGAGCTGGGCGGCATCACGCCGATGTTCTACGCCTTCCGCGAGCGCGAGGACCTCCAGCACGTGATGGAGGAGCTGTCCGGCGGGCGCATGCACTACATGTTCAACCGCGTCGGCGGCCTCAAGGAGGACCTGCCCGCCGGGTGGCTGGGACGCACCCGGGCCGCCGTCGCCGCCGTGCGCGCGCGCATGCCCGTCTACGACGATCTCGTCCTGGGCAACGAGATCTTCCGCGCCCGCACCGCCGGGGTGGGCGTGCTGGCCCCCGAGACGGTGCACGCCTACGGCGTCAGCGGCCCCATCGCCCGCGCCTCCGGGGTGGACTTCGACCTGCGCCGCGACGAGCCCTACCTCGCATACGGCTCGCTCGGCGACACCCTGCGCGTCGTCACCCGCACCGGCGGCGACTGCCTCGCCCGCTTCGAGGTCCTGCTCGGCCAGACGCACGCCTCACTCGACCTCGCCGACGCCTGCCTCGACCGACTCGCCGACCTGCCGCCCGGCCCCGTCAACCAGCGCCTGCCGAAGGTGCTGAAGGCCCCGGAGGGCGCCACCTACGCGTGGACCGAGAACCCGCTCGGGCTCAACGGCTACTACCTCGTCTCCAAGGGCGAGAAGACCCCGTACCGGCTGAAGCTCCGCTCGGCGTCCTACAACAACATCCAGGCCCTGACGGAACTCCTGCCCGGCACGCTGGTGGCCGACATGGTGGCCATTCTCGGCTCGTTCTTCTTCGTCGTCGGCGACATCGACAAGTGAGCGACACGTAGCGGCGTCGGCCGGGCCGTGGGCCGGGGACAGCTGGGGCTGACCGGCTGCCGGGGGCCGCGTGGGCGTCAGGAGATGCGGTGCCGCCGACGCGGTGCCGGTGGCTCCGCCGTCTCCCCGCGTTCGGCCGCCACCCCGCGTTCGGCCGCCTCCCCGCGTTCGGCCGCCTCCCCGCGTTCGGCCGCCTCCCCGCGTTCGGCCGCCTCCCCGCGTTCCGTCAGGTCGATGACCTCCGCCGCGCCGCTCCGGGGCTGCCCGCCCGCCGAGAAGTAGTCGAACCCGTCCGCCTCCCGCGACTTCTCCGCCCGCGCCTCCGCCCGCTTCTGCGGCGCCGCCAGCCGCTCCAGAGCCGCGTTCGCCCGGCGGAACGCCTCGGCGCTCAGCGCGGACGGACGCCCCGGCAGCAGCGCCCGCGCGGGCGTCGCGGCGGACAGGGCCAGCTGCCGCCGCCCCTCCAGCGCGGACGCGCGGTCGGTCTCGGCGTGCGCGTACCGGCGCAACAGCGCGGCGTGCTCGGTGCGCAGCTTCTCGAACGCGTCCCGCTTCTCCCGCAGCGCGGTCTCCAGCGCGTGGCGGGCCTCGTGCGCGTCGTCCAGGTCACACTCCAGCTCGGCGTACCGCTCCTCCACGCGCCACTCCAGGCTGCGGCGCTCGGCCTGCGCCTCACCGAGGCGGCGCCCGGCGTCCCGGTCCCAGCGGCGCAGCAGCACGGCCCCGGCGACCGCGCTGAGCGCGGCCCCCGTCGCCAAAGCGGCGGGCAGCACCGCGTCCTGGGTGAGCCAGGCGCCGCCCGCGCAGGCCAGCGCGGCGACGGCCAGCGTCGTCGGTGCGAGCAGCTGGTGCAGGGGTGGAGCCTGCCGGTGGCGTCCTTGTGGCATGGGCCGGAATGTACCGTGCGTAGCGTCCTCCCGGGAGGGCGCGTCCGCCCCTTTCCCGTCTCAACACCTCGCGGGCCGCCCGCCACAGGCGTCCCGGGCCTGCGGCGGGACGTGCCGGGCCGCGGGAGGTGAGCCTCCGTCAGCCCACCAGGTCACGGCTTTCCAGGTACTCCCTCGCGACCTCGCTCGCCTTGCGGCGCTCCGCGTCCACCTGACGGTTCAGCTCCGTCAGGTCCTTGGTCGTCAGCTGGGCGGTCAGCTTGTTCAGCGTGGCCGCCACCGTGTCGTCACCGGCGTCCTGGGTGTTGAGGACGGGCAGCACGTTGTCCGCGTTCTGGAGGTTCTTGTCGTCCTCCAGCAGCACGAGCCCGAACTGGTCCAGCGTCGCGTCCGTGGTGGTGGTCAGGACCATGTCGTTCTCGCCGTCGGCGACGGACTGCTTGGCCTGGACGCTGCCGACGCCCTTGGGGTCCAGCGCGGCGACGTCGATGCCGTACGTCTGCTCCAGCCCGGGCTGGCAGAAGGGCCGGTCGGGGCACTCGTCACCGGCTGCCAGCCGGATCTCCAGGCCCGCCTCGCCGACGTCGCTGAGCGTCTTCAGGCCGTGCTCCTCGGCGAACTCCTCCGTCACCGCGAACGCGTTCTGGTTCACGGCGTCGCCGGGCTCAAGGACGGTCAGGCCGCGCGGCTCGGCCAGCTCGCGCAGCGCCGCGACGGTCTCCCGCACGTCGTTCGACGCCACGGGGCTCTCGGCCGCCGCCTGTGGCCCGTTGACCTTGGCGTTGAGGAACTCGGCGAGCGTGGCCGCGTACTCGGGGACGACGTCGAGGTCTCCGGACTCCAGCGCCGGTTCGTACAGCTCGCGGGTGGTCAGCTGCTGCACGCTGGTGTTGTACCCGGCGTCTTCCAGGACCTGCGCGTACAGCTGGGCCAGCACCGTGGACTCGGTGAACCCGGCCGCGCCGATGACGAGGCTGCCCTGGTCACCGCCGCCCTCGCCGGTGGGCTGACCCCCTTGCTCCTCCAGGCTCTCACCCCCGCCGCCGCAGGCGGTGAGCGCGGCGGCCAGTGCGGCGGTGGCGGCGAGCGCGGTGCCGCGCGGACGGAAGGTGCGACGCGGGTGTCTCACGGGGTACTCCTCAGGTCAGATCAGACGGTTCAGCTGGTTCAGACGGTTCAGCTGGTTCAGACGGTTTGCCAAGCGACAGCCGGAGGAAGGCCGCGCTTACAGTGCGGCCTTCAGCGGTGCGGTCCGCGTCGTCGCGCGGGCGGCCCTGGCCCGGCCGCGCATCGGGTCGCAGACGCGGTCGAGCAGCACCAGCAGCCCTTCGACGGCCAGCGCGAGGGCCGCGACGAGCACGGCCCCGGCCACCACCTGCGGCGTGTCGTACCGGCGGAAACCGGCGGTGATGACCCGCCCGAGCCCACCCCCGCCGGGCAGCGCGGCCAGGGTGGCGGTGGCGACGATCTGGACGGCGGCCGAGCGCAGCCCGGTCATGATCAGCGGGTAGGCGAGCGGCAGCTCGGTGCGCCACAGCAGCTGCCCGGCGGACATGCCCATCCCCCGCGCGGCCTCCACCACGTCCCGGTCGGCCTCGCGCATGCCGACGTAGGCGTTCGTCAGCAGCGGCGGCACGGCGAACAGGACGAGCGCGACGACGGTCGGCAGCATTCCGTAGTCACCGAGCGGGGTGAGGGTGAGCAGGACGAGCACGGCGAACGTGGGCACGGCCCGCCCGGCATTGGAGAGGTTGACGGCGAGCGCGCCCCCGCGTCCGATGTGCCCGAGCCACAGCGCGAGCGGCAGCGCCAGCGCGCAGGCGATGGCCAGGCACAGCCCCGTCAGCATCAGGTGTTCGCCCAGCCGCTGCCACACCCCGCCGGCGCCGCTCCAGTGGGCGCCGTCGGTGAGCCAGGCCCAGGTGTCGCCCAGCACGCCCATCTCAGACCGCCTTCCCCACGCGCAACCGGTGCGCGAACCGCCCGCCAAAGCGCCGCCGGGTCCGGTTCCGGGACCACGGTGTCAGCAGCCGCTGCACCCCGAGCAGCGCGACGTCGAACAGCACCGCGAGGAGCACGCACAGCACGGAGGCCGTCAGCACCTCGGGTTTGAACAGGGTCTGCATGCCGCTGTAGATGAGGTTGCCGAGCCCGCCGTAGCCGACGATCGCGCCGACCGTCGTCAGCGACACGGCGGAGACGGTGGCGATGCGCACGCCCGCCAGCACGCCGGGCAGCGCGAGCGGCAGTTCGACGCCCAGCAGCAGCCGTACCGGCCCGTACCCCATGCCGCGCGCCGCCTCCCGGGTCTCGCCGGGCACGGAGGCGAGCCCGGCGAGGATGTTGCGCACCAGCAACGTCAGCGAGTACAGCACCAGCCCGGTGACGACGACGGCCGCCGACAGCCCGAGCACGGGCAGCAGCAGCGCGAACATGGCCAGCGACGGGATGGTGTACAGCACCGTCGTCAGGCCCAGGATGGGACCGGCCGCGGCCCGCCAGCGCCGCGCGAGCAGCGCGAGCGGGAAGGCGATGAGCAGCGCGATGCCCACCGAGACGGCGGTGATCCACACGTGCTGCACCGTGGCGTCGGCCAACTCCTGGCTGCGCGTACGCACGTACTCCGCGCAGATCCACTCGTTGGCGGCCACACAGCTGCTCGCCTGCCCCGCACTGCTCGTCACCCCGCGACCCTAACCTCCGGGGGTGACACAATGACGGGCGAGGGAAGGGCGCGCATGATCCGATTCGAGCACGTGGCCAAGCGTTACCCGGACGGCACCGTCGCCGTGGACGACCTGTCCTTCGAGGTCGCCGAGGGCGAGCTGGTCACGCTCGTGGGGCCTTCCGGGTGCGGCAAGACGACGACGATGAAGATGGTCAACCGGCTGATCGAGCCGAGCGCGGGCCGCATCCTGCTGGACGGCGAGGACATCGCGTCGATCGACCCGGTACGGCTGCGCCGCCGCATCGGCTACGTCATCCAGCAGGTGGGCCTGTTCCCGCACAAGACGGTGCTGGACAACACCGCGACGGTGCCGCTGCTGCTCGGCCGCTCCCGGGCCGACGCCCGCCGCCGCGCCGCCGAGCTGCTCGACCTCGTCGGTCTGGACCCGGCCACGTTCGGCGGGCGCTACCCCGACCAGCTCTCCGGCGGCCAGCGCCAGCGCGTCGGCGTCGCCCGCGCGCTGGCGGCCGACCCGCCGGTGTTGCTGATGGACGAGCCGTTCGGCGCGGTGGACCCGGTGGTGCGCGAGCACCTGCAAAACGAGTTCCTGAAGCTCCAGTCCGAGGTCCGCAAGACGGTGCTGTTCGTCACGCACGACATCGAGGAGGCCGTGCGCCTCGGGGACCGCATCGCCGTCTACGGCGCGGGCCGCATCGAGCAGCTGGACTCCCCCGCCCGCATTCTGGGCGCCCCCGCCACGCCGTACGTCGCCCAGTTCGTCGGCGCCGACCGGGGGCTCAAGCGGCTGTCCGTCACCCCGATCGAGCGCGCCGACCTGGCCGAACCTCCGGTCGTCTCCCTCGACGACCCGCTGGTGGCCGCATCCGCCCGGCTGCGCGCCGCCGACGCCGCGTGGGCCGTCGTCCTGGACGACGCCGACGCCCTGCACGGCTGGGTCGGCGCGGACACCCTGGAGCAGGCCCAGAACGGGGCTCTCCGCAAGGGCCACCAGGGCACCGTCCGCGACCACGCCCGCCGCATGGACGCCTGGCTGCCGCTGGGCGACTCCCTCAAGCAGGCGTTCGCCACGATGCTCCAGTACGACGCGGGCTGGATCGCGGTGCTGGACGGCGACCGCTTCGCCGGTGTCCTCACCCCCACCGCGCTGCACGAGGCCCTGCGCCGCTCGATCGCCACCGACTCCCGCCCCCAGTCCGACGTCACCCTGGAAACCGTCCCCGGAACCTAGGGCGTGTCCGGTGGCCAAGGTCACCGCCGGGTCCGAAACCCGCCAGTACCCTGCGTCCGGCAGTGCCAGGCTGGAGCCATGACCGAGCACTCCGAGCGCACCCACACCGTGGTGGACAGCCCCGTCGGCCCGCTCACCCTGGTGGCGACCGGCGGCGTCCTCAGCGGCGTCTACCTGCGTGACCAGCGGCACCGCCCGCCCGAGCACACCTTCGGCGCCCCCGACGCCACCAGCCCCGCCCTCACCGCCGCAGCCACCCAGCTCGCGGAGTACTTCGCGGGCGACCGGACGGCGTTCACCGTGCCGCTCGCCCTGTCCGGCACCCCGTTCCAGCGCGCCGTGTGGGCCGCGCTGTGTGACATCCCCTACGGCGAGACCGTCCACTACGGCGAACTCGCCGCCCGCATCGGCCGCCCCACCGCCGCCCGTGCCGTGGGCCTGGCCAACGGCCGCAACCCGGTGTCGATCATCGTCCCCTGCCACCGCGTCATCGGCGCCTCCGGCGCCCTCACCGGCTACGGCGGCGGCCTCCCCCGCAAAACCCACCTCCTGAACCTCGAACGCCACACCCTCACCACCCGGGTATGAGGCCCACCCCGGCGCCGCCCCGCGTACCGCTGGTGTTTATCCCGCTGGCGCCGGGGCGGCCGGGTCCTCGTCTTCGGGGAGGCGGCAGATGTGCTGGAGCCACAGCGCGACGGCGATGACGGCGGCGGCGGCGAGCACCGCCGCGCCCGCGTAGAGGGCCTGTTCGCGGCGGGCGGCGACCTGGAAGAGGTCGGAGGTGAGCAGGAACAGGCCCATGCCGCCGTAGACCCCGGCCGCCAGGGCGCCCACCAGGGCGCTGGCCTGGCCGAAGAGCACCGCGCGGGCCGCCAGCAGCGGCTCTACGCCCCGCGCGCCCGGACGCCGCTCGCGCTGCGCTTTCAGCCGGGCGCGCAGGGACAGCGCGGTGGCCAGCAGGACGACGGCGATGCCGCCCAGCACGATGGGGGCGGGGGCGGGGACGGCGGGCAGCGAACCGAGCGCGTGCCACAGGCGCGAGCCCGCCCACGCCAGCACCCCGGCGACCAGGAAGACGCCGGCCAGGACCCGTACGCGCAGCTGCTTCACTCCGGCAGGGCCAGTTCCAGGTCGGCGCGGACGGCGACGCCTTCACCGGGCACACCGGCCAGCAGCTCGGCGACCGGGCCGACGCCCGGGACCTCGGCGGCCGGATCGACGTCGTGCCACGGCACCAGCACGAAGGCGCGCTCGTGGGCGCGCGGGTGCGGCAGGGTCAGGCCCGGGTCGGCGGAGACGACGTCCTGGTAGGAGACGATGTCCACGTCGATCGTGCGCGGCCCCCAGTGCTCGGTGCGCTCGCGCTGGAACGCCTCCTCGATCGCCTGCCCGCGCTCCAGCAGCGAGGCGGGCGGCAGCGTCGTCCGGAGCAGGACGACGGCGTTCAGGTAGGCGGGCTGGGACTGCGGGTCCACGCCCCAGGGCTGGGTCTCGTAGACCGGTGAGACGGCTTTCACCCGCACGCCCGGGGTGTCCTCCAGCGCGTCCACGGCGCCCTGCAGCGTCTCCAGGCGGTTGCCCAGGTTGCTGCCGAGGGAGATCACCGCGTGCCGCGGGTTGGCCAGCGTGGAGTCGGCGGCATCGACCTGCCGGACCACGGAGGCCGGTACCGGCTGCACGGTCGGGTCACTGTTCGGCGTCATGAGCGGCTCCGCTTGATGGTGATGGTCACGTCGTCGAAGGGCACGGGGATCGGGGCGCCCGGCTTGTGGACGACCACCTCCACGTCGTGCACGGCCTCGTGGCGCAGGCACTGGTCGGCGATGCGCTGGGCGAGGGTCTCGATGAGGTCAACCGGCTCGCCCGTGATGATCGCGTGGACCTCCTCGGCGACGACGCCGTAGTGCACCGTCCGCGCCAGCTCGTCGCCCGCCGCGGCGGCACGCGTGTCCACGCCCAGGTCCACGTCCACCACGAACAGCTGCCCCTCGGCCCGCTCGTGCTCGAAGACCCCGTGGTGGCCGGTGGCCCGCAAGCCCCGCACGGCCACGCGGTCGAGACCGCCTAGAGCGCCGGGAGCGCCGGGACCGCCGAGTGCGTCGGGCACGTCCGGGCCAGCGGGATCGTCAGGTCCACGGTGCACCGTGCGTCACTCCCCTCTCGGGTTCGGTCTCGGCCCTGCTGCGGAGGGCGCTGGTCGGGTCGGGCTGGTCGTGGCCCGGCTGCCGGTCCGCCCGGCCCACAGAGGCTTCTCCGCACGGGGGACCGCGTCGAATCTACCTGCGAACGGCGACAGGCCGTGCCCAGGGGCCGGTTTCGCCGCGTCCGCGCCCGCCGACGGCCACCCGTACCGCCCACGGCTGCGCCAGGCGCGCTTACCCGTCAGCGGTGATCGTCACGCCGCTATTCCCCCGGCGGCACCCCCACGGGTGACGCGCGGCGTGCCCGGGGGTTCAGTCCGTCGTCTCGGGGGATTCCGGCGGGCCGTCCTCGGCCTCCTCGTCCACCATGACCGGCGAGCCGTGGTGCGACCAGACGCGCCAGGCGCCGTCGGTGTCGCGACGGCTTCGACGCCCGCGCTGGCCCCGGGGCCGGTCACCGGGCCGCCCGCTCGACGGCGTGGACCAGCCGCACGGCGTCCGCGCTGGCCCGGACCTCGTGCACGCGCACCGCCCAGGCGCCGTCGCGGGCGGCGAGCGTGGAGACGGCGGCCGTGGCGGCGTCCCGCTCGCGGGCGGGCGGCGGCGCGGCGTCCGGCGCACCGGCCAGCACGCGGCCCAGGAAGCGCTTGCGGGAGGCGGCGACCAGCATCGGCCGCCCCAGCTCCGCGCCCAGCGCGCGCAGCGCGGCCACCAGCGTGAGGTCGTGCCCGGCCTGCTTGGCGAAGCCCAGTCCGGGGTCGATGATCAGGCGGTCGGGCGCGATCCCGCCGTCCACGGCGGCGTCCAGGGCGACGCGCAGCTCATCGGTGACCTCGCGCACGACGTCGGTGTAGACGGCGCGGTCGTTCATGTCGGCGGACTGGCCGCGCCAGTGCATCACCACGAACGGCACCCCCGCAGCGGCGACCGTCGGCACCATGCGCGGGTCCGCGCGGCCGCCGCTGACGTCGTTGACCAGCCGCGCGCCCGCGGCGACGGCCTGCTCGGCCACCCCGGCGCGCATGGTGTCCACGGAGACGACGACGCCCTCCCCGGCCAGCGCCCGGACCACCGGCAGGACGCGGCGCAGCTCCTCCGCCTCGTCCACGCGCTGCGCGCCGGGGCGGGTGGACTCGCCGCCGACGTCCACGAGGTCGGCGCCCTCGGCGACGAGGGTGAGGCCGCGCTTGACCGCTGTGGCCGGGTCGAAGAACCGGCCACCGTCGGAGAACGAGTCCGGGGTGACGTTCACCACGCCCATGACCGCGCAGCGGTCCCACTGGGGCAACCCGTTCACCGTCCGCAAGACCTCACCGTTCATACGCCCAGCGTAGGCGGCGGCCGGGTGGCCCTGTCCCGCCCCCGGTCTGCGGCGGGGTGGGACAGCGGGAGGGCCGGGTGGGAACGGCGCGCCGCTCAGCGGGCCATGATCAGGCTCATCGCCTCGGAGCGGGTCGCCGCGTCGCGGAGCTGGCCGCGCACGGCGGACGTGAGGGTCTTGGCGCCGGGTTTGCGGACTCCCCGCATCGTCATGCACAGGTGCTCGCACTCCACGACGACGATCACCCCGCGCGCCTCCAGCAGGCGCATCATCGAGTCCGCGATCTGCGTCGTCAGGCGCTCCTGGACCTGCGGGCGGCGGGCGTAGACGTCCACCAGGCGGGCCAGCTTGGACAAGCCGGTGATCTTGCCCTCGGTGGAGGGGATGTAGCCGATGTGGGCGAAGCCGACGAACGGCACCAGGTGGTGCTCGCACGTGCTCAGCACCTCGATGTCCTTGACCAGCACCATCTCGTCGTGGCCCAGGTCGAACGTCGTCGTCAGCACGTCCTCGGGGCGCTGCCGCAGCCCGGCGAATATCTCCTGGTAGGCGCGCGCGACCCGGCCCGGGGTCTCGCGCAGGCCCTCGCGGTCCGGGTCCTCACCGACCGCGATCAGCAGCTCGCGGACGGCGTTCTCGGCCCGCTTCTCGTCGAACTCGCCGATCTCGCCCTCACCGGCCAGCTTCACCGGGTCGATCATGGATGTGCCTCGTTCCTTGAAACCGCGCGGGAGCCGGTGCGTCCCTCGCCTGTGCGCCCGAAAAAACAGCCGCGCGCCCCTCAGGTTAGAACCCGAGGGGCGCGCGGCGAATTCCGGCCGGTGCTGCTGTACCGGTGGCGACGGCGGGCGGTTACCCGGCGGCGCCGTCCGCCGGGGTCTCGACCGGGCCGATCTCCTTGCCCTTCTCCAGCGACGGGGAGCCGTTGGTGACGGCGATCTCCTTCGGCGTGGCGACCGGCGGGCGGGTGGAGGGGGTGCGGCGCGTGGAGCCCGTCCACGCCGGGCGGGCCGGGCGCTTGACGATGTGCTGGAAGATCTCGGCGATCTCCTCCTTGCCCAGCGTCTCCTTCTCCAGCAGCGCCAGGACGAGGTTGTCCAGCACGTCCCGGTTCTCGACCAGGATCTCCCACGCCTCGTTGTGCGCGGTCTCGATCAGCTTCTTGACCTCTTCGTCCACCAGGCCCGCGACCTCTTCGCTGTAGTCGCGCTGGTGGGCCATCTCCTTGCCCAGGAAGGGCTCAGACTGGTCGGAGCCGAACTTGATCGCGCCCAGCCGCTCGGTCATGCCGTACTTGGTGACCATCGCGCGGGCCGTGGCGGTGGCCTTCTCGATGTCGTTGGCGGCGCCCGTGGTCGGGTCGTGGAAGACCAGTTCCTCGGCGGCCCGGCCGCCGAGCATGTAGGCGAGCTGGTCGAGCATCTCGTTGCGCGTGGTGGAGTACTTGTCCTCGTCCGGCAGCACCATGGTGTAGCCGAGCGCGCGGCCCCGGGACAGGATGGTGATCTTGTGCACCGGGTCGGAGTTGGGCGAGGCCGCGGCCACCAGGGCGTGCCCGCCCTCGTGGTACGCGGTGATCTTCTTCTCCTTGTCGCTCATGATCCGCGTGCGCTTTTGCGGACCGGCCACGACGCGGTCGATCGCCTCGTCCAGGAACGTGTTGTCGATCAGCTTGGCGTTGGACCGGGCGGCCAGCAGCGCCGCCTCGTTGAGCACGTTGTTCAGGTCCGCGCCGGTGAAGCCGGGGGTGCGGCGGGCGACCGCGCCGAGGTCCACGTCCTGGCCCATCGGCTTGCCCTTCTGGTGCACCTTGAGGATCTCCAGGCGGCCCTGCATGTCCGGCCGGTCCACCGCGATCTGGCGGTCGAAGCGGCCGGGGCGCAGCAGCGCCGGGTCCAGGATGTCGGGGCGGTTCGTGGCCGCGATGAGGATGACGCCGCCCTTGACGTCGAAGCCGTCCATCTCGACCAGCAGCTGGTTCAGCGTCTGCTCGCGCTCGTCGTGACCGCCGCCCATGCCGGCGCCGCGGTGGCGGCCCACGGCGTCGATCTCGTCCACGAAGACGATCGCGGGCGCGTTGGCCTTGGCCTGCTCGAACAGGTCGCGCACGCGGCTGGCGCCGACGCCGACGAACATCTCCACGAAGTCGGAGCCGGAGATGGAGTAGAACGGCACGCCCGCCTCACCGGCCACGGCGCGGGCCAGCAGCGTCTTACCGGTGCCGGGCGGGCCGTAGAGCAGCACGCCCTTGGGGATCTTCGCACCCACGGCCTGGAACTTCGCCGGCTCCTGCAGGAACTCCTTGATCTCGTGGAGCTCCTCGACCGCCTCGTCCGAGCCCGCGACGTCGGAGAACGTCGTCTTCGGGGTGTCCTTGGTGATGAGCTTGGCCTTGGACTTCCCGAAGTTCATCACCCGGGAGCCGCCGCCCTGCATCTGGTTCATCAGGAACAGGAAGATGACGATGATCAGCAGGAACGGCAGGAAGGACAGCAGGATGCCCAGAAAGGCGTTCTGCTCCTTCGGAGTGACGGTGTAGCCCTCTTCGAGCTGCCCGTCCTGGTACTTGGCCTGCAGGTCCTTGACGATCTCGACGCCCTGCGAGTCGATGTAGCTCGCCTTGACCTTGTCGCTCTCGTCGATCTCGACGCCGTCCTTGAGCTGCAGCTCGACGGTCTGTTCGTCACCGGTCGTCACCTGGGCCGACTCGACCTGGTTCTCGCTGATCGCCTTGACCACGTCGCCGGTATCGACCGTCTTGTAGCCCTCGGATGATCCGACGACCTGCATCAACACGACCACGGCGAGGACGGCCAGCACGATCCACATGACCGGCCCACGGAAGTATCGCTTCACGTCCATCCATACGAGGCGGTGACGCCCCGTCCCTCCTGCCATCGTGAGTTGAAAAGACCGTCCTTGGGACGGTACCCCAGCATGGTCCCCCGGCGCGCGCGGGCAAGGCCCTGCCGGGAGGCTTGGTGCCTACCGCCCTCCCCCTCCTCCAACGGCGGGGAGGGCCGCGGTGTTCCCGCCGGCCGGTGCCGACGCCGTCAGCCGCCGTAGACGTGCGGGGCCAGCGTGCCGACGAACGGCAGGTTGCGGTACTTCTCGGCGTAGTCCAGACCGTAGCCGACGACGAACTCGCTCGGGATGTCGAAACCGACCCAGGCGACGTCGATGGCCACCTTCGCGGCGTCCGGCTTGCGCAGCAGCGTGCACACCTTCAGCGAGGCGGGCTCCCGCGAACCGAGGTTGGACAGCAGCCAGGACAGCGTCAGCCCGGAGTCGATGATGTCCTCGACGATCAGGACGTGCTTGCCCTTGATGTCGGTGTCCAGGTCCTTGAGGATGCGCACCACGCCCGAGGACTGGGTACCGGCGCCGTAGGAGGACACCGCCATCCAGTCCATCGTGAGCGGGGTGCGCAGGGCCCGGGCGAGGTCCGCCATCACCATCACGGCGCCCTTGAGGACACCGACGATGAGCAGGTCCTTGCCCGCGTACTCCGCGTCGATCCGCGCGGCCAGCTCGGCCAGCTTCGCGTCGATCTCTTCCTTGCTGATGAGCACCGACTTGAGGTCGGCACCCATGTCCTTGTCGTCCACCCTGCTGCTCTCGCTCGTCGTCAGCTGTCGCCCCGCCGGAGAACCAGTGTGCCACCCTGCCGCGCGGCCTCGACGCGCCCGGGCAGGTTGAGCGCCCGCTGACCGCGCCAGCCGGTGATGAGCCGGTCGGTCTCCTCGATGTGCCGGGCGAACAGCGAACCGGCCGGGGCGCCCGCCGCGATCGCGGCCCGCCGCAGCACGCGGCGCCGCACGGCGGCCGGAAGCCCGCACAGCGGGGCGATGTCGAGAACGACCCCGCCCCCGCCCGCGCCGGGGCCGCCCGGGCCGACAGCGGCCGGGGTGAGCCGTGCGGTGCGCTCGGCGTCGGCGGCCCAGGCGTCCAGGGCGTCGGCGTCGTCCCGGGAGAGCCGCGCGGTGCGGGCCAGGGCCTCGGTGACGCCTTTGCCGAGTGCCTTCTCCAGCGTCGGCATGGCCTCGTGGCGCACCCGGGAGCGGGTGTAGGCCGGGTCGGCGTTGTGCGGGTCGTCCCACACCGGCAGCGACTGCGCCAGGCACGCCGTGCGCGCCGTGTGCCGGTCGATGGTCAAAAACGGGCGGCGGTAGCGGCGCTCGGTGCCGGGTGTGCCGGTCAGCGACCCGGAGACCTGGGCCATCCCGGCCAGCGAACGGGTGCCGGAGCCACGGGCGAGGCCGAGCAGCACCGTTTCGGCCTGGTCGTCGCGGGTGTGGCCGAGCAGGACGGCGGTGGCGCCGGTGCGTTCGGCGACCTCGTCCAGCGCGCGGTAGCGGGCCTCGCGGGCGGCGGCCTCGGGCCCGGCGCCGGGGCCGACGGAGACGGCCACCGTCTCCACCGGGTCCAGGCCGAGGGCGGTGAGGCGTTCGGCGACCTCACGGGCGCGGACGGCGGAACCGGCTTGCAGGCCATGATCGACGGTGACGCCGCCAGCGCGGACGCCCAGCTTGGGGGCTTCGAAGGCGAGGGCGGAGGCCAGCGCCATCGAGTCGGCGCCGCCGGAACAGGCCACGAGCACCAGCGGGGGCGCGGCGGGGGCGGCGGCGGGCCCCGGGGCCACCGTGGCGGCCGCAGGGGTGGGGGTGTGGGGGGTGGACGTCTTGGTGCGGACGTCATGCAGGGCGCGGCGAACCGCGAGGCGTATTGCGGCGACCGCGGGATGAGGACCCATGTCCGTTCACTTCCTCGAAATGCTGCTGAGCCGTGGGGCGCGGAAACGCGGGCGGCGGTCGGCCGCCCGGGGCGGCGCGCGAGTCTCCGCCCGCCGTCACCTGGCCGTCACGCTGGGTGGGTCGATGGTGACAGAGGCCGACGGCGGGTTTGAGCATCGCACGCGGCCACACCACGCCACGGTCCCTCGGACGGGTGATTTCGGCGGGCGCAGGCATCCGTTTGGGGGCGGGCGGCGTGGCGGTGCGGGGTCCTTGTGGCCCGTGGGGCAGGCGCTCCGTGGGTCTACGGGTCGGTGGAGGCCGTGGGGTGGTGGCTCCGTGGGTCAGGAAGCGGGGCTCCGTGGGTTTGGGGCGGCGGGTCAGGGCTCCGGGGTGCGGTGCACGCGGGCCACCCAGTCGGCGGGGCGGGCGATCTCCGCCTTCGTGGGCAGCGTGTTCGGCGACGTCCACACCCGGTTGAAGCCGTCCATACCCACCTCGTCCACCACCGCCCGCACGAAGCGCGCGCCGTCACGGTACTGGCGCAGCTTGGCGTCCAGGCCCAGCAGGCGGCGCAGCACCTGGTCGAGCTTGCCCGCCCCGGCCTGGCGGCGCTTTTGGAACTTCTCGCGGATCTCGCGCACCGACGGCACCACGCCCGGGCCGACGCCGTCCATCACCACGTCGGCGTGCCCCTCCAGCAGCGACATCACGGCCGTCAGCCGGTCCAGCACGTCGCGCTGGGCCGGGGTCTGCACCAGGTCCACGAAGCTGCGCCCGCCTTCGTCGCCCGCGTCGCCCTCGCCGTTCGGGCGGCCGGTGAACGCCTGCGCCGCCTCGCGCAGCCGCTCCAGCAGCGTGGCGGGATCGACGTCGGTCTCGGCGAGGAAGGCGTGGATCTCGCCCTCCAGGTGGTCCCGCAGCCAGGGCACGGCGGTGAACTGCGTACGGTGCGTCTCCTCGTGCAGGCTCACCCACAGGCGGAAGTCGTGCGGCTCCACGTCCAGCTCCCGCTCGACGTGCACGATGTTCGGCGCCACCAGCAGCAGGCGTCCGCCGCCCGCACCGGGCAGGTCGGGCGCGGCGGGGGCGAACGTCTCGTACTGGCCCAGCACGCGGGACGCCATGAACGACAGCAGCATCCCGACCTCGACCCCGGCCAGCTTGCCGCCCACGGCACCGAGCACCGCGCCCCCCGGAGCGCTGGCACGCCGCTCGTGCATCCGCTCCAGCAGCGGCGCGAGCAGCTGGCGGAAACCGGCCACGTTCGCCCTGATCCAGCCGGGGCGGTCCACGATCAGCACGGGGGTGTCCGCGCTGGCGGCGTCCGCCGGGGCCAGGCCGGTGTAGGAGCGCACGTGCTCCTCCGACGCCCGCGCGTGCCGCCGCAGCTCGGCGACGATCGCGCGCGCCTCGTCCCGGCTCACCTCCGGTCCCGGCCGCACCAGGCGGTTCGCGGTCGCCACCGCGAGGTTCCAGTCGACCATGCTGTCAGGGCTGCCAAGGCTTAGCGGGTTCACTGGGTCTCCACCGTTCGAACGCCGGGGCTGGTCATGCCTTCACCGTACGGCGTCGGTGGTGGGTGGCACAGTCCGCGCGTGCGATGCCCCGGTCCCGCCCTTTCACCGTTTCCCGGGGAGCACCCCGGGCCCCCTGCGCGCCCGTTCCCCACCGCGTGGGGTGCATGGCCTTGCGGCCATGTCCTCACTTGCGGCCATGTCGTCAAGGGTCTCAAAGTCCTCAAGCGCCGGACAGGCTGAGTGGGCGAAGGTGCCCGGCCTCCCCACCGCTCGGGGGCTGGCTGGCACGCCGGGGAGGCTCTAGCGGCAGCCGCAGGTGGTGAGGGCGGTGGCCAGGTGGTCGAGGGCGGATTCGGCGGCGCGGGGGGCGGTGGTGCCGGTGGTGAGGAAGGCGAAGGAGAGCAGGCGGCCATCCGCGGCGACAACAGTGCCGGCGAGGGCGTTGACGCCGGTGAGCGTGCCGGTTTTGGCGCGGACGAGACCGGCGGCGTCGTCGGTGGCCGCCTGGTCGTAGCGGCCCCCCAAGGTGCCGGTGAACCCGGCGACGGGCAGGCCGGTGAGGACCGGGCGCAGCTGCGGATGGTCGGGGCTCGCGGCGGTGGCCAGGAGGGTGGCCAGGAACGTGGCGGGCACCTCGCTGTCCCGGCTGAGTCCGCTGCCGTCGGCGAAGGTGGCATCCCCCACGGGCAGGCCGAGCGAGCGCAGAGCGTCCTTTACCGCCGCTCGGGCGCCCTTGAGGTCGGCGGGCTTGCCGGTGGCGCGGGCGGTGTGGCGGGCCAGGGCCTCGGCGAGGTCGTTGTCGCTGTGCGTCAGCAGGGACTCGACCAGCGAGGACAGCGGGGCCGAGCGGGTGACGGCGAGGGGGGCGGCGTTCTTCGGGGCGCGGGCCTCGCGGACCTCGCCGGTGTGCACGCCACGGTCGGCCAGCAGGTCGGCGAAGCGGTCGGCGGTGGCGCGGGCCGGGTCGGCGGCGCGGGGGGCGGGGCCGTGCCGGGAGTCGTCGGTGCGGGCGGCGTTGATCATGAGCGGGGTCAGCGGGGCGATGTTGGGGTTGACGCCGATGGGGTGGCGGGCGGCGCCGGTGTAGGCGGAGACGTCGTAGGCGAGCGCGGCCGGGGTCAGGGTCTGGGCGCGCACGGCCTGCGCGGTGGCGTCCGCCAGCTCGGCCAGGCGTTCCCCGGTCAGCGTGGGGTCGCCGCCGCCGACGAGGACGACGCGGCGCTCGGCGGCGTCCCACACCGTGCGGGTGGCCAGCCGGTGGTCCGGGCCGAGCGCGGTGAGCGCGGCGGTGGCGGTGGCCAGCTTGATCGTCGAGGCGGGGACGACGGGCTTGCCGCCGTCGCGGGCGAACAGCTCCTTGCCGGTGGCCACGTCCACCACGGAGGCGGTCACGGTGCTGCCCAGCGCGTCGTCGGCCAGCAGCGGGCGCAGCACGGCGGTGAGGCCCGCGCGGGTGGGGACGGCGGCGGCGTCACCGGCGGCGGCGAGCACCGGGCGGGCGCTGGGCGCCGGGTCGGGGGCCTGCCGCTCCCGGGGCGGGCGGGCGTCGCCGGTGTGGCGCCCGCCACTGTCCGCCGCCAGGGCGACCGCGCGGGTCCGTTCGGCCGTACGCTGACCCGAGTCCCACGGGCCCGCCACGGTCACGGCGCCGAGGGACACCGCAAGACCGGCGGCGGCCGAACCCGCCGTCAGCCCCCAGGTGCGGCGTCGCTGCGGCGGCGCGGTCCGCCAGCGCTGCCGGACGCCCCGCGCCCACCGCGCCCCGGCCCGCCGGACGGTGTCGCGGAATGTGCCACGGGAACCGTCCCCAGGCGTACCCAGCACCTCGGACCAGCCCCTTTCGCGAGCACACACCTGCGTGGGGGACACTTAATCACCAGAGAATGTGTTGATCACGGAGGAGCCTCCCAGTGGAGTTCGACGTCACCATCGAGATCCCGAAGGGTTCGCGGAACAAGTACGAGGTGGATCACGAGACCGGGCGCATCCGCCTGGACCGGCACCTGTTCACCTCGACCGTGTACCCGGCCGACTACGGGTTCGTGGACGGCACCCTCGGCGAGGACGGTGACCCGCTGGACGCGCTCGTGCTGCTGGACGAGCCGACGTTCCCGGGTTGCATCATCAAGTGCCGCGCGATCGGCATGTTCCGCATGACCGACGAGGCGGGCGGCGACGACAAGTTGCTGTGCGTGCCCGCGTCCGACCCGCGCATGGAGCACCTGCGCGACATCCACCACGTGTCGGAGTTCGACCGGCTGGAGATCCAGCACTTCTTCGAGGTGTACAAGGACCTGGAGCCCGGGAAGTCCGTGGAGGGCGCCAACTGGGTCGGCCGGGCGGACGCGGAGGCCGAGGTCGAGGCGTCCGTCAAGCGCCTGGAGGCGTCCGGCGGCCACTGACGGCAGCGACACCTGTGCGGCTGGCCGCTGACGGCTGGCAGGTGTCGGCGGACGGGCCGGAGCAGCGGGGTTTCCCGCCGCCCCGGCCCGTCCGCCGTAGCGGGCATGGTGCGGGTCAGAAGCCGCGGGTGCGCTTGGCGGCGCGGCGGCCGGGCAGCGGCGTCTCGGCGCCCGGGGCGTGCAGGAACAGCCGGGCCAGCTCCGCGCCGAGGTTGACGCCGATGGCGATGGCCAGCGCGAGCGCCGCCGCCCGGGACAGGAACTGGAAGCCGCCGTTGACGCTGCCCTGGGCGATGTTCAGCAGGCCGTAGTACGTGGCGCTACCGGGCAGCAGGGGGCCGATCGCCGCCGTCACGTAGGGCAGCGCCGAGACGAACTGGTAGCGCGAGAGCAGCTGGCCGAACAGTCCGACCAGGCCCGCCGCGGCGACGGTGGCGAAGACCGGGTCGAGGTCGGCGCTGTGGGCCAGCACACCGAAGACCAGCCAGGCCACGCCCCCGTTGAGCGTCGCCCACACCACCGTGCTCCGCTCCTGCTGGAGCAGCACGCAGAAGGCCAGCGCCAGCAGCATGGCGGCCATGAGCTGGACCCCGGGTTCTTCCACGGTGATCTGCTCGTCGGGCACGAAGTCGTCGCCGAGCACCAGGTCACCGAGGTAGAGGATCATCAGCACGCCGCAGACGATGCCGACGATCAGGTACATCACTTCCAGCAGCCGGGCGGAGGCGGTGATGTAGTAGCCGGTGAGCCCGTCGTGCACGGCGGCGACCAGGGCGCGTCCGGGGATCAGCGCGAACAGGCCACCGGTGACGACGGCCGAGGCGCGGGCGCCGTCCAGCCACGGGTGATGGTTGAACAGGTGGACGGCGACGCCCATCGCGGCGGGCGGCATCGCGGCGGCCACGAACTGGTAGAACTCCGGCAGCCCCCGGCTGGAGCCGAACCAGGCGAGCCGGTCGCCGAGCATGGCGCCGAGCGCGGCGAGCACGAACACCGTCGGGCCACCGCCGACGAGCGTGGACGCCGCGCCCGCCAGCACGCCGCTGGCCAGGGTCAGGGCGCCCTTGGAGTAGGGGTGCCGGTTGCGGCGGATGCCCGCCAGCCGCCGGTACGCCTCCTCCAGGGTGACGGCGGTCTCGTCCTCGGAGGTGATGTCGGCCACCAGCCGGTAGACGGCGGCCAGGCGGGTGTAGTCGGTGCCGCGACGCCGCACGGTACGGCTGAGCGTCACCGGGTCATCGACCAGCGACGGCTGGTGGGTGACGGAGATCAGCGTGAAGGTGACGGTCGGCTCGCAGCGGTCCAGCCCGTAGGCGTGGGCGACGCCGAACATCGCGGCCTCGACGTCCTCGGCGCCCTCGCCGCCCGCGAGCAGCAGCTCACCGATACGCAGCGTCAGGTCGAGCACCCGGGGGACGGGCGGCCCGGTCTCGTCCTCGGTGCGCGCGGGGCGCTCCGGTGGCGCGGGACGCTCGGCCAGCGGCAGCCGTACCATCGACCGCATCCGGTCCTGCCACGGCGCGTTGCGCTTCCCCAGCTGGACGAGCGGTATACCGGTGGCCGGGGTGAAGTCGCCCAGGTCGGAGGCGCGCTGGTCGGCTGGTGAGCGGAAGGCGCTGCCCTGCTGTTCGTGCGGCCGGGGCCGAAAGCCCTCGGGGAGCGCGAACTCGGACGTGGGGTGCTCGTCCTCGGGGGGCGGCGGGGGCATCGGCACCCCGGTCGGCGGGGTGAACGCGCTGTGCGCCTCGTCGGAATGCGGCGTGGCGTCCTCGGGCTCCGTCCCCTCCTTCGGCAGTCCGACGGCGTCCTTCCTCCGGGGATCGACGACCACGTCCGTCCTTCTCTCCCTGCTCCTTCCGGCCTTCCGTTCGGAAGCATATGCCGCGTCCCGCCCCGGTGCCCGGGCAGGGCGCGCGGGGGCGGGGCGCGGCGTGGGGCGCGCGTCGGTCAGGACTCCTCGCGCCGATACCCGTGGCGGGCGGCGTTGGCGCGGTGATCGCGTCGCACGGGCAGGCGGCCAGGCGGCCAGGCGGAGCCGGGCGTCTCGTGGTGCTCGGGCGTCGCGACGGGGCGGCCGGGGGCTGACGCGGCGCTGGCGCGCCCATCTCTCCCCCGGCCCCGCCGCGTCCGGATGGCGGCTAAGCGTCCCAGGTGATGCCCTGCTCCTCGGCGACGAGGTCGAAGGCGCCCTTGCCGTCGATCGTCTCGCGGATGACGTCGGCGTGGCCCGCGTGCCGGGCGGTTTCCTCGATCAGGTGGAGCAGGGCCCAGCGCCAGGTGCGGGGGCCGCCCGCCGCCCAGGGGGCGTCGGGCAGGTGGAACGTCTCGTCCAGGGAGGGCAGCGCGCGGGCAGCCTCCTCGGTGCGGGCGGCGACCTTCTCGTAGTACGCGAGCATGTCCTCGACCGTCTCGTCCTCGGTGAGGGCGAAGCCCGCTTCATAGCGGGCCGTCTCGGCCTCGTCGCCGAAGTCGAGCGGGGCGCCGGTCATGGTGCGCAGCCAGCCTTCCTCGCCCTGCGCGCAGTGCTTGAGCAGCCCGGCCACCGACAGGGCGCTGGCGGTGGGCGTGGAGGTGGCCTGCTCGCGGGTGAGGCCGCGTACCGCCCGGCGCAGGCCGCCGCGCTGGGCGTCGAGGTACGCGAGCAGGGCTCCGCGCTCGTCACCGGGGGCCTCGGGAGCGACGGAAGTGGGCATGACGTTCACCTTTCGCACGGTCGGCGTGGGCCAGCCGGGTGGCCGATGAGAAGCACGTTACGGGCCCGTACTGACAGGTGCCGTCCCCCACGCCGTCGCCGCCGGAAGTGGCCGGATCAGAACGGGAACGCGGTGCGGCCGTGCTGCACCGCGACCCACTTGGTCGTGGTGAACGCCTCGGTGAAGTGCTCGCCGTTCAGGCGGCCGAGGCCCGAGTGCTTCTCGCCGCCGAACGGGACGATCGGCTCGTCGGCCACGGTGCCGTCGTTGACGTGGATCATGCCGGTGTGGACGCGCCGGGCCACGGCCACGCCGCGCTCGACGCTGCCGGAGTGGACGGCGCCGCTGAGCCCGTAGCGGCAGTCGTTGGCGACGCGCACGGCCTCGTCCTCGCCGTCCACGGGCACGATCACCGCGACGGGGCCGAAGATCTCCTCGGTGAGCGCGCGGGAGCCCTCGGGCACGTCGGTGAGCACGGAGGGATGGACGAGGTTGCCCTCCGCCTTGCCGCGCAGCAGCGCGGTGGCGCCCGCCTCGACGGCCTCGTCCACCAGGGCGGTGACGTGTTCGGCCTGGCTGGAGTTGATCAGCGGGCCGATGTGCGTGGCCGGGTCCCGGGGGTCGCCGACGGTCAGGGTGCGCACCTTGGCGACGAATTTCTCGGTGAACTCCCGCGCCACCGCCCGGTCCACGATGATCCGGTTGGCGGCCATGCACACCTGGCCCTGGTGGATGTAGCGGCTGAAGACGGCCGCGTCCACGGCGTAGTCGAGGTCGGCGTCGTCCAGGACGAGCAGCGCGCTGTTGCCGCCGAGTTCCAGCACGCAGCGCTTGAAGTGGCTCGCGGCCACCATGGCCACGTGGCGGCCGGTCTTGTCGGAGCCGGTGAAGGAGATGACCTTCGGCACCGGGTGCGCCAGCAGGGCGTCCCCCACCTCGGCGATGTCGGTGACGACGACATTGAGCAGCCCGCCGGGCAGACCCGCGTCCTGGAGCAGCTTCGCCACCAGCGTGCCGCCGGTGACCGGCGTGTTCTGGTGCGGCTTGAGAACGACGGCGTTGCCCAGCGCCAGCGCGGGCGCGACGGACTTCAGCGAGAGCAGGAAGGGGAAGTTGAACGGGGAGATGACGCCGACGACGCCGGCCGGCTCGCGGTAGACGCGGTTCTCCTTGCCCTCCACGGGGGAGGGCAGGATGCGGCCTTCGGCGCTCAGCGCGACGTTCATGGCCGCGCGCAGGAACTCCTTGGCCAGGTGCAGTTCGAACGCGGCCTTGATCTGGGTGCCGCCGAGTTCGGCGACGATGACGTCGGTAAGCTCCGCCGTGCGCTCGTCGATGAGGCGTATCGCGCGCTCGAAGACCAGGCGGCGGGTGTAGGGGTTGGTGGCGGCCCAGGCGGGCTGGTGCCGTTCGGCGGCGCGGTAGGCCAGGTCGATCTCGTCGGCGGTGGCCACGGTGATCGAGCAGAGCTTGTCACCGGTGTAGGGGTTGAAGTCGATGATGTCCCAGGAGCCGGTTCCCGGCCGCCATTCACCGTCGATGTACTGCTGCGCCAGGTCCGTGAAGTAGGGCATGCCGTTCCTTCGTGGGGTGGAGGTGCGCGCCGTGGGGGCGACGCGGTAGCTGATGTGGCGTCATCGTACTGACTGATCAGTGTTGTTGGCGGATCTTGTGGATGTGGTCGCGGGTCTGTTCCGGGGACAGAGCGCCGTCAGTCATCAGCCGGTCCAGGACGCCGCCGTACTGGGTGACCTCCTCGGCCTTGTCCAGGTACAGCGACCCGGTGAGCTGTTCCAGGTAGACGACGTCGGGGATCTCCGGCTCGGGGAAGCGCAGGACGGTGAAGGCGCCGGACTCGGCCGGGTGGCCGCCGAGGGTGAACGGCACCACCTGGAGGCGGATGTTGGGCCGCTCGGAGAGCTCGATGAGGTGGAGCAGCTGCTCGTCCATGATCGCGCGGCTGCCGAACGGGCGGTGCAGCGCCGCGTCGTCCAGCACGCAGCGGTACTGGGTGGCGTTCTCCTGGAACAGCAGCTTCTGCCGCTCCATCCGCAGCGAGACGCGCCGGTCGATCTCGGCTTCCGACAGTCGCAGCGACTTGTGGCCGCTGGCGACGACGGCGTGCGCGTAACCTTCCGTCTGGAGCAGGCCGTGCACGAACTGCACCTCGTAGGTGTCGATCCGCGAGGCCGCGCCCTCCAGGCCGACGTACGTCTGGAACCACGAGGGCAGGACGTCGCTGTAACTGTGCCACCAGCCGGCGATGCTGGACTCCTTCGCGAGGTTCAGCAGGGGCTCCCGTTCGGCGGCGTCCGTGACGCCGTAGAGGGTGAGCAAGTCCGCGACGTCCCGCGCCTTGAAGCTCACGCGCCCCAACTCCATCCGGCTGATCTTGGACTCGGAGGCGCGGATCGAGTATCCGGCGTCCTCCCGCGTGACACCACGGGACTCGCGCAGCCGGCGCAGCTGCGAGCCCAGCAGTATCCGGCGCACCATCGAGCCGCTCGACCCGCCTGCCCCTTGTGTGCCGCTTACCACCGGAACGCTCCTTATCTGATCAGACAAGCACCCCCGACCCAGGAGCAGTCTGCCATCTTTGTGCTTCGTTGCGTGCCCATGTGGTTACACAGAAAGGAAAGTTTTCCGTGCACGTGCATCTGCCCTTGCATCCGGCGCGGGCATTGGGAACCATGGGGAGAGCCCAAGTGCACGTAGTGCCAAGAGATTTGGGTGCCCCGGCCCATCGGGAGCGCCCCGCCGCCACAGTCAGGGGGACGTCGTTCATGGGTAACGAAGGAACGGCGGTGCTCGACCCGTTGTGGCGGAGCCTTCCGCCGCCCGGCCCGGGCACCCTTTCCGGCTCCGCTTCCCGCGCACTGCCCGCAGACTACGAAGCGGTGTGCGCCGCACGGGAGTTCACCAGGATCACGCTCACCGGCTGGGGGCTCGAACGCCACGGCGACAACGTGACGCTCGCGGTCTCGGAGCTGGTGACGAACGCGCTGCGCCACGGAGTGGGGGCAGCGTCGGCCGTCGCCGTCCCGCCCGCCGAACCGCCCGTACGGCTGCACCTGATGCGGTGGTCGTCGCGCCTGGTGTGCGCGGTGCGCGACCCCAGCCGGGAGGCGCCCGTCTCCGGCAACCCCGACCTGGACGGGTTCACGCCGGACACCGCCGAATCCGGGCGCGGGCTGTTCCTGGTGGAGGCGTTCAGCGACAGCTGGGGATGGCAGCCGCTGCACGGCACGCTGCCGGGCAAGGTCGTGTGGGCGCTGTTCCGCACCGGCCCGTCGGCGTAGCGGGGGAAGCCCACCCGCCCGTCGGCGTAGCCGGGGAGGCCGGTGCGGCACCGTGGTGCCGCATCCCGGCGGGGCGTCAGGTGACGAGGTGGTCGAACTCGCCGTCCTTGATGCCCAGCAGCATCGCCTCGACCTCGGCTGGCGTGTAGACCAGCGCGGGGCCGCCTGGGAACCGCGAGTTGCGGACCGCCACGTCGCCGCTCGGCAGCTTGGCGAACTCCACGCACGTCCCCTGGGAGTTGCTGTGGCGGCTCTTCTGCCAGGCGACACCGCGCAGATCCGCCGCGGCCATGCCGTTGTACGCCTGCTGCATAAGGCTCTCCCGGGTCATTGGAGGGCCAAGCATCCACCGAGCAACTTGGCCAGCTTCCCGGGATCATAACCTTGTTCACGTGCATCCGCAGGTGCTGATGCACGTGCACGACCCTCCGTCGCAGGCCGGTCACGCCCGGGTAGACGTGGAGTGCCCCGGCCGGGTTCCGGCCAAGTGACGTATTCAACAAGCTCGTTCAGCGGGAGCCGTACGGCAGCAGGGCCATTTCCCGGGCGTTCTTGATGGCGCGGGCCAGCTGCCGCTGCTGCTGGACGGTGACGCGCGTCACCCGGCGGCTGCGGATCTTGCCACGGTCGGAGATGAACTTCCGCAACAGCTCGGTGTCCTTGTAGTCGATGGAGGTGATCCCGGCGGCGTCCAGCGGGTTGGGCCGGGGACGGGCGGGCTTGCGGAGGTCACGGCGGGGCATGGTGAGGCTTCTTTCTCAGGGGTCGGGGTCGGGGACGGGCGGGCGCCGGGCTCACGCCACGGGGTCGAGGAGGGCGTCGAAGGCCCGGGGCAGGTGCTGCCAGGCGGGCGGGCCGCCCGCGTACTCGGCGTCGGTCAGCAGGCAGGAGTCCAGCAGGGTGCGCAGGTTGTCGCGGTCGAGGTCCGGGGAGGTGAAGACCAGGTGCTGCTTTCGGTCACCGTGCTCGGGGTGCCAGTCCAGCGCGGCGGCGGCCCGGCGCGGGGGCGGCACCATGTCCCAGGCGGCGTCCGGCAGCGCGGCGAGCCAGGGGCCGGTGTCCTCCACGCACAGCGCGCCCCCGGCGGCGTCCCAGCTGAGCAGGGTGTCCGGGCGGTCGGCGAGCCAGAACCGGCCCCGGCTGCGGGCGGCGGCGCAGCACAGATCCTCCAGCGCGGCGTAGAGCCGGCCGGAGTGGAAGGGCCGGTCCTGCCGCCACACCAGCGTGCCCACGCCCGCTTCCTCCGCCCCGGCCACCTCCGCGGTGTCCTGCGGCAACAGCGCGCAGGCCGGGTGCTGGCGGGCCGCGGCGGCGTCCACGTCGAAGGCGGCCCCGGGCGCGGTGACGGCGGCGGGGAAGGCGTCGTCGGTCACGTGCAGCAGCCGGGCGCCGGGCGTGAGCTGGCGCAGCAGGGCCGCGTCCTCGGCGTCCCCGGGTTCGGGGCCGTCGGCGAGGACGACCAGCGGCGGGTACTCCAGCTGCCGCGCGAAGGTGTCGGCGACCGTGCGGCGGTCGCGCGCGGCGGCGGCAAGACCGGCCTCCGCGAGGTCGTCGCCGTTGCCGAGGGAGGGCAGCAGCAGGGCCGGATCGACGGCGGTGACCACCCCCGCGAGCCGCAGTTCCCCGCCGCCGCACGAGGCGATGACCTCGGCCATGGACTTCGGCTCCACCGAGTCCCACAGCTCCACCACGGCCAGCCGGACCAGGCCCAGTGCGGCGAGCCGGTCCAGCTCGGGCACCAGGTCCTCGCGCAGGGCGCAGCAGGCGCAGTCGTTGACCAGCGGTGTCCCGGCGGTCTCCAGCAGGCCCCGGGCCTCGCGCACGGTGCGGCCGACGGTGCCGGTGGCGGGGGCGTCGGCCAGGTCGTGGTGGAGCGCGACGCTGCGGGGGACGGCCGCCAGCAGCCGCTCGACGGCGGCCCGGCGGGCGTCGGCGTGCAGGCCGCAGACGATGACGACGTCCAGCATCAGCGGGCCTCGCGGCGGCGGTAGGTCCTGCCCGTGTACCGGCGCTCGAACCGCTCCACGCGGCCCGCGGTGTCCAGCACGCGCTGGGTGCCGGTGTAGAAGGGGTGGCTCGCGGAGGAGATCTCCACGTCGATGACGGGGTAGGTGTTGCCGTCCTCCCAGGTGACCGTCTTCTCGCTGGTGGCGGTGGACCGGGTGAGGAAGGCGAAGTCGGCGGCCCGGTCGCGGAAGACGACGGGGCCGTAGGGCGGGTGGATGCCGGGCTTCATGGGTGGTGCTCCTTGGGTGCTTATGCCGGGACGGGACAGACCGGGCCGGGCCGGGCCGGTGGGGCAGCGCTGTTCGCCGGTGGGTCAGCGCTCTTCGCGGAAGGCGACGTGGCGGCGCGCGAGGGGGTCGTACTTGAGCAGTACCAGCCGGTCGGGGTTGTTCCGGCGGTTCTTGCGGGTCACGTAGGTGTAGCCGGTACCGGCGGTGGACTTCAGCTTGATCACCGGGCGGACGTCGTTGCGTGGCATACGGAGTACCATACAGGTAACGACAATCGTTTTCATTAAGGAGTTCGCGTACCCATGTCCGCCCACTGCCAGCTCACCGGACGCGCACCCGCGTTCGGCAAGCAGGTCTCCCACTCCCACCGGCGCACCTCCCGCCGCTTCGACCCCAACATCCAGCGCAAGCGCTACTGGCTGGCCAGCGAGGGCCGCCACGTGCGGCTGAGGCTCAGCGCGAAGGGCATCCGCACCGTGGACACCATCGGCGTCGAGGCCGCCGTCGCCCGTATCCGCGCCCGTGGCGGCAAGGTCTGAGGAGGCGTCCACGATGGCGAAGAAGAGCAAGATCGCGAAGAACGAGCAGCGCCGCGCGGTCGTGGCCCGGTACGCGGACCGGCGGGCGGAGCTGAAGCGGGTGATCGCCTCGCCCGCGTCGTCCGACGAGGCCCGGGCCGCCGCCCAGCGCGAGCTGAACCGCCAGCCGCGCGACGCGAGCGCGACCCGCGTCCGCAACCGCGACAGCGTGGACGGCCGCCCGCGCGGCCACCTGCGCGCCTTCGGCCTCTCCCGCATCCGCCTGCGCGAGCTGGCCCACGGCGGCTACCTGCCGGGCGTGCGCAAGTCCAGCTGGTAGCGCGGTGGAGGCGCTGCCCCGGGTGGCCAGCCGTCCGGCCAGGCGGCTGGGCACCCGGGGCAGCTGGGCTGTCCGCCCGCCGCTCGGCGGGCGGAAGCACGCGGGCGCGGTTAGCGTGAAGCGGAGCGAAACGGGACGAAAGGTGGTCGCTCATGCCCGCACATGCCGAGGGTGTGCCCTGCTGGGCGGATGTTCTGGTTCCGGATCTGGCCGCAGGCAAGCACTTCTACGGGGAACTGTTCGGCTGGACGTTTGGCGAGAGCCCGCCGGAGTTCGGGTACTACACGGGCGCTCTCTCCGACGGAAAGGCCGTCGCCGCGCTGACGCCGCCCATGCCGGACCAGGAGCCGCAGGCCGCGTGGACGCTGTACTACGCCTCCGACGACACCGACGCGACCGCTGAGCGCATCCGCGCGCACGGCGGCGAACTGCTGATGGAGCCGATGGACGTCGCCGAGTTCGGGCGCATGTGCCTGGCCCGGGACCCCGGCGGCGCCGTGTTCGGCGTGTGGCAGGCCAGGTCGCACACCGGGTTCGACAAGGAGGGCGAGCCCGGCGCGTACACCTGGTCGGAGGTCAACACGCGGGACGCGGCGGCGGTGGACGCGTTCTACCCGGCCGTCTTCCCGAGCATGCGCTCACGCCCGGTTCCGGACGCGAGCGTGGACCTGATGGCCTGGGAGGTGGACGGGGCTCCGGTCGCGGCCCGCTGCCTGATGACCGACGACTGGCCCGCCTCGGTGCCCGCGCACATCGCCGTGTACTTCGCGGTGGACGACTGCGACGCGGCCCTCGACACCGTCACCCGGCTGGGCGGCCAGGTGCACTTCGGCCCGCTGGACAGCCCCTACGGCCGCTTCGCCGGCGTCGCGGACCAGCAGGGGGCGGCCTTCTCCGTCATCGACCTGTCGAAGCGGGTGGGGGAACCGCCGCTGTAGGGCGGCTGGCGGGGGCGGGCCGGAGCGGCACATTCCGGTCAGCCCCCGCCCCGGCATGTTTCGTCCCGCCACCTGACCGGGCAGGGAAGCTGATTGTGTGCCCATGTTCGACGTGTTCGGCGTGCGCGGCGTGTGCCCCGTGCGCGGGGTGTCTGACGTGTGCGGTCAGGAGTCACCGCTCCGGGAGGAGTTGCCATGGATGCCGTGGTGCAGGACACCGGTACGGGCTCCGCGCCCGCCGGGCCGCTGGGCCGCCCGCCTGATCCGGAAGCGGAGCTGAGCGAGGCGGAGGCGGCCGAGTACATACGCGGGATCTGCTTCAAGACCGGCCCGCCCCGCCGCGTCGGGGTGGAACTGGAGTGGCACGTCCGCGACCGGGTGGACCCCGCCCGCGCCGTGCCCGCCGAGCGGATCGACGCCGCGCTCGCCCCGCTCCTGGCCTCCGGCGGCCTGCCCTGCGGCAGCCTGCTGACCCGCGAGCCCGGCGGCCAGGTGGAGCTGAGCAGCCCGCCCGGTGAGTCGCTGGCCGACTGCGTCCGGCTCGCCACCACCGACCTCGCCGTCCTGCGCGAGACGCTGGCCTCCGCCGGAGCCGCCCTGCACGGTCACGGCCTGAACCCCTTCCGCCCCCCGCCGCGCGTGCTGGACCATCCGCGCTACCGGGCCATGGAGGCGCACTTCGACCGGCACGGCCCCTGGGGCCGGGTCATGATGCGCTCCACGGCCGCCGTCCAGGTCAGCCTCGACGCCGGTGACGACTCCGACGGACCCACCGGCTACCGCGCCCGCTGGCGGCTCGTCCACCAGCTCGGCCCCGTCCTGGTGGCCGCCTTCGCCAACTCGCCGCTGTGGCGCGGACGGCCCACCGGCTGGGCGTCCACCCGGCAGCGCGTGTGGGCCCGCGCCGATCCGCACCGCACCCGCCCGCCGCACGCCACCGCCCCGCCCCGCGCGGAGTGGGCCCGCTACGCGCTGGACGCCCCGCTGCTGTGCCTGCGCCGCCCGCCGGACGGCGCGGACGCCGACTGGACGGCACCCGCAAGCCTCACCCTGCGTGCGTGGCTGCGCGGCGGCCACCGGGAGCGTCCACCCACCCGGGCCGACATCGACTACCACCTCAGCACGCTGTTCCCGCCGGTGCGTCCGCGCGGCTGGCTGGAACTGCGCATGATCGACGCCCAGTCCGGGGACGGCTGGCTCGCGGCCCTCGCCGTCGCCGCGACGCTGCTGGACGACCCGCGTGCCGCCGCCGCCGCGCACGCCGCCACCGAGTCGCTGACCCCGCTCGCCCACGGCCCCGGACTGTGGCTGCGCGCCGCCCGCTACGGACCGGCCGACCCGCTGCTGGGCCCGGCCGTGCGCGCCTGCGTGGCCGCCGCCGAGTCCGCGCTGGCCGCCACCGACCCCGACGGCCCCGCACACCGGGCCGTCGCCGAGTTCGCCGAGCGCTACGCCGACCGGGGCCACTGCCCCGCCGACGTCCACCGAGGAGCCCTGTGATGTCCGCCACGCCCGCATCCACCGCCCACAGCACCACCCCGGCACCGGGCGCGGCCCCCGCCCCCGCCCGGGACGCCGCCGCCCGGGACGCCGCCACCCTGCGCGAGCGCGCCCGGGCCGCGCTGGAGACCTCCCGGGCCCGCACCCACGCCCTCACCGACTGCCTGGACGAGGCCGAGCTCACCGCGCAGCACTCGCCGCTGATGTCGCCGCTGGCCTGGGACCTGGCGCACATCGGCAACCAGGAAGATCTGTGGCTGCTGCGCCAGGCGGACGGACGCCCGGGCGTGCGTCCCGACCTCGACCCCGTCTACGACGCCTTCCGCACCCCGCGCGCCGACCGGCCGACGCTGCCCATGCTGACGCCGGACGCCGCGCGCGCCTACCTCGCCGACGTCCGGCGGCAGGCGTTCGAGGTGCTGGACCGGGCGCCGCTGGACGGCGGCGGGCTGGCCGGGGGCGCGTTCGTCTTCGGCATGATCGCCCAGCACGAGCAGCAGCACTGCGAAACCATGCTCGCCACCCACCAGCTGCGCCGCGGCCCGGCCGTGCTGCACGCCCCGCCACCCCCCGCGCCGCCGGAGGGTGAGGCGCTGCCCGACGAGGTGTTCGTGCCCGGCGGCCCGTTCACCATGGGCACCGACAGCGACCCGTGGGCGCTGGACAACGAGCGCCCCGCGCACCAGGTGGACGTCCCGGCGTTCTGGCTGGACACCACGCCCGTCACCGGCGCCGCCTACGCCGAGTTCATCGACGCGGGCGGCTACCGCGACCCGCGCTGGTGGCACCCCGAGGGCTGGGCTTACGTGCGCAAGGCGGAGCTGACGGCCCCGCTGTTCTGGCGCCGCGACGGCGCACGCTGGACCCGGCGCCGCTTCGGCACCGTCGAACCGGTGCCGCTGGAGCAGCCGGTGCTGCACGTGAGCTGGTACGAGGCCGACGCGTTCGCCCGCTGGGCCGGACGCCGCCTGCCCACCGAGGCGGAGTGGGAGAAGGCCGCCCGCCACGACCCGGCCACCGGCCGCTCGCGCCGCCACCCCTGGGGCGACGCCGCGCCGGGACCCGGGCACGCCAACCTCGGCCAGCGGCACCTGGAGCCCGCCCCGGCCGGAGCGTACCCGGCGGGCGCGGCACCCAGCGGCGCCCGTCAGCTGCTGGGAGACGTGTGGGAGTGGACCGCCTCCGACTTCACGCCCTACCCCGGCTTCGCCGCCTACCCCTACGACGAGTACAGCAAGGTGTTCTTCGGCCCGGGCTCCTCGGGCTCCTCGGGCTCCTCGGGCTCCTCGGGCTCCTCGGGCTCCTCGGGCTCCTCGGACTACAAGGTGCTGCGCGGCGGCGCCTTCGGCGTCGATCCCGTCGCCTGCCGGGGCACCTTCCGCAACTGGGACTATCCGGTCCGGCGGCAGATCTTCGCCGGGTTCCGCACCGCCCGCGACGCGTCGGCGCCTCAGGGCGGCCGGGGCACGGGCCACGGGACGCCCGGCGGCGGCACAAGCCGGGGCACGGGCCACGGCACCACGGGCCACGACACCGGCCGGGGCCGCGCCTGATGTGCCGCCACCTCGCCTACGTCGGCCCGCCCGTGCCGCTGGCGCGGCTGCTGACCGACGTCCCGCACGGCCTGTACGAGCAGTCCTGGGCGCCGCGCCGCCAGCGGTACGGCACGGTCAACGCGGACGGCTTCGGCGTCGGCTGGTACCCGGCCGACCCCGCCGACGGCCCGCCCGCCCGCTACCGCCGCGCGGTGCCCATCTGGGCCGACGGCAACCTGCCCGGACTGGCCCGCGTCGTGCGCAGCCACGCCGTGCTCGCCGCCGTCCGCGACGCCACCGTGGGCACCAGCCAGGACGAGTGCGCCGCCGCCCCCTACGGCGGCGGCGACTGGCTGTTCAGCCACAACGGCGCCGTACCCGACTGGCCCCGGCTCACCGACGACCTGGGCGCACCCCTGCCCGCCGCGACCCTGCTGGAGCTGGAGGCCCGCTGCGACTCCGCCCTCCTGTGGGCGCTGGCCCGGACGCGGCTGGACGCGGGCGAGCCCCCCGGCACCGTCCTGGCCGGCCTGGTGACGCGCACCGCCGCCGTCCGCCCCACCGCCCGGCTCAACCTGCTGGTCACCGACGGCCGCACCATCACCGCCACCCGCCACGGCGACACCCTGTGGTACCGCACCGACGACGGCGGCGGCGTGTGCGTCGCCTCCGAACCGGACGCCGCCGACGGCTGGCAGGAGGTGCCCGAACACTCCCTGCTGCTCGCCTCCCCCGGCTCCGTCCGCGCCCTGCCTCTGGACCAGGCGGCCGACCCCACCCGCTCCCCCAGCGCCCACCTGCCCGAGAGGACCCCCATCCCATGACCGCCTCGTCCGCCCCCTCAGCCGGGCGCTTCACCCTCACCCGCCGCCTGCCGCACGGCCACCAGGCCGACGCCCTGCGCTCCGACGTCCTCAAGGGCCTGGCCGGGCGGCCCAGAACGCTGCCCCCCAAGTGGTTCTACGACGGCCGGGGCAGTGAGCTGTTCGAGCGGATCACCCAGCTCCCGGAGTACTACCCCACCCGCACCGAGCACGCCATCCTCACCGAGCGGGCCGCCGAGATCGCCACCGCGACCCGCGCGCACTCCCTCGTCGAGCTGGGGTCGGGCTCCTCGCGCAAGACGCGGCTGCTGCTGGACGCGCTCACCGCGCACGGCACCCTCCAGCGGTACGCGCCACTCGACGTCAGCGAGGACGCGCTCACCGAGGCCGGGCAGGCGCTCACCGCCGACTACCCCGGGCTCGCCGTCACCGCCGCCGTCACCGACTACGAGGTGGACCTCACCCTGCCCGGCGAGCACCCCCTGCTCGTCGCGTTCCTCGGCGGCACCCTAGGCAACCTCGACACCGCCCAGCGCCGCGCCTTCTACGCCGCCCTGCGCCCGCAACTGCGCCCCGGGGACACGCTGCTGCTGGGCGTGGACCTGGTGAAGTCCGCCGACGTCCTCATCCCCGCCTACGACGACGCGCAAGGGGTCACCGCCGAGTTCAACAAGAACGTGCTGCACGTGCTCAACCGCGAGCTGGGCGCCGCGTTCGACCCGGCTGCCTTCGACCACCGCGCGGTGTGGAACGCGGCCGAGTCGCGGGTCGAGATGCGGCTGCGCTCCCGGCTGGCGCAGACGGTGCCGGTGCCCGCGCTGGACCTCGCCATCGACTTCGAGCGCGGTGAGGAACTGCGCACGGAGATCTCGGTGAAGTTCCGCCGCGAGCCCCTGGAGGCCGAGCTGGCCTCGGCAGGCTTCACGCTCCGCCACTGGTGGACGGACGCCGGGGCCCGCTTCGCCCTGCTCCTGGCGGCACCGGCCGAATAGCGGAACGCGCGGGCCGCCTGGCCACCCGGTCGGCCAGGCGGCCGTCGCCCGAACGGCTCAACCAAAAGCGGCATACCCGAACTTTTGCGGCGAACCTGGAAAGCATCCAGGACACCCGGGTCGGGGAGCGGGTGCGCGTCACGCCCGGCGCGCACCCCGCTCGTAGGAGGTGCCGCAATGCCGCAGGTGCAGGTCTATGTGTCCATCCCCCTGCCGGTCAACGAGGTGTTCGTCTTCCTCGCCGACGGCCGCAACCTGCCGCGCTGGCATTCCGGGGTGATGGAGATCCGCGGCACCGACCCGTTCGGACCCCGCTGCGGCGCCGGGTGCGTCTACCGCTACCGCTTCCCCGGCCGCCACCGCGACTTCCGGCTGGAATGCTGCGCCTACGAGGTGGACCGGCGCATCGGCTTCCTCGGCCAGCGCATGTGGACGCCCCTGGGCAGCCAGGTCCCGCGCTACGACTTCCGCCTGTGGCCGCAGGGCTCCGGCTGCCGCGTCGGCATCCAGGTCACCAGCTGGCTGACGGCGGGCATGCTCGCGCTGTGGCCGATCGTCTCCTGCGGCTGGCGCCGCGACCTCCCCGACGACGCACAACGCCTGTTCCACCTCCTCACCGGCTCCGACGCCACCGCCGACATCGGCTTCGCCCCCAGCGCGATCACCCCCCAACCCCGCCCCCGCCGCTTCCGCCTCCCAGCGGCATAGCCGGTCCCCTCTTGCCGATGCTCGTTCCGCCCCCCATCCCAGCCCGCGTACCGAGGCCAACCACCTCGACACAGCAGCCGCCTCGGCGTCAACGTCCGGCGGCTTGCTCTTCCGGGTGCCAGACTGCCTCGGGCCAGTGGTACTCATCGAACGCTTCGGGAAGCTGCCCGCACGGAGCGTAGACGCTGATGAACAGCGTCGTAGTCGCGGTGTTCCAATCCACTCCCACCATGTCGCCACTGTCCGGGTCCTCGAACTGGAACCCCAGCTCGCGGAGAGTGCCACCCTCTCGGTCACCTTCATAGGTGAGTTCCCACCCCCGCTGTACCAGACGCTGGCGCACGCGCCGCTGCGCCTCCCGTGCGGTGGCTTCGGGGACATCGGCCACGCTCCAGCGGAGTCTGAAGCTGCTGACGTCGAGGCGTGCCTCATCAATGTGGGCAAGGCTCCTCACCCCCCGGTAGTAGCAGGGACCGGTATCGATCCTGTGCACCTCCGGTACGTACGCCCCGGACAGCGCGAATTCCTCGTACACCCAGTCGGATCGGGCCTTGAGCCGGTGCGCGACCGCGTCAGGATCAGCCGGAGGATACGGCGCCCCGTTCCACAGGGCGTTCCCCACCACCGCGACAGCGTTCGCCGCCACCGCTACGAAAACCAGGAGCGCGCTCAGGACGAGCGCGGTGACGACAGCCAGGGCGGCCCAACCGAAGGCCCGGGCTCTGCGCGCAGGGGTCTTGACCATGCTGGCGACGGTATGCGCCAGCCGTGTCCCCTACATGAGTAGCCGTACTCAGACGCCCGCATGCCATCCCCCACACCGGAGACGAGTGCACGGTCACCCCCGGCACAGTCGGCCCATCCGGCAAGCCGTCAAGGCCCAGAACCTGGACCCAGCCGAGGTTATTCCGTCACATCAGGGTCAAAGCGAGTAGTGGTAACCCACGTCCATGCGCGACGGAACGCACACCTCGCCGTAGACGATCACACCGTTATCGTCCGACCACTCGTACGCCATGGCAAGGATGCAGGATCCGACGGCCACACCAAGGTAGTTCGCCTCGCGTTCGTCGGCCGTACGGGCGTGCATGGCGTCGCGGCCGTACCGGGGCGTCCGGCCGGTGGCTTCCGTGATGAGCGGCACGGCGTCATCCGCCCGGCCCGGCGCCGTTGACAGCAGCGCCCCGACAGCGGCGGCGAGCGTGGCTGGATACCAGTCCACCGCGAGCGCCTGGCGGCGCGACCCTTTCCCGATGACGTACTCGCGACGGCACACCTGATCGCCATCCTCAAGGCCGAACAACTCGGCCACATAGTTCGGCGGGTGAACCAGCCCGGCCGCGAGCACACGCTTCGTCTCACCGCTGGCGAGGATGCTGCCCGTGCGGCGCAACCGGCCGATGCGGTCGTGTGGCGAGGACACGGCTGGTGGTTCGTCGGCGACGAAGGTTCCGCGCGGCGAGGTGCGCACATAGCCCTCAACCTGGAGCCAGCTGAGCGCGTGCCGGATGGTCGTGGTGGAGACGCCGTGCTCGGTGGCCAGATCGCGGATGGCTGGCAGGCGCGATCCCTCAGCGAGCGCGCCATCGCGGATCAACTGCCGGTACTGCTCGGCGATCTGCTCGTAGGGGTGCATGCCGTCACTCTAACGGTGAGTTATCTCACCGAACCAGTGGCGCAGTGAGTTAATTCACCATTACGGTGAAGTAGTCGCCCAACTACTCACGGGAAGACCTGAGATGAGTGCTGCCGCGAACTCTGTTCCCGATTACCCGCCAGCACGCGCACTGCGTCGCTGTCCTCGGTGCTTGGAACTGACCACTGAAGGCGTACCGGTAGGAACCACCGAGTCCGAAGTCACGCTGTCGGCCCCGGCCTTCGTTTGCCCCGAGTGCGTGCGCCCCGATGAGGCGACCACGCACACCGTGACGGCTCCTGTCGATCAGCCGACCGGAACCACCAGCACGGGCGTTGTGCGCATGGCGCCCGGGCAGGAGCCATCGCCGTGCCCGTACGCCTGCGATATCTGCAAAAAGAAGGGGCGCCAGTGACCCTTCGCCGCTTACGACACCGCTGGTCCGCCGCCCCCTTCTTCCATCTCACCGAGAGGACCGGAATGAGCGTCACCCCAAAGACCACGACCGCGACGGAGGTGACGCGCGTCGTGGGACATATCCGCTCCGGTGTCTACTCGACATCGTTCGAGCGCAGCGGATGCCACGTCGCGCACGCGCGACAGATCGGCGCCGTCCGTCTCCGGCAGTGCGGGCTCAATGACGAGGACGCGATCGAAACCGTGCGGCTGCTGATCAGTGAGCTGGTGACGAACGCTGTGGTCCACGGCGCGGGTGAGATGGTCCGGTTCCGCCTCGCCTTGGCCAACGGTCACGTTCGGATCGAGGTGGCCGACGACTCCCCAGCTCGCGCACGCGTCAAACGCGCCGGGGCTGACGACGAAGGCGGTCGCGGCATGCTCCTCGTCCAGGCGCTTGCCGAGAGCTGGGGCACCAGCGATGACGGCACGCGTACCTGGTGCGTCGTCCGCGTGGGCAAAGATGAGCCGTGACCCGTGCTGGTGGGGAGCACCACGGACCACCCGGCCGTTGCCGGACCGCCCGGATTGCCGTGTCGTGCGCCCGGACCTCTTGACCGACACGACGGGGCCGGTGCCGGATTCCCGTACCCGGGGAAGGCGGTTGCCCGGATGGCGCATTGGAGCCGCGCTCATCACAGCGGTTCTGCTGATACGCCTGCTCAGCCTTCTCCTGCTGCTCGACGCCCTCTGACAGCAGCGCTCCCTCACGCTGGACGGCACCGCTCGCTGCACGCCGCGTCTACGGGGCGACGTCCACGTGGAGTTGCAGGGGGCGGACGCGGCCTTCGATCATGGCGGCGACACCCTTGACCGCGCTCGACGCCGGGGCGTCGGCGACGCGGACCGTCATCGACGTCGCCTGGCGCAGGCGTTCGTCCAGGCCGGGGAGCAGGGCGCTGCTGCCCGCGAGCATGATGCCGTGGTCTACCAGGTCGGCGACGAGGTCGGGGGCGCAGCGGTGCAGGACGCCGCGGATCGCGTCGAGCACGGTCATGATCGGGCCGTGCACGGCGGCGTGGACCTCGTGGGCGTCCATCTGCACCGTGCGGGCCAGTCCGGTGGCCATGTCGCGGCCGTGGACGAGGATGGCGCCGGGTTCGGCGGGGAAGCGTCCGGACTCGTCGGTGGTCTGCTGGTGCAGCGCGCGCACGGCCTCGCCCGGCAGGGTCAGGCGGTAGCGGTTGCGCACGTGGCGGCCGATGGCGAGGTCGAGTGTCTCGCCGCCGACGGGGACGCAGGTGGCGGCGACGATCGAGCCCAGGGAGAGCACGGCCACCTGGGTCGTCTGCGCGCCGAACAGGACGATCATCGTCGCCTCGGGCTGTTCGACCGGCAGCCCGCAGCCGACGGCCGCCGCGACCAGGCCGTCCACCAGCTCCACCCGGCGGCAGCCGAGCCCGGCGAGGGTCTGCGCGGCGGCGCGCTGCCCCAGCGGGTCGGCTTCGTGCGGCACACACACCGCGGCGCGCACCAGCGGCCGGTACCGCCAGGCGCGGCGCACCTTCTCCCCCACCAGGGCCCGCACCATGCGCTGCGCCATCTGTACGTCGTTGACCGTGCCGTCCGCGACGGGCCGCACCACCTTGATAAACGGCGGCGTGCGCCCGGTCATGCGCTCGGCCGGGGCGCCGACGGCGATGAGCGCGCCGGAGCGGGTGTTCACCGCGACGACGGACGGCTCGTCCACGACGATGCCCGCTTGCTTGAGGTACACCCGCGTCCGGTCCGCGCCCAGATCGACGGCGACGGTGCAGCGGCGCAGGTTCTCGTAGCTGAAGTTCACGGCGCTTCTCCCGGGGCGGCGATGGTAGTGGCCATGTGCCTCATCCTGAGCCGCCGTCAGCTGGCTCGCCCCTTGAGCGCCGCCGACCGGACGACCGGCGGGGACGCGCGGGTTACCGCGCCGCGCCGGGCACGCGCGGCACGGTTACGCACGGTGCTCCGGCTCCGGCGTGACGCGGGTGCTCCGGCGCGCCCGGCACGTCGTCCACGTGCCGCAGACCCGCCCGGTGCGGCGGGCTGGGACCGTCAGCTGGCGGGGGCGAACTGGGTGCGGTGGAGTTCGGCGTACCGGCCGCCACGGGACAGCAGGGTGTCGTGGGTGCCGCGTTCCACGATGCGGCCCGCTTCCAGGACGAGGATCTGGTCGGCCTGACGGATGGTGGAGAGCCGGTGGGCGATGACGAGCGCGGTGCGGCCGGTGAGGGCTTCGGCGAGGGCTTCCTGCACGGCCGCCTCGGAGGTGGAGTCCAGGTGAGCGGTCGCCTCGTCGAGGATGACGACGCCGGGCTGGGCGAGCAGCAGCCGGGCGATGGTCAGCCGCTGCCGTTCGCCGCCGGAGAGGCGGTAGCCGCGCTCGCCGACGACGGTGTCCAGTCCGGCGGGCAGCGAGGCGACGAGCCCGTCGAGGCGGGCGCGGCGCAGGGCCTCCCACAGCTCCTGCTCGCTGGTGTCGGGGCGGGGCAGGAGGAGGTTGGCGCGGATGGTGTCGTGGAAGAGGTGTCCGTCCTGGGTGACCATGCCGACCGCGTGCCGCAGCGAGGACGCGGTCAGGTCGCGGACGTCGATGCCGCCGACGCGTACGGCGCCGGAGTCGATGTCGTACAGCCGTGCGGCGAGCTGGGCGATGGTGGACTTGCCCGCGCCGGAGGAGCCGACCAGCGCGATGAGCTGACCGGGTTCGGCGCGGAAGGAGATGTCGTGCAACACCTGCTCGCCGCCGCGCGTGTCCAGCGTGGCGACTTCCTCCAGCGAGGCGAGTGAGACCTGGTCAGCGGCCGGGTAGCCGAAGGCGACGGCGTCGAACTCCAGGGCGGCGGGGCCGTCCGGTGCCGGTACGGCGTCCGGCTTCTCGGCGATCAGCGGCTTGAGGTCCAGCACCTCGAAGACGCGCTGGAAGCTGACGAGGGCGGACATGACCTCCACCCGCGCCCCGGCCAGCGCGGTCAGCGGCGCGTACAGGCGGGTGAGCAGCAGCGCCAGGGAGACGACGGTGCCGGTGGCGAGGCCGCCGCCGATGGCTAGCCAGCCCCCGAGGCCGTAGACGGCGGCGAGCGCGAGCGCGGAGACCAGGGTCAGCGCGGTGACGAACGTCATCTGGAGCATCGCGATGCGCACACCGATGTCGCGGACGTGCCCGGCGCGGCGCACGAACTCCGCGGACTCCTCCTCGGGTCGCCCGAACAGCTTGACCAGCGTGGCGCCGGGTGCGGAGAACCGCTCGGTCATCTGGGTGCTCATCACCGAGTTGTGGTTGGCGGCCTCCCGGGACAGCCGGGCCAGCCGGGCGCCCATGCGCCGGGCGGGCAGCACGAACAGCGGCAGCAGGGCGAGGGTGACCAGGGTGATCTGCCAGGAGAGCTGGAGCATCACCACGAGCGTGAGCAGCAGCGTCACCAGGTTGGACACCAGCCCGGAGAGGGTGTCGCTGAACGCCCGCTGCGCGCCGATGACGTCGTTGTTGAGACGGCTGACGAGCGCGCCGGTGCGGGTGCGGGTGAAGAAGGCGATGGGCATGCGCTGCACGTGGTCGTACACGGCGCTGCGCAGGTCGAGGATGAGCCCTTCCCCGATGCGCGCCGACAGCCACCGGGTCAGCAGCCCCAGGCCCGCCTCGGCGAGCGCGATGACGGCGATGAGCGCGGCGAGCCGTACGACGGCCGCGCGGTCCTCGCCGGTCTCGATGACGTTCACCACGCGCCCGGCCAGCAGCGGGGTGGCGACGGCGAAGACGGCGGCGGCGGTGCTGAAGAGGAGGAACAGGCCGATCAGCCGGCGGTGCGGGCGGGCGAACGCCCCGATGCGGCGCAGGGTCGCGCGGGAGAACGGCCGCTGGTCCTCGGTGGCGTGGCGGGCGTTGTACAGCGCGTTCCACGCGGCCATCTGCATCGACATGTCCGTGCCTCCCGTGTGGTCAGGTAGGACCGACGCTAAGACTTCAACCGAACTTCAGGTCAAGGTGTTCCCGGCGGCGCGGCGCACCGGCGTCCGCGCTGGTGCGGTGCGCGGCGCACCCGTGCCGGGTTTGGGGCGCGGCGTCGGACCAGGGCGGTCGCACCAAAGCGGCGCTCCGAAACGCGATTTCACAGCAGGCGGACATGCTCTGCCTCAAGCGGGGTAGACGAGCTGCTGTCTATGGCTGGAACCCCGGGAGGGAATCGTGAGCACGACGGTGACGACCGAGACGACTGACGCGGCACCCGACACGGCGGCGGACCGTGAGACCGGCAGCGCGCCCCTTGGCACGCGCGCGACCGACGCCGCCACGGCCGCGGCGCTGCCGAGCGTGGAGGAAGCCCAGGCCGTCGCCCCGCAGGACGCCCGCGAACTCACCCGCCTGTTCATCCAGCGGCTGCGCGACCTGGACGAAGGCACCCACGAATACCAGTACGCCCGCAATACGCTGATCGAGATCAACCTCTCCCTCGTGCGCTACGCGACGCGCCGGTTCCGCAACCGGGCGGGCGAGATGGAGGACATGGTCCAGGTCGGCACGATCGGCCTGATCAAGGCCATCGACCGGTTCGACCCAGAGCGGGAGGTGGAGTTCACCACCTTCGCCGTGCCCTACATCATGGGCGAGATCAAGCGGTTCTTCCGCGACACCAGCTGGTCGGTGCGAGTGCCGCGCCGCCTTCAGGAGCTGCGGATCGACCTGGCGAAGGCCACCGACGAGATGTCCCAGCGCCTGGGCCGCGGCCCCACCACGCGCGAGCTGGCCGAGCGGCTCAACCTCAGCGAGGACGAGGTGATCGAGGGCGTCATCGCCAGCAACGGCTACACGGCCGGGTCGCTGGACGCCCAGGTGGACGAGGGCGCCGAGAGCAACAGCGGCCCGAGCGTCGCCGACCGCATCGGCGAGGAGGACCCGGCGCTGGAGGGGGTCGAGAACTTCCAGGCGCTCCAGCCGCTGCTCGCCGGGCTGGACGAGCGCGAGCGGCACATCCTCCAGATGCGGTTCGGCCAGGAGATGACGCAGGCGCAGATCGGTGCCGAGCTGGGCCTGTCCCAGATGCACATCTCCCGCCTGCTGTCCCGCACCCTGGGCAAGCTGCGCGCGGGACTGCTCACGGACAGGTGACGTATCACCGGGCACGATCCGGTACCAGACGCGTGGAGGCGGCGCGGAACCTGGCGTTCCGCGCCGCCTCCACGCGTCCCGGCTTCCCCTTGCCCGGGGCCGCTGGGGCGCGGTGCGGTCAGTCCCCTACCGCCTCGGCGACCGCCGGGTACACGCGCAGCACGCTGTCGGCCCCGGTGACCTGCAACAGCCGCAGCACGGACGCACCCGGCGCGGCCAGCCGCAGGTCACCGCCGAGGTGCGCCTGGAGCAGGGTGTTCAAGCCGGTGGAGTCACAGAAGGCGACATCGGTGAAGTCGGCGACCACGCGCGTGGCGCCACCTCGGCGGGCGTCCTCGATGGCCTGGGCGAGCGCCGGAGCAGCGTCCAGGTCCAGCTCACCTCGGACGACGATGACGTGGGCCCCGTCGCGGGCGTACTGCTCGGCGACGACCGGGCCGGGGGCCGGGGAACTCTCGTGCAGGGAAGACATGGAGTGATGATCTCCGTTCTGTCGGCGCGACGGAAGGTCGGGGGGACAGGATCACAGCGGCAACGGGAACCGGGCTCATTCGGCTAGCCCCGCGGCTTCGGCGGCTCGCCCGGCGGGTGGGGCGCTCCACCCGGGTGTAGAGGGTGCGCGTGCTCGCGGGCCTGATGATCTCGTGCGGCTTGAACGCGGGCTCCCCCCGTCTCGCAGGGCGGCGGCGAGGGCGTCGAGGAGGCGTTCGCGGCCGGTGGCGGGGAAACGCACCGGGAGCAGTTCGGCGCTCGGGGCACGGTCCCCGGACGCGTAGCCGCAGCGGCCGTACGTACCCTCCGGCCAGTGCCACGTGTCGTCGGCCAGCCGGTGCCCGAACCGTCCGACGGTTTCGCTGCTCACAGATCTCCCTCACCTGACGTACAGCGAGTCCCGCGACGGCCAGTGGCCGCCCCGGGACTCTCCGCGAGCTAGCTGCACAACTCGTGGGGACAAAGCGCCCGGCTACTCTAACAGCGCAGGACCCGCCGTCAGCCTGGAAGAGACGGCCACCCAACCGGGTGACGCCCGGGACCTGAGACCCCTCCCCCACCCACCCCAGCCGGAGCGGATCACGCTGGCGGTGCGGCAGCACCAGAGCCACCAGACCGACCAGACCGACCAGACCGACGCGCCGACGGCCCGGTGACGCCCCTGCCGGAACCGCCGCCGCTAGACCGCGAGGCCACCGGCCTGCCCAGCGTCGCGCCCGCCGCCCGGAGCGGTGGCCAGCACCCCGGGCGCCGTAACTCCGTACAATCAGGTTTGCCCCCACCGCGCGCGTGTTACCCGCCGGGGCGTAGCTCCCCCGGGGGGCCGCCCCGTTGCGGGCCGCGACCGGCCCCCGGCCACCGGGAGGCGCGAACGGAGGCGACACATCATGGTCACCCCGGCACTGGACATGCTGGAGACCTACCCGGCGCGTCTGGGCCGCGTGGACCGCGTGGCGCTGGCACGCTGCATCGAGGAGTGCTTCGCGTCCGTGGAGGTCTGCACGGCCTGCGCGGACGCCTGTCTGTGCGAGGACGAGGTGACCGAGCTGCGCAAGTGCATCCGGACCAACCTCGACTGCGCCGACGTCTGTGACGCCACCGGCCGCGTCCTGTCCCGGCACACCGGCTACGACGCCCACGTCACCCGCGCCCTGCTGGAAGCCTGCGCCACCGTGTGCGCGGCCTGCGCCGACGAGTGCGACCTGCACACCGGGCACCACCACTGCCAGGTCTGCGCGCGAGCCTGCCGCCGCTGCGCCACCGCCTGCCGCGAACTGCTGGCGGCAATGCCCTGACCCCGCGCACAACCGGATCAGGCCGAGGGCGGACGGCGGTCGTCACACCGTTACGGACGGGCGTCAGGCGTCAGGCATCGGCTAGCTCCACCTGGTCCGCGATCGGGCAGACGCGCAGGGTTTCGCGGAGCAGCATGCGGCGGGTGGCGGCGTCCACGCGCGGCACCTCCACCGTGACCCGGGTGGTGAAGCCGTAGTGCAGCGAACCATCGTGGGTGAGGGCGACGTCGGCGGTGACGCGGCTGTCGGTGAGGTCGGCGCCGCGCACCTCGCTGGCCACGATGCCCAGCGTCTGGTGCAGGCACGACGCCACCGCCGCCGCGTACAGCTGCTCCGGGTGCCACGCGGGGTCGGCGTCCGCACCGCCGAGTGCGGGTGGCGCGGCCACCGGCAGCGTCTGCTCGCCGCCGTCCACCCACACCCGTCCGGGCTGGCTCGCGGACTGCGCGGACGTGCGGTGCAGCGTCCGCGCCGGTGCGGTCGGTGTCGTCGTCATCGCGCCTCCCGGGCTTTCCACGGCCTGTGGACAACGGGCCGGGTCTCCGTGGGAAGCGGTGCCGAAACACCCACCCTGCTCGCGGTGCGCCGAGCGCGGGGTGCCGGAGCGGCGGAGGTGCGGGCGGCCGGGAGCGGGGGTGGTACCAGGCACACGGGAGCGGGGGTGGTATCAGGCACAGGGGCGTACCGCGCGCTGCGGCACACCGCGCCCCCTCCCCCACTCACCCGCAGGAGTGAGAACGTGCGGCCGTCGCGTTGACGCTGCCGGGCTGATGGTGTGTCCGGGTCCATGGTGGGCGGGGAGTGCGGCCCGCGTGCCGCCTGTCCGCGTACCGGGAGGAAGCCATGGCCATCTCCACCGCGTCCACCGCCTCCGACACGTCCGTTGCCTTCACCCTGCTGACCGACGTGCTGAGGGAGACCTTCGGTCTCCCGCGCCGCAACCTCCACCCCGACGCCACCTTCGCGGAGCTGGAGCTGGACTCCCTCTCCCTCACCGAGCTGATGTCGATCATCGAGGAGCGCACCAGCCTGAAGATGAAGCGCTTCCCCGCCACCCTCACCCTCACCGAGGCCGCCGACCGCATCGACGACGCCGCCGACCTCGTCCTGGACGCCATGGCCGCCGCCGACCCCCGGTAGGGCACTCCCGCGCCTCCGGCGGCCTGCCCGGCTCAGCTGGCCCCACAGACCGGCGAGGCACGCGAGCGCTGCGGACCCCCAAGACACGTCACGCGTCCCCTTCGCCGGACGCTGGAACGGTCGAACGAGCGGGGGCGCGCCTGCACACCGGCAAGCCGGAGCCGCGCGCCGCCGACCGCCGCACCCCGCGCCCGTCCGTCACGCCTCGGGCGGCGAGGCCGGGGTCAGGACGACGAAGCCCGCGCCGAAGGGGTCCACACAGACGGCCAGGCGGCCGACGCCCTCCGCGTCCTCCGGGCCCATCTGCACCGACCCGCCGTTGCCGGTGATACGGGCGAGCGTCGCGTCACAGTCGGCCACCGCGAACACCGGGTGCCAGTAGGCGCGGCCGCCGGTGGCCGTCAGCGCCTCGGCGGGCATCTCCATGATGCCGCCGTGCATGCGCTCCTCCGGCTGCCCCGCCGGCGTGACGAGCACGTACGTGCCCCCGTCACCGGGCAGCGGCATGTCGCTCGTCGTCCAGCCGAAGAGCTCGCCGTAGAACCGCTGCGCGTCCGCCGCGTCCGTGGTGTAGAGCTCCGTCCAGCACAGGCTGTTCGGCTCGTCCGCGATGCCCAGGCCCACGGTCTTCCCGGGCTGCCACACCGCGAACTGGCCGCCCTGCGGGTCGGAGAACTGGGCCATCCGCCCCTCCCCGTCCACGTCGAACGGGGCCGCGCGCACCGTGCCGCCCAGCCGCTCCACCGCCTGCGCCGTGGCGTCGGCGTCGTCGGTGTGGAAGTAGCTCATCCAGGCCGAGCGCGCACCTTCCTCCTCCAGCTTGCCCACCGCCGCCGCGGCCTTGCCGCCGCTGCGGAAGATGGCGTAACCCGCGTCCTCGTACGTCTCCGTTTCCCAGTCGAACACCGCGCCGTAGAAGCGGCTGGCGGCGGCGATGTCGGGCGCGCCCAAGTCAAGCCAGGAGGGTGAACCGGGCACGAAATCCGTTGTGATCATGGCATGGTCCTCCTGCGTCCTTCTGCGTCCTTCACGTGTCTCCGCAGCGAATTCCCTTACGTCTCACAGGCTCCCACTCACCACTGACAGCCGCCTTTCGGCCGCGCACCGCCCGCTCCAGCGCCGTCGCCACGGCCCGCGCGTCGTCCGCGTGGAACCGCAGTGCGCGGGACGCCCGTGCGGCCCGGCCCAGCGGGCGCCGGAACATCACCGGCCCGCTCAGCTCGACCGTCACCGTCGTCTGCCCTGCCACGGCGATGTCCACCGTGCCGTCCTCCCCCAGCCGCAGCAGCCCGCCCTCCGGAAAGCGCCGCTCCAGGCGGACGGCGGCGATGCACTCCGCCGGGACGCGGACATCCAGCAATGCCCCGTACCGCACCCGCAGCGAGCCGTCCGCGCCCACCACGTGCGGGCGCACCGTGCAGGCCGCATGGTGGCCGAGGGCGAAGAAGACGCTCCACAAGCCCACCACCAGCGCCAGCAGGTGGACGAGCGGCCACGGGACGAGCAGCGCGAGCACCACTGTCTCCACCACCGACGCGAAAACCGCCACCCACATCGTGACCGCCTGCGCGGAGGCGTAGCCGACGGCGGTGTCACCCGGGCCGACCCCGTGCGCGGGCCGCCGCGCGACCCACCGCAGCAGGCTCACCGCGAGTGCCCCCTCGTGCCGCATCAGCCGCCCCATGGCCCCGCGCCCCCGCGCGAGCACCCGCTGGTGTCGCACCGGCAGCCCCGTACCCCCGGACCGAGCCGTGCCGCCGCTCACCGTGCTCCCTCCGCGCGCTCCGCCAGCAGGCCGATCGCCCGCGCCAGCACCTCAGCCTGCGCGGGCGTGTACGCGGCGAACAGCGCCCGGGCGAAACCGTCACCCGTGCGCCTATCCAGCACCCCCGGCCCCGCGGACGCCATCTCCTGACCCACCTCGCGGGCGACGTCCTCGGGGAGCGCCGCGACCACCTCCCGGGCGAGCACCTCCACGCGCGGATCGTCCACGGGCGCGTCGGCCAGCTCGTCCATGCGGGCGTAGAGGTCATAAGCACGGGCCAGCGCCTCCGGGTCGGACCCGAGCGCGTCCACCATGCTCGGCAGCCACCCCCGGGAGTCGGGTGCGGCCGCGCCATCCAGCAGCACCATCAGCTCGCGCTCACGGACCGCCATGTCCGGCTCTGGCCCGCCGCGCGCGGCCGAGGTGCGCGCCATCTCCCGCAGCAGCCCGGCCAGCTCCGGCGACACCGGCCCGTCGGCGCGGCCCGCGTCGTCCGCCCCGGTCGGCAGCTGGTCCCGCAGCTCCGCGAGGCGCGCCCGCTGCTCGCGCAGCGCCCGCTCCTGCCCGGCCAGGTCGGCGTCCAGCTCGTCCAGCACCTCGCGCAGCTCGCGCCCCGCGTCGTCGGCGAGGACGTCGGCGACCTCGTCCAGAGTGAGCCCCAGCTCCGTCAGCCGCCGCACGCGCACCAGCCGCACGGCGTCGCGCAGACCGTAGGTGCGGTAACCGTTGGTGCGCCGCGCGGGTTCGGGCAGCAGGCCGATCCGGTGGTAGTGCCGCACCGTGCGGGTGCTGACCCCGGCCAGCGCGGCGAGTTCTCCGATACGCATGCGTTCAGTACAGACGTTGACGTCGCGACAAGGTCAATGCCCGGCGGCACATCGGCGCTGGGCGCGCCGCCGGGCCATCGGTCTCCCGGTTCTACAGGTGCCAGTGGGGCGGGCGGGGTTGGCGTGACCACCCCCGCCCGGCCCGTTCACTGCCTGACCCGTTCACCACCGCCCGGTCCCGTTCACCGCCCGGCGCCGCAGACCACCGGCCCGCTCACCGCCCGGCGCCGGTGAGGGCTCGCAGGGTGACCCCGTGCGGGGCGAGGCGCTCGGGCAGGTCGGCGAACACGGGGAGTTGCTCGATGTGGTGCACCCCGGCCGGGAGGCTCCCGGTGAGCAGTTCGCGAGCCACGTGCGCGGCCACCAGGCCCGTCACCCGGCTCTGTTCGCGCCCGGTAAGGGCATAGGCGGCGTGCCGCCCGCCGTGGTGGGCGTCGGCCCGCACCGCGAAGCCGTCACCTCCGAGGTGTATCCGGCTGAACGCCCGGGTCAGCAGGCGTTGCGGGAGCGGACGCCGGACGCCGCGCAGCAGTCCGGTGCGGCGCAGGGCGAAGAGCGCGCTCGTCAGTGGCCGGGAGTCCAGGCACAGCCGGGTGGTCGCTTCCGGGACGCCGAGCGTGCGGCGCAGGGTGTACTGGTCGGAGAAGGGGAACGGGTGGACGGTCCGGGTGCCGTACCCCGGCAGCGCTGTGCGCACCGGCCGGGCCGGGGACGGTGCGGACAGCCCGGTGACGGTCCAGCGCAGCGCGTCGGCGCCGTGCCGCTCTCCGGAGCCCAGGAGCACGGCGAAGTCCAGCCGCTCGGCACCGCCGAGGGCGTCGTGGGCGCGGCGGGCGAGCAGGTTGGTCAGCCCGGGGGCCACGCCGACGCTGAGCACGGCCGTGGCGCCCGCTCCAGCCGCGAGACCGTGCAGCTCCTCCACCGCGTCGAGCAGCCGGAGGGTCGCTCCGACGTCCACGAGGTGGACCCCTCGTTCCAGGCACAGCCGCGCGACCGTCGCGTCCGCGGGCTCGACGCACAGCACCACCACGGCCACGTCGCCCAACACGTCCAGCACCGAGCGCACCTGGGCCGCGTCGCCGATGTCGAGCCGCACGCCGCCGTGCCGTCGCGCCCTGGCCGCGTCCCGCCCGCCCGGGACCACCCGGCCGGGGAACCACCGCTCCAGGGTGCGCGTCACCCCGGCGCCGACCGCTCCGTACCCTCCGGCGACCAGAATCCGTCCGGCCTGGCCGTCACGCGTTTTCGCTGTAGTCATACTCCAGTGATTACACTGTAGTAGCACTACAGTCAAAGTTTCCGATCGAGGAGGCAGCCCGCTGTGCCCACACCCCTGACCCGCGCGGAGAAAGCCCGGCACACCCGCCGCCGCATGCTCGACGCCGCCACCCGCCTGTTCACCGAGCGGGGCTGGACGGGCACCACCGTCGAGGACATCGCCCGCACCGCGCACGTCGGCGTGCAGACCGTGTACTTCACCTTCGGCACCAAACGGGCCGTACTGAAAGAGGTCCTGGACGCCGCCATCGCGGGCGACAGCGATCCGGTCGCGACCCTCGACCGCCCCTGGGCCCGCGAACTCCTCGCGGAACCCGATCCGGCCGCCCAGCTCGCCCGTCAGGCGGCCGGGGCCCGCCGCGTCCTGGACCGCGCGGCGGCGGTACTGGAGGTCGTGCGCGCAGCGGCGGCCTCCGACCCCGAACTGGCCGAGCTGTGGCGCACCAACCTGCACCAGCGCCACGCGGTCCAACTGCGCTTCGCCCAGGCCCTGATGACCAAGACCAGCGGGCAGCTCCGCGCGGGCCACGACGCGGAGACGGCCGCCGATATCGCCCTGACCCTCCTCAGCCCGGAGACGTACGCCCTCCTCGTCACCGGCCGCGGCTGGACCCCCACCCGCTGGGAAGAGTGGGCCACAGACGCCCTCGTCCGCCAGCTCCTCCCCTGACGGCAGCCCACCTCAGCCCGCGCGGCGCACTCCAGCGCACCCGGCAGGCCGGGCGGGCCACCGCGCGTCCTCAGGGATGGGAACGATTCAGGAGTAGACGAGCGGGCACCGCTGACGCAGCGCATGCTGGGCGGCCCGCAGGTAGAGGGCGACGTAGAAGGCGGTGTCCAGATCGTCGCTCCAGGCACCCGGCCGCGCCCCCGCGAGCTGCCGGGCCGGGCCGTCCATGAACCAGCGGGTCAGATCCAGGTTGACGCACCGCCGGGGTGTCTCCTCGGGCAGCTCCACCACTTGGGCCAGCCGCTCCGCCAGCCCCAGCACCTGCGGAGCGCCCGCGACCGTCGTCTCCTCAGCGAAGGCCGAAGCCACCGGCAGGTGAACGAGGCCCGGAAGCGCCGGGGGAACCAGCACCGTCCAGCCGCCCAGGACCTCCGCCTCCTCCGGAGTGAGGTGCGCCCGGCACAACCGGTCGAACCCCTCCATCGGCGGGCTCATCTTCTCCTCGAACGGCACCCAGTCGCCGGAGCGAGCGGGCACGGCCGACCACGGAGGCAGCCCCCGGCAGCGCAACTCCTCACGCAGCGCCGTGGCCACCTCACCCCAACCCCCCTCCCCCGCACGACACCACTCCCGCGCATCCACACTCACCAGGTACATCCCCACCCCGCGAAGCTAACCCCTCCCAGCCCAGCGGCAAAACGCCCCCGCCCCCGCCAACGGCCCCACGCCGCCCACCGCCTGCTGGCACCCCTCGCCGAGAACCGCTCGCCCGAACGGAGACTCAACTTCGCGAAGGAACGCCCGCAGCTCTCCACGGACGCCACGCAGCATGTGGGAGCCGCGTTCATGCCGAGGCCGCCAACAGCAACCAAGTCCAGGACTGAGACCACCAGCACGCGACCGGGACCGCCCGCCGCGCCGCGCCGGGTGCACTGAACCACAAAGCCCCAGCTAGAAGACGTCTAGCTGGGGCTTCCACGCGGAGCCGCCTAAGGGAATCGAACCCTTGACCTACGCATTACGAGTTGTCCGATCTTGATCCCGGAGCGTCCACAGGCGTCCACGAAACCGGCTCTTCCCCTGGTCAAAGTGGGTTTGTGGACATCGGTGGACGGCAGCGGACAGTGCCGGATCGGAGAGGAACTGAGACCTCAATTGAGACCGACCGCCAACTTCGCGCCCGGTGCCCCGGCGAACCGGTCGTAGCCGCAACGAAGCTTCATCGGGGCATGAAGCCGGGCTTCTGTTGGGCGAGCGAATGAAGGCGTGCGAGGTAGTCCTGTGCGGTTGATTCGGAGCTGTACCGGCGCCTCATCTCGGCAGCGAGTTCGCGGCTGGTCATGATGAGCGACGGCACCGATTGTCGGTCCCCTTCCAGCGCCCGTTCACCCATGATGAGCGCCTGCTCCAAGTCACCCTCACGCGCTGCCGTTACGCCGAGCGTGACGCGAGCCTCGGCATTGCGCATCGGGGAGCGCTCGGTGCCGTCGAAGTCCGTTCCTGCCCGCAGCACCTCTTCGGCCAGCGTGCGTGCTAGCCGGTCTTCGCCCACCAGGCGATAGCAGTCCATTGCATAGAAGTCGAACTTGGCAGGGTCCACCACAAAGTGGTTACTCAGATTCTCGGGTGGTGGCATTCCTTCAAGCATGCGCCGTCCCTTGTCCAAGGCGACTTCGACTTGTCGACGGTCTCCGAGCCGCGCCCATGCCTTGGCCTCCTGGCCAGCGAGTTGCACGGCCACACCGTGGTTTGCCGCCGTCTCGGCTCCGGCCTGCGCCGCCGCGATGACGCCCCGATAGTCGCCGGTCGTGAGTGCGAACCAGGCCCGCATCTCATGTGCCCACCCAGCGATCTCCGCATGTTCGGCTTCGGTGGCGAGCGAGAGTGCGGCCTGCCGCGTTGACTCCGCCGCGTGGCGAGCGCCCGTGTCGTACTCGACACAGCCGACCAGAAGCGCGAGCCAACCGGATAGCGCAAGTACCTCGCGGTGCTGCGTGAGCGTGAGGCTTTTCTTGTGCAGGTCCACAACGCGGCGAAGCCACTGCCGTCCCTCGATGAGAAGCTGCTCGCTCGGCATGAAGGGGTACTCCGAGGCGAGTCGATCGGCTGTAATTCGCAGAGCTTCGAGCGTGGCATTATCCACATCGGATCGGTTCAGACGACTTACGATCTCCAGCGTCTCCATGCCAGAAGCCGCGAGGATTTCCCTGTCCCCGTCACGCCGCGAAGGGGCAGGGAATAGTGCGTGGGTCACGGTGCCGAAGAGGGCCGCGATGATCGGTTTGTAGAAGTCGTTGGGTGTCTGGCCTGCCTCCCATCGCTTCCACTGCCGAATCATGCTGTCCTCTGCGGGCAGCTCCGTGGGAGCGTGCGCCCGCAGCGCCCGGACCGCATCGCGCTGCGACCAGTCCCGTGCAGTCCGCTCAACGGCGATGCGCCGTGCCCATGCGGGCCTGTCGTCGGTCATGTGCCCTCCTTCGAGTGCCTACCCCGAGTCTCACCCGCACCCCCGGGGGACAGGGAAGGGGACACAGGGATGTCACCGGACATGTCCCCCTCCGCCGCACCGTCCCCTAGCTGTCACTTACCCCACAACTTCCGTTCCTCGCATGCTGGTTACAGATCACGCACCGCCCGGGGCGGAGCGCTCTTCGAGTGCTGCGACCCGTTCAGTCAACGTCTGAATCTGGGAGCGGATGTCCTTGATGTCGTCGCGCACGTCGCTGCCGGGGGAAGCCCCGTCGCTGACGAAGTTGCCAAGGTTTCCGGCCGACACGATCAACCCTTCGGCCCGGAGCATGGCCAAACCGTTTTGGACGGTCTGGCCCGCGAATCCAAAGCGGTCAATCAGCTCACGCTGTGACGGGAGCCTATCTCCCGGCTTCATCTTCTTGATGTCGTCGCGAAGTGCATCCGCGACCTGTACCGCTTTCGGCTTTGGCCCTCCTGTGGCAGTCATGCTCTGAGCGTACCCACCACAGCGAACTAGAGCGCAGCACTCCACAGGGGTTGCCAACTACAGCGCACTAGTGCAAGCTAGTTAGCAACCGAAGGCGCCCGAAACCGGGTGCAGGCGGTTGACCTGCACCAACGCCCGGAGGGCTCCGTGAAACGGGCTCGAAGGAAGCGCGTGTGGCTTGTGAACTGAACAGTTGATGCAGTGGTCGAAGCCGGAAGTTCCGCATGGGTCCGGCTGAGTCCCAGGTAGGTCCCTGGCTAGCTCGCATTGCACCGTCCACGGTGCCTGTAGGCCGCTGCCCGCGCCGCCGCCCATCTGGGGTCGGTAACTGGCGCGGCACCTTCACCTCCGCAGCCCACTGGGCTGCGGCCGGTTGCCTCCCCTGCCCGTACGGGCGGGGTGACGGGGAGCCGGAGTCCCCTTCCTGCTTCATCCCCTTGTGACGGCGTGCGGCCCCGGTGGGCGAACACCGGGGCCGCTGTTCGGGCCGTCCGCCCTGAAAGGAGTCACGACCCGTGAAACCCATCGTCGCACTGGCGGCGGTCGGTCCGCTGGATGTGGAGCCGACCGCCGCCGAACTCGACGCTATCGAGGCCGAGATGCCGCTGATCCGCGCGGAAGTTGAGCTGCTGGATGTGCGTATCTCGCTGCTGGAGCGGCCCGCTACGGAGCTGGACGAACGGCGGCTGCGCCGCGCCCGGCGCCGCGTCCTTCACGCCCGCCGCGACCTGACCAACCGCCTGCCCGCCGAGCCTGCCGAGGTGATCGCATGAACGCCCCGTCCAACAGCCCCACACCGGACCGCACGGATGCCAACCTCACTGAGGCGCGGGCGGATGTGAAGGCCGAGATCGCCCGCACCGACACCAAGGCGTCGCTGTTGATCGCGTTCAACGGCGCGGTGCTGGCCGGACTCGGGACCGCGCTGCCGCGTCTGTCTCTCAGTGTTCCGGCGCTGGTGGCCGGTGCCCTGGGGGCGGCGGTGCTGCTGACGGCCGCTGGTGTGCTGCTGGGCGTGATCCGGCCCAGGCTTGGCCGGTGTCCGGGGACGTTCCCGCACTGGGCGCGTCTGGACGCTGACACCCTGCGGGCGGAGATGGCCGCTGACCGCCGGGCTGAGGCGGTCACCGTGCTGNCCGCACAGCCGGTGTGCTGCTGGCCGTGGCCACCGTCCTGGCTGTGGTCGGGGGTGCGGCATGAGCACCCTGTTTCCCGCTGCGGCTGCCGCCGCGCCACTGCTGACCGGGTGGGGCCTGCATGGCTGGTGGCTGCGCCGCCAGCTGCGCACGGCCCGGCTCGATCCGCTCACCGGACTGCCCACCCGCGCCCTGTTCGAGCGCACCGCCGCACGCTTGCTGCGGCGTGGTCCGGCGGTGGTCCTGGTCATCGACCTGGACGGCTTCAAGGCGCTCAACGACGCCCACGGGCACGCCGCCGGGGACTACGCCCTGCGCTGTGCAGCTGGCGGGCTGGATGAGGTGCTGGAGAACACCGGCCCCCACGCTGTGCCTGCGCGGCTGGGTGGGGACGAGTTCGCCGCCGTCATCCCCGTGGCCGACCCGGTAGCCGTGCCCTGGCTGCTCAATGCCTTGCATGCCCGGCTGTGCACGCCGCTGGCCTTCCACGGCCACACCCTCACCCCGGGCGCCTCGATCGGGGCCTGCCTGACCGGTGAACTGCCGGTCGCTGACCTGTCGCTGGCGCTGCGGCTGGCCGATGAGGCCATGTACGCGGCCAAGCGCGGCGGTGGTGGCTGGCGCATCGCCCACGGCCCCGCGCCCGCCGCCCGCACCGCCAACGGCCGCCGCGCTGGACGCCGGGGCACCCGGGGGGTGACGGGATGAGCGCGCCGATTCCGCCCGTGCCCACGGGGCCGGTCCACGCCTGCCCCTGGGGATATGTCGGCACCGCCGTTCAGCGGGCTTTGCTGCTGGAGGCGCTGCACGGCGCCGGTGTCGAGCTGGGGGAGTACGACACCCGGATCGTGGATTGGCTGGCCGGTTGGGACTGGCCGACCGTCGTCGTGATCGTCTCCTGGCTGCACAGGGCCGACCGAACCGGGGGACCGACGTGAGCTACTACGAGGAACGGCGCCTTGACCGGGCCGCGCAGCGTGAACAGGACCGGATCGACGCACGGGAGCGGCAGGCCGCTGACCGCGCCACCCGCATCGAGCGGGACGCGCGGCGGGAGCGGGCACGGCTCCGCCGGGTGCAGGCGGTCCGCCGCGTGTGGTCGGGTCTGCTGGCCGAGGGGGACACCGTGGCCGCTGTGGTGGTGATGGGGTGCTCCATCGTCCCGGCCTTGTATTTCCAGCTCGCCGCGCTGATCGGGGCCGGGCTGTGGGTGGGGATCGCGGTCGCGCTGGCGGTGATGCTGGAAGCCGGGGCGTGGGTGGCGCTGTTCGCCACCGAACGCGCCCGCCGCTGCGGGCGGCCGACACTGCCGTTCACCGCTGCGATGTGGGGCTGTGCGGGGGTGGCGGCAGCCGTCAACTACACCCACGCGCCAGGTGAGGACGGGGGGTGGCTGGCGTGGGTGCTGGCCGCCGCCTCGCTGGGCGGGGTGTTCTTCTGGGAACTGCGCGCCCTGGCCCGCCACCCCGCCCCCGCCCGGGGCACCCAGGCCGAGCGCCGCACCGAGCGTGCCCGCAGGCGGCATCTGCGGCAGCGACGCCGACGCTTCCCCACGGTGTGGAGCCGCTACCGGGACCTGCTGGCCGCCCACCCCCATCACACCCTCGACACCGAGGGCGCCTGGGCGCAGGCGTGGCGGGACGTGCACGGAGCCGACCCCGGCACCACCGCCACCGTCGTGCGCGCCCGGCACGCAGCCCGCGCCGCCCTGGACGACGCGAATGCGGAAGAGTCAGCGTCTGATCTGCACCAGTCGGCCCCGTACCCAGTTCACCAGACACCCACCCCGCCGACACCGCCCAAGCCGCGTCAGCGCGCGGCGGGCAAGGGGCGGCGCCCGCAAGGCAAGCGCACCTTCGAGGAGTTGCTGGGGCAGGCGCGGGAGGTGACGGCGCACTGGCCGGTGGAGCAGTTGGCGGCTGAGCGGCTGCGCACCGAGCTGCGGTGTTCACCGGTCAACGCGCGGCGTCTGCGCGAGACGCTGCGCGCCGACCGCACCCACGCCCACGCTGGCGCTGAGGCGGTGGCGGCATGAGCGTAGCCGGGCCGCGTTTGCGGTTGCTGTCGCTGGGTGCTGGGGTGCAGTCCACCACGCTGCTGTTGCTCGAGGCTGAGGGGCGGCTGCCCGGGCTGGATGGGGCGGTCTTCTCCGACACCGGTTGGGAGCCCGCCACCGTCTACGCCCATCTGGGGCGGCTGGAGCAGCAGGTCGCCGTTCCGGCGGGTATCCCGGTCTACCGGGTGTCGGCGGGCAACATCCGCACCGATGCCTTGGACCCGGCCCACCGGTTCGCTTCCATGCCGCTGTTCGTCAAGAACCTGGACGGCAGTGTGGGGATGATCCGGCGGCAGTGCACCGATGAGTACAAGCTCAAGCCGATCAAGCGGCAGGTGCGCACCCTGCTGGGCTACCCCACCGGGCGGGTGCCCCGGGGCGTGTTTGCTGAGCAGTGGGTGGGCATCAGCCGTGACGAGTTCACCCGGGCTAAGGATTCGGGCATCGGCTACGCCCGTAACCGGCATCCGCTGCTGGAACTGGACTGGTCGCGCACCGACTGTCTGCGCTACCTGGCCAAGCGCGGCTGGCAGACCACCCCGAAGTCCGCGTGCATCGGGTGCCCGTTTCACTCCAACGCCCAGTGGCGGCAGATGCGCGACCACCAGCCCGCCGAGTGGGCGGCAGCGGTCGCGTTCGATCACGCGATCCGAGCCGGGGCCGCACGCGGCAACGCCACCGGTTCCCCCCTGCTGGGTGAGGCATACCTGCACCGCTCCTGTGTGCCACTGGAGCAGGCCCCGATCGACACCGTGACCGCGCACGAGTGGCGCGAGCGGCAAGGCTCCCTGCTGGACCTGCTCGAACCCGACGACGGGCCGCGCGGGTGCTCGCCGTGGACCTGCCGCAGCAGCGACCCCGATACCGCCGGGCCGGAGGTGGCGGCATGAGCGAACCGATCGTCTACGCCGACCAGTGGCGCACCGTCATGGCCATGGCCGGGAGGCGCTGTCAGTGCACCGGGCAGTGCGGCAACCCCCACACCAAAGCGGGCGGCCGGTGCCCCAGGGGGCATGACCGGCACGCCAGCAAGCACCGTGGCCCGGTTCGGTTGCTGGCCGCACCGGCTGACCTGACGCTCTCCGCGCTGGCGGCGGCCTCGCTGCCGCCGGGGGAGCTGTGGGCGTGGTGCCCCGACTGTCACGACGCCGCCCGCCGCGCGGCCCAGCGAACCAAGCGCCACACGACCAGCGCCGACCAGGACGCCTTGTTCAGCCTGTAGCACCCGGCACGGGAACAGGCGTCAGCCCGTCTCGACGCGGCGGCCGGTCCTGGCCCCGTGTTCACCACCGAAAGGAGCCCGTATGGGCCTGTTCAACCGCAAGCCGACCACCCCGACCGCCCCGGCCGAAGGCCGTATCCCGCAGCCGCAGGAGATCGCGTCTGCCGCGCGTGCCCTGGCCGAGGGCGACTGCCAGCCCGCCGACGCCCTGACCGCCGACGCAGGCCAGCACAGCCGCAGCGTCGCCATGCGGATTCTGGCCGACTCCATCGACTACACCCCCCAGGACTGAACCCGCCCCGCCCCGAAGACCAGCACCCCGCCCTGAACAAGGAGTCCCCCATGCAGGAGCCGATCAAGCACCACTGGATTGCCACGGTGCAAACCGCCAACGGTCTTATCGCCACGGAGCACGGGTCGATCGATGTCACTCCAGGCCAGACCACGCACACGGCGACGTTTTCGCAGGTGCGTGAAGCCCTAGCAGGGAAGTACGACGCCCCGCATCTGGTCTTCCTGTTCTTCGCCCTCCACCCCGACCAGCTCTGAGCCAAAACACCATGCCGGTCCCGGTCGCTCACCTGCCACAGTCCGCGACCGGGACCGGCATACCTCCCCATCCCATGGAAGGAACCGTCAGTGACGCACGCGCACGACGACGACAATGAGCGGGAGTTGTTCGCCCGGCTCCAACACGAGATGAGTACCACCGGCGGATCGGCCGATCCTGCGGCGGGTGGATCGGGTGGTGCGGTCATCGATCTGGATAAGGCGCGATCGGCCCGGCAGTCGGCCGATGCATCCAGTCCCCTCATCGACGCGCCTCCCGCCGGAGGATCGGTCGATCCGGTCGGGCGGGAGTCGGGCGAGGATGACCCGGGGTCGGATCGGGTGCGTCCGGTCGATTCTCCCTCGCTGCCCGGATCGGGGGTGGTGGCGGAGAAGCGGCGGCCGATCCTTCCCGGCTGGCTGACCAACCGGCGCGACTTCACCACCACCAGCGAACGTGCGGTGCGCCGCGCGGCCTACGCGACCGGCTACCACGGTCTGCGGGTAGTGACCGGCGTCTACGCCGTCTCCCTGGCGCGCTACGCGCCCCGGGGCGCCGCCCGGATGGTGGGTGGGCGGATGCGGTGGGCGGCCGATGCGGAGGGGGAGCTGCTGCGGCAGGCCGCAGCCCTGGCCGGGAACGCCGGAGTCGGTGACTACCTGAAACTCTCTCGCCAGCGCGACCGGCGCGTGCGTTGGCGCAGCGCGGTGCTCACCGTCGCCTGTGTGATCGGTGTCCCCCTGGCGCTGGCGATGTGGGTCATCGCCCCCGCGTGGCTGCTGGCCCTGTCCGGGGTGCTGGTCACCTGCGCGATGGGCTGGCTCGGGCAGCCCGAGGACCAGCCCGTCATCGGCCCGGCGGTGCTGCGCACCGAAGTCCCCAAGCTCACCTCCACGATCGTGCTGCGGGGCCTGGGGGCGATCGGCAACGCCGCGATCAACGCCGCCATCAAAAAGGGCGGGGACATGAACGGCATGCGCTTCACCTCCGACATCCAGCGCGACGGCCCCGGCTACCGCGCCGAACTCGACCTGCCCTACGGCGTCACCCCCGAAGACGTCATTGGGGAGCGGCAGGCGCTCGCCTCCGGTATGCGCCGCAAGATGGGCTGTGTGTGGCCCTCCGGCGACCCCACCGAGCACGAAGGACGCCTGATCCTGTGGGTGGGCGACAAGCCGATGAACGAAACCACCAAGCCCGAGTGGCCGCTGGCCAAGTCGGGCACCGTGGACCTGTTCAAGCCGGTCGTCTTCGGCAACGACCAGCGCATGCGGGACGTGTCGGTGACGCTGATGTTCGCCTCCGTCGTCGTCGGTTCCATTCCCCGCATGGGCAAGACGTTCCTGATGCGGCTGTTCCTGCTCATTGCCGCACTCGACCCCCGCGCGGAGCTGTACGCGTTCGAGTTCAAGGGCACCGGCGACTTCGGGCCTTTGGAACCGGTGTGCCACCGCTACCGCGCCGGGGAGGAAGACGAGGACATCGAATACGTCCGCCAAGCGCTGCAAGAGGTCAAGGACGAGCTGCGCCGCCGGGCGAAAGTCATCAAGGGACTGCCCCGGCGTCTGTGCCCGGAGAACAAGGTCACAGCCCAGCTCGCCAGCGACAAGCGCTACCGGCTCCACCCGATCGTGATCGGCCTGGATGAGTGCCAAAAAGCGTTCGAACACGCCGAGCACGGCAAGGAGATCGAGGCGATCTGCGAGGACATCGGCAAGCGCGGCCCGGCTCTGGGCATCATCGGCATGTTCGGCACCCAGCGCCCCGACGCCAAGTCACTGCCTACCGGCATCTCCGCCAACGCTGTCCTGCGGTTCTGCCTCAAAGTCATGGGCTGGCAGGCCAACGACATGGTGCTGGGCGATGGCATGAACAAGGCCGGATACACCGCCACCATGTTCTCCCGCGACGACAAGGGCATCTGCTGGATGGCCGGTGAGGGCGATGACCCGCGCATCGTGTGCGGCACGTTCATCGACGGCGTGGAAGCGGAGAACGTCGTCGCCCGCGCCCGCAAGGCCCGCGAGGAGTACGGGAACATCACCGGCCACGCCATCGGCGAAGAACCCGCCACCGGCACCGGCCACGACGTGCTCGCCGACGCCCTGTCGGTCATCGGCACGGATGAGGAACAGGTGTGGTGCGAGACCATCGCCGCCCGCCTGGCCGAGCTGCGGCCGGAGGTCTACGGCGGGTGGAAGGGCGAGAACGTCACCAGCGCCGTCAAGCCCCACGGCATCAAGACCAAGCAAGTCTGGGGCACCACCGAGGACGGCCAGGGCAAAAACCGGCGCGGCATCCACCGCCCCGACATCGCCAACGCCATAGCGGAACGTAACCGAAACCGGTCCGGAGACTGACCGCGCACCGCTGCTAGACCTAGCACCCAGCGCTGCTAGGTCTAGCAGCCCCGCTAGCAGCCCAATCCGCACCTGACCAGCGATCTAGCGCCTAGCAACCCCACCTGCGCAAACCCGTGAACCCCGCCCGGAAGGCACCTACGTGACCCCTGCCCTGGCCGCTATACCCATCCTGCTGCTCGTCACCTTTTGTTACCTCGCGCTGTGTGCCGCATCGCCGTACGGCGACTGCCGCAAGTGCAACGGCATCGGCTTCGCGCTGCGCACCGACCGGCGCGGCACACCCAAACGCGGCCGTGTCTGCCGCCGCTGCCGCGGCCACGGCAAACGCGTCCGCATCGGCCGCGCCGCCTTCAACCACACCCACCGTCTCTACCGCGACGGCACCCACTAACCCCGCCCCGAACCCCCCGGAAGGAGCCACACCATGGCCGTCACTCTCTCACTCGTCCTGATCTTCGGCCTGATCCTCTTCATGCTCCTGCGCTCCCGCACCCTCGGCGCAGGCTCCGCGTTCATCGCCGCAAGCTTCGGGTTCTTCCTCGCCTCCACCGGCGCCGCCGGACCCATCAACGACTTCTTCACCGCCGTCATCAACGCAATCCCCGACATCTAAGGAGCCACGCGCCATGCCCGACCGCATCACCCTCATGGCCGCAGGCGAACTGCGCGACGCCATCAACGCCGCACGACGCGGCGACACCGCTGCCGCCGCCTACGCCCTGGCCTCCATCGACCGGCAGTCGTGGGCGGCCATCGAACACCGGCTGGGCGCATGCGGTGGAAGCGTCGCCGCGCTGCTCAGCTCCGACCCGCAGACGGGAGCGTGATCCCGTGTTCGAGCTGCGCGTCATCTGCGACCCCGCCGACATCGACCGCATCACCGCCGCCCTGTGCACCGCCTTCACCATCGGCCCCGTACGGCGCTACCCGACCCGTGATCGCACCCGTGCCCGGCTCTACCTCACCGCCGCCACCCCCGAGACCGCCGAACACGGCGACGGGTGCTGCTGCGGAACCACGCCCGACGCCTGACACAGCACGGGGCGGCCCGCACATCTCGCCAAAGACCGGGCCGCCCCATTCGCCCATCCCCCGAAAGGACAGGAGAACCCCAGCATGCCTTATGACTTCCGCCCCGTGTTGCTGCGTCAGGCGGTGGCTGTGGCCGCGCGTGGTCTGCCCGTGATGCCCCTGCGGGCGGGCAAGCTGCCCGTGGGCAACTGCCCCTCCTGCGCCGGTAGCCGGTGCGGTGACCGGCCACACATGAAAGCCGCAGGGCACTGCCAGTGCGCGGCGCCCTGCCACGGCTGGGCCGCCGCCACCACCGACCCCACCGTCCTCACCTCCCGGGCCTGGGCACCGGCGTGGCGCCAGGCAGCCGGGCTCGCCTACCACCCCGGCGGCGCCGGGCTGACCGTCGTAGACCTCGATGACGCGGCGGCCCTGGACTGGGCGCGCACCACCCTCCCCCCAACCCGCACGGTGCCCACCACCCGGGGCGAGCACTGGGTCTACCGGGGCACGATGCGGTCGGCCAACGGCGTCCGGGAAGGGGTGGACGTGAAGTCCGCTATGTCCTACGCCCGCTGGCTCGGCGCGGGAGACGGCGCGATGGTGCCGCTACCGCAGGCGGTACGTGTGCTGGCGGTGAAACAGCCGCCCCCGGCCCGGCCGGTGCTCGCCGTGCCCGCGCCGGCCGGGCACGGTGTGTGCCGTCACCGCTCGCCCGCCTACCTGGAGCGCGGCATCACCATGGCTGAGGAACGTATCACCGCCGCACCCAGCGCCGTGCACCACACCGTCTACCGGACCTTCCTGGCCGTGCTGTCCGCGCACGGCCGGTGCGGCTGTCTGACCGAAACCCACATCACGCGGTTGTTTACCGCCGCCCAGGCGCGGGGCGAGTCGCCCCGGCACTGCGCGGAGGCGTGGAACAACGCCCGCACCCGGCTGGGGCTGTGAACCATGTCCGAGGACAGCAAGCCCCCCGCCCGCGACGTCATCGCCGACTACGCCCGCCAGCACTTCCGGTACTTCCGCACCGCCGACGGCACCGTCTACGCCCAGCGCAACGGCCACCCCGTGGCCCGCCCGATCCGCTCCCAGGGCACCACGGGCAGCCACCGCCAAGAACTCATGGTCGGACTCTTCCGCGACGGACACGGCGTCTTCAACGGCACCGCCCTCAAAGAGGCCCTCGACTTGATCGAAGCACTCGCCCTCAACCAGGACGTACAGCCCGTCCACATCCGCGTCGCGCCCGGCTTCGACGGTGCGACATGGCTGGACCTGGGCCGCGACGACGGACAATCCGTCCGTATCCACCCCACCGGATGGGCGATCGCCACCCCCGACCCGCACGAGGTGTGCTGGCGCCGCACCCAGCTCACCGGCGAACTCCCCCTCCCGCACAAGGACACCGACGGCAAAGGCATCGACCTGCTGCTGGGGCTGTGCAACTTCGCCACCGCCGAAACCGAATGCCTGACCCTCGCCTGGCTGATCGGCTGCCTGGGACCCTCCGTCCCCGTCCCCGCCCCCTTCCTCACCGGCCCCCAAGGCGCGGGCAAGTCCACCAGCGGCCGGATGCTCATGCGGATCATCGAAGGCATGAGCGCCGACCTGCGCCGCGCCCCCAAAGACGAGGAGAACCTGACCGCGGCCGTGGCCGCCGGATGGGTCACCGCCCTGGACAACCTCTCCCACCTCGCCCCCGACCTCTCCGACCTGATGTGCTGCATCGTCACCGGCGCCGAAACCATCAAACGCGCCCTCTACACCGACGGTGACGTCGTGCGGTCCCGCTACCGCCGCCCCTTGCTGCTGACCGGCATCGACGTCGGCGTCATCCGCCCCGACCTCGCCGAACGTCTTCTGCCCCTGCGCCTGGAACGCCCCATCATCCGGCGCACCGAAGCCGAGCTGTGGGCGGAGTTCGAACAGGCCCTGCCCGTCATCCTCGGCTCCCTGCTAGACCTGACCGTCAAGGTCCGGGCAGCCGGGGCCGACATCCCCACCGATCTGCGGATGGCCGACTTCGCCCACCTGTGCGCCCAGCTCGACGCCGCCACCGGCTTCGGCGCGCTGGACGCCTACCGGGCCAGCCTGGACGACCTCAACGACGACGTCATCGAAGGCGACCTCCTCGCCCAAACCGTCCTCAAACATGCTGCCGCCCTCACCCCCGGCACACCCACCCGCATGACGTCCTCAGAGTGGCTGCACCTGCTCACCGGCCTCTACACCGGCGATGAGTGCCGCCCACTGCCGAAGGGCTGGCCCACCACGGGCAAAGTCCTCTCCGACCGCCTCAAACGGCTTCAGCCCACCCTCGCCGCCCGAGGAGTCCTCATCGACTGGGGCCGCACCAAGCAAGGCCGCTACATCGAACTCACCCACCGCACCCAACCCCCCACCCCCCCA
>NZ_JAEVFI010000031.1 GCF_019303495.1 Streptomyces sp. JJ66 | reverse complement strand
CGCCGCCCGGGGCGGACGCCCGGGGCGGCGCCGCGCGGGTTCGGCCGCCCGGCGCGCGGCGGGACGCGGCGCTGGCGCCTGCTCGGTGGCGTCCGGCAGCCCCCGGGCCTCGCGCGCTGCGATCTCCTTGAGCCGCAGCGAGAGTTGCAGCGTGGTCGGACGAGTCTCGGCGGCCTTCGCCAGGCACGCCTGCACGATGGGCGCGAGCGCGGGCGGCACCAGGTGCAGCTGCGCCTCCTCGTGCACCACCCGGTAGAGCATGACCTCGGAACTTCCCTGCCCGAACGGCGAGTCCCCGGTGGCCGCGTAGGCCAGCGTGGCGCCGAGTGAGAAGACGTCCGTCGCGGGCTGTACCACGGCGCCGCGCACCTGTTCGGGCGCGAGAAAACCGGGCGAACCGACGGCCGTGCCTACGTGCGTCAGCGTGCTCGCGCCCGTCGCCCAGGCGATGCCGAAGTCGATGATGCGCGGGCCCTTGGGGGACAGCAGGATGTTGGACGGCTTGAGGTCGCGGTGTACGACACCCGCCTCGTGCACCGCGACCAGCCCCTCGGCCAGCGCGGCGCCGATCGCCGCCACCTGCGCCGGGGGCAGCGGACCGCCCTCGTGCACCTTGTCGTGCAGGGAGGGGCCGGGCACGTACTGGGTGGCGAACCACGGCCGGTCTGCGTCCAGATCGGCGGCCACCAGCCGGGCCGTGCAGCCGCCGCGGATGCGGCGGGCCGCCGACACCTCACGGGCGAACCGCGAACGGAACTCCTGGTCCTCGGCGAGATCCGGACGGATGACCTTGAGCGCGACCCGCTGGCCGCGCTTGTCCGACCCCAGGTACACCACACCCATACCGCCGGCGCCCAGCCGCCGGTGGAGCTTGAACGAGCCGACGACTCGCGGGTCCTCACGCCGGAGCCGCATCATCGCCATGTCCTTCCCCTACCTCCTCCGGTGGGGAGGCCCCACGTGCCCATCCTCTGACGGATCACAGCTTACGGACTGCCACCCCTGAGCGCCGCCAGGCCGCGCACGCGCCACCGGACGGATTACCCGGGCCGGGCCCGCTGCCCTGGGCATATGCCAGCTCAATCCCCGTGTGACGCACGCCACCTGACACCCCAACAGGCACCGCGCCTGCCCGCTGATCCAGGTGATCGAAGTCACCAACTTCGCTGTGAGAAAGGCGTGTTCAGGCCGTCCAAGGACTGGCTGTGGTTTCCCCTCCGGTTCCCCTCCGGGGCAACCCTGGGGCCGGGGGGAGCGCCGTCCACCCTGGGGACTACTCGCCCGGGTCTCAGGTCCTCCTGAGGGATGCCCAGGGGTCGGTACGCACGCATGACGCCCCCGCCCCCGCCCCCGCATAGCGTTGGGGACAAGCGGCGGGTGCACGCACTCGTCCCCCGAGGTCACCCACCCGCCGCCCTGGACGCGAACAGGGAGTGACGATCATGGCGGACACGGCAGGGCGCCCGGCCGTCCGGACGCGGCAGCGGCTCACCGGACTGGTCTCCGCACTCGCCGCGACCGGTGGTGAAAGGCCCGCGCAGACACGGCACCCGCTGGTCGCCGTGGCCATGGTCCTGCCGCTGGCCCTCCTGCTCGCCGTGCTCTTCGGCGGGGTGGAGGCCGTGGTCACCCAGGCGTCGTCCGTAGCCGGAATGCTGGGGCGCTGACCGCGCCCCGGGCCCGGGAGAGCGGCCCGGGCTGGGGATGTTCCGGTACACGCACCCCGTGGGGACGGGGAACGGCGGACGGCAGGCAGGCCCGGGCAGCCCAGGCGGCTGCCCGGGCCTCGTGCCGTGGCCGGTGGCCGCACACCCGGCCGGACCGCACCCGCCGGACGGCACCCGCCCGCACACACGTGAGCCCCCGGCCAGCAGGCCGGGGGCTCGTCGCGGTGGACGATACTGGGATTGAACCAGTGACCTCTTCCGTGTCAGGGAAGCGCTCTCCCGCTGAGCTAATCGTCCGGGAAGGGTCCGCGAGGGACAGTGCGCGATACTGGGATTGAACCAGTGACCTCTTCCGTGTCAGGGAAGCGCTCTCCCGCTGAGCTAATCGCGCGGGAAGGGTCCGCGAGGGACCAGTGGACGATACTGGGATTGAACCAGTGACCTCTTCCGTGTCAGGGAAGCGCTCTCCCGCTGAGCTAATCGTCCGTGGAGGTGGAGACGGGATTTGAACCCGTGTAGACGGCTTTGCAGGCCGTTGCCTCGCCTCTCGGCCACTCCACCAGGCATGCGAGGCGCGAGCCCCGCACTGTCGAGCGGACGACGAGATTCGAACTCGCGACCCTCACCTTGGCAAGGTGATGCTCTACCAGCTGAGCCACGTCCGCAGACGTCTCCCGGCCACTGCCGTGGCCCGGCGACGTGTTGAACTTTAGCGGATTCCCCGGCCAGCTCAAATTCCGTTCACCCTGCGTGCTCGTCCTAGACTCGACAGCGTGCTCGATCCGGCCCCTTTCGCCCGCTTCGGCGGCCTCGTCGCCTCCGACCTGCGGGATGTCACCGACGACCCGCAGGCTCTCGACTCCCGCGGATGGTGGGCCGTCGTCGCCGACTTCGAAGGACGCGTCGTGTGCGCCCGCTTCGGCGACGTCCGGCCCGACCCGCGTCCGGCTCCGGCCGACCGCTGGCGTGGCCCGGCCCCGCGGGCATGGACGTCTTCGCTCGACCGCCCCGCCTACCTCGCGGGCGTGCGGCGCATCCGCGAGCACATCGCGGGCGGAGAGGTGTATCAGGCCAACCTCTGCCGGGTGCTGAGCGCGCCGCTGCCCGACGCCGAGCGCTCGGACATGGACGCGCTCACCACCCGCCTCGCCCACGGCAACCCCGCCCCCTACGCGGGCACCGTGCACCTGCCCGCCCACGGTGTCGAGGTCGCGACCGCCTCCCCGGAGCTGTACGTGCGCCGCACCGGGCGCACGCTGCACTCCGGGCCGATCAAGGGCACCGGACGCACCGCCGCCGACCTGCTGGACAAGGACCACGCCGAGAACGTGATGATCGTCGATCTGGTCCGCAACGACCTGGGCCGCGTCTGCGCCGCCGGCAGCGTCACCGTCCCCGCGCTGTGCGCCGTCGAAGAGCACCCCGGCCTCGTGCACCTCGTCTCCACGGTGCGCGGTGAGCTGGCCGAGGGCACCGGGTGGGCGGAGCTGCTGGCGGCCACCTTTCCGCCCGGCTCGGTCACCGGCGCCCCCAAGTCCAGCGCGCTGCGCATCATCGACGCGCTGGAGACCGCGCCGCGCGGGCCGTACTGCGGTGGTGTCGGCTGGGTGGACGCCGACCGCCGCACCGGCGAGCTGGCCGTGGGCATCCGCACCTTCTGGCTCGACCGCACCGCGTCCGGCGGCGCCGTCGTGCGCTTCGGCACCGGCGCGGGCATCACCTGGGGCTCCGACCCCGAACGCGAGTGGGCGGAGACCGAGCTGAAGGCATCCCGGCTGCTCGCGGTAGCGTCGGGGGCACACGCGCACCGAGCGAGCGGGAGGTAGGCCGTGCCGCTGATCTGGCTGGACGGGAAGCTGCGGGACGCGGACACCGCGCGCGTCTCGGTGTTCGACCACGGGCTCACCGTCGGGGACGGCGTCTTCGAGACGGTCAAGGCCATCGCCGGCCGCCCGTTCGCCCTCACCCGCCACCTGGACCGGCTCGCCGCCTCCGCACGCGGCCTCGGGCTGCCCGAGCCCGACGCCGACGAGGTCCGCCGCGCCTGCGCCGCCGTCCTGGACGCCAACCCGATGCCGCTGGGCCGGCTGCGCATCACCTACACCGGCGGCCCGTCCCCGCTGGGCTCGGACCGGGGCGAGGCCGGTCCCACCCTCGTGGTCGCCGCGGCCGCCGCCCACCGGCGCCCGGACACCACCGCCGCCGTCACCGTGCCGTGGACGCGCAACGAGCGCGGCGCGCTCACCGGGCTGAAGACCACCTCCTACGCGGAGAACGTCGTCGCCCTCGCCCAGGCCCGCAGCCACGGTGCCTCCGAGGCGCTGTTCGGCAACAGCGCCGGACGGCTGTGCGAGGGCACCGGCTCCAACGTCTTCGTCGTCCTCGACGGCGCATTGCACACTCCGCCGCTCGCCTCCGGCTGCCTCGCGGGCATCACCCGCGCCCTGGTGCTCCAGTGGAGCGGGGCGAAGGAGACCGACCTGCCGCTGGACGCCCTGGACCGGGCCGAGGAGATCTTCCTCACCTCCTCCCTGCGCGACGTCCAGGCCGTGCGCCGCCTGAACGGCCGCGACCTGCCCGCCGCGCCGGGGCTGGTCACCGCGGAGGCTATGCGCACCTTCGAGGAGCGTTCCGCCGCCGATCTCGACCCCTGACGCCCCTGCGCTGGTACGTCTTTGGCCCAGCCGTCCACCACTACGCCAAGCCGCTGCTGTGACGGCCCCCGCCAGCGCCGCGCTCAGCCCAGCAGCCGGTCCACCCGCTGCGCGATCCGCTCCCGCAGCCCCTCCTGGCTCCGGCCACCGTCCAGCCGCTCACCGGCGATGACGTAGGACGGGGTGCCGGTGACGCCCAGCGCCTTCGCCTCAGCCTGGTCGGCGTCCACCGCCAGCAGGTGCCGCCCGTCGATGAGGCACGTCTCCACCTCGTCCACGTCCAGCCCCAGCTGAGCCGCGACCTCCAGCAGCACCGGCTCACCCCGCCTGCCCAGCTCCGCGCCGCGCGGCAGCAGCGCTTCGACGTACTCCTCGCCGCGCCCCTGCGCGAACGCCTCCTCGGCGGCCTGCGCCGCCGCGTAGGCGTGCCGGTGCTTCGCCAGCGGGAAGTGCCGCACCCGGATCTCCAGCCGTGGCCCGTACCGCTCCCGCAGCGCGGTCAGGTCGCCCAGCGCGGTGTGGCAGTCCGGGCACTGCAGGTCGAACCACGCGTCGAGCACGGGGCGGGCGGGGGCGTCGGAGGCGTCTGTCATGCGGGCAGTCTGTCAGCAGGGCATGACCGCACCCGCCATGGAGGTGCACGATGGATACATGCTGACCCTGACCGTGTGCGCCGCACTTTCCGCAGCCGGGCTCGCCATCGCCTTCCTGACGGCCTGGCGGCGCCGCTTCGTCCGCGCGACCCGGATCGCGGCGGTCGCGCTGCTGCCGATCGGGCTCGCCCTCTCCGGCCTGCTGGGCCTGGCCGGAGAAGTCGGCCGTGCCGCCGGTTCCTGGGCCGCTGACCTGGTTGTTGACCCGCAGGTGTGGACCGGGTTCGCCGTCCTGGCGCTCGCGGTCGTCCTGTACGTCGCCGCCCGGTTCGCGGGCGCCCGCTCCGCCCGGCGCGGCGGCGGCCGGGCAGCGCGGCGGGCCGAGTCCCCGGCCGGACAGGGCGCCCAGAGCCCGGCCGAGCGCAGCCGTCCCGCCGTCGCTCCGGCGAACAAGCCCCCAGGGGGCGGCGAGGACTTCTCCGAGATCGAGGCGATTCTGAAGAAGCACGGCATCTGACGAACCGGCTTATGCGCCGGGCGTGTTGACGTGCCTCCGGGGCGTGACTGCGCCATCATCGCGGCGAGATGCCCGACACCGACCGCCGCCGGGGCTGCCTGTTCGCGCTGTCCCAGCCGCCGCTGATGCTGTTCCTCGCCGTCATCGCCACACTCCTGCTGGTGACGGCCCTGCACGACCTGCTGGTGCTGTGACCACCCCGGGCCGGGTCAGCCTCGGGCCGGGTCAGCCCTGGGCCGCGTCGCGCTGGCGCGCGCGGTAGGCCGCGACGTGCAGGCGGTTGCCACAGGTCCGGCTGTCGCAGTACCGGCGTGAGCGGTTGCGCGAGAGGTCGATGAACGCCCGTCGGCAGTCCGGCGCCGCGCAGCGCCGCAGCCGCTCCAGCTCCCCGGCTACCAGCAGGAAGCCGAGTGCCATGCCGCCGTCCGCCGCCAGATGATCCGCGACGGAGGCGCCCGGGGCGAAGTAGTGGACGTGCCAGTCGTGCCCGTCGTGGTCGGTCAGCTGCGGTGTGGTCCCGGCCTGGGCGACGAGCGAGTTGACCAGGGCCGCGGCGCCGCGCACGTCGGGCGCGGCGAAGATCTGGCCGATGCGGTCGCGTACCCGCCGGACCGCTGCCACGTCGGCTTCGGTCAGCTCGCCGACCCCGCTGATGTGGTGGCGCCGTACGTATTCCCGCAGGCTGGCCAGGTCGGTCAGGCCGTCGGAGGTGTCGGTGTCCGGTGTGGTGTTGAGCAGGTCCACCACCACGTTGAGGGCGTACCGGGTGTCGTGGTTGATCAGCACGGTCGGTCGCTCCCCAGGCTGGTGACGTCTCGCTCTCCATGGTCCGTCATCGCCGGACGATGGTGCTGCGCAGCCGTTGCGTGGCTGCCGGGAGACTCTAGCCGAGGCCCGGCATGCCGGTGCCGCCGCCACGATGACTCGTGACGGCGGCACCGGCGTCCGCGCGGGCACCAGCCCCGTGCCGTCGCCCCGAGTCGGACGGCACGGAGTGGTGGTCTCAGCTCTCCGCGAGGATGTGGGAGAGCTCGGTGTCGAGGTCGAAGTGACGGTGCTCCGTGCCGGGCGGCACCGCCGCGTCCGTCCGCTTCAGGAACGACTCCAGGGCCCGCGCCGGGGCCTCAAGCAGCGCTTCACCCTCCGGGGAACTGAGGGCGATGCAGACGACGCCCTGCCCGTGGCTTCGGGAGGGCCAGACGCGTACGTCGCCGGTGCCGGTGGGGCGGTGCAGCCCCTCGGCCAGGAGATCGCGGGCGAATACCCACTCGACGGTCTCCTCGGCGCCGGTGTGGAAGGTCGCGTGCACGGCGTAGGGGTCGGCCGTGTCATACCGCAGGCCCGCGGGTACGGGGAGGGAGGACTCGCTCGATACAACGAGGCGCAGGTGCAGCTCGCAGCTGACCGTGGTGTTCATAAGCGCCAGGGCCTTTCGCTCAGTGTGCGCTCGGGGGTTCGCACGTCGGCGAAATCGACATGCCACCTACCGGCCGGTTGTAAACCCCTCTGACCGATTTGTGCTGCTTCAAGTCCTTCGTACAGCGGATCGGCGCTTGTGGCAATTGCTCCATCCCGGTGAGCGGGGTGGCGTGTCGCAGGCGGCGGGCCGTCCGCGCTCCATGGTCATTCGCCCCGCTGACATGGGGTAATGTTGGCGCCGCACCGCGGGCGATTAGCTCAGTGGGAGAGCGCTTCGTTCACACCGAAGAGGTCACTGGTTCGAACCCAGTATCGCCCACCGCGTGCACCGGGCCCGGACGCTTCGTTCCGGGCCCGGTGGCGTTTTCGGCGGCTCCCGTGAGCCCGCCCGCCATCCCGGTCGAACCGTCCTTCGTTCGGCGGATGACGGTTTGGTGACTCGTCGCGACGCCCTGTATGGTTCTCTCCGTGCCGCTGGGCACCGCGGGCGATTAGCTCAGTGGGAGAGCGCTTCGTTCACACCGAAGAGGTCACTGGTTCGAACCCAGTATCGCCCACCCCGCCGAAGCCGGTCCGTGTCTGACGGACCGGCTTCTCACATTTCTCCGGCCCGCGCCGCCCCGTCTCCCCGCCCGGGCCGCCGCCCGCCCCCGGTAACCGTTTCGCGCCCGGCTGCCCCGGCTCGGTACGATTCCCCCTCGGCGCGGGCGCTCGTCCGCGCGGGTCCACATGAGTCAGGAGAGATCCGGTGTCCGATGTCCATGTGATCATCAAACGCGATTCCGAGCGGGAAGAACGCGTGGTGACCACGGGCACTACGGCCGCCGCGCTCTTCGAGGGCGAACGCGGCGTCATCGCGGCGCGGGTCGCCGGTGCGCTGAGGGACCTCGCCTGGGAACCGGCCGACGGCGAGGAAGTCGAGCCCGTCGAGATCTCCAGCCCGGACGGCCTGGACATCCTGCGCCACTCCACCGCACACGTGATGGCGCAGGCGGTGCAGGAGCTGTTCCCGGACGCCAAGCTTGGCATCGGCCCGCCCATCAAGGACGGCTTCTACTATGACTTCGACGTCGAGCAGCCCTTCCACCCCGACGATCTCAAGCGCATCGAGAAGAAGATGCAGGAGATCATCAAGCGCGGGCAGCGCTTCTCGCGCCGCGTCACCACCGACGAGGACGCCCGCGAGGAGCTGGCCGGTGAGCCCTACAAGCTGGAACTCATCGGCCTGAAGGGTTCGGCCGCCGACGCCGCGGAAGGCGCCGCGGCCGAGGTCGGCGCCGGTGAGCTGACCATCTACGACAACCTCGACGCCAAGACCGGCGAGCTGTGCTGGAAGGACCTCTGCCGGGGCCCGCACCTGCCCACCACCCGCATGGTCCCCGCGTTCAAGCTGATGCGCTCGGCCGCCGCCTACTGGCGCGGCAGCGAGAAGAACCGCCAGCTCCAGCGCATCTACGGCACCGCCTGGCCGTCCAAGGACGAGCTGAAGGCGTACCTGGAGTTCCTGGCCGAGGCCGAGAAGCGCGACCACCGCAAGCTCGGCGCCGAGCTGGACCTGTTCTCCGTCCCGGAGGACATCGGCTCCGGGCTCGCCGTCTTCCACCCCCGCGGCGGCATCATCCGCCGGGTCATGGAGGACTACTCGCGGCGGCGGCACGAGGAGTCGGGCTACGAGTTCGTCTACACCCCGCACGCCACCAAGGGGCAGCTCTTCGAGAAGTCCGGGCACCTGGACTGGTACGCCGACGGCATGTACCCGCCCATGAAACTCGACGAGGTGCACGACTACTACCTCAAGCCGATGAACTGCCCGATGCACAACCTGATCTTCGACGCGCGCGGACGTTCCTACCGGGAGCTCCCCCTGCGCCTGTTCGAGTTCGGGACCGTCTACCGGTATGAGAAGTCCGGTGTCGTGCACGGCCTGACCCGGGCCCGCGGGTTCACCCAGGACGACGCGCACATCTACTGCACCAAGGAGCAGATGGCCGGGGAACTGGACTCGCTGCTCACCTTCGTGCTGAACCTCCTGCGCGACTACGGCCTGGAGGACTTCTACCTGGAGCTGTCCACCAAGGACCCGGAGAAGTTCATCGGCTCGGAGGAGAACTGGGAGGAAGCCACCCAGACACTGCGTGAGGCAGCCGAGAAGCAGGGCCTGGAACTCGTGCTCGACCCGGGCGGGGCGGCGTTCTACGGACCGAAGATCTCCGTCCAGGCCCGGGACGCGATCGGCCGCACCTGGCAGATGTCCACGATCCAGGTGGACTTCAACCTCCCGGAGCGCTTCGAGCTGGAGTACACCGCCGCCGACGGCTCGCGGCAGCGGCCGGTGATGATCCACCGGGCGCTGTTCGGCTCGATCGAGCGGTTCTTCGCCGTGCTGCTGGAGCACTACGCGGGTGCCTTCCCCGCCTGGCTGGCCCCCGTGCAGGCGCTCGGCATCCCGATCGGCGACGACCACGTGCCCTACCTGGAGGACTTCGCCGCCGAGGCGAAGAAGCGCGGCCTGCGCATGGAGGTGGACGCGTCCTCGGACCGGATGCAGAAGAAGATCCGCAACGCGCAGCGCGCCAAGGTCCCGTTCATGGTCATCGCCGGTGACGAGGACGTCGCCGCTGGTGCCGTCAGCTTCCGCTACCGCGACGGCTCACAGAAGAACGGCATCCCGCGCGAGGAGGCGCTCGCCGAGATCGCCCGGGCCGTGGCCGACCGCGTACAGGTCTGACCCCAGCCCGGCACCACCCGGAGCCCTCCGGCGGATCACCGGTCCCGGAGGGCTCCGGCATCTCCCGGCCGCCGCGCCCCTTCTCGGCGTGACGTGCGCGACAGCCGGGCGGAAAGGCGCCTCGTTCGTCGGTGGTCGTCAGCGTTCACCGGCGTTCACCGGCGTTCGCCGGCTGGCATCTCCGCCCCGTCCTGGCCTGCGCCCCGGCGAGACGCCACCGTGCGGCGACGCCATATGCTGGCCCGCATGAGCAGCGAGCCGGAACAGCAGATCGGGGTCGGCACACCGGACGCGTTCCAGCGTCTGTGGACACCGCACCGGATGGCGTACATCCAGGGCGAGAACAAGCCGTCGGGCCCGGGCGCCGGGGACGGCTGCCCGTTCTGCGCGATCCCGCAAAAGGACGACGAGGACGGCCTGGTCCTGGCCCGCGGCGAGCACGTCTACGCGGTGCTCAACCTCTACCCGTACACCGGCGGCCACTGCATGGTCGTCCCCTTCCGGCACGTCGCCGACTACACGGAGCTGACGGAGGCCGAGACGGCCGAGCTGGCGCTGCTGACCCAGCGGGCGATGACGGCGCTGCGGACGGCCTCGGGCGCGCAGGGTTTCAACGTCGGCATGAATCTCGGCGCGGTGGCCGGGGCCGGGATCGCCGCCCACCTGCACCAGCACATCGTGCCGCGCTGGGGCGGCGACACCAACTTCATGCCGGTGGTCGGCCACACCCGGGTGCTGCCGCAACTGCTGGCCGACACCCGCCGCATGCTGGCCGCGTCCTGGCCCGCCGAGAACTGAGCCGGCCCGGGGCGGGCGCGGCTTCGCGCCGGGCCGTCCCGGCTCGTCAGACCTCGTACTTGTCGGCGTTGGCCGGGGTGTGGGCCTGGACGGCGCCACTGAGGAACGCCGAGCGGTTGGAGAACTTCTCGGTGTCCACCCCGTTGTCCGCCAGCACCCTCATGGTGGCCCCGTGCACCACGCGCAGCACGGGCGCGGCGGCGCGCAGCGCGTCGTCGGCCATGAAGCGGTGCCGCCAGGGCGGGTTCGCCCAGGTGTGGCGCAGCCCGAACGGCTCGGGCAGGGTCAGCTTGCCGCCGAGGAAGTCCAGCACGGGCGGGAACCAGGTCAGCGGCGCGCGCGCGGCCAGGCGCACCACCTCGGGCGTCTCCACCAAAGGCAGCGGCACCGTCTTGGTCTCCCAGAACTTCACGTGCTTGGCCACCTCCTTCTCCTTCGGCTCCGGCTTGGTCGTGAACAGCGGGTGCACCGGCCCGAGCGCGTGTCCGGTCACCTCCACGCGGAGCGTGTGGTGCAGCACCGTGACCGTGATCATCAGGGTCAGGACCAGCTGACCGTCCCAGAGCACGAACTGCACGCCCAGGTAGTGCCGGTTGCCGCTGCCGAACTGCTGCTCGTTGCAGATGCGCTGGATCTCGAAGTCCCTCACCTGGAACGACTCGATCTCCTGCCCGTCCGGCCGCGCGACCTCCTTGGCGCCCTCCCCGACCGGCGCGACGATCCAGTGCCGTATCGACGGCTTGGGGAAGCCGCCGGTGTGCAGCGGGCCGCGCTCCAGCAGGCGCAGCCGGTCCTCGATGGCCCGGATGACGTCCCAGCTGCGGAAGGGGTTGATGTCGTCCACGCCCTCGGCCGGAGTCAGCTCCTCGGCCAGCTGCCAGCTGCCCCAGCGGGTGCCCATGCCCAGTATGCCCTTGGGGCCCGCGTAGAAGACCACGTTGCTGTGCTGCTCGGCGGCGACCTTCGTCAGCGCCTGGCGCAGCGTCTCGGCCTCCTTGTCGTTCGGGTCCTGCGGTACCGCCTCCGGGATGCGCGCGCCGACCCCGCCGCCGCCGAGCAGGCCGGACCAGAACGCGCGCAGGTCCTTGGCGTACCGTTCGCACACCCGCTTGGCCAGCAGCCAGCCGACCACCGGGGCCACCAGCATGGCGATCAGGTACAGCCCGATGAGACCGCCCATCGGCAAGAGCACCACCGCCACCAGCAGCAGTGCCCCCAGCGCCAGCAGCGCCGTCCCCGCCAGGGTGGCGGCGACCCCCGCGAGCCGGGCCAGCTTCACCGCGCCGACGGCCTGCACCACGGTGGGCGCTTCGGACAGGCGGCCCCGCAGGCCCGTCAGCGTCCGCCGCAGCTGGAAACCGGCCAGCCACAGCAGCACCCCCGGCAGGAACAGGACGCCGAAGAGCACCATGAGGACGGTGAGCCGGACATCCCGCGCCTTGCGGATGCGCGTGGCCGCCAGACAGTGGTCGGCGACCGTGAGGGGGTCCGTGCCGAAGGACTGCACGAGCGGTTTGCGGGCACCGCCGAGCATGCGGACGATCACGGCCCGGGCGAATGCCTCACCCAGGTCCGGCTCGAACAGCGACAGCTTGGGGCCCTTGACCGCCGTCGCCGCGTTGATCTCCACCAGGCCGGACACCGGCCCGTCCCGGTACGCGGCCGAGGCCAGCGCCTGGGTGGCCGCCGTCTGCCCGGAGTCGCCGCCGCTGAGCGGCACCTGGGCGCCCGGGCTGAAGTCCACCTCCACGCCGTGCCTGCGGTCGTCGAAGCCTGCCACTGCTGCCCCCACTCCTGACTCCTGGTCCGCACCGGGCCACTTGGCCCGATCCCCACCGGGGCGGGGAGCGAAACATCTGCCGGAGTGTCAGGGTAGCCGCGTTCCGCGCCCGTTCCGCTCCGTTCGCCGTGACCGCCCCCCCGCCGCACTCACCCGCTCCGCCGCACTCACCCACTCCGCGTACTCACCCGCTCCGCTGTACCCATCCGCTCCGCTACCTGGTGTGGCATCGGCTCGTGGCGGGCGTAGGCGCGGGTGAAGCGTCCGGTGCCGTGGGAGAGCGAGCGCAGGTCCACCGCGTAGCGGCTGATCTCCAGCTCCGGGATCTCCGCCCGAACCAGCGTCGTCGCTCCGTCGCCCTGCTCGGTGCCCAGCACGCGGCCGCGCCGGGCGGACAGGTCGCTCATCACCGTCCCGACGTACTCGTCGGGTACCTGTACGCTCACCGCCGCCACCGGCTCCAGCAGGTGCACCGGCGCCCCGGCCGCCGCCTCGCGCAGGGCGAGTGCGCCGGCGGTCTGGAAGGCGGCGTCGGAGGAGTCCACCGAGTGTGCCTTGCCGTCCAGCAGTGTCACTCGCACGTCCACCAGCGGGTTACCGCTCGCCACGCCCTTGGCGGCCTGCGCGCGCACGCCCTTCTCCACCGACGGGATGAACTGCCGGGGTACCGCGCCGCCCACCACCTGGTCGGCGAACTCGATGCCCGAACCCACCGGCAGCGGTTCGACGCTGATCTCGCAGATCGCGAACTGGCCGTGGCCGCCGGACTGCTTGACGTGGCGTCCGCGGCCAGCGGCGGGCGCGGCGAAGGTCTCGCGCAGCGCGATGCGGTGCGGCTCGGTGTCCACCCGCACCCCGTACCGGGTGCGCAGCCGCTCCAGCACGACGTCGCGGTGCGCTTCGCCCATGCACCACAGCACCACCTGGTGCGTGTCGGGGTTGTGCTCCAGCCGCATCGTCGGGTCCTCCGCGACGACGCGGGCCAGCCCCTGGGACAGCTTGTCCTCGTCGGCCTTGCTGTGTGCGACGACGGCGACGGGCAGCAGCGGCTCGGGCATCGCCCACGGGGCCATCAGCAGCGGGTCGTCCCTAGCCGAGAGGGTGTCGCCGGTCTCGGCGCGGGTGAGCTTGGCGACGCAGGCCAGGTCACCGGCGACGGCGTGCGCCAGGGTGCGCTGGTGCTTGCCGAACGGCGAGGTCAGCGCGCCCACCCGCTCGTCCACGTCGTGGTCTTCGTGGCCACGGTCGGCCAGCCCGTGCCCGGAGACGTGCACGGTCATGTCCGGCCGCAGCGTGCCGGAGAAGACCCGCACCAGCGATATCCGGCCGACGTAGGGGTCGGAGGCGGTCTTGACCACCTCGGCCACCAGCGGGCCGGACGGGTCACAGGCCAGCGGCGGACGCGGGGCGCTCTCCGGGCTGGTGACGGGCGGCAGCGGGTGTTCCTCCGGAGTGGGGAAACCGCCGGTGACCAGCTCCAGCAATTCCAGCGTCCCGATGCCGTGCCGGGCTTCGGGAGCGGCCGGGGCGGCGGCGAGCACCGGGTGGAAACAGCCCCGGGCCACGGCCTTCTCCAGGTCCCCGACGAGCGTCTTCACGTCGATGTCCTCGCCACCGAGGTAGCGGTCCATCAGGGTCTCGTCCTCGCTCTCGGCGATGATGCCCTCAATGAGCCGGTTGCGGGCCTCGGCGATCAGCGGCACCTCGCCCGCCACCGGCGCCCGCTCCTGCCGCTGACCGCTGCCGTACTCGAAGACGCGCTGCGACAGCAGGCCGATCAGCCCGGTGACGGGGGAGTGCCCGTCGGCTCCGGCCGCCCCGTACAGCGGCAGGTACAGCGGGAGGACGGCGTCGGCGTTGTCACCGCCGAACGCCTCCTGGCAGCGGGCCGTCATCTCCGCGAAGTCCGCGCGCGCAGCCTCCAGGTGGGTGACGACAATGGCCCGCGGCATGCCGACGGCCGCGCACTCCTCCCAGATCATCCGGGTACCGCCGTCCACCCCGTCGGCGGCCGAGACGACGAACAGGGCCGCGTCCGCCGCCCGCAGACCGGCCCGCAGCTCCCCGACGAAGTCGGCGTACCCGGGGGTGTCCAGCACGTTGATCCGCACCCCGTCCCAGCCGAGCGGCACCAGGGACAGCTGCACCGAGCGGTGCTGCCGGTGCTCGATCTCGTCGTAGTCGGAGACCGCCGCCCCGTCCTCCACCCGGCCCGCGCGCTGCACCGCGCCGGTGGCCAGGGCCAGCGCCTCCACCAGAGTGGTCTTGCCCGCTCCGCTGGGGCCGACCAGCACCACGTTGCGCAGGTCCGCGGGCCGGTCGGCCGCCGTAGCCCTGCCGGCGGCTCCCTGAGGAGTGTTCGACTTGTCGCCCATGACGTCCCGCCTTACCGCTCGAAGGCCGGCCGCCCGTGCGCGGCGAGACCTCGGATGCCTCCGTGCGAGGGATACCCCCGCTGGGAGGGATGCCTCCATTCGAGCTTTGCACCGCGGGCATCACCCGTCCATACGGCGCGGTCCGGTGCCGCGGCCCGCCGCTGATCGCGCTACCGCTCCGTAACGTCCGCCCGGCGCTGGCTACGATGGGGCCGCCGGTGGCAAGGAGCGCCACCGCCCGCACCGACCCCGGGACCGCCATGCTGAACAAGTACGCGCGTGCTTTCTTCACGCGTGTCCTGACCCCGTTCGCCGCGTTGCTGCTGCGCCTGGGGGTGAGCCCGGACGCCGTCACCCTGGTCGGGACCGCGGGCGTGGTCGCCGGAGCGCTGGTGTTCTTCCCGCTGGGGGAGTTCTTCTGGGGCGTTGTCACCATCACGCTGTTCGTCTTCTCCGACCTGGTGGACGGCAACATGGCCCGGCAGCTGGGCCGCTCCAGCCGCTGGGGCGCGTTCTTGGACTCCACCCTGGACCGGGTCGCCGACGCCGCCGTCTTCGGCGGGCTCGCGCTGTGGTTCGCCGGGGCGGGGAACTCGCTGCTGCTGTGCGCGCTGGCGATCTTCTGCCTGGCCAGCGGACAGGTGGTCTCCTACACCAAGGCGCGCGGGGAGTCCATCGGCCTGCCGGTGAACGTCAACGGGCTGGTGGAGCGCGCCGAGCGGCTGGTCATCACGCTGGTGCTGACCGGCCTGGCAGGCTTCGAGACCACCTTCGGCGTCCCCCACATCGGGGTGCTGCTGCCGGTGGCCCTATGGGTGGTCGCGGTGGGCAGCGCCGTCACGCTGGTGCAGCGCGTGGTGACGGTGCGCCGGGAGTCATCCGCAGCCGACGCAGCCGACGCCGGCGACGCAGCCGACGCCACAGCGGCGTCCGGGTCCGCCGGGCCGGGGAGTGGCGACGCCGCCGGGGACACCGACGCCGGGAGCACCGGCACACCGCGCGCCGGCCGGCCGCGCGGCACGGAACAGGGGAGGAAGAGGCCCGCATGAGGGAACGGCTCACCGACGGCCTGTACGGGCTGGGCTGGGCGGGAGTGAAGCGGCTGCCGGAACCGGTCGCGGTACGGCTCGGACAGCGCATCGCCGACACCGCCTGGAAGCGGCGCGGCGCCGGGGTGCGGCAGCTGGAGGCGAACCTCGCCCGCGTCGTGCCCCACGCCTCACCGCAGCAGCTCGCGGACCTGACGCACGCCGGTATGCGCTCCTACCTGCGGTACTGGATGGAGTCCTTCCGCCTGCCCACGTGGAACCGGCAGCGCATCGCCTGGGGCCTGGAGATCACCGACGTGCACCGGCTGACCGAGCCGGTGGAACGCGGTCAGGGCGTCGTCCTGGCCCTGCCGCACCTGGGCAACTGGGACCTCGCCGGCGCCTGGGTCACCACGCAGCTCGGCGTGCGGCTGTCCACCGTCGCCGAGCGGCTCAAGCCGGAGTCGCTGTACGACCGGTTCGTCGCCTACCGGGAGTCGCTGGGCATGGAGGTGCTGCCGCACGACGGCGGTACCCCCTTCGGCGTGCTGGCACGGCGGCTGCGGGCGGGCGGCGTGGTCGCCCTCGTCGCCGACCGCGACCTGTCGGCGTCCGGGGTGGAGGTCAGCTTCTTCGGCGAGCCCACGCGCATGCCCGCGGGCCCCGCGCTGCTCGCCCTGCAGACCGGCGCCCCACTGCTGCCAGCCAGCCTGTGGTTCGACGACACGCCGGTGATGAAGGCCCGCGTCCACCCCCCGATCGAGGTGCCGGAGAGCGGCAGCCGGCGCGAGAAGGCCGCCGCCATGACGCAGGCGCTCGCGGACGTCTTCGCCGGGGCGATCGCCGAGCACCCCGCCGACTGGCACATGCTGCAGCGCCTGTGGCTGGCCGACCTGCCCGCGCGTGACGGAGCGGAGTCCGTGCGGTGAGGATCGGCATCGTCTGCCCCTACGCCTGGGACGTGCCCGGCGGGGTGCAGTTCCACATCCGCGACTGCGCCGAACACCTGATCCGGCTCGGCCATAAGGTCTCCGTGCTGGCCCCGGCCGACGACGAGACGCCGCTGCCGCCCTACGTCGTCTCCGCGGGCCGCGCCCTGCCGGTGCCCTACAACGGCTCGGTGGCCCGGCTCAGCTTCGGCGTGCTCTCCGCGGCCCGGGTGCGCCGCTGGCTGGCCGACGGCGACTTCGACGTGCTGCACGTGCACGAACCCGCCGCGCCCTCACTGACGCTGCTGGCCTGCTGGGCCGCACGCGGGCCGATCGTCGCCACCTTCCACACCTCCAACCCGCGCTCGCGCGCCATGATCGCCGCGTACCCGATCCTGCAGCCCGCGCTGGAGAAGATCAGCGCCCGCATCGCGGTCAGCGAGTACGCCCGGCGCACGCTGGTGGAGCACCTGGGCGGGGACGCCGTCGTCATTCCCAACGGCGTGGATGTCGGTTTCTTCGCCGACGCCGAGCCGAAGGCCGAGTGGCAGGGCGAAACCATCGGCTTCATCGGCCGCATCGACGAGCCGCGCAAGGGCCTGCCGGTCCTCATGCGGGCGCTGCCCTCGATCCTGGAGCGCCGTCCGCACACGCGGCTGCTGGTGGCCGGTCGCGGGGACGAGCAGGAGGCCGTGGCCGGGCTCCCGGCGCACCTGCGGGACCGGGTGGAGTTCCTCGGCATGGTCAGCGACGAGGACAAGGCGCGGCTGCTGCGCAGCGTGGACGTCTACGTGGCGCCCAACACCGGCGGCGAGAGCTTCGGGATCATCCTGGTGGAGGCGATGTCGGCGGGGGCGCCGGTGCTGGCCAGCGACCTGGACGCCTTCGTCCAGGTGCTCGGCGGCGGCACCGCGGGCGAGGTGTTCCCCGGCGGGGACGCCGACGCGCTCGCCGAGGCCGCGGTGCGGCTGCTGGCGGACGCCGCCCGGCGCACCGAGCTGCGCGAGCTGGCCGCCGCCCACGTGCGGCGCTTCGACTGGGGCACGGTGGCCGCCGACATCCTCGCCGTCTACGAGACGGTCACCGAGGGCGCCTCCACGGTGGCCGCCGACGAGCGCCTGCGTCCGCTGAACCGCCTGCGCCCAGGACGTCCGTAGCCGGAGCCGGAGCCGGACCGCTGGCCGGGCGAGCCGGGCGGCGGGGCGGGCAGGGGGTGGCAGGCGGCGGGCAGCGCCCGGGAGCGGCCCGCACGGGGTCCGCTAACGTTGCGCCCTGTGAGTGCGCTTTCCTGGGTCCTGTGGATCACCGTGGCGCTGGTGGTCACCGGCGTCTACCTGAGCTGGACCGCCGGACGGCTGGACCGGCTGCACGCCCGCATCGACGCCGCCCGCGCCGCGCTGGACGCCCAGCTGCTGCGGCGCGCGTCCGTGGCACAGGAGCTGGCCACCTCCGGGGTCTTTGACCCGGCCGCGTCCATGCTGCTGTACCAGAGCGCGCACGACGCCCGGCTGGCGGCGGAGGAGCAGCGCGAGGTGGCCGAGAGCGAACTGAGCCAGGCGCTGCGGGCCGTCCTCGGTGAGCCCGGGCAGATGGAGGCGGTGCGCGCGGTGCCAGGCGGCGAGGAGTCGGTGGGGGAGCTGGCCGAGGCGGTGCGCCGGGTGCCGATGGCCCGGCGGTTCCACAACGACGCCGTGCGGGCCGCCCGCGCGCTGCGCCGGCACCGCGCGGTGCGCTGGCTGCGCCTGGCCGGTCATGCGCCGTTCCCGCTGGCGTTCGAGATGGACGACGAGCCCCCCGCCGCACTGGTGGACCGCTCCACCGCGCATGGCGCCCCGGCCCCCGCCGACGCGGGTGGCCCGTCCCGGAGTCAGCCCCCTGGACCGCCCGGCGGCGAGCGCGAACGCGACGGGAAGGGAACCGGAGGAGACGCGGGGCGCCGGGGCGACGGCGCCGGGGCGGGCCACTGACCGCGAATTGGACCTTTCCCGGCCACCATCCGGTCCGCTTTGCTCCATCATGGAGCAGGATCGGTCGTCGAAGTGGCCTTCGTGGCCGGTCCGGGTGGTGTCCCGAACGGGCCTACGATGGAACGCGGCGGCCCGCCCGGCCGCCACTGCGGTGTGTGCCGGGGTTCTCCCCGTTCCTGACGCTCCTGGCGCCCCAGTTGTGTAGTTCGTCGTAGTCCGTCTTTCCGCCGAGTGAGGTCAACCGTGTCCACCACGTCCCCCAGCACTTCCCCGACCCCCGAGACCGGCACCGCCCGGGTCAAGCGCGGCATGGCCGAGCAGCTCAAGGGCGGCGTGATCATGGACGTCGTCACGCCGGAGCAGGCGAAGATCGCCGAGGATGCCGGGGCCGTCGCCGTCATGGCCCTGGAGCGGGTCCCGGCCGACATCCGCAAGGACGGCGGTGTCGCCCGCATGTCCGACCCGGACATGATCGAGGGCATCATCGACGCCGTCTCCATCCCGGTGATGGCCAAGTCCCGCATCGGCCACTTCGTCGAGGCGCAGGTCCTCCAGGCCCTCGGGGTGGACTACATCGACGAGTCCGAGGTCCTCACCCCCGCCGACGAGGTCAACCACAGCGACAAGTTCGCCTTCACCACGCCGTTCGTCTGCGGTGCCACCAACCTGGGCGAGGCTCTGCGCCGTATCGCCGAGGGCGCGGCGATGATCCGCTCCAAGGGGGAGGCCGGCACCGGCAACGTCGTCGAGGCCGTGCGCCACATGCGCCAGATCAAGGGCGAGATCGCCCGCCTGAAGGGCCTGGACAACCACGAGCTGTACGCCGCCGCCAAGGAGCTGCGCGCCCCCTACGAGCTGGTCGCCGAGGTGGCCGAGCTGGGCAAGCTGCCGGTCGTGCTGTTCTCCGCCGGCGGTGTCGCCACCCCGGCCGACGCCGCGCTGATGCGCCAGCTCGGCGCCGAGGGCGTCTTCGTCGGCTCCGGCATCTTCAAGTCCGGCGACCCGGCCAAGCGCGCCGCCGCCATCGTCAAGGCCACCACCTTCTTCGACGACCCGAAGATCATCGCCGACGCCTCCCGCAACCTGGGCGAGGCCATGGTCGGCATCAACTGCGACACCCTTGAGGACGCGGAGCGCTACGCCAGCCGCGGCTGGTGACACCCCGCCCGTAACCGCGCCACGTGGTGCTGCGTGGCCCCGGCGGTCCGGCCCCGCGCGGGAGCTGGACCGCCCGCCACGCCGGTCACCACGTCCCGCCTGCCACCCCCGTGCCGAAGAGGAATCCGTGAGCAACCCCGTCATCGGTGTCCTGGCCCTGCAGGGCGACGTCAGGGAGCACCTGGCGGCGCTCGCTTCCGCGGGTGCCGACGCCCGCCAGGTCCGCCGCCCCGAGGAGCTCGCCGAGGTCGAGGGCCTGGTCATCCCCGGCGGCGAGTCCACCACCATCTACAAGCTGGCCCGCGTCTTCGGGCTGCTGGAGCCGCTGCGCGCCCGGGTGCGTGCGGGCCTGCCCGCCTACGGCTCCTGCGCGGGCATGATCATGCTCGCCGACAAGATCCTCGACCCGCGCTCCGGCCAGGAGACGATCGGCGGCATCGACATGATCGTGCGCCGCAACGCCTTCGGCCGCCAGAACGAGTCCTTCGAGGCGGCCGTCGAGGTCACCGGCGTGGACGGCGGCCCGGTCGAGGGCGTCTTCATCCGCGCGCCGTGGGTGGAGTCCACCGGCGCCGCCACCGAGATCATCGCCGCCTACGCCGGACACCCCGTCGCGGTCCGCCAGGGCAACCTCCTCGCGACGGCCTTCCACCCCGAACTCACCGGCGACCACCGGGTGCACGAGCTGTTCGTCCAGATGGTCCGCGCCGCGGCGTGACGCGCTGACGGTAGGATCGGCCGCACTGGTAACCCGTTGGTGACATCGAAGGAGCGAGGCTGTGTCCGGCCACTCTAAGTGGGCAACCACCAAGCACAAGAAGGCCGTGATCGATGCCAAGCGCGGCAAGCTGTTCGCCAAGCTGATCAAGAACATCGAGGTCGCGGCGCGCATGGGCGGCGCCGACCCGGACGGCAACCCCACGCTCTACGACGCCATCCAGAAGGCCAAGAAGCAGTCGGTTCCCAACAAGAACATCGACAGCGCGGTCAAGCGCGGCGCCGGGCTGGAAGCGGGCGGCGCCGACTACGAGACGATCATGTACGAGGGCTACGGTCCCAACGGCGTCGCCGTGCTCATCGAGTGCCTGACCGACAACCGCAACCGCGCCGCGTCCGACGTGCGCGTGGCGATGACCCGCAACGGCGGCTCCATGGCCGACCCGGGCTCGGTGGCCTACCTGTTCCACCGCAAGGGCGTCGTCATCGTCCCCAAGGGCGACAGCGGTCTGAGCGAGGACGACGTGCTCGGTGCCGTGCTGGACGCGGGCGTGGAGGAGGTCAACGACCTCGGCGAGTCCTTCGAGGTACTGAGCGAGGCCACCGACCTGGTCGCGGTGCGCACCGCGCTCCAGGAGGCCGGGATCGACTACGACTCCGCCGACGCCAACTTCGTCCCCACCATGCAGGTGCAGCTGGACGAAGACGGGGCAAGGAAGATCTTCAAGCTGATCGACGCCCTGGAGGACAGCGACGACGTGCAGAACGTCTTCGCCAACTTCGACGTCTCCGACGAGGTCATGGCCAAGGTTGACGCCTGAGCGGCCGCCGCACGACGCCGGGCCGCACCGGGGTGACACACCTCGGTGCGGCCCGGCGCGTTGTCGGTGCGGGCCGATAGCCTGCGAGAACAGCCGTGGCCTGCGGCAACAGCGAGTCGAGCACAGGGGAGGGCGTGAGGTGCGGGTACTGGGCGTGGACCCGGGGCTGACCCGCTGCGGCGTCGGCGTCGTGGAGGGCCGGGCCGGGCGCCCGCTGCGCATGGTGGCCGTCGGTGTCCTGCGCACCGCCGCCGACGCCGGGGTCGCGCACCGGCTGGTGGAGATCGAACGCGGCCTGGACGCCTGGCTGGACGCGCACCGGCCCGAAGCCGTCGCCGTCGAGCGGGTGTTCAGCCAGCACAACGTGCGCACGGTCATGGGCACCGCGCAGGCCAGCGCCGTCGCGCTGCTGTGCGCCGCCCGGCGCGGGCTGCCCGTCGCACTGCACACCCCCAGCGAGGTCAAGGCCGCCGTCACCGGTACCGGGCGGGCCGACAAAGCGCAGGTCGGGGCCATGGTGACGCGACTGCTGCGGCTGGACGCGCCGCCCAGACCAGCCGACGCCGCCGATGCCCTCGCGCTCGCGATCTGCCACATCTGGCGCGCCCCGGCCGTGAACCGCCTCCAGCAGGCCCAGCAGGCTCACCGCGTGGGCCGGGCTCCCCGCACCACCGCCGCCTCCCGGAAGGGCACCGCCTGATGATCGCCTTCGTCCAGGGCCCGGTGGCCGCGCTCGCCCCCGACGCCGCCGTCATCGAGGTCGGCGGGGTCGGCATGGCCCTCCAGTGCGCGCCCGCCACGCTGGCCACGCTGCGCGTCGGCGAGCCCGCCAAACTCGCCACCTCACTGGTCGTGCGGGAGGACAGCCTGACGCTGTACGGCTTCGCCGACGACGACGAGCGCCAGGTCTTCGAACTGCTCCAGACGGCCAGCGGAGTCGGCCCCCGGCTCGCGCAGGCCATGCTCGCCGTCCACCGCCCCGACGCCCTGCGCCGGGCCGTCGCCAGCGGTGACGAGAAGGCGCTGACGGCGGTGCCCGGCATCGGCAAGAAAGGCGCACAGAAGCTGCTGCTGGAGCTGAAGGACCGCCTCGGCGCTCCCGTCGGAGCCCCGGCCCCCGGCCGTGCCCCCGCCCCGGCGCCCGCACCCTGGCGCGAGCAGCTGCACGCCGCGCTGCTGGGCCTGGGCTACGCCACCCGCGAGGCCGACGAGGCGGTGGAGGCCGTCGCCCCGCAGGCGGCGGGCGCGGACGGGGCCGTGCCGCCCGTCAGCACGCTGCTGCGCGCCGCCCTGCAGACCCTCAACCGCACCCGCTGAGGCGCCCGGCGCCCGGCCCGAGGAGAGAACCGAGCATGACCTGGGACGACGACCAGGGCGCCAGCGCCCCCACCGGCGAGGCCCACCCCGACACCGCGGGCGAACGCCTGGTCGCAGCCGACGCCGACGGCGAGGACACCGCCGTCGAAGCCGCGCTGCGGCCGAAGACGCTCGCCGAGTTCGTCGGCCAGCCGAAGGTCCGCGAACAGCTCGACCTGGTACTCAGGGCCGCCCGGCAGCGCGGCGCCACCGCCGATCACGTACTGCTCTCCGGCGCGCCCGGCCTGGGCAAGACCACACTTTCCATGATCATCGCGGCGGAGATGGGCGCCCCGATCCGTATCACCTCCGGCCCGGCCATCCAGCACGCGGGCGACCTGGCCGCCATCCTCTCCTCACTGCAGGAGGGCGAGGTGCTGTTCCTGGACGAGATCCACCGCATGTCCCGGCCCGCCGAGGAGATGCTCTACATGGCGATGGAGGACTTCCGGGTCGATGTCGTGGTCGGCAAGGGGCCCGGCGCCACCGCCATCCCGCTCGAACTGCCCCCCTTCACCCTGGTCGGCGCCACCACCCGGGCCGGGCTGCTGCCGCCGCCGCTGCGCGACCGGTTCGGCTTCACCGCGCACATGGAGTTCTACGAAGCGGCCGAACTGGAACGCGTCATCCACCGCTCCGCGCACCTGCTGGAAGTGACCACGGACGCCGGGGGCGCCGCTGAGATCGCCGGCCGCTCCCGTGGCACACCCCGCATCGCCAACCGCCTGCTGCGCCGGGTGCGCGACTACGCGCAGGTCAAGGCCGACGGCGTCGTCACCCGGCAGATCGCCGAGCAGGCGCTGGCGGTGTACGAGGTGGACGAACGCGGGCTGGACCGGCTGGACCGGTCGGTCCTGCACGCCCTGCTGAAGCTCTTCGGCGGCGGCCCGGTCGGCCTGTCCACGCTGGCGGTGGCCGTGGGGGAGGAGCGGGAGACGGTCGAGGAGGTCGCCGAGCCATTTTTGGTGCGCGAGGGCCTGCTGGCCCGCACTCCTCGCGGCCGCGTCGCCACCCCGGCCGCCTGGGCCCACCTGGGCCTCACCCCGCCCCCACAGCCCGCACCGGGCGCCGCCCCGGGCCAGCCGGGTCTCTTCGAGGGCTGAGCAAGGCAAGCCCACCGGGCCGGGCGGGGCGGGGACAGAGGCGGGTCCGGGCGCTGTGGCGCGTCACCCGCCCGCGCCACCTGAGCAGCCGACATCCGCCGGGCCCGGAACCTCGGCGGCCTATGAAGCGTTGTTTCAGCGGCAGAGCCTCGCCTAGACTCCGCCGGTGCCGCCCTTCCTGCGGCGGCAGACCATCCATCACCCCCCCAGGCCGTTCGCGCGGCCTTGCAAAGGACACTCTTCCGCCGTGGATATCGCATTCCTTCTCCCCCTCATCATCCTGATCGGCTTCATGTTCGTGATGACGAGGTCGGCCAAGAAGAAGCAGCAGCAGGCCATGCAGATGCGCGACCAGATGCAGCCCGGGACCGGCATCCGCACGATCGGCGGCATGTACGCCCGGGTCAAGGAGGTCGGGGACGACACCGTCCTGGTCGAGCTGGCGCCCGGCGTGCACGCGCGCTTCGCCAAGAACGCCGTCGGGGCGGTGCTGGAGGACGCGGAGTACGACCGCATCGTGCACGGCGCGGAATTCCACAGCGACGACGCCCCGGTCGTGCCGGACGACGCCTCGACCCTGACGGGCACGCCCGGTTCCGCGGGCGCCGCCGCTGATGAGAAGATCGACCTGGGCAAGGACGGCCAGGCGCGGGGCGCCGAGGACACCGAGCCCGAGGATGAGACCAAGCGCGACGGAGACAGCGGCCCGAAGTAGCCCCGCACGCCGCCGGACCGGCCGGTCCGGCGGCGGCGCACGCTGACGCACATCATCTCGCGTGCCGCGCGGTGACCACCGCGCGCGGGCGGCCGGACAGGGAGAAACGACAAGGTGGCGACACCGAAGAAGCGCCGGAGGTCCCCCGGGGCGCAGGGGAAACCATGGCGCGCACTCGCGCTGATCATCGCGCTGACCGGCCTGCTGGTCGGCGGGATGTTCCTCTCGGGCAGCACGACCCCGCGCCTGGGCATCGACCTCGCCGGCGGCACCAGCATCACCCTCACCGCCGAGGAGCAGCCGGGCAAGGGGGGGGCGATCAACGAGGCCAACATGAACACGGCCACGTCGATCATCGAACGCCGCGTCAACGGCCTGGGCGTCTCGGAAGCCGAGGTCAAGACCCAGGGCGACCGCAACATCATCGTCAACATCCCCCGTGGCACCGATGAGGAGCAGGCGCGCGAGCAGGTCGGCACCACCGCCGAACTCGGCTTCCGCCCGGTGCTCAACGCCGCCCCGGCCGCGCCCGGTGCCCCCGGCGGCGAGCCCACCCCGCCGCCCGGTGGCGAGGAGCAGGGCGAGGGCCAGCAGGACGGCGCGGGCGAGGCCCCCGGGGAGGACACCGCCGAGGCCCCCGAGGGGGAGCAGTCGCCCGCACCCGAGGCGTCCGAGGGCTCCGCAGGCGAACCAACCCCCCAGGGCGGCAAGCAGGGACCGGTCAACGAGCCCACGCCGTCCCCCGGCGGGGAGGAGCAGCCGGAAGGCGAGCAGCCGGAGGGCGAGGAGCAGCCACAGGAGGAGAGTCCCGCGCCGCAGGATGGCGGCCAGGCGGACGCGGCCGCGCTCGCCCAGCGCCTCCAGGAGCTCGACTGCTCCACGCCCGAGGCCCGCGCCAAGGCGGGCAAGGCCGTGGCGAACACGGAGAACTCCGAGCCCGTCGTCGCCTGCGACCGCGAGGGCTCCTTCAAGTACGCGCTCGGCCCCGTCGAGGTGCCCGGTACCGATGTCGAAGGCGCGGAAGCCGTCTTCGACCAGCAGCGTGGCATCTGGATCGTCACGATGGAGTTCAACAGCGCCGGTTCGGACAAGTTCGCCGACGTCACCGGGCGCATCGCCGCGCTGCCGCAGCCGCAGAACCAGTTCGCCATCACGCTCGACGGTGAGGTCGTCTCCGCCCCCTCGGTCTCCTCGCGGATCGGCGGCGGTCAGGCGGAGATCTCCGGCAGCTTCAACCAGGAGTCCGCCTCCGACCTGGCCAACGTGCTGAAGTTCGGCGCGCTGCCGATCAGCTTCACCGAATCCAACGTGGTGAGCATCTCGGCGTCGCTCGGCGGCGACCAGCTCCAGGCCGGACTGATCGCCGGTGCCGTCGGCCTGGCCCTGGTCGTGGTCTACCTGCTGTTCTACTACCGCGCGCTGGCCTTCGTGGCCATCGCGAGCCTGGCCCTGATGGGCGGCCTGACCTACGTCATCATGTCGCTGCTCGGCCCGGCCATCGGCTTCGCACTGAGCCTGCCGGCGGTCTGCGGCGCCATCGTCGCCATCGGCATCACCGCGGACTCCTTCATCGTCTACTTCGAGCGCATCAGGGACGAGGTCAGGGAGGGCCGGTCGATCCGGCCGGCCATCGAGCGGGCCTGGCCGCGCGCCCGGCACACCATCCTCATCTCCGACGTCGTCTCCTTCCTGGCCGCCATCGTGCTGTTCTTCGCCGCGGTGGGTTCGGTCCAGGGCTTCGCCTTCGTCCTCGGCCTCACCACCCTGCTCGACGTGGTGATCGTCTTCCTGCTGACCAAGCCGCTGACGACGCTCCTGGCCCGGCGGCCGTTCTTCGCCGAGGGACATCGCTGGTCCGGCCTGGACCCCAAGCGGCTGGGAGTCCAGCCGCCCGTCCGCGGGCGCCGCAGGGCTCCTGCCACCGCTGAGCCGAAGGAGGCCTGATGAGCGGGATCGGGGCGCTCAGCGCCAAGCTCAACCGTGGCGAAGTGGCCGTGGACATCGTCAGCCGCCGCAAGCTCTGGTACGTGCTGTCCGCCGTCATGATCGCCATCTCGCTGGGCGGGCTCGGGTTCAAGGGCCTGTTCATGGGCGTGGAGTTCCAGGGCGGTGCGGTCTTCACCACCCCCGCCACGCAGGTCTCCGTCGAGGAGGCCCGCACGGCGGCGCAGGAGGCGACCGGCAACGATGCCCGGGTCCAGCGCCTGGGCAACAAATCGCTGCGGATCACCGTCACCGGGCTGGACACCGAGACGTCCAACAACGCCCGCGGGGACATCGCCCAGGAGCTCGGCTTCGCGGGCGAGGACCTGGGCGTCGAGCTGGTCGGCCCCAGCTGGGGCGACCAGATGACGAGCAAGGCGCTCACCGGTATGGTGATCTTCCTGGTGCTCGTCAGCGTGTACCTGGCGATCACCTTCGAGTGGCGCATGGCCCTGGCCGCCCTCGTCGCGCTCCTGCACGACCTCATCATCACCGTCGGCGTGTACGCGCTGGTGGGCTTTGAGGTCACGCCGGGCACGGTCGTTGGCGTGCTGACGATTCTCGGCTACTCGCTGTATGACACCGTCGTCGTCTTCGACAAGGTCAACGAGAACACCCGCACCCTCACCCAGCAGAACCGCAGGACGTTCAGCGAGCTGGCCAACATGGGCCTCAACGCCACCCTCGTGCGCTCGGTCAACACCTCGGTGGTGGCGCTGCTCCCGGTGGCCGGTCTGCTGATCATCGGTGCGGGGCTGCTCGGCGGCGGCATGCTCAAGGACATCGCCCTGTCGCTCTTCGTGGGCCTGGTCGCGGGCACCTACTCGTCCATCATGATCGCCACGCCGATCGTGGTGGACCTGAAGAACCGCCAGCCGGAGGTGCGCAAGCACACCCGGCGGGTGCTGGCCAAGCGGGCCAAGGGCGCGCCCGGTGGCACCGAGGATGCCGCCGACGCCCCTGAGGACGCCGAGGACGCCGAGGACGCCGACGGTCCGGGCGAGGACGACCCGGCGCCGACAGCCGACGGCGCCGCGCCCCACGGAGCCGAGGACGCCCGGGACGGCGCGGACGAGGAGCGGGACGTGGCACCGGCCGGAGCCGTCGCCCCGCCCCGCCAGGGCGGCGCCCGCAGCGGCCGGGGCCGTGGCGGCGCGGCCGGGAAGCGGCGGTGAGGCGCGTGACCTCGCTGGCCCCGCTGCCCGCCGACGTCTCCAGCCTGCTGCTCAGCCGTATCCGGGACGTGCCCGACCACCCCAGGCCGGGTGTGGTGTTCAAGGACATCACCCCGCTGCTGGCCGACCCGGCGGCGTTCACCGCGCTGACGGACGCGCTGGCCCGGCGCTGCGGCCAGCTCGGTGCCACCAAGGTCGTCGGCCTGGAGGCGCGCGGGTTCATCCTCGCCGCCCCCGTCGCCGTACGGGCGGGGGTCGGGTTCATCCCGGTGCGCAAGGCGGGCAAGCTGCCGGGTGCCACCCTGGGCCGGGCGTACGACCTGGAGTACGGCAGCGCCGAGATCGAACTGCACGCCGAGGACCTGACCGCCGACGACCGCGTGCTCGTGGTCGATGACGTGCTGGCCACCGGGGGCACCGCCGAGGCGTCCGTGCACCTGATCCGGCGCACCGGCGCCGAGGTCGTCGGAGCCGCTGTCCTGATGGAACTGGAGTTCCTCGCCGGACGCGCCCGGGTCCAGGCCGCGCTCGGGGACGCGCCGCTGGACGCGCTCGTCACGGTATAGCCGGAGCCGGAGCATCGCACACCGCCGCACGCCGGGCGGGTCCGTCCCGGACCGCCCGGCGTGCGGCGTTCGGTAACCCGCCCGTCCCGGGTCCTGAGCGGCCCGTACGCCGGGCGGTCGGGGTCGATACCATGGCAGTCCAGCCGTCTTCCTGGCCGGAACCGTACGAGGAGTGCTCTTGCCAGACGAGGCCCAGCGACTCACCGCCACCGAGCGACGGGACCAGGGCGCCGCCCCGCGGCCCGCGACGGGCCCTGCGGCCGGTGCGTCGGGCCCCACCCCGGCGGACCCCGGGCCTGCCGCCGCGCGCTCCACCGCGCCGTCGTCCCGGCCGCCGCAGCCCGGGCGCACCGGCCAGCCTGGCCGCAAGGCCGGACAGCCAGCGGAGAAGCACCCGGCGAAGCAGAGCGGCAAGCAGGGCGCGAAGCCCGCTGGAAAGCAGGGCGGCAAGCAGGACGCGAAGCCGGCCGGGAAGCAGGGTGGCAAGACCCCCACCAGTTCCGGCTCCGGCGACGGGGCGCCCGCCCGCGCGATCTCCGGCGTCTCCGGGCGCTACGGCTCCTCCAACCGCGTCCGCGCCCGCCTGGCCCGGCTCGGTGTCCAGCGTTCCAGTCCGTACAACCCGGTGCTGGAACCCCTGCTGCGGATCGTCCGGAGCAACGATCCGAAGGCCGACACGGCGACGCTGCGCCAGATCGAGCACGCCTACCAGGTCGCCGAGCGCTGGCACCGTGGCCAGAAGCGCAAGAGCGGTGACCCGTACATCACCCACCCGCTGGCCGTCACCACCATCCTCGCCGAGCTGGGCATGGACCCGGCGACGCTGATGGCCGGGCTGCTGCACGACACCGTCGAGGACACCGAGTACGGCCTGGACACGCTGCGCCGCGACTTCGGTGACCAGGTCGCGCTGCTGGTGGACGGCGTCACCAAGCTGGACAAGGTCAAGTTCGGTGAGGCCGCGCAGGCCGAGACCGTGCGCAAGATGGTCGTCGCGATGGCCAAGGACCCGCGAGTGCTGGTCATCAAGCTCGCCGACCGCCTGCACAACATGCGCACCATGCGCTTCCTGCGCCGTGAGAAGCAGGAGCAGAAGGCCCGCGAGACGCTGGAGATCTACGCGCCGCTCGCCCACCGGCTGGGCATGAACACCATCAAGTGGGAGCTGGAGGACCTCGCCTTCGCGATCCTCTACCCGAAGATGTACGACGAGATCGTCCGCCTCGTCGCCGAACGCGCGCCCAAGCGGGACGAGTACCTGGCCACCGTCATCGACGAGGTGCAGGGTGACCTGCGCGGCGCCCGCATCAAGGCCACCGTCACCGGCCGCCCGAAGCACTACTACAGCGTCTACCAGAAGATGATCGTGCGGGGCCGGGACTTCGCCGAGATCTACGACCTGGTGGGCATCCGTGTGCTGGTGGACACCGTGCGCGACTGCTACGCGGCGCTCGGCAGTGTGCACGCGCGGTGGAACCCGGTGCCCGGGCGGTTCAAGGACTACATCGCCATGCCCAAGTTCAACATGTACCAGTCGTTGCACACGACGGTCATCGGGCCCGGCGGCAAACCCGTGGAACTGCAGATCCGCACCTACGACATGCACCGCCGCGCGGAGTACGGCATCGCCGCCCACTGGAAGTACAAGCAGGAGGCGGTCGCCGGAGCCTCCAAGGTGCGCACCGATTCCCCCGGGCGCGGCGGCAAGGACACCGTCAACGACATGGCGTGGCTGCGCCAGTTGCTCGACTGGCAGAAGGAGACGGAGGACCCGGGCGAGTTCCTGGAGTCCCTGCGCTTCGACCTCTCCCGCAACGAGGTCTTCGTCTTCACCCCCAAGGGCGACGTCATAGCGCTCCCGGCCGGGGCGACGCCGGTGGACTTCGCCTACGCCGTACACACCGAGGTCGGCCACCGCACCATCGGTGCCCGCGTCAACGGGCGGCTGGTGCCACTGGAGTCCACGCTCGACCACGGCGACACGGTGGAGATCTTCACCTCCAAGGCCGCCGGTGCCGGGCCCTCCCGCGACTGGCTCGGCTTCGTCAAGTCGCCCCGGGCGCGCAACAAGATCCGCGGCTGGTTCTCCAAGGAACGGCGCGACGAGGCCATCGAGCAGGGCAAGGACGCGATCGTCCGCGCCATGCGCAAGCAGAACCTGCCGATCCAGCGCATCCTCACCGGCGACTCCCTGGTGACCATGGCGCACGAGATGCGCTACCCCGACATCTCCTCGCTCTACGCGGCCATCGGCGAGGGCCACGTCACCGCGCAGAACGTGGTGCAAAAGCTCGTGCAGTCCTTCGGCGGTGAGGAGGCCGCCAACGAGGACATCGCCGAGACCGCGCCGCCGCTACGCCGCCCCCGCACCAAGCGGCGCGCGAGCGCGGACCCGGGTGTGATCGTCAAGGGCACCGACGAGGTGTGGGTCAAGCTGGCCCGCTGCTGCACGCCGGTACCCGGCGATCCGATCATCGGCTTCGTCACCCGTGGCAGCGGCGTCTCTGTGCACCGCGCGGACTGCGTCAACGTTGACGCGCTGTCCCGCGAGCCGGAACGCATGCTGGAGGTGGAGTGGGCGCCGACGCAGTCCTCGGTGTTCCTCGTCGCCATCCAGGTCGAGGCGCTGGACCGCTCCCGCCTGCTGTCCGACGTCACCCGGGTGCTGTCCGACCAGCACGTCAACATCCTCTCGGCCGCCGTCCAGACCTCCCGCGACCGCGTCGCCACCTCCCGCTTTACCTTCGAGATGGGCGACCCCAAGCACCTGGGCCACGTCCTGAAGGCCGTCCGTGGCGTCGAGGGCGTCTACGACGTCTACCGCGTCACCTCCACCCGCCGCACCTAGCCCCGCCACTCCGGCCGGGTTTCCGCCGTCTCCTGCCGCCGCGATCGCGGCGGCAGGAGACGGCGGTTTCACCAGTCGGCGGTCTCTTGGCCCGGGCACCGTGGCACAGCGAGAGCGTGAGCGGCCCCGCAGCGCTGTGGGGGCTCTGCGGATGTGGTCGGGCAGGGGTCAGGCCCCGAGCGGTACCCGGGGCCTGACGGTGGGGCCGCAACTCCTGGGCCGTCAGCAGACCGTGTGTGCCGGGCGCCGACGCGGCACCCGGCCACGACAGTGAGGGCCGAGCGGAACAGGAGATCACCCCAGCCACCGCGCACGGTGGGAAAGCTCCCGCTCAGCCCAGTTCTTCCAGGCCCTTACGGGCCTGGTCCAAGAGGGCCTGGCGGCCGGCGAGTTCCTTCTCCAGCTTCTCCGCCTTCGCGGTGTTGCCCGCCGCGCGGGCAGCGTCCGCGTCCGCGCGCAGCTTGTCCACCGCGTCCTGGAGCTGGCCGGTGAGCCCGGCGGCGCGCGCCCGCACCTCGGGGTTGGAGCGGCGCCACTCGGTGTCCTCGGCGTCCTGGATCGCCTGCTCCACCGCCCGCATGCGGCCCTCGACGCGGGGCCGCGCGTCCCGGGGGACGTGCCCGATCGCGTCCCACCGCTCGTTGACGGAGCGGAACGCGGCGCGTGCGGCCTTGAGGTCGGTGACCGGCAGCAGCTTCTCCGCCTCGGTGGCCAGCTCCTCCTTGCGGGTCAGGTTCTCCCGCTGTTCGGCGTCGCGCTCGGCGAACACCTCCCCACGGGCCTGGAAGAAGACGTCCTGCGCGGCGCGGAAGCGCTGCCACAGGTCCTCCTCATGTTCCCGCTGGGCCCGCCCGGCCGCTTTCCAGTCCCGCATCAGCTCGCGGTAGCGGGCCGCCGTCCCTCCCCAGTCGGTGGAGCCGGACAGCGCCTGGGCTTCGGTGACGAGTCTCTCCTTGCGCTGCCTGGCCTGCTCCCGTTGCGTGTCCAGCGCAGAGAAGTGCGCCTTGCGCCGCTTGGAGAACGCCGAGCGGGCGTGGGAGAAGCGGTGCCACAGCTCGTCGTCGGACGTGCGGTCCAGCCGGGGCAGGCCCTTCCACGTGTCCACCAGCGCGCGCAGCCGGTCGCCCGCCACCCGCCACTGGTCGCTGCGCGCCAGCTCCTCAGCTTCGGCGACCAGCTCTTCCTTGGCCTTGCGGGCCGCCTCGGACTGCCGGGCCTTCTTCGCCTTGCGCTCCTCCTTGCGGGCCTCCACCCGCTCGGTGAGCGCGTCGAGCCGCTGGCGCAGCGCGTCCAGGTCGCCCACCGCGTGGTGGGCTTCGACCTGCTCGCGCAGATGCCCGATGGCGGTCAGCGCGTCCTTGGTGGACAGGTCCGTCGTCTTCACCCGGCGTTCCAGCAGGCCGATCTCCACGACCAGGCCCTCGTACTTGCGCTTGAAGTAGGCGAGGGCCTCTTCCGGGGTGCCGGCCTGCCACGATCCGACGACCTGCTCACCCTCGGCCGTCCGCACGTACACGGTCCCCGCCTCATCGACGCGGCCCCACGGGTCGCTGCTCACAGCGCCTCCTCCACATGACGCCGACGGGGCACCGCGCGCCCCCGGCATCGTCCACGGTTTTCGTCCGGCATCCGATGTTCACCGTGCTGGTCACCTGGCCGGAGCAGGAAGCCCGCACACTGCCCAACATAGGCGAGAGGGGGCTGGCTGTCCGCATCCAGCGCGGAACAAGCCGCACTCCCGGGGCCGCGCGGTCTCAGCTCTCCCGCACGGTGACGTCGTTCAGTACCACGGTGGCGCGCGGAGTGGTGGCCTGGATCTGCGGGTCCGGTTCGGAACCGGCCTCGGCGATCTTCTGGAGGACGTCCATGCCCGTGGTGATCGTACCGAACGGGGTGTAGTCGGCCGGCAGCGGGCTGTCCTCGTAGACGAGGAAGAACTGGCTGCCGCCGGTGCCCGTGCCCGCGTTGGCCATCGCCACCGTTCCGGCCGGGTAGGTGCCGTCCTTGACCTCGGGGGCGTCCAGGTTCTCGTCGGGCAGCTCGTAGCCGGGGCCGCCCTGACCGGTGCCCTGCGGGTCGCCGCACTGCAGGACGTAGATGCCCTGATCCACCAGGCGGTGGCAGCGGGTGTGGTCGAAGTAGTTCTCGCCCGTGAGGAAGTGGAACGAGTTCACCGTCTGCGGCGCGTTTTTGGCGTCCAGCGCGACCTCGATGTCTCCGCAGGTGGTCTCCAGCGTCATCGTGTAGGAGGCCGAGGTGTCAATGGCCAGCTCGGGCTTCTCCTCCCACTGCTCGCTGCCCGGCTCGCCCTTCGCGGGCTGCTCACACGGGTCCTCGAACGGGCTGGGGGAGGAACTGGGGGCCGCGCCCGCGGTGCGCTGCCCGTCGTCCCCGCCCAGGGTGAGCGCGGCCACCGCGCCGCCGCCGCCCACGAGCACCACCAGCACCACCGCGACGATCGTGTTGCGCACCTTGGCCCGGCGCTGGGCGGCGGCCCGCCGCTCGCTCTGGCGCTGGTACTTCTGCCGTGCCAGCTGCCTGCGCCGCTGCTCCTTGCTGACCACCTGCGTAACTCCTTTTGCTGACTGGGGAACCCTGCCGGAGGGACGCGCCCGGCCCGGCGCGGGCCGCCCCCGCACCGGCGGCCCCGTACGCGGGATGGACCCGGCCGGGCGGCCAGCAGAGGGGACGTCGCCAGCCCGTACCGTATACGGGTTAGCGGCGGCCGTGACCGCGCCGGTAGGCTGCCTGCGGACATGTCCGCGCCGCCTGCTGAGTAAAGGACGAACGTGCTCGTTGCCGGGTTCCCCGCCGGGGCCTGGGGCACCAACTGTTACCTGGTCGCCCCCGCCGCTGGCGAGGAGTGTGTGATCATCGACCCCGGCCACGAGGCCGCCGAGGGCGTGGAGGAGGCGATCGCCAAGCACCGGCTGAAGCCGGTCGCCGTCGTCCTCACCCACGGCCACCTCGATCACGTCGCCTCGGTGGTGCCCGTCTGCGGCGCCCACGACGTGCCCGCCTGGATTCACCCGGACGACCGCTACATGATGAGCGACCCCGAGAAGGCGCTCGGCCGCGCCATCGGGCAGCAGCTCATGGGCGATCTGACGATCGGTGAGCCGGACGACGTGCGCGAACTGGGCGACGGCGCCCGGCTGACCCTGGCCGGTCTCGACCTGACCGTCGCGCACGCCCCGGGCCATACCAAGGGGTCGGTGACCTTCGCGATGCCCGGGCAGGCCGACATCCCGCCGGTCCTGTTCTCGGGCGACCTGCTCTTCGCCGGCTCCATCGGCCGCACCGATCTGCCCGGAGGCGACCCGGACGAGATCATGCGGTCGCTGGCCCGCGTGTGCCTGCCGCTGGACGACTCGACCGTGGTCCTGGCCGGACACGGTCCCCAGACCACCATCGGCCGCGAGCGCGCCGCCAACCCCTTCCTGCGGGAAGTGGCCGCCGGCCACCGAGCCCCCGGCACGGCGGCCCCCCGACGAGGAATGTGAACCAAGACCTCCGCATGAGTACCTTCTCGGCCCCCAAGGGCACCTACGACCTGACCCCGCCGGACTCCGCCGACTTCCTCGCCGTCCGCGAGGCCATCTCCGCGCCCCTGCGCCGCGCGGGCTACGGCTACGTGGAGACGCCCGGCTTCGAGCAGGTGGAGCTGTTCGCCCGCGGGGTGGGCGCCTCCACCGACATCGTCACCAAGGAGATGTACACCCTCACCACCAAGGGCGGCGACGAGCTCGCGCTGCGCCCCGAGGGCACCGCCTCCGTGCTGCGCGCCGCGCTCCAGGCCAGCCTGCACCGCGGCGCCCTGCCGGTGAAGCTGTGGTACTCCGGCTCCTACTATCGCTACGAGCGCCCGCAGGCGGGGCGCTACCGGCACTTCTCGCAGGTCGGCGCCGAGGCGCTGGGTGCCGAGGACCCGGCGCTGGACGCCGAACTGATCATCCTGGCCGCCGACGCCTACCGCGCGCTCGGCCTGCGCGAGGTGCGGCTGCTGCTCAACTCGCTCGGCGACGCCCAGTGCCGCCCCGGCTACCGCGCGGTCCTCCAGGACTTCCTGCGCGGCCTGGACCTGGACGAGGAGACGCTGCGCCGGGTGGAGATCAACCCGCTGCGCGTGCTGGACGACAAGCGGGAGACGGTGCGGCGGCAGCTCACCGGCGCACCGCTCATGCGCGACCACCTGTGCGAGGCGTGCACGGCGTACCACGAGCAGGTGCGCGAGCTGCTGACCGCCGCCGGCGTCGCGTTCGAGGACGACCCTCGGCTGGTGCGCGGCCTGGACTACTACACCCGCACCACCTTCGAGTTCGTGCACGACGGGCTGGGCGCCCAGTCCGCGGTGGGCGGCGGCGGCCGGTACGACGGGCTGTCCGAGATGATCGGCGGCCCGGCGCTGCCCTCGGTCGGCTGGGCGCTGGGCGTGGACCGCACCGTGCTGGCCCTGAAGGCCGAGGGCGTCACCCTCGACCTGCCCGCGCGCACCGAGGTGTTCGCCGTGCCGGTCGGCGAGGAGGCCCGGCGCCGCCTGTTCGGCGTGCTGACCCAGCTGCGCCGCGCGGGCGTGGCCGCCGACTTCGCGTACGGCGGCAAGGGGCTGAAGAACGCGATGAAGTCCGCGAGCCGTTCCGGTGCCCGGTACGCGCTGGTGCTCGGCGAGCGTGACCTCGCCGAGGGCGTCGTCCAGCTCAAGGACCTCGACAGCGGCGCGCAGTCTCCGGTGCCGCTCGATGTGGTGGTGGACGAGGTTCGCGCGAAACTGGGCTGAGGTGCCGCTCGTTGGCACAATGAACAGCAGACCACCGACGAGGGGACCACGAGCGTGATGATGACCGAGACGGCACCCTCCGCAGCGGACGGAACCGAGGAACGCGGGCGCCCGGCCAGCGCTGTCGGCGCCAGCCGCGCTTACGCCTGGACGCTGATCGTCAGCGCCGCCGCGGGCCTGCTGGCCGCCTGGGTCATCACGCTGGACAAGTTCAAGATCCTGGAGGCGCAGGTCGCGGGGGAGACGTTCACCCCCGCGTGCAGCCTCAACCCGGTCGTCTCCTGCGGCAGCGTGATGCAGAGCGCGCAGGCCGGGGTGTTCGGCTTCCCCAACCCCATGCTGGGCCTGGCGACCTACGCCTCCGTCCTCACCATCGGCGTCGCGGCGCTGGCCGGGGCGCGATTTAGGCCCTGGTTCTGGCGCGGTCTGCTGGGCGGCACCTTCCTCGGCGTCGCGTTCTGCACCTGGCTGATGTACCAGTCGCTGTACAACATCAACGCGCTGTGCCTGTGGTGCTGCCTGGCCTGGGTCGGCACGCTGGTGATGTTCTGGTACACCCTGGCGCACACGCTGCGGCACCGCATGGTGCCCGCGCCGTCGGGGCTGCGGAGCTTCGTGCTGGAGTTCCCGTGGGTGCTGCCGGTCGTCCACGTCGGCATCATCGGCATGCTGATCCTCACCCGGTGGTGGGACTTCTGGCTCGGCTGAGGCCGCTCGGGCTCCGGCCGCGCCGGTTCCAGCCGGGGCTGTCAGCGGCGTGACCTAGGCTCGGGTGCGTGGAGCCCGATCTGTTCACCGCAGCCGCCGAAGAACGCCAGGCGAAGGACCCGTCAGCCAGCCCGCTCGCCGTCCGCATGCGTCCGCGCACGCTGGACGAGGTGGTCGGCCAGCAGCATCTGCTGCGTCCGGGCTCGCCGCTGCGCCGCCTGGTGGGGGAGGGTGACGGTGGTCCGGCCGGGGCGTCCTCGGTCCTGTTGTGGGGTCCGCCCGGCACGGGGAAGACGACGCTCGCCTACGTCGTCAGCAAGGCCACCGACAAGCGGTTCGTGGAGCTGTCGGCGATTACCGCGGGCGTCAAGGAGGTGCGCGCGGTCATCGACGGCGCCCGCCGCTCCTCGGGCGCGTACGGCAAGGACACGGTGCTGTTCCTCGACGAGATCCACCGCTTCTCCAAGGCCCAGCAGGACTCCCTGCTGCCCGCCGTGGAGAACCGGTGGGTCACGCTGATCGCCGCCACCACGGAGAACCCGTACTTCTCGGTGATCTCCCCGCTGCTGTCCCGCTCGCTGCTGCTCACCCTGGAGCCGCTGACGGAGGAGGACGTGCGCGGCCTGCTGCGCCGCGCGGTGGCTGACGAGCGCGGCCTGGCCGGTGCCCTCACCCTGCCCGAGGACGCCGAGGCGCACCTTCTGCGCATCGCCGGCGGCGACGCCCGCCGGGCCCTGACCGCGCTGGAAGCGGGCGCGGGCGCGGCCCTGGCCAAGGGCGAGGACACCGTCACGCTGGCCACGCTGGAGGAGGCGGTGGACCGCGCCGCCGTGAAATACGACCGCGACGGGGACCAGCACTACGACGTGGCCAGCGCGCTGATCAAGTCCATCCGCGGGTCCGACGTGGACGCGGCCCTGCACTACCTGGCCCGGATGGTCGAGGCGGGGGAGGACCCGCGCTTCATCGCCCGGCGCCTGATGATCTCCGCCAGCGAGGACATCGGCCTGGCCGACCCGACGGCACTGCCCACCGCCGTGGCCGGGGCACAGGCCGTCGCCATGATCGGTTTCCCCGAGGCCCGGATCACGCTCAGCCAGGTGACGATCGCGCTCGCCCTGGCCCCCAAGTCCAATGCCGCCTACACCGCGATCGACGCCGCGCTGGCCGACGTCCGCGCGGGCCAGGCCGGTCCCGTTCCCCCGCATCTGCGCGACACCCACTACGGCGGGGCGCGCAAGCTCGGCCATGGCAAGGACTACCAGTATCCGCACGACCTGCCCGGCGGCATCGCGGCCCAGCAGTACGCGCCGGACGCCCTCCACGGCCGGCGGTACTACGAGCCGACCCGCTACGGCGCCGAGGCCCGCTACGCCGACGTCGCAGCCCGCGTCCGCGCCCGCCTGCACGGCGACCCGGAGTAACCCCGGCGGCCGGGCCCGGCCGGGTGGGCGGGACGGCTCACGCGGCCTCGGCCGCGTCGAACAGGGTGTGCATCGCGCGGCGCAGGCGGGCGACGTCGGTGACGGGCTCGGGGAACGGGAAGTGCGCGTCGAACGCCCCCGCCGGGGCTGAGGCGGGGCCGGGCGGGCAGTAGCGCACCCGCAGTCCGAAGCGGTCCAGCGCGAGCGGTACCGCGCGCAGCCCGGCGCCGCAGACCTCCGCGCGCTCGCCCAGCAGCGAACACAGGCCGAGCACCTGCTCCTCGTGCGCCGCCGCGAGGTGCTGCAGCAGGTCCGCCTCGTGCGCCGCGAGCGGATCGGGCCGGGCGGCGGCGAACTCCTCGGGCTCGACCTGTCCCTCGCCCCACAGGTCGTCCACCACGGCCTCACCGACCTCCAGGCGCAGCATCATGCGGTCCGGGCCGAAGGGCAGCGGCCCGTGCGGCTGGCGTCCGTGCAGCAGTGCCGCCGCGGCTTCCTGGGCGGCGTCGCCCCGGGCGGCGGTCAGCCAGCCCGCGACCTGGGCCCGTCCCCGGATGCGGTGCGGCACCGAGACCGGCGCCACGTCAGTGATCTCCATCACTGCGATGACGTCGTCGTCCTGTGCGTAGGCAGCCGCCCGGGCGGCCGGGGAATCGGCGCTGACCAGCACAATCACGTCCCCCTCAGGGGTGACGGCGCGGGCCAGCGGGGTGGTGGCCGCCGGGGTGGACTCGGCCCCGGGGATGCTCAGCTGGGCAGATACGCTGGAGTCCACGAGGGTTCGTACGCGCTCGGCGGCACAGGGCCGCTCAGCGCCGTCTTCCACGGGACGCGGCTGATCCGTTGTCTTGGCGTCGTCACGGGTGCCGGACACGGGACTCCCTGGTCGAAACATGCGTTCTCCTCCGCTAAGGTAAGCCTCACCTAACTTACACGGAGGTTCGTTCAACGTGAACCAGTCGCGTCCCAAGGTCAAGAAGTCGCGGGCGCTCGGCATCGCGCTGACCCCGAAGGCGGTCAAGTACTTCGAGCAGCGCCCCTACCCGCCCGGCGAGCACGGCCGCGGCCGCAAGCAGAACAGTGACTACAAGGTCCGTCTGCTGGAGAAGCAGCGGCTGCGCGCCCAGTACGACATCAGCGAGCGCCAGATGGTCCGCGCCTACGAGCGCGCCCAGAAGGCCGGGGGCAAGACCGGCGAGGCGCTGATCGTCGAGCTGGAGCGCCGGCTGGACGCGCTGGTGCTGCGCTCCGGGCTGGCCCGCACCATCTACCAGGCGCGGCAGATGGTCGTGCACGGCCACATCGAGGTCAACGGCCGCAAGGTGGACAAGCCGTCCTTCCGGGTGCGCCCCGACGACGTGGTGATGGTGCGCGAGCGCTCGCGGGCGAAGCACCCCTTCCAGGTGGCTCGCGAGGGCGGCTACGCGCTGGACGGCGAGACCCCGCGCTACCTGGAGGTCAACCTCCAGGCGCTGGCGTTCCGCCTCGACCGCGACCCGAACCGCAAGGAAGTTCCGGTCATCTGCGACGAGCAGCTGGTCGTCGAGTACTACGCCCGCTGACGCGGCGCGTGTGTCCTTCCGCCACGGCGGGCACCCGGAACTTTGGGTGCCCGCCGTTCGGCGTCTGTCCCTCGCTGGTCAGCCCGTCCCAAGGTGCCTTTCAGCGGTAGCCGGGGGTGGGCGGACCGGAGCCAAAGGCGGCGCCCCGCGAGCCGGGACCGCGCACCCGGTTCCGGGAAGACGGGGTCCCCGGCCAGAGGCTGGGTCAGGGACCGGGGCAGGGGCACAACTCGGTACAGGACGCACCGCGCGGCGCGATAGGGTCGGGGCCTGGACCTGAACCCTCAAGGAAGCGGTGCTCGCGTGTCCGGTGGAGAGGTGGCCGGCCTGCTGGTGGCCGTGTTCTGGGCGATCCTGGTGTCGTTCCTCGCCGTCGTGCTGGTCCGGCTGGCCCAGACGCTCAAGGCCGCCACCCAGCTGGTGACGCGCGTGACGGAGCAGGCGGTTCCGCTGCTCGGCGAAGCGTCGGCGACGGTGCGCTCGGCGCAGAGCCAGCTGGACCGCGTGGACGCCATCGCCTCCGACGTCCAGGAGGTCACCGCCAACGCCTCCGCGCTGTCCTCCACCGTCTCCACCGCGTTCGGCGGCCCCCTGGTGAAGGTGGCCGCGTTCGGGTACGGAGTACGCCGCGCCCTGGGCCGCACCGAAACGACGCCCCGCCCCCCGGCCACCGTCGTCGTGGGCGGCACCGTGCCCCGGGCGCGACGCGGCGGCCGGTGGCGCCGGGGTGGAAAGGACTGAGCCCCCATGTTCCGCCGCACGTTCTGGTTCGGCGCCGGCGCCGCCGCCGGTGTCTGGGCCACCACCAAGGTCAACCGCAAGCTGCGCAGCCTCACCCCCGAGTCGCTGGCCGCCCGCGCCACCGAGCGGGCGGTTTCCGCCGGGCACCGGCTGCGGGAGCTGGCCGTGGACGTCCGCACGGGCATGGCGCAGCGCGAGCGTGAGCTCAGCGACGCGCTCGGGCTCACCACCGACCCCGCCGACCCGCCTCCGCGACAGCTGCCCGCCCAGGCCGCCCCGGCCCGGTCACCCCGGGATACCGGCACCGACCGGTGGGCCGAGCTTGGCCCGCCCCACCACCCGCCCCACCACAGGAACGGAAAAGAGGACCACTGATGGAGTCGGCTGAAATCCGCCGCCGCTGGCTGAGCTTCTTCGAGGAGCGTGGGCACACCGTCGTGCCGTCGGCGTCGCTGATCGCGGACGACCCGACGCTGCTGCTGGTCCCCGCGGGCATGGTCCCCTTCAAGCCGTATTTCCTCGGCGAGGCCAAGCCGCCCTTCTCCCGCGCGGTCAGCGTGCAGAAGTGTGTGCGCACCCCCGACATCGAGGAGGTCGGCAAGACCACCCGGCACGGCACCTTCTTCCAGATGTGCGGCAACTTCTCCTTCGGTGACTACTTCAAGGAAGGCGCCTGCAAGCTCGCCTGGGAGCTGCTGACCTCCTCCGTAGCCGACGGCGGCTACGGGCTGGACGCCGGGAAGCTGTGGATCACCGTCTACGAGGAGGACGACGAGGCTGAGCGCATCTGGCGGGAGATCGTGGGCGTCCCCGCCGAGCGCATCCAGCGCCTGGGCAAGGCCGACAACTACTGGTCCATGGGCGTGCCCGGCCCCTGCGGCCCGTGCTCGGAGATCAACTACGACCGCGGCCCGGAGTTCGGCGAGGAAGGCGGCCCGGCCGTCAACGACGAGCGCTACGTGGAGATCTGGAACCTGGTCTTCATGCAGTACGAGCGCGGCGCGGGCACCGGCAAGGAGGACTTCGAGATCCTCGGCGACCTCCCCGCCAAGAACATCGACACCGGTCTCGGCCTGGAACGCCTGGCGATGATCCTCCAGGGCGTGCACAACATGTACGAGACGGACACCCTGCGCGTGGTGATGGACCAGGCCACCGAGCTGACCGGTGTGCGCTACGGCGCCGCCCACGCCTCGGATGTCTCGCTGCGCGTCATCGCCGACCACCTGCGCACCTCCGTGATGCTGATCGGCGACGGTGTCACCCCCGGCAACGAGGGCCGGGGCTACGTGCTGCGCCGCATCATGCGCCGTGCCATCCGCAACCTGCGCATCCTCGGTTCGCAGGAGCCGGTCATCGGCACGCTGGTGGACGTCATCGTGGACACGATGGGCCTGCAGTACCCGGAGCTGGTCACCGACCGCGAGCGCATCCAGACCGTCGCCCGCGCCGAGGAGGCCGCGTTCCTCAAGACGCTCAAGGCGGGCACCAACATCCTCGACACCGCCGTCACCGAGACCCGGGCCAAGGGCGGCACCGTGCTCTCCGGCGACCAGGCGTTCCTGCTGCACGACACCTGGGGCTTCCCCATCGACCTCACCCTGGAGATGGCCGCCGAGCAGGGCCTGACCGTGGACGAGGCCGGGTTCCGCCGCCTGATGAAGGAGCAGCGCGAACGCGCCAAGGCCGACGCCCAGGCCAAGAAGACCGGCCACGCCGACCTGTCCGCCTACCGCCAGGTGGCCGACGTCGCCGGGGCCACGGAGTTCACCGGCTACGCGCACACCGAAGGTGAGACGACCGTCGTCGGCCTGCTGGTGGGCGGCGTCTCCGCCCCGGCCGCGCACGAGGGCGACGAGGTGGAGGTCGTGCTCGACCGCACCCCGTTCTACGCCGAGGGCGGTGGCCAGCTCGCCGACACCGGCCGCGTCCGGCTGGAGAACGGCGCCGTCATCGAGGTGCGCGACGTGCAGCAGCCGGTGCCCGGCGTCAGCGTGCACAAGGGCGCCGTGCAGGTCGGCGAGGTGACGCTCGGAGCCAAGGGCTACTGCGTGATCGACGCGGTGCGCCGCCGCGCCATCGCCCGCGCCCACAGCGCCACCCACCTCACCCACCAGGCGCTGCGCGACGCGCTCGGGCCGACGGCCGCCCAGGCCGGGTCGGAGAACGCCCCCGGCCGCTTCCGCTTCGACTTCGGCTCGCCCTCCGCCGTCCCCACCGCCGTGCTCGGCGACGTCGAGCAGAAGATCAACGAGGTGCTGGCCCGGGAGCTGGATGTCACCGCCGAGGTGATGTCGATGGACGAGGCCCGCAAGCAGGGTGCCATCGCCGAGTTCGGCGAGAAGTACGGCGAGCGGGTGCGCGTGGTGACCATCGGCGACTTCTCCAAGGAGCTGTGCGGCGGCACCCACGTCCACAACACCGCCCAGCTCGGGCTGGTGAAGCTGCTGGGCGAGTCGTCCATCGGCTCGGGCGTGCGGCGCGTGGAAGCCCTCGTCGGCGTGGACGCCTACCAGTTCCTCGCCCGCGAGCACACCGTCGTCTCCCAGCTCACCGACCTGCTCAAGGGCCGCCCGGAGGAGCTGCCGGAGAAGATCTCCGGCATGCTCGGGCGGCTGAAGGACGCCGAGAAGGAGATCGAGCGGTTCCGCGCGGAGAAGGTGCTCCAGGCCGCCGCCGGGCTCGCCCAGGGTGCCAGGGACGTCCGGGGCACCGCCCTGGTCACCGCCCGGGTGCCCGACGGTACCGCCGCTGATGACCTGCGCAAGCTGGTGCTGGACGTGCGCGGCCGCGTCCCCGGGGACCGGCCCGCCGTCGTCGCCCTGTTCAGCGTGGTGAAAGGCCGCCCGCTGACCGTCATCGCCACCAACGAGGCCGCCCGCGAGCGCGGGCTGAAGGCCGGTGACCTGGTGCGCACCGCCGCCAAGACGCTCGGCGGCGGCGGTGGCGGCAAGCCGGACGTCGCCCAGGGCGGCGGGCAGAACGCCGGTGCGCTGGACGACGCGCTGGCCGCCGTCGAGCGGCAGGTCAGCGAGAGCCTGGTGGGCGCCTGATGCGACGCGGACGGCGGCTGGCCGTCGATGTCGGGGACGCCCGCATCGGGGTCGCCTCGTGCGACCCCGACGGGCTCCTGGCCACCCCGGTCGAGACGGTCCCCGGCCGCGACCGGCCGGCCGCCCACCGCCGCCTGGCCGAGCTGGTGGCCGAGTACGAGCCCATCGAGGTGATCGTCGGTCTCCCCCGCTCCCTCAGCGGGGGCGAGGGCCCGGCCGCCCAGAAAGTGCGCACCTTCGCGCGGGAGACGGCCCGCCGCGTCGCGCCGGTGCCGGTGCGGCTGGTGGACGAGCGCATGAGCACCGTCTCGGCCGCGCAGTCGCTGCGCGCGTCCGGAGTGAGCGCGAAGAAGGGCCGCTCACGCATCGACCAGGCGGCGGCCGTGGTCATCCTGCAGAGCGCGCTGGAGACCGAACGGGTGTCGGGCGAGCCACCGGGGCAGTGCGTCGAAACGGTTATCTGATCGACGTACGGTAACGTCACGCGCGTCGCGGCAGCTTCCCGTGAGCGAGCGCGCCGTGCACACACAGGCACGTTGCCGAAGCGGCAAGGGGAACGATGACTGAGTATGGCCGGGGCACTGGCCCACAACCGTGGCACCCCGAGGACCCGCTCTACGGCGACCTGGGCTGGAACGGCGACGGCGCCCCGCGGCAGCAGGGCGGGTGGGACGCCCACGGACACCAGCAGTCTCCCTACCCGCAGCAGCAGGACGCCTACGGCACCTGGCAGGACCCGCCCCCCGGCCTCGCCGAGCCCTACGGGCAGGGCTACGCCCAGCAGCCCCCGCAGCCCTACGGCGATCACCCAAACTCCCCGGACTACACCGCCTACTACCCGGCACCTGACGCCTACCCCCCGCCGCAGCCGCAGCACACGCGGCCCCCCGGCCCCTACGGCCCCGACCCGGCCGACGCGCCGTACTCCCCGCAGGCCGGTCCGGCCACCGGCTGGGACCCAGGCCCCGACCAGGGCGAGCACGCCTTCTTCGCCGCCGGGGAAGACGACTCCGGCGCCGTGGCCGCTCCCGACACCGAGACCCACCCCGAGCCCGGCACCGGCACCGAGCGCTCAGGCCCCCCAGGCGGCGGGCCGCCCGGCGCGGACGCCGACGGGAGCGAACCGCCCACCCGGGCCGGACGCCGGGCCGCCGCCAGGGGCGGCAAGGGACGGCGCGGCGGGGCCAGACGCCGCAACCGGGCCGCCTGCCTGATCGTCGCCGTCGTCCTCGTGGGCGGGGGAGCCGGGGCGACATACGCCGCCTACAGCTTCTACCAGAGCCGCTTCGCCTCCGCCCCGGACTACTCGGGCACCGGCACCGGTGAGGTCACCGTCGAGATCCCCCAGGGCGCCATCGCCGCCGACATGGCCAAGATCCTCGCAGGCGAGGACGTGGTGAAGAGCGAGGCGGCGTTCATCGAGGCGAGCGACGAGAACAAGGCGTCCCGCTCCATCCAGCCCGGCATCTACACGCTGCGCAAGCAGATGTCGGCCGCCGAGGCCATCAAGCTCATGCTCGACCCGGCCAGCCAGACCGGCCTGATCATCCCCGAGGGGCTGCGGGCCACCCAGATCTACCAACTGATCGACGAGCAGACCGGCTCGCCCGAGGGCACCACCGAAGAACTCGCCCAGAGCGCCGACCTGGGCCTGCCCGCCTGGGCCGGGGGGAAGATCGAGGGATTCCTCTTCCCCTCCCGCTACTCCGTCAGCCAGGACTCCGACCCGCAGACCGTGCTGAAGAACATGGTCGGCCGCGCCAAGGACGAGTTCGACAGCGTCAACCTGGAGAGCGAGGCCGCCAAGCTGGACCGTACGCCGTACGAGATCCTGATCATCGCCTCCCTCATTCAGGCCGAGGCGCAGGAGGCGGACGACTTCGGCAAGGTATCGCAGGTCATCTACAACCGGCTCCAGCCGGACAACACCGAGACCAACGGCAAGCTCGACTTCGACTCCACCATCAACTACGCCCTGGGCCGCTCCACACTCGACGTCTCCGTCGAGGACACGGGCCTCGACGACCCCTTCAACACCTACCGGAACCCCGGTCTGCCGCCCACCCCCATCGACAACCCGGGTCACCAGGCCATCGAGGCCGCGCTCCACCCGACCGAGGGGCCGTGGTACTACTTCGTCACCGTCAAACCCGGGGACACCCGGTTCACCGAGACGTACAAGGAACACCAGGAACACGTGAAGGACTTCAACGCCGAGCAGGCCAAGAAGCGCGAGGAGCGCGAGGAGGAGGACGGCGCGTGACGCCCGCCTCCGCGCGCGCGGCGGTCCTCGGCTCGCCGATCGCCCACTCCCTGTCCCCGGTGCTGCACCGCGCCGCGTACGCCGGTCTGGGCCTGCACGGCTGGAGCTACGACCGCTTCGAGGTGGACGAGGCGGGGCTTCCCGCCTTCCTCGACGGCCTCGGCCCCGGCTGGGCCGGACTGTCGCTGACGATGCCGCTCAAGCGCGCCGTCATCCCGCTGCTGGACGTGGTGACGCCGACGGCGGCGGCCGTCGAGGCCGTCAACACCGTCACTTTCGCCGAGGACGGCCAGCGGCGCGGCGACAACACCGACATCCCCGGCATGGTCGCGGCGCTGCGGGAGCGCGGCGTCGAACAGGTGCCCTCGGCAGCCGTACTCGGCGCGGGCGCGACCGCTTCCTCCGCGCTCGCCGCGCTCGCCCGGATCTGCCCGGGCACGGTCACGGCCTACGTGCGCAGCGCGGCCCGGGCTGAGGAGATGCGGGTGTGGGGTGAGCGGCTGGGCGTCCACGTCCGCACGGAGCCCTGGGAGCGGGCGGCCGGAGCGCTGACCGCCCCGCTGGTGATCGCCACGACACCGGCCGGGGCGGCGGACGCGCTCGCGGCAGCCGTGCCCACTGCCCCCGGCACGCTGTTCGACGTGCTGTACGAGCCGTGGCCCACGCCGCTGGCCGCCGCCTGGCAGGCAGCGGGCGGGCGCGTGCTGGGGGGCCTGGACCTGCTGGTCCACCAGGCGGTGCTCCAGGTCGAGCAGATGACGGGCCGGGCTCCGGCTCCCCTGGCAGCCATGCGCGAGGCGGGCGAAGCCGCCCTGGGCTGAGCCCTGCCAGCGAGCCCGCCCGGCGGGCGCGGACCGCGGCGCGATGACTCCCGGGCCGGTGAGCGGAACCCCCAGTCCGGAAGGGGCGGGGGNGGGAAGATCGGGGACAAGCACTGGCGAATGAGGAGCACCGTTGAGCACTTTGCGCTGGCTGACCGCGGGGGAGTCACACGGCCCCGCACTCGTGGCGACACTGGAGGGCCTGCCCTCCGGCGTCCCGATCACCACCGGCATGGTGGCGGACGCCCTCGCCCGGCGGCGGCTCGGCTACGGACGCGGTGCCCGGATGAAGTTCGAACAGGACGAGGTCACCTTCCTCGGCGGCGTCCGCCACGGCCGTACCCTCGGCTCCCCGGTCGCGATCATGGTCGGCAACACCGAGTGGCCCAAGTGGGAGCAGGTGATGGCCGCTGACCCGGTGGACCCGGACGAACTCGCTCAGCTGGCCCGCAACGCCCCGCTCACCCGTCCGCGTCCCGGCCACGCCGACCTCGCCGGGATGCAGAAGTACGGCTTCGACGAGGCCCGCCCCATTCTGGAGCGCGCCTCCGCCCGGGAAACCGCGGCCCGCGTCGCGCTGGGCACCGTGGCCCGCTCCTACCTGGCGCAGACAGCCGGGATCGAGATCGTCTCGCACGTGGTGGAACTCGGCGCCGCCCGCGCCCCGCACGGCACGGTCCCGGTGCCCGGTGACGTGGCGCGGCTGGACGCCGACCCGGTGCGCTGCCTGGACGCCGCCGCGAGTGAGGCGATGGTCGCCCAGATCGACCAGGCGCACAAGGACGGCGACACCCTGGGCGGTGTCGTGGAGGTCCTCGCGCACGGCGTGCCGGTGGGGCTGGGCAGCCATGTCCACTGGGACCGGCGGCTGGACGCCCGGCTGGCCGCGGCCCTGATGGGCATTCAGGCGATCAAGGGCGTCGAGGTCGGGGACGGCTTCGATCTCGCCCGGGTGCCCGGCTCGCAGGCGCACGACGAAATCCTCACCACCGCCGACGGTATCCGCCGTGCCTCGGGGCGTTCGGGGGGCACCGAGGGTGGCCTGTCCACCGGTGAACTGCTGCGCGTGCGGGCGGCGATGAAGCCGATCGCCACCGTGCCGCGCGCGCTGGCCACCGTGGACGTGGCCACCGGTGAGCCCGCCCAGGCCCACCACCAGCGCTCGGACGTCTGCGCGGTCCCGGCCGCTGGCATCGTGGCCGAGGCCATGGTGGCCCTGGTACTCGCCGACGCGGTGGCCGAGAAGTTCGGTGGCGACAGCGTCACCGAGACCCGCCGCAACGTCCTCGGCTACCTCGACCACCTGGCGATCCGGTGAGCGGCCCCGTCGTCATCCTCGTCGGCCCGATGGGTGCCGGGAAATCGACCGTCGGCAGGCTGCTCGCCACGCGGCTGGGCGTGGCGTTCCGCGACACCGACACCGACATCACCGAGCGCACCGGCAAAGCGGTGGCCGATATCTTCGTCGACGACGGCGAAGCGCACTTCCGCGCCCTGGAGCGGGACGCCGTGCGCACGGCGGTCGCGGACCACGAGGGGGTCCTCGCGCTCGGTGGCGGCGCCGTCCTGGCCGCCGAGACGCGCGCCCTGCTGGCCAAACGGCCCGTGGTGTTCCTGGAGACGGGCGTCGCCGAGGCTGTCAGGCGGGTCGGTCTGGACGCGCCGCGCCCCCTGCTCGCCGTCAACCCGCGCCAGCGGTGGCGCGCCCTGATGGAGGAGCGGCGCCCGCTGTACACCGAGGTCGCGCGCGCGGTGGTGAGCACCGAGAACCGTGGCCCCGAAGAGGTCGCCGACGACATTCTGGACGTCCTGGAGCTGAGGAAGGCATGAGCAGCACACCCACCCCCGTCCGCATCACCGTAGCTGGCACCGGGCACGAGCCCTACGACGTGCTGATCGGACGCCGTCTGCTGGGCGAGCTGCCCGCGCTGATCGGCCCGCAGGCCCGCCGGGTGGCGGTGCTGCACCCCGAGGCGCTGGCCGAGACCGGCGAGGTGCTGCGCCAGGACCTCGCCGAGCAGGGGTACGAGGCGATCGCCATCCAGCTGCCCAACGCCGAGGAGTCCAAGACGGCCGAGGTCGCCGCCTACTGCTGGAAGGCGCTGGGCCAGACCGGCTTCACCCGCACCGATGTCATCGTCGGCGTGGGCGGCGGGGCCACCACCGACCTCGCCGGGTTCGTCGCCGCGACCTGGCTGCGCGGGGTGCGCTGGATCGCCGTGCCGACCACCGTGCTGGGCATGGTGGACGCGGCCGTCGGCGGCAAGACCGGCATCAACACCGCCGAGGGCAAGAACCTGGTGGGTGCCTTCCACCCCCCGGCCGGGGTGCTGTGCGACCTCGCCGCGCTCGACTCGCTGCCCGTCCACGACTACGTCAGCGGGCTCGCGGAGGTCATCAAGGCCGGGTTCATCGCCGATCCGGTCATCCTGGACCTCATCGAGCAGGACCCCGAGGCCGCCCGCCGTCCGGACGGCCCGCACACCACCGAGCTGATCGAGCGCTCCATCCGGGTCAAGGCCGACGTGGTCTGCGCGGACCTGAAGGAGTCCGGGCTCCGGGAAATCCTCAACTACGGCCACACCCTCGGCCACGCCATCGAGAAGAACGAGCGCTACAACTGGCGGCACGGCGCGGCCGTCGCCGTCGGCATGGTCTTCGCCGCCGAACTCGGCCGCATCGCCGGACGGCTCGACGACGCCACCGCCGACCGGCACCGCAGTGTGCTGGAGGCCGTCGGACTGCCCGTCACCTACCGTGGCGACCAGTGGCCCAAGCTGCTGGAGACGATGAAGATCGACAAGAAGACCCGTGGCGACCGGCTGCGCTTCATCGTGCTGGACGGACTGGCCAAGCCCGCCGTGCTGGAGGGACCGGACCCGGCCATGCTGCTCGCCGCGCACGCGGAGATCGCCAGGTGAGCGCCGCCGAAACCGCCCCACCCGCCCAGCGCGTGCTCGTGCTGAACGGGCCCAACCTGGGCCGCCTGGGCTCGCGGGAGCCGGACGTCTACGGCTCCACCTCCTACGCCGGGCTCGTGCGCGCGTGCACGGCGCTCGGCGCGGAGCTGGGCCTGGCCGTCGAGGTGCGGGAGACCAACGACGAGGGGGAGATGGTGCGGTGGCTGCACGAGGCCGCCGACGCCGCGCTGCCCGTCGTCATCAACCCCGGCGCGTTCACCCACTACTCGTACGCGATGCGGGACGCCGCCGCCCAGCGCACCGCGCCGCTGATCGAGGTGCACATCTCCAACCCGTACGCACGCGAGGAGTTCCGGCACACCTCGGTGATCGCCGCCGTCGCCAGCGGAACCGTGGCCGGTTTCGGCGTCGGCTCCTACCGGCTGGCGCTGCGGGCGCTCGCCGAGGAGACCGCCGCCCAGCGCCGTTCCCCCTGACCGGCTGACACTTGAGCAGCCCGGGCCCGCCCGCTCGCCGAACTGGCCGGGGGCGGGCACTTTTCGTCCGCGTGCACCGTTCACACCCTGACCGCCGCCCCGGCGCCGGACACGGTACGGTGCGGTGAACTGACCGCCAGGCGCGCGCGGATGCGGCGCCGACGAGGACGGAAATGGGACCGGATGCAGCACTACGCGGGCCAGGGCGCGCCGCCGCCCGTCCCCTTGGGCACGTTCCCGCGCTCGGCTCCGCCCGCCACCGGAGCAGGCCCCGGCCGGGCCGACGCTCCCACTCCGCCCGGCACCCCGCCCGCCGGGCCGCCGCCCCCGCCCGCCGCTCCGCCCCGGCCCGCAGCCGCGCCG
>NZ_JAEVFI010000030.1 GCF_019303495.1 Streptomyces sp. JJ66 | reverse complement strand
GGCGCGCACGCCGACCCCGGCCCCCACGCCGACCCGGAGGCCCCGCACCCACCCGGCGCCCCCGCCACCCCGGGCGCACACGCCCACCCCGACGCGCCCGCAGACCCGGGTGCCGCCACCCGCCCCGGTCCGCGGACTGACCCGGCCGCGCAGGCGGACCCGAGTGCCCCGCCCCACCCCGCGCACGCGGGTCAGGGCGCACCCGCGCACCCTGGCGCGGAGCCCCCTGGGGCGGATCGGCCCACGGGGCGGCGCCGCAAGCCGACGCCGCCGGAGCCGTCCGGCCCGGCCCACCTCGCCGGGGAGCACGGGGCACCGCCGCAGGAGTCGGGCGCCGCCCCCACGCCGGAGCACGCCACGCCCGCACCACACACCGCAGCCCAGCACGCCCACGCACCAGCCCCGCCCGAGCCGCACGCGGCGCCCGCACCCCACGCCGCAGGCGCACCGCATGCCGCAAGCGCACCGCACGGCCGCGCGCCGCACGCGCCGGAACCGCCCGCCCAGCAGCCGCCAAGCGCCCCGCACCCGCCCGCCGACCACGGCTCCGCGCACCCGGAGCCCACCGCTGCGGACGCCGTCCACGGTCAGCCCGCCCGGAGCGACGCCCGCGCCGCGTCGCTGCGGGAATCGCCGCACTCTGGCGTCGCGGGCAGCCCGATACTCGGGGGCGAGGGGCAGCCCGCGCGCCCGGGTCCGTCCCGTGCGGGCGGCCCACCCGCTCATCGTGCCCCCGAGCAGCCCGGTGATCACCCCGGCGACCATGCGCCCGGTGAGGGCTCGCTCGGCCACGGTTTCAGCGTGCGTACGCTGGGCCAGGGGCTGCCGTACGCCCGGTCCGCCGGTGCGGCGCCCACGCCCGCCCCGGGCACACCGGCCGCGCCGCCAGCGGCCCCGCCGGTGCCCCCGTCGTCGTCCCAGCCACCGGGCACGGGCGGGAGCGAGCCCGCCGCCACTCCGGCTCAGGGTTCCCCGGCGACGCCGCCCGGCGGAACCGGCCGCCGCCGCAAGCTCGCCACCCCGCCCGCCGAGGGGAGACGCGGCCCGGCCGCGCGCCCTGACCCGGCCCCCGCGCATGCGCAGCCGCCCGCGCACCAGCCGGGCCAGTCCCCTGCGCCGGAACACTCCGAGCAGCCCGGGCGCCCGGGGGACGCCGCCCAGCCTCCGCATCCCGGGCGACAGTTCGCGATCGGGGCGCCCGAGGCGGGGGCGGACGAGGGTCCGGAACCGCTGGACGGGCCGAACGGGGCGGTCGAGGTGCGCGACGAGCGCGCCGCGACCCCGCCGCACCCCATCGACGTTGACGACGAGCTACCGCCCGAGCCGCTGGACAATCCGCGCCGTCTGCTGGTGTGGCCGGAGCCTGACGTCTCCACACAGCAGGCGCTCACGGACCGCGGGTACCGGCCCGTCCTGGTGCACTCGCGCGAGGAGGTGGACGCGCAGATGGCCGCGTATCCGGCGGCCCTGTTCGTGGACCCGCTGACGGGCCCGATCACCCGCACGGCGCTCCAGTCGCTGCGGCAGGCCGCCGTGGCCGCCGAGGTGCCGGTGCTGGTCACAGCGGGGCTCGGGCAGGCGAGCCGGGAGGCCGCCTACGGCGCGGACCCGGCCGTCCTGCTCAAGGCGCTCGCCCCGCGCGACAGCGAGCAGCATCCGCCGCGGGTGCTGCTGGTGGAGGAGCATTCGGTGATCGCGGAGGCGTTCACCGCATCGCTGGAGCGGCGCGGGATGCAGGTGTTCCACACGCCGACCGACAGTGAGGCGGCGACGCTCGCGGCCGAGGTGCGGCCGAACCTGGTGGTCATGGACCTGCGGCAGATCCGCCGCCGCCGGGCCGGGGTGATCGACTGGCTGCGCGTCAACGGCCTGCTGAACCGTACGCCGTTCGTCGTCTATACCTCGGCGGTGATGGACGCGGCCGAGCAGGCGCTACTGACCTCGGGCGACACGGTGCTGTTCCTCGCCGAACGTTCCACGAGCGCGGAGGTGCAGCGCCGCATCGTGGACCTGCTGGCGAAGATCGGCGCGAACTGACCGGGACCGGCGTCTGACCGGGACCGGCGTCTGACCGGGACCGGCGTCTGACCCGGACCGGCGCGAACGGTCCGGGGCTGGCGCGAACTGAGAGGAGCAGGCCAGTTCACGCCGACCCCGACCGGGGGCGCCGAGCGGGCGGCTACAGCGTCGTGACGTCCAGTTCGCCCTCCGCGTGGCGCTTGCGCAGCACCTTCTTGTCGTACTTGCCCACCGACGTCTTCGGCACCTCCTGGATCACCGTCCACCGCTCCGGCAGCTGCCAGCTCGCGACGTGGTCGCCGAGGAACGCACGCAGCGCGGCGAAGTCGGCGCGCGCGCCCTCGCGCAGCACGACGGTGGCCAGCGGGCGCTCGCCCCACTTCTCGTCCGGCACCGCCACCACGCACGCCTCGGCGACATCCGGGTGGGCCATCAGATGCCCCTCCAACTCCACCGACGAGATCCACTCACCACCCGATTTGATGACGTCCTTGGCCCGGTCGGTGAGCGTCAGGAAGCCGTCGGCGGTAATGGTGCCGACGTCGCCGGTGCGCAGCCAGCCGTCGGGGCTGAACTTGTCGTCCGGACGCAGCGGCTCCTCGGCGTCCGCTCCGCCGTAGTAGGCGGCGGCGATCCACGGGCCGCGCACCTCCAGCTCGCCGGTGCTCTGTCCGTCCCACGGCGCGATCGTGCCGTCGGGGGCGGCAAGCCGGGCTTCCACGGACGCGGGCAGCCGCCCCTGGGTCAGGCGGTACGCCCAGCGCTCGTCCTCGCTCACCCCGGCGGGCGCCAGTGCGACGGTGCCAAGCGGCGACGTCTCCGTCATGCCCCAGGCGTGCAGGAGTGTCACGCCGTGCCGCTCCTCGAAGGCGCGCATGAGGCTGGGCGGGCAGGCGGAGCCGCCGATGATGCAGCGGCGCATGGAGGAGACGTCGCGCGGGTTCGCCTCCAGCTCGGCGAGCACCCCCTGCCAGATGGTGGGCACGGCGCCGCCGACGGTCGGCCGGACGCGTTCGATCATCTCGGCGATCGGGCCGGGCTGGAGGAAGCGGTCCGTCATGAGCATCGAGGAGCCCGCCATGTAGGCCGCGTGCGGCAGCCCCCAGGCTTGTACGTGGAACATGGGGACGACCGGCATCACGATGTCGTCGCCGGACAGGGCGAACGCCTCGGCGCTGTTGGCCTGCATGGCGTGCAGGTAGATGGAACGGTGGCTGAACAGCACGCCCTTGGGGTCACCGGTCGTGCCGGAGGTGTAGCACAGGGCGGCGGCCTGGCGCTCGTCCAGCTCCGGCCACGCGTACGTCGTCGGGCGGCCGCCGATGAGTTCCTCGTAGTCGTGCACCCGGACCCCGGCCTGGTCGGCGGCCTCGGTGAGCGGCGCGCGGTCTCCGGCGCCGGTGACGACGACGTGCTCGACCGTCTTCAGGTGCGGCAGCAGCGGCGCGAGCAGCGGCAGCAGGGTGCCATCGACGATCACTACCCGGTCGGCGGCGTGGCGGACGATCCACGCGAGCTGCGTCGGCGGCAGGCGCAGGTTCAGCGTGTGCAGGACGGCGCCCATGGAGGGGATCGCGAAGTACGCCTCGACATGCTCCGCGTGGTTCCAGCACAGGGTGGCCACGCGCTCGTCACCGGTGACGCCGAGTTCGTCCCGCAGGCCGTGCGCGAGCTGGGCGGCCCGGGCGCCGATCTCCGCGAAACTGCGCCGCTGCGGCTCGTCCCCGCCCGTCCAGGTGATCACCTGCGCGGCGGCGTGCACGGTGGAACCGTGGGTGAGGATACGGCTCACGTTCAGCGGTACGTCCTGCATCGTGCTGAGCACGGGACCTCCCGGTGCGAAGACGGTGGTGGTTCCGTGATTCTCACGCGGCGCCGGGTGGTATGTCACCCGGTGGAGGCTGTGTCCGCTGGCTTTGCGCACCCCCTGGGCACACCGCCCCAGCGCGGCGCGTGGCCGGGGTGCGGGGTGCGGGGTGCGGGGTTCAGGCTGCGGCGCGGGTTTCGGCCGTCAGCTGCGGGTCCTCGCGGAGCTTGGCCAGGGCCCGCGAGACGGCGCTCTTGACCGTGCCCACCGACACCCCCATCACCTGGGCCGTCCGCGCCTCGCTCAGGTCCTCGTAGTAGCGCAGGACGACCATCGCCCGCTGGCGCGCCGGGAGCTTGAGCACCGCGCGCCACATCGCGTCGCGCAGCGCCTGCTGTTCGGCCGGGTCGGGGCCGTCCACCGGCTCCGGCTCGGGCAGCTCCTCGCAGGCGAACTCGTCCACCCGCCGCTTGCGCCACTGCGAGGTGCGCGTGTTGACCAGCGCGCGGCGCACGTAGCCGTCCAGCGCGCGGTGGTCCTCGATACGGTCCCAGGCCTGGTACGTCTTGGTGAGCGCCGTCTGCAGCAGGTCCTCGGCGTCGCACGGGTTGGCGGTGAGGGAGCGCGCGGTGCGCAGCAGGACGGGGCCGCGCTGCCGGACGTAGGAGGTGAACGTCAGCGGCGTCCCCGCCGCCGTCCGGCGCCGCTGCTTGGGAACGAGAGGCGTGACGGTGGCCAGGGCGCTGGCGGCGCCGCGGTCGGAAGTCCCAGGCGTGGTCATGGCTCCACGCTAGAAGCGCCCGGGGCCCTCTCGGATCGCCCGGAAGTGCCGAGCCTCCTCCGCCTGAAGTCGGAGGAGCCCCTCGCCCGCACCTCCCAGAGGTGGAGCGAACCCCGAGGTCACCCCGGCGCGGCCCCGTCCCCTCGCGCTCCCCACGACAAGGCCGTGCGACCGCGCTGTCGGCGCGGCCGCACGGCCCGGACCTCACCACTGACCGGCGCCGCCCTTCCCCAGGGAGGCGCCTGACGGCTCAGTCGTCGAGGTCGGAGAAGTCGATGTCGATGTTGTCCTGGTCGATCACCGTGAAGCCTGACCCGTTGACGCTCGCGTTGTTGGCCTGGTTCGAGGCGCCCCAGCCGGTGGCCGCCTGCTGGTTCGTCGTGGAGTTGCCGAGGTTGTCCCCCAGCACCCCGCTGCCGACGCTGCTGACCACGCCCGCGTTGGAGCCGAACCCGGCGAAGGCCCCGTGGGCGTCGTAGTCGGCGTAGTCGCTGTAGCTGCTGTAGTCGTCGTAGCCGTCGTGGGCCTGGGCCATCCCGCCGAACGCGGCCAGGGCGAGTGGGACAGCGGCTGCCGCGGCGACGATGCGGGCCGTACGAACACGTGCCATGTGATTCCTCCAGTGAACGGAACGCGTGTGGCTGTGCTGGCAGTTGGCCGACCCCAGCACGGTGCGACGTCGCTCCCGAAGCTGCCCATCCACACCCTGGCGAATCACTCAGCCCGGCGGTTTCCCCCGCAAGCATGACGACATACAGATAAACCTCTCGCCCCACGCTTCGCTGAACCGGACACGGCGGCTGACCGGACACGGCGGCTGACCGAACGCGGCGGCTGACCGAACGCGGCGGCTGACCGAACGCGGCGGCGCGATGGCTATCCGGCGTGTTCCCGTTCCTCCTCGCTCCACTTGGCGGTGTCGCGGGGCTGGACGTAGGGCTCGTCGTCCTCGGGATGACCACCCTCGATAGCGCGCTGACGCAGCATTTCGGCGTCGAACTCCAGGCCCAGCAGGATCGCCAGGTTGGTGATCCACAGCCACACCAAGAAGATGATCACACCCGCGAAGGTGCCGTAGGTCTTGTTGTACGAGCCGAAGTTCGCCACGTACAGCGCGAACCCGCCGGAGGCGAGCAGCCAGATCACCAGGGCTAGGAAGCTGCCCGGGGTCACCCAGCGGAACCCGCGTCCGCGCACGTTGGGCGCGGCCCAGTACAGCAGCGCGATCATGAGCGTGACCAGGAAGACCAGGACCGGCCACTTCGCGATGGACCACACCGTGAGCGCCGTGTCCCCCACCCCCAGCGCGGCACCCGCCCGCTGCGCGAGCCCGCCGGTGAACACCACGATCAGCGCGCTCGCACACGCCAGCACCACCAGCGTCACCGTCAGCGCCAGACGCAGCGGCAGCACCTTCCACACCGGCCGCCCCTCCGGCATGTCGAAGACGGCGTTGGACGAGCGCACGAACGCCGCGATGTACCCCGAGGCGGACCACAGCGCGCCGAGCAGGCCGACGATCGCCATCACCGAGCCCGTACCGCCCCGGCCCTGCAACTGCTCCACCGCGCTGGTCACGATGTCCCGGGCCGCCCCGGGAGTGAGCTGCTGGAGGTTGTCCATCACCTGCTGGGTGGCCGACTTGCCCGCGACCCCCAACAGGGAGACGAGCACCAGCAGCGCCGGGAACAGGGACAGCACGCCATAGTAGGTCAAGGCCGCTGCCCGGTCCGGAAGTTCGTCCTCCTTGAACTCCGTGACCGTCCCCTTCAACACCGCCCACCAGGAACGGGTGGGCAGCGCCGTCGGCACGTTGGGAGCTTCCCTCTCCACCGCCGCGTCCGGCCCCGGGCTCCCCGGCCGCTCCCGGGCTTCCTCCCCGCCTCCGCTTTCCTCTCCCTGCCGCTGTGCCACGGGGCGTCGCCCCCCTTGCTCGCGTTCCGCCTCTGGTGTGTGTGCCATGCCTCCCGCTTAGCCGCGCAGCCGGGGGTTATTCCTCTCCCCCACCACCGAACAGGTGTCGGCTGACCCGCCCCGGGCTCCGCTGTCCGCGCACGGCCAACCCCCTCCGCCGTCCCGGCACGGGACAGGCGGAGGGGGTCGCAGCAGGTCTGCCTGGGCGTTTGCCGGGCCGCTGGTCCGGCACTTGGGGGAGTCCTGCCGTCGCCGTACGGCGCCAAGACCAGTTCCGCACCTACCCCGCGCACTTCACGGAATGGGGCAGTCCCGGCAGCCGAGGAGGCGCTTCCGGGAGGCGGTAGAGGAAAACGCCCGGTTCCCCGGCCCGGAAAACACGGCCGGGGCCTTGGCACCACGGAGGCGTCAGCTGTCTGAGACGGCCTCTCCGCGATGCCAAGGCCCCGGGCATCCGGGCCGGTTGCCCGCTACGGGCGCGGGCCGCTGTGCGGCGGCTCCGGGGAGCCGGACCCCGGCCCGTCCGCTGAACTGACCTGCTCCCGGGCCTGGTCCCGGGTGTCCCGAGCCGCTTGGCTGGCCGTCCCCTGCACCTCCTGGGCCCCTTCCCGGGCGCGCTGGGTGGCCTCCTCCTTGAGGTTCTGGGCCGATTCGAGTGCTGCCTCCTTGCCCGCCTCGATCGCGCCGCCCGCCTTCTCCTCCAGCCGCTGGGCCGCGACCTGCTCCGGCTCGGAGGCAGGCAGCAGGGAAGCCGCCAGCAGCCCCACACCGAAGGCGACCATCCCGGCGGCCAGGGGGTTCCCCTCCGTCTGCCGCTTCACCTGCTCGGGCAGATCCTGGACGGACTCTCCCACCTGCCCGGCCGTCTGCCGGGCGCTGTCTGCGGCCCCGCGAGCCTGGTCCTTGGCGGAGGCCCCCGCGTTTGAGGCCGACCCCATGACGCGCTCCCGCATACTCACCAGGGACCGGCGGGCCCGCGCGGTGCGACGGCGGGCCAGCTGCCGTGGACTGGCCTGCTCGGTAAGACGGTTGACGTTCGTGGCGAGATCTCCCCGGGTCGTCTCGATCTCGGCCCTCAGCTCTTCAGGCGTCGTGCCCACTGCGCATCCTCCTTGAGTGTCTCCACGGTCTGTTCCGGCTTCGGCGATACCTCGCGCCACTGGGCGCGACCCCGCGTGAAGAGGACGGCGCCGACCGCCCCCCACACCACCGTGACCAGCAGTGCGGCCAGGCTCAGGTCCATGATGTTGCCCAGGGCGAACATCACCGTGAGCGAGACGAACAGGGCCACCATGACCCCGGCGAACCCCGCTCCGCCCAGCAGTCCGCCTGCCTTGCCCGCCTTTGCGGCTTCCTCACGCACCTCCGTCTTGGCCAGCTCGACTTCCTGACGGAAGAGCTTCTGCACGTCGGAGAGCACCTCGGACAGCAGCTGCCCTACCGACGGTTCCTCCGGTGACGTCGGCTGCGGTTCGGGTGGCAGAGTGCTCACCTCACACCTCCCGGGACGGCGGCAGCGCAGAGTGCTGACCCGCGGCGCCCCCGTAGCCGACCGGCGACTGCGTACCGCCCGTAAGCTCCGGTGAGCCCTGCTCTGGCCCTCGCCCGGCGACCGGCGGCTGGCCCGGCGCGGAGCCCTGCCCACGCCCCTGCTGCTGGCTCGCCTTGGCCAGGCGGCCCACCACCAGCCCGGCCAGCAGTGCCCCGCCCAGGAACGCGCCGGGACGACGCCGGGCGAAACCCTGAAGGTCCCGGATCATCCCGTCCACCGGCTGACGGTCCAGGTAGTCAGCGGCCCGGTGGCCACCCTCGGCGCTCTGCCGCACCAGGCTGGAGACCGGGGAGTTCTCCGGGGCGTGCCGGGCCAGCACATCCAGGTCCTCCGCCCACTGGCGCAGCGTTCCGGAGAAGCGCTCGACCTGCGTCTGCGCCTCCCCCTGTGCCCGCTCCCGCAGGCCGTCCACCACACCGCCGACCTGCCGCCGGGCCTCGTCGGTCACCACCCTGGCCTGCTGCGCGGCCGTGCCCGCCACGTCTCCGGCGGCCTGCTTGGCGCGCTCCTTCTTGTCCTGGTTCTCCTCCCCCGTGGGCTTCCCGTAGGCTCCGCCCGGGCTGGCGCTGCCGGACAAGTTTTCGCTCATGCTGCCCACCTCTCCGCAGAAGCCTGTCGGCTCCCGTCCATACGGTCGGCGCCCGCCATTCGGGCGCTAGGCCACGCCGAATACCCCGGTCTGGGAGGTGGAAACAGGACACCCGCAACGGCTTTTCCGCCCGCCAGGCTTCCCCACGGCCCTGGCGCCGCGCCCATCCCGCACAGCCGGTTCCGTCAGCCTCCTTCCTCAACTGGCTTGAAGCGGAAGGGACTTCACCGACCTCGGTGGCCTGGTCCGTAGACCGTTGGTATGACCGCCGCACCCCATGGGTCATATCCCTGGCGAGATGGCGAGATGGGAGATGGCGAGATGGGAGATGGCGAGGGCGACAGACGCCGCGTTCCGTTGGGTGTTCCGCAGCACCTTCCGCTGGTTTCAACAACCCCAGCCTGCTGGCCACTCGACGCCCGCAGCGCATGAACAGCACGGCCCGGGGAGGTGTTCCAACCCAGCCGCGCTCTGCCACCGGCGCTGACCGCCCGCCTACTTGAGTTCACCTCCCAGTGGGTACGAGTTCGGCGGAGACGAACCTCGCGGGGCAGCGTCAACCCCCGTGCGATACTGCTTCCTACGTGGCAGGCAGCTGGTAGGACAGGACGTAAGCGTCCGCAGCCATCACCGTGTCGCACACCTCCACGGCTCGTCCCTTGGTGTCGTAGGCCGTCCGCACGAGATGGATGACCGGCACTCCGGAGGCAAGCCGCAGCGTCTTGCTCTCCTGCGGGGAGGGCATCCGGGCGCGCACCTCCTCCTCGAACCGTTCGAGGGTGTGCCCCAGCTCCTCCAGCCGGGCGTAGATGCCACCGGGGCCGGGGTTCGGCTGGGCGATCGGCGTATCGCGTGCCAGGTCCAGCGGCAGGTACGACGTGGCGAACTCCACCGGCCGCCCGTCGAGCAGGTACCGACGGCGCCGCGCGAGGACCCGCCGGGGCGCCCCCAGCCGAGCGGAGACGTCAGCCGTAGGCCGTTCCTCCTTCACCTCCAGGTGGTCCACCTCCGGACGGCTCCCCGCAACTTCGGCCTCCACGGTGAAGGCCGACTTGCCCTGCTCGCGGTGACGTCGGGCGAACCGGTCGGAAGCCAGACGACGGACCGGCGGACGCGGCCGGACGAAGACACCCTTACCGTGCTCCGATGAGACCAGCCCCTCGCTCTGGAGCATCGACAACGCATTGCGGACCGTCATCCGGGACACACCGAAGTGCTCGACCAACTCCGCCTCCGAAGGGAGCTTGGCCCCCTCCGCGAAGCGACCATTGGCGATGGCCTCCCGCAGCTGGTCAGCGATCTGCCGGAACACCGCGCGGTCACTGGTCGGGTCCAGCGAGCCGAGCAGCCCGGAAGGAAGAGCGGCCATGTGTACTCCTTTAGATATCTAGACAAGAGGCTAAGTTATGTTGCACCGTGAGAGCCTAGCCAGCCGACAGAACGAGAGCAGCCGAACGTGAGCACTGCCGAGCGCCCCCACTCCGTGAGCGTCGCCGGGGTGATCGTGGACGACCACGGTCGCGCCCTGCTCATCAAGCGACGCGACAACGGTCACTGGGAGCCGCCCGGCGGTGTCGTCGAGGCCGACGAAACCCTCCCCGAGGCCCTCCAGCGCGAAGTCCTCGAAGAGACCGGCATCAAGATCGCCACCCCGGCGGCCCTGACCGGCGTCTACAAGAACATGAAGGGCTTCATCGTCTCCCTGGTCTTCCGCTGCGAGGCCATCGACGGTCTGCCAACCCCCGGCGACGAGGCCAAGGCCCTGCGCTGGGTCACCCGCGAGGAGGTCTCCGAACTGGCCGACGAGGCGTACGCGATCCGCGTCCTGGACGCGCTCGACGCCCCGTCGCCACCCGCCATCCGCGCCCACGACGGGGTCAAACTCGTCTAGCACACACCCACGGTCCACAGCGGCCACCAGCACAGGAGAACTTGTATGGATGAGTATACGAGTATGGGTCGCGTCTGGGAACTCCTCCTCCCCGGACTCCCCGAAGAAGTCAGCCGCGCCCGCCGCTGGACCCGCGACCTCCTCCACGACACCCCCTGCGCCGACGACGCCGCCCTCATCGTCACCGAACTGGGCGCCAACGCCGTCACCCACACCACCAGCCCCGCCTTCCGCCTCACCATCACCCGCACCGCCGAAGCCATCACCATCGCCGTCACCGACACCGGCTCCAGCGACACCAGCCCACGCCTCTACCAGGCCGACGACCACTCCACCCACGGCCGCGGCCTCAGCATCGTCACGACCCTTGCAGCCCAGCTCACCGTCACGCCCACACCCCAGGGCCACACCGTCACCGCTCACCTGCCCACCGAAGCAACCCACCGCCCCTGTGCCCTGACCCGCTCATGCTGACCCGTTCCATCCACTACCACGCCACCGTGCACAGCGCACGGCGCCAGTTCCTGCTGGCCGCCGACCTCACCCGAAACCCCCGCCTGGCCCTGCGATGGCTCCGCACCCGAGCCCACCACATCGCCACCCAACTTGACCCGCCGCATGCACAGCCTTTACGGCACTGGCTCACCGACGAAGCCGAACACGAACACGTCCTCCACCGCCTCGTACGCGGCCACCCATGCACCCTCACCGCCTACGACGACGAAGCCCGCTACGTCCTCCACACGGAGCCCACGCGATGACCCGACTCGTAGCACTCACGAAACCCGGCATCTGGTGCGAATGCCTCACCCGCGACCCGGCAAGCGGTGAACCCCGCACCCTGGCCACCTTCGACGCCACTACCCCCGGGCAGGCAATCCGCTGGATTCGCGTGGCCTTACGTGCCATCGCACCGGCCCTCCACGGCAGAGCGCGCAACGAGGCATGGCACTGGCTCGAAGCCGAATACGCCGACGCCCAACGCGACCTCAACTTCGGCGAGCCCCACACCCTCACCATCACTCAAGGCACCACCCGGATCACCTGGACAGCCCACCCAGTCACCTTCCTCACCCTTGCCCACCGGACCACCAGCGCCCTACCGTCCTGCGACGAACTACTCACCCACACCGACATCAGCACGAGGGGGGAGTAACATCTTTCTCTACGTCTTCAAGCTCCCAGCGCGGGGCGCGTCCGCCGTCGGCCGCACGCCTGACAGCTCGGGTCGATGGTGGGAGAACTCCTCTGTGGCTGGGGCCGGGGGTTCCACGGCTAAAATCATGGCCCCAACGTCGTGCTTTACCAGGCAGGTCCACAGACTGCCCGACGTGCCGGAAGCATGCGGGGCCATGAACTCTCGCTCCATGGCAGCTCCGCCCAAAGCCGCTCCACCGACCGGTGTTTCCCAGGTGCAGGCTATGGGTCTGTAACGTAGATCATGCACTAGGTCAAGAGAGCGGGGCGGCGTTGAGAGACATATCGTTTACACAGGTGGTTACGGCCTTCTCGCCAGTGGTGATCGCTCTGATTACTGGATACTTTGGCGCCCGCCTGAGCCGTCGTTCGAGGTCAGGCCAGATCATGGACCGGCTTAGGGCCGAGATTGAAGCCTCTGTGGCTCTGCCTGAAGGCTCAGAGGCCAAGGAGACGCTTCTCTTGCAATTGGATGCCACGGCCCGTAAATACAACGAGACATGCACGCGAGAGGACACCTTCAGTCGAAACGTCGCAGGCATCGTGATGGGTTTTCTCATTGGCGGAGGCGGCATCGCTCTTGGGACCTGGGCTGCCCTCGCAGGGGGTGGATACCTATGGTGGTGGGTGCTTGCTATCCCTCTCATCATTCTTGGCGTGTTTGGCTTCTTCTATGAACTGGCGGGTGGGAAGAGCCAGCAGGAAGTCACGCCTCCAGGCGCCGATTCGACGAGCACTCCATAGGGGTCAAATCGTCGCGGTTACAGCAGTGAAGTACAACAACCTCGCCGACCAGCACCGACCATCCGTGCTCTACATGGTCTGCCCAACCCGCCCAGCAACCTCAGCCCTCGCCCGTAGGTTCGCATTGAGGAGCGGGCCTGATATCTACGGCTGACATCAATGCCCGTGTATAAGCGAGCACACCGGCGTCTCTGTCTGGCCCTCGCAGCAGTCGATGGACAGCAGCCGGAGTGGAATCGGATCGAACTTACAAGGCGGTCATCAGCGGCGGGTATCGTTCCACTGGCGTCAGTCAGGCGGTTACGAGGCAGCCAGTCGGGTATCGCGATCGCCATGGACTCTAGCCACAAGGAAGAACGACTCCGCCTCAGAAACAGTCTGGATGCCGAGATCCGGGATGTGGATTACCCGTCTGCCCATGAGGCAGCCCAGAACGTCTGCTCCGGCGTGTACGAGCTGATCCCGGTCGATTTGCAAGACGTTGTACATGATGCAGTCATTGCTGGCTACGCCTCTGCGTTGCGGGACCTGGAGGTAGGAAGACTGGACGATCGTGTTCGTGAGCGATCAGTCGCGCTCGACTGATTTCCCATACCCTCGCGTGCCCTACCAGGTGGGGAATCGCGGGGGGACCGCCGTCGGCAACAAGAGACCGAACGCGACGACGGCCCCGGACCGTTTGAGCTGGTCAGGGGCCGTTCTCGTTGGCGTCAGGGCGGAGGCGGTGGGATTTGAACCCACGGTGACGGGTTACGCCACGACGGTTTTCAAGACCGGTCCCTTCGGCCGCTCGGGCACGCCTCCCCGCACGGCACGCTCGGTGCCGCGCAGGGACAGCGTAGCGGGTGGGGTCAGTCGTCGCCCACGCGCTTGCCCAGGGTGAGCTGGACCTGCTGCGTTTCGCCGCCGCGCTCGTAGGTGAGGGTGACGCGGTCGCCGGGGCTGTGCGTCCAGATCTCGCTGATCAGGGTGGGCCCGCTGTCGATGACCGTGCCGTCGAACTTGGTGATGACGTCGCCGGGGCGCAGGCCCGCATCGTCGGCGGGGCCGCCCGGGGTGACCGCCTCGGTGCCACCGGGGCCTCCGCTGGCGATGACGGCGCCGTCGTTGCCCTGCCTCATCTCGACGGTGGCGCCGATGATCGGGTAGACCGGTTCGCCTGTCTCGATCAGCGTTTTCGCCACGCGTTCGGCCTGGTCCACCGGGATGGCGAAGCCGAGACCAACGCTGCCAGCGGGCTCTGTCGGGCCGCCACCCGGCGACTGGATCGCCGAGTTGACGCCGATGACCTCTCCGTCGGCGTTCAGCAGCGGGCCGCCGGAGTTGCCGGGGTTGATGGAGGCGTCCGTCTGCAGCGCGCTCATGTAGGACGCCGCTGAGCCCTGGGCGTCGCTGGAGGCGACCGGGCGGTTGAGGGCGCTGACGATGCCGGTGGTGACGGTGCCGGAGAGGCCGAAGGGGGCGCCGATGGCAATGGTGGAGTCGCCGACGGCCACCTCGTCGGAGTCGCCGAGCGGGAGCGGGGTGAGGGTGGCGTCGCCGGGGTTGGTCAGCTTGATGACAGCGACGTCGTAGCCCTCGGCCCGGCCGACGACCTCGGCGTCGTACTCCTTGCCGTCGGAGAACACCGCGGTGATCTCCGCCCGGCCCCCGGCGCTGGCGACGACGTGGTTATTGGTGAGGATGTGGCCCTGTTTGTCGAAGACGAACCCGGTGCCGGTGCCGCCGCCCGAGCCCGCGCCGCTGCCGCCGTTGACCTGGATGGTGACGACGCTGGGGAGCGCGTCGGCCGCGATGCCCGCGACGGAGTCCGGCGACCGCTGCACGGTCTTGGTGCCGGAGGTGCCGCTGCTCACCGTCTCGGACGATGACGGGGACGAGGACGAGGAGGACTGCTCGGCGGCCCAGTAGCCGACGCCGCCGCCGACACCGCCCGCGACCAGGGTCGCCGCCACGAGTGCGGCGACCAGGGCACCGGGGCGCTTCTTCGGGGCGGGCGGGGGCAGGGGGGCACCCCAGGGCTGCGCGGTACCGGTGCTGCCGTAGCCGCCGTGACCGCCCCCGGGGTAGGGGTCGCCGGGGTGGGGGCCACCGGGGTGGGGCTCGCTGGGGGGGCCGCCCGAGTGGGTCCCGTCCGCGCTGTCCCAGCCGGGCTGGGCCGGGGCGGCCTGCGGGGGCGGCGGGGGTGTGGGGGTGTGCACGGCGGGGGTCGGCCCGGGCCCGGCCGGGTCCGGGTGCGCAGGGGTGTGCGGCGGCTCAGCGGGCGGGGGGCCTGCCGCGGCGGGGGTCGGCTCGACCGGAGGCACGCGGTCGCCGGGCGCCGTGGGGTCGGCGTCGCGGCGCTCCTCAGGCGACCGGTTGACGCCCTCGTGCTCGGTGCTCACAGCAGTCTCCTCGTGGGTACGCGGTTCTCTCGGGTACGCGGTCGTCGCGCGGGACGGTGTGGAGGGAGCGGGCGGAGGCCCTTCTCCCAGTGTGCAGTCAGCTTGTCCCAAGCGGCGTCAGCCTGGCGTAAGCCAGGCGGCTGCCCGCCCCGGTCTCCCTTACGCGCGGCATATCGTGCCCGGCCAGTGCGGTGTCACGCGGAGCGGACGGTGTGCGGGACGACGCACCCCGGGGCCGGCCCGAGCCGTCCGCCCCGGAGATTTTGCTCACCTGGCGTGCACCGGCGCACGCGGCGCGTACGGATGCGTCGGTCAAGCGTCCGTCATGCGTCAACGGCGGCCGGGGGGCGGTTTCCGGCCGGTACCGGAAGGGCATCCATCACGGTGCGTGGGCAGAAGGAGGTATCCGGGGGTGGCGTGGGTGGTGGCACAGGAAGTGTCGGCTTCTTCGACGATGGCCGTCCCCCATGGGCCCATCGGTGTCGGCCAGGCACGGCGGCGGATGCGCGGCGAGCTCCGCGCGTCCGGGGCGCCGGACGCGGTCGTGGACGACGCCGTTCTCATCCTCTCCGAACTGCTGTCGAATGCCTACCGGCACGCGCGCCCGCTCCCGCCGGACGACTCGGTCCGCGCGGGCTGGCGGTGCGCCGCGGACGGCGAGGTCACCATCGCGGTGACGGACGGCGGCGGGCCCACACGCCCGATGCCCTCGACGCCTTCGGTGACGGCGCGCGGTGGCCGTGGCCTGTCCATCATTACCTCGCTGGCCGTGACGTGGGGCGTGCGGGAGGACGCCGAGCTGGACGCGGTGACGGTGTGGGCGGTGGTCACCGACACGGGGAGCGGCGGCGACGAGAAGCCGGGCAAGAACGCGGCGGGGCTGGACGGCACGGCGGGGCTGGACGGAATAGCGGGGCTGGACGGCTGTGAGGGCTTGGACGCCTGTGAGGGCTTGGGCGGCCTCGACGGCAGCAGCGTCTGACGCCGTTCCCCGGCGCGTGCGGTAGGGCCGGGAGGGTGCCGGGGCTTACCGCGCGTGGCACTCGCGGTCGTGTCGCCGGTGGGGGGTGCGGACGTGCGTGGGGACGGGCGGCCCGGGGTGCGGAGTCAGCGAGGTGGGCGGGTGGTGGCCTAAGCTCGCGCGCGGTGGCGCGTACGGCGTGCTGCCGCCCAGCAGTCGTCAGCACTCGGCGGCCCTCGCGTGAGGGAGCCGGGTTGTCCCCACGGAGATCCACGTCATGGCCAAGAAGCGCCGCCCCCAGCCCCAGGCCGCGAAGCCGCAGCTCGCCCACCAAGAGGTGCCGGTCGTGGGCGCCCGCGAACCCTGCCCGTGCGCTTCCGGCCGCCGGTACAAGGCGTGCCACGGGCGGGCGGCGGCGCAGGCGGCGACGGAGCTGGTGCAACGTCCGTTCGAGGGCCTGCCCGGCGAGTGCGACTGGGTGGCGCTGCGCGAGCTGGTGCCGGCCGCCACCGTGCCGCTCACGCTGGCCGACGGCCTGCCCGAGGGCGTCCCGTCGGTCACGCTGGCCACGGTGCTGCCGATGGCGTGGCCCGCGCTGCGGCGGGATGACGGCTCGGTGATGATCGGCCTGCAAAACGACACCGCGTCCGGTGACCTCAGCCGCGACCTGGCGGACGTGCTGCGCCGGGCGCTGTCCGCGAAGCCGGGCCAGCCGGTGGACGCGGGCCGGGCGGACGGCACCGAGGCGCGGTTGCAGGACCTGCTGGACCTCAGCGCGCCCTTTGTGCCTCAGGTGCACGAGGGGTTCGAGTTCTGGCTGTCCGACGCGGAGAACGCGACGGGTCCGGTGGCCGCGTCGCTGGAGCGGGCGAACGCCGCCGCGCTGCCGACGAGTCGGCTGACCGGGGTGGAGGCGGCGTACTGGTGCCGCACGCCGGAGAAGAACCACCTGCGCTGGGTCATGCCGCACGACGAGGAGCGGCTGATGAACGCGCTGGCGCGGCTGCACGCCGCCGGTGCCTCCGGCCTGGGTGAGGACACGCGGCTCGTCGGCTCGTTCCGGGCGCACGGCCTGATGGTGCCGGTGTGGGACCTGCCGGGCGCCATGACGGCCGAGGACTGCGAGAAGCCCGCTACGGCGTTCGCCGAGCGGCTGGCCCAGGCGCTGGCGGACGACGCCCCGCTGTCCGCCGACGAGCGCCGCGCCCGCAGCGGCCTGACGAACCGCCAGATCACCCTGAGCTGACGGCGAGCCCCACGCGGGCCCGACCGTGCGACCTCCCGGGACCGCCAGCCGCCTGGCGGTCCCGGCGCACCGACACCGGTGTCCGCCCGGCCGGTCGCATGTCGCCCGCCCGTGGCCCCCTCCCGGGCACGCGACGCCCATGCCGTAGTCGGCCACCCTCCGGCCCCCACCTCCGCGCGTGAGACCCGGGTCTTGGGGCATTCCGCTGCCCGTGGGGGCGGGCGGCCGTCGTTCGTGGCGACGGATTCCGGGCAGTTATGTCTGGTCACTGACCGTCTTGCGCGAGCTGCGTGAATCCCGAAAGACCAGTGATGCTCATCACAACTCGCCTGTCAGGCAGGGAATTCGGCGTGTCGGGGCCAGAGACGGGATGTGCGAACGGCGTTTTGCTTGTTACCTTTTCCCCACGCCCGGTCGCTGGTGCATCCCCCGTCGCCAGCGGCCGGGCTTTCCCATGCCCGCACCTGGCCGCCCGCTTCGCCGCCGGGTCCCGCCCGCTCAGTGGGCCAGCCGGTTGCCGGGGTCCGGCGCCGCGGTGCTGGCCTCGATGAGGGTGTCCAGCAGTTCCTCAGCGCGCGGCAGGTACGGCGTCGGCCCCTGCGGTGCGTGCGACCAGCGCACGGGGCCCGCCGGGGTGCGGGTGGGCGGCAGCGGGACGTAGCCGCCCTCGCCATGGAAGCGCAGCGACGTCGGCACGTGGTCGCGGGCGTGCAGCAACTCACCCAGTTCGGCGAGATCGTAGGGCCGCACGAGCAGCGCGACGCGGGTCGGCGTGGCGAGGACGGGGCCGGTGCGCAGACCGCGTTGGCCGAGGTCGGCCAGGGCGAGGGGGGCGGCTGGCGCGGGCAGGCTCAGCGCGCACGGTGCCCGGCCGCCGGTGGCCAGGAGCACGGAGGCCGCGGGCCGGTTCGTCCACCACCAGCGCACCATGCGGGCGTCGGTGGTCGCGGCGAGCAGGTCCGGTTCGAGGGGGTGGGCGCCGGGTACCGGGCAGTCCGGTAGCGGGCAGCCGCAGGCGGCGACCGGAGCGCTCCCGGAGCGGGGGGAGCGGCCGGGCCGCCCGGGGTCGGTGAGCCCCACTCCGGGCACTACCGGCCACTTCCACTCGGTGGCGCAGGTCAGCGCGGCGGTGCGCCGCGCCCATCGGGTCCCGCGTCGACTTCCGAGGATCTCGCGCATGAGCGCTCGTTCCTTTCCGTTACGTCCGTATACACCGACGACTCGGCCGCCGGACGGCGCCCCGCACGGTGCTCGTACTGCTGCTGGTCCTGGTGCTCGTGCTGCCGGTGCTGCTCGTACTGCCTGTGCGGAACGGCGCGTCGTGCCGTGGGCGGGCGTGCGACGGGCGGGGGGTGGCGCGGCCAGGGGCGCTCGTGCCTCTGTCGTGGCGCCCCTGTCGTACAGCCCTGTCGTACTGCCCCTGTCGTACTACGTACTGCTGCGTACTTCTACGAATTCGCCCGTGCCGGGGACAGTTCGTGTCCACCGCGCTTACCGTGCCGGTACGACACGCGGTGTGTGGTGCCTGCCGACCGTGCCCCGCCGCCGGTGCCGTACCCGCCGCCGGTGCCTGCCCCGCCGTCCGGGCGGACCCGGGGGCGGGCGCGCCGGGTTGCCGCTGGACGTGCCGCGCCGTCGCCGTGCCGGTGCGAGCGACACGCCCTGTCGTGCGCTGTGCCGGTGCTGCCCTGCTTGCCGTGCCGTGCGTGTGCCTGCTTGTCTACCGTTCGACGGGCCGGGCCGAAGCGCGTTCCGCGCGGTGGCGTCGTGGAGGCACCGACGTTGCCCTTCCGGGTGTGGCCGTGCGTCCTCCGCTGACAGGGTTCAGTCGATCGTGAAAATGCGTAAGCGGGGTCCTTTTCCCGCCAATCTGCGAGACACTGCCTCTGTCACCCCCCGAAACCAGGGGCCCCCTGGACACCAGCGCTCCCACGCCCGGCAGTGCTGGACACGTGGTCATCACGCCGTGTACATCTGGACACATTCGAGCAGAGCAGCATGACATGGGGGTTTGCGATGCGTGTGCGAGAAACGACCCCTGGCGAGAGCTGCTCGCCATGAGCACGCCTCATTCGTCAAAAGTGGCTGGAATCAACCCACCTCCGGTTTCGCCGGAGCACACTGACGCGCCCGCGAGTGCCACGAGTTCTGCGGGGAGCCCCGCAGGCGCGACAAGTTCGGCCCTGGGCCACCCCACGGACGGCCGGACGCGAGCGGGGCTGACGGCGACGGGACGCGTGATGCACCGCGCCCAGCCCGGGGCCCCGGAGGGCTGCTCGCGCCCCGTGGCGCAGCTGGCCGCCGTACAGGACCGGCTCGCGGGCTGGATCTCCGACCTCACCACGCTGCACGATCTCACCGAGCGGCTGGCCCGCGCCGCCACGCTCGACGCGACGCTGCACGAGACCTTGCGCGGCGGCGCGGCGCTCGTCGGCGCCCGGCGCGGCGTCCTCGCCCTTAACCCGGCCGACGGGCTCGGCCCCCAGCGCACGGTCGGCCTCGGCCTCGGGCACGCGGAGCTCGGCCAGATCGAGACCGTGCCGCTCACGGCGAACTTCGGGCGCCTGCTCGACGGCCTGCCCGGCCCCGGCGGCCTGCCCGGCCCTGAGGGCGCGCTCCCGGACTCCGGCCGGGCCAGACGCTCCGGCTTCCCCGCGTACGGGACGCCGACGGGGTGGCCGCCCGGTTTCGACGAGGTGACCCACCCCGACCTCGCCCACGAGGAGGGGCTGGACCCACGGCACCGGGAGGTCGCGGCCCGGCTCGGTTACGCCGCCAGCTACGCCGCCCCGCTCACCGCGACGCCGCCCGGCCCCACGACAGCCGGCCCCACGATGCCCGGCCCCACAGCATCCGCCCCCACGACGGCCGACTCCACGGCACCCAGCCCCACGCCGCCCAGTCCGGCGGCGTCCTCCCCGGCCATGCCCGCCCCAGCGGTCACCGCGGCCCGGGGTTCCGGCGCACCCGGTTGCGGTCTGCCCGGGGCACGTCTCGGCGCTGCGGTATGGCTGTACGACGAGCCCAGCACGCCCTCCGAGCGTCAGCGGCACCTGCTCGCCCTGTACCTGGGCTGCGCCGCGGAGCACATCGCGCGCCGCCTGGAGCTCGCCCGCGCCCGTACCGCCGTCGCGGCCGTGCGCGAGGAACTGCTGCCCAGCCGCCTGCCCCGGGTCCCGGGCGTGCGGCTCGCGGTGCGGCACCGCACCGGCCCGCGCGGCGGCGGCGACTGGTACGACGTGCTGCCGCTGCCCGAGGGCGCGTTCGGGCTCTCCGTCGGCGGCGTCAGCGGCACCGGGCCCGGCGTCCCGGCCGTGATGGGCAGGCTGCGGGCGTCGCTGCGCGCGTACGCCGTCATGGAGGGCGAGGACCCGGTGGCTGTCCTGTCCGACCTGGAGCTGCTGCTGCGGCTGACCGAGCCCGCCCGCCCGGCCACCGCCCTGTTCGGGTACGCCGAGACCGCCGCGCGGCGGGTCACCGTCGCCGGGGCCGGGCACTGCCCGCCGCTGATCGTCGGGCCGTCACGGTGTGAGTTCGCCGAGACGACGCTCTCCGCGCCGCTGAACATGCTCACGTGCTGGGAGGCGCCCAGCGTGGAGCTGCACCTGGCGCCCGGAGAAACGCTCCTGCTGTACAGCGACGGGCTGGTGCAGCGCACCGGTGAACCGGCCGACCGGGCCTTCGCCCGCGTGCACGCCGCCGCGCAGTCCGCCGCGCCCTCGGTGCGCGACGACCCCGAGGCGCTGACCGACCACGTGCTGCACACCGTCCTGCCGGACGGGCTCGCGGACCTGGACAGCGAGGAGGACGTCGTACTGCTGGCCGCCCGCTTCTGACCAGCGCCCTGCCCGCGCCGGCCCCCGTACCCGCCCGCGCCCGCCCCGTACCCGCCTGCGCACCGCGTCACGGAACGCGCCCTGGGGTCGCCCATCGTTCGGACATACGATGGACGGCGGCCCCCCGTGACGTACGTGCAAGGAGGCAGCGACGTGGCCGAGCAGCAGTCGCCGGAGACCCCGGAAGACGAGCAGCCCAACAAGCAGCGGAAGAACGGTCTGTACCCAGGCGTGTCCGACGAGCTGGCCGAGAGCATGCGGACCGGCTGGGCCGACACCGAGCGGCGCGACCTGGAGCCGATCGCGCAGGCGGAGCACACCGCCCGGCGGCGCGCGGCGCTGTCGGAGCGCTTCCCCGGGGAGCGGCTGGTCATTCCCGCGGGCAACCTGAAGACGCGCTCGAACGACACCGAGTACCCCTTCCGGGCGTCGGTCGAGTACGCCTACCTCACCGGCAACCAGACCGAGGACGGCGTGCTGGTGCTGGAGCCCCGCGAGAACGGCGGGCACGACGCGACGCTGTACCTGCTGCCGCGCTCGGACCGGGAGAACGGCGAGTTCTGGCTCGACGGCCAGGGCGAGCTGTGGGTGGGCCGCCGCACCAGCCTGTCCGAGAGCGAGCAGCTGTACGGCATGCCGTGCGCCGATGTGCGCACCCTGGCCGAGTCGCTGAAGGAGGCCACCGGTCCGGTGCGCGTGGTGCGCGGGCACGACGCGGGCGTGGAGGCGGCCCTCACCGACAAGGTCACCGCCGAACGGGACCAGGAGCTGCGCGTCTTCCTCTCCGAGGCGCGGCTGGTCAAGGACGACTTCGAGATCGGCGAGCTGCAGCAGGCGGTGGACTCCACCGTGCGCGGCTTCGAGGACGTCGTGCGGGTGCTGGAGCGGGCCGAGGCCACCTCCGAGCGCTACATCGAGGGCACGTTCTTCCTGCGTGCCCGGGTGGAGGGCAACGACATCGGGTACGGCTCGATCTGTGCCGCCGGTCCGCACGCCACCACGCTGCACTGGGTACGCAACGACGGCCCGGTGCGCTCCGGCGATCTGCTGCTGCTGGACGCCGGTGTGGAGACACACACGCTCTACACCGCCGACGTCACGCGCACCATGCCGGTCAGCGGCACCTTCAGCGAGCTGCAGCGCACGATCTACGACGCGGTCTACGACGCGCAGGAGGCGGGTATCGCCGCCGTCAAGCCGGGCGCGAAGTACCTGGACTTCCACCACGCCGCGCAGCGCGTCCTCGCCGAGCGCCTGGTGGAGTGGGGCCTGCTGGAGGGGCCGGTGGAGAAGGTGCTGGAACTGGGCCTCCAGCGCCGCTGGACGCTGCACGGCACCGGCCACATGCTCGGGCTGGACGTGCATGACTGCGCCTCCGCCCGCCGCGAGGCGTACGCGGAGGGCACCCTGGAGCCGGGCATGTGCCTGACCGTCGAGCCCGGCCTGTACTTCCAGCCCGACGACCTGACGGTGCCCGAGGAGTACCGGGGCATCGGCGTGCGCATCGAGGACGACATCGTGGTCACCGAGGACGGCAACCGGAACCTGTCGGCGGCGCTGCCGCGCACCTCGGCGGACGTCGAGGCGTGGATGGCCTCGCTGCGGGGCTGACGCGCCGACGCGGACGTACCCGGTGGGACGTGCGGCGGAGTACCGGCGGGTGACGCACAGGTGACGCCGCCCGCCGCGCGGGGACCACAGCGGACGGCCGGGTCGCGCGAGGCGACCCGGCCGTGCGACGTCTTACGCGGCCCCCTTCCGGGGTTCACACCGGGCGGGCAGGGGTTCACACCTTGCGCGGGCTCCCCCGGGCGTGGGGCTCACACCTTGCGCCAGCGGGCCAGGGCGAGGGAGAACGCGCCGAACAGGGCGAGACCGAGGGCTATCGCCGCGAGCAGCCAGGGCCCGGCCGGGGTGTCGGCGAAGCTGCGCAGCGTCTGGTCGAGGCCCTTGGCCTGGTCCGCGTCGGCCGCGAGCGCGGCCTGGAGCACGAAGATCCCGGCCGCCGCGAAGACCGTGCCCCGGCACACGCTGCCGACGAGGCCGAGGAACTCCACGATTTTGCGCTGCCGCCGCGACATCTGGCCCAGCTTCAGCTCTTCCCGGAACGTCTTCCGCAGCCCCTGGACGGCGATGTAGAGACCGGTCGCGAGCACGACGACCCCCGCGAGCCCCACCAGCCACCGTCCGGCGGGCAGTTCCAGGGCGCGGGCGGTGAAGTCCTGCGACTGCTGGTTGCTGGAGCTGCCGCCGCTGCCCACGGCGACTTTCAGCACCGAGAAGGCCAGGAACGTGTAGATCGCGAACCGGACGCCGGACACGGCGCGCTTGGACGCCCGGTCCCCGTCCCGGCCGGAGGCGCCGAACAGCGCCTCGGACAGCCGCCACAGCGCCATGCCGACCAGGCCGAGGCCGATCGCCCACACCACCACGGCGCCGAACGGCTCCTTCGCCACCTCCCGCACCGCGCCGGTCTGGTCCGCCTGCCCGCCGCCGCCGAAGGCGATCTGGAGGGCCAGCAGACCGACGAGGACGTAGATGACGCCGCGCGCCCCCAGCCCCCAGCGGGCCGCGGCGTCCATGGCGGAGCTGCTGGCCGCCTGCCGGACGGCACGTCCTCCTCTTCTGGCTCTCCTGGCTGACGTGCTCGCACTCATGGTCGATGACCTCCCGGGACAGGTGACGGGCTCCGGCCCTGCGCTCCCGCTTGCCCCCGGCGCGGAGCCGGAAACCCGGCCCGGACGCGGAGCGCGCACCGCCCGTTCGGCGTAGGTCCGGTGGTCGGCGCCGTGGGGGCGGGGTGTCATGGGCGGTGGGCGCTGGTGCGTCCCGGCCACACCGTGACCCGTGAGGAGCCCGTGCATGCTCGCCACAGCCACGCCGTCCGCGCTCCGTGCCGTCGGGTGCGCGCTCACGGCGCTGGGGGCCGTCACCGTGTCGTCGGTGCCCGGTGGCGCGGCGCGGGCGGCGGACGGCGACCCGGGGCGCAGCGTGATCGTCCAGCCGACGCGCGTGGCACCGGGGCAGGACTTCGCGGTGTTCGACGGCGGTTCCTGCGCGGCCAAGACCGGCACCGCGAGCTTCGTGCCGCCGCCGGACGGCGAACGCTTCCCCGACCTGGCACTCGGCCCGGTGCGCGACATGGTCGGCGGCACCGGCGTCGTACCCAAGGACGCGGCGCCCGGCTACTACCGGGTGAACGTGGTGTGCGGCGAGGACAGGCCGTTCAGCGCCAGCTTCACCGTCACGGGCGGTGCCTTCCACCCAGCGGGCGTCGAGGGTGACGAGATCCCCGAGCGGCAGGCACCACTGCCGCCCGGCGCGCCGCCGCACGCCGCCGGAGCCGACTCTGGCGGCCAGAGCGCGGCGGGCCGGGACGGCTGGGGCGGCGTCCGGCTGGGCGCGTGGTGGGCGGCGGGTGGCGGGGGCGTCCTCGCCGTGGTCGGTGGCGCGCTGGGGTACCGGCGGCGGACCCGGGCGTCACGCGCCCGGTGAGGTGGTTCCGCCAGGGCGGGATCGGGGTGGGCGCGGCGAGGTCAGCGGCGGGTGCTGAGCAGGGCGCGAATCCAGGCGTCGGCATCGGCGGACCAGTCGCGCCCGGCGTCGTCGTGCGGGACGGTGTGCAGGCTGAGCACGTCTCCGCCGCCCGGTCGCCCCTTGTCAGCCTCCAGCACCACGTGCAGGTCCTTTGGCCCGGCCAGGAAGGTGACTTCCAGCTCGCGCATGGCTCGCGCGTAGCGCGGCGCGGGGCGCAGCTCGATCTCCTGGTAGAACGGCAGCGACTGCCGGGTGTTGCGGATGACGCCCCGTTCCAGGTCGGCGGAGTGGAAGGCGAAGCCGAGGCGGCCGAGTGCGCCGAGCACGGCTTCCTGGGCGGGCAGCGCGGTCACCGCCAGCGCGTCGAGGTCACCGGCGTCCCGCGCCCCGGCGACGGCGAGTTCGGTGCGGACGCCGAGCACGATGCCCAGCCGCCGCCCGTTCAGCTCGGTGAGCGGCGTCTCCCAGGGCAGCGTGACGTCGAACGGCAGGGCGAGCCGCTCGCCCGCACCGAGGCGGAAGCCGCCCGCGAGCGTCACCCGGGCGAAGGTCAGCACGCCGACGTCCTCACCCTGGGCGTGCTCGTGCTCGACGCGCGCGGCCAGTTCGAGCGTGACGTGCTCGACGCGGAACACCGTGCCGCCGCCCGCCAGCCGGACCTCACCGCGCAGCGCCCCGCCGGGGCGGACGGGGCCGCCGGTCAGGACGGTATCCACCAGGGGTCCGCCCACGCCGAGCGAACCAAGCAGCCGTTTGAACGCCATCGTGCCGCCCGCTCCTTCGCCTGGTCCCTCGCCGCACCTTTCCCCCGTTCCTGCCCCGCCGCGGCCCGGGTTATCGCGGAGGCGTCGGCACCGGTGCGAAAGGCCGGGCGGCAACGGCGGCCGCCCGGCCTCGCCGGGTGTTACGGGGGCGCGTCAGCCCGCCGCGGAGGTGGAGCCGACCAGTTCCTCCAGCACGTCGCCCATGGTGACGAAGCCGAGGACGGCGCCCTTGTCGCTGGTGACGGCGGCCAGGTGCGTACCGGCGGCGCGCATCGCGGTGAGCGCGTCGTCCAGCGGCGTGTCGATGCGCACCCGGGTCATCTTGTGCAGCATGCCGCGCGGGAACGGCTTGTCGCGCGCGACGCCGAGGGCGTCCTTGATGTGCAGGTAGCCCAGCACGGTGCCGCCGGGCCCGGTGACCGGGAACCGCGAGTACCCGGAGGCCGTGGCGGCCCGCTCCAACTGTGCCGGGGTGACACCGTGGCTGACCGTCACCATGCGGCCGAGCGGCACCACCACGGTGCCGACGGGGCGGCGGCCCAGCTCCAGCGCGTCCCGCAGGCGCTCGCTGTCGCCCTCGTCCAGCAGGCCCGCGTCCCGGGAGTCCTCGACCAGGCGGGCGAGTTCGTCGTCGGTGAAGACGGAGGCGACCTCGTCCCTGGGCTCGACCTTCAGCAGCCGCAGCAGCACGTTGGCCAGCTTGTTGATGCCGAACACCAGCGGGCGCACCACACGGGTGACGCCGACCAGCGCCGGGCCGAGCAGAAGCGCGGTGCGCTCGGGCGCGGCCAGGGCGATGTTCTTCGGCACCATCTCGCCGATCAGCATGTGCAGGTACGTCGCCAGGGTCAGCGCGATGGCGAACGCGATCGGGTGCACCAGGGCGTGTGGCACGTGGAGCGCCTCGAACGGCGGCTCCAGCAGGTGGGCGATGGCCGGTTCGGCGACCATGCCGAGCACCAGCGAGGAGGCGGTGATGCCCAGCTGGGCGGTGGCCATGAGCACCGAGACGTGTTCCAGCCCCCACAGCACGGTGCGGGCCCGCTTGTGGCCCTCCTTGGCCAGCGGTTCGATCTGGCTGCGGCGGACGGAGATGAGCGCGAACTCGGCGCCGACGAAGAAGGCGTTGATGAGCACCATCACCGCACCGATGATCAGCTGGATCGTCGTCATCGGGCGTCCTCCATCGTGTGGCGGGGCTCGTCGGCGGGGGGCCCGGACGCCGCGCGCGGCACCGTGCTCTCCGCCGTGCCCTGGGCCTCGGTCTCGCCCCGGACCTTGTCCTCGCGGTCCTCGCGCTGGGCCTCGTCCTCGTCCCGGGTCTCGGTCTCGTCCCGGGTCTCGGTCTCGTCCCGGGTCTCGGTCTCGTCCTGGGCGGCACGCAGGGCCTGCGAGGCCCGCGCGGTCCGGGTGTCCACGGTGGGTATCCCCGCGCCGTCCCCACCCTCGTGCGTGCCCGGGCCGTGGGGGGCGGCGCTGTCCGTGGCGCCGACGGGGCCGGTGACGCGGACGCGGTCGGCGCGGTGGTGGTCGGTCTCGACCACGGTCAGCTCCCAGCCGTCCAGCTCCACCCGGTCACCCTTGGCGGGGATGCGCTCCAGGTGGGCGGCGATGAGTCCGGCCAGCGTCTCGTAGGGGCCTTCGGGGGCGTCCAGGCCGATGTCGGCCAGCTCGTCCATGCGGACGCTGCCCTCGGCGTCCCACACCGGCGCACCGTTCGCGGTGTGCTCGGTGGGCAGCAGGCCGGGGTGCTCCTCGGGGTCGTGCTCGTCGCGGACTTCGCCGACGACCTCCTCGACGATGTCCTCCAGCGTCGCGACGCCGGCGGTGCCGCCGTACTCATCGACGACGACGGCCATCGTGCGGCTGCCGCGCAGCCGGTCCAGCAGCCGGTCCACCGGCAGGCTGTCGGGGACGAACAGCGGTTCGGCGGCCAGCTCGCCGACCGGCGTGAAGCCCCGGCGGTCCTCCTCCAGCGCCAGCACGTTGCGCACGTGCACGATGCCGATGACCTCGTCCAGCGTGTTCCGGTACACCGGGAAGCGGGACAGGCCGGTGGCGAGCGTCAGGTTGGCGGCGTCGGCGGCGGTGGCGGAGACCTCCAGCGCCTTGACGTCCACGCGCGGTGTCATGACGTTCTCGGCCGTCAGCTCGCCCAGGTGGAGCGTGCGCACGAACAACTCCGCGGAGTCGGGCTCAATGGCGCCCTCGGCGGCGGAGTGCTGGGCGAGCGCGATGAGCTCGCCCGGGGTGCGCGCGGAAGCCAGCTCCTCGGCGGGCTCCAGGCCCATGCGCCGCACGATGCGGTTCGCCGTGTTGTTCAGGTGGTGGATCAGCGGCGAGAAGACGGCGGTGAAGCCGCGCTGCGGCCCGGCGACCACCTTGGCGACGGCCAGCGGCCGCGAGATGGCCCAGTTCTTCGGCACCAGCTCACCCACCACCATCAGCACGACGGTGGAGAGCGCCACGCCCAGCACGAGCGCCACGGAGGACGCCACACCCGGGGACAGCCCGAGCCCGCCCAGCGGCCCGCGCAGCAGCGCGGCGATCGAGGGCTCGGCGAGCATGCCGATGACCAGTGAGGTCACGGTGATGCCCAGCTGGGCCCCGGACAGCTGGAAGGTCAGGCGCTTAACTGCGCGCAAAGCCCCTTCGGCGCCGCGCTCACCGGACTCGGCGGCGCGCTCCAGCGCGCCGCGTTCCACGGTGGTCAGCGAGAACTCGGCCGCGACGAAGATCGCGCAGGCCAGACAGAGCAGAAGTGCGACAAGCAGAAGCAGCACTTCGGTCACCGTGCCACCCCCGCATGCGGCAGCTTCGACGGGAAGGCCGTGAACGACAGGGCACGGCTGGTACTGGGAGGTTCGCCCATGACGGGACTAGGGCTCCTTTCGGTTCGGCGGACGGCCCGGGGTTCTGCGGCCCCAAAGGCGCGACCCGGCTCGCGGGACGACGTTGCGGGCCGATAGGTAGACCGGTATGCCCGCTGCGGCGCGATTCTCTAAGGGAACATCGTAAAGGAAACGCAAATATTCACACGTGGCCGAAGCCACACCCGCTTCCGGCCTCTTCCCCGCAGCTCCTCTCAGCTCCCTTCCGCTCCCCTCAGCTCCCTTCCGCTCACGGTCCTGCCCCGGTACGCGCCAGACCGTGAACCCGTCCGCAGCGTCCGGCGTCCCCGGGGGCCTTCCCGCCGCCGGGGCCTTCCCGCCGCCGGGATGACGGGCGGCGCCACCCGGCGGATGATCGCGGTATGACGGAATCGTCGCGCACCCCGGATTCGCCGGGACCTCCAGAGTCCCCGGGGTCCCCGGGCACCCCGGACTCACCGGCCCCTCTGGCCTCCCCACCTGCCACGGCGCTGCGGCTCCGCACGGCGCGGGGGCGCTGGGTGTTGTTCACCACCGTGCTCGGTTCGGGCATGGCGCTGCTGGACAGCACCGTCGTCAGCGTGGCGCTGCCGCACATCGGCGCGGACCTCGACGCCGACCTCGGCGTGCTCCAGTGGACGGTCAACGCCTACATGCTCACCCTGGCCGGGCTCATCCTGCTCGGCGGCACGCTCGGTGACCGGTACGGGCGGCGCCGGGTCTTCATCGTCGGCATCGTGTGGTTCGCGCTGGCCTCGCTGCTGTGCGGGCTGGCGTGGAGCCCGGGCGTGCTGATCGCCGCGCGTGCGTTGCAGGGTGTGGGCGGCGCGCTGCTGACGCCCGGCTCGCTGGCGCTCATCCAGGCCACCTTCCACCCGGACGACCGGGCCCGCGCGGTGGGCGCCTGGTCGGGGCTCGGCGGGGTGGCGGCGGCCGTCGGCCCGTTCCTCGGCGGCTGGCTGGTGGACGGGCCCGGCTGGCGCTGGGTGTTCCTGCTGAACGTGCCACTCGCCCTGCTGTGCGTGCCGGTGGCGCTGCGGTACGTGCCGGAGACACGGGACCCGGACGCCTCGGGCCGGTTCGACGTGGCCGGGGCCGCGCTGGGCGCGCTGGCGCTGGGCGGGGTGACGTACGCGCTGATCGCCGCGCCGGAGCAGGGGCGCTCGCCGGTGGTGGTGGGCACGGCGGTGGTCGGCGTGGTGTCCGCCGTGGCGTTCGTCGCGCTGGAGCGGCGGCTGCGGTTCCCGATGGTGCCGCCCTCGGTGTTCGCCTCGCGACAGTTCACCGCCGTCAACGGGGTGACGCTTGGGGTGTACGCGGCGTTCGGCGGGTTCTTCTTCCTGTCGGTGGTGCAGTTGCAGGTGGTGGTGGGCTGGTCGGCGCTCGGCGCGGGTACGGCCCTGCTGCCGACGACGCTGCTGATGCTGCTGCTGTCGGCGCGGGCAGGGGCGCTGGGGCAGCGGATCGGGCCGCGAATGCCGCTGACAGTGGGTCCGCTGCTGTGCGCGGGCGGCATGCTGCTGATGACGCGGGCCGGACCGGGGGCCAGCTACGCCGCCGACGTGCTGCCCGCGCTGCTGGTGCTGGGCGCGGGCATGACGCTGCTGGTGGCGCCGCTGACGGCGACGGTGCTGGCGTCGGTGGATGTCACCCGGGCCGGGTTGGCCAGCGGGGTCAACAACGCCGTGGCGCGGGCGGCGGGCCTGCTGGCGGTGGCCGCGCTGCCGCTGCTGGCCGGGATGGGTCCGGAGGCGTACCGGGAGCCCGCCGCGTTCGACTCCGCGTTCCGGGTGGCGATGGGGTGGTGCGCGGGCGTGCTGGTGCTGGCGGCCGTCCTGGCGTGGCTGACGGTGCGCGCGGACGTGCTGGAACCGGGCGCCGGGCAGGAGGCGGCCCGGGTGGAGGGCGCGGAGCCGGAACGTCCCGGGCACGCGGCGGGGCGGGCGCACGCGGGACGCGCGGCGGGGCGGGCGCACGCGGAGCCGCACTCCACCGCCGAGTGCCACGTCCACTGCGGCGTGAGCGCGCCGCCGCTGGACCCGGGGCACCCACCGGAGCAGCGGTAGCACGCGGGCGCCTGCGCCGGTGCGCGTCAGGAGACCTTCAGCAGTGCGTCGGCCCGGTACTTCAGCGTCTTGTCGAAGGAGACCACCGCGCCGTCCACCGGCCCGTTGTGCACATCCACATGGTCGGTGAGCGCGCTGATGAGGTACAGGCCGCGCCCGTTCTCGGTGTCCGTGGGCTCCGCGCCGGGGCCGCACAGCGTCGGGGTGAAGCCGGGGCCGTGGTCGGTGACCTCGATCCGGCAGACGTCGCCGTCCAGGTACGCCGCCACCCGGTAGCCCTCGGTGTGGTCCGGCCCGCCGCCGTGTTCGACGGCGTTGGCGCACGCTTCGGACAGGGCCAGCGACAGCTCGTAGGCGATGTCCGGTTCCACCCCGGCCGTCTCCATGGCACCGAGCAGCAGCCTCCGGGCGAGCGGCACGCTCGCAGCCTCACACCGCAAGTGCAGAGACCACCAGATGCTCATGCTTCAGCCTCCTGGCTGCGGCTCGACGAAACCGGGGCCTGACGTACGGATACGTATTGCCCCCGTGAGCGGACAGTAACCATACGGTTTCCGGCACACCGCTCATTCGGCCGATCTCGCTTCCGATGGGTGGTTTCCGACCCCCTGCCCGGGTAGCGGACTGGGCCGCGGTGAGATGATGTGGCCGCCATGGACGTGCCCCTCGCGCGCGCGAGCGCCGATCTGCGACTGCTGCGGGCTGCGGTCTTCACCGCGGCCTGCGTCGCGCTGTCCGCTGCGGGGCACGTGTTCGCCGCCGGGGCGGGCGTCCCGCTGTGGGCGTTCGGCGCGGCCGCCGCCCTCGTCTTCGTGCTCGTCCTGCCGCTGGCCGGGCGGGAGCGTTCGCCGCTGGGCCTCGTCGCCGCCCTGGCCGTGGGTCAGCTGGCGTTGCACACGCTGTTCGCCGGGGCACAGAGCCACGCGGCGACCGGGTCAGCCGGGTCAGCCGCGACGGCAGCGGCGTCCGGGGACGGCTCGGCACCGGGCGGCGGCGGTGTTGGTGGCGGTCTGGCCGTGCTCGCTCAGACACTGCTGTGCGGCGGCTCCGGGACGCGGCTGAGCGCCGCGCAGGCCCGCCAGGTCGTGGCCGACGCCGGACTCGGCGGCGCGGCGGGGGCGGCCGGGCCGGTTCCGGACGCGGGCGGCGCCGCCGCGACCGGCCACGCCGCGCATGCCGCGTCCGGCACGCTGGACACGGTGCTCGGCAGCCTGACGGCCTGGCCCATGCTGCTCGGTCACCTGACCGCCGCCGTGCTCGCCGGGTGGCTGCTGCGCTGCGGTGACGCCGCGCTGTGGCGGCTGGTGCGCCCGGTGGTATCCGTCGCCGACGGGCTGCTGCGCGCGCTGGGCGCGGCGCTGGCCTGCCTGCGGCTGCTGGCGGGCGAGCGGGCGGCGGGGTGCGCTCCGGGCACCGGGGGGCGTCACGACGACGAGGACGGGCCGCCCGAGGGGCGGGCGTTGCGGCACAGCGTGATCCGGCGGGGGCCTCCGGACTCCGTGCCCGCGTTCGCGCTCGCCGCCTGACGCGCCTCACCCGCTGCCCGCCCGGTTACCGCACCGGCACCGCGCCAGCCCGCCACCGCGTGGCACCGCCCGGCCCCGTCGGCCGCCCGTGGCCCGCGCCCGCGCTGCGCCTGCCCGTGCGACCGCTCCGGCCGTGCGACCCTCCCGGTTCTGCGGACTCTTCGACCCGCCGGGCGGACGTGCGACCGGGTTTCTTCCGGGCATCGACACCAGGTGAGACGGCCGGTGGTCTGGGCGTGGCGTACCCCCGCACCCCGTACCCGTGACCTGCCCCGATGCACCAGGAGTGTTTCGTCCCATGACCACCGTTTCGCGGCGTATCGCCGCTGCCGCCTGCCTGAGCGCCGCCGCCGTCTTCGCCGCCGCCGCACCCGCCCTCGCCCACGTCACCGTCGATCCCGGTTCCGCGCCGGGCGGCGGTTACGCGACGATCAACTTCAAGGTGCCCAACGAGCGCGACGACGCCTCCACGGTGAAGCTGGAGATCACCCTGCCGACCGACCACCCGCTGGCCTCGGCGCAGCCCGAGCCGGTGCCCGGCTGGGAGGTGAAGGTGGAAGAGGGCAAGCTGGACCAGCCGATCGAGATGCACGGCAAGCAGATCGACGAGGCGCCCGCCAAGATCACCTGGACGGCGGGGGACGAGGGGATCGCGCCCGGCACGTTCCAGCGCTTCCCGGTCTCCGTCGGGCGGCTCCCGGCAGACGCCGACCGCCTGGTCTTCAAGGCCGTGCAGACCTACGACAGTTCCGAGGTCGTGCGCTGGATCGAGGTCCCGGAGGAGGGCGGCGAGGAGCCCAAGCACCCGGCCCCGCTGCTGGAGCTGACCGAGGGCGAGGACCACGGCCACGGTGCCGGTGCCACCGCCGCCGATGCCGCCACCGACGGCGCCGCCGGCGAGGACGCCGGGAACGCCGGGGAAGAAGCCGACCCGGCCGCCGACACCACGGCCGCCGACGGTGACACCACGGACACCACGGCCCGGGTGCTCGCCGTCATCGGCATCGTCGCCGGTATCGCGGGCGTCGGCTACGGCGTGGTCGCCGGGCGCCGCCGTTCCGCCTGACGGCGCTCCCGCCCCGCCGGGTCGGGGCGGCGCCGCCGTCAGCGCTCGCGGGTCTGGCGCCCCGTACGCCGGACCCGCGAGCCCCCCGGAACCGCCCGCACCGCCCCGGCCCGCCACCGGGCAAGCCGAGACACCGAACACGTCCCAAGCACCACGAGGAACCCCATGCACCCCACGCCCACCACCCGGCGCGCCCGCCGCGCCCGCCGCGCCGGGCCGGTTCTGGCCCTGGCCGCCGTGCTCGCCGCCGGCGCCACCGGCTGCGGCGGCTCTGAGGGCGAGGCGCCCGTCGCCGAGGTCTCCGGCGCCGAGGCCCCGGCCGAGGCCACCGTCCTGGACACGCCCTTCCCCAAGCCCGACCTCGTCCTGACCGACACCGAGGGCGAGCCGTACGAGTTCGTCGCGGAGACCAAGGGCAAGCCGACGCTCGTCTACTTCGGCTACACCAACTGCCCGGACGTGTGCCCGACGACCATGAGCAACATCGCCTACGGCGAGTCCCAGCTGAGCGAGGCCGAACAGGAGGAACTGCGCGTCGTCTTCGTCACCACCGACCCCGAGCGGGACACCCCGGAGTCACTGGGCGAGTGGCTGAACGGCGCCGCCCCCGGCGCGACCGGCCTGACCGGGGACTTCGACACCATCCAGGCCGGAGCCCGCACCCTGGGCATCAGCATCGAGCCGCCGGTGAAGAAGGAGGACGGCGAGATCGAGTCCATGCACGGCTCGCAGGTGCTGTTCTTCTCGCCCAAGGACGACAAGGCGCACGTCCTGTACACCGAGGACACCACCGCCGAGACCTACGCGCAGGACCTGCCGAAGCTGGTGAACGGAGAGCTGCCGTGACCGCACGCACCACCACACCCTCGCGGCGCCTGACGCTGGCCGCCGCGCTCGCGCTGACCGGCACGCTCGCGCTGAGCGCCTGCGGCGGCCAGGACCCACGGCTGGCCGCCGTCGAGGGCACCGCCTACATGCCGGAACCGGTGACGCAGAAGATGGCCGCCGGGTTCTTCACCCTCACCAACGAGGGGGACGAGGCGGACACGCTCACCTCCGTCACCAGCGAACTGTCCGACGACGTCCAGCTGCACGAGACCGCCGACAACACCATGCGGCGCGTGGAGTCGTTCGAGATCCCCGCGGATGGTGAGCTGACGCTCAGCAGCGGCGGCAACCACCTGATGTTCATGGGCCTGGACCGCACGCCGAGCGCGGGCGACACGGTCACGCTGAAGCTCCACTTCGAGAAGTCCGAACCCCTCACGCTGGACGTCCCGGTCAAGCCGAAGACCTACCGGCCCGCAGGAGACGACGACGGACACGACGGCCACGGGGCACACGGGTGACGGAGGCGGCCGGGCGGGTGCCGTGGGCCGTGGAGCGGGCGCGCGGGGAGGCGAGGCAGGTGCCACGGGCCGTGGCGCGGGTGCTCCTGGCCCTCGTGGTGGCCGCGATGGCGCTGGCCGGTGTCCTCGCCGACGCCCGGCCCGCCGCCGCGCACGCCTCGCTCACCGGCACCACCCCGGCCGAGGGCTCCGTAGTGGACCGGGCGCCGCAGGAGGTGACGCTCACCTTCTCCGAGTCGGTCGGCCTCTCCGGCGCCGACGCCATCCGCGTCCTGGACCCGGGCGGCGACCGGGTGGACGACGGCGCGCCCGCCGAGACGGCGCCCCGCACCTACGCCGTGCCGCTGACCCCGGGCCTCCCGGACGGCACCTACACCGTGGCGTGGCAGGCCGTCTCGGCGGACAGCCACCCCATCGCCGGTGCGTTCACCTTCTCCATCGGCGCGCCGTCGCAGACGCGTGTGTCCCTCGCGGACGAGGCGGGCAACGCGGGCGGCGGCCCGGTCGGCTTCGCCTACGACCTCGGGCGCTACGCCGGGTACGGCGGGTTCGTGCTGCTGGTGGGCGGCGCCGCGTTCGTCCTGGCCTGCTGGCGGGGCGGCGCCTCGGTGGAACCCGTGCGCCGCGTCGTCGTCACCGGCTGGGTGACGCTGACCGGCTCCACGCTGGTGCTGCTGTTGCTGCGGCACCCCTACGTCACCGGCGGCTCCTTCGCCGACGCCCTCGACCTCGGCGGGCTCGGCGCGGTGGTCGCCTCCCGCACCGGCACCGCCCTCGTGTGCCGGCTGCTGCTGCTCGCCATCGCCGCGCTGTTCGTCGCCGTCCTGTTCGGCGCGTTCACCCAGCCGGGGGAACAGCATGACCGGCGGGACGTGCTGCTCGGGCTCGCGGTGGGCGGCGGCCTCGTCGCGACCGCGCTGGCGGCCACCTGGGCGCTGTCCGAACACGCCTCCACCGGCCTCCAGACCGGGGTCGCCATCCCGGTGGACGTGGTGCACCTGCTCGCCGTCGCCGCCTGGCTCGGCGGGCTCGCGACCCTGGCCGCCGTGCTGCGCCACGGCCCGCCCGTACCGCGCGGCGCGCTCACGCGGTTCTCGCGGGTGGCGCTGGGCAGCGTGCTGGTGCTGGTGGGGACGGGGGTCTACCAGTCCTGGCGGCAGGTCGGCTCGTTCTCCGCGCTGACGTCCACGGGTTACGGGCGGCTGCTGATCGCCAAGGTGCTGCTCGTAGCCGTCCTGGTGGGGATCGCCTCGGCGTCCCGCCGCTGGGTGGGGCGGGTAGCGGACGCGGGGGACCGGGGAGCCGGGACCCCGGAGGCCGACACCGACGCACCCGAGGGCGTCGGGGCCGTGCTCCCTGCCGAAGCCGGCACCGCCCCCGTTACCGATGCCGCCCCCGCTACCGACGCCGCTCCCACCGGCACCGACACCGCCGCGCCGGAGGGCGTCAGCCCGGAGCGGGCCGCGCAGCTGGCGCGGCAGCGGGCCGCGATGGCGACCGCGCGGCGGCGGCGCGCCCAGGAGGCGGACGTGCCACGGTCGGCGCTGCGCCGGTCGGTGCTCACCGAGGCCGGGGTGGCCGTCGTCCTGCTCGCCGTCACCACGGCGCTGACCGGGACCGAACCCGCCCGCACCGAGGCCGCGACCGCCGCCGCACCGGCCGGGTCCGTCACGCTCACCGTGCCGTTCGACACCCGGGGTCCCGGCGGGCAGGGCACGGCCGATATCCAGGTGGACCCGGGCCGCTCCGGCGAGAACACCGTGCACATCTACACCGACGTGGACACCGAGGAGATCGGCGTGGCGTTCACCCTGCCCGCGCGCGACCTGGGACCGATATCCGTCACCCCGGAGCCCGCCGACGGCACCGGACGGCACTGGACCGCCACCGGGGTGCAGTTGCCACTGCCCGGCGAGTGGGAGATCGACCTCACCGTGCGCACCTCTGACATCGACCAGGTGACCGAGCAGCGCACGTTCACCCTCAACTAGCCCCGAACCCCCGCCCACCGAGCCCGAGCCCCGAGCCCCGAGCCCCCGGAAGCCAGTCATGAACGACCACCCCACCCCCGCCAGCGTCTCCCGCCGCCGCCTGCTGGGCACCGCCACAGCGGCGGGCGCGGCCTCGCTCGCCGTGGGCGGCACGGGCGGCGCGCTCGGTTACGCCGCCGTGCGGCCGGAGCCGCCCGCGCCGCTGTCCGGCGTCGGCGAGCGGAGTTACGCCTTCCACGGCGAGCGCCAGCCCGGGATCGTCCAGCCCGTCCAGGCGCACGGGCACCTGCTCGCGTTCGACCTGGTGCCGGGGGCGGGGCGCAAGGAGGCGGCGGGGTTGCTGCGCCGCTGGTCGCGCACGGCCGCCGCGCTCATGGCGGGCCGCCCGCCCGGTGAGCACGCCACCGGCAGCGCGCTGGACGCCGGTCCGGCGGCGCTGACGGTCACTTTCGGCTTCGGCGCGAGCTTCTTCGACCGCACCGGGCTCGCCGGCCAGCGTCCCGCAGCGCTCGCCCCGCTGCCGGAGTTCTCCGCCGACGCGCTGGACCGGGGTCGCTCGGAGGGCGACCTGTGGGTGCAGGTCGGCTGCGACGACGCGCTCGTCGCCTTCGACGCGGTGCGCGTGCTGACACGCGACGCGGCGGAGACAGCCCGGGTGCGCTGGCAGATGTCCGGCTTCAACCGCACCCCGGGCGCCACGGCCGAGCCCCGCTCGCAGCGCAACCTGATGGGCCAGATCGACGGGACGAACAACCCCCGGCCGGACGACGCCGACTTCGCGCGGCACGTCTTCGTCCCGGCCTCCGGTGCCGAGGTGCCGTCGGACGGGCGGCACCCGGCGTGGATGGCGGGCGGCTCCTACGCCGTCGTCCGCCGTATCCGCATGCTGCTGGACGACTGGGACGCCCTCTCCCGCGCGCGGCGGGAGGAGGTGATCGGCCGCCGCGTGTCCGACGGGGCGCCGCTGTCCGGCGGCACGGAGACGACTCCGGTCGATCTTCAGGCGCGCACTTCGGGTGGTGAGCTGGCCATCGCCGCCGACGCCCACGTGCGCGTCTCCGCCCCGGAGTCCAACGGCGGCGCGACCATGCTGCGCCGCTCGTACTCGTACCACGACGCCCCGGACGACGCGGGCCTGCTGTTCGTCGCCTGGCAGGCCGACCCCCTGCGCGCCTTCGTCCCGGTGCAGCGCAAGCTCGACCGGGGCGACGCGCTGTCGGGGTTCATCCGCCACGAGGCCAGCGCGCTGTTCGCCGTCCCGGCGGGTGCGCCGGAGGGCGCCTACGTCGGCCAGCCCCTCCTGGAGTCCTGACGCCCGGCGGTTCCCCGGCCCGCCCAGCCGGGGAACCAGCACCCGGACAGCCGGGTCCGCCCGCCGCCGGGCGGCTACTGTGAGCCGTATGTCACCTGCCAGCCGTTACACCTACCTGGGTCCCGAAGGCACCTTCACGGAGGCCGCCCTGCGCACGCTCCCGGAAGCGGCCACCCGGGAACTCGTGCCGATGGTCTCGGTCGCCGCCGCGCTGGACGCCGTGCGCGTCGGCGAGGCGGCGGGCGCGCTGGTGCCGATCGAGAACTCCGTGGAGGGCGGCGTCACCGCGACGCTGGACGAGCTGGCGTCCGGCGAACCGCTGATGATCTACCGCGAGGTGCTGCTGCCGATCGCGTTCGCGCTGCTGGTCCGCCCGGGCACGCCGCTGGACCAGGTCAAGACGGTGACGGGCCACCCCGTGGCGCAGCCGCAGGTGCGCAAGTGGCTGGCGCGCGAGCTGCCGGAGGCTCAGTGGGAGTCGGCGGCGTCGAACGCGGACGGAGCCCGGCTGGTGCAGGAAGGCCGCTACGACGCCGCGTTCGCCGGGGAGTTCGCGGCCCCGCGGTACGGCCTGGACGTGCGGGTGCGCGATATCCACGACGCGGAGAACGCGGTGACGCGCTTCGTGCTGGTGGGCCGCCCGGCCCGGCCCCCGGCGCCGACGGGTGCCGACAAGACGTCCGTGGTGATGTGGCTGCGCGAGGACCACCCGGGTGCGCTGCTGGAGCTGTTGCAGGAGTACGCCTCGCGTGGCGTGAGCATGATGCGTATCGAGTCGCGCCCCACGGGCGAGGGCATCGGCCGGTACTGCTTCTCGGTGGACTGCGAGGGCCACCTTCAGGACCGCCGTATCGCGGACGTGCTGATGGGGCTGAAGCGCGCGTGCCAGCAGGTGCGGTTCCTCGGCTCCTATCCCCGCGCGGACGAGGTGCGGCCGACGCTGCTGCGGCCGGGCACGGCGGACGAGGATTTCACGGCGGCCACCGACTGGGTGCTGCGCTGCCTGGACGGACGGGGCTGAGCGGTCCGGCGGCGGCGCGCGACGCTTGCGGAGGGGCGCGGGGCGCTGCCGAGCGGGCGCGGACTCCTGGGCGGGCGCGGGTGCACCCCGGGCGGGCGGAGGCCCGGGAGCGGGCGCGGGGCGGTCTCCACCGCCCGGTGCGAAAGTTATCCACAGCTTGCCCGGGCGGCCTGTGTATAAGTCGACACGGCCGTCGGTACGCCGCCGCCCGCGAGGGCGCGCACCTTACGGCACCGTCAACTCTGGGCGTCTTCGAACCACCCCGACGTGGGCAGCATCACATTCAATCCGCTCATTCGAGTCGACACCTGAGGTTTGCCCAGCGAAATGACCGAATTGCCCCCACCTTTTTCTCTGCCACGCCGCTGACCAGGGCATTTCCACAACCACATCCGCAACCCTGTGGATATTTCCAAGAACCCGGCGTGAGCTGTGGATAAAGCGTGGCGACGTGCTCACGAGCCAACACCCGCCCCCACCGGCCAGGAACGGCATAACCTGGCAAAGCAATCAAATAGGGCAAAGAGGGTATTCAGTGGCGAAGTCTGCGTGAGGGCCGTCGCCAGGCACCGGTAGCCTGGGAGGGTGATTGACCTTCGCCTGCTTCGTGAGGACCCCGACCGTGTGCGCGCCTCCCAGCGCGCCCGAGGAGAGGACGTCGCGGTCGTCGACTCCCTCCTCGCCGCCGACGAGCGCCGCCGGTCCTCCAGCGTCCGCTTCGACGAGCTGCGCTCCGAACAGAAGCAGCTCGGCAAGCTCATCCCCAAGGCGAGCGGCGAGGAGAAGGCGGAGCTGCTGAAGAAGGCCGGGGAGCTGTCGGCCGCCGTCAAGGCCGCCGACGCCGCGCAGGACGAGGCCGCCGCCGAGGCGCAGCGCCTGCTGCTCCAGCTCGGCAACCTGGTACACCCGGACGTGCCCGTGGGCGGCGAGGACGACTTCACCGTGCGCGAGACGCTCGGCACCGTACGGGACTTCGCCGCCGAGGGCTTCGCACCCCAGGACCACCTCCAGCTCGGCCAGGCGCTCGGCGCCATCGACGTCGAGCGCGGCGCCAAGGTGTCCGGCTCGCGCTTCTACTACCTCACCGGCGTCGGCGCCCTGCTGGAGCTGGCCCTGGTGAACGCGGCCATCGCCCAGGCGACGGCGGCGGGCTTCACGCCGATGCTCACCCCCGCGCTGGTCAAGCCGCGCGCGATGGAGGGCACCGGCTTCCTGGGCCAGGCCGCCGAGGACGTCTACCACCTGGAGAAGGACGACTACTACCTGGTCGGCACCTCCGAGGTCCCGCTCGCCGCGTACCACATGGACGAGATCATCGAGGCGGACAAGCTGCCGCTGCGCTACGCGGGCTTCTCGCCCTGCTTCCGGCGCGAGGCCGGGTCCTACGGCAAGGACACCCGGGGCATCTTCCGCGTCCACCAGTTCGACAAGGTGGAGATGTTCTGCTTCGTCGCGCCGGAGGAGGCCGAGGCCGAGCACGCGCGGCTGCTGGAGTGGGAGAAGCAGTGGCTGACGTCGCTGGAGCTGCCGTTCCGCGTCATCGACGTCGCCAGCGGTGACCTGGGCGCGTCCGCCTCGCGCAAGTTCGACTGCGAGGCGTGGATTCCCACCCAGGGCAAGTACCGCGAGCTGACCTCGGCTTCCAACTGCGACGCGTTCCAGGCCCGCCGCCTGGCCGTGCGGGCCCGCGACGGCAAGCAGGTGCGTCCGCTGGCCACCCTCAACGGCACCCTGTGCGCCGTGCCGCGCACCATCGTCGCGCTGCTGGAGAACCACCAGCAGGCCGACGGCTCGGTGCGGGTGCCCCAGGTGCTGCGGCCCTATCTCGGCGGCCGTGAGCTGCTGGAGCCGGTCGCCTCGTGAGCGAACGCACCGCGAGCGGTGGCGGCTTCCCTTACGGGCTGGTCGCCACCGACCTGGACGGCACACTGCTGCGCGACGACGAGACAGTCTCGCCGCGCACCCGGGACGCGCTCGCCGCGGCCACCGAGGCGGGCGCGGCCCACCTGGTCGTCACCGGCCGCCCCGTCTCCTCCACCCGGCCCGTGCTGGACGCGCTGGGATATCGCGGCCTCGCGGTGTGCGGGCAGGGCGGGCAGGTCTACCACGCGGGCGAGCACCGCCTGCTGACGTCCGTCACGCTCGACCGGCGGCTCGCGGAACTGGCGGTCGAGCGGATCGAGCAGGAGACGGGCCCCCTGGCGCTGGCCGCCGCCCGGGACGGACTGGAGGGCGACATCCTCGTCGGCCCCGGGTACGTGATGCGCGGCGCCCTGCCCGTGCGGCAGTTCACCGACCGCGCCGAGCTGTGGGCGGCGCCGCTGGGCAAGCTGTACCTCCAGCACCCGCGGCTCCCGGACGACACGCTGGCCAAGGCGGCCCGCGCGGCGGCCGGTGCGCTGGTGGACGTCGTGGTGGCGGGGCACGGCATCGTGGAGCTGCTGCCCACCGGGCTGACGAAGGCCACCGGGCTGTCGCTCGCCGCCCGCCGACTGGGCGTCAAGCGAGCCGAGACGCTGACGTTCGGTGACATGCCCAACGACGCCCCGATGTTCGCCTGGGCGGGGTACGGCGTCGCCATGGCGGGCGCGCACCCCGAACTCCTGGCCGTGGCCGACGAGGTGACCGCGTCCAACAACGCGGACGGCGTCGCCGTCGTCCTGGAACGCCTGCTGGGCTGACCACCCGGAACGCCCGCCGTACGGTCAGCCCCGGTACTCCTCCAGCAGGCGCAGCCACACCTCGCTCATGGTGGGGAACGCGGGGACGGCGTGCCAGAGCCGTTCGATCAGCACCTCACCGGCGACGGCGACGGTCGCGGCGTGCAGCAGCTCGCTGACGCCCGGCCCCACCAACGCGGCGCCGACAACGACCTGCCGGTCCTCATCCACCACCAGGCGGGCCCGGCCCCGGTAGTCGTCACCGTGCAGCGCGGCACCGGCGACCTGGCCGAGGTCCACGTCCACCGCCCGCGCCCGCAGGCCGCGCACCTGTGCCTGCGCGTGCGTCAGCCCCACGGCGGCGGCCTCCGGGTGGCTGAAGACGACCTGCGGGACGGCGGCGGCGTCGGCGGTGGCCGCGTGCGCGCCCCAGCGGTCGGTCTCCAGCAGCGGCACCCCGGCGGCCCGGGCGGCGATCGCGGCCCCGGCGACGCGCGCCTGGTACTTGCCCTGGTGCGTCAGCAGCGCCCGGTGGTTGACGTCGCCGACCGCGTACAGCCAGCCGTCCCTGACGCCGGTGACCCGGCACGAGTCGTCCACGTCCAGCCAGTCGCCGGGCGTGAGGCCCACCGTGTCCAAGCCCAGGTCCTCGGTGCGCGGCGCCCGGCCGGTGGCGAACAGCACCTCGTCCGCCTCCAGCGACGCGCCGTCGCCCAGGTGCAGCGTCACCGGCCCGTCCGGCCCCGCCCGGCGCACCTCGGCGGCCTCGGTGGACAGTCGCACCTGCACCCCGGCCTGGCGCAGCCCGTCCAGTACGTACTCCCCGACGAACGGCTCCATCCGCGCGAGCACCCGGTCACCGCGCACCAGCAGGGTGACGGCCGCGCCGAGCGCCTGCCAGGCCGTGGCCAGCTCGACGGCGACCGGGCCACCGCCCACCACCGCGAGCCGCCCCGGCACCTCCTTGGCGGCCGTACCCTGCCGGCTCGTCCACGGCTCCACCCCGTCCGGACCGCCCAGCCCCGGCAGCGGCGGCACCTTCGCCCGCGTCCCGGTGCAGACGGCCACGGCGTGCCGCGCGGTCAGCGTGCGGTGTCCCCCGTCGGCGGTGGTCACGGCGACCCGGCGCGGCCCGTCCAGCCTGCCGTGCCCGCGCACGAACTCCGCGCCCGTGGACTCCACCCAGCGCACCTGACCGGCGTCGTCCCAGTGCGAGGTGAACGCGTCCCGCCGCGCCAGCACCGCGTCCGCGTCGAGCCGCCCCCGCGCCGCCTCCCGCGCTCCGGGCACCGCCCGCGCCAGCGCCAGCGCCTCCGGGGGGCGCAGCAGCGCCTTGCTGGGCATGCACGCCCAGTACGAGCACTCGCCCCCGGCCAGCTCACTCTCGACCACCGCCACCGACAACCCCGCGGCCCGCGCCCGGTCCGCGACGTTCTCCCCGACGGGCCCGGCCCCGATCACCACCACATCAACGTCATCCATGCCCCCATCCTGCGCCCGCCCTCGCCCCGGAGACCGCACTACGCGCCGGACCGCAGCCACCCTCTCGGCCCTCGCGACCCGGCGCGCACCCCACCACCCTCCACAGCCGGACAGGTGGGCAGCCCCAAGCCGAACCGGTGGCCGGAGCCGGGGCGAGATCTCGCATGGCGAAAGTCCCCGGCGGCGCACCGCGCTCAGCCGGAGTCGGCACCCTGGGCCGGAGTCGGCACCCTAGGCCGAAGTCGGCACCCTCCCAGGGCGGTGGGGTGCGGCCAGCGACTGTGCCCCCGCCGGTACCGGAACCGCCGCGAAAAGCCGTGCTTGCTGTTCAGCCAGCGCTTCCTTCCGCTCCGGCGTCGTGCCCGGCAACCGCCGCTCCTCCTCCAGCGGTTGCGCCGCCCGCGCGGCGTCCTCGCTGGCCGGGGTGTGGAAGTGGATCGTGTACGGGTGGGCGTACATCGGGTCGCGCCACGTGGTGGTGATCCCCTGGTAGCTGGTGCGGTCCTTCCAGGTGTTGGCCCAGCGCTCGTTGGTGTGGCCCCACGCGCTGAGCATGCCGGTGGCGACCTCGACGCCCTGGGTGTAGTCCGCGTCCTCCCACACCAGCGTGTAGCGGACGGAGTCGTGCACGTCGGCCAGCGCCTGGTAGACCGTCTGGTCCGGGTTCTCCCGCAGCGCGGTGGCGACCGTGCGCTTGAGCGCGTCCTCGGACTTCAGCCGGTGCGCGAAGCCGACGACCTCCGCGCCGCTCCAGGAGGCGACGGTGCGGATCGTCGGGCTGATGGACCGTTCCGCCGTGCGCGCGGTGTCCGCGAACTCCTCGACAACGGCGTTGTCGAAGGCGGTCAGGCGCAGGTCGCCCTGCTGCCAGCCGCCGCCGGGGTCCGGAGCGGTGTCCGGGGGCGCGGCGGCCGCTTCGCGTTCCTCCTGGGCGGTGATGACGCCGCCCGGCGGGCCGACCGGCAGGGGTTTGCGCGGCGCCGTGCCGACAGCGGCGGTACCGGGGGCGGTCGCGGCCCGGGCGGCGGCCGGAGCGGCGGTCAGGGCGGCGGCGGCCGGGGCGGCGGTCAGGGCGGCGGCGGCCGG
>NZ_JAEVFI010000002.1:33897-363742 GCF_019303495.1 Streptomyces sp. JJ66 | reverse complement strand
GCCACCAGCACCACGGGCACCGACCCCGCCACCGCCCCCACCGCAACTACGGGCACCGACACCGCCTACGACCTCCTCCACGCCCGCCTCACCACCGCCGCCCGCACGCTCGCCGCCCGCGCACAGGCGCTCAACGAACGCCGCACCACCACCTTCGGCACCACCGAGCTGTCCCTCATCGGCAACGCCGACCTGCACACCGCCCAGCCCGCCACCGCGCGCGCCCTGGTCCACGTCGCCGGGCACCTGCTGGCCGGGTTCCACCCCGCTCCCGCGCCCGGCGCCGAGCCCGCCGCCGTCACCGACGTCTTCCAGCTCCACCACCCCGACGGCCGCCCCGCGCCGCCCGACGCCGTGCCCGGCCTGCTCGACGACGCCCGCTTCCAGCACGACTTCGCCGAACTGCACCGCTACTACCGCCAGGCGCGTCTGCTCCAGCTGCGCCGCACCGGCACCCTGCTGCTCGCGGTGTTCCGGACCGGGGACCGCCCCGGCGACCTGCGCGTGCTGCGCTGGCGGCTGTCCGCCCCAAACGAGCCCCCGCGCTACCTGGACGCCAAGGGCGAGCGCGACCACACCGCGCCGCCGCCGCACGACGTCACCTGGGTCACCGCCACCCGGGGCGAGCACGTGCGCGGCCGTCACCCGCACGTGTCCGTGGCCGATGGGACGCTGTTCGTCTCCACCGTCGGCGGCAGCCTCGTCGTCAAGCTGACCGACGACACCGAGACGCCCGACGGGGTGTACTCCGAGCCGGTGGACGAACCACTCCAGTCGCTCGCCGACGCCGAGGTGGCCCACGCCCGCGTCGGCCCCCTCGTGCTGCTGCGCGTGCGCCCCTACAAGGAGAACGCCGACCGCTACCTGGTGTTCAACGAGCGCACCGGGGACGTCGTGCGGCTGGACGGCATCGGCCTGTCCTGCCGCCGCCTGCCCGAGGACGAGGGCATCATCTTCCCCGGCGGCTGCTACCTGGCCACCGCGCCCGCCGGGGCCGCCGCGCGCACCTTCGACACCGACACCACCGGGCTCGCCTTCGAGGACGCCGTGGCCGCACCCGGCGGCGAGGACGTGCTGTACGTCTTCCACGCCCGCGCCGAAGGCCGCACGCTGCTGCTGCCCTACAACCAGATCCGCAAGGAGGTCGCCGCGCCGGTCACCGCGCGCGGTCACGCCCTGCTGGACGACGGCACGCTGGCCGTGCTGCGCCCGCGCGACACCGAACCCGCCCGCCTCCACCCGGTGCAGCTGTGGCGCACGCCGTTCACCTCCGAGGCGTACGCCGCCGCCCAGCCACCCGTGGACGGTCCGCTGGGCCGCGTCGGCAACGCCGAACTGGTGCGGGCCGTCTCGGACGCGCTGTCCCTGGCCCGCATGGCCGACGAACTGGCCCCGGGCACCACCGTCTTCGCCGACATCGCCGCCGCCTGCACCCGCCTGGCCGACAGCCACCCGTGGCTGGCCGACGCGGAGTTCACCGACCTGCGCGAGCCGCTGACCGACCTGGGCACGGCCGCCGAGCAGGTCGTCGCGGAGTTCGCGCGCGTGGAGGAGCTGCGCGCGCACGCCGCCGAGCGGGTCGCGCGCACCGCCGAGCACGTCACCGCGCTGATCCGCCGCGCCCGGGGTGAGGCACCGCGCGACCCGGCCGCCTGGGTCACCCTGCTGACCGAACTGCGCCGCGCCCAGGGCACGGTGGAGACCCTGCACGAGCTGCGGCACGTGGACACCGCGCGGGTGAGCGCGCTGTCCGGCGAGGTGGCCGAGGCACTGGCGGCGACCGGACGCCGCGCGGTGGCCGCCCTCGCCGAGCCGCACGCCTTCGACACCACCGCCGCCACGCTCGCCGACCTCACCGCGCGGGCCGCGAAGATCGCCACCGTGGCTGAGGCGGCGCCCATCGAGGAGCGCGTCGCCGAACAGGACGAGCGGCTGCGGACGGTCGCCGACGTCGCCGGCGGCCTGGAGGTCACCGACGTCACCGTGCGCACCGCGCTGCTGGAGCGGGTCGGCGAGGTCATGGCCGCCGTCAACCGGGCCCGCGCGGTGCTCGACGGACGCCGCCGCGAACTGCGCGAACGCGAGGGACGCGCGGAGTTCACCGCCGAGTTCGCGCTGCTCGGCCAGGCCGTCGCCGGAGCCCTGGCCGCCGCCCGCACCCCCGCCGAGTGCGACGAGCAACTGGGCGCGCTGCTGCTGCGGCTGGAGGACCTTCAGTCGCGGTTCGCGCTGGTGGACGACGCGCTCGCGCAGCTCGACGGGCAGCGCGAGGAGATCTACGAAACCTTCTCCGCCCGCAAGCAGGCCCAGCTGGACGAGCGGGCCCGGCACGCCCAGCGGCTGGCCGAGTCCGCCGAGCGGGTGCTGGCCACCGTCGTCCGCCGCGCCGCGACCCTGGCCACCGCCGAGGACGTGAGCGCCTACTTCACCACCGACCCACTGGTGGCCAAGGTCCGCGCCAGCGCCGGAGAGCTGCGCGCACTGGACGACACCGTCCGCGCGGACGAACTGGACGGCCGCCTGAAAGCCGCCCGCCAGGAAGCCGCCCGCGCCCTGCGCGACCGCGCCGACCTCTACGACGCCGAGGGCACCGTACGCCTGGGCCGCCACCGGTTCGCCGTCACCACCCAGCCCGTGGACCTCACCCTCGTCCCGCAGGACGGCGCCCTGGTCTTCGCCGTCACCGGCACCGACTACCGCGCCCCCGTGCCCGACGCCGACTTCGCCCACACCCGCGCCTTCTGGGACCAGCCGCTGCCCTCGGAGTCCCCGGAGGTCTACCGCGCCGAACACCTGGCCGCGAGCGTGCTGGACGCCACCGACCCGGCCGTGCTGCACGACGCCGCCGCCACCGCCGACGGCCTGCTCACCCTCGTCCGCGCCGCCGCCGAGGCCGCCTACGACGAGGGGTACGACCGTGGCGTGCACGACCTGGACGCCGCCGCGATCCTGGCCACCGTGCTGCGCCTGCGCGCCGACGCCGACCTGCTGCGCTTCCCGCCCGCCCCCCGCGCCGCCGCCCAGCTGCTGTGGGCCTACGGCACCGACGAGCCCACCCGCACCGCCTGGACCGTCCGTGCCCAGTCCCTGGCCCGCGCCCGCGCCGCCTTCGGCACCCCGGCCGCGCTCGCCGACCTGGCGGACGACATCACCGCGGCGGCCCGGCACTTCGCGGACACCACCCGGCTGCCGCTGCCCGTCGCCGACACCACCGGCGCCTACCTGGTCGAGGAACTGGCGCTCGGCGGACCCCGGTTCGCCACCGGCGCCGCCGCCCGCGCCCTGCTCGACGGCTTCCGCGCCGCGCTCGGCGGCGCGCACTCCACCGGGGCGAAGGAGTTCGCCGAGGACCTGCGCGCCCTCGGCACCGACCTGGCCGCCCGCCACCAGCTCACCCACGCCTGGCTGCACTCCTACGCGGCCTCCCAGGGGCCGGGGCCAAACCGCCCCGCACCCGTCGCGGACGAGGCCGACGCGAATCTCCCCGCACCCGTCGCGGACCTCCCCGAGACCGACGCGGACCTCCCCGCACCCGTCGCGGACCTCCCCGAGGGCGACGCGGACCTCCCCGAGGCCGTCGCCGTCGAACTCACCGGCGACGCCCTGGACCGCCGCGAGGTGCGTGCCCCGCTCACCGCCACCGTCCCCGCCCTCCTGGGCACCCACCCCCGGCTAAGCGGCGGCGAACTGCCGCTGCGGCTCGACGAGTTCCTGACCCGCACCGCCGACTTCCGCACCCACCGCGTCCCGGCCCACCGCGCCTACACCCGGCAGCGCAACACCCTGCTCGCCGCCGAACGCGAGCGACTGCGACTGGCCGACTACCGCCCGCGCGTACTCCCGTCCTTCGTGCGCAACCGGCTCATCGACGAGGTGTACCTGCCGCTGATCGGCGACAACCTGGCCAAGCAGCTCGGCACCGCGGGCACGGAACGCCGCACCGACAGCCAGGGCCTGCTCCTGCTGCTCTCCCCGCCCGGCTACGGCAAAACCACCCTCGTGGAGTACGTCGCGGCCCGCCTCGGCCTGGTCCTGGTCACCGTGGCCGGACCCGCGCTCGGCCACCACACCACCTCACTCGACCCGGCCGCAGCACCCGACGCCGCCGCCCGCCGCGAGGTGGAGAAGCTCAACTTCGCCCTGGAGATGGGCAACAACGTCTGCCTCTACCTGGACGACATCCAGCACCTGTCCCCCGAACTGCTCCAGAAGTTCGTCCCGCTGTGCGACGCCCAGCGCCGCATTGACGGCGTTTCGACCGGTGACGGCCGCCCGCGCAGCCACGACCTGCGCGGCAAGCGGTTCGCCGTGGTGATGTCCGGGAATCCCTTCACCGAGTCCGGCGCCCGCTTCCAGGTGCCCGACATGCTCGCCAACCGCGCCGACGTGTGGAACCTCGGCGACGTGCTGGGCGGCCGCGAGGAGCTGTTCGCGCTCAGCCACATCGAGAACGCGCTCACCGCCAACCCCATCCTCGCCCCGCTCGCCGCCCGCGATCGCGCCGACATCGACCTGCTGGTGCGGATGGCCGCTGGCGACACCACCGCCACCCCGGACCGGCTCACCCACCCCGCCAGCCCCACCGAACTGGAGCAGATCACCGCCGTCCTGCGCCGACTGCTGCACGTGCGGCGCACCGTCCTGACCGTCAACGCCGCCTACATCGCCTCCGCCGGGCAGGACGACGCCACCCGCACCGAGCCGCCGTTCCGCCTCCAGGGCTCCTACCGCACCACCAACCAGCTCGCCGAGCGCATCGTGCCGGTAATGAACGACGCCGACCTCGAAGCGCTCATCGACGACCACTACCGGGCCGAGGCCCAAACCCTCACCAGCGGCGCCGAAGCCAACCTGCTCAAACTCGCCGAACTCCGAGGCCGCCTCACCCCCGACCAGGCCACCCGCTGGAACGACCTCAAAGCCCGCTACACCACCCCGCCCACCGCATGACCAGCACGGCGCCCGAGCCCACTACAACTCCAGCGAGTTGGCGATATGGTGAGGTCTGTTCGAATCTCATGCCTGCTCAGTCGCGCTCGCACGCTGGAACCCCCTTGTTCCAGCTGAACCGGTTGACCTGCCAGACACCCTCGTCGCTCTTCTCGGCCCCTAGCGTGATCTGGACGACTTCGGTCTCCAGGGGTTTGTCCCGGCGGACTTCACCTGTGTTACGGGTCTTCTCGTACACCGCGCTCTGGTCCTCACAGAACCGTGCGGCGGCGACGTCCCCCTTCAGCTCCGTCACCTCCAAACCGAAGAATCGGTAGGTTCCGGCCACGGTTTCGCCGTTTTCGCGCTTTTCCTCGATCTTGTCATTCCAGTATCGGAACGCGCTGCCGGTGAAGTACCGGGAGAGGTGGGGCGTGCTGCCTTCCCCCTTGGCGACTGCTTCGATGCGAGCCTTGACCGAATACTCGACGTCATGGAGCACTGCGGCCTTCCCGGCGTCGCCCGTGTCAGGACTTTCGACCTCTACCGTGACGTCCGGGGGGAGGGTGAAGCGGGGTGCGGGTGGTGCCGCAGGCGCTTTCGTGGTGGGAGACGCACTGCTCGTGGTGCGGTCACCGGTATCCTCGATCGCGTCGCTGGTCTGTCCACCGTTGCTGCCACCGCATCCGCTGATGGTTACGGCCACCATGGCCATAGCGGGCAGGGCGCCTGCCGTTCTGCGTCGTCCGCTCTGCATTTCCGGGGGTCCCCCAGCGTCCTCGGTCCGTTGCTGCCGCACGATGATGGCACGGAGAGGGTCACGGCTGCGCGCCGGAGTGCGGGGGTGGTCTGGACCTATGTCGCGGGCCGCCCCGCTTTCTCAAGAGCTGCGATCGCGGATTTCTGCCCCTGCCCGTGGCTTGCGCTGACAGGAGCGCAAACCGTCTCCGCGGTGCGCTCTCGGTGCGGAAGGGACGAGAGCACACCAGGAACAGAGACCGGTTTGGGCGGAAGATATCGTCCCTACGACGGAGCCATCACCCGGGGAGGAACCGCGTGCGTCTCACGCTGACCGTCGTCGACCCACTCGGTGGAAGCCGCGCCGACGTGGTGCTGGACGCCGATCCCGAGTCCCCGGTGGGGGCCGTGGCCAAGGAGCTGGCCCAGCGGGTGGGCGGAGGCGGCGCCCAGGTCATCCAGCTCGGCGGGGAGCGCGTCAGAGGTGGTGCGCCCCAGCTTTTCGTGGGCGGCTACCCGCTCGACCCGGAACAGACCGTGCTGGAGTCCGCGCTGCGCGAGGGCTGTGTCGTCAGCCTCCACGACCCCGCGGGGTGTGCCCCGGGTGAGCCGACCGGCGTCGCGGAACTGCGGGTAGCTGGAGGCCCTGCGGCGGGTACGGTGCACCGTCTGGGGCTCGGGCGTACGGAGATCGGGCGCGGCGCCACCAGCCGGGTACGCATCGAGGACCCTGAGATGGCCGACCGCGCCGCGACCCTGACCATCGGCGCCGACGGAAGGTGCGTCCTCACCGTCCACGGAGAGGGCGATGTCAGGAAGGCCGCTCGCCTCGACGGCGAGCAGGTCGAAGGCGATACCGCCTGGCCGGGAGGTGCACAGCTGACCCTCGGCAACAGCCTCATCGAACTCGCGCCCTACACGCCCCCGAACGCGGCCCTGCGCGTCTCCGAGGACGGCGAGGGATTCGACTACAACCGTCCGCCACGTCTTCTTCCGCCTGACCGCGAGACCACGTTCCGGCTGCCCTCGCGCCCGACGGAGGGGCAGGCCCGTCCGCTGCCCTGGCTGATGGCACTGCTGCCGCTGGTGACCGCCGTCGTCATGGCTATCGCGCTGGACCGCATGTACTTCCTGTTCATGGCGGTCGCCAGCCCCATCATGCTCTTTGCCAACTACTTCATGGACAAGCGGCATGGCCGTAAGTCCTACGCCGAGCAGCTCCGGGAGTACGAGGAACACAAGGCACGCATCGAGAAGGACGCCCGCTCCGCTCTCGCGGCCGAGCGACAGGCGCGGCGCTTCGGTGCGCCCGACCCGGGAACGATTCTGAACACCGCGACCGGGCCGCGCACCCGGTTGTGGGAGCGGCGCAGGACCGACGGCGATCACTTGCTCATCCGGGTCGGCACCTGCTCGCTGCCCTCCGACGTGGTGCTCGACGATCCCGAACAGGATGATCACCGTCGCAAAGTGACCTGGGACGTGACCGATGCGCCGGTTACCATCCCGTTGGCCGAACGAGGAGTGGTCGGCGTCGCGGGCATGGGCGACACGGCGCGGGCGCTCGGAAGGTGGCTGCTGGCCCAGACAGCGGTGCTGCACAGCCCCTTGGACGTGCAGTTCTACATCCTGACCGACGCCTCGGGCCAGGAAGCCTGGGACTGGACGCGCTGGCTGCCGCATGCCCGCCCTACCCTGGAACAGGACGCCAACTGTCTGCTGGGCACCGACGCCGAAACGGTGGCGGCGCGGTTCGCGGAGTTGACGGCCATACTGGACGCACGCCAGAAGGCGATGAAGGAGCACAACGCACGGGGTGCCATCTTCCAGGAGCCCGACCTCGTGATCGTGCTGGACGGCTCCCGCAGGCTGCGCTCGCTGCCCGGGGTCGTGCGACTGCTGCGCGAAGGCCCTGCGGCGCGGATGTTCGCCGTGTGCCTCGACGCGGAGGAACGCTTCCTGCCCGGCGAATGCCAGGCCGTCGTCGTGGTGGAACCGAAACCGGAGAACAAGCCGGAACCTGTGACACCGGCCGCTGAGGAGTCCACGTCGCGGCGCGGCAGGCGGGGACGCCGGGAAAGCGAGGCGGCTCCCCTCTCGGATTCCGTTACCCCGGCGGTGAGCGGTTTCCCCAGCTTCGCACCCTGGAACCCCCACCCTGTCCAGGCCGCCCACGGTCAAGCTGACGCGGCCCCGCGAGAGGACCTGGTGCGTTTGCGGGTACAGCAGACCGGAGCTGACCGCGTGCGCGGCGTCCGGCCCGACTTCGTCACCGCGGCGTGGTGCGCCCTCGTTTCCCGCTCCCTTTCCGCTATCCGGGACATCAGCGGAGCCGCCGACGACGCCTCCATCCCCAACGCCAGCCGTCTGCTGGATGTCCTCGAACTGGAACCGCCCACGGGCGAGGCCGTCGCCGCGCGCTGGCACCTGGGTGGTCAATCCACACGTGCCGTCATCGGTGAGTCCTACGACGGTGCCTTTTCCATCGACATGAGCAAGGACGGGCCGCACGGCCTGATCGCGGGCACCACCGGTTCGGGCAAGTCGGAACTGTTGCAGACGATCGTCGCGGCCCTCGCCGTGGCGAACACGCCGGAGAACATGACCTTCGTCCTGGTCGACTACAAGGGCGGCAGTGCTTTCAAGGACTGCGTCAAGCTCCCGCACACCGTCGGTATGGTCACCGATCTGGACGCGCACCTGGTCGAGCGCGCCCTGGAGTCGCTCGGGGCCGAACTCACGCGCCGCGAACACATTCTCGCCGACGCCGAGGCCAAGGACATCGAGGACTTTCAGGGCCTGCTCCGCCGGGAACCGGGACGCTTCGCCCCCATGCCACGCCTGCTGATCGTCATCGATGAGTTCGCCTCCATGGTTCGCGACCTGCCTGACTTCGTCACCGGACTGGTCAACATCGCCCAGCGTGGACGCTCCCTGGGCATCCACCTGCTCCTGGCGACCCAGCGGCCGTCCGGGGTCGTCTCGCCCGAAATCCGGGCCAATACCAACCTGCGGATTGCCCTGCGGGTGACAGACGGCGGCGAGTCCTCCGACGTCATCGACGCACCGGACGCTGGCCACATTGCCAAGTCGACGCCCGGCCGGGCCTACGTGCGGCTCGGCCACTCCTCCCTCGTGCCCTTCCAGTCCGGACGCGTTGGAGGGCGGCGCCCCGGCGCGCAGGACACCCAGCTCCCGCCACCATGGTCCGCACAGCTGGGATGGACTGAACTGGGCCGTGCCCTTCTCACCCGGCCCGCAGGCGCCAAGCAGCAAGAAGACGAGATCACCGATCTCAAGGTGCTGGTCGACGCGGTCAACGAAGCCAACGACCGGCTCGGCATCCCTGCCCAGCACAGCCCGTGGCTGCCCGCGCTCCCGGAGTCGATCCTGCTCGATGAGGTTCCCGCCCCAGCCCCCCTCGGCGCGCTTCCAGCGGCTCCGTACGGCATCGAGGACCTGCCAGCCAAGCAGGACCGGCGCCCGCTCGCCGTGGACTTCGCGAACTTCGGCCATCTGATGGTGGGTGGCTCGCCCCGCAGCGGCCGATCGCAGCTGCTGCGCACCATCGCCGCCTCGCTAGCCCGCACCCACTCCATCACTGACGTGCACCTCTACGGCATCGACTGCGGCAATGGTGCGCTGAACGCCCTCGCCAAGCTGCCGCACTGCGGGGCGGTGGTGGGGCGCAACCAGACCGAGCGGGCAGTGCGGCTGATCAAGCGGCTCAAGCAGGAACTCAGCCGCCGCCAGAACCTGTTGGCGGCCGACGGTTACGCTGACATCGGTGAGCAGCGCGCTGCCGTGGCCGAAGCCGACCGGCTGCCCCACATCGTGGTTCTGCTCGACCGCTGGGAAGGCTGGACGGCCTCCCTGGACGATGTCGACAACGGCGGCCTGACCGACGAGCTGATGACCATCCTGCGGGAGGGCGCCAGCGTCGGCGTCCACGCCATCCTGACCGGCGACCGCAGCCTGCTGATGGGCCGCATCAGTACCCTGACCGAGGACAAGTGGAGCCTGCGGCTATCCGACCGCACCGACTACTCCCTCATCGGCCTCAACTCCCGCAAGGTGCCCGACCAGCTGGTACCGGGACGCATGCTGCGCAGCGAGACCGGCACCGACGCCCAGATAGCCCTGCTCGACGCGGACGTCTCCGGCCAGGCCCAGTCCGCGGCTATCGCCGCTATCGGAGCAGCTGCCACCGAACGAGAACAGGACGTGCCGCGCAGCCGCCGCCCGTTCCGGGTCGACGTCCTGCCCGCTCAGCTCCGCTTTGACGACGCCTGGGAGATGCGTGACGTACAGAGCACCAGCTCTCCGCTCTGGGGTCTGGTCGGAGTCGGCGGAGACGAGCTGACGGCCTTCGGCCCCGATCTGGCAGAGGGCACTGCGGCGTTCATCATCGGCGGACCGGCGAAGTCCGGCAGATCCACTGTGCTGCTGAACTTCGCCCGCTCCTACCTCCGCCACGGCACCCGCCTCGTCGTGGCCGCGCCGCAGGCGTCACCACTGCGGGAGCTAGCTGGCGAAGAAGGCGTCCTGCGGGTCTTCACCGACGACGACATCGACGAGGATGAGTTCGCCGACCTCATCGGGACGTCGTCGGTGTCCGACCCGATCGCCGTTCTGGTTGACGACGCCGAACTTCTGGACCGCTGCGGGGCCAAGGACGAGCTGAAGACCCTGGTGCGTCGCGGTGCGGAACACGGCCGGGCTCTGGTCATGGCGGGCGACGAAGAGGAGATGTGCTCCGGCTTCTCAGGCTGGCAGGTGGAAGCCCAGAAAGCTCGTCGCGGCATCCTGCTCTCTCCCCAGAGCACGTCGGGGGCGGACCTCGTCGGCACCCGGCTGTCCCGAAGCCTCATCGGCGGCCAGGTCGAGCCAGGCAAGGGCCTGTTGCACCTTGGTGACGGCGTGCTAATGGCGGTCACCACACCGATGCCCTGACGCCCGGCGGCCGGTTGGGGGAGGGGTGCTCGCTGCCCAGGGCATCATCGTAAGGTGGACCCAAAGCTCCTTGCGCCACTGCAAACACACGCGCGCTGGTGGTCGGGGGGACACCACTACGTGAGGGAGGGCTGCTCGATGAGCGGAGTAAACGTAACCTTCGAAGAGATGAAGAAGGCCGAGAAGAAACTGAAGGACAAGAAGGACGACCTCGAAAAGGAACTCGACGGCCTGGAAAAGTACGTCGAGGGTCTCGTTCGGGACGGCTTCGTGACCGAAAGCGCTTCTCAGGCGTTCGACGACTCTTTCAAGGAGTTCACACGGGGCGCCAAGAAGACCGTTGGCGGGCTGGAAGGCATGGGGGACTTCCTCAAGGGTGCGGCCGACGGCCTCCGTCAGTTCGACCAGGACCTGGCCCGCCAGATGAAGGGCTGAACCAAACGGCCTAGCCGGTTCGGAGGCAGCGGGGAGCGCGACGACCCGTCGCGCTCCCCGCTGCCCTGTACGTCGTGAAGTGGGGGCACATGAGCGGTTCGGACCAGATCTATGTCGACTACGACATGCTGGAGCAGACACGCAAGGACATCAAGAACATCTCGGATCAGATGAAGAAGCCCTGCCGGGAAATGGAGAAAGTCGACGGAGCGGCGATGGGCGTCACGGAACTCGAGGCGCGCATGGACCAGTTCGGTGACGAGTGGTCCCACGGCATCAAGCAGCTTGCGAAGTTCTCCGACGTGGCCTCGGAGGCACTCGCGGAGATCAAAAAGGGTTTCGAGGAGATCGACACGAAGTACGCTGATGCGTTGCGGAACCCCCAGAAGGGCGGGGGCAAGTGAGTGTGACCACCCCCTGGTCAGGCCCGCCACGCTCGCCCGACCTCGAAGGCAAGTTCCCCGCACTCGGTTTCGTACCGTGTCCCGGTGACCAGGAGGCAGCCGCAGACGTCGCCTCTGTCGTCCGCGACACCGCCGACGCCCTCCGCGACATCGCGCACGTCCTCAACGGCACCGGCCGGGGGGATTGGAAGGGCGAATCGGCCGAGGCATTCCGGGAGCAGTTCCACGACGACTTCCGCCCCAAGGTCAACGACGCCCGTGACTCCTTCACCAAGGCCGCTGGCGCCCTGGAGGACTGGGCCCGGCACATGGAAACGTCCCAGCGCCAGGCTTTCAGGCTGGAAGACGAGGCCCAGACCGCCAAAGACGCGGTCGACTCGGCGAACACCAAGCTCGGAACCCTTCCTCCCAAGCCGATGCCCTGGGAGCTCGCCGGCGAAACCGCGGCGGAGAAGAAGAAGCGCGAGGAACTCGAAGACGACCACACCTCGGCAGAGCGCGCGGTAAGCCTCGCTGAGAACGAACTGGCCCGCATCCGCGAGCGCGCCCGCGGCCTCGCCCGCTCCTACCAGGAGTACGGCGAGGACATCGCCGACCGCATCAAACAGGCCATCGACATCGCCCCCAACGAGCCCGGCTGGCTCGACAAACTCGGCGCCGCGATCGGTGAACTCACCGAAGCGCTCGGTGATATTGCAGATCAGGTGCTCGACGCCTTGAAGGACCTCGCACCCCTCCTTGACTTCATTGCCACCGCTGCCGGTCTCTTGAGTACGCTTATGGGACTTCTATCGCTCATACCGGGCCTGCAGTTTCTCGCTGTTCCCGCGCTCATATTCGGAGGAGTGGCCCTGCTCACCTCCTACCTGTCCGCTGCCGGAAAGACGGGGAGCTTCCTGAAGGCGTTCAGTGATCCAACGGTGATCACCAATGCTGTCACCCTCGCTTTCGGTGGAGGTGCCTTCGCCGCCGGGCTGAAACTTGCCCGGGTGGGATCGGGCGGAATGTCGTACGGTAAACTGATCGCCGACTCCATGAAGTTCAAGCCTACCGTTTCCTCATATCCCAGTTTCATGTCCAGTGTGCTCACTAACCCCGGGGTCATTGAGGGCGGTGAGTTGGCGATGAATGCGACCAGATTCTCCTACACTTGGACGGGCAACGCGTTTTCCATGGGGCCTGGCGGCGGTTACCAGTTCTACAAGGACACCCGGGACTGGATTGCGGACGACGGCCCTCGACCAAAGGAGATCTTCCCCAATGAAGAGGTCCAGAGCGTCCCGGTGAGCGAAGCCATTCGGCGCATGGCCCGCAGCCCCTTCGCGCCGTTTATGACCAAGGTGGCGGGCCGGTGATCGGAGCCTCAGCAGCCGACTCTATAGAACCAGGAGTCATCAATCTTTACGCCCCCACAGACTGGTTCGATCTACTGGTGGACGGCGATGACGTCCAAGCCGCCTACGACCGCTGTGCCGACCTGATCGACCAAAGCTATCCGCACCAGGATGCGGCTTTCCGTGCCTCGCTCACCGAAGCGCTCATGGCCTGGCGTGAAACGATAATGCAACAGGGCATCATCATGAGCGGCTTCCTGGCAGTGCCAGACAGCGAGCACGGTGATGCCGCGTGGCAGGTCACCGCTGGAGTTGTGGCGACGCCACCCATTCATCGCGACGTTGACCTGGTGGAGGTGGTGCTCCGACAGTTCGGAGGCGAACTCGGAGACAAGAAGGAGGTGTATGTCGAATTGTTTGAGACGGAAATCGGTCTCGGGGTCGGCATCATGTCCCAACCAAGGTTCAGCCCCAGTGGTGAGCTGGTTCTGTTTCCCCCACTAGCGGAAAGCAGCACGGGCGGTGCCACAGCTACCTTCAACCATGTCGATAGCTGGACGAAGCTAGGCTTGGCGGCCGTCCTTTCGTGCCCGCCAGAGGGTGGTAAGGGCCTTCTGGTCATCGGAAACTGTCTGGACCCGGAGCAGGTGCTGCCGTTGGGCGCTATCGTCACGCTGATCGGCGGCAAATCCCACTTCGTTGACTCTGCAGTGTAGGGCGAAAGCGAGATGAGATAACGGATGGTCAAGCGCTGGCTGTCGTGGTTGCATCCCGTCTGGGAGTATCACGGCCTCGCCTCAAGGAGGGCTGTTGCCGTCGCCACCGTCGCGGCTGTGCTGCCTTCATTGCTCCTGCTACTCCTCGTCGTGCTGGGTTCCACTACTGAACAGCGGCTGGCATACCCCGTGCTCGCGGTGGTGCTGTTGCTTGGATACTTTCTGTACTCTCGTGTCGTCATGGGCGCGTACCGGCGTCGGTACGCGCTCCTCTTCGCGCTTTCCGCGCTCGGTCTGCTGGTCACCTATCTGGCTGGAAGCTCCAGCATCGTCTTGAGCGAGCGCGGGCAGCAGGTCACCGCAGTGGTAGTGAACCGGTACAAGCCGGCCAGGGCTGGCCCGCAGTGCGAGATCGCTCAGCTGAGCGGTGAGCGGATTCCTGGCGAGGTGTCCTGTATCGGTCTGTCCGTCGGCGACCGGGTACAGGTGACCGTCGATCCGACCGGTGCCCAAGAACCCCTTAGGGGCACACCCGGCCTGAGCAAGGTTTATCTCGGGATCACCATCTCAGGGGCAACGATGGCGCTCACTACCGTCTTGGCGGCAATGGCTGGGGAGAAACGCAAGCGCCAAGCCGGGACCATGTCACCGTCACCCTTGCCGGACCTTCCCCCGCCCCCGTCTGCCCCGCCGCCTGGGCGAAACGACGGCGGCTTCGGTCCTCCACCAGCTGCTTTCTGACCAGGGGTGCTGCCCATCGACGCGGAGCACTTCAAGGACATAAACCGGGTAATGAAATTTTGAAGCTTAAAGTACCAGTTTTTGCATAACAGTAAAAATGATCGTAAGGAGTCCGAACTTGAGTCAGCGACTGCGGCGCCCCACGAAGCTAGCAACTGCCATCTTGGTCGGTGCCGTACTGGCCATGACCGGCTGTGGCAGCTCAGACATTTCGACTGAGGACAAAATCGACGGTGTGGATGGTGGTGCAGCCACTCCGGCGCCCAAGGAATCACACACCGAGAACCAGCAGCCGTCCGTCGACTTCGATCTGCCGGATGACGTAAAAGTCGAGATCTCCAACGAGAATCCGAAAGATCCGGCAGAAGAAGCAATTCTCGCCGCTCACGCTGACATCCTTATGGCGAGGCAAAAACTTTTCACCGATCGAGAAGAAGCCGATAAGTGGCTGAGTACCTACTTCACTGGTGAAGCGAAGCAGTTCTACGGTTCCGAGGTTGAGCGGTCCCATGAGGAAGGCTGGACGCTCACAGGAACCTATCGATACTACAAGCGTGAGATCGTTACCAGTAGCGGCGACGTGGCAGTGGTCGAATATTGCGAAGACCAGTCCAAAGCATTCGGGCGGGACATCGATACCGGAGAAGTGGCAAAAACAAGTGCCAGTCCAGATGACTACAGACGCTACACGGCCACCCTTTACAAGGATCCTGGCGGGTTGAACATTTGGCAAATGGAGTCGTTCGACGTGGAACGGGGGGCGGTGGAATGCCAATGAAGTTTGGGGTCCGTGCCGCGACCACGTTTGGCGTGGTCGCGATCCTTAGCTGGGCCGTGGTCCCCGTAGCACACGGAGCAGACCCTGTGCGACCACCTGACAAATCAGGTAGCACTGGCGGGAGCAATGGGTCCGAGAGTATCTTCGCAGGAATAAAGTACCATACAAATCGCAAAGGGGGTCCCCAAAGTTCTCCCGTGGTTGCTGCGAACGAAGATTGGGATCCCCCTCTCTGCTGGATGCAGCCGAAGTACACCGGTAAAGAAATGAAAGATGAATCCGAGGAAATGTCGGAGAATCTTCCTTCTGGTGTTGATGCCCGCGGAGGAATCGATGATTACCACGAGGATGAAGAGGGTGCGTGGTGGTATCGCACCTACGACGTTCGCCGTGAAAGAGATGATAAATGGGCGGCAGCCATGAGGGAATGCGGTGCTCTGGGTGATAGTATCCAGTGGGTTCCGGACGGCGACGCGCTTCCTGATATGGCAATATCGCCCGTGGTGCTGTCCATGATTGCCTTTCGCTATATGACGCTCCCCGCACCGCCGGTTACCCTCAGCCCTTCTGCCGATAACCAGAAGGTCAATCTGGAAACACATGCAACTTTCCATGCGCCGCTCGATCGCGTGTGGGTCACAGCTACGTTCCAGGACTTCGGTCTCGATATAGCAGCGACAACAGTTGCAACTCCTACGGAACTGCGAATAGACGCAGGGACTGGCCACGCTGATCCGAAATTTTGTACCTATAGCCTCGACGAGACAGAGGAGGGCTATAAAGTCAACACTGCAGAGGAAAACTGCAACATCACATACCGCCAGTCCTCTGGTGGCGACACATATCCCCTGCAGGTCCAAATTGTCTGGGACATCACATGGACTGCGACTGACAATCCTGATGGCCCCCCGCAACAGCCAGCCATTCCTGATGGACTATCGACCGACGAAGTAGAAGTAACGGTACAGGAAATCCAGACCATCGTCCGTTGATGCGGCTCTCATATTCCAAGCCATTCGCAACGTGACGCGGAAGGTGGTGTCCTCTCGGTGCGGCCCGGATTGAAGGTGCGCGCCGAACGGCTTGTGCTTCTGGCCGTACCCGGGATCGCTGCCGTTCTCGCGGGGTCCGGGCACGCCGAGACTCGGACTCGATGAGCATGCCGACCAGGACCCCACATGCGCCGTGGCTTCGTGCCGACAGAGGTGAAGAACCTTGTGCAGGTGTGCGGCCGGGACGTCCTCGTGCCGCGAGCCACGGGCTCTCTTGCCGCCCCAGCGAACATGGCAGCCCCGGGGCAGGCATCGGTGAGGATGCACCTGGTCGCCAATCCGTGAGGTGAGGTCCCGGCGGGGCTTCGCCCGGTGCAGTCTCACACAGCTGTGTGCTCCGAACGCGTAAGCGACCCTCCTGGCTTTGCCGCCGTCCTGGCCGTCGCGTGCTATTGCGGTGGGCCTCGGGCCAGTGGTCAGCGCGGTGGCCAGGTGATGTCGGCGGCTTCGAGCCTGCGGCGGTACGTGATGTGGCGGCGGCGCATGAACGCCGAGGACAGGAAGAGGTACGCGAGCCAGATCGCGCTCGCCCCACCGGCGAGGGCGAGACCTGCTGTGACCAGGGCGCCGGTGAGGGCGACGGCGGCGAAGAATCCCATCGGTACCAGGAGCGCGAGCCGCTTCAGCCGGGCGAAGCGCGACGTGCCGTAGAGGTCCACCATGATGCGCGCGTGCAGCAGGTCCACCTCGCGCTGGTGCTCGGGCAGTGGTGTGAGAGCGCGGCCGTCCGGCCGCATGCCCGGCAGCGGGCCGCCGTTCGTCGCCTGTGGCCACTGCGCCCGGGCGTGGGCCAGGCGCCGGTCCGCGTCCGGGAGCCGCCGGAACGCGAAGACGGGGTAGCTCCGGCCCGTGTTGAAATCGGGGGAAAGGCCCGCGTAGCGGTAGCCGTAGTGCTCCGCGACGCACGCGAAAGCCGCGAACTTACGCCGCGAGTTCCACGGGTTGATCAAAGTGTAAGACTCCGCCCCCTGATCGGCGGCCTGGATCAGTGCCGTGATCTGGTGCTGGGGACTCATTCCGCCTCCTCGTGCGCTGAGACGCCGCGTACGTCATTGCTGAGTGATGATGACACGCCAAGTGTCGCGGCCAGCATCCGACGGCGGCTACACACTGGTGACGGTATGAGCCTGGCGTGAGCGCTAACCTCGGTCGTCGGGGGCCAAGGGCCCATCACCGCACCGAGATACCGTTTCACGGGGGATAGGGTGAGATGTCCTTCTTCAAGTTCGCCACGGACGAGGTCAAAGGCATGGCCAGAACGCTGGAGTCGAGCGGTGGCCGCATGAGAGACGCCTCCAGGGAGATGCAGCACACGGACGCGTCGCAGGTCGGTGACTCCGGCCTCCAGGCGGCCTGTGACGACTTCGCGGACTCCTGGAACTACGGTTTCGGCCAGCTTGCCAAGCTGACGAGGGGCATCAGCAAGGTGGTCGACGGCGCGGCGGAGGACCTCACCAAGCTGGACGACAAGTACCGCCAGGAGCTGGAGAAGGCTTCCGAAAAGGGGGACAAGTAATGGGTTCCTCGACGTACCCCAACCTCGGTTTCGACCCGGCTCCAGGTGATCTGGAGGCCGTAGGCCAGCTCGTGTCGGCCCTCGGCCGGGTTTCCCGGGACAGCGGGACGGCGAAGACGGAGGTCGACAAGCTGGGCACCTCCGACGGCTTGTGGGTCGGTGAGTCGGGGACGGCGTTCAGCGACTCGGTCGCGCCAGTCTCTCCGTATCTTCAGAAGGCGCTCGGCTCGATGGGCGCGGCGCACCGCGCCCTGTCGTCCTGGGAGACCCAGCTCTCCGGCTTCCAGGCCCGCGCCCGCCGGCTGGAGGACGAGGCCGCTAGCGCCGTCCAGTGCGTCAGCGCTGCGCAGAGCGCTGTGGATGCCTTGCCCACGGACGTTTCCCAGTTCACCGACGCAGAGAAGGACGCCCACGAGTCCAAGAAGCAGGACAAGCAGCGCGCGCTGGACACCGCCAACGACGAACTCACCAGCATCCGCAACCGTGCCCGCACGTTGCACACTGAGTTCACCGAGGCGGCAGGCGGTGCCGAGCGCACTATCCGCGACGCGGCCGACGATGCTCCGCCGGAACCCGGCTGGTTCGAGGAAGCGGTGGACGCGATCGCCGACTTCGCCGCCGCTGCGTGGGAGACGGTGACGGACCCCGACTTCTGGAAGCTGATCGGTGACTTCCTGGCTGACCTGGCTCTCGTCATCGGCATCATCTGCCTGTTCGCCATGCCCTTCGGCGGCATCGCGGGCCTAGCGCTGATCGGCTTCCTTGTCGGTGCGGGCGCTCTTGGATTCCATGCGGCCGCCCTGGCCGGCGGAGCCGAAGGCGTCACCTGGCAGACACTCGCCTGGGATGCTGCGGGTGTCCTCACCGGCGGCGTCGGCCTGGCTGGTTCGGCGCTCGCCAAGTCCGGCATGGTGCTTGTGCAGGCGGGCCGGACCCTTCGAGCAACGCAGGGGTTCGCGGCTGCCCTCTCCCGGGTACGGCCGGGCAACGTGCTGGGCGGCCTGCGCCAGCTCCCGAGCGGTGTTGCCAATTCCGCGCGAGGCTTCAGGATGTCCGCGAAGGGGTGGACGCACTTCGCCACCGGGAAGGTGGTGGACGGTACGGCTACCGTTGCGGGGGCCGCCTTCGCCCTCGGCTCCAACAGCAACAACGGACGCTGGCTGGACGGGGACTGGAACGGTTCCGACATCCCGCTGCTCGGCCCGCTCTCAGCCACCCGCGAATATGTCGCTGCCGACGAGCCTGCGGCTGCGGCGTCCGGCCGCCCCCGGCTCGATGCCCCCGCTACCCTCACTTCCGCCGGGGCCAGCTTCACCAGCGCCCTCCAGCCCTCGCAGTGGGGAACGGCCGCATGATCGAGGACGTCGCAGATGCCCGGGACATTCCGTACGCGTTCACGTACGAGGTTCCTGAGGAGTTCGTCCGCCTTCCGGAGCCCACCGCCTCGGACGGCTGGCAGGAGGCTATGGCCACACTGCTGCCGGAAACCGACGAGAACCAGCGGCTCTCCGCGAGCGCGCAGATCCGCAGCCAGCTGTCCCGCGTGAGTGCCGAAGAGCTCACTATTCTCAACGCCCTGTGCGTCGGCACCGAGGAGGTGGACGGCGACGAACGCCTGTCCATGGGGCTCCTCGCGGTCTCCGTCCGGGCCAGCGGCCACGACGACGGTCTACTAGCGGGGGAAGGCATTTACCGGGCAAAGGAGAGGTCGTTGTTCGCGGGGCAGCGCGGCCTCCTGGAGCTCGACTTTGATCTGGGCAAGGGCTGGCAGGGTCCGCAGGACATGCTCCTCGCCGTGAAACTGCCTTGCGGCCCGGCCGTGATGTCGACGTCGCTGCGGTCCTTGCAACTCCCGGCGCAGGAAGGGGGCTCCGTCCCCGCCCCACTGCCGGTGGCCTCCCTTCAGCTGATCGTGCCCGCTCCGTGTGCCTACTGCGTATACGTGACCATCGCCACGCCGTCGGTCTTCCTGCTCGACTCCTACTGCACCCGGCTCGCGCACATAGGCCGCACTCTCACCTTCGAGGTCGGCGCAGAGGGCTGAGGGCACGCTTACTGGTGGCTTTGTGCCGTTTGTCAGGGAGGTGTGACGGTGGCTGGGGCGGGCAGGGGCTCCTCGTGGCGGTGTCGGTGGTGGCTGATAATCTGCGGGCGCCTGGTGAAGTCGGCGGAGAGCGTCGAACGCCAGGGAAGCCGGAGGCAGGTGTAACCGGGGGAACCGGGTCAGGAACACGTGCGTGCGGGGGTATTGAGGTGAGGGCCCAGGAGAAGGCTGTCGCGGGTGCGCATCGTGGGTCGCGGGGCGGGGATTCGGTCGGGGATCGGCTGCCGTCCGCGCCGCGTGAGCGCAAGCCCGCGCTGGCGGCGTTGGCGGTGCTGCTCATCCTCGTCGGCGCGCTGGGTGCGACCATGCTCGTCATGCAGGCCGGAAACCGGGTGGAGGCCGTGCGCATCACCGAGCGGGTGCCCGCTGGGCAGCACATTCCACAGTCCGCGATCGAGCCGGTGATGGTGGCGGAGGACTCCGCGGTGCAGTACGTGCTGTACAGCCACCGTGAACTGCTGAAGAAGAAGTACCGGTCCTCGACCGACCTGGTGAAGGGGACGGTTCTCGTCGCGCCGATGCTCACGGAGGAGGCCGGGCTCGCGAGCGGGGAGGTCGTCGTCGGACTCTCGCTCAGCGCGGGGCAGTACCCCACCGGGTTGAAGGAGGGCGACACGGTGGCCGCCTACCGGGTCGGGGGCGATGCCCGTGGCGGAGACGGCGACGAGGACGGAACGGGCACGCGGGACGAACTGCTCGTGAACAGGGCGAAGGTGGCGGAGTTGAGCAGGCCGGGGGAGAGCTCACTCAGCTCCGACCTGCCGGTGTCGCTGCGGGTGCGGGAGAACGAGGCGGCGGCGCTGACGAAGGCGGCCGCCGCGGGTGCGGTGTCACTGGTCATCGTGCCGGCCACGGACTGAGGGGCGCCGGATGGCTTTGATCGCTCTCGCCGCCGACAAGGGCTCACCCGGTGTGACGACGACGGCCGTGGCACTCGCGGCGGTGTGGCCGCGCCGGGCGCTGCTCGCGGAACTCGACCCGGCGGGCGGTGATCTCGTCTACCGGGGCACCGCACCCAGCGGCCGCACACTCGACCCCAACACCGGCATGCTCTCGCTGGCTGCCACGGCGCGGCGCGGGCTGGCCGCCGAACAGCTGTGGGACCACACCCAGCGCATGGCGGGCGGGCTCGACGTGCTGCTGGGGCTGGGCACGGCCGAGCAGTCCGTGGGGCTAGCCGGGCAGTGGGACGCGCTGGGCCGCGCGTTCGCGTCGCTCGCCGAATCGCCGCACCAGGAAGCGGCGGCCGACGTCGTCGCCGACTGCGGTCGCGTGGGCCCCCAGTCGCCGGTGCTGGATACCCTTCAGCACGCGGCCATGCTGGTTCTCGTTACCCGGACGGAGCCAGAACACCTGGCCCGGGTGCGGGATCGAGCCGCCGCGCTGTCCGCACGTCTGCACGGTACGCAACGCGGAGCGGCGCAGCTGGGCCTGCCCGCCATCGGCGTGCTGCTGATCGCGGACGCGCACGGGGACGTGAAGGTGGCCGCGCAGGTCAACAACATGCTCGTGTCCGCGAACACCGGGGCCCGGGTGATCGGCGTGGTGGCGGACGACGCGGCCGGGGCCGGGCAACTCGCCGGCCGGCGCCGGGGCAGGGTGGAGAAGTCGTTGCTGGTGCGCTCGGTGCGCAAGGTCGTGGCCGACCTGCAGCAGAACTACGCCGCTGCCTGGGCACCTCAGCCCCAGCCCCAGGCTGCCGCCGCACAGTCCTACGCACGCCAGCAGTACAGCCAGGCGCAGGCGCAGGGACAGCCTCCCTCGCCTGGCCAGCAGGCGCAGGCCCCGCAGCGGGCGGGCCAGCCGACGGGGGTCCCACCGCAGCACGGCGGCCAGCCACCGGGGGCCGCGCAGGCCGCCGGTCAGGAACCCGGCGTCCCGGCGCACCACCGGGTAAGCCAGCACACCACCGGTCAGCAGACCGTCACCGGCCACCAGCCCGGCCCGCAGCAGCCCGGGTCCCCGTACCCGAGCGGCCAGCCGTACGCTGAGCAGCCGCACCAGCGACCCGCTCCGCCGACGGGGGCCACGCCGTGAGCGAGGCGGCCGTCGATCACCAGCTCGTCAAGCGCTTCCGCCAGGAGGCCGGAGACCGCATAGCCGACCAGCGCCGCGGTGACCAGGCCGCGGGCATCACGCCGATGTCGGCCGAGGACGAACGGCAGTACGCGCGGGCCGTCATCGCGCAGATCCTGGAGGACTATGCGCGGGCGGAGATCAGCGTTGGCCGCTCGCCGCTGGACGCCCACCAGGAGGAGGCGTACGCGGCGGCCGTGCACGCCGCGCTGTTCGGTGTCGGCCGCCTCCAGCCGCTGCTCGACGACCCGCAGGTCGAGAACATCGACATCAACGGCTGCGACCAGGTCTTCGTCGGCTACGCCGACGGCCGGGAGGTACGCGGCGAGCCGGTGGCCGAGAGCGACGAGGAGCTGGTCGAGCTCATCCAGATCCTCGGGGCCTACTCCGGTCTGTCCTCGCGGCCGTTCGACTCCGCCAACCCGCAGCTCGACCTGCGGCTGCCCGACGGCTCCCGGCTGTCGGCGGTGATGGACGTGACGCGTCGGCCCGCCCTGTCCATCCGCCGAGCCCGCATGGGCAAGGTGTTCGTCAGCGACCTGGTGGGAAACGGCACGTTGACGCGCGAGGTGGGCAGCTTCCTCGTCGCCGCGGTCCGCGCCCGCAAGAACGTGATGATCGCCGGGGCCACGAACGCGGGGAAGACGACGCTGCTGCGTGCTCTCGCCAACGAGATACCCCCGAACGAACGCCTGATCACGGTCGAACGTGCCCTGGAACTCGGCCTGGACCAGTTTCCCGATCTGCACCCCAACGTGGTGGCCTTCGAGGAGCGCCTGCCCAACTCCGAGGGGCTGGGTTCCATCAGCATGGCCGAGCTGGTGCGCCGTTCCCTGCGGATGAACCCCTCGCGCGTCATCGTCGGTGAGGTGCTCGGCGACGAGATCGTGACCATGCTCAACGCCATGTCGCAGGGCAACGACGGTTCGCTGTCCACGATCCACGCGAACAGTTCCAGTGAGGTCTTCAACCGCATCTCGACGTACGCGCTCCAGGCCAGCGAACGGCTGCCCATCGAGGCGAGCCAGATGCTGATCGCCGGTGCGATCAACTTCGTCGTCTTCGTCGAACGCCGCAACACCTATCAGGCCGGCGGACGCCTGCACCGCACCGTGACCTCGATCCGGGAAGTGAACGGCGTGGACGGACGGGTGCTGTCCAGCGAGGTGTTCACCGAAGGCCCGGGCGGCTCGCCGGTCGCGCACGCCCCGGTGGCGTGCCTGGAGGAGCTCGTGCGCCAGGGGTACCGGCCCGACCAGGCATGGGGGTGAGGGAACCGTGGAGCTGACGGGAGTCTTCTCGCTGCCGGTGCTGTACGCGCTGCTGTGCGGTGTCGCGGTCGGTGGCGGTGTCGCGCTGGTCATCGTGGCCCTGCGGGGTCTGCCGGCGAAGACGGAGCAGGAGAGGGCGCGGGCTGAGAGACGCCTGTCCGAGCTGGCGAAGTTCGCCAGTCGGCGGGGCTCCCTGGCGACGGGCGTCGCGCTGCTGATCCTGCTGCTGACGCGCTGGCCGGTGGCCGCGATCGCGGCGGGCGTGCTCGTCTTCACCTGGGACCGGCTCTTCGGCGGCGCGGGTCAGGAGCGCGCGGCCATGCGCCGTATCGAGGCACTCGCCTCCTGGACGGAGTCGCTGCGGGACACCATCGCGGGCGCGGTGGGCCTGGAGCAGGCCATTCCGGCGTCGGCCCGGGCAGCCGCGCCGTCCATCCGGCCGCACCTGGACGCGCTCATCGACCGGCTCCGCGCCCGCACGCCGCTGCCGGATGCCTTGCAGGAGCTGGCCGACGAACTCGACGACCCCTCGGCGGACATCATCGTCGCCTCCCTCATCCTCAACGCGCGGCTGCGCGGACCGGGCCTTCGGGAGGTGCTCGGGGCCCTGGCCAAGTCCTCGCGCGAGGAGGTGGACATGCGCCAGCGGGTGATGGCGCAGCGGGCCTCCACGCGGCGCAGCGTGCAGATCGTGGTGGGGGTGTCCATCGCGTTCGTCGTCGGCCTCTCCTTGTTCAACCGTGACTTCGTGGAGCCTTACACGAGCCCGATGGGCCAGGCCGTCCTCGCTGTGGTCTGTGGCCTGTTCGGGCTCGGCTTCTGGTGGTTGCGGAAGCTGTCCACCATCGAGACGCCCGAGCGCTTCCTGGTCCGCCCCGGGCGGCCCGCCATGGGCCGCCCCCGCGCCCCCGGCGAGCCTGGGGCTACGCAGAACGAACCCCACCGGCAGGTGATCCGCCCGTGACGATGTCGTCCATGACGCCGATCGTGCTGCTCGGAGCCCTCCTCGGGTTCGGCGTGTACGTGCTGGTACGCGCTCTGGCGCCGTCCCGGCGCAGCTCCCTGGAGGCGCTGGCCCGGGTGGACGCGATGCGCGCCCGGCGCGGTGCCCCGTCCGCTGCCAGACCGGGCCCCAGCGGCACCGGGAGGCTGGCCGGGGCGCGGGCGAACCTCGGTGACAGGGTGGCCGATTTCTACCGCGCCCAGGGGTGGGAGCTGCGTTCGCTGCGGGCCGACCTCAACGTGCTGGAGCGCGGCTGGGAAGGGTTTCTGGCCACCAAGGTGCTGCTGGCGGCCGCCGGGATGTTCTTCGGCCCCCTGCTCTTCGCCGTCGTGTGGGTGTCCGGGTTCGGGGACAGCCCGGTCATCCCGGTGTGGCTCGCGCTGGCGTGCGCGGCGCTGTTCTTCTTCCTCCCGGACCTCGAAGTGCGGCGCGACGCCGCTGAGAAGCGCCGTGACCTGCGACGCGTCGTCGGGGCCTACCTCGACCTGGTCTCCATGAACCTCGCCGGCGGACGCGGCCTGCCGGAAGCGCTCAAAGCGGCGGCCGAGGTCAGCGACGGCTGGGCGTTCCGCCGTATCCAGGCGGCACTTGCCGATGCCCGGATTACCGGTCACAGTCAGTGGGAGGCGCTGGCGCGGCTTGGGGACGAACTTGGCGTGGAGGAACTGAAGGACCTGTCCTCCTCCCTCGCGCTGGTCGCCGACGACGGGGCGAAGGTGCGTGCGTCGCTGGCCTCCCGGGCGGAGACGATGCGGCACCGGGAACTGGCCGAGATCGAGGGGGCGGCGGGGGAGAAGTCACAGTCCATGCTGGTCGCGCAACTCCTGCTGTGCGCCGGCTTCCTGGTCTTCCTGATCTATCCGGCGGCGATCAGGGTCTTTCAGGTCTGACCCCGGACGCCCGGCCGTTGTCTTTGCACGTTACGAGAGGACGAGTACAGCTATGAACCGCATGCGGAACGCCAGCCACCCGGCGGTGGACTTCCTGATCACGTTTTTCCAGGGACGCGTCCAGCGTGCCCGCTCCGGTGAGCTCGACCGTGGGGCGTCCGCCGTGGAGTGGGTGATCATTTCCGCGGTGGTCGTCGCCATCGTCGGCGTCGTGGCCGCCATCATCAACGGGGCGCTCAGCGAGGGCGCGCACAAGGTGGAGGACTGCATCGCGGGGGCCCAGGCGTCGGGCACCTGCTGAGGTGCTGAAGGCGCCATGACGCCGTTGCGACGGACGCCTTGTGGCAACTGCTGAGCACGGTCCGGGAAACGGAAGCGGAAACGGAACGGTCAACGGGGATGGGCATGCAACGGCTGGCGAGCTGGGTGCGCCGCCGGACGGACGAGGTGTCCGCCCGGGGTGAGCGGGGCATGACCGCCATCGAGTTCGTCGTCCTGACGCCGGTCCTGTTCTTCATGATCTTCCTGACCGTCCAGTTCGGTCTGTACTTCTTCGCGCAGAACATCGCCGAGGCGGCGGCACAGGCCGGTGCGCGCACGGCGCGGGCCGAGGCGGACGCCGACCCGGGCGGCTGGCGCGGCAAGGCGACGCGGAAGGCGAACAGCTATATCCAGCAACTGGGCCCCCAGCTGCTGGTCGGACCGAGCGTCACCACGATGCAGCCGGAACAGTCCACCGTCGGTGTTCAGGTGCGCGCACGGGTCCCCTCGGTGTTCCCGGGCATGGACCTGAACGTGACCGCCACCTCGCGGGGACCGGTGGAACGCTTCGTGCCGGACGGGGGATGACGTGGTGGTGATGCGGCCCAGCGGCGGAGACGACGAGGCCCGGACCGTCGGGTGCGGGCTCCCCATGAACGGCTGTCACGGGGAGAACCGGTGTGCTGAGCACCCAGCGGCCACCGGGAAGGGGGACGCCGGACTGTCCACCATCGAGGTCGTCATCCTGGCTCCGGTGATGATGATGTTCGTGCTGGTCCTGGTCGCCTTCGGGCAGCTCGTGGACGGCCGCAGCTCCGTGGACAGTGCCGCGCGCGACGCGGCCCGCGCGGGGTCGCTCCAGCGGGAGGCGGGCGCCGCGATGGCGGCGGCCCGGCAGGCGGCCGCCGCGGACCTCGGCGACATCTGCACTGGGCCGCCGACGGTACGCAAGACCAGCGCGGGCTTCGAACCGGGCGGCCTGTTCTCCGTGGAGGTCAGCTGCCAGGTGCGTGGCCTGGCCATGATCGGACTCGACATCGGCACGCGGATCAGTGGCACCTCCAGCTCGCCTATCGACCCGTATCGGAGGGCCGCATGAGCCGCCGGACCACCGCCCGCCGCGCGGTCACCCCGGTGCGCCTGGAGGTTCGCGGGCGCGGCCGTGCCGCCCTGGTGCGGCGATGGACAGCGGTACGGGACGGCGTTCTGGGCGCCGAGCGGGATCGCGGCTCCGGTGCCGGTGCCGTCATCGTCTTCGCGCTGGTCTTCCTCACCCTGGCGGCGTTCGTCGTGGACGGAGGGATGTCCATCGCCCAGCGGGAGCGGGCCGCCGACATCGCCGAACAGGCCGCGCGCTACGCCGCCATGGACATCGACGAGGAGGCGCTGCGCGAGGGCAGCGGAACCCCGGCGCCCATCAACTACGAGAACTGCCAGGCGCGGGTGGCCGAGTACGCGGTGCAGGCCGGTGTCTCCCCGGCCGACATCGCGGCCTCCGGCTGCACGGAGGCCGACGCCGAAGGGGTCGCAGTGCGGATACAGCTCACCTACGAGCCCGTCCTGACCGGCATCTTCTACTCCGCACCGGTCCGGGTCCACGGCACCGCCCGGGCGGTCAACGAGACGGGCTGACCCAGCTGTCCGCCGTGGACACCCCGACACTCCGACCCACCGACCACGCCACCCACCCGTAAGGAGCACGCGACATGCCAGGCACTCCGGTCCCGGTCCGGACCGGCCGCACGGTCGGTGACTTCCTGCGCGCCATCCTGGCCTTCCTCGCCCTCGCCGTGCTGGTCATCGGCGTACCGGCGGCGCTGGCGTACTTCATCGGCTGGCCGCTGCCGCGCTCCGTCCCCTCCCTGGACACGCTGCGGCAGGAGATCAGCTTCGCGGTTTTCCAGAAGATCCTCGCGCTGGCCGTCTGGGTGGCCTGGGCGCAGTTCGCGGCCTGCGTGCTCGTCGAGGCCAAGGCCGCGATCTCCGGCGTGGGCATGCCCACCCGCATTCCCGGAGCCGGGCCCAGTCAGCTGCTGGCACGCAACCTGATCGCCTCGCTGCTGCTGGCAACCTCGGCCGCCGCCAGCTTCATTCCCACGGTCGGCCAGCTCGGAAACGGGTTCAGCGAGCCCCCGAAGGCGGGCCCGGCGGCCGTGGCGCAGCAGACACCGGGGCAGGAGGCGGCCGGTGGCGGCGTGGAACGTACGGCTGAGCGTGGTGGAGGAAGCGAGGCGGCCGACAGTGCGGCAGGCGAGAAGGCGGAGAGGGACACGAAGTTCTACCGCATCCAGCCGCCCGAGGGACGCCACCATGACACGCTGTGGGGCATCTCCGAACGTCACCTGGGCGACGGCCTGCGGTACAAGGAGATCTTCGAGCTGAACAAGGACCGGGTGCAGCCAGACGGCTCCAAGCTCACCGAGGCGAGCCTCATCCGGCCAGGCTGGATCATGGAGATGCCCGCGGACGCACGCGGCGGCGAGCTGGTCGAGATGCCCGACGAGGCGCCTGTGGTGAGCCCCGAGGTGCGGCAGGAGATCCGGGACTACCAGCGTACGGGCGACCAGTTGACGGGCGGGGGTGGGCAAGACGGAGGAGCAGCGGCGGAGCAACCCGGGCGCCAGGCCCCGGCGGCGCACGAGGCGCAGCAGCAGGAGGCGGCCCCCGACGCCGCTCCATCCGACAGCCGGGGGCCCGCCGCGGACGCCGCCGCCCCGGGCGCCGACGAGGCACCGGCGGGCGGCGGCAGCGCGGTCCCGGGCACGGGCGGGGCCTCCGCTGACGCCGTGGCCACCTCCGGCTCTCCGTCCTTCGGGCTTCCCGAAGCGCTGCTGGGCGCCCCGCTGCTCGCCGCGGGCCTGCTCGGAGCGCTCGGCCGACGCCGTCGGCACGCCTTGTGGCGCTCCATGGCGGGCGGGCTGCGACGCGGTGTCGCCAACGAGTTCGAGCCTCCAGCAGGTGCGGCCACCGACGCCCGGGACGCCTTGCTGGTGGGCGCCGACCCCGAGGCCGTTCGCTTCCTCGACCGCTCCCTGCGCGGCCTGTCCCGTGCGCTGTCGGCCGACAACCGGCCGCTGCCCGCCGTCTACGCCGCCTGGCTCGGTGACCGGGACCTCCACCTCCAGCTCGCCGCCGAGGCACCACCCCCGCCAGCGCCGTGGAAGCTGGGCCAGAGCCCCACGTTCTGGACGATCGACCGCACGGACGCGGAGGTGTACGACGAGGACCGGGGCGCCGCCGCCCCCTATCCAGGGCTCGTCAGCCTCGGCACGCGCGAGGGCGTCCGCCTGCTGCTGAACCTGGAGTCGTTGCCCGGGCTGGTCTCGGTGACCGGCCCGGCCGAGTACCGGACGGCGGTCCTGGCCTCCGCCGCCGCCGAGCTGGCCACCAGCGGCTGGTCGGATCGCATGACGGTCACCCTGGTCGGCTTCGGGGCGGAGCTGCCGACGCTGGCGCCGACCCGCATGCGGCACCTGGCGGACGTGGCGGGGCTGTTGGAGGTCATGGAAGCCGAAACCGAGCTGCGTCGCGGCCAGCTCCACGGGGCCGGGCACAGCAGTGTGCTGACCGGCCGCGTCGGTCCGGCTCGGGGTCAGCAGTGGGCGCCGCACCTGGTGCTCCTGGACGCCGAACCCACCCAGGAGCAAGGCGAGCGCCTGGCCGAACTGGCGGCCGACTCCGACAGCCTGGGCATCGGGTACGTCGTCGGCACCGAGCAGGAGGACCTGCGCGGCGCCGTGTGGCAGTTCGACGTCCAGAGCAACGGCAAGCTGGCCGCCCCCCTGATGGGGCTGGAACTCGACGCCCAGCTCCTCCCCGAGGCTCAGCGTGCCGCCGTGGTGGAGCTGTTCACGTCCACCGACGCGGACGGCACCGACCCCGACACCGCCGCTACGGACCGGGCCGCTCAGGCGGGCCCCCGCTTCTCCATCGACCTCAGCGAACACGGCAGGCCAGCTGTCTACGCCCGACTGCTGGGGCAGTACGAGGTGGTGGGCCTCGACGAGCCCGAGGGCGCGCGCAGCCCGCTGCTGTACGAGGCTCTGGCGCTGCTGCTGTTGCACCGTGAAGGGGTGCACCCCCGGGTGCTGGCGTCCGCGCTGTGGCCGCGCGGGGTCACCGAGGACGTGCGTGACGCGCTGATCGAGCGGCTGGGGACCTGGCTGGGCACCAGCACCGGCGGCGCGGCCCTGCTGTCCTGCGACGACACGGGCCGCCTCCTGCTGGCCCCCTCCGTGGTCTGCGACTGGGACGTGCTGCGCACCCTCCACCACGAGGCGCGGGCCGGCGACAGCGCCGTGGAGCGACCCTCCGCCACGCGCCGGCAACGCCTGAAGGAAGCGCTTGACCTGGCCCGTGGGCCGTTGCTCGCCGGGCGCCCCGAGGGGCGGTACGGCTGGCTGGCGCACGAGATCGTGGACGCCCAGCACCCGGTCATCGTCGCTGACGTGGGCCTGGCCCTGGCCGCCGAGTACCTGGCGGCCGACAAGCCCAGGCGTGCCGCGCACGCCGTGCGCACAGCCCTGGCCACCGCGCCCGGCGACGAACGCCTGTGGAACGAACTGCTGCGCACCGCTAGTGCCACGGGTGACGAGGCCCAGCTGGCCACCTCCGCGCAGTGGCTGCTGGAGACCAACCGGCGGCTGCACGGCCCCGGCCGGGGCCTGCCGTCCCGTACCGAAGCACTGCTGGACGAACTCCTGCCCACCTGGCGCTCCCACACCACCGCGAACGCGGGGTGATCACGTTCCGGGCTACCCGACCCGGGGCGTGATCACCGTGGCGGGCCTGCCGGGGGAGTCGATAGCGTCCTGTTGTTCGATGACTGGCCATAGTCAAAGGAGCCCCGTTGTGAGCCACCGCCGCACTCTGCCCGCCCTGGCTGCCGCAGCAGCCGCGACCGTACTGCTCGCCGGTTGTGGTGGGGGCGGTGGCGGGGAGAAAGACGACACGATCGCCGGTGCGCAGGAGCCCAGCCACACAGCGACGCCGAGTCCGGACGCGACAGAGGACGGCATCGAACGACCTGACATGACGTTGCCGAAGGACTTGAAGCTGGTCTTCGACGACTGGACTACGTCCGCAGGCCCTGAGGGTGAAGCTGCCTTGCGCGACGCAGCCAACTACGTGCGGAGCATTGCGCATGGCATCGTCAAGCAGGACGCCAGTGATTCGGCATACCTGACCTACTCCGTGCCCCTGGAGCAGGCGCAGAGCTACGCCAAGAACCAAATCGAGCAGTACATCGAGGGCGGTTGGACTCTCACGGGTACCGATCGCTATTACCGTCCGGAAGTCCGGGTCGCCGAGGAGAAGACGAGAGCAGCCGTCATCTTCTGCGAAGATCAGTCCGACGTGTACGGCAAGGATGTCGAGTCAGGGGAGGTTTTGCGCGACGAAGAGGCTGGCGAGGGGGAGGCTGAAAACTATGTCTCTTACGAGATCGTCATGCAGCAGTCCGAGAAGTCCACGCTGTGGCAGGCACACTCCCTGGTGGTTCGAGGGAAGGCGGACGAATGCCGAGACTGATATCGACAACAAGGGCGTTCAGCGGCGTTTCCGCAGCCTTCGCGTTGGTGTTGCTGGCGGCGGTGCACGCGTACGCGGGGAAGCCGGTCGCGCCGGATACGGAGGGAGGCCGGGAGGGGGGTACTCTCTTCGCCCGCGCGACCGCGATCACCTACGACACCTCCCGGAACGGTTCCGGGGAGGGAGCTGGCCGCATGGCGGTGGCGGGTGGGGACTGGACGCCGCCGGCTTGCTGGTACGCGCCCACCATGACTCCCGAGGAGTTCAGGCAGCGCTATGCGGACTACCTCGGCACGCCGCTCCACACGGGCAAGGCTGAAGCGGTGGAGACGCATGAGGAGATGTACGGCGAGGACAGCCAGTACAAGGACCACAACATCGACAAGCAGGGGGAGGGAATGTGGTGGGAGGGCGTCATGAACCCCAGCACACCGGCCGGCGACCCCGGAAAACTCGCGTGTGACGAACCGCCTTTCTGGGTGGAGAACGGGGAGACGCCGGACATCGAGAACGTGATCAGTCCGGAGATTCTCGCCGGTCTCGCGTATGAGCAGATTCAGGTGCCCACGACCGAATTCGAGTTGAGCCCTGCGGACGAGCAAACGGTGAACCTCGACACGTGGGTGTGGTCGGCGAACGCGGACTTCGCACCGGTAGCGGTGACGGCGTCGGTCGAGGCGCTCGGTATTGAGGCGACCACGACGGCGAGGCCGGTGTCGTTCCGCATCGAGCCCGGGACCAGGGACGCAGAGCTGCATCCCGTTTCGGGCGAGTGTGCTATCGCGGCGGACGGCGTGATCGGTGAGCCCTATGAGAAGGGCCGCTCCGCCCAGACGCCTCCGTGCGGTCTGACGTACCTGCGTGCTGGAGACTACGAGTTGCGGGCGACGGTGACGTGGGAAGTCGCCTGGGAGGGCTCTGGCGGAACGGGGGGCGACCTCCCTGACGGTACGTTCGAAGCCGCACAGTCGGTGACGGTGCGGGAAGTGCAGTCCATCGTGCGCTGAGGCGCTGGCGGGTTCTTCGGTGCCGCAGGGGATCGGTTCGAAAAGGACCGTGGCCTTGCGGGCGGGGAGCCCCGCTGTCCGGAGGGGGAGCCGGGGCACGAGCGCGAGCGCGGCGGCGAGCTTGCTGAGGGGGCGAGGGAGCCGGGCACGGACGCGGCGCGGCAGCCGGGCCGGTGGGAATCGGTGACGCGGTATCCTGCTCGCGCGTCCGCAGTGGCCGTGGAGTGAGGAGGTGGCGCCGTGACCTGGTGGAAGTGCGGCGAACCTCCCAGTCGGTCACCGCGCGGCGCCGCCTGCCCGCCCCGCTAGCGGTGCGAGAGTGGCGGTGCCCGCGGTAAGCCCCGGTGCCCGAAGACCACGCCGCCGTGCTGAGGACGTTCCATGCCGCAGAGTTCCGTCACCGACGAGCTGCATCCTGACCTGCCCGAGTCGCTTCAGGACATAGTGGAGGGCCAGCGCCTGCACGCCGCGCTGGAGTGGCTGGAGACGCACCCGCCGCACGTCATCGCGGACGAGCTGGCCCGCATGGACAACGTGACGGCCGGGATCGCCTTCCGCCTGCTGGACAAGGACCGGGCGCTCACCGTCTTCGAGGAGCTGGAGCCGGTTGACCAGCAGGCGATCCTGGAGGGCCTGCGCGACCACACCTTCCTGGAACTCGTCGAGGGCATGGACCCCGACGACCGCGCCCGCATGCTGCGCGAGGCGCCCGCGAAGGTGGCCAAGCGGGTCCTGGCCGGGCTGAGCACCCACGAGCGGCGCATGACGGCGGCGCTGCTGGGGTATCCCGAGGGCTCGGTCGGGCGGTACATGACGCCCGAGGTTGTCGCGCTGCCGCAGGACCTCACCGTGGAACAGGCGCTGCGCACGGTGCGGCAGAAGGGCGCGCACGCGGAGACGGTCTACACCCTGCCCGTGGTGGACGGCAGCAGGCGGCTCACCGGCATCGTGGAGTTGCGCGAGCTGGTGCTGAGCCCGCCGGAGACGATGGTCTCGGAGCTGGTCACCACCGAGCCCGCCTTCGCCCGGGCCGCCGACTCCGCCGAGCAGGCCGCCCGGCTGATGCGCGAGACCAACGACCTGAACCTGCCGGTGGTGGACAGTGAGGGCCGTCTCGTCGGCATGCTGACGTTCGACGACGCCGACGAGGTCATCGAGGCCGCCGACACCGAGGACATGGCCCGCCAGTCCGGCGCCGCGCCGTGGAGCGGCCACTACATGGCGGCCGGGGTGTGGCAGCTGGCCCGCTACCGTGCGTTGTGGCTCTCGCTGCTGCTGGTGGCCGCGACGCTGACGGTCAGCGTGACGCGCGCCTTCGAGGGGACCCTGGAGCAGGTGGCGGCGCTGGCGATGTTCATCCCGATGCTCATCGGCGCGGGCGGCAACGCGGGCGCCCAGGCGGCGACGGCCTGCGTGCGCGCGCTGGCCGTCGGCGAGGTGCGGGGTTCGGACCTGCTGAAGGTGATATGGCGTGAGTGCCGCGTCGGCACCGTGCTCGGTGCGCTGCTGGCCGTGCTCGGGGTCGGCGTGGCGGCCGTGTTCGTCGGCACGAAGATCGCCGCTGTCGTCGCCATCACCCTCGTGGTGATCTGCGCCTGGGCGGCGACGATCGGCGGCACCATGCCGCTGCTGGCCAAGCGGCTGCGCATCGACCCGGCGGTGGTTTCCGCCCCGATGGTCACCACGCTGGTGGACGCCACCGGGCTCGTCATCTACTTCCTCACCGCCAAGGCCGTGCTGGGCGTGTGAGGTTGACGCCGGGCCACCGGCCGGAGCGCGGGCCGGACCGGGCGTGACGGGAGCGGGACGCGCCGCGTAGGTTCGGGGCATGCCGGACGGAAAGCTGTGGGCCATCAGCGACCTGCACATCGCCTACGCGGAGAACCGCACGATCGTCGAGGGCCTGCACCCCGCCTCCGGCGACGACTGGCTCATCGTCGCCGGGGACGTGGCGGAGAGGTCGCGGGACATCGCGTGGGCGCTGCGCCTCCTCGCCAGCCGCTTCGCCCGGGTCATCTGGGCGCCGGGCAACCACGAGCTGTGGACGCCGAAGGACGACCCGCTCCAGCTGCGCGGCGAGGCGCGCTACCGGCACCTGGTAGAGCAGTGCCGCACGTGGGGCGTGCTCACCCCGGAGGACCCGTACCCGGTGTGGGAGGGCGCCGGGGGCCCGGCCCGGATCGCACCCCTGTTCCTGCTGTACGACTACACTTGGCGCCACGGCGACGTCACCCAGGAGGAGGCGCTGGCGCACGCTTACGACACCGGGGTGGTGTGCAGCGACGAGTTCCTGCTGCACCCCGATCCGTACCCCTCGCGCGAGGCGTGGTGCCGGGCCCGGGTCGCGGCGACGGAGGAACGGCTGCGCGCTTGTGACGACGCCGACGTCCCGCTCGTCCTCGTCAACCACTACCCGCTGGTCCGGGAACCGACGCGCATCCTGCACTACCCGCAGTTCGCCCAGTGGTGCGGCACCGAGCTGACCGCCGACTGGCACCGGCGGTTCCACAGCGCGGCGATGGTCTACGGGCACCTGCACATCCCGCGCAGCACGGTGTATGACGGCGTGCCGTTCGAGGAGGTCTCCGTCGGCTACCCGCGCGAGTGGAAGCGGCCCCGGCACCCGCGCGTCGGGCTCCGGCAGATCCTTCCCGCACCGGGGCCGAGGGCGCGGTGGTGACGGACGCGCCGGTCAGGCCGCGTCCGTCACCCAGTCGAGGGGCAACTCCTGGCGGCGGGTGATGGCGAGCTTGCGGTAGACGCGGGTGAGGTGCTGCTCCACCGTGCTGACGGTGACGTACAGGCGCCGGGCGATCTCCCGGTTGGTGTAGCCGTGGGCCGCCAGCGCCGCGACCCGCCGCTCGGACGCGCTGAGCCGGGCCGCCCCGTCCGCCGGTGCGCGGACGGCGTCTGGGTGCGGCGGATGCTGACGCGCGGCCAGGCCGGGCAGCACCTCCTCGCACAGCGCCTCCGCGCCGCAGGCGTGCGCCAGGCTCCAGGCCCGCCGCAGCACCGTCCCCACCCGTCCGGTGAGCCCTTGCTCACGCAGGGCCCGGCCCAGGTCGGCCAGCGCCCGGGCCTGTTCCAGCCGGTCATCCGCCTGCCGCAACTCCCCGGCGGCCCGCTCCAGCAGGCCGGTGCGTTCCCGCGCGGCGGGCGCGACGGCGGCCCGCGCCCGCAGGGCCAGGCCCCGCACCCACGGCACCGTGCCCTCCGGTCCGGCCAGTTGCGCCCGGGCCAGCCGCTCGGCCTGCTCCGGTTCGCCGACCTGGGCGAGTGCCAGCGCCGCGTCCGACCGCCACGGCAGCACTGACGGCCGGTCGGCGTCCAGGTCGCGGGCGAGCCGGCCGGCGTCCAGGAAGTCGGCCAGCGCCGCGTGCGGGCGTCCGGTGGCCAGCGCGTGCAGCCCGCGCGCCCGGCGGTACGTCAGCCCCTCGGCTGTCGCCAGGTGGTGCGGCGGCACCGGCCGCTCCAGCAGGCGGGCGGCGCTGCCGTACCGGCCCATGGCGGTACGCGCCCGCACGAGCGCGGCCGTCACGGCGAGGCCGAACGGGCCGTCCCGCATGCCGTGCCGGGCCGCGCGGGCGTCCCGCGCACCGCCGTCGGATGCCGCACCGCCGTCGGGTGCGGCGTCGCCGCCCCGCGCTGCCAGTGCCCGCTGTTCGGCGTCGCGCAGGTCGCCCAGGCGCAGCAGCAGGTCCGCGTGGACGAGGGCGACGGCCGCTGCCTGCCGTGCGTCGCCGCGCCGTTCGGCGTCGGCCCGCAGCCGCTCGCACCAGGGCACGGCCTGGCGCGGACGCGGGGCGTGCGCCAGCTCGCGCAGTGCCCGCACCGCGGCGGGTCCTGAGGCGCCGCCGCGCAGGGCCCTTTCCGCGTCCTGCCACCTGGCGTCCGTCTGCCACCTGGCGTCCGTCATGTGGCCAGCGTGCCGCCGCCACGTGTCCCGAGCCCGGCCACGGAGGAACCGGAGGTGAACGACTCGACGTCGCTTCGGCATCGCGGGTACGGCGGACGTCAACTCCGGCCGTAACTTCAGGAGGCGGAAACCGCCGTTCGCCTGCGCGAGACGCGTCGCTGAGGTCATCCTGTGTGCATGCTCGAACACGGAGAGAACGTGCCGGGGTACCGGAAGGTGCGGGTGACCGCACCCGCCGATGCCGCCGAGGCACGGGCCGACGAAGAAGCGTGGTACGCCAGGGACTCCTACCCGGACCTCCACAGCGCCGGTGGACCCCTCTTCGGCGTTGCCCGGGAACGCGAGCAGGGCGGTTGGCAGCTCCTGCCCTACTTCGGCTCGCACGCCCCGCAGGACGCCCGGGACTCCCTGGCAGCGCACTTCCGCAGGGCGGCACACGAACAGGACGAGGCGGATGACCCGGCGGACCGGGACGCCTGCCTGGCCGCCGCCGAGCGACTGGACTGGGAGGTCATCGACGAGTTGACGGTCTCGGGCACGCGCTACCGCGTCGTGCGCGCCGAGCAGTTCATCCGCATGGGACCCGAGGGGCCGGAGCCGCCCCGCCCCTCAGACCCGGCCCCTGACCCGCGTCCACCCTCCCAGCGCCGAGCGGAGCGCACGCCCGACCCGGTGGACGGGTTCATCATCGACACCGACACCGCGACCGGGATGTCCGAGGGCATCCTGAAGGTCGAGCTGCTGTCCCTGGTGCCCGGCCCCGGCACCGTCCCGCCAGACGTCCGGGGCGACGCGCTGAAGGCGGTGCACACGCACCCCGGTGGCGTGCTCCTGCCCGCCGCGTTCCTGATCGCCGAGCGCATCGACGGGCGGTGGGCGGCGGAGTCCGGCGCCCGCCCGACCCCGCAGGACGCGCGCGAAGGGCTGATGCTGGATCTGCGGGTGATGGCCCCGGTGATGCGCAAGCTCGACGCCGCCCAGCGCGCCGAGTACGCGCGTGCGGCCGACCGGTTCGAGTCGGAACAGGATGGCGTGGTACTGGAGGTGGCGGGGCGGCACCTGCGCCTGGCGCGCGTAGAGCGCCTGGTGCGCGTCGGTCCCGACGGCCCCGAGGGCCCGCGTCCCTCGGACTACGACCCACAGCCACCGGTCAACGTGCACACCCGGCAACTGCGCGAACAGGGCCTGCTGACGGACGACGAGGACGCGGAGGACGCGGACGACGACGGCTCCCAGGCCCAAGCCGACGCCAACGCCCGGGAGCTGATGCGCCTGTTCGAGGCGGAAAACGCCCGCCAGGACGCGCGGGAGTTGGAAGCGGAACGCGCCCGCCAGGACGCGCAGGAGGAGGCCGCCGAACGGCGCGCGGACGAGGGGCGGACAGCGAGCGAACCGGGCCCACCACCCGCCGCGCCGTAAACCTCCCTTCCTGGTGAGGAAGAGCCGCACCCGCCCCAGTGCCCGTCCGGCGGATCGCTGGCGGGCTCGTGCGGGGCGGCGGCCGGGGCAGGCGGTGTCCGTGCCCCGGCCCTTCCCCCGCCACCCCTCCGCCCTATGGGTGGGCACCCCTACCCATGGGGCGGAAAGTGCCCTGCCGCTCATGCCCGGGGCCGCCGCGTTGCCGAAGTTAAAGATTCAATGCTCCGGCGGCGCTTGGCCAAACCGGCCGGGGCGTGCGCCCGACGCACCCGCTGGTTCCGCCCTTCACCAGGTGCGCTGACCGCCCCGCCGCTACGGAGCGAGGCAGTTCTTCAGCGTCGAGAGCGCGATATTCAGGTTTTGTCCACGCAGCCCCTTCTCCCCGTTGCTCTGCCTGGCCAGCCGGCGGACAGTACCCGGCGGTGGCGCCCGCGGTGCCGCGAGGCGCGTCCCCCACCCCGGAGAAGGAGCGAACGTGAACAGACCGATACGTACCATCCTGACGGCCCTCGGGGCGGCGTTCGCCGTCACTGCCGCCGTGCTCCCGGCAGGCCCCGCCGGGGCCGCGCCCCCACCCCCCGGGCAGGAGCTGAAGCAGGTCGTGAGCGGCGCGATGCAAGACCGGCTCGGCGCCCAGGCCAGCACCAGCTACGGGCTGGAAGCCTCGGCCCAGCTGGACATCCTGGTCGAGCCACAGCGGTGGTCCGACAACGGGTCCTGGACGTTCGGGAGTTCGGCGTTCGTCATGCCCCGGGGGGTCGAGACCGCCCCCGTCGTCTCGCTGTTCCTCGCCCGGCGCTCGGGCGGCACCTGGGAGGTCGGTCTCCAGGGCACCCCCGCCTTCGCGGCGCTCTCTCACCGAGCCCCCGCCTCGGTGGTCAAGAGCTCCGAGCGCGCCCCGTTCGCCCGTACCACCTCGCCCGAACCGCGTGCGGCCACCGGCTTGTCGCTGCCGTGGCGGCAGAACGCGGGCTGGGGCCACTGGGGTGTGCACGGCAACAGCGGCAGGTCTCGCCCCTACAACTCGATCGACTTCTACGGCGGCGACGGCAACGTGCGCGCCTCGCGGGCCGGGACGATGTACCGGCACTGCACCAGCGGCGGCCGGTGGCCCCACATCACGGTGATGCACGACAACGGCTACACCACCGGCTACTACCACCTGCGCGACACCACCAACAAGCCCTCGGGGAGCACGGTGGCCCACGGCGAATACCTCGGCCGGATCGCGGAGGAACTCCCGTGCGGCGGCTCGGCCAACGGCGACCACACGCACTGGACCCTGTGGACGGGAGCAGGCGGCAACACCCCGGTGGCGGTGCGGGGCAAGGAGATCGGCGGCTGGACCTGGTACGAGGGCGCCTCCGCCTACCAGGGGTACGCCGAGCGGCGCGGCACCCGCATCTACCGCAACCAGTGCTGCGGCCTCATCAACTACGGAGGCGGCGGCGACCCCGGCCCGTACTTCGAGAACACCACCAACGTCAGCATCCCCGACCGGGGCCAGGCCGAGTCACCCATCACCGTCAGCGGAATCAGCGGAAACGCGCCCACGTCCCTGTCGGTGTACCAGGACCTCCACCACACCTGGCGCGGCGATCTGCGGATCGAGCTCATCGGCCCCAGCGGCACGGCCTACCGGCTGCGCAGCCCAGACCCCGGCGACGACGGTGACGTGATCCACGAGACGGACACGGTTGACGCCTCCGCGGAGACCGCGAACGGCGTCTGGAAGCTGCGGGTCACGGACACAGCGGTCAACGACAGCGGCTACCTCGACGCGTGGAGCCTGACCTTCTGACCACTGCGGCGGCGGACGAGTTGGCCCGCCGATCTCGACGGCGCTTCCGCCCCCGGGTACCTTCGTGCTCGTCCCGGGGGCGGACGTACGCCGTCAGGAGGACCCCGCAGATGGTGACCAGCACGCGCACCGCACCCAGCCACGGACCGCCAGAGCTCCCGCCCGTCCACTCCTTCGCCGAGGCTCTGCGGACCGCCATCCGGGCCCGTGGCCTGAGCCTCGACAGACTGCACGCCCGGCTCGCGGAACGCGGCATCCAGGTCAGCGTGGCCAGCCTCTCCAACTGGCAGCGCGGACGCTGCCGCCCGGAACGCGCCCATTCGCTGCACGCCGTCCGCGCCCTGGAACAGATCCTGGGCCTGCCGCGCGCATACCTGGTCGCCCGGCTCGGCCCGCCCCGTCCCCGGGGCCGCTGGGTGCGGCACATCCCCGGCGCGCTGTCCTACCGCGATCTGTGCCGGGTCCCCGGCAGCGTCGGCCGGCTGCTCGGCCAGATCGAGCAAACCGCCGACGGCCAGCTCGAATGGCTGGGCTGTCACGAGCGTTTCCGGGCCGGACCCGACCGCGAGGAGCGAAGCGTCCACACCCGGCTGGTGTTCCGGGCACGGGCGGACGGCGTGGACCGCCACGTGGTGCTCCACCACAACGAACGGGGTCAGCTTCCGGACCTCCACCACTGCGCCTACTGCCGGATGGGCCGCGTACGAACCGACCCGGCTACGGGCGTCACAGCGGTGGAACTGCTCTTTGAACGCCCTCTCCAACGCGGCGAGACGTATGTGATCGAGTATGAGTTCGGCTACCGGGAGGTCGCCCCGCCGGCGAACTTCTACCAGCGCTGGTTCCGCTTCCCCGCCCACACGTACCTGCTCCAGGTGGAGTTCGACCCGGCCGCCCTGCCCACCCGCTGTTACCGCGCCTGGCAGCCGAACGTATCCACCCCGGCCAAGGACCTCACAGAACTGCGCCTGACCAGTTGGCACACCGTCCACCTGGCCGACACCCTGATCCGCCCCGGAGTCCATGGCATCCGCTGGGAGTGGGACTGACCTGGCTCCCTTCCGCCGGGCATCTCCAGCACCGCCTGGGTGTACGGATGCGTGGTGCTGTAGAGCTGGCCGGGGCTGGTGCGGAACACCAGATTGTTGACGGCATTCCCATTGACGTCCCTGTGGTGGACGGTGGCTCCCAGGTTGCTCGCGGTGGAGGTTGCCAGCGAGAAGAGGTAGCCCTCATAGACGTCCCAGGGCTGGGAGGAACAGCGTGGGCGGCCCGATGGTGCCGATGACGGAGGCCGGGCGGAGGCGGTCACGGTGAGCTGGATGCCTTCGACGCTGGCGGAGGGCATAGCGATGGTCATGGGTTCCCCCCTGGGCTGACGCCAGATGCTTACGGATGGCGACATTCAGAGTTGAGAATGACAATGAAAGCTGTGTCAAGCAATTGACATGGGTCTGGGTGCGTGTAATCTGTTGCCTGTCGCTCATGTCGAACAGCGAGGAACCCCTGTCATGCCGAAGCAGCCCGACGTCTCTGCCGCACCCGAGGTGTCCGCCCAGGTCACCGCGGCGGAGATCTCCCGGCTCGCCGGGGTCACGCGGGCGACCGTCAGCAACTGGCGCCGACGTCACGCGGACTTCCCCTCTCCCGCGGGGGGCACGGACAGCAGTCCGCTGTACGACCTCGCGGAGGTGCGCGGCTGGCTGGCGAGGCGCGGGCACGGCGAGAAGACCCCGCCGCTCGAAGAGCTGCGCACGCTGCTGCGGCTGAGTGCTCACGAGCGCGCGGCGGCCTCCCGCCTCCTGCCTTTCGTACTCGCCGAGCGTCGGCGCCCCGACCTCTTCAACGCGGCCGACGCCCTCCCGGACAGTGAGGTGGCGGCCCGAGCCCAAGCGCTCGTTCGTGAACTTCCCGCGCCACCTGAGGCGCACTTCGACGACGTGACGTACACCGCGCCGGATGCGTCCCTGTTGCGAGCGATCCTCCGCTGCATCGACGCCGGTCAGGCCCAGGGTGCCGTTGATGTGCTGGCGGAGCGCGAGCTGGAGGACGAGTCGGCCGGCGGCACATACACGACACCGGTCCCGGTGGCCGAACTCATGGCACGGCTGCTCGCTGCCGGGTCCCCATCCCGCCCTCCCGTGCGGGTCTTCGATCCCGCGTGCGGAAGTGGCGCGCTACTCGCCGCTGCGGCCCGGCAGGGCGCGCAGCATCTGTACGGTCAGGACCTCGTGCCCGTGCAGGTCCGGCGAAGCCTGATCCACCTCGGCATGCAAGCTCCCGGTTCCTCCGCTGACATCCGTGCGGAGGACTCCCTGCGCGCCGACGCCTTCGCGGACCTCACCGTGGACGGGGTGCTGTGCAACCCGCCCTACGGCGACCGTGACTGGGGTCACGACGAGCTCGCCTACGATCCGCGCTGGGCGTACGGCGTGCCCCCCCGCGGCGACTCGGAGCTGGCGTGGGTCCAGCACGCGCTGGCCCATGTCACGCCCGGGGGATTCGCTGTCGTACTCCTGCCGCCGGCCACCGCCTCCCGTTCCCTGAGCCGTCGCGTCCGCGCCGAGCTGATCCGGGCCGGCGCACTGCGTGCCGTCATCTCCCTGCCGGCCGGAGCCGCGCCGCCCCTCCACATCGGACTGCATGTGTGGATCCTCCAGCGACCTGAACTCACGGCGCCGGAACACCATTCGGTCCTGTGTGTGGACGGGGCGGCCCTGTCCGGCGGAGGCGGGAGGACGACGGCGCGCCTTGCCCGGACGAGTGGTTCCGTCCGGGCACCATGGCGCGACGGTGCTGCCGGTGCCGATGGGGACGCGTTGAGCGAGGACGTGCTGGGGCACTGGACCTCGTATGTCGCCGACCCTGCCGCCTTCGAGGACGTGCCGGGCCAGGCGCGTGCGGTCCCGGTGGTGGACCTCCTGGACGACCTCGTCGATGTCACCCCGGCACGCAATATCCGCACGGCGGCGGTCGCGGCGGCCCCGGTCGCAGTCGCCGAACAAGCGGCTCGGCTGGGACGTGAACTGGCGAAAGCCGCCGATGGGCTGGCTACCGGGGCGCGGGCGGGGACGTGGCCCGCGTCGGGCGCCGAAGCTCGTCAGTGGCGAACGGCGACGCTCGCCGACCTCACGCGTGGCGGGGCTCTCACCCTTCACCGCGTCGGCCCGCCCTCCACCAGGGAGCGAGACGCCCCGCCTCCCGCCGCGTTCGCGAACCGGCCCGTGCTCGTCGGTCGCGACGTGGCGGCGGGACAGCGGGCCACCGCCGCCCCGCAGACGCCCGTCCCGCACGCGACGGTGATCGTCGCCGAAGGAGACGTACTCCTAGCGGAGATCCGCAGCGCGCACGGCACTGCGGCTCGCGTCGCGGACGAACGGGACAGTGGCGCGGTGATCGGGCGCGGGGTCCGCCTGATCCGCCCCGACCCCAAGCGCCTCGACGCCTGGTTCCTGGCCGGGTTCCTCGCCGCGGAGGACAACCTCAACAGCGCCTCGGTCGGGACCAGTTCGGTACAGATCGACCCCACCAGACTACGAGTCCCCCTCTTGCCCCTACAGGAGCAGCGCAGATACGGCGAAGCCTTCCGCCACCTGTATGGATTGCGCCAATCCGCGCGGCAGGTGACCGAACTCGCCGCGTTGCTGCCAAAGACCCTCGCGGAGGGGCTGACCAGCGGGACACTGGTACCTCCGGAGTCGGGGAAACAGTGATGGAGCAGCCCCCGCCCCTTCCAGCCGATAGGGACGCCAATCCGCTCCAGCGCATCAGACCGCATCGCATCGGATCACATCCGCACCGCCTGTCCCGTTCCTCGCGGACCGGCGCCGAAGGGAAACCGTTGAACAGCACCAAGCACACGGAACTGGCGAACCACGCCTGGTCCGTCGCCGACCTCCTGCGCGGCGACTACAAGCAGTCCGACTACGGCAAGGTGATCCTGCCGTTTACGGTCCTGCGCCGCCTTGAATGCGTCCTGGAACCGACGCGCGAGAAGTTCGCCGAGGTGTACGCGCAGTATGAGGACAATGACGTGAAGCCGGAGCGCCTGCTGCGCCGCGCCTCGGGCCACGCTTTCTACAACACCAGCGCCCTCACGCTGAAGAAGATCGCGAACGACGCGAACACGGCGTCGGCCAACCTCCAGCTCTACGTCAACGCCTTCTCCGACAACGCGCGTGAGGTCCTGGAGAAGTACGAGTTCGGCCGACAGATCAAGAAGCTCGCCGACGCCGGCCTTCTCTACCGGGTCATCGGCAAGTTCACGGACCTGGACCTGAGGCCCGAGACCGTGCCCAACCACAACATGGGCTACGTCTTCGAGGAACTGATCCGCCGCTTCGCGGAGCAGTCCAACGAGACCGCGGGTGAGCACTTCACCCCGCGTGAGGTGATCAAGCTGATGGTCAATCTCCTCGTCGCCCCGGACGCCGACGCGCTCAGCGTGCCCGGTGCCGCGCGCACCGTCATGGACCCGGCCTGCGGCACGGGCGGCATGCTCAGTGCGGCCGAGGAGCACATCACCGACCTCAACCCGGACGCCACGGTCGAGGTCTACGGGCAGGAACTCAACCCCGAGTCCTGGGCGATCTGCCGTTCCGACATGCTCATCAAGGGGCAGGACCCGGAGAACATCGCCGCCGGGAACTCCTTCTCCGACGACGGCCACGCCCGCAAGAAGTTCGACTACCTCCTGGCCAACCCGCCGTTCGGCGTGGAGTGGAAGAAGGTCAAGGACGAGGTCGAGTACGAGCACACGTCAATGGGTGACGCGGGCCGCTTCGGCGCGGGTCTGCCCCGTATCAACGATGGCTCGCTCCTCTTCCTCCAGCACATGCTGTCCAAAATGAAGCCGGTCGAGGTGGACGGGGGCGGCGGCTCCCGCATCGCGATCGTCTTCAACGGTTCGCCTCTGTTTACGGGTGCGGCCGGTTCGGGTGAGTCGGAGATCCGCCGCTGGATCCTGGAGAACGACTGGCTGGAAGCGATCGTCGCCCTCCCCGACCAGCTCTTCTACAACACGGGCATTTCCACGTACTTCTGGATCCTCACGAACCGGAAGGCCCCGGACCACAAGGGCAAGGTCGTGCTCCTCGACGCCCGCGACCAGTGGGTGAAGATGCGCAAGTCGCTGGGCGACAAGCGCAAGGAACTGGGCGACGGGAAGAACGGCAAGCCCAACCACATCGCCGACATCACGCGGCTGTACGCGGAGGCGGTGGCCGTCGCGGGCGATCCGGAGCACCCGCTGTACGGCAAGGTGAAGGTCTTCGACAACTCGGCCTTCGGCTACCAGCGGATCACGGTGGAGCGGCCGTTGAAGCTCCGCTTCGAGGTGACCGAGGAGACGCTGGTGGCGGTGGCGGCGGCGAAGCCGGTGCGGAGGGTGGTTGCGGACCCGGAGGCGTTCGTGTCGGCCCTGCGCCCGCTGCTCGGCTCGACGTGGTCGAAGAAGGCGGAGGCGTTCGTCGATCTCAAGGACGCGGTGGTGGCGGCCGGGTTGCTCTGGCCTGCCGGCGCACCGTTCTCGAAGGCGATGCGCGAGGCGGTCGGGGTACGGGACCCCGAGGGCGAGGTCCAGAAGGTGAAGGGTGCGGACGAGCCCGACCCGGAACTGCGGGACTACGAGAACGTGCCGCTGGGCGAGGACGTGGAGGAGTACCTCAAGCGCGAGGTGCATCCGCACGTTCCGGACGCGTGGATCGACCACACGAAGACGAAGATCGGCTACGAGATCCCGTTCACGCGGCACTTCTACGTGTACGAGCCGCCACGGCCGTTGGCGGAGATCGACGCGGAGCTGAAGGCGCTGGAGGCGGAGATTCAGGGGCTGTTGGGGGAGGTGACGGAATGACCAGGATTCCCGGCTTGGGTGTCGTCCCCGGCGAGTGGACTACTGAACGTGCTAAGTGGCTTTTGGGTCGCCAGCGTCGAAATGTGCGTGCAGACGATGGGATTGTCACCGCCTTCCGTGACGGGCAGGTGACATTGCGCGAAAATCGACGTACGGGCGGCTTTACGAACGCCATTCAGGAGATCGGATATCAAGGGATCCGGAGGGGGGATCTCGTAGTTCATGGCATGGATGGTTTCGCCGGGGCCATTGGTGTATCTGATTCCGACGGGAAAGCTTCGCCGGTGGTCCACGCCTACCAGGCGAAGATGGGCATGGATGTGCGATACCTAGCTTATGTGCTGCGCACAATGGCAATTAATGGGTATGTGGCCACGCTTGCAAAGGGAATTCGCGAGCGTTCGACGGCCTTTGATTCTGCGACTCTGGGAAGCGTGCTGCTTCCAGTTCCACCGCCGGAGGAGCAGCGCCGAATCGCCGACTTCCTCGACGCCCAGACCGCCCGCATCGACACACTAGCGAGGCTGCGAAGGAAACAGGATTCTGTACTCGAAGAGAGATATTTTTCCGCTATCTCGGAGCTGTTGACGCCAGGAATCGGTAGGGTAGGTCAGCGCCATCACGTTTGGCCGTGGCTTCCCGCCGAGCTGCACACGGTCAGATTGGGTTACCTCGCGCGGGTGCAGTCCGGGGTGACGGTGCATGGCGCCCGCGAGCAGAGCTCGGATGACGCCGAGTTTCCGTACCTTCGTGTGGCTAACGTCCAAGGCGAGCGAGTTGATCTCGCCGAGATTAAGCAGATCCGGATTCCGAAGAGCATGGCAATGCGGTGCATGCTTCGGCCTGGTGACGTAGTCATGACCGAGGCGAATGGTAATCCGGACAACCTTGGTCGCGGTGCTGTCTGGCACGGCCGTATCCCCCGCATGGTGCATCAGAATCACGTGTTCGCGATCAGGGGGGATCGACAGAGGATCGTTCCCGAGTATCTGGCAGCACTCTTGGCGACCGCACATGGTAGGAGGTACTTTCGATTTACGTCGACGCAAGTCGGAATCGCGACGACGAGCAGCGCAAAAGTCCTGGACTTTCCCGTCCCAGATTGCTCGATGTCGAAGCAGCGAGAGGTGGTGAGTGAATACGAGAGCCTGAAAAATTCTACCAGCCGGGCAAGGGATGCTCTCGATAGACAACTAGCCTTGCTTACCGAGCGCCGTCAATCCCTCATTACCGCCGCTGTAACCGGCCAGTTCGACGTCTCTACCGCCAGTGGCCGCAACGTAACGGAATAACGGACGGAGTTCCGACCCATGAGCAACGTGCACCACGAGAAGGCGTTCGGCTCCGCCGTAGTCGCCGCCCTCCTCGATCGCGGCTGGCGTGAAGCCAGCCCGGAGGACTACCGTCCCGACCTCGGCCTCGACACCAACGAGCTGTTCACCTTCATCGGCGCGACCCAGCCCGACGAGTGGTACGAGCTCGCGAACGTCTACGGCGGCCAGGCCGAAGCCCAGCGCGGTTTCGCCCGCCGTCTCGACCAGGCCATCGCCGAGCACGGTGTTCTCCACGTCCTCCGGGAAGGTGTGAAGGACCGCGGAGTGAAGCTCCGTGTCGCCTACTTCAAGCCGAACCTCGTCACCGATCCCGCCATCCTCGCCCCGTACCAGGCCAACCGGCTCACCGTCGTCCGCGAGCTCCCGTATGCCACCAAGCAGGCCGACTGGGGTCACCGCCTCGACCTGACCCTGTTCCTGAACGGAATCCCGCTCGCCACCGCCGAGTTGAAGAACCCGCTCACCGGTCAGGGCGTCGAGCACGCCAAGGAGCAGTACCGCACCGACCGCGACCCGACCGAGCTGATCTTCGCCAAGCGCGTCATCGCGAACTTCGCTGTCGATCCGGACCTCGTCTTCGTCGCCACTCAGCTCTGGGGGAAGAACACTCGCTTCCTTCCCTTCAACACCGGCTCCGAGGGGCCGGGCAAGCCAGGCGGCGCCGGCAACCCCGCCCCCACCGCGTTCGGCGCGTACGCCACCTCCTACCTGTGGGAACAGGTCTGGGAGCGGGAGAACTGGCTCGACCTCCTCGAACGTTTCGTCCACCAGCCCAAGCAGAGGAAGGGCACCGGACGGACCACGATCTTCCCCCGCTACCACCAGTGGGACGTCGTCAAGAAGCTGACCGCGCATGCCGCTTATCACGGTTCCGGGCAGAACTACCTGATCATGGCATCCGCTGGTTCCGGCAAGTCCAACACCATCGGCTGGCTCGCCCACCGCCTGTCCGACCTGCACGCGGACACCGACCCGCGCGCGCTGGACCAGGACGCCGTCACCACCGCACGTGTCACCCCCGGTGAGCCGGTCTTCGACAAGGTCATCGTCATCACCGACCGCCGCAACCTCGACGCCCAGCTCCGCGAGACCGTCGGCAGCTTCTCGCGCACCGCCGGACTCGTCGTGAAGATCGACGAGAAGGGCGGGGCCAAGGGGGAGCAGCTCGCCCGTGCGCTGTCCCGGGACACCGGGAAGATCGTGACCGTAACCCTGCACTCGTTCCCGGCGCTGCTCGACTACATCAGGCGCAACCCGACCGAGATCGCGGGCAGCCGGTTCGCGATCGTCGTTGACGAGGCGCACTCCTCGCAGTCCGGTGATGCCGCCACCGCCGTCAAGTCCGCCCTGCGCGACCTCGGCCTGGACTCCGACTCCGAGGACCCCGGCGCCACCACGGCTCCCGCCACCCCTACAGCCCCGTCGTCGCTGACCGGCCAGCTCAAGGGCAAGGCCAACGAGCGCTCGAAGGCAGCGAACCTCTCCTACTTCGCGTTCACCGCCACGCCCAAGGCCAAGACCCTCGAACTCTTCGGCACGCTCGACGACATCGCCGGCGAGGCCAAGTACCGGCCTTTCCACACGTACTCGATGCGGCAGGCCATCGAGGAAGGCTTCATCCTCGACCCGCTGCGCAACTACGTCACGTACAACACGTACTGGAAACTGGTGAACCAGAACCCGGACGAGAAGGAGGTCGATCCCTCCAAGGCCAACGGCCTGCTCGCACGGTACGCGCTCACCCACGACTCGACCGTCGCACAGCACGCCCAGGTGATCGTGGAGCACTTCGTCACGCACACCCGCGGCCGGCTCGGCGGGCGCGGCAAGTCGATGGTGGTCACCGCGTCACGGCAGTCCGCTGTGCAGATGACGCGCGCTATCAAGAGCTACCTCAAGGACCGGGACTACGACACGAAGTACCCGGACCTCGGTGTCCTGGTCGCCTTCTCGGGTTCGCTCACCGTTGACGGTGAGGAGACCACCGAGAGCAAGGAGAACGGCGGGCTCGCCGAGAGCGCGCTGCCCGAGGCGTTCGCGTACACACGTGCCGACGACAAGGCGGTCCGAGCGGGTGGCTCGGGCAAGCCCGAGTACAAGATCCTCGTCGTGGCGGAGAAATACCAGACCGGGTTCGACCAGCCGCTCCTGACGACGATGTACGTGAACAAGACGCTGACCGGTATCGCCGCCGTGCAGACGCTGTCCCGGCTCAACCGGACCGCCGAGCGCAAGGCGCAGTCCGACCTCGCCGTCCTGGACTTCGTGAACGAGGCCGAGGACATCCGGGATGCCTTCCGCCCGTACTTCGAGGAGGCGAACACTCTCCCCTCCGACCCGAACCTCCTGTACACCGCGCAGGGACGCGTGATGTCCGCCCCGGTTCTCGCCGAGCAGGAGATGGACGAGTTCGCCGCCGCGTACTTCGAGGCGAAGCAGAAGGCGGGCGGCTCCCAGGCCAAGTGGGAGAAGCTGCACGCCGAGCTGTACCGACTCCTGTCCCCGGCCGTCGAGCGGTTCACCGCCCTGATGGAGAGCGAGGACGACGAGGAGGCCGAGACGGCCGAAGACTTCCGCGCGAACCTCAACGACTACGTACGCAAGTACGGATTCCTCGCCCAGATCGTCCCGTACCAGGACGCTGAACTGGAGCGGTTGCACCTGTACGGCCGTCACTTGCTCAACCGGCTGCCGCGGCGTGCAGACGGAGGAGTGGACATAGGCGAAGTCGATCTCAGCCACATGCGGGTGGAGAAGACCGGCGAGTACGACGTCTCGCTCAGCCCCGAGGGAGCGGCCGACCTGAAGGGGTTCGGCGACGGAGCCACAGGCGCCAAGGAGGTGGAGAAATCGCTGCTGTCCGAGCTGATCGAGAAGTTCAACGAGAAGTTCGGCACCGAGTTCACCGAACAGGACGTTCTGCGCCCCTTCGAGGAAGCCAAGGCCGATCCGAAGGTGCGCGCCGCCGCCGTGGCCAACAACGACGTGGACAACTTCGGCCTGGTCTTCGACGACGTCTTCGAGGACAAGATGGCCGACCACATCGACACCATCGCCGGGCTCGGCCGCCAGTACTTCGGCGGTGACAAGGGCTTCAAGTCGAGCCTCGACCGCAGTGCGCGCAAGGCCGCCTGGCGGATGATCCGTCGCGAAGAAGGGGTTGACGACGGGTTCTGACGTACCCGCCTGTCACGTCTGAGGGAGCAAGCGAGCGAGCGGTGTCGGAACCCCCGGCACCGCTCGCTCCCCGATCCTGGCTGGACCTGGCCTGGACGGGTGATCACCACAGGCGTCACACTGGACACGCACCGTCACGCCACGGACGCCGACACACGGTCACCAGCGCAGGAAGTGAGAGCACCGTGCCCCCCGAGCCCATCTCCGACCGCTACGAACTCCTCGAGGAGCTTGACCACGGCGGCATGGGCGACGTCTGGCGCGGCTACGACACCGTGCTCGACCGACCGGTGGCCGTGAAGCTGCTTCGGCAAGCATCGCTGGTCGCGGCCCCGCACCTGGCCGAGGAGTTCGCCAAGCGCTTCAAGCGCGAGGCCAGGATCACCGCGCGCATCCAGCATCCCGGCGTGCCCCAGGTGTACGACGCGGTGCTCGACGCCTCGCTGGAACGGCTGTCCCTGGTGATGGAACTCGTCGACGGCGTCTCGCTGGGCCGGTACGTCAATCCGGCGCGTCCGCTGCCGATCGGCTGGGCGGCAGCCGTGGCCGCACAGGTCGCGACAGTGCTGTCGCACGCCCATCAAGTCCCGGTGATCCACCGTGACCTGAAGCCGTCCAACATTCTCGTCGCCCGCGACGGCACGGTGAAGGTCCTGGATTTCGGTATCGCCGCCATTCTCCGTACGGACGTCACGAAGCTGACCGCCACGGGGACGCCCATCGGCACGTACCAGTACATGGCTCCCGAGCAAGTACGTGGCGGCACGATCACTCCGCAGACGGACCTCTACGCACTCGGCTGCGTCCTGCACGAACTGCTTAGTGGGCGGCTGCTGTTCACCGCCGGCGACGAGTTCGGCCTGATGTACCAGCACGTGAGCGAAGATCCCCTGCCCCTGAGGCAGCTGCGCCCTGAGGTGCCCCAGGCTCTGGAGGAACTGGTCCTGTGCCTGCTGGGTAAGGCCCCCGAAGAACGGCCCGCCGACACCCAAGAGGTGTATGAGAGGCTGCTCCCGTTCTTGCCGCTGCCCGGCGATGAGACAGCCGTAGGCGGTGAGCAGGGGCCATCCGGTGTACCTGATCCGACCGCTCTCTACCGTAAGCCCTACGCACCCCGGGCTCGTGAACAGGCGCCCGCCGCCGACCGACCGGCCCCCGTCCTCCCGCAGCCCGTGCCGGCCCAGTTGCGCGCGGACCTCAGGGCAGCCCGTGACCAGGCAGACCTTCTCATCATGGAGGAACGGTTCGCGCAGGCAGTCGATGTGCTCGGCGAGGTCATCGAACCTGCGGCCCGCGCGCTCGGCCCGGAGAACAGGGCCGTGCTGGCACTGCGCAGGCAGCGAGCCGCGGTGCGCCTGCTCGGTGGTGACTACCGCGCCGCGCGACCCGAGTTCGACACCCTCGCCGACGCGTACGCCCGTATCGCCGGGCCGACCAGTGAACAGGCCCGTGCCTGTCGTGCCCAGGCCGCCCGGTGCCGCGCCGAACTCGGCATGGTCACCGACGCGCTGGCACAGCTGACGGAAGTGCTGGACGTTGTAAGGGCTGTTGACAGCGACGCCAGCGAAGAAGCGGTGGAGCTCCGGCACAACATCGGCATGCTGCTGCTTGCGCAGGGGCGGACGGCGGAGGCCAGAGAGGTGCTGGAGCCGCTGTATCAGGACGTGGTCCTGGTCAGTGGGCCGGAAGACGAGTTGGCGGTCGAGATCGCCGAGGCGCTCGCCGTGATCGAGCTCGGCTTCGACGATCCTGAGCCGGGCGCCTGACAGGCGGACGACCCGGCCCAGGGTGGTCAGCCCCTCATGGCCGTGGATCGTGGTCGATCAGCTTCAACAGGCTCAGCAGCTGCTTGGTCTCCGTCAGAGCCGCGGTCTTCGTCTCCGGAGCGTCCATGTCCCAGTGAGCGAGTTCGTTCCGGTACTCCTTGACGGCGGTGACCCGGCGCACGAGGTCGTCCTGCTCGTACGGCCATGCCAACGTCGCCCAGCAGGTATCGTCCTTGAGGATTTCCGGGTACTGGCCGAGAGTGAGGTACTTGCCTGCGGCGCGCGTCTTGCGCACTCCCGAACCGGTGGGCAGCTCGTCCACGGGCAGCCGGTCGGTGAGGCGGCGCAGGCGCCGTTCTGCCTCGCCGAGGAGGATGAACGGCTCGACCCGTAGTTTGAGCTGATCGGCCAAGTCGGATGCGGTGAGGATGCCGAGCACGAGGTTGTCGCCGTCGGTGACGATGAGGAATCCGTGGCGCTGGATGTCGTCGATGCGGACGAACAGCTCTTCCTGTTCCTGAGCGGTGAGCGGGTGGGGGTTCAGGGCCGCGGCTATGGTCGTGCCGCGATGACCCAGCTGGGCTCGGGCAATGCTCTCCCAGGTGACGACCCCTCGCAGCACGTTGTTCCGGTTCACCACCGGAAGCTGTGAGAAGTCGCCTTGCACCATGCGCGTGATGGCGCGACTCAGCGGCTCGTCGAAGCCGACTGTCACCACATCCCGAGCGAAGGGGAGGCTGCCGATACGCCAGTGTCTACTCAGGTCCTCGCCCGCCACCCTTGTGGGTGTATGGCCAAGCTCTGTCCCCGGTGACTCCTGCACCGTCTCTCCGGTCAGCGTGGTCTCCTCCACGGAGACCGTGATCAGGCCGTCGAGCTGCACCTCCGTGAAGTGCGGTGCCACCTGCAGACCGCGAGCCGCGAGCTCCCTGTCGACGAGGTCGATGACGTCACCGGTGCGCCTCTGCCACCCCCACAGGCCGATCAGGTCCCGGGCGGTCAGCTGTCGGGTCCCCTCGTCGCGCACATCCTGCTCGAGCGCCTCGGGGTCCGCGGGCGGTTCCACGGCGCCCTTGTAGCCCGGGTCGACGCCGGTCTGGGCCAGCGTCTCGACACGGTGTGCCGCGTCACGGCGGCTCAGCTCGCTCACGGTCAGGAACGCGCCGATGCTGTCGCGGAGGTCGCCGACGATCGCCGCCCGCTCGACCTGGCTGCGCACCCACTCCACCTTGCGCGTGTGCCGGAAGCCTGGGGCAGCCTCGCTCCGGTACTCATATCCGCCGGTCAGTCGTCCGATGGCGACGACTCCCAGGAACTTGCGGGGCATCACGACCAGATCTCCGGTCTCCATCGTGATGAAGCGCCACAGCTGGTGCTTCCAGTTGTCCACCCGGCCGGCCGGCTCCTCCGGGTAGGCCCGCGCCAGAACCTCTCCCACATCGGCGATCGACGCGCAGCCGCTCAGATCCCCGACCTCCTCCCAGCCGGCGATCACCACACCTTCGTCCAGCGCTAGCTCTTCGCGCTCGCCATACTGGCCCCCGCGGACTGTCCAAGCTCTGACCATCGTTCCCCCCATCCGTGGAGCCCTCCAGCCGCACCTACGTCGAGCGGCTCGCGTCTGGGTGAATCTACGTGCGGCTGGCGGGGTGACGACAGCCGCGGAGCGGATTGGGCCAACAGCCGAGGACAGGGCAGGCGCTATGAGGACGCCTGTCCTCCGGAGCCGACGTACTGTCAGTGGTGCTCTGAGCAGGCGTTTTCCGTGGGTGATCTGCCTGTGTGGCGGAGGTGGAGTGCCGGGCTGGGGACGTACGTGGGACAGAGTTTCGAGAAGAGGCCCGAGGATCGGTGCAAAAGAGGCATGACGGGCAACGAAAAACCCGCCGCAATCGATCTCGCGGCGGGTTAAAGTGCCCTTTGACCTGCGAAAACGGTGCGCCCCCGGTAGGACTCGAACCTACGGCCAAGCGCTTAGAAGGCGCCTGCTCTATCCACTGAGCTACGGGGGCTCGGCACGGTCGCGCGTCGGGCGGAGCCCCGGTGGACCTTGCTCGCACAAGGATAGGGGTGCCCTTGGCAGCTCCTCGGTGCTTCACCGTCGCACCACGGTGTGGAGGTTCCGTGAAGCGGCTCCGATAATCGCAGGCGGGTGCGATTCGTGCATGGGTTTGTGCGGCGGGGTGGCGGGGTGTTGTGCACTCGTTATGCCTCTGATCTCCCGCACGCCTTCTGCCACAGGGGTCAAAACGGGGCGTTCCCCGCTGAATGGGCTTCAAAAAAGCGGCACATTTGGGCATTCTTCACCTTGTGGTGATCTTGGAAGCACGCACCGAACTGCTCGACGCGCTGGTCCGGCTGCGCGAGAGCGTGGCCGCTTGCCGCTTCCCGCTGCCGCTGGCCGGTGCGGAGCGGGCCCGGCGCGGCAGGGCCGAGCTGCTGGCCCAGCTGGACAATTACCTGGTTCCCAGGCTGCGCGAGCCGCAGGCGCCGCTGCTGGCCGTGATCGGCGGCTCGACGGGCGCGGGGAAGTCCACGCTGGTGAACTCGCTGGTGGGCCGCCGGGTCAGTGAGGCCGGGGTGCTGCGTCCCACCACGCGCGTTCCCGTGCTCGTCTGTCACCCCGAGGACCGGCACTGGTTCGCCGACGGACGCGTGCTGCCCCGGTTCGGCCGGGTCTCCGTGCCGCGTCCGGGTGAATCGGCGGACGGCGGCGGGGAACGCCCCCGGGCCGGGGGCGAGGACGGCGGCACCCTCCTGGTGGAGTGCGCGGAATCGCTGCCCGCCGGGCTCGCCGTGCTGGACGCCCCCGACATCGACTCCCTCGTCGCCGCCAACCGCGAACTGGCCGCCGAACTGCTGTGCGCCGCCGACGTGTGGGTGCTCGTCACCACCGCCACCCGGTACGCCGACGCCATCCCCTGGCACCTGCTGCGCTCCGCCAAGGAGCACGACGTCACTCTCGCCACCGTGCTGGACCGGGTGCCGCACCAGCTCGCCGCCGACGTCGCCCGGCAGTACGCGGCGCTGCTGGAGCGGGCCGGACTTGGCGACGTGCCACGGTTCACCATCCCGGAGCTGCCCGAGTCGGCGGGCGGCGGCCGGGGCCTGCTGCCGGGCACCGCCGTGGAGCCGCTGCGGGCGTGGCTGGCCCACCGTGCGCAGGACCCGTCCGCCCGGCACCGCGCGGCACACCGAACGGCCTGCGGTGCCCTCGACTCCCTGCGCACCCGCGTCCCTGAGCTGGCTGCCGCGGCCGCCGCCCAGCACGCCGCGACCGTGCGGCTGATCCAGCAGGTTGAGGACGCCTTCGACGCCGCCCACGCACGCGTGCGCCGCCACCTGGCGAGCGGCGAGCTGCTGGCGGGCGACACCCTCGCCCACTGGCAGGGCTTCCCCCGGGACAGCGGCGGCGACGAACTGCTCGACGCCTGCGCCGACGGCTTGACGGCGTTGCTCACCGAAGCCGTCGGCAGCGCCGAGGAGCGGATCGCCCGCAGCTGGCGTGGCGAACCGGGCGCCGCCGGACTGACCGAACCGCCCGCCGCCGAAGGCGCCACGCTCGGTGAGCGCATGGGCCTGCTGGTGCGGCGCTGGCGGCGCTGCCTGGAAGAGCTGGCCGACGAAACCTTCCGGGCCGACGGCCGTGGCCCCTCCACCAGCGAGGAGACGGCGGCACTCCTGGCGACCTCGCTGCTCGGCGGCCCCCGCGGCCGGGCCGCCGACGAGGCGCTGCGACTGATCATCGGCGCGCCCGCGACCGTCCGGCTCCGGGAGCGGGGTGCCGAACTGCTGGAGAGCGCGGCCCACCGCGCACTGCGCGGCGAGCGGGAACGGCGGCTGGCCCCGCTGGAGGAACTCGGCGCTGGCCCCGAGCAGCAGGTCGAGCTGATCGCCGCGCTGTCCGTACTCCAGAAGCAGCACAAGGAGGAGAGGTGAGCGACGTGACGGGATCGCCGGGATCGCCCGGAACACCGGGGTCGCGGGGATCGTCGGGGGAGCCGTGCGAGGACGGCGCGAGCACACCGCCCCCCGAGGCCGAGACGCGTCAAGCCGAGACGCGTCAATGGGATGACGGGCTCATCGCCCGGCGCGTCCGTCCGCAGCCGGTGCCCGTGCTCGACGGCCATCCCGCCGATCCGCCGCCTTCCCCGGTGCCACCACCGCCTGCGCCGGGACCCCCGACGGGCGCCGCGCCCGCCGGGACCTCGGTGACGGACGCCGGGTCAGGCGCTACCGGGCCGGGTGGCGCCGGGTCAGGCGCCGTCTGCGCGGGGGGCGCTGAGCGCGGTGGCGCTGATGCGGACGCCGGTGGTACGGCGGGAGGCGGCGCGCCGTACCCGTGGGCGTCCTACGCCGGGGCACCGCAGACCGGTGGGTGGGCCGCTTCGGATGGCAGCGCGCTGTACCACCCCGGGTCCGGGGCGCCCGTGGGGGACAGCGGTGAGCCGGAAGTCGGTACGCCGGAGCGGGGGACACCCCAGGGGATGACGCCGGACGGCGTGCCGCCCGTGCCGGTGGCTCAGGAACCGCTCGTCCGGGAGGGCGGGTTCGCCCCCGTGGAGCCGCTGACCGAGCTGCGGCCGCCCGCGCCCGCCGGCCAGCCTCCCCGCCTCCAGTGGGATGAGCCATACGCCGAGCCGTTCCGTCCAGGGGCGGAACCGCTCCCCGCCAGGTGCGCGGAACCTCGGCTGGCCCCGGGCGATGCGCCCCACGGGCCGCTCCCTGCGCCTCCTCCGTCTCCGCCGCACGCGCCGCCGTCCGGATGGGTACCGCCCGCCGCACCGCCGTACGCGGACCCGGCGCCGCCTCCCGGCCCGGCGCCGTACGCGTCGCCGACACCGCCCACCGCGCCGCCGTCGTACGCCGGGTGGGGAGCGCCCGGGGAGTCCTCGTACGGGTTTGCGGACCCCTCGTCAGCCTCCGAGCCGGTGTGGTCTGCACAGCCGTTGCCCTACGGTGACGGGGTCCCGTCCACGGCGCCGTTGCCTTCGTCCGGCCCGGAGCACTCTCCAGAGCAGCAGGGTCAGCCGTCGCCGTACGCGGGCGCGCAGCCGTCGCCGTACGGTGAGCCGTTGCCCGACGCCGGGTGGGCGTATGTGCCCGGTGAGCCCTCGCCGTACGGTGCGGCGGCGGCGCCTGCGGAGCCTTCGCCGTCCGGCCCGGTGCGGCTGGAGGGGGTGTCTGCGCCGGCCGCAGCCGTGCCTCCCGCCGAACCATTGCCGCTCTTCGAGCCCGCGTCCCCGACGCACCCCGCACAGCGGCTCCCGCAGTCGCTGTCAGCGCACGACGCGACCTCCGAGCCAGCCGTCGGCCCGGAGGTCGCGACGGAGCCCGCGACACCGCCCGGGCAGCGCGGCGCGCCGACGCCCGGGACCTCGCCCACCGGTGCGGCCTATGACCCTGGAGCCGCTGCCGGGCCTACCACCTCCCCGGCGCCTGACGACGCGTCCGAGCCGCCGCACGTGCCGGTGCCAAAGCCGCCTCCGAGTGAGCCCGTGCCGGTGACGCCTGTCCCGCCAGTGGGGGAGCCGATGCCCGAACCACCACCCGCACCCGCCCCGTCGAACCCGCCGCTCACCCCGCCCATGACGCCAACAACCCACACACCCCACTCGCACCCAACACCGCGCACCCCACGGTCTCTCCGTACGCCGCACGCTTCCCCCACCTCCGCGCCCGGGCAACCGTCCCCGCCGCAGGGTCCTTCGCCCGCGCCACGGTCGGCGCTGGACGAGGCCGTCGCGGACGCCGTCGGGGTGGTGACCGATCCGGTGCCGCCCGCACCCGCCCCGCGCGAGCCCGCCGCCGTCCGGCCGCCGCAGCCGCGGGCCGGCAGTGGGCTGGGCGAACGGCTGAACGCGCTGCGGGAGCTGGTCGGCCTGTCGCGGACGCGGCTGGAGCCTGCGGCGCTGGCCGAGGCGAGCCGGGTGCTGGACGAGGCGGCGGCCCGGGGGCGGCTCTCGCGCGCTTACACCACGGTGGCGATCGCCGGGCCGACCGGAAGCGGCAAGTCCACCCTGTTCAACGCGCTGGCCGGGACGCAGCTGGCCGAGGCGGGGGTGCGGCGGCCCACCACGGCGTCTCCGCTCGCCTGCGTGTGGGAGACCAGCTCCGACCGCTTGGGAGCCGAGGGCCTGCTGGACCGGCTCGGCATCTCCCACCGCGACCGGCGCCGGGCGCAGCTGCGCGACGCCTCGCACCTGGGACTGCGCGGCCTGGTGCTGATCGACCTGCCGGACCACGACTCCGCCGTGCCCGGCCACCGCGAGCAGGTGGACCGGCTGCTGCGGCTGGTGGACGCGGTGATCTGGGTCGTCGATCCGGAGAAGTACGCCGATGCGATGCTGCACGCGCGCTACCTGGGGCCCCTGGCCGGGCACGCCGAGGTCACGTTCGTGGTGCTGAACCAGACGGACCGGCTGGACGCGGAGTCCGCCGACGAGGTGCTCGGCGATGTGCGCCGCGTGCTGGACGAGGACGGCATGGCGCTCGGCGAGTACGGCGAGCCGGGTGCGCAGGTGCACGCCGTGTCCGCGCTCACCGGGCAGGGGGTGGCCGAACTGCGGGACGCGCTCACGGCGTTCGTAGCGGCGCGGTCGGCCGCCGCCCGGCGGCTGGCGGCCGACGTGGACCAGGCCGTGGCCGGGCTGCGTCCGGTGTACGTCGCCGATGGCCCGGTGCCGCCGCTGGGGCTGACGGAACAGGTGCGCTGGGAGTTCGAGGACCGGTTGGGCACGGCGGCGGGTGCGACGGCAGTCGGCCAGACCGCCGAGCGCACCTGGCTGCGTCACGCCGAGGCCGCCTGCGGGACACCGTGGGCGGGCCTGGCGCACTGGCACGCGCGGCGGCGAGCCGAACGCCGGGGCGAACCGCCGGGCGGCCCGGCCGCGGTGGAGGGGACGGAGGAGACGCGCCCGGCCGCGCGTCCGGTCGTCGCGGAGGCGGTGCGGGCGCTGGCCGCCGACGCCTCCCGGGGATTGCCGGAACCGTGGGCGCGCACCGTGCGGGAAGCGGCGTGGCGTGGCGCGGAGGGGCTGCCGAGCGCGCTGGACGAGGCGGTGGCCGAGGCCGGTCTGCCGCAGCGTCCGCCCCGGCCGCGCTGGTGGGCCGCCGCGTCGGTGGGGCAGGCGGCACTCCTCGCGGTGCAGCTGGTGGGGCTGGCCTGGCTCGTCGGCACCCTGGTGGCCGTCGTCTCCGGGGAGCCGTGGGTTCCGGCCGCGCTGCTGGCGGGCGGCGCCCTGGGGTCGCCGCTGCTGGCGTGGGTGTGCCGGGCCGCCGCCCGTGGACCGGCCCGCGCGTACGGGCTGGCCCAGGAGCAGCGGCTGCGCTGGCTGGCGGCGGGCTGCGGCCGGGGGCGGGTGCTGGAGCCGGTGGCGGCGGAGCTGCTGCGGTACCGGGAGGTGCGGGGCCAGTACGTGGTCGCGGCCGGAGGCCCGCCGGGAGGCTGACACCCGGGCGTCCCGCGCGTCCGTTTGCCGCGTTCGGATGCTTCTGACACCCCCTCATTCACCGGTGTGAGTGAGGGGGTTTTCCACAACCCCTTGGCTGTCCACAGCCTTCAGCGAGATCTGGGAGATGGCCCCACCATGGTCCGTGACCGGTCTGGCAGGCGGGCCGGCGCGGTGGGATGAGGAGACCTCGGGCATGAACGAGACGATGGTGACGGTCGTGGGCAACGTCGCGACGAAGCCGGATTTCCGGGAGACCGAGCGCGGTGCCTCGGTCCGCTTCCGGCTCGCGTCCAATGTGCGGCGGTACGACCGCGAGCAGGGCATGTGGGTGGACGGCACCACGAGTTTCTACACGGTATGGGCGTCGCGGTCGCTCGCCCACAACCTCACCGCGTCAGTGGGGGTGGGGGAACCGGTCATCGTGCACGGCCGGTTGCGCGTGGTGGAGAGCGAGCGCGAGGGGCAGCGCTGGACGCACGCGACGATCGACGCCGCCACCGTCGGCCACGATCTGACGCGCGGCACTTCGGCGTGGGTACGGGTGGCCGCTGCCCGGGCGGAGGCGCCCATGGGGGCCGCGTCCCCGGTGCCCACGGGGTGAGACGCGCGGTCTGACGGGGCGGGGCGGCGGCCGGAGAAGGCGGCGGTGGCAGCTGTGTCGGCAGCCAGCCAAGAGCGAGGAAAGTCCGTTTTGGGGGAGGTGGGGATAACGATTGCGATGCGGTGCGCGTAGCAACTGTGAAAGTTGGGGATCGTGTTGAGCTTGTCTCCTTACGATTTTGAAGACCACGGGGCTGACGAGGGGATAGTCATGAGAGCGATACGCCGACGGGCTGCCGCCCGTCGCGCGGTGACGGCACTGCTCACGGGGATGCTCGCGGCAGCGGGAACGGCGGCGGGGGCGAGTGAGGCGGCGGCGGGGGAGCTCACGGCGCGACCGCTCACGGCGGCGGAGCCTGCGCTGACGGCGGGGGAGCCTGTGGAGGGACGGCTCGCCGGGGGAGAGGCCGTGTCCCGCCCGGAGGGGGCTGGGGGCGCCAGTGCCACGCTGGGGAAACTCAAGGCGCACGGCCGCGCCGTCATCACGGACGGCAGCGCCACGACGGAGACGGCCGCCGGGTTGTTCGAGATGTCCGTCAGTGGCGGTGGCAGCCTGCTCACGTACGGCATCGACATGTACAGCTCCACCGCGCAGGGGGCGCGGTACGAGGAGGTGCCCTGGGCCGACACCTCGCTCCACGACAACCCTGAGGCCGGGCACATACGGTGGATTCTGCGCCACTCCTACCCCCAGGTTGACGATCTCGCCGCGCTCGCCGACCGGGCCGGGGCCAGCCAACTGACGCCGCAGACCGCGGCAGCCGGTACCCAGGTGGCCATCTGGCGCTACTCCGACCTGGGGCCGGACGGCGGGCGGCCGGACGTCACGGCGGTGGACCCGAACGCCGAGAAGCTGGCGGACTACCTGGTCAAGGAGGCCGAGGCCCGCCCCGAGCCGGGGCCGTCTCTGGCCCTGCGGTCGCGCGCCGCCGCCGGGCGGCCGGGCGCAGCGCTTGGCCCGGTGACGGTACAAACGGGCGCGGACCACGTTTCCGTCGCGCCCGGGCCGGAGGCCGTACGGCACGGCGTACGCATCGTGGACGCGCGGGGCGAGGAGGTGACGCAGGCGCGGGACGGCACCGAGCTGTGGTTCGACGTGCCCGAGGACGCGCCGGACGCGAGCGCGAGCCTCACGGTCCAGGGCACCACCCAGATACCCGTCGGTCGCACCCTGGCCGACAGCGGGGTGCACAGCGCCGGTCAGGCACAGGTCGTGGCTGGCTCCAGCGATGCGACGGTGACCGCGCGGGCCACCGCGAGCTGGGCTGCTGAGGGGGCCGCCCCGGCCGTCTCCGCCCGGCCGGACTGCGTTGCCGGGGCTCTGGCGGTCACCGTGGACAACCGGGGCGACGCCGCGTTCACGTTCACCCTGGGGGAGGAGGAACACGCCGTGCCGGGCGGAACGGCCGAGACGGTCGCGGTGCCGGTGGGCGAGGACCAGGCGTACCGGATCACCATCGCGGGGGCCCAGGCAGATACCTGGACGTTCTCTGGCGTGCTGAACTGCGCCACGCTGAGCGCCGAGCCGCAGGAGGAGGGCCTCAGCGTGCACAGCGAGCCCGTCACCGTCGGCGGCGACAGCTCCGGCCAGCACGGGGTCAACCTCGCGGAGACGGGAAGCGACGGCCAGCTGCCGCTGCTGACGGCGGTGGGGCTCGGCCTGCTGGTACTGGGCGGCGGCGCACTCGTCACGGTCGGCCGCAACAGACCGTGACCGGACGCCGACGCCGCGGCCCGGGCACTCCCGCGCCGTGAGGCCCACGCCGCACACGGGCCTCGGCGAGGCCCCGGACGCGGCGGGGGCGGTAGCCGGAACTGCCGGTGGGCGGGCGTATCGGCGGGGCCGGAGCGGTAGCGGCAAGCTTCGCGGACCTGCCCGCCCCGCGCCCGGTTTCCGCCAACGGCGCTCCGTACGGCAGGATGGACAACTGGCCCGCCGCGGCGCAGCCGCGACCCGACACCTACTTCACTGCCGGACGGTTTCTCTTGGCTGAGTTCATCTACACCATGCGCAAGGCGCGCAAGGCGCACGGCGACAAGGTGATCCTCGACGACGTCACCCTGAACTTCCTGCCGGGCGCGAAGATCGGTGTCGTGGGTCCCAACGGCGCCGGCAAGTCCACGGTGCTGAAGATCATGGCCGGGCTGGAACAGCCCTCCAACGGCGACGCCTTCCTCTCGCCCGGCTACAGCGTGGGCATCCTGCTCCAGGAGCCGCCGCTGGACGAGTCCAAGACCGTGCTGGAGAACGTTCAGGACGGCGTGGCCGACACCAAGGCCAAGCTCGACCGGTTCAACGAGATCGCCGAGCAGATGGCGACCGAGTACACCGACGCGCTGATGGAGGAGATGGGCAAGCTCCAGGAGCAGCTCGACCACGCGGGCGCGTGGGACCTGGACGCGCAGCTGGAGCAGGCCATGGACGCGCTGGGCTGCCCCCCGGGCGACTGGCCGGTCACCAACCTCTCCGGCGGTGAGAAGCGCCGCGTCGCGCTGTGCAAGCTGCTGCTGGAGGCGCCGGACCTGCTGTTGCTGGACGAGCCCACCAACCACCTGGACGCCGAGTCCGTCCAGTGGCTGGAGCAGCACCTGGCCAAGTACGCGGGCACCGTCGTGGCGATCACCCACGACCGGTACTTCCTGGACAACGTCGCCGAGTGGATTCTCGAACTCGACCGCGGCCGCGCCTACCCCTACGAGGGCAACTACTCCAAGTACCTGGAGACGAAGCAGGCGCGCCTGAAGGTCGAGGGGCAAAAGGACGCCAAGCGCGCCAAGCGCCTCAAGGAGGAGCTGGAGTGGGTGCGCTCCAACGCCAAGGGCCGCCAGGCCAAGTCCAAGTCGCGCCTCGCCCGCTACGAGGAGATGGCCGCCGAGGCGGAGAAGACCCGGAAGCTGGACTTCGAGGAGATCCAGATCCCGCCGGGTCCGCGCCTGGGCAACATCGTCGTCGAGGTGGAGAACCTCTCCAAGGCGTTCGGTGACAAGGTGCTCATCGACGACCTGTCCTTCACGCTGCCGCGCAATGGCATCGTAGGCGTCATCGGCCCCAACGGCGCGGGCAAGACCACGCTGTTCAAGATGATCCAGGGCCTGGAGGAGGCGGACTCGGGCAAGATCAAGGTCGGTGAAACGGTCAAGATCTCCTACGTGGACCAGTCCCGCGCCAACATCGACGCCAAGAAGACGCTGTGGGCCGTCGTCTCCGACGAACTGGACTACATCAACGTCGGCCACGTCGAGATGCCCTCGCGCGCCTACGTCAGCGCCTTCGGCTTCAAGGGCCCGGACCAGCAGAAGCCGGCCGGCGTGCTCTCCGGCGGTGAGCGCAACCGGCTGAACCTGGCCCTGACCCTCAAGCAGGGCGGCAACCTGCTGCTCCTGGACGAGCCGACCAACGACCTCGACGTCGAGACGCTCTCCTCCCTGGAGAACGCACTGCTGGACTTCCCCGGCTGCGCGGTGGTCGTCTCCCACGACCGCTGGTTCCTGGACCGCGTCGCCACCCACATCCTCGCCTACGAGGGTGACAGCAAGTGGTTCTGGTTCGAGGGCAACTTCGAGTCCTACGAGAAGAACAAGATCGAGCGGCTCGGGCCGGAGGCGGCTCGTCCGCACCGCGCCACCTACAAGAAGCTCACCCGGGGCTGACGCACGTGCGACACCACTTCGCCTGCCCCCTGCGCTGGTCGGACATGGACGCCTTCGGGCACGTCAACAACGTCGTCTTCCTGCGCTACCTGGAAGAGGCGCGCGTGGACTTCATGTTCCGGCTGGCGCGGGAGGCCGACGCCGAGTCCTTCGCGAGCGGCGCCGTCGTCGCCCGGCACGAGATCGACTACCTGCGCCCGCTGGTGCACCGGCACGAACCGGTGACCATCGAGACGTGGGTGACGAAGCTCGGCGCGGCCTCGGCCACGGTCGCCTACGAGGTCAAGGACGGGGAGACGGTGTACGCCCGGGCCGCGACCGTGATCGTCCCCTTCGACCTGCGAAAGGGCCGCCCGCGCCGGCTCTCCGACGCCGAGCGGTCCTTCCTGGAGCCCTACCTCGATGACACCTTCCGTGACCCGGCAGCTCCTGCACCTCGCTGAACCCGGGGAGGCGGTCCGCGTGGCCGCCTTCCTGGAGCGGCTGCTGCGGTGGGAGAAGAACGCCGCCGTGCGCATCCAGGCGGCCGGCGGCGTCGCGGCCGTCTTCGCCCGCCCCGCCCGCTTCGAGGTGCTGGCCGTGCGCACAGCCCGGCTGGCCGAGGCGGACGCGGGTACCGAGCTGGACGTCACCGTCGCGGCCGGGGAGCTGCTGGAGCTGCTGGACGAGAAGGCGGCGTCGCTGCGCGTGCCCGCCGCCGTCACCGGTCCGCCGTGGGCCGGGGTGATGCCGCCGCGCCGGGGCTGGGAGCGGCTCGGCGAGCTGCCGCCGGACGCCGTGCGCACGGTGGCCGCCGCCGCCGTCGGGGAGTTCCGCGAGCGGGCCGAGGAGCTGCCGGAGGCCGAGCGCACGCGGCAGCGGCTGGACGCGCTGGCCGAGGAGATCTGGTCGCGTCCGCTGGGGCGCACCGGACTGCCGCTGCGGGCCGTGCACGCCGCGCACGCGCTGGGCTTCCTGGGCGGGCCGGAGCCGCTGGGGCTGCTGGCGGCCGGACCCTGGCTGCGGCTGTCCACCCCGCACGGTTCCGTCGCCGTGCGCCCCTCCCGCCCGGTGGGACTCTCGGTTACTCCCGCGTAGCCCCGGGGGCTGGGCGCCGCCTCCCTCACGGGCGGCGGGTACGGGCGGGCGATCTGCGACCATGGGGGACGTGATGGAGATTCCGCGAGGCACCTTGCAGACGCAGACGTTCTTCGAGCAGGTCGGCGGCGAGGAGACGTTCCGCCGACTGGCGAAGCGCTTCTACGAAGGCGTCGCGGGGGACGAACTCCTGCGCCCCATGTACCCGGAAGAGGACCTGGGCCCGGCCGAGGAGCGCCTGGCGCTGTTCCTCATGCAGTACTGGGGCGGCCCCCGCACCTACAGCGACCAGCGCGGGCACCCGCGGCTGCGGATGCGGCACGCGCCGTTCCAGGTGGACCGGGCGGCGCATGACGCGTGGCTGCGGCACATGCGGGACGCGGTTGACAGCCTCCAGCTGCCGCCGGAACTGGACAAGCAGCTGTGGAACTACCTGGTGTACGCGGCGAACTCCATGATCAACACACCGGGTTGAGCCGCCGGGGGTGGCCGTTCCCCACTCCGTCACCCCGCCCGGTCCGGGTCCCGCCCGCAGGCCGCGGGCCGTCGCGCGACCGGGAGGCGCGAAAGCCAGTGCGGCGTGTGCCCGCCTCGAACGCGGCGACGGACCCCGCCCGGCGTGCCCAGGCGGGGTCCGTCGCAGGCCGGTTGCCTCACCGCGTGCGTGCGTGCGGCGGACGGTGCCGGACGAGCGCCTAGTCCCAGCGGAAGACACGCCAGGCGAGGAGGGTGACGAGGGCCGCGAAGGCGAGGAGACCGCCGATGACCGGGAGCGCGGCGGCCCAGCTCTCCCCCTGGGTCAAGACCCCCTGCATCGCCTCGGCCAGGTGTTTCAGCGGCAGGAAGTCCGAGACGGTCCGCACCCACGGTGGTGCCGCCTCCAGCGAGAAGAACGAGCCGGACAGGAACGCCATGGGCAGCACGATGACCTGCGCCAGCCCGTTGGCCGCCTCCTCCGACTTCGCCCACGCCCCCACCAGCAGCCCGATGGACAGGAACGCCAGCGTCCCGGCCAGCACGAGCGGGACGACCAGCCACCAGTCGCCGGTGAGCTGGAGCCCGTAGTACGGGAGGCTGGCGACGCCGAGGAAGACCACCAGCTGGACGAGGGCGAAGGCCAGCGTGATGCCGACGCGGGCGCCGATCACCGACGTGGCGTCGATGGGCGCCAGCCACAGGCGGCGCAGGATGCGCTTCTTGCGCCAGGACACCAGGTTGAACGCCGGTCCGAAGACGGCGCCCATCGCCACCGCCCAGCCCAGCAGCCCCGGCGTCAGGTACTGGATCGGCTTGACGGACTGGTCCTCCACCTGCTGCGCGGCGAGCGTATAGGCGGGCGGCTGGCCGGTGGCGGCCTGGTTGGCGGACTGCACGAGCGAGTTGAGCAGCGAGCGGACGGTACCCGCGCGCACCGGGTCGGCGGCGGAGTAGCGCACCTCGATCTCGTCGCCGCGCTGGAACACCGCCGCGTCCACGTCCCCGGTGCGGACCTCCTCCAGCGCCTCGTCCAGCGCGGCCTCGGAGCCGTCGGTCTTCGCCACCTCCAGCACGCCGCGCAGCGCGGCGCGGGACTCCTCGGGCATCTCGTCGAGCACCGCGACGGAACCGACCTGCACGACGGACGTCCCGGACGTGCCGGAGCCTTTGAACAGGGCGCCGAAGAGCACCAGGAACATCAGCGGGAAGAGCAGCAGGAAGAAGACGGCGGTGCGGTCGCGCAGCAGGCCCAGGGCCATGGCCCGTGACAGGCTCACGAACGGCGTGCGGTGCCTTCGCCCGGCGTCGGCGCGTGGCGCGGTCATCCGCGGTACTCCCGTCCGGTCAGGTGGAGGAAGACGTCCTCCAGCGAGTCCACGCCCAGCTCGCCGATCAGTTCGCGGGGCGGGCCGACGCGCAGGACGCGGCCGTGGTCCATGACGGCGACCCGGTCGCACAGCGTCTCGGCCTCGTCCATGTAGTGCGTGGTCAGCACGACGGTGCGGCCTTCGGACTGGATGTCGCGCAGCAGGTCCCACAGGTTGCGCCGGGCCTGCGGGTCCAGGCCCGTCGTCGGCTCGTCCAGGAACACCAGCTCCGGGTCGTGCACGAGCGCGCACGCGATGGACAGCCGTTGTTCCTGGCCGCCGGAGAGCTGGTCCTGGCGCACGCCGGCCTTGTCGGTCAGCCCGACGCGCTCCAGCATCGCGTCGGCGTCCGCCCGCCGGACGCCGTACAGCTCGGCGAAGGTGTGGATCTGCTCGCGGGCGGTGAGCTTCTCGAAGAACGCGGACGCCTGCAACTGCACCCCGATGCGGGCCAGCAGCCGCTTGTCGCGCGGCCAGGACGGCTGGCCCAGCAGCAGCGCCCGGCCCTCGTCCGGGCGGCGCAGCCCCTCGACCATCTCCAGCGTGGTGGTCTTTCCGGCGCCGTTCGGTCCGAGAATGCCGTAGAACTCGCCGCTCGCGACCTCGAACGAGACCCCGTCGACCGCCTGGACATCCCCGTACCGCTTGCGCAGTCCTTCGACGGTGATCGCGGCTTGTTGGTTCATGGGAGTGACGCTATCCCGAGAGGTGGAACGAGCGATCACCGCGTCGGAACATGTGATCGAACGGTGAACTGTCCCGCCGCGCCTGACCATCCACTGGGCCACGCGGACACCGTGCGCACGGCGGACCTGCCGGTGCCGTGCGCACGGGCGGGCGTCAGCCGCGGTGGAGGGTGATCGTCGTCCAGGCGCCGACGTGGACGCGGTCGCCTTCGCGCAGCGGTACCGGCACGAACGGCTGGATCGGGTCCTCGGCGCCGTTGAGCGTGGTGCCGTTGGTGGAGTCCTGGTCGATGACCGCCCAGCCGCCGTCAGGCTGGCGCACCAGCAGGGCGTGCTGGTGCGAGACACCCGGGTCCTCCGGCGGGCGGGAGAGGTCGATGTCGGGTGCCTCGCCCGTGGAATGCCGCCTGCGGCCGATGCTGAGCTGCTCGCCGGTCAGCTGCACCTGTTGCTCCGGTGCGTACGCCGGGAGGTTCAGCGAGGCACCCTCCGGGCCGCTGCGCCGCATCATCGCGGAGAAGTACGCGCGGTCCGGACCGACACTGACGAGCCAGCCCGTCTCCGGCACCGGCGGCGCGCCGCCGGGAGCTGGGTAGCCGTAGCCCGAGGGCTGCCCCGCACCGGGCGCCCCCTGGTTCGGGGCGTGCGGGTGGGGCCGCTGGCCGGGCGGGGCGCCCGGCGGGGCGAGGTTCCAGTCGCCGAGTTCAGCGGTTCCCTGGGGCGGCGCCTGGCGGGCTGGGGCTTGGTGGGCTGGTGCCTGGTGCGCGGCCTGTGGCGGTATCGGCTCGGCCGGGCGGTTCACCCGCGAGGGCCGGGACGCCTCGTACACCGGCGGGGCGCTCTGCTGGAGGAAGCCGGGCGGCGGCGCGGGCGGCGCGTAGGCCGTGGCCGACTGGGTGTGGAAGTTGTACCGGCACTCCTCGCAGAACGGCGCCTGCGACTCGCGCGGCGTGCGGCACTGCGGGCACAGCTCACTGTGCTGCGCGGTGCCGTGCTGTGGGCCGCCGTGGGGTGGCGCGCCGTGCTGCGCGGTGCCGGAGGGCACGCCGGGGCCGGGGTGGTGGCCGTACGCGGGCTGGCCGTGCGCTGAGGACGTCGGGTAGCCGTAACCGTCCCCGGCCTGCTGCGGTGGGGGCGGGCTGGGATAGCCGTACCCGTCGTGCCCCCCGGCGCTGTGCTGCTGTGGCGGCGGGGGCGCCAGCGGCCCCGGCCCGGCCGGAGCCGGTCCCGCCATCCGGTGCCCGCACACCTCGCACCAGTCCTCGGACGTGGACTGGTGGCCGTTCGGACATGTCGGCATCTCGGGCTTCCCCCCTCCGCGCGGCGGTGTGCGCAGTGCGTCGTCTCGTGGTTCTCGGCGGTGCTCGGCCAGCGGTTCGGCGTTTGGCCGGTGGCCTTCGTCAGCCAGACGTCAGCCGGACTTCACCCGGACCGTCTTGGTGGAGCGTGTCTCCAGCGTCATCTCGTCGGCCTCGGCGACCGCCGTCTTCAGTCGAACAGTACCGTTCGCCTCATCCACGACGTCCACCACCTTCGCCAGCAGCCGGGCGGTATCGGCGTGGCCCAGGGCCGCCGCGAGCTGGACGGCGCGGCCCAGGCGCGTCGTCGCGCCGCCGGTGTCCCCGGCCTTGCGGGCGCTGAGGCCCTGCTGGATGGCGTGGGCCAGCTCCGCCTGCCCGGTGTAGTGCGCGACCTGCGGGCTGATCGCCGTGGAGGCGGCCGCGTCGTCGGTCCACACCGCCCGGACCAGGCCCTGACCGAGCACGTCGGCGCCGCCGTCGGGCAGCGGCTGGACGAGACAGACGCGGGCGGCGAGCATCTCCTGGCCGACGGCGGCCGCCGGGACGCGGACGCACACGTGGTAGTCCCGCGACTCGTCGCCCCACGAGCCCGTCGGGTAGTCCCCGGCCCGGGCGGCGACGGGCGCACGCCGGTCGGTGAGATCGGTCACCGTCGGTGCGACCTGCTTCACAAAGCCGATCTCCGCGCCCGCCGGTGTCCACAGCCGCAGGGCGACGTCGGCCACCCCCTTGCCCATGGCGGCCGTCATCATGGTGCGGAAGTCCTCGGCCAGGCCGGAGGATTCGGCGACGATGTCGGCGGTGCCCAGCAGCGCCGTCGCGATGCCGGTGACCTCCGTGACCTCCCAGTCGGTGCCCACCCCGCGCGCGTCGCAGGTGAAGTGCCCGGAGCAGGCGTCCAGCGCGGCCCGCAGCGCGCCCGGTTCCTCGTGTTCGTTGCGCCCGTCGGTGAGCAGGATGCCGTGCCGGATGGCGGCGCCGGAGGCGGTCAGCAGCCGGTCGGCGCACCACAGCCAGGTGCTGATGGCCGTGCCGCCGTCGGGCCGCAGCCTGCGCAGGGTGGCCTTGGCGTCCGCCCGGGTCGCCGGGCCGGCCACCGCTAGGCGGCCCTCACCGGGGTAGATCTCCCGCGCCTCGTGCGTGCCCGCGACGATGGCGAAGGCCACGCCGTCCCGCAGCGCGTCCACCGCCGCCCCGGTGGCCTCACGGGCGTGCCGGATCTTCTGCGGCGGGTAGGACATCGAGCCCGAGCAGTCCACCATCAGCACCACGGCGGCCCGTGGGGCGTCCGCGCCCGCCGGGGCGGGCGCTTCGGTGGCCGGGGTCGCTGGCTGGCCGCTCCCGGCGGGCTGTGCGGAGGCGGGCAGTGGCAGGCCGCCGCTCGTCCCGCCGCCGGTGGCGGTCACCGTGATGACGGCGTGCACTTCCCGGCCGCCCTCCGGCAGATACGGGTTCTGGTGAACCTCCACCGCGAACCGCGGCGTCGTCGGTTTGGCGAAACTGGCCATTCCTCCCTGCCCCCCTCGGCGTCCCGGCCCCCCCGGACGTCGTTCGTCAGACCGATCCTGCCCGCCCGGGCGCGGCCGGGAACGGGAGGACGGCCACCGTTACGTTGTCGTGGCCTCCGCTCTCCAGCGCGTGCCGCACCAGGTGCTGGGCTGCGGGCAGCGGATGCTGCCGGGCGTCGGCGGGTACCGCCTTCGCCATGTCCGCCGCCGACTCGGCGTAGTTCCACAGCCCGTCCGTGCACACGAGGACGACCCCGGGCTCCCCGGGCATGAAGGACGCGGTGTGCGGGTCGAAATCCTCGGAGTCCGCGCCCAGCCAGCCGGTGATGGCGTGAGCACGCGGGTCGGCGAAGGCGTCGGCCTCGGTCATCAGCCCGGCGGCCACCATCTGCGCCGCCCAGGAGTCGTCCTCGGTCAGCCGCGCGGGCGGCGCCGCGCGGTCCTCCGGTACCCAGTAGGCGCGGCTGTCCCCGATCCAGCCGACGGTGAACATCTCCCCGGCGACGACCGAGCCGACGATCGTGCAGGCGGGCGCGTTGGAGCCGCGGTCGCGCCCGGGGTCGGCCAGCGCCGCCACGGCCCGGGCCGCCGCACCCAGCGCCTCGTGCACGGCGTGCGGCGGGTGCACACCCCGGGGGAGTGCGGCGACCAGCGCGTCGCGGGCTGCCGCCGCGGCGGTCGCCGACGCCTCGTCGGGCCGGCTGGAGGACGACACGCCGTCACACACCACCGCGAGCACCGCGGGCGCGGCGTTTGGCAGGTGGGCCACGGAGAGCGTGAAGGCGTCCTCGTTGCGGCGGTGCCGCAGCCCGCGGTCGCTGACCGCCGCGACACCGGGCATCTCCTGCTCCAGGTGGTCGCGCTCCTTGGGTGAGGCGTGACCACAGTGCTCGCAGTAGCCGTCGGCGTCGTCACCACCCGAGCCGACTGTGCCGCAGACGGCGCAGGCCGACGCGGACCGGGGCGGCGGGGGCGGGGACTGCGGCGGGGCGGGCGCCGGGGCGTCGGTGCGCGGGTCGCGCGGGGACTCGCGCGCGGCGGGCGGGGCGAGGGGGAAGCCGGTCAGCGTGGGTGTGGGCTCGGCGGCGGAGGCCGGGGGACCCGAGGCGGGCGCCGGGACGGCGGCCGGTGGCGGCGTACTCGGCGGGGGACCGGCGGGAGTGGGCGGGTGCGCGGGCGGCGGCGGCACGGCCATGGGCGGCGTGCCCGGCTCGGGCGGCGTGCCCTGGTGGGTGGGCGCGCCCGACTGGGGCGGTGGAGCTGGCGCGCCCGGGCCGGCGACCCCGGCCTGCGGGGGCCGCGCGGTGGCGGTGGCTGCCGTGCTGGCGGTCTCGGCCGTCGGTCGCGGCACCGTGGCGAGGCTGAGGCCGCACCGGCCGCAGAAACGGTCGTCCTCCTCCAGCGGTTCGGCACAGCCGGGGCAAGCGGAGCACTGGTCGAGCTGCTGCATCCTCACACCCAAGTCCTGGGGCGGAGGCGGTTCGCGCGCTCCACCCATGTGATTCTCTCGGTCCCGCTCTGCGCCAGCCGGGCGAGTCTGCGGCAGGCGGCTTCCAGGCCGAGCCGCAGCCCCTCCTCGGTCGGCGCGCTGCCCAGCAGCGGCCCGTGCGGTGCGGCGGTGCCGGGTGGGGCCGGACGTCCGGCCAGCACCCAGTCCAGGGCGGTGCCCAGCACTTCGGTGGCCAGGCGCTCCCGGCGCGGGGCGTCCAGACCGAGCGCTTCCAGCTGCTCCAGCTCCGTCGCGGCGGACCGCACCTCCGCCCACACCGGTTCACGCGGGTCGCGCTGGCGCAGGCGGGCGGAGACGGCCGCGACCCGGGCGGCCACGTAGTGGATGGACGCCTCAGGCACGGACTGGAGTGCCGCGACGGCTCCGGCCCGGTCCCCGCGGGCCAGCCGCACCCGGGCCAGTCCGAAGGCGGCGCTGACGTAGTTCGGGTCCGTGGACCATACCAGTCGGTAGAACTCCTCGGCGTTGTCCCACTGGCCCAGCAGTTCGGCGCTGACGGCCAGCGCCAGCTTCGGCGCGGGCTCGCCGGGGAACGCGTCGTACACGGCGTCGAAGGCGACGGCGGCGGTCGCCAGGTCGCCGTGCACCAGCGCCGCCACCCCCCGGTACCACACCACCCGCCAGTCCTCCGGGTGCCGACTGGCCAGTTCCGCGAGCTGGGCCGCACCGGCGTCGGAGCCGGGTGTGGTGGCCGTCAGCTCCAGCCGGGCCCGCAGCGCGCGCAGCCGCAGCTCGACGGAGTCGGTGGGAGCCGCCCGCAGCGCGGCGTCCAGGTCGGCGGCTGACGCGCCGGTGAGTCCGGCCAGGAAACCGGCGTTCGGGTCGGCCGGGTCCACCAGGGGAACCGGCAGGGCCAGCGCCACCGCGCGGGTGTCCAGCGGCGTCACCGTCACAGGACCCATCGCCCCAGGGAGGGGCGGCAGCTGGGCCGGCGTCAGACGGCTGCGGCGGCCCCGGGGCGGGCGGGCGCCGAGCCGGGAGGCGTCCGCGTCCCCCTGGGGCAGCAACTCCGTACTCGAAACCCGCAGTTCCGGGCCGAACAGGGTGGAGACGGCTGGCCGCGGCTGGCCGGAGCGTTCGGCGACGACCTCCCGCAGGACGCCGGTCAGCTGCTCGGCCATCTCGGCGGCCGACGCGAACCGCCGCCCGGGCTCCGGGTCGGTGGCGCGCACCAGCAGGCGGTAGAAGGACTCGTGCCGGGCGAACACCTCCACCGACTCCGGCGGCGGCAGGCTGTCGGCGTAGGTGTTGGTGTAGCCGCGGAAGTCGAACGTCAGCACCGCGAGGGTGCGGGCGACGGTGTAGAGGTCGGAGGCGACCGACGGCCCCACCTCGGCCACCTCGGGCGCCTGGTAGCCCACGGTGCCGTAGACGGCGCTCTCGTGGTCGTCCATGCGGCGCACCGCGCCCAGGTCGATCAGCTTGAGCTGGTCGTGCTGCTGGATGGCGTTGTCCACCTTGAAGTCGCAGTACAGCAGGTTGCGGCTGTGCAGGTGGCCGATGGCCTCCAGCGCCTCGATGCCGAACGCGCACGCCTGCTCCACCGGCAGCGGGTCGCGCCGCCCTTGCGGCGTGCGGCGCTCCTCGGCGAGCTGCTTGAGCGACTTGCCGCCGACGTACTCCATGACGATGTAGCCGTCCAGGCTGCCGGTGCGCTGGTCCAGGTGCTCGACGAAGTTGTAGATGCGCACGATGCCCGCGTGCTCGATCTCGGCGAGGAAACGCCGTTCGGAGATCGCGGCGGCCATGGCGTCCTGGTCCCCGGTGTCCAGCAGGCCCTTGAGCACCACCCAGCGGTCGGAGACGGCCTTGTCGACGGCGAGGTAGATCCAGCCGAGCCCGCCGTGGGCCAGGCACCCGGCCACCTCGTACTGGCCGTGCACGACGTCACCGGGGTTCAGCTTCGGCACGAAGGAGTAGGGCTGCCCGCACTTGGTGCAAAACCCCTCGGTGCGGCCCGGCCGCCCGGCGCGGGCGCGGCCCACCGGGCTGCCGCACTCGGGGTTGCCGCAGAACCGCTTGCGCTCGGGCACCTCGGCCCGCTCCAGCACGGCCGACGCCGGGTCGGCGCGCGGCACTTCGGGCACCGTCACCAGGCCCGCGCCGAGCCGGTGGCGTCCCGACGAGCCCGAGGACGTTCCGCGTGAGCTGCGCACCGACATCCGGTTCCCGCCCGCACCGGAGCCGGTGCGCGCGGAGAGCCGTCCGGACACCGAGCGGCGCGAGGACTGCGATGGGGCCGAGCTACGCCCGAAGTCGCCGGACCGGGCCGGGGGCAGCGAGCCGGAGCCGCTGCCGGGACCGGCGGGAGCGCCCGGGCCCCAGCCGGACGCGGCGGCAGCGGACCCGGGAGGCGGTACGGCCGCCGGGGCCACCACCGGGGACAGACCGCAGGTGTCGCAGTACAGCTGCCCGCCGCCGACGTCCTCGTACCGCCCCGCGCAGTCCCGCTGCTGGCACGTGTGCCCCTGCCCGGTCATCAACCGCCCTGCCCCTTGCCGTCGTTCCGTTCCGCCCCGGGCGCCTCGCCTGCCCCGTCCGCCCCGTCCGCCGGGCCGCCTGCCGCCGTGGCCGCCGCGCCGCCCGGGGCCAGGTGGCCGGTCGCCGCGTGCTGGTAGCGCAGCACCGCCTGTTCGGCGGCGCGCAGGTCACACGGGGCGCTCCACAGCATGCGGCGGGCCGCGTCGTAGCGCTGGCTGAGCAGCGGCTCCTCAGCCAGCCCGTGCCGGGCGACCTTGGCCCGGTACGCGTCCAGCCGCCCGCGCAGCTCGGCGCGGACCGCCAGCGGCGCCGTCACCGCGGCGAGCTGGTCGCGGGCGCGCCGCAACTCGTCGTCCGCGCGCTGCTCCAGGGCGTCCAGCAGCGGGGAGAGCCGGTTCCACCGGGCGTGGCGCCGGTGTTCGGCCGCTGCCGCGAGCTGTTCGTGCAGCGCGGTGGCCGGTCCGCTGACGGCCGGTACCTCCGACGCGGCGATCTTCGCCAGCACCTCGCCGCGCGCCGTGCGGGCCTCGGCCAGGGTGCGGTCGGCCCGCGAGAGCACGTCCCGCAGCCGGGCCAGGCGCTGTTCGGCGTCCTGCCGTACGCCGAGCACCGCGTCGATCTCCCGGCGCACCTCCTCCAGCGCGCGGGCCGCGCGGTCGTACCGGTCGGTGTCCGGACGGCCGCCGCCGGGCGCGCTGTTGGCACCCGCCGACCGCCAGAACGCCAGCGGGTCGGTGATCACCTCCTGGCGCAGCCGGGTGAGTTCGGCGGTGATCTCCGCCAGGTCGTCCCCGGCCGGGTGCTCACCGGGCCGGACGCCGACGGACCGCGCCAGCGAGCGGATGCGGCCCAGCTCGGCGGCGAGCAGGTCGATCCGGGCGGGCAGCGCGGACCACACCGCGTCGGCGGCGACCACCACGTCCAGCGCGCGGGCGTACCCGGAGTTCATCCGGTCCACCAGCTCGGTCAGGCTCAGCCGCTCGGCCAGCCGCCCGCCGGGCGCGCCACCGCCCGCACCGGCCACCGTCACGCCGCGCCCGCGCAGCAGATCGGTCAGCTCGGCCAGTTCCCCCCGGCCGGGCCAGCGCCGCCGGGCCCGCACTCCACGGGCGGTGGTCAGCGCCTCGGTGTAGCGCTCGAACTGCGTCCACAGCGCGGTGATGGTCTGCTCGGCGGCCGCCCAGCGGTGCCGGGTGGTGCCGGTCAGCTCGGCGCCCTCCAGCAGGCGGCGCCCGGCGTGGTCCTGGAGGGCGAGCAGCGACGACTCGATGGCCTCGTGCTCCGCGCCGAGCCGGGCCAGCGCCCGGTCCACCTCGTCCCGGCTCAGTACCGGTCCAAAGGATTCCGCGGCCTCCATCAGTCACCTCGCTGCTCTCGTCCGCCCTGCCCCTGTTACGCCTGCCCGGCTCCGTGTCGCCGTGGTCCGCCTCCGCCCGCGCTCAGTCCCGGTACACCGGCGCTGGTGGGTTCGGCTTCCGGTCCGGCATGACGTCGGCCAGCCAGCGGTCGTAGGACGCCCGCCACGCGCTGTCCTCGCCATCCGAGTCACCTGAGTCATCCGAGCCATCCGAGTCACCCGAACGGAAGTCGTTCAGCACCGCGTTGACGCGCCGGACCAGGTCCTCGTCGGCCAGGTTCATCGCCACCCCGTAGGACTCGGTGGTGAACGCCTCGCCGACCAGCCCGACCGTCGGGTCCTGCGCGGCCTGCCCCGCCGCCAGCGCGTTGTCGGTGACGACCGCGTCCACCTCACCGAGCTGGAGACGCACCAGACAGTCCAGCTGATTCGGCACGAGCAGCACCTCGGCGCCGTGCGCGTCAGCCTCCAGCGCGCTCTGGCCCGTCGAGCCGCGAGCGGTGCACACCGTGCGGCCCTCCAGCGAGGCGTCGTAACCGGTGATCTTGGACGCGCGCGGCGCCAGCACCTGCTGTCCGGCCTCGAAGTAGGCGGTGGAGAACGCCACGTCCGCACGCCGGTCGCAGGTGACCGTCATCGTGCGCACCACCATGTCCACCCGGCGCTCGCGCAGCGCCGGGACCCGCTGATCGGTGGGGATCGTGCGGTAGACGATGGCCGGGTCCTCGCCCAGCAGGTCGCGCGCGATCGCCTTCACCAGGTCGATGTCGAACCCGTCGATGGCGCCGGTGTGCGGGTCGCGGTAGCCCCACAGATAGCTGTTCTGGTCGACGCCGACGATGAGCTTCCCGCGCTCCTTAACGCGCCGCACGGCCGCACCGGAGGCGTCCGAGGGGCGCAGGCTCGCCGCCACCGGGCTGCCGTCGGCACACCGCTCGGGGGCGCCGGGTGCGCCGGGCGCGGCGGGCGGGCGGTCCCCCGGCGCCTGGGCCGGGGCGGCCCGACCGGGTGGTCCGGCTGCCGGTGCGGTCCCGTGGGCCGGTGCGCTGTCGGCCGTCTGCGCGCTGGTGGTCCGAGCGCTGGCGCCGGTCCCGGGGGTGGCGAGCACCGCCGCTTCGAGGGCGGCGAGCGCCAGCGCGCCCGCTGCCAGCGTCGCGCGCAGCCCGTGGCGCGCCCCGCGTGCCGGTGCGTCTTCGGCGTCCGTTCCCGCTCGCCTGCCGCGCATCGTCCAGCCCTCCCCGCTCACCGGTACTCCGACAGCCTGCGGCCCATCCCGGCCACCACCCCCGCGGCTCCCGCCAGGCCCAGTATCCCGGCGCCCACGGCGAGCCCGGTGAGCGCGCCGCGTCCCGCCCGGGCGGCGTCGGTGAACTCCCGCCGCTCGTGCGCGAGGGCGTCCCGCAACGCCGTATCCACCGCGTCGAACGCCTCACCCGTGCTGTCGCTCGGGCCGATCACCTTGGCCACCGCGTCACCGTACTCGCCGGTGTTGTCCAACTCCCGTGCTTCGGCGTGACGTTCCCGCCACCGGGCGACCTGGTCGCGGGCCGTGGACACCGGTTCGCGCCCCTCGGCGTCGTCCGCCCGTGCCAGCGCGTCCCCCAGCAGGCCGTCCTCCCCGGTGCCGGAGCCCGCGAGGGCGGCCATGCTCGCCTGGTACGTCTCCTCGTACTGGGCACCGCCGCCGCGCGCGACGAGCGTCATGCCCTCGTCGCCCCGTGCCTCCAGCGCCGCCACCAGGGCCTCGTTCAGCACGTGCTGTGAGCGCGCGCCGCTCTCGTCGGCGTCGTTCAGCTGGGCAGCGGCCACCCCGTGCGCGACGGCCAGCCACACCAGCAGCGCCACCGTCGCCCCGGTCGCGGCGACCAGCCCGCGATTGAACACCCGGTTGGTGCGCAGGAAGTGGCGGCGCTGGGCCCAGCCGAGCGTGCCCAGCGCCGCCGCGCCGAGCAGCAGCGCGCCCCAGGGCCATGCGGTGGCGTCCTCGTGGTCGCGTGCGTAGCGGGCCGTCTCCGTCTCGTACAGGGTGCGCGCGGCGGGCAGCAGCTCGGTGCGCATCTGCTGGTCCGCGTAACGCAGGTAGGCGCCGCCGATGGGCAGGCCCTGGCGGTTGTTGGCCCGCGCCGCCTCCACCAGCCCGGTGTAGCGGGGCAGACCCCGGCCCAGCACGCTGAGCTGGCTGCGCGCCGCCGGCGAGCCCTCGCCGCTCGCCGCGGCCCGGGTGATCAACTCCGCCGCGGTGCCGATGTTCTCGTCATACCGCTCGCCGGCCGCGCGGGGTTCCTCGCCACCCGCCAGGAACCCGCTGGCGGCCGTGGTGTTGGCGTCGGCCAGCGACCGGTGGATCTCCGCCGCGTCCGCGCTGAGCCGCTGACTGCTGTGGAGCACGGCGTCCGCCGCGTCCGCCCGGGCCGTCACCTGCCAGACCGTCACCGCGCCGCAGGCCAGCACGAGGACGACGAGGACGGCGCCGATGACGCGCAGCCGCCCCGGTTCCGTCATTGCGGCGGCCCGGGTGCGCGCCGCCGCCTCCGCCCACAGCCCGCGCTCGCCCCGGCGCGCCGGGCCGTCCGGAGCGGGCCCGGCAGCCGGGTCGGCCAGGGCGGATGGCACCGGCGGGAGCGGGCCGGGCGCGGCGGGCGGAGCCGACGGCATCACGGGCGCCGTCGGCCCGGGCGGCTGCGTCACGGTACGGGCCCTCCCCCTCGGTCACTCATCACGTCTCCCCCGTTACGGCCAGCAGTATGTCCCCTGGAGAGCGCTGGTGACACCGGTGGGTCCCCACAAAGTCGCGGTGGCGGCCGGTAGCGGCGGCCCGGCGTGGGCCGTGGGGCGGCGGCTCCGCACGCCTTTGGCCGCCTGCTCCGCGCCCCAGACCGGCCGCCCGTGCCACGGCTCCGCAGACAAAGACCCGGATCAGGCAGGGGTTCTGCCGTCGATCCGGGCCAGGGCGTCGTCCGCGCCGTACGGCTGCAGGTAGGGCAGCCAGCGCGGGTCCCTATGGCCCGTGCCGATGATGCGCCACGCCAGCCCGCTGGGCGGCGCGGGCTGGTGCCGCAGCCGCCAGCCCAGCTCCGCGATGTGCCGGTCCGCCTTGACGTGGTTGCAGCGGCGGCAGGCGGCGACGACGTTGTCCCACACGTGCTGCCCGCCACGGCTGCGCGGGATCACGTGGTCCACGCTCGTCGCCGTCTGCCCGCAGTAGGCGCAGCGGCCGCCGTCCCGGGCGAACAGCGCGCGCCGGGTCAGCGGCACCGGACCCCGGTAGGGCACGCGGACGAAACGCTTGAGGCGTACCACGCTGGGTGCGGGGATGACGCGGGTCGCGCTGTGCATCAGGGCGCCGGAGTCCTCCAGGCTGTCGGCCTTGCCGTTGAGGACGAGGATGAGCGCGCGGCGGAGCGGTACGACACCGAGCGGCTCGTACGACGCGTTGAGGACCAGGACATGCGGCACGGTGCCTCCTTGTACGCCTGCGGCACGTGGCTCGTGCCGGGACGATCTCCCTCAGTGTCACCCGGGCCTGCCCCGCCGCGCCACCACGATCACGTAACGCGCGGGGCGTGTTCTTCCCCACACCGCGCCCGGGTGCGGCCCTGCTGGGAGCGAGCACCCGTGCGCGGTGATGGCGCAACGCCGGATTCTTCCGGGAGCGGCGTGCTTAGGTGGGCGCCGTGGAGGTCGTGATCATGTTGTATGCCATGCGTGACAGGAACGCGATAACCGCCGGGGACGCCGCGGATGCCGTGGACGATGTGGAGCGGCACGCGGACGAGGCGGCGGGCTGGGTGCAGAGCAACTGGGAGACCTGGCTCGGGGCGGGCCTGCGCATCGTCCTCATCGTGCTCATCGCGCTCGTGCTGCGGGCGGTGGTCCGGCGCACCATCACCCGGCTTGTCACCCGGATGAACCGCAACACCGAGGAGGGGGCCGCGCCCGGTGGCGGCTTCGGGTCTTTGCTGATCAACGCCGAGCGGCGGCGGCAGCGCTCCGAGGCGATCGGCTCGGTGCTGCGCTCCGTCGCCTCGTTCCTCATCCTGGGCACCGCGGCGCTGACCGTGCTGTCCGTCCTCAGCATCAACCTCGGGCCGCTGCTGGCCAGCGCCGGTGTCGCGGGCGTCGCGATCGGCTTCGGCGCGCGCAACGTGGTGATGGACGTGCTGACCGGGATGTTCATCCTGCTGGAGGACCAGTACGGCGTCGGCGACCGCGTGGACTGCGGTGAGGCCGTCGGCACGGTGCTGGAGATCGGCCTGCGGGTGACGAAGCTGCGCGGTGACGACGGCGAGATCTGGTACGTGCGCAACGGCGAGATCAAACGGGTCGGCAACCTGAGCCAGGGGTGGGCGACGGCGACCGTGGACGTCCAGGTCCGCGCGAACGAGGACCTGGAGCGGGTGCGCGGCGTCATCACCGACGCGGGCCGGGAGCTGGCCGCATCCGCCCCGTGGGACGAGAAGCTGTGGGGGCCGGTGGAGGTGCTGGGGCTGGACACGGTCACGATGGAGTCGATGACCGTGCGCGTCTCCGTCCGCACCATGCCCGGCGCCGCCCCGCCCGCCTCCCGCGAACTGCGCTGGCGCATCAAGCAGGCGCTGGACGCGGCGGGCATCCAGCTGGTGGACGACGCGGGCCTGTCCCTGGAGAAGCGGTGACCCAAGGCGCGGGGAAGCCGGACGCGGGTGACCCGGCGCACCGGACCATCAGCGGGGTGCCGCACCGGCCGTCACGGTGTCACACCCCGCCGCCCCGGCTAGTGCCGCGTCAGTCAGGGTTTGCCCGTCAAGGAGCGGCGTCCGGTGCGGTGCATCGCAAGGCGCCGGATCGACNCGATTCGGCAACGCCGCGAGGCGCCGTGCCGGGCGTCGCGACGGGGCGAACCTTGGCTGACGCGGCGCTAGCTGTGCGGCGCGGACGACTCCGTGGCGGGAGCCGGTGGCTGCACCAGGGCGTCCAGGGCGCGGCGCAGGTGGGTGCTGGAGGTGTGCACGGTGTAGGGGAAGTAGACGACGTCCACGCCCACGGTGGCGAAGTCGCGCTCCAGCTGGTCACCCTTGGGGGTGCCGCGCCAGTCGTCGCCCTTGAACAGGACGTCGAAGCGGACCTGGCGCCAGGTTTCGAGCTTGCTGGGGACGGTCTCGACGAAGGCGGCGTCCACGTACTTGACGCTGCGGACGATTTCCAGCCGTTCGACCAGCGGGATCATCGGGCGCCGCCCCTTGGCGCGCTCGGCCATCTCGTCCGACACCACACCGGCCACCAGGTAGTCACACTGCTGCCGGGCGTGCCGGAGAATGTTCAGGTGACCTATGTGGAAGAGGTCGTAGGCGCCGGGCGCGTATCCCACCCGGTACGGTCCGCTGTCCGCCATGCGGCTCCTGCTCCCCTCAGGCCGGCAGTCCCGGAACCGTTGGCCCCGGTTTTACCGTGCACACTACGTAGATGAACATGTGAACGTTTAGAGTACGCGAGCTGAGAAGCTCGTCGAGGGACAGGGACACAGGATGCCGATAGGCGGAGGGGCCGACCCGGCCGGGAGCGGACGGGGCGGGCTGCGGCTGCTGCTGGTGTCCACCAACTACGCGCCGGAGCACACCGGCATCGGCCCGTACGCCACCCAGGTCGCCGAGCACTGGGCGGCCAGCGGCCACGAGACCCATGTGCTGGCCGGGATGCCGCACTACCCCGCCTGGTCGGTGGACCCGGCGTACCGGGGGAAGTGGCGGCACACCGAGGCCCGGGCGGGTGTGACGGTGCACCGCAGGCGGCACACCGTGCCCCGTCGGCAGACGGCGGCCCGGCGGGCGCTGTTCGAGGGCTCGGGCCTGGCCCACCAGCTCACCGCGCCCCCGCGCATCGGGCGGCCGGACGCCGTTCTCGCCCAGATACCGAGCCTGGCCGGCGGGGTGGCCGGAGCCCGCCTCGCGGCGCGCTGGGGCGTGCCGTACATCCCCGTCTTCCAGGACCTGATGGGGGCAGCCGCCGAGCAGAGCGGCGTCGCGGGCGGGGACCGGGCAGCAGCGCTCGCAGCCCGCGTCGAGGGGTACATCCTGCGCCACGCCGCGCTCGTGGGCGTCATCCACGAGACGTTCGTCCCGCGCGTGAGCGCCCTGGGGGCGCCCCGGGAGAAGATCCGCGTCCTGCCGAACTGGTCGCACGTGGCGGCCCCGGTACAGCCGCGCGAGGAGACCCGGCGCCGCCTGGGCTGGGCGCCAGCCGACACCGTCGTGCTGCACTCGGGGAACATGGGGCTCAAGCAGGGGCTTGAGGTGCTGGTGGAGGCCGCCCGCCTCGGCCCGGACGTGCGGGTGGTGCTGATGGGGGACGGCAACCAGCGCGAGACGCTGGCCCGGCTCGCCCAGGGCGTGCCCAACCTGGAATTCCTGCCTCCGGCCGCTGACGGCGACTTCCCCGAGGTGCTCGCGGCGGCGGACGTGCTGACCGTGACCCAGCGGGCCTCGGTGCTCGACATGAGCGTCCCGTCCAAGCTGACCTCGTACTTCGCCGCCGGGCGTCCGGTGCTCGCCTCGGTGGCCGCAAGCGGCGGCACCGCCGAGGAGGTACGGCGTTCGGGCGCCGGGGTGCTGGTCGAGCCGGAGGACCCCGGCGCGCTGCTGCGGGCGGTACGGGAGCTGGCCGCCGATCCGGAGGCGGCCCGGAAGCTGGGCGCCGCCGGGCCCGCGCACGTCGCCGCGCACCTGAGCCGGGAGGCGGGTCTGGCCCGCTACGACGCGCTGGTGGACGAAGCGCTCGCCATGAGCCGGGCAGGAGCGAGGGGGATGGGCCAGTGAGCCAGGGCCATCACGTCCAGGCCAAGGCGGGGCCGTCGGCCTCCGCGACGGTGGAGGACGAGCCGGACCTGCTGCGGGACCAGTTCCGGCAGCTGCTGCGCTACCCCCGGCTGGTGGCGGCCGGGATCGTGCTCGGCCTGCTCGGCGGGGCCTGGCTCGGCTTCAGCACGGCGGACACCTATGTGGCCAGCAGCGAAGTAGTGCTGCGGGCTCCCACCGAGGACCCCTTCAACCCCAGCATCGCGGTCGAGAAGACCGTGGACATGAACACCGAGCGGCAGGCGGCCGAGAGCAAGCGAACCGCTGACCGGGCCGGGGAGGCGCTGAGTTTCCCGGGAAGCACCTCGCAGCTCCTTCAGGGGCTTCAGGTGACCAACCCGCCCCAGTCCCTGGTGCTGCGTTTCAGCTATACCGACGACAATCCCAAGGTCGCGGCGGACCGGGCGAACGCCTTCGTCGAGGCGTTCCTCGCCGACCGGCAGGAGCAGACCGAAGAGACCCGCGACACCATGATCGAGGGGCTGAGGTCCCAGCTGGACCCGATCGCCAAGGAACACGACCGGCTGGCCGCGCAACTGGACGGCACCAGCGGTACCGGTGCCGAGGCCGAGTACGCCGTCAAGGCCAACCTGCTCAACCGCATCACCGAGCTCAGCAACCGGATCAGCAAGCTGGAAGCGCTCGACATGTCCGCCGGAAAGGTGATCAAGGTGGCGACGCCTCCGGCGTCCTCGGAAGGTCCCGGGTGGGCGCTGTCCCTGAGCCTCGGTGGCGCCGTCGGTATCGCACTGGGCCTGCTGATGGCCTGGGTGCGGCTGGTGTTCGACCCGGCGGCCCGGTCGGAAGGCGATGTGGCGCGGGCGCTGCGCGCTCCGGTCCTGGGTTCGCTGCCCCTCACCCGGGACAGCGAACCCCTGCTGACCGAGGACCGGGAGGACTCCCCGCTCGCCGAGGAGTACCGCTCGATCGCCTACCGGCTCGCCTACGACCACCGCTTCGCCGACCGGCGGCGGCTGCTGGTGGCCGCGCCCCGGGGGTCGAGCCGCACGGCCGCCGCCGTGGCCGTCAACCTGGCCGCGTCGTTCGCCGAGACGGGCAAGCGGGTGCTGATCGTCGAGGCGGAGCTGCGCCGTCCCGCGCTGGAGAAGCAGCTGCGCGCCCGTGAGCTCAACCGCACGTCCTGGGGGCGCCGGGAGGAGGACGACGACGGGTGGCCCGGACAGCGGCGGCTGGCCGTGGACGCGGGCGTCTCCGGCGGCTTCGAGCTCGTCCCCGGCCGCCGGGTCCGCAACGTGGCCCGCGCGCTGACCTCGGCGGAGACCTCCCGCCTGGTCGCCGAGGCGGACGACCCCCAGGTGACCGTCATCGTCCTGACCCCGCCGGTCTTCGCCTACGCCGACGCGCTCGCCCTGGTGGACCGGGTGGACGGCGTGCTCGTGGTGTGCGACCCGCGCGGCGTGCACCGGTCCCAGCTGGTGCGGCTGCGTGAACTCATCACGGGCGCGGGCGGAACCGTCCTGGGCACCGTGATGCACCGTGGGCAGCGCGGGGCGAGCGGGCAGCGGCCGAAGGGCGTCCGGGGGGCGCCGCGCGGCTCCGCCGCGCAGCCTGCCCGGCCCGCGCCAGCGGAAACGGCGGGGTACCACCCGCCGGAGGACGAGGAACCGGATCTCGGCGACGGCCTGTCCACCATCGCCCTGCGGGCCGTCCGGCCCCGCGACCGTTCGTGAGCGCGGGGGGCGCCGGGGGCGCGGGGGCCGACAGCGCGGGGGGCGCCGAGGACCCGGCGGGCGCCGGCAGCGCGGCGGCAGGCGGCGGTGCGCCGGGCGCCGGGAGTAGCGGTGCGCCGGGTGCCGACAGCGGCGGAGGTACCCGGCTGCGGGGGCGGACGGCGGCCCTGGCCTCGGTACTCGACCAGGGCGCGGCCGGGCTGACCAACATCCTCGTGCTCATCCTCGCCGCGCGGCTGTCCACCGCCACGGGCTTCGCCCGGTTCTCCATGGTCTACCTGGTGTTCACCGTGACCCTGGGGCTGTTCATGGCCTACGTCGGCCAGGCGCTGGTGCTGGTCCGCGGGGACGCCGCCCGCGTGCGGACGGCCTGCCGTTCCGCGCTCGCCTTCACCGTGGTGGCGGCCCTGGTCACCGGGGCCGGGTTCGCCCTCCTCGGCACGGCGATCCCGGTGCCCGGGCCCGCGCTCGCGGCGCTCGGCGCCGTCCTGCCCCTCGTGCTGCTCCAGGACGCGGCACGCTACTGCTTCTCGCTGCTGGGCCGCCCCGACCACGCGCTGGCGGCGGACAGCGTGCGGCTGGTGGCCACCGTGGCGGCGCTGACCTGGCAGCCCGACGGCGCCTCACCGGCGCGGCTGGTGCTGGCCTGGGGCCTCGCGGCGCTGCCGAGCGCGGTGGTGGCCGCCGCGCTGCTGCACCGCCCGCTGGCCGGGGCCGCGACGTCCCTGCGGCCCTATCTGCGCCGGGGTCACCTCGGGCAGCGGTTCGCCGTGGAGTTCGCCGTCGGCAACGGCGCTGGCCAGCTGGCGGTGCTGGGCCTGGGCGTGGTGGGCAGTCCGCTCGCGGTGGGGGCGCTGCGCGGTGCCTCCGCCCTCTTCGGTCCGCTGAACGTGCTGTTCGGGGCCGCGAACGGGTTCGGCCCGCCGCTGCTGGCCCGGCTGGGCGGCAGCCGGTCCGTCGTCCGGGCGACGCTCTTGCTGGGCGGCGTACTGGCGGCGACCGGGGCGCTGTGGGGCACGGCGTGGTGGCTGCTGCCCGAGGACTGGGGGCGGCAGGTGCTCGGGGACACCTGGCCCGCCGTGGCCAGCCTGCTGCCCGCCTCCGCCGCGCAGTACACCCTGATGGGCTTCGGCGTGAGCGCCCTGCTGACGCTGCGCGTGCTCAGCCCGCGCGAGACCCTGCCCGTCCAGGTGGTCTTCTCGCTGCTGTCCGTGACCCTGATGTACGCGGGGTTCCAGTGGGCGGGCGTCCTGGGCGCCGCGTGGGGCCTGGCGGCGGGCTCGGGGCTCAAGGCGGCCGCCGCCTGGCGGCGGGTGGGCCGGGCCCGGCGCCAGGAGCGGACGGAAGCGGAGCACACCGGCCGGCCGGTGCCCAGCTGAGCGGTCAGCGCATGCGGGCGCTGTGGTCCTGCCGGTAGGTGGCGATCAGCGCGATACACAGCGCGGCGATCACCACCCGGCCGGTGGCCTGGAGCAGCGGGCCACGGATGAGGATGAAGGAGTAGCCCGCGATCAGCGGCGCCGCGATCAGCAGCACGCTGCCGGGGGGAGACCGGCGCACGGCCCGGCGGGCGACGCGCCGGTCCACCCGCGCGGCGGCGTACCCGAGGCCCGCCAGGCCCGCGGTCATGCCGACCGGGCCGAAGTCGATCCACAGCTCCGCCCAGATGGGCGAGGACCGGTTGGTGTTGACCGCGCCCATCCACTCACCGACCATCACGCCGGTGTCGGTGGGCTTGGTCTCCCAGGCCGAGCGCGGCACCGCGAACAGCAGTGAACCGGCCAGCTGGTAGCCGTAGGAGTGGCCGTGTCCGGCCTCCACGTAGGTGATCGTGTTGGCGAACATGCCGACCTGGTCGTAGTCCTTGAGCGCGAGCGGCTCCAGGAACGACGTCGTCTCGTACGGCTGGGCCTGGCCCTCGTCGTAGCGGAACCGGTCGGCGAAGGGGAAGATCAGCAGCGCCACGACGACGCCCAGCGACAGGGACGCCCGGTACATCGCCGCGCTCACCGGGAACGCGGCGAACAGCAGGGCGAACATCACGGTCAGGAACCAGTAGCGCGGGTTCGAGATGGGGTTGTTGACGATGAGGTTGAGGACGACGAGCGCGCCGAAGGTCCAGACCACTGACCAGGTGTGGCGGGCGTGCCGGGAGGTGACCAGCCAGCGGGTGTAGGCGAGCAGCGCGATCAGCGGCAGCACGGTGCCAAAGCCCCGCAGCAGGGCCTGGCCCGCCTGCGAGCCGTCACCGGAGATCCCCGCGTCCTCGATCCCGGCGATGATCTCCTGGCGGCTGCTGAAGAAGATGCTGAGGCCGCCGAGCTGCATGATGAGCAGGCTCGCGGCGACGAAGGCGAGCGCGGTGAGCAGTTGCAGCCGCCTGCGGTGGATCAGCAGGGGCCGGGCGTCGCGGCTGCCGTCGTCCGGGCGCCTGCCCGCGGTCAGCAGCTGGACCCGCCACAGCGGCCGGTACCGGGCCAGCAGCGCGCCCACGTCGAAGGCGCAGCAGCCCAGGAGCACCAGGGCGATGGCCTGGAGGAGGTGCTCACGGGGTCCGACGATGGGGGTCGGTGCCCGGCCGAGTACCGCCTGGGCGAGGGGCGCGACCCCCATCGCCATGTAGCAGAACATCCAGAACGACGCCTGGAGCAGCTTGCGGCGGGCGGTGAGCACCATCGCGGACAGCCGCACCCCGCAGTAGACGGTCAGGACGAGCTGGAGCCAGAACGCGGCGTCGCGCGGGCCGGTGCCGGAGTTGGAGATGACCACCAGCGGCAGGAAGCACGCCAGCCCCAGGACCAGGGGCACCGCGAGCGCCCGGGACAGGAGCGTGCGCGGCGCCAGCGGCGGCGGCAGCGGGGGGTCGGCATGGGGGCCGTGGGGGCCGCCGGGTGCGGTGGTGCGCGGGGGCGCGGGAGGCGTGTTCCCGACCGGCACTGCGTCCACTCCCTCCTCAGGCGTCCCCCGACCGGGTGACGGTATGCCGCGCAGTCTAACGAGCGCCGACGCGGCGCCGGGACCGCGCGCCGGGTCGGCGCGGGTCGCCGGGAGCGGACGCCGGATCCTCGCGGGGGAGGGGCGTGCGCCGGGGCGGCGATCACCGGTACGCTCAGCCACCGGTAATCTCAGCTGACGGTAATCTTGGCGCGCCCGCGCTGTCGTACCGCCCACGGTGACGTGCCCTCCCGTCGGAGAGGTCCGACCGGAGACGCCGGCGGGTGGCACGCGCCCGCGGACGAGCGGACCCACCAGCGGACACAAGGGGGCACAGGCGCCATGCGCGACCTTTCGGCGTTCACGCTAGCCGGATACGACAAGGGGCGCGGCAAGCTCACGCAAGCGCTGTGGTTCGCCGTGCTCAACCTGGTCTTCATGGCCTGGTGGTGCCCGAACCGGCTGCGCGTGGCACTCCTGCGCGCCTTCGGTGCCACCGTGGGCGAGGACGTGCTGATACGCCACCGGGTGCGCGTGCTGTGGCCGTGGAAGCTGACGATCGGCGACCGGACGTGGATCGGCGAGGGGGCGTGGCTGCTGAACCTGGAGCCGGTCACCCTCGGCTCCCACGTGTGCGTCTCCCAGGAGGCGCTGCTGTGCACCGGCAGCCACGACCACCGGGCCGCCGACTTCCGCTACCGCAACGGCCCGGTCACGGTCGAGGACGGGGCGTGGATCGCCACCCGCGCCACGGTGCTGGCCGGGACCCGGGTGGGGCGGCACGCGGTGGTGGGGGCTGGCGCCGTACTGCACCGAGACCTGCCCGAACTGACCCTGCACACGGTGGACGGCGAGCGCCGTCCGGTCGGAGAGCCCACGTGAGTACCCCCGGACTGCGCGTGCTGCACGCGGTGACCCTGCACGCGCCCACCGGAGCCTTCGGCGGCCCGGTCCGCGTCGCCCTCAACCTCTCGCACGCCCTGCGCGAACGCGGCCACGCCCCCCGCCTGCTGGCCCTGGCCGAGGGTTTCGGCGCGACGCCGCCCACCGAGGTCGAAGGCGTCCCGGCGCGGCTCTACCCGGCCCGCAGGCTGCTGCCGCTCGGCTTCAGCGGCATCACCTCGCCCGCGCTGCTGGCCTCGGCGGGCCGCCTGGTGCGCGGGGCGGACGTCGTGCACGTCCACCTCGCCCGCGACCTGGTGACGCTGCCGGTGGCGCTGGCCGCGCTGCGCGCCGGGGTCCCGCTGGTGCTGCAGACCCACGGCATGGTGGACCCGAGTGACAAGGTCCTGGCCCGGGTGCTGGACTCGCTGGCCGTACGGCGGGTGCTGCGGGACGCGTCGGCCGTGCTCTACCTGACGTCGCACGAGCGCCGGGGGCTGGACGCCGTGCTGGGCACCCCGCTGGACCACGCCGTGCGGCTGGTGAACGGGGTGCCGGGGCAGCCCGCGCGCACGCCCCCGCAGGGACCGCCGGTCATCCTCTACGCGGCCCGGTTGCAGGCCCGTAAACGGCCCCGGGACTTCGTGGCGGCGGCGCCGGAGATCCTGCGGCACCACCCCGGCGCGCGGTTCGTCATCGCGGGCCCCGACGAGGGGGAGCTGCCGGCGGTGCGGGAGCTGATCGACCAGCTTGGACTGCGGGACCGGTTCACCTGCCCCGGGGCACTGAGCCAGGCCGAGGTGCTGGCCGAGCTGCGGCGGGCGCACGTCTACGTCCTGCCCTCGGTGGACGAACCCTTCCCCATGTCCGTGCTGGAGGCGCTGTCCGTGGGGACCCCGGCGGTGGTGACCGAGTCGAACGGTCTGGCCTCCGCCGTGCGGGAGGCCGGTGCGGGCCGGGTCGTCGCGGACGCGGCGGAGCTGCCCGGTGCCGTACGGGAGCTGCTGGAGCCCCAGGAGGCGGCAGCGGCGTCGGTGGCCGCCCACCGGCTGGCCGCCGACGCCTTCTCCATGGACGCGGTGGCAGCCAGCCTGCTGGAGGTCTACACCGACGCGGTGGGGCGTCCCCGCCCCCGGGCGTGAACCGCTGAGGCCCCGGGCGGCTGCGACGCTGTTGGTGATGAACCAGCAGCGTCGGTCCAGCCCGGGGGCTCAGCGGATGGCACGGAGAGTCCAGCGAGAAAGCCCGCCGGTCAGCCCCGCGCCCAGGCGCCGCAGTCCGCCGAGGTGAACGAGGCGGCCCCGCCCGGAATCGTCACCTTGTGCTCCTGGCCCTCCTTGGCCCCTCCCTCGGGGCCTACGGCCAGCGCCTTGCCGTCCGCCCCGGTCACCGACCAGGTGCACCCGGAGCCCGCGTCCAGCGTCCGGTACGTACCGGCCGTCGGGTCCTTGTGGGTGCCGTCGGGGTAGCCGCCCTTCGCGGCCTCCAGCACGGGCTTCTGCTCCGGGCACAGGTGGGTGACGGCCTCCTCCGGATCGGTGAGCTCGCCCCGGATGAGAGCGGAGACGACCGCGTCCTGATCCCGTTTGGCGGTGCGCTCGATCCGCTGGCAGGTCTCCTTGCCCAGGTCCAGCACGGCCGCGGGCTCGACCGACTCGGGCACCCGGCCGCTCAGGTACTCCTTCTCGTCCTTGGTGAACGAGCCGGTGGCCGGGGTGAGCTCGGCGTCCGGCCGGACGGACTCGGGAGCCTCCGGCTTCGCCGAGGGGGCGGGGCTCTCCCCGGCGGCGTCCTTGGCGTCCTCGGTGTCCTTCTCGCCCTCCTGCTCGCTGTCCTCGTCCAGTTCCTGCTCGACGCGCTCGGCTGCCGACAGCCCGGACTCGGAGGCCGCAGGGCTGGCCTTCGCGCTCGTGTCCTCGTCCTGGCCGGAGGAGCAGCCGGACACCGTGAGGACCGCTGCCAGCAGCAGGGCTGCCGCGCCGGGGCGGCGAAGGTGGGTACGCATGGATGTACTCCTGCTTGTCAGGCCGCGCGGCGGGCGGTGCGGGGCACCGCCCGCCGCGCGGCCGTGGTGGGGCTTGTGTGGTCGAGCCCGGCCCGGCCGCGCCTGGGTGAGACGCGGCCGGGCCGGGCGGGTGACCGGGTGGGGAGGGTTACTTGGGCGAGAAGGTGAGGATCAGCTTGGGCGTGCCCTCGGAGGCCGATGCCTCGGAGGACCACAGCCACAGCGAGTCCGTTCCCTCGCCCGTCAGGGCCAGGCTGTACTCCCCGCCCAGGGCGGCGCTGAGGGCGGCCTTGTCCAGCTGCACCGACGCCTTGGTGTTCGGTCCGGTGGGCGGGGTGAGCTCACCCACCGGGTCCTGTGCCAGCTCGGGCTTGGTCGCGTAGGTGACCTCACTGCCCGACCAGTCACCGGTCACCGGCACCACGCGCACCTGGTCACCGGAACCGGCGTAGGAGGCGGAGTTGGTCTTCACGGCCAGGGCCGCCCCGGTCAGCTCGGTTCCCTCGGGAGCCGTGGGCAGGGTGAAGCGCAGGTAGGTCTCGTAACCGGAGGAGCCGCGCACCGCCACCGAGGTCTTGGAGCCGTAGTTGGCGCCGGAGGCGGCCTCGTTGACGTAGGTGTCCTCATCGGTCTCCACCACGGTGACGGTGTCCCCGGGGTGGGAGGCCAGCTCGTAGTGGTTGGCCACCTGGCTGGCGCTGAGCACCGAGGGGTAGACCGCCGTCTCGTCGATCTGGCCGGCGAACCGGTTGCTCAGCGGCCACCACCAGCTGGTGCTCCAGCCCTGCAGGTTGTCGCCGCCCACGTGCCAGTAACCGGCGAAGTCGTGGTGCTCGGAGTAGCCGTTCCGGGCGACCCGTTCGCCGTCCACGTACAGCGTCATGCCACCCGGTCCCTGGGTGCCCACGACGTGGTGCCACTGGCCGTCGTTGTAGCCACGGCCGCTCTGGACGGTACGCGTGTCGCCGTCGTAGGCACCGAGGATGACCCGGCCGGAACGGTCCATGTACAGGTGCTTGTCGTAGCGGTAGCTGAGCTCGGTGGTGTTGTTCCCCAGGCCGATGAGCTTGCCGCCGGAACGGCTGGTGGTCTTGAACCACGTCTCCAGGGTGTAGGAGTCGCCCACCCGGGTGCGGCGGTCGCTGTAGACCATGTCGTCGCTGCCGTCGAAGCTGAACGCCTTGCTGCTGCTGGCCAGCGCGCCCGGTGTCACCTGCTGGGTCGGGTCACCGGTCTGCAGCCCGCTGGTGTCCCCGGCCGAGGTGTCGGCCACGTAGGGCCGCACGGTGTCGTCATAGCGCCAGTACAGCTCGGCACCGTCGGCGACGACCGCCGAGGCGTAGGGGTCCTGGGAGACGGCCGTGGTGGCGGTGACGGTGGCGGAGTGGGCGCTCACGTTGCCCGCGCCGTCGGTCGCGGTCACCCGGTAGGAGTGCGTGCTGCCCGGGGTCAGACCGGTGTCGGTGAAGGACGCCTGCGGACGCTCCCAGGGCAGGGACTCGGCGTCCACGGTGCCCACCGGGGTGGAAGCGCCGTCCCGGTAGACGCGGTAGGTCAGGCGGTGGTCGTCCAGGTCGAAGCTGGTGCGCCAGCGCACCTGGATCTCGCCGGGCTCGATGCTCTCGGCGCTGGCCACCGGAGTGGTCGGGCGGCCGGTGTCACCGGTGGAGGCGAAGCGGGTCAGGCCCTGGGCGGGGGAGCCGTTGACGGTGGTGAACTCGCCGCCGGACCACAGGTACTCCACGCCGTCCTTCTCGGCGACGGTCAGCGTGCGCGGGCCGATGCGCTCGCCGATGCCGTCGTTGGTGTCCGGCACCCAGCCGAGCTTGCCGACCTCGGTCGTGGGCTGGGCGAGGAAGTGGTAGCGCTTGCCGTCGGGGAACTCGCCCACGCTGCCGCAGTCGTGGGCGTGGGAGGCGCTGTAGAGCACGCCCTTGTGCGACTTGACGGCCTGCGTGGCGCCCAGGCAGGTGTCGCGCCAGCGCTGGTTGAAGTCGGACAGGTCCAGGGCGATGCGGCCGTCGAAGCCGCCCCAGCCCTCGTTGGCGGTGTAGAAGCCGGTGTCATCGACGTCGATGTCCTTGACGACCGAGACGTCCTCGATGAAGCCGAGGGGGTACTTCTTGGTGAGGTCCCCGCTCTCGGCGTCCACGACCGCCAGGGCGTGCGAGTCGGCCCCGTTGACCTCGAAGAAGTCACCGCCCAGCAGGACGTTCTTGCCGTCCGGGGTGATCTCCACCGCCCGGCCGGGCTCGTCGGCGTCGGACCGGAAGGGCAGCAGCGAGCCGTCCTCGGCGTTGACGGCGGCGAAGCGCTCGCGGGTCTGGCCGTTGACCTGGCCGAAGTCCCCGCCCGCGTAGACGGTGTCCTCGGTGACGGCCAGCGCCCGCACGGTGGCGGGGAAGGCCGCGTTGAAGCCGCTCTTGGGGGTGCAGCTGTCGATGTCGATGGCCGCGAGGCTGGAGACCGGCTGGTCGTTCACCCTGCCGAAGTAGCCGCCCGCGTAGAGGGTGCGCTGGTCCGGGGAGACGGCCAGCGCCCGCACGGTGGCGGTGCCGGAGCTCACGGTGAAGGACAGCTCGCAGTCGGTGGGCGCACCGCTGGCGGCGTCCAGCGCGACGAAGTTCAGCGCCTGGCGTGAGCTGCCGGACTCACCCTCCGGCGGACGCGCGGTGGAGAAGGTGCCGCCGGCGAAGACCACGCCGTTCGCATGGGCCGTGGCCCAGACGATGCCATTGGTCTGCCAGGTCGGCAGATCGTCCGCGGTGAACGCCACCGGGTCGGTGATCGCGGTGGCCTTGGGGAGCGCCAGGGCTCCCACGCCAGCGGCGAGTGACAGGGCGAGGACAACGCGCAGTCCTCTGGATCTCTTCAAAATGGCCCCCAAGACAGAGCGTCTTGATGCAGTGGGCGCGCGCACAGCAGAAGCTGGCCCTGCCGGTCAGGGAGCGCCCGAAGGAGAGTGGATGAGCCGCAGGATACCGCTGCGGAGAGGTTTTTGGCCAAGTTCCTTGAGTAACTTTGTGCAAACAGCAGCCCCGGGGCGGCACTTGGCCGGGTAACGGTGCTGTGCGCTACCGATCGGTTTCAGCCAGTGTGGTGCGGTCCCGGCCAGGCGCGGCACCCTCGCCGGGGTTGGCCCGCGCCCGGTATGCCCCGGGCGCGGGCCAGTGCCGCGTCAGTCACGCGGCACTGGCGTGGCTCAGCGGTCGATGCGCACCGAGGCCCCCGCCAGGGCGTCCTCCACCTGGCGGATGTCGGCGTCCACCATGATCCGGGCCAGGTCCTCGACCAGCACCTCGGGCTTCCAGCCGAGCCGGTCGCGGGCCTTGCTGGCATCGCCGATCAGGGCGTCCACCTCGCTGGGGCGCTCGTACTTGGCGTCGTGCCGGACGTACTCGCGCCAGTCCAGACCGGCGTGCCCGAACGCCGCCTCCAGGAACTGCCGGACGCTGGCCTCGACGCCGGTGGCCACCACGTAGTCCGTCGGCTCGTCCTGCTGGAGCATGCGCCACATCGCGTCCACGTACTCCGGGGCGTACCCCCAGTCCCGCACCGCATCCAGGTTGCCGAGGTACAGCTCGCTTTGCAGACCCGCCTTGATCCGGGCCACCGCGCGGGTGATCTTGCGCGTGACGAAGGTCTCACCACGGCGCGGCGACTCGTGGTTGAACAGGATGCCGTTGACGGCGTACATGTCGTACGCCTCGCGGTAGTTGACCGTCGCCCAGTAGGCGAACACCTTGGCGGCGCCGTAGGGGCTGCGCGGGTGGAAGGGGGTCTGCTCGTTCTGCGGCGGCGGGGTGGAGCCGAACATCTCCGAGGACGACGCCTGGTAGATCCGGGTGTCGATACCGGAGGCCCGCACCGCTTCCAGCAGCCGCAGCGCCCCGAGCCCGGTGACGTCACCGGTGTAGAGCGGGGCGTCGAAGGACACCCGGACATGGGACTGGGCGCCCAGGTTGTACACCTCGTCCGGCTGTATGTCCCGCAGCAGGTTCACCAGCGCCACCCCGTCGGAGAGGTCGGCGTGGTGCAGCACGTAGGAGCGCCCGGATTCCTGCGGCCCCTGGTAGATGTGATCGATCCGCTCGGTGTTGAACGAGGAGGACCGCCGCACCAGGCCGTGCACCGTGTAGCCCTTGGACAGCAGCAGCTCGGACAGGTACGAGCCGTCCTGCCCGGTGACTCCCGTGATCAGTGCGGTCTTGCTCATGCGTGGCCTCTCTGTGCGGACGCGCCGGATCTCGGCCGCGTCCACCGCGTTGTCGCGCGGTGTTGCGTATGGGGGTGTTGCGTTTGGAGTGGGATGGTCACGACCCGTGCGGGTCGCGCGGTGGGGAGGGAACCGGGTGAGGGTCGCGGCAAAACCGGGGGAGGGTCGCGGAGCCCCCACTCCTTGCTGGCATGATCCGGGTCATGACCGATTCGCCCACGGCTACGCCGTCCCCCGCTCCGTCCTCGCCGTACCTGCCAAGCAGCTCCCGGATATTCGTCGCGGGTCACCGGGGGCTGGTCGGCTCCGCGGTGGCGCGGCGCCTGGCGGCCGACGGTCACGAGGTGATCACCCGAAACCGCGCCGAGCTCGACCTGCGGGACGCCGAGGCCACCGCCGCGTTCCTCGCCGACGTGCGGCCGGACGCGGTGGTCCTGGCCGCCGCCAAGGTGGGCGGCATCCTCGCCAACAGCTCCCAGCCGGTCCCGTTCCTGGAAGAGAACCTGCGCATCCAGCTCAGCGTCATCGCGGGCGCGCACGCGGCCGGGGTGGGGCGGCTGCTGTTCCTGGGCTCCTCGTGCATCTACCCCAAGCACGCGCCACAGCCCATCCGGGAGGACGCCCTGCTGACCGGCCCGCTGGAAGCCACCAACGAGCCGTACGCGCTGGCGAAGATCGCGGGCATCTGCCAGGTGCAGTCCTACCGCCGGCAGTACGGGGCCGCCTACATCTCGGCCATGCCGACCAACCTCTACGGCCCCGGTGACAATTTCGACCTGGAGACCTCGCACGTCCTGCCCGCCCTGATCCGCCGCTTCCACGAAGCCACCCAGGAGGGGCGCGAGGAGGTGACGCTGTGGGGCTCGGGCACCCCGCGCCGGGAGTTCCTGCACGTGGACGACCTCGCGGACGCGTGCGTGGCCCTGCTGAGCCGCTACGACGGCGACGAGCCGGTCAACGTCGGCTGCGGAAGCGACCTGACCATCCGGGAGCTCGCGGAAACCGTGGCCGAGGTGACGGGTTTCACCGGCCGCATCGCCTGGGACACCGGCAAGCCGGACGGGACGCCCCGCAAGCTGCTGGACGTCTCCCGTCTGACCTCCCTGGGCTGGCAGCCCCGTATTCCCCTGCGGGACGGCATCGCGGCCACCTACGCGTGGTGGCGGTCCGGCCAGGAGCGGTGAGCTCCGCATTCCTCAGCCTCAGTACGCTCCGCTGCCGTCAACGACGGCGCGGAACGTACGGCTCAGCACGTCGAGGTCACTGCTGAAGGACCAGTTGTCGACGTAGTGCAGGTCGAGCTGGACGGTTTCGTCCCAGGACAGGTCGGACCGCCCGCTGACCTGCCACAGCCCGGTCATGCCCGGCTTCACCCGCAGCCGCCGCACCGCCGTGGCGTCGTACCCGGCCACCTCGTCGGGCAGCGGCGGGCGCGGACCCACCAGGGACATGTCGCCCCGGAGCACGTTGAACAGCTGGGGCAGTTCGTCCAGCGAGGTGCGGCGCAGCAGGCGGCCCACCCGCGTCACCCGCGGGTCGCGGCGCATCTTGAACATCAGCCCGTCGTGCTCGTTGCTCGCCGCCAGCGTGTTCTTGCGCTGTTCGGCGTCCGGGACCATGGTGCGGAACTTCCAGATCCTGAAGGACTCCTGGTCCCGGCCCACCCGCTCCTGGCGGAAGAAGGCCGGGCCGGGGGAGTCCAGGCGTATGGCGAGGATGAGCAGGGCGAAGAGCGGGGCCAGCAGCAGCAGTCCCAGGGCCGCGCCGCACCGGTCGGTGAGCGTCTTCAGGGCGCCCTGGACGCCCCCGCCGCGCGGAGGGTTCACGCGCAGCACGGTCAGCCCGGCGACGGTGGAGGCTTCCAGCCGCTTGACCGACGTCTCCACCAGGCCGGGGGCGAGGGCCACGTCGAGTCCGGTGTCGTGCAGCGCCCAGCACAGCTCGCGCAGCCGGTCGCCGCTGAGCTGACCTCCCGGGGTGAGCAGCACCAGGTCGGCACGAAGCCGCCCGGCGGCGTCCACCACCTCGCGGGCGGCGGTGCCCTCCCGGTCGAGGTGCAGCCGCTCGCGCACCAGGCCGTCGGCGGGTGCGCCGTCTTCGGTTACCAGGGCGCCGACGACCGCGAACGGGTGGTCGGTGCGGGAGGCGAGCCGCTGTACGGCGCTGTCCATCGCGCTGGGCTCCCCGACCACCAGCACGCGGCTCACGGCGCGCGCGTCCCGCCGTACGGCCGTCAGGTGGCCGTGGACGAAGCGGCGGCTCAGCAGCGCGCCCACCAGCGTCGGGGCCAGGGCGGCCAGCGAGGTGAGGGGGGCCGGGGTCTGGGCGGTGGCCGCCGCGAGGACCGCCAGCACCGCCACGAAGATCAGCCAGTCGTGCAGCACGGGCAGGGCGCCGCGCGATTCGCCGATGCTGTCCCAGTGGTACCGGCGCCGGACCGCCAGGACGCCCACCCAGATCAGGGCGGCGGCCAGGGCGGAGCGTATGGGGTGCGGGTGCCCGGCGGTGCCGAAGACCATCAGCACCGTGAAGCTGGTGACGCCCGCGTCCACCCCGAGCAGGAGCGGCAGGTACCACGACGGCTTGGCGCGACTGTCCGCCACGGCGGAGGGTGAGGGCCTAGCCTGACGCTGCGTGGGTATGCGTGCGGTACGGACGCCGTAGGTTCGGGTGGTTTCCAAGATTCGCGTGCCCCCAGCCATGCACAGCTTCACCCGCTCTTCCGATAAGCGGGTCACATTTTCTTCACATCAGCGGGCACACTATGTCACCCGCGCGTCGCGCGACACACGTTCACGCGTGTTCGGATGGATCTCGTGACCCCTGCCGTGCCATAGCGGCTGGTTGGGGTACTCTCGGCGGTTCCGGTGATGGCATAGATCACACCCCGGCTGTCCGCGCGGGAGCGGTCGCCGCCCGCTGCGTGCCGGGCGAGCCCGCGCGGTTGAGTTCCCGGAACCACTTCACCAGGAACAGCGGCAGGTAGAGCAGCGCCACCGCGCCCAGCACACCGTAGGCCCAGGCGAACGCCGTGCCACCGCCCAGCACCACGAAGACCAGGCAGAAGACGCCGTGATCGACGGGAACCAGCGCCAGCGCCCGCAGGGTTGAGGGGGCTGGCGGCGCACCGCCCGGCGCGGGCTTCGGCTTCAGCTGCTCGGTGAGCAGCCCGCCGAAGAAGGTGACGAGGGTGGCGAACAGGAAGACCAGCGGCACCAGCAGCCACCCGGCGGCCTCGGTGCCGAAGTGTTCGGGGTGCCGGTAGAAGGCGATCAGCACGGCGCAGTGCAGGGCCGTCACTTTGGCGCAGTCCACGACGTGGTCCAGCCATTCGCCCGCCGGGCTGCCGCCCCCGCGCAGCCGGGCCAGCTGGCCGTCCGCGGAGTCGAACGCGAACCCGACGGCCAGCGCCAGCCACACCAGCGCGCCCGCCCACCAGGACGGTGGGAGGAAGATGAGCGCGGCGACGCCGGTGAAGCTGAAGACGGCGCTGACCGCGGTCACCTGGTTGGGGGTCAGGCCCGCCGTGTACGCGCCCGCCGCGAGATAGCGCCCGGCGGGCCGGTTGAGGAACCGGGAGTACAGCGAGACGCCCTTGGCGGATTTCTGCGCCCCCCGCAGGCGCCCCAGGGCCTCGCCAAACGGTCGCGCGGTCCCCACCGGACCGGTCACTTCGGTCACGCCTGTCCCTTCCTTCTCTTCGCGGACTTCGGGCCTTGTTGTCGGAGTGCTCGGAGTGCTCGGAGCACTCGGAGCACTCCGAGCCGTCGTCTTCAGGTCATGTGGCTGAGCTCATCCGCCGTCAGCGGCCGGTCCGGGCAGCCAAGAGACCGCCGGGAATCCGCCACCACCACGTCTCAAGGTGGTGTCACCGGCCCGCCGTGGCGGGAGAGTCGTACGCCGACTCGGGCACGTCCGCGCTCTCCCGCAGGGCTTGCCACAGCTCGTCCGCCTGCGGCTCGGCCGGTACCACCCGGTTGGGATCGGCCGTGTCGTACGCCACCGGGAGCATCACGGTCTCCATGGCGCCGGGGTCGATGCCCCGCATGCCGCGGGCGAAATCGGCCAGCGCGGTCAGCGAGCCCAGCTCGGCGTCGGTGGTCAGGGATTCGGTCGCCGCCCGCGCGATCCGGTAGGACTTGGCGGGGCTGCTCAGCAGGTCCTGGCGCTTCACCTCGTTCAGCAGCGCGACCAGGAACTGTTGCTGGAGTCCGATCCGCCCCAGGTCGCTGCCGTCACCGTAGCCGTAGCGAGTGCGCACGAACCGGAGGGAGTCGGCACCGTCCAGCCGGTGCGTTCCGGGTTCCAGAGTGAACCCGCTCTTGGTGTCCCTGATGGGCTCCTCGACGGTGACCGGCACCCCGCCCAGCGCGTCCACGAGATCCTCGAACCCGGCGAAGTCGATCTCCAGCAGGTGATCGACGCGTACGCCCGACATCTGCTCCACGGTCCGCACCACGCACGCGGAGCCGCCGGTGGTGTAGACCGAGTTGAACATCACGCGGCTGGCGGGGCCGGTCTCCGCGCCGTTCGCCGAGCGGCAGGAGGGCCGGTCCACGAGGGTGTCGCGGGGGATGCTGACCGCCACCGCACTGGTGCGGTCCTCGGGAATGTGCACCACCAGGGCGGTGTCGGCGCGCGCCCCGGCGACCACGCCGGAGTCCAGTTCCGCGTTGTCCCCGGCCCGCGAATCCGAGCCCAGGACGAGCAGGTTCGTCGCGCCCCGCGCGGCCGGTGCCTTCTCGGGACGGTCGTCACCCAGGGCCTGCTCCAGGTCCACGCTGGTGAGGTTGCCGTCCAGGGAGCGGTAGGCCCAGTAGCCCGCTCCCGCCGTGCCGAGCAGCAGGACGGCCAGCGCGATGCCGACCGTGCGCCCTATCCGGCGGCGTCCGGAGCGGCGTTGCCGCCGTGCGCGGTGGCGACGAGGGCTGCCGCGCTCGGCGGCTATCGGGCCGGAGCTGGTGTCGGGCATGGTTCGTTCCCCTTTTCCCACTGTCGATCCGGATGGAGCGGGACGTGGGGGGAGGGATGTGGTGGCCCGCTGGCCGGTTCGCAGCACTATATAGAGGGTGCTCTCCCGCACGAAACGCCCGGTCCCTCCCCGCAGCCGGGAGGACGCCGCCCGCCTGGTGCACGGCTCCGCCGTGGCGGCGGGCGACACCGCGCGTTCACTCAGCCCCCGGTTCTCCCTCCCGCACGCGGCGGGGGAGCGCCCCAGCGCACCGGGGGAGGGACGGACGAGGGGCGGTCCGGGCGGCGTTGACCCAGCGGAGTGCCCCACTTATGGTCTGGACCACTTGGCCCGGGGTGAGAGGAGACGCGGGTGCGGATCGCCGTCGTCGGCGGAGGCTCGACCTACACGCCGGAACTCGTGGACGGGTTCGCCCGGCTCCGCGACACCCTGCCCGTGACCGAACTGGTACTCATCGATCCGGCGCGCGAGCGGCTGGAGCTCGTCGGCGGGCTCGCGCGCCGCATCCTGGCGCACCAGGGGCATCCGGCCCGGGTGGTGCTCACCGAGGACGTCGCGGCGGGTGCCGAGGGCGCGGCGGCGGTGCTCGTGCAGCTCCGGATCGGTGGCCAGGCGGCCCGGCAGCAGGATGAGACGTGGCCGCTGGAGTGCGGCTGCGTCGGCCAGGAGACCACCGGCGCGGGGGGCCTGGCGAAGGCGCTGCGCACCGTGCCCGTCGTGCTGGAGATCGCCGAGACGGTGCGCCGGGTCAGCCCGGACGCGTGGATCATCGACTTCACCAACCCCGTCGGCATCGTCACCCGCGCCCTGCTCGCCGCCGGGCACCGCGCCGTCGGCCTGTGCAACGTGGCCATCGGCCTCCAGCGCGCCTTCGCCGGGCTGCTGGACCTGCCGCCAGAGGAACTGCACCTGGAGCACTACGGGCTCAACCACCTCACCTGGGAGCTGGCCGTACGCCACGGCGGCCCTGACGGCCCCGACCTGCTGCCGCGCCTGCTGGCGGGGCACGCCACCGCGCTCGCCGAACGGCTGCGGCTGCCCCGGCCGCTGCTGGAGGGGCTCGGCGTCGTCCCCTCCTACTACCTGCGCTACTTCTACGCGCACGACGCCGTGGTGGCTCAGCTGCGCCAGAAGCCCGCGCGCGCGGCCGAGGTCGCCGCGCTGGAGGAACGCCTGCTGCGGATGTACGCCGACCCCGCGCTGGCGGAGAAGCCCGCGCTGCTGGCCGAACGCGGCGGGGCGTACTACTCGGAGGCCGCCGTCGCGCTCGCCGCCTCGCTGGTGGGCACCGCGGGGCAGGACGGCGGCGGCGTGCAGGCGGTCAACGTCCGCAACGGCGGCACGCTGCCCTTCCTGCCGGACGACGCGGTGGTGGAGGTCCCGGCCCGGGTGACGCGCGGCGGCGCCGAACCGCTGCCCGCGCCACCGCTGCCCCCCGCGCACGCCGGACTGGTCGCGCACGTCACCGGCTACGAACACCTCGCGCTCCAGGCCGCGCTGCACGGCGGGCGCGAGCGGGTCTTCGCGGCGCTGCTCGCCCATCCGCTGATCGGCCAGTACGAGCGGGCCGAGGCGCTCACCGACCGGCTGCTCGCGCACAACCGGGCGTACCTGCCATGGGCGTGACGCCCCCCGGCCCGCCCCGCGTCCTGGCGCTGGACGCGGGGAACAGCAAGACGGACGTCGCGGTCGTCGGCCTGGACGGCACGCTGTGCGGGCGCGCCCGGGGCGAGGGCTTCCGGCCCAGCGCGGGCACGGCGGACGGGGCGGAACGCGCGGTCGCGGGGCTGGCCGCCACGGTCCGCGCGGCGCTCGCGGATGCCGGGGTCCGCGCGGCGCCCGGCACCGCCGTCCGGCACGTCACCGCCTGTCTGGCGGGCGCGGACCTGCCGCGAGAAGAGCGCGAGCTGTCGGCCGCCGTGGCCGCGGCGGGCTGGGCGCACGGCTCCGCCGTCGTCAACGACACCTTCGCGGTGCTGCGCGCCGGGCTGCCCGACGACGGCTCCGTGCGGCACGGCGTCGCGGTGGTGTGCGGCGCGGGCATCAACTGCGTGGGCCGGACGGCGGACGGGCGCACCCACCGCTTCCCGGCGCTGGGGCGGGCCTCCGGCGACTGGGGCGGCGGCATCGGGCTGGCCGAGGAGGCGCTGTGGCACGCCGCCCGCGCCGCCGACGGCCGGGGCGAAGCGACGGCACTCGCGCGGGCGCTGCCCGCCCACTTCGGGTGCGCGACGACGGGCGAGCTGATCGAGGCCCTGCACTTCGGGGCCATCGCGGCGGACCGGCGGCTGGAACTCGTACCGCTGGTCTTCGCCCTCGCGGCGGACGGCGACGCGGTGGCCGGTGCGCTGGTGGACCGGCAGGCGGACGAGATCGTGGCCATGGCCCGCGTCAGCCTGGCCCGGCTGTCGCTGCTGGCCGAACCGGCGCCGGTGTTCCTGGGCGGCGGCGTGGTCGCGGCCCGGCACCCCCGGCTGCTGTCGCGCGTGGCGTCCGGGCTGGCCGGGGTTGCCTCCCACGCGGTGCCGACGGTGCTCGACGCTCCACCGGTCCTGGGCGCGGCCCTCCTGGCCCTGGACGCCGTGCGGGCACCGCACCCGGCCCACGCGACCCTCCGGTCCGCCCTGACCCCGGACCCCTGAACCTGCCCCGGGCCTCCCCGCGCGGGCTGGGCTGGGCACCCGGTCGGGGCCGGTGCGGGGCGGCGACCGGGGCGCGCATAGCCTCCTGGGGTGGCTAGTAGCTGGGCTTTCCTGCCGGTGTTCGGGAGCATCGTGTTCTTCGGTGCCGCCGTGCAGCGGGTGGCGGGGATCGGGTTCGGGCTGGTGGCCGCGCCGTTCCTGGTGCTGCTGGTGGGGCCGATGGACGGGGTCGCGGTGGCCAACTGCGCGGGCATCGCGATCAGCGGGCTCGGCCTGCTGGCCACCTGGCGCGGGGTGCGGCTGCGGGCGATGGTGCCGCTCGTCGCGGCGGCGGCGCTGACCGTGCCGCTGGGTGCGGCCGTCGCCCGGTGGCTGCCGGAGCCGGTGTTGCTGACGGCCATGGGCGCGCTGCTGAGCGCGCTGGTGCTGCTGCTCATCGTCGGGGTGCGGCTGCCCGCGCTGCGCGGGACGGCGGGCGCGCTCACAGCCGGGGCGGCGAGCGGTTTCATGAACTCCTCGGCGGGTCTGGGCGGCCCGGCCGTGTCGCTGTACGCCGTGAACGCGGGCTGGTCGGCGCGCGAGTTCGTGCCGAACGCCCAGTTCTACGGTCTGCTGGTCAACGTGTTCTCGATCGCCGCCAAGGGGGTTCCGGCGCTGGGCGCTCCGGCCTGGACGCTGGGCGCGGCGACGCTGGGCGCGGGGCTGCTCGCCGGTCATCTCGTGGGCGCCAGGACCCCGGAGGACCGGGCCCGCCGGGTGATCTTCGCCCTCGCGCTCGGCGGCGGACTCGTCACCTTCGGCAAAGGGCTGTGGCTGCTCGCCCCGGGGTTCGCTGGCTGAGGGCCCACGCTCCGCACGGTTGACTTCAACCAGACTTCAACTCCTACGTTCCCCTCATCCGAGAACACGCGGGTCCGCGCGCGGCGCAGGCCCGGGGAGAGGGAGCCGCCATGACGTTCACCCAGCCGAACACCGCGCCGTCACCCGAGGCGGATCGGGAGTTCACCGACGCCGAACTCCAGCACCAGCCGCTCGGCTACTGGACCGGCGCCGCCAGTGAGGCGATCGTCGGCCACATCCGGGCCGCGCTGCGCCGCGCGGGCGGCCTGTCGCAGCCGCAGTGGTGGGTTGTCAACCGAGTGCGGGACGCCACCGGGGGCGCGACGGCCGCGGAGGTGATCGAAACCATCGCCGCCGGCCGCCCCTACGTCGATGTCTCCGGGCTCCGCGCGGAGATCGACGACCTGCTGACGCGCGGCCTGCTCCGCGCCGACGCGGACCGGCGGCTGCGCCTGACCGAGGAGGGCGCCGCCCTCGTCGAACACCTGTGGCGGGAGGTGATGCCCGCCACGCTTGGCCAGGTCCGCGAGGGCATCGGCGATGCCGAGTACGCGGCCGTGATCCGGCTGCTGCGCCGGATGATCCGCAATGTGGGTGGAGACGCGAGTTTCCGCCTCTGATCAGCGGCGACGCGGCCCCCGGGGGGCTGGCGCGGCGGCAGGGACGAGGTGCCGCCCACCCGCCGGCCGGGGGTCCCGAGCGGCCGCCCGCCGCAGGGGAGCGGGCGGCAGAGCACGGGTCTGCACCCGGTGCCGCCGGGTGCGGACCCGCGCTCTGCCGTAAAATCTGATGCTGTAGAACCGTCCGGCCGTGTGGCATACGCTCACGGCGCCGCGAGACCGCATAATGACCGGTGTCCGCCCGCGACGTGACCTGTGCCACGTTCAGGTCCCGTTCGTGGATGCCCGCTCCAGCACGTGGGTAGGGCACCGGGTGACCTTTCTATCGTCCAACGAACGGAGGCCCCTGTGGCCGCGTCCGCTGAACTTCTCGAACCCGCCATTGCCCCTGTGCCCAGACAGCAGGAGCGGGCGGAGGAGGGTGACCCCTCCAAACAGATCCTCGCCACCCTGGAAGGCCCGGAAGGGCTCGACGGCTCCTGCTCCTGCGGCTGCTTCGAGGCGCCGCTGACCAGTGAGCCCCCGCTCGCCGACGTGGCGCCGCTGACCAGCGAGCTGCCCATCGCCGCGCAGCTCCCACTGACCAGTGAACCCACCGGCGCCGGTTTCGGCGCGGAGTACACGGTCATCTGATGGGCCGCCTGGCGCGGCTGGCCGCGGCACACGGTGTCGCCACCTCCTACGAGCCCGGCCCCGGCCGGGTGGTCGAGGTGCCCCAGGAGACGGTCGTCACCGTCCTCGCCGCGCTCGGCGTGGACGCCTCGACCCCCGATGCCGTCCGCCAGGCCCTGCACGCCCACGACGCGGCGGCGGCCGCCCGGCTGCTGCCCTCCACGGTCGTTCTGCGGGCCGGTCAGGACACGCTCCTGACCGGCCCGTACGCCGTTCCGGCCGGGACGAGTCTGCTGGTCGAAACCGAAGACGGCCAGCGGTGCGACGCCGGGGCGGACCTGCCGCCCGGCGTGCACACCCTGCGGGCCCACACCCCGGACGGCCGCGCGGCCCGTGCCACCCTGATCGTCGCCCCCGAGCGGTTATCCGTACCCGAGGGCCGGGAGTTCGGCGTCCTGGTCCAGCTCTACTCGATGCTCTCCGCCCGCTCCTGGGGCCTGGGAGACCTCGCCGACCTGCGCGACCTGGCCTCCTGGGCCGGGCACACCGCGCACGCCGGGTTCGTCCAGCTGAACCCCCTGCACGCGGCGGTGCCCGCCGCCGAGGGCCACGGCACCGACCCGTCCCCCTACCGTCCGTCCTCCCGCCGCTTCGCCGACCCGGTGCACCTGCGCATCGAGGACGTCCCCGAATACGCCTACCTGCGCGGCGCCGACCGCGCCCGCATGGACCGCCTCGCCTCCCGCGCCGGTGAGCTGCGCGACGGCGTGCTGCGCAAGGACGCCCACATCGACCGCGACGCCGTGTGGGCGCTGAAGCGGGACGCGCTGGAACTGCTGCGCACCGTCCCGCTCAGCCCCGGCCGCCGCGCCGAGTACTGCGCCTACCTGGCCCGCCAGGGCCCCGCGCTGGAGGACCACGCGCTGTGGTGCGCGCTCGCCGAGCTGCACGGGCCCAACTGGCGCTCCTGGCCCACCGGGCTGGACGATCCACGCTCCGCCCGCACCGCCCGGGCCCGCGCCCAGCACCTGGACCGGGTGGACTTCCACTGCTGGCTCGCCTGGCTCACCGACACCCAGCTCGCCCGGGCCCAGGAAGCCGCCCGGGACGCCGGGATGCGCGTGGGCCTGGTGCACGACCTGGCCGTCGGCGTCCACCCCTCGGGCTCCGACGCCTGGGCCCAGCAGGACGCGCTGGCCGCGGGCATGTCCGTGGGCGCCCCGCCCGACGCGTTCAGCGCCGCCGGTCAGAGCTGGGGCCTGCCGCCCTGGCGGCCCGACGCGCTCGCCGCCACCGGCTACCGGCCGTACCGGGAGCTGCTGCGCGGCCTGCTGGCGCACGCGGGCGCACTGCGCATCGACCACGTCATGGGCCAGTTCCGCCAGTGGTGGGTGCCCGACGGGCTGCCCCCGTCCGAGGGCACCTACGTGCGCTACGACGCCGGTGCGATGCTCGCCGTCCTCACCCTGGAGGCGCACCGCGCCGGAGCCCTGGTGATCGGTGAGGACCTGGGCACGGTGGAGGACGGCGTACGCGAGGAACTGGCCGGACGCGGCGTGCTGGGCACCTCGGTGCTGTTCTTCGAACGCGACTGGGCAGGTGACGGCACACCGCTGCCACCCGAGCGCTGGCGGGCGGGCTGCCTGGCCACGCCCACCACCCACGACCTGCCCAGCACCGCCGCCCGGCTCAGCGGCGACCACGTGCTGCTGCACCACCGGCTCGGCCTGCTGGCGGGATCGCTGCGCACCGCCCGCACCGCGGACGCCGCCGAGCGCGCCGAGTGGCTGGCGCACTTCGCCCGCCTCGGCCTGCTGGACGGCGGTCACGGCGACGAGGAGGCCCGCGTCCGCGCCGTCTACCGCTTCCTGGCGGCCACCCCGGCGCGGCTGGTCGGGGTGTGGCTGCCGGACGGCGTCGGCGACCGGCGTCCGCAGAACGTGCCGGGCACGTCGCTGGAGTACCCGAACTGGCGGCTGCCCCTCGCCGACGGCACCGGGCGCCCGCTCGCGCTGGAGGAACTACTGGCCTCGCCGCGCCTGCACGCCCTGCTCACCGACCTGCGCGGGGCCCTCACCGGTACGCGGCCCGCGCCGCGCTGAACCGTCCCTGCCGGGTGCGGCCCCGCCGATCCGGCGACGGGGCCGCAAAAGGACCCCGGATGCGCGGCGCGGCGAGTCATTCGCTACGTTGATGACGTGGACAAGACCTTTGCTGCGCGTGCCGGAGTCGTCGGCGTCGGTACGACGCTGATGCTGCTGATGTCGTCCCCTGCCTTCGCCCTGACCCGCGACGACGGTGACGACCCCGGCACGGGTCTGAGCGTCGCGGAGACGCTGGGCCTGTTCGTGGGCGCCCCGCTGGTGCTCTTCCTGCTGATCACGGGCCTGGTGATGGTGGGCGACAAGTCCCACAAGAAGCGCGGCTGACCTCCCCGCTTCCCACGCGAACGAACCCGAGGGCGCCTGTGGCCGACGAGGACGGCCACACGGCGCCCTCGTCGTATGCCGGGAGCCCCGCGTGGCCGGAACCCCTTCCACCGAGGTGACCCGCCCGCCCTCGTGGTGTGCGGGCGGGGCGGACGGGCCGGGCTGACCCCGGCTACGGGGCGGCGCGGGGTCAGGCTGCCTGGCGGTCGGCCTCCTGGGCGGCCAGGGCGCGGGATACGCCGGCGCGGGATTCCGAGACCAGGCGGCGCAGGGCGGCGCTCGCGGACGTGGCGGAGGCGAACCACGCGTCCGTCGCGTCCAGCGTCTCCCGCGAGACCAGCAGCGTCGGGTACAGACCGATCGCGATCTGCTGCGCCATCTCGTGGCTGCGCGACTCCCACACCCCGGTCAGCGCCTCGAAGTAGCGCGCGGTGTACGGCGCGAGCAGCTCGCGCTGGTCGGCCTGGACGAAACCGGCGATGACGGCTTCCTGCAGGGCGTTGGGCAGCTGGTCGGACTCCACCACCCGCGCCCACGCCTCGGCCTTCGCCGCCTTCGTGGGCCGTGCCGCGCGCGCCGTCGCCGCGTGCCGCTCGCCCGCCGACGTCGCGTCGCGCTCCAGCTCCGCGGCGATCTCCGGCTCGTCCGCCCGGCCGGTCGCGGCCAGCCGCAGCAGCAGCGCCCAGCGCAGCTCGGTGTCCACCGCCAGCCCGTCAATCGTCCGGGAGCCGTCCAGCAGCCCGGCGAGCAGGTCCAGCTGCGCGTCGGTGCGGGCGACGGCGGCTAGCGCCCGCGCCCACGCCAGCTGGTGGTCGCTGCCCGGCTCGGCGGCCAGCAGGTGCTTCTCGGCCGCCTCCGCCCAGCGCCGCAGGCCCTCCTCGCGCCACTGGGGCGCCGCGTACAGCTCCAGCGCCAGCTTGATCTGCCGGTGCAGCGACTGCACGACGCCGATGTCGGACTCCTTGCCGATCCCGGACAGCACCAGCTCCAGGTAGGAGCGGGTGGCCAGTTCGCCGTCGCGCGTCATGTCCCACGCCGACGCCCAGCACAGCGCGCGCGGCAGCGACTCGGTGAAGTCGCCCAGGTGCTCGGTGACCGTCTCCAGCGACCGCGGGTCCAGGCGTACCTTCGCGTACGACAGGTCGTCGTCGTTGAGCAGGATGACCGCCGGACGCGCGCGGCCCGCCAGCTGCGGCACCTCGGTGACCTCCCCCTCGACGTCCAGCTCGATGCGCTCCTCGCGCACCAGCTTGCCCGCCTTCAGCTCGTACAGGCCGATCGCGACGCGGTGCGGACGCAGCGTGGGCTCACCCGTGGCGCCCTGGGGCAGCGCGGGTGCCTCCTGCCGCACCGCGAAGCTCTCGATGACGCCCTCGGCGTCCACGGCGAGCTCCGGACGCAGCACGTTGATCCCGGCCGTCCGCAGCCACGCCTTCGCCCAGGCGCCCAGGTCGCGCCCCGAGGTCTCCTCCAGCGCGCCGAGCAGGTCGCTCAGCCGCGTGTTGCCCCAGGCGTGGCGCTTGAAGTACGCCTGCACGCCACGGAAGAACGCGTCCGTACCGACGTAGGCGACGAGCTGCTTGAGCACCGAGGCGCCCTTGGCGTAGGTGATGCCGTCGAAGTTGACCAGCACGTCGTCCAGGTCACGGATCTCGGCCATGATCGGGTGGGTGGACGGCAGCTGGTCCTGCCGGTAGGCCCAGGTCTTCATCTGGTTGGCGAAGGACGTCCACGCGGCGGGCCAGCGGCTGCCGGGCGCGTGCGCCTGGCAGGCGATCGAGGTGTAGGTGGCGAACGACTCGTTCAGCCACAGGTCGTTCCACCACTCCATGGTGACCAGGTCGCCGAACCACATGTGGGCCAGCTCGTGCAGGATCGTCTCCGCCCGCGCCTCGTAGGCCGCGTCCGTCACCTTGGAGCGGAACACGTACTGGTCGCGGATGGTGACGGCGCCCGCGTTCTCCATCGCGCCCGCGTTGAACTCCGGCACGAACAGCTGGTCGTACTTCTCGAAGGGGTAGGCGAAGTCGAACTTCTCCTGGAACCAGTCGAAGCCCTGCCGGGTGACGTCGAAGATCGCGTCGGCGTCCAGGTACTCGGCCAGCGACGGGCGGCAGTACAGGCCCAGCGGCACGCTGCGGTCCGCGCCCTCCCAGGTGCTGTGCACACTGTGGTAGGGACCGGCGATCAGCGCGGTGACGTAGGTGGACAGGCGCGGTGTCGGGGCGAACCGCCACACCCGCTCCTCGGGCTGCGGCGTCGGCGAGTTGGAGATCACCGTCCAGCCCTCCGGGGCGGTCACGGTGAACCGGAACGACGCCTTGAGGTCGGGCTGCTCGAAGCAGGCGAACACGCGCCGCGCGTCCGGCACCTCGAACTGGGTGTAGAGATACGCCTGCTGGTCCACCGGGTCCACGAAGCGGTGCAGGCCCTCACCGGTGTTGGTGTAGGCGCAGTCGGCGACGACCGTCAGCTCGTTGGCCCCCTCGGCCACCGCGTCCAGCTGGATGCGCGAGTCGGCGAACACCCGCCCCGGGTCCAGCGCCTCGCCGTTGAGCTGGACCTCGCGCACGGCCGGGGCCACCAGGTCGATGAAGGTGCTCCTGGCCTCGCGGGCGGTGAAGCGGACCGTCGTCGCGGAGCGGAACGTGCCGCCCTCCTGCGCGCCGGACAGGTCGAGGTCGATGACGTAGGCGTCCACGGTCAGCAGACGCGCCCGCTCCTGCGCCTCGTCACGGGTCAGATTCGTCCCAGGCACCTGGTGTGTCTCCTCATCGGTCGGCTCGGGTGTACACCGCGTCGGGCCATCCTTCCACGCGGGGCAACCTCCCGGACGGGCGAGCCCCGCGACCCCGGCACCCTTGGGGCGGGCCGGGTCCCGGCGGGGGCGTGCCTCAGCGGGGGAGCACCACGACATACGCCGCCGGGGGGCGCTCACCGGCCGTCATCAGCGCCGTGCGCACCACGGCCGCCTGCCCGTGCGGATCGTCCCGCAGCCGCAGCGGCGCCAGGTGGAGGAGGGTGATCCCCAGCCGCTCCAGCGTCTCACGGCGGTGGGCGTGCTCGGCCCACAGGTTCCCGCCGTCCTCCCCGGTACGCCGTGTCCCGCGCGCGTCGAGCTCCACCGCGACGCCCTGGCCGGGCCAGTAGGCGTCCACCGCGCACCCGGGCGGGCCGTGCGGCAGCCGCAGCTCCACGTGCCAGCACGGGTCGGGCAGCCCGGCGTCGCGCACCATCGCGTACAGCCGCTCCTCGGCGAGCGCGCGTCCCTCCGCGAGCAGCGAGTCCACGGCGTCCACGACGTGTGCCCGCGACAGCGCCCGCGTCCGGGTCAGCTCGCGCACCAGCGTCTGGGGTTCGCAATGGCCGCCGCGCACGGCCTCCGTCAGCAGCCGCCGCACGGTGACGGCGTCGGTGAGCCGGGCCACGGCGTCAGCCACCGCCCGCGCCACCGGGGCCACCGGCACCCCGCCCGCCTCCTCGGCCACCGGCATCACCCGCGCCCGCGCCACCCGGGCCCAGCCCGTCGAGCGCAGCCGCCGGGTGTGCGGCACGAGGACGTCCACCCGCTCCAGCGCGGCCAGCCGGGGAGCGGCGTCGAACCCGCGCAGCGCCAGCGCCGCGAGCCCGGTGACCATCGCGGGACCCGGCGGCTCGTCGCGCTGGGCGTACCGCAGCACCGCGTGCAGTCGCTCCTCGCCCGACGCGGGGCCGGAGTGCAGCAGGTAGACGCCGGGCAGGGGGCGCTGCCAGGGCCCGCCGGGGCGGCAGCGATCCTGTGCTTCGGCGAGCGGGACGCCCCACGCGCGCAGCGTGCGGACGGTGACGACGCGGCGGCGGACGTCGGACAGCTCGCTGAGGGGGCGGGGAGTGAGCGGCGTGTTGTGCGTCATGCGCCCGGAATTCCCGCCTCCGACCGCCTCCTTAACCCCTGTTACACGCCTGTCGCGGTTTCGGGACGCGCCTGCCCTCAAGGTTTCGGCTTCCCCCGCCACGGCGACCGTGTGTTCGGATTCCGCCCGCCCTCGCCGCCCGCCCCTCGCCGCGCGCCCTACCCCGCCCGGCCCGCCGCCGTGTCGCAGACCTGGCCTGCCAGCGCCCGGGCCAGGTCGTCGCGGGCTTCGAGCACCAGCCGCCGCAGCGCCGGCGGCGCCGTGGACGCCGAGGCCGACAGCCACGCGTCCGTCGCCTCCAGCGTCTCGTGGCTGCTCAGCAGCGCCGGGAACAGCCCGCGCACCACGGACATGCCGATCTCGATGGACCGCTCTTCCCACACCCGCTCGATCGCTGCGAAGTACCGCGTCAGATACGGCTGAAGCAGCTCCCGCTGACCCGGCTGCGCGAAGCCCGCGATCGTGGCGACGACGAGCGCGTTGGACAGTCGGTCGGACTCCACCACGTCCCGCCACGCCTGCTCCTTGACCGTGGCCGACGGACGGGCCGCCAGAGCGCGCACCTGGTGCCGCTTGCCCGAGGCGGTGTCGTCCCGCTCCAGCTCGGCGGCCAGCTCCCGTTCCCCGGCCCGGCCCTGCGCCGCGAGCTGCGCCAGCAGCGTCCAGCGCAGCTCTTGGTCGATCTCCAGCCCGTCCACGCGGGCGGCCCCGGTCAGCAGCTCCTCCAGCAGCCGCAGATCCTTCTCGCTGTCGGCCGTGGCGGCGAAGAAGCGGACCCAGGTCAGCTGGTGGCCGCTGCCCGGCTCGGCCTGGTGCAGCTGGGCGAGCGCCCCCTCGGCCAGCTCCCGCCCGCCCTCGGCCCGCCACTGGGGGGCGGCGTAGTGGTCGAGCGCGGAGTGCGCCCAGGCGTGCACCATCTGCAGGACGCCGACATCGGACTCGCTGCCAGCGTGCCGCAACACCGTGCGCAGGAACTCGCGGGCGGGCAGCAGGCCGTCGCGGGTGAGGTTCCACAGCGCGGACCAGCACAGCGCGCGCGCCAGCGGGTCGGCCACCGCGCTCAGGTGCTCGCGCAGGGTGGCCAGCGAGTCGGCGTCCAGCCGGGTCTTGCCGTAGGTGAGGTCGTCGTCGTTGACGAGAATCAGCTCCGGGCGCCCGGCCCCGGCCAGCTCGGTGACGACGGTGCGCGCACCGGCGACGTCCAGCTCGGCGCGGGCGTAGCGGGTGAGCGGCGCGCCCTCCTCCGCCCGCCGGTACAGGCCGACGGCCACCCGGTGCGGGCGCAGCACCGGGTGCGCGTCCGGCGCCTCCTGGAGCACCGCCAGCTCGGCGATGCGCCCGGCACCGTCGTAGCGCACCTCGGGCGTCAGCGTGTTGACGCCCGCCGTCTGCAGCCAGGCGCGCGCCCACTCGCCCATGTCGCGGCCCGACGTCTCCGACAGCACCGCCAGCAGGTCCGCCAGGCGGGTGTTGCCCCAGGCGTGCCGCTTGAAGTAGCGGCGCGCGCCCTCCAGGAACGCGTCCCGGCCCGCGTAGGCGACGAGCTGCTTGAGCACCGAGGCGCCCTTGGCGTAGGTGATGCCGTCGAAGTTGAGCTTGGCGTCCTCAAGGTCACCGATGTCGGCGGTGACCGGGTGTGTGGTGGGCAGCTGGTCCTGCCGGTAGGCCCACGCCTTGCGCCGGTTGGCGAAGGTGATCCAGCCGCCGGTGAAGCGGGTGGCCTCCACCTGCGCGAAGCTGCCCATGAAGTCGGCGAACGACTCCTTGAGCCACAGGTCGTCCCACCACTCCATCGTCACCAGGTCGCCGAACCACATGTGCGCCATCTCGTGCAGGATGACGTTGGCCCGGCCCTCGTAGGACGCCTGCGTCACCTTGCCCCGGAAGACGAACTCCTCGCGGAACGTCACGCAGCCGGGGTTCTCCATCGCGCCGAGGTTGTACTCGGGGACGAACGCCTGGTCGTACTTGCCGAACGGGTACGGGTAGTCGAAGTGCTCGTGGAAGAAGTCCAGGCCCTGTTTGGTGACGCGGAAGATGTCATCGGCGTCGAAGTGCTGGGCCAGTCCGCGCCGGCACAGGGCGCCGAGCGGAATCTCCAGGGTCTGGCCGCCGGGCAGTTCGCGCCGGTAGGTGTCGGTGACGTGGTGGTAGGGGCCGGCCACCACGGCCGTGATGTAGGTGGAGATGGGCTCGGTGCGGGCGAAGCGCCAGGTGGCCGAGCCGTCCGCGTGCGGCTCCGGGTCGCCGAGGCGGGCGCCGTTGCCGAGCACCGTCCACCGCGCCGGTGCGGTGACGGTGAGGTCGAAGCGCGCCTTGAGGTCGGGCTGCTCGAAGTTCGCGAAGACCCGGCGCGCGTCAGCGGGCTCGTACTGGGTGTAGAGGTAGGTCTCGCCGTCCTCCGGGTCCACGAAGTGGTGCAGTCCCTCACCGGTGCGGCTGTAGGCGCAGGCGGCGTCCACGACCAGCTCGTTCTGCGCCCGCAGCGGGCCGAGGCGCAGCCGGGAGCCGTCGAAGACGCGGTCCACGGGCAGAGCGTCGCCGTTCAGGGTGGCCGAGTGCACGTGCGGGGCGAGCAGGTCCACGAAGGTGGACGCGCCGGGCTCGGCGCAGCGGAAGCGGATCGTCGTCGTCGAGCGGAACGTCCGGACGCCGTCGGCGGGGGCGGGGCCTACGGCCGAGCGCAGGTCGAGCGCGATGTCGTAGCCGTCCACGGTGAGCAGCCTTGCCCGCTCGCGGGCCTCCTCGCGGGTCAGGTTCTCTCCGGGCACGGGGCCGACTCCTTCGTCACGCGCGTCTCGCATATCGAACAACCGGGGTCAGCATGCCATGGGCGCCGCCGCGTGGGCAGGGTGGGCGGAGAGCGGCGGGGAAGGCCGGGCGGGGCGGTGGGAAAGGCTGGGCGGGGCGGTGGGAAAGGCTGGGCGGGGCGGTGGGGATGCCGCGCGGGGGTGGGAATGCCGCGCGCGCCCGGCGCGTTAGGCGTCAGGACTGGTCCGGCCTTTCGAGTGAGGAAGTGAACGTGTCCGAGAAGACCACCGCAGACTTCTGGTTCGACCCGCTGTGTCCGTGGGCGTGGCTGACCTCCCGCTGGATGCTGGAGGTGGAGCAGGTACGGCCGGTCGAGGTGCGCTGGCATGTGATGAGCCTGGCCGTGCTGAACGAGAACAAGCTGGACGAACTGCCCCAGCAGTACCGGGAGCTGCTGCGCACAGGGTGGGGACCGGTACGCGTGTGCGTCGCCGCCGCGCAGAAGTACGGCCCCGAAGTGCTCGGCCGCCTCTACACCGCGCTCGGCACGCGCTTCCACGTGCGCGGCGAGGAGCGGAACGCCGAGACGATCGCCGCCGCGCTGACCGACGCCGGGCTGGAACCGGAGCTGGCGGGCGTCATGGAGAGCACCGAGTACGACGAGGCGTTGCGCGCGTCGCACGCTGAGGGCATCGGCCTGGTGGGCCAGGACGTCGGCACCCCGGTGATCGCCGTCCCGGGTGCTGACGGGCAGCCGCTGGGCTTCTTCGGCCCCGTCGTCACCCCGGCCCCGAAGGGTGAGGCCGCCGGCAAGCTGTGGGACGGCACCCTTTTGGTGGCCTCCACCCCGGGCTTCTACGAGATCAAGCGCACCCGCGACGTGGGACCCGTCTTCGACTGAGGTTCCACCAGCGAGCCGGCCCCGGTCCGGGCCAGCGGAAAATTCCCCGGCTCAGCGGAAGGCCCCGCCGCGCGTCACGTCCGCGCGGCGGGGCCTCCTTTTTCCGCCTGCCTCCGTGAAGGGTGAGAAGACGATCACGAGGCAGGAGTTTCGTGCGGGCGGCGTCAGGGTGCCAGCAGCAGGTTGTGCGCGCGCTCCTTCGCGGCCGTGTACCGCTTGGCGACGTCCTGCCAGTTGACGACGCCCCACATCGCCTCGACGAAGTCCACCTTCTGGTTGCGGTACTGCAGGTAGAACGCGTGCTCCCAGGCGTCGAAGACCAGGACCGGTACCGAGCCCTGGCCCACGTTGCCCTGGTGGTCGTAGACCTGCTCCACGATGAGCCGCCCGGTGACCGGCTCGTAGGCCAGCACACCCCAGCCGGAGCCCTGGGTGGTGGCGGCGGCCTTCGACAGCTGGGCCTTGAACCGGGAGAAGGAGCCGAAGGACTCCGCGATGGCGTCGGCCAGCTCGCCGGTGCCGTCCTTCTCCAGCGGCTCGCCACCGCCGTCACCGGTCATGTTCTGCCAGTAGATGGAGTGCAGGATGTGGCCGGAGAGGTGGAAGGCCAGGCTCTTCTCCAGGCCGTTGATGCCGCCCCACTGCTCTTTGTCCCGTGCCTCGGCGAGCTGTTCCAGGGTGTCGTTGGCCCCCTTCACGTACGCGGCGTGGTGCTTGTCGTGGTGCAGCTCGATGATCTCGCCGCTGATGACGGGCTCCAGCGCGGAGTAGTCGTACGGGAGCTCCGGCAGCGTGTACAGCGTGGTCATGGTGCGTATTCCCCTCCAGCCGTTGTTGCAAATGTATTGCAAGAAGAAGCTACCAGCAACAAGATCGCCGTGATCCGCCCGGACGCGCCGAGGGGGCGGCTCCCGTGACCATTACGGGAGCCGCCCCCTCGGGCGGAGCAGCGCGCGGAGCAGTGCCAGGGCGCCGGTTGTCGGCTCAGCGCCGGGCAGCCGCCAGCCGCTGCCGCAGCAGGCCGATGAGCGCGAGGGCCAGCGTGAGGCCGCCGGTGGCGAACAGCTGCTTGCGGGTCGCGTCGTCGCGGAGCATGAGCACCAGGATGACGGCGATGGCGGCGATGGCCAGCCAGGTCAGCACTGGGAAGCCCCACATGCGCACGACCAGCTTCTCGGGCGCCTCGCGCTCCAGCCTGCGGCGGGTGAGCAGCTGGGACGCGGCGATGAAACCCCACACCACGAGTACCGCCGCGCCGACCATGTTCAGCAGCCAGAAGAACACGGTGTCCGGCCACACGAAGCTGAGCAGCACCGCGACGAAGCCGAAGCAGGACGAGGCGACCACCGCGCGGCGCGGCACGCCGCCGGAGACCTTGCCCAGCGCCGCCGGGCCCTCGCCGCGCCGCACCAGCGAGTAGGCCATGCGCGAGGCGCCGTAGATGTTGGCGTTCATCGCGGACAACAGGGCCACCAGCACCACGACGTTCATCACCTCGGCCGCCGCCGGGACGCCGATGTGGTCCAGCACGGCCGCGTACGGGCCGCTTCCCAGCGACGGGTCGTCCCACGGGATCAGCGTGACGATCACCGCCATCGAGCCGACGTAGAACACCGCGATGCGCCACATCGCGGTGCGCACCGCCTTGGCGACACCGCGCACCGGGTCCTTGGACTCGGCCGCCGCGATCGTCACCGTCTCCAGGCCGCCGTAGGCGAACACCGACGCCAGCAGGCCGACGATCAGGCCCTCGGTGCCCGTCGGCAGAAAGCCGCCGTTGCCGGTCAGGTGGGACATGCCGGGCGCGTCCGTGCCCGGCAGCACGCCGAAGATGGCCAGCAGGCCCAGCACGAGGAACGCGACGATCGCGAAGACCTTCAGCGCGGCGAACCAGAACTCGTACTCACCGAAGTTCCGCACGGAGGCGAGGTTCGTGCCGCAGAAGACGGCCATGAACAGCGCCACCCACATCCACTGCCCGGTGCCGGGCAGCCACCCCGTCATGATCTTCGCCGCCCCGATGGCCTCGGCCGCGACGGCGACGCACAGCAGCACCCAGAAGATCCACCCCGCGGCGAAGCCCGCCCAGGGGCCGATCGCCCGCTCGGCGTGCACGGAGAACGAACCGGAGGCCGGGTGCGCCGCCGACATCTCGCCGAGCATGCGCATCACCAGCATGACCAGCAGCCCGGAGGCGGCGAAGGCGAGGACGATCGCGGGTCCCGCGGCGGCGATGCCCGCACCGGAGCCGACGAACAGCCCGGCGCCGATGACGCCACCGAGCGCGATCATCGACAGGTGGCGCTGCTTGAGGCCGTGCGTCAGCGTGCCGCCGGAGCCCTCGGGGGGAGCGCTGGACGCCGTGGCGGGGGACGCCTCGGTGGTGGGGGAGGAAGCCATGGGAGTCCAAGGGAGGGGGGAGGAGAGGGGGAGGCACGGTGAACGGGGTGCGAACCCAGCTGTTCCACCCGGCCGTGGGCCAGTGTGAGGCAGGGCTCACAACGCTTCAATGGCGCAGATCACCATCGCGCTATCCGGACGCCGACGCGGTGCGCCAGGTCGTGGCCGAACCGGATAACTGTACCGGCAGGCGGTTGTCGTCAACGTCACGGCATGCGGCCACCTCGGTCGGATAGCGTCAACCCGTTGTCCCACCCCCTCACCCGAGCGGAGTAATCCGAATGAGCACCGCCGCAGTCAGCCTCCGTCCGGGCGCCGTCCTCGCCGACGTGCTGCCCGCCGCCACCGCCGCCCGCGCCCGGGTCCGGGACGCGGCCCTGGTCGTCGGCGGTGCCGCGCTCACCGGCCTCGCCGCCCAGCTCGCCGTGCCCGTGCCCGGCTCCCCGGTACCGGTCACCGGGCAGACCTTCGCCGCGCTGCTGGTCGGCGCCGGGCTCGGCGCGCGGCGGGCCCTGCTCTCGCTCGGGCTGTACACCGTCGCCGGTGTGGCGGGCGTGCCGTGGTTCGCCCAGGGGACACACGGCGCGGGCATGCCGTCCTTCGGCTACGTGCTCGGCATGCTGCTCGCCGCCGTGGTGGTCGGGGCGCTGGCCCGGCGCGGCGGCGACCGCGGGGCGCTGCGGACGGCGGGCACCATGGCCGCCGGGACCGCGATCATCTACGCCGTCGGGGTGCCCTACCTCGCGCTGGCCACCGGGATGAGCCTGGGTGCGGCGGTGGCCGCCGGGCTGGTGCCGTTCCTCCTCGGCGACGCGCTCAAGGCCGCGCTCGCCATGGGTGCCCTGCCCACCGCCTGGCGCCTGCTCGACCGCCGCGACTGACGGCCACCACGGCGCACCCGCCGCGCGGGCTCACCGGAGCCCGCGCGGCGGGTGCGGGTGCGCGGCTCCCGGCTGCGGGCCGAGGCGTCCGGCGCACGCCAGGCGGCCCCGCACCGAGTCGGATACGAGCCGGTGCGGGGCCGCTGGGCGGGGACGGGGGTCAGCCCTGCGGCAGGTTCTCCAGCTGGGCTTCGATGCGGGCGATGTCCGCCTCCGCCGTGGCCTTCCGGGCGCGGATCTTCTCCACCACGTGGTCCGGCGCCTTGGCCAGGAACGCCTCGTTGCCGAGCTTGGCCGTGGTCTGCGTCAGCTCCTTGCGGGACGCCTGAAGGTCCTTCGTCAGCCGCCGGTGCTCGGCCGCGAAGTCGATCACGCCGGACAGGTCGAGCGCGACCTTCGCCCCGGCCACCGGCAGCGACGCGGTAGCGGCGAACGCCTCGCCCGCGGGCTCCAGGCGCAGCAGCGCGCGGAACGCCTCCTCGTGCGCGGCCAGCGGCGTCCCGGCCAGCTCCAGCTGGGCGGGCACCCGCTGGCCGGGCTGTAGACCCTGGTCGGCACGGAACCGGCGCACCTCGGTGACCGCCTGCTGGAGTGTGGCGATCTCCTGCTCGGCCGCCGCGTCCCTAAAGCCGCTGTCGGCGGGCCACCGCGTGATCACCAGCGACTCGCCGCCGGTCAGCGTCGTCCACAGGGTCTCGGTGACGAACGGGATGACGGGGTGCAGCAGCCGCAGCATGACGTCCAGCACCTCGCCCAGGACACGCCCGGCGACCTCGGCGGGGCGGCCACCGGCGGCGAACGTCGTCTTCGACAGCTCGACGTACCAGTCGAACACCTCGTCCCACGCGAAGTGGTACAGCGCGTCGGAGAGCTTGGCGAACTGGTAGTCCTCGTAGTACGCGTCGGTCTGCGCGACGACGGTGTTCAGCCGGGAGAGAATCCAGCGGTCCGCGGCTGACAGCTCGGACGCCTGGGGCAGCGGACCCTGGACGGTCGCGCCGTTCATCAGCGCGAACCGGGTCGCGTTCCAGACCTTGTTGCAGAAGTTCCGCGACGCCTGGACCCAGTCCTCACCGATCGGCACGTCAACGCCGGGGTTGGCACCGCGCGCGAGGGTGAAACGCAGCGCGTCCGACCCGTAGGCGTCCATCCAGTCCAGCGGGTTGACGGCGTTGCCGAAGGACTTCGACATCTTCTTGCCGAACTGGTCGCGCACCATGCCGTGCAGCGCGATCGTGCGGAACGGCGGCGTGCCGTCCATGGCGTACAGGCCGAACATCATCATCCGGGCGACCCAGAAGAACAGGATGTCGTAGCCGGTGACCAGTACCGCGTTCGGATAGAACTTCGCCAGGCTCTCGGTGCGCTGTGGCCAGCCGAGCGTCGAGAACGGCCACAGGCCCGAGGAGAACCAGGTGTCCAGGACGTCGGTCTCCTGATGCCACCCCTCACCCGCCGGCGGCTCCTCGTCCGGGCCGACGCACACGGTCTCGCCGTTCGGCCCGTACCAGACCGGGATGCGGTGGCCCCACCACAACTGCCGCGAGATGCACCAGTCGTGCAGGTGGTCCACCCAGCCGAAGTAGCGGGACTCCATCTCCTGCGGATGGATCGTCACCTCGCCACTGCGCACGGCGTCACCGGCTGCCTGCGCCAGCGGACCGACCCTGACCCACCACTGCATCGACAGCCGCGGCTCGATCGTCGTCTTGCAGCGCGAGCAGTGCCCGACCGAGTGCGGGTAGGGCCGCCGCTCCGCGACGATCCGGCCCTCGGCACGCAGCGCGGCGACGATCGCCGAGCGCGCCTCCAGCCGGTCCAGGCCCTGGAACGGGCCGTGCGCGGTGATGACGGCGTGCTCGTCCATCACCGTCAGGCTCGGCAGGCCGTGCCGCTGGCCGATCTCGAAGTCGTTCGGGTCGTGCGCGGGCGTCACCTTGACGGCGCCGGTGCCGAACTCCGGGTCCACGTGCGCGTCGGCGACGACCGGGATGGAACGGTCGGTCAGCGGCAGCTTGACCGTCCGCCCGATCAGGTGGCGGTAGCGCTCGTCGTCGGGGTGGACGGCGACGGCCGTGTCCCCGAGCATCGTCTCCGCGCGCGTGGTGGCGACGACGACGGTGTCCGCACCCTCGCCGTACTTCAGCGAGACCAGCTCGCCGTCCTGCTCGGCGTACTCCACCTCGATGTCCGAGATCGCCGTCAGACAGCGCGGGCACCAGTTGATGATGCGCTCGGCGCGGTAGATCAGCTCGTCGTCGTAGAGCCGCTTGAAGATCGTCTGGACGGCGCGCGAGAGGCCCTCGTCCATGGTGAACCGCTCCCGCGACCACGCGACGCCGTCGCCCAGGCGGCGCATCTGCCCGGAGATCTGCCCCCCGGACTCCGCCTTCCACTGCCACACCCGTTCGGTGAACGCCTCGCGGCCCAGATCGTGCCGGGACTTGCCCTCCTTGGCCAGCTCCCGCTCGACGACGTTCTGGGTGGCGATGCCCGCGTGGTCCATGCCCGGCTGCCACAGCGCCTCGAAGCCCTGCATCCGCTTGCGGCGCGTGAGCGCGTCGATCAGCGTGTGCTCGAAGGCGTGGCCCAGGTGCAGGCTGCCGGTGACGTTCGGCGGCGGGATGACGATCGCGTACGGCGGCTTGTCGCTCTTCGCGTCCGCCTCGAAGTAACCGCGCTCTACCCAGCGCTCGTACAGCGGTCCCTCTACCTCGGCCGGCGCGTACTGGGTCGGCAGGTCGGCAGGTGCGCTGTGCGGAGCCCGGGGGCGGTGCTGAGAGTCGGTCACGCGGGTCAGTGTACGGCGGGCCATGTCATGGTCTCGAACCGGTTTGGGGACCGGTTCGGTCCTGCGCGGGGACGTCCGACAGGATGTACGGACCGCGTCAGCGCATGCGTCGCGCATGCTCCAGGGAGGGAACGTTATGAGCCACCAGCAGCCGCCGCCACAGGGGCCGTACGGGCAGCAACCGCCGCAGCCCGGACCGTATGGCGCGCCCCCGCAGCCGCCCGGCCAGCCTGGCTACGGCTACCCGGGACAGCCCCCCGCTCAGCCCGGCTACCCGCAGCAGCCCCCGGCCCAGCCCGGCTACCCGCAGCAGCCACCGGCTCAGCCCGGCTACCCGCAGCAGCCACCGCCCGGCTACGGCTACCCGGGACAGCCCGGCGCCGCCCCCGGCCAGCCGCCCTACGGTATGCCGCAGCACCCCGGGGGTTACGCGGCGCCGCCCCCGCCCGGCAAGGGCGGCAAGGGCAAGATCATCGGCCTGTCCGTCGGCGCCGTCACCGTCGTCGGCGCGATCGTCGCCGGCGTGCTGCTGCTGGGCGGCTCCGGCTCCGACATCGCCGACGACGGCCCGCACAAGCTGGTGCCGCCGAAGCAGGTGGGGGAGTTCTCCCTCGACGAGAGCGCCAGCGATAACGGCAGCCCCACTGCCGACGACGACTTCCAGCAGACGATGGACTCCCTGGGGGTCGAGGACGCGGAGGACGTCGATGGCGGCTATGCCAACGTCGATACCGAGGACCCTGATCTGACCTCGCTGGCGAGCATGAAGCTGGCGTGGTTCGGCGGCTCCTACGGAGCTGTCGAGGACCCGGAAGGGGCTGTGGACAAGTTCTTCGCGGCCATGCGGGCCAACCACGAGAAGAACGCTGACGACGACAGCGAATTGGTCGGTGACCCGAAGACGGTGTCCCCGGAGGGCTTCGAGGGCGCTGTCATGAAGTGCCAGACCCTGCGGGGCACCGAGGAGGGCAAGACGCTGGAGGCACCGATGTGCTTCTGGGCCGACCGCAGCACGGTCGGGGCGGTCATGATGATCTCGCCCACCGGCGCCGAGGTCAGCCTGGAGGAGGGCGCCCAGTTCACCGCCGACCTGCGCAAGGACGCCCGCGTCCCGGCCGAGTGACGCGCGCCGGAGGTGATGCAAAGGGGCCTGGCCCGACGCACAGCGCGTCGGGCCAGGCCCCTTTGGGCACGGCAGTGGCCGTTACGCTGACTTCTCCTGCGGCCCCGCCTCGGTGCCGCGCGAGCGCGGCACCAGCGTCGGGTTGACGTTGGAGTGAACGACGTCGGCGGTGATGACCACCCGGGCGACGTCCTTACGGGAGGGCACCTCGTACATCACCGACATCAGTACCTCCTCCATGATGGCCCGCAGGCCGCGCGCCCCGGTGCCGCGCAAAATGGCCTGGTCGGCGATGGCCTCCAGCGCGGGCCGGTCGAAGTCCAGTTCCACGCCGTCGAGTTCGAACAGCCGCTGGTACTGCTTGATCAGCGCGTTGCGCGGTTCCACGAGGATCTGCAGCAGTGCCTCGCGGTCCAGGTTGTGCACCGAGGTGAGGACCGGCAGACGGCCGATGAACTCCGGGATCATCCCGAACTTCACCAGGTCTTCCGGCATGACCTCCTCGAAGTGGTTGGCGTCCGCCAGCTCGCGCTTGGAGCGGATCGTCGCGCCGAAACCGATGCCCTTCGCCCCGGCCCGGGACTCGATGATCTTCTCCAGACCGGCGAAGGCACCGCCCACGATGAACAGCACGTTCGTCGTGTCGATCTGGATGAACTCCTGGTGCGGGTGCTTGCGTCCGCCCTGCGGGGGCACCGAGGCCGTCGTGCCTTCCAGGATCTTCAGCAGCGCCTGCTGCACGCCCTCGCCGGAGACGTCCCGGGTGATCGACGGGTTCTCGCTCTTGCGCGCGACCTTGTCGATCTCGTCGATGTAGATGATCCCGGTCTCGGCCTTGCGGACGTCGTAGTCGGCCGCCTGGATCAGCTTCAGCAGGATGTTCTCGACGTCCTCACCGACGTACCCGGCCTCGGTCAGCGCGGTGGCGTCGGCCAGCGCGAACGGGACGTTCAGCATGCGGGCGAGCGTCTGGGCCAGCAGTGTCTTGCCCGAGCCGGTCGGGCCGAGCAGCAAGATGTTGGACTTGGCCAGCTCGATGCCGTCGTCCTTGCTCTGCGGGCCGCCGTTCTCCCCGGCCTGCACCCGCTTGTAGTGGTTGTAGACGGCCACCGAGAGCGCCTTCTTGGCGGCCTCCTGCCCGACGACGTAGCCCTCAAGGAACTCGTAGATCTCGCGCGGCTTGGGCAGTTCGTCCCAGCGCACCTCGGAGGACTCGGCGAGCTCCTCCTCGATGATCTCGTTGCAGAGATCGATGCACTCGTCGCAGATGTACACACCCGGGCCCGCGATGAGCTTCTTCACCTGCTTCTGGCTCTTGCCGCAGAACGAGCACTTGAGCAGATCGCCGCCATCACCGATGCGTGCCACGAGGTGCTTCCCCTTCGCCTGTCACCGCCGGGGCCCCGGCGGCGCCTGGTCCTTGCTCTGTCGAAGGTACCTTGCCCGGACCCTCACGTGGGCCCCCCTCGGCCGGAAACGACCCGAGGGGGGCACGGGAGCGCCCGCGGCTCAGACCGCGACCGTCCCCTTGCGGGTGGAGACGATCTGGTCGACCAGACCGTACGCCAGCGCCTCTTCGGCGGTGAGGATCTTGTCCCGCTCAATGTCGTCGCGGATCTGGTCAATCGGCTTGGTGGAGTGCTTGGAGAGCATCTCCTCCAACTGCGTGCGCATCCGCTGGATCTCGTTCGCGGCGATCTCCAGGTCCGAGACCTGGCCGCGGCCGGTCTCGCTGTACGGCTGGTGGATCAGGATGCGCGCGTTGGGCAGGGCCATGCGCTTGCCGGACGTGCCGGCCGCCAGCAGCACGGCCGCGGCCGAGGCCGCCTGCCCCATGCACACCGTCTGCACATCGGGCTTCACGAACTGCATCGTGTCGTAGATCGCCGTCAGCGCGGTGAAGGAGCCGCCGGGGGAGTTGATGTAGATCGAGATGTCGCGGTCCGGGTCGATCGACTCCAGGCACAGCAGCTGCGCCATGACGTCGTTGGCCGACGCGTCGTCGATCTGCACGCCGAGGAAGATCACCCGCTCCTCGAAGAGCTTCGCGTACGGGTCGTACTCGCGCACGCCCTGCGAAGTGCGCTCCACGAAGCGCGGCACGACGTAGCGCGACTCGGGTGAGGGCCCGGTGAAGCGCATGTCAGGGCGCTCGTAGAGGCCGGAGCCGGGGAAGTTGTTCATGGGGCTGACCACCGTTCCTGGTGTCTCCTGGTGAAAGGCTGGCTGCGGGCTGCGGGGGTGCGGCAAACGCCGCTACCAGGCTCAGGCGCCCGTACCGCCGCCGCCGGGGATGTCGGCGGCCGAACCGATGACGGAGTCCAGCAGGCCGTAGTCCCGCGCCTCCTCGGCGCTGAACCAGCGGTCGCGGTCCGCGTCGCGGTTCCACTGCTCGACCGTCTGCCCCGTGTGCTGGGCCGACAGTGTGGCCATCTTCTTCTTCGTCCGCAGCAGCTGCTCGGCGTGGATCTTGATGTCCGAGGCCGAACCGGCGAGACCGGCCGACGGCTGGTGGATCAGGATCTCGGCGTTCGGGAGCGCGAAGCGCTTGCCCGGGGTGCCGGCGCTGAGCAGGAACTGGCCCATCGAAGCGGCCAGGCCCATCGCGATCGTCACCACGTCGTTCTTGATGTACTGCATGGTGTCGTAGATCGCCATGCCCGCGGTGATCGATCCGCCGGGGCTGTTGATGTAGAGGTAGATGTCCTTGTCCGGGTCGGCGGCAAGGAGCAGCAACTGCGCGGTGATCTTGTTGGCGATGTCGTCGTCCACCGCCTGGCCGAGGAAGATGATCCGCTCGTTGAGCAGCCGGTTATAGACCTGGTCGCCAAGCCCGCCACCGAAGGTGCTGGGCTCGCCGGCGGCGGAAGGCATCGGAAACGTCACGTGTCCACCTGCTCGTGTCCGGACGGCTGAGCCGCGATGGGCTCCCTTGGCCGTCGCTAGCGTTCGTACATGGACCCTAACGCGCGGGCCCTGCCCCGCCATCCCGGCCTGGGACCTGTTCGCTGTGAGCGCAGGGAGCGTTGTGGCAGGTCGGAAGGGGTACAGCCCGATCGTTGCGCCATACGCGAACGGGCCCGCACGCTCCTGGCGTACGGGCCCGTCGGCAACCCGGCGGGGCGGGGTGAGGTCAGGCGTCGTTCTTGCGCTCACCCTCGGCGGTCTCGGTGCCGCTCCCGGCGGCGTCACCCTCGGCGGACGCGGCCGCCTCGACGGTCTCACCCGCCTCCTCTTCCTCGTCCTCCAGCTCGACGACCTCGCCGTTGCTGTCCTTGACGGTGACGGCCTCCACGACCAGCGCCAGCGCCTTGCCACGGGCGACCTCGCCCACCAGCATCGGCACCTGGCCGCCCTCGACGATCGCCTGCGCGAACTGGTCGGGGCTCATGCCGGAGGACTGCGCCCGGCGCATCAGGTGCTCGGTGAGCTCCTCCTGGCTGACATTCAGCTTCTCCGTGGAGACCAGCTCGTCCAGCACGAACTGGGTACGGATGCCCTTCTCCGCCTGCTCGCGCAGCTCGGCGTCGAAGCTCTCCTCCGTCTTGTCCTGCATCTGCAGGTACGTCGCCAGGTCCATGCCCATCTGGCCCAGCTGGTGGTTGACGAGGTTGTGCTTGCGGGTGTTGACCTCGTCCTCAAGCAGCTTCTCGGGGACCGGGACCTCGACCAGGGCGATCAGCTCGTCCAGTACCTTCTGCTGGGCCTCGGTGGCCTGCTCGTACTTCTTGTTCTGCTCCAGCCGCTTGCGGCTGTCCTCGCGCAGTTCGGCCATGGTGTCGAACTGGCTGGCCAGCTGGGCGAAGTCGTCGTCCAGCTCGGGCAGTTCGCGGGCGGAGACGCTCTGGACGTCCACCTTGACCTCAGCCTCCTGGCCAGCGGCGGAGCCGCCCTTGAGGGTGGAGGTGAAGGTGGCGGTGCCGCCCGCCTCCAGGCCGGTGACGGCCTCGTCGATGCCCTCCAGCAGTTCACCGGAGCCAATGGTGTAGTCGACGCCCTCGGCCACGCCGTCCGGCAGGACCTCGCCGTCCACCCGGGCCTCCAGGTCGATCTTGACGACGTCACCCTCGGCGGCGGCGCGCTCGACCGGGGCGGTGGAGGCGAAGCGCTCGCGCAGCTGCTCGACGGCCTGGTCCACGTCCTCGTCGGTGACCTCGACGGCGTCGACGGTGACCTCGATGCCCGAGTAGTCCGGGATCTCGATCTGCGGGCGGACATCGACCTCGGCGGTGAACGCCAGCAGCTCGTTGTCCTTCAGCTCGGTGATGTCCACCTCAGGCTGGCCGAGCGGGTTCAGCTCACCCTCGTCCACAGCGCTCTGGTACAGCTTCGGCAGCGCGTCGTTGACGGCCTCCTCCAGCACGGCGCCACGGCCGAACCGCTGGTCGATGACGCGGGCCGGGACCTTGCCCTTGCGGAAGCCGGGCACCTGCACCTGCTGGTTGATCTTCTTGTACGCCGCGTCGAGGCTGGGCTTGAGCTCCTCGAAGGGCACCTCGACAGTGAGCCGAACCCGGGTCGGGTTCAGGTTCTCAACGGCGCTCTTCACGGTCGGTCTCCTTGGGGCTGACTGCTCGGATATACGTCCTCTGGCGATGTGTGCCATCAGACGCGGTCCCCGGACGGTTGCGTCCACGGACTCGGGGCGCCCCGTAGCGAAGTCGGAATACACGGACACGACACAGGCACGCGCGTCTTCATCGTACGTGGTCGGGGTGGCCGGATTCGAACCGACGACCTTCCGCTCCCAAAGCGGACGCGCTACCAAGCTGCGCCACACCCCGCCGGTGCGACACGTAGCGTACATGCACTACGATGCACTGCGTGCCGCACACCGGATCAGTGAAACCGGCGCGGCGCTCGCGGGCGTAGCTCAATGGTAGAGCCCCAGTCTTCCAAACTGGCTACGCGGGTTCGATTCCCGTCGCCCGCTCCAGGTTTCCCCGGCCAGGCCAGCGAGTTCTCTCGCCGCCTGGCCGGAGTCGTTTGCCGCCCCTTGCTCCCGTGGCGGCCGGTCCCTCGCGACGGGTCACTTCCGCCGCCGGTGGCCGTTCAGAGGTTGATGGAGTTGAGGGACGCGGCGATGGAGTCCAGGAAGTTCTGAATCGTCGGGGCCATGCCGCTGGAGGCGAGGAAGAATCCGAACAGCGCGGCGACGAGCGCGGGACCCGCTTTGAGGGAACCGCCACGGATCATGACGACCAGGACGATCGCGAGCAACAGCACCACTGACAGCGAAATGGCCACAACAGATCACACCTTCGGGTCGGAACGCTCGCCACCGGCCTGAGGGCGGCTACCTGACGACGCCATCCCCTCCGCGGCTTCCATCGCGACCATCGTGCCACCAACCGGGTGACGACAGCAGACCACTGACGCGGCGTCGGCGTGCCGGAGGAACACATTCCGGTGCGACGGTCCCCCTTGGCGGACGTGGAGCCTCCACTTCTCCGCCACCCGCTCGTCCCGGTATCGACGTCCGCGACAGATTCCGGCATTCCGGTGTGAGTGGGGTGTTCGGCTCACGGTGTGGTCTCGTTACGGACACGAGGTGAAGAACTTTTCCGATCTGAGGCAACGCGCGGACACGGATGTGCGTCCGCCCGCTTCCGGCTTAGGGTGCGGAGAATGTCTCACGCTGGTAACGGCCGGACGGCCCCTCCTTCCCTCTGTGAGGAGACGCCGACGGCAACGCCCACCGCACCGCCGTCCACCGCGCCGTCCTCCGCCGCGTCCGGGTCCGCTCGCCGGGACGCCGGGCGTGGCAAGCCGCGTGACCCGTTCCTGGATAACGCCAAGTACCTGACGATCCTGCTGGTGGGCCTCGGACACGCCTGGGCGCCGATGGTGTCCGACAGTGACACGGCCGGCGCCCTCTACCTGGCGACGTACACCTTCCACATGCCGGCGTTCATCGTGATCTCCGGCTACCTCTCGCGCGGTTTCGCGGGCCGTCCGGCGCAGGTCCGGCGCCTGGTGACCGGCGTCGCCGTGCCCTACGTGGTGTTCGAGATCGCGTTCACCCTGTTCATGCGGGTGATCGAGAACCCGGACCGCGCGTTCTCGATGTTCACGCCCAGCTACGCGCTGTGGTTTCTCGTCGCGCTGTTCGTCTGGCGGCTGACCACCCCGGTCTGGAAGGCGCTGCGCTGGCCGCTGCCCGTCGCTCTGGTCATCGCCATGGTGGCCAGTGCCACCCCCGGAATCGGCGGTGCGATGGACCTGATGCGGGTGCTGCAGTTCCTGCCGTTCTTCGTCCTCGGCCTCCAGCTGCGCCCGGAACACTTCGAGCTGCTGCGGCACCGCGCGATGCGCGTCGCCGCCGTACCCGTCCTGGCCGCGTCGCTGGTCTTCGGCTACTGGGCGCTGCCGCGCATGAACTCCACCTGGCTGCTGCGGCATGACGCCGCGCCGGAGATGGGCGTCCCCGCCTGGGTCGGCCCGGTCATGACGCTGGCCACCTTCGGCTGCGCGCTCGCCATGACGGCCGCCCTGCTGGCGCTCACCCCGCGCCGCACCACCTGGTTCACCTCGCTCGGCGCGGGCACGGTCTTCGCTTACCTGCTGCACGTCTACCCCATCCACCTGGCCCGGCAGTACGACTGGTACAGCCTGCCCGGCGCGGACTCCACGCTCGGCCGCGCCGTCTTCACCGTGCTCGCGCTGGCCATGATGACGGCGCTGTGCACCCAGCCCGTGCGCCGCGTCTTCCGCTGCGTCGTCGAGCCCCGGATGGAGTGGGCCTTCCGCTGTCTGGACGCCACCGACTCCGGCCGGAGCGAGCAGGCTCCCGCTGTGCGGCGGCTCGCAGCCCGCTGACGCCCCGGGCCCACGGCACCCGGCCCGGGGAAAGGCGCAAACCGGGCCCGGCCGACGGCGCGAGGTGGGCCAGCCCCGGGCAACGGCCGCGCGCTGGTCAGTCCCGGCTGAGGATCAGCAGCGCCCGGTCGTCGTTGACGTCGCGGGCCACGTGTTCGATCAGGTGCCAGGCCGCGCCGCGGAAGCCGGTGGCGACGTAGGTGTCGGCCGTGCCGGTGAGGCGGTCGATGCCCGCGTCCAGCTCCCGGTCGGCGGACTCCACCAGCCCGTCGGTGAACAGCATCAGCACGTCGCCCCGGCGCAGCCGCCCCTTCACCGGGTGGAACTCGGCGCCGTCGAGTACGCCCAGCAGCGGCCCCTCCGCGGCGTGCCGCTGCCACTTCCCGCTGCCCGAGCACAGCTGCACCGCTGGCAGGTGACCGGCGGACATCAGCTCGAAGTCGCCGGTGTCCAGGTCCAGCACCAGGTGCACGGAGGTGGCGAAGCCCTCGTGCCAGTCCTGCCGCAGCAGGTAGGCGTTGGCGCCCGGGAGGAACGCGGGCGCGGGCAGCGAGCCCAGCAGTCCGCTGAACGCCCCGGACAGCAGCAGCGCCCGGGACGCGGCGTCCATGCCCTTGCCGGAGACGTCGGTGAGTACGACCTCCAGCGTGCGTCGGTCGGGGCCGGTGCGCGCGGCGACCACGAAGTCACCGGAGAAGGACTGCCCGCCCGCCGGGCGCAGCGACATCTCCCGGTGCCAGCCGCGCGGCAGCTTCGGCAGCTGGCTCTGTACCCGCAGCCGCTCGCGCAGGTCGAACAGCATGGTGCCGCCCCGGGTCCACGGCACGCCCACCCGCATCCGGAACTGGGCGATGAGCAGTCCGGCCAGCCCGACCGTGGCCACCACCAGCACGGTGCCCGGCGTGACCCGGCCCGCGCCCCCGGTGTAGGGGCCGAGCGCGAAGGACTCCACCACCAGCGCCACCGCGGCGGCCGTGTACAGCGTCAGCAGCCGCACCGGGCGCAGCAGCAGACCGCCAGCGATGACGGGCAGGACCAGCGTCTCCGGGGCCACCCACAGCGGTTGCGCCAGCGTGCCCCAGGCGAGCAGTGCGACGGCGGTGAGCAGGACGCCGAAGACCGCCCAGTCCGAGCCGTGACCACGGAAGGAGTCGACGCCGGACCGGCGCAGCCGCGTCCGGGCCCGGTGCCACGCCTTGCGGCCACGGTCCAGCCGGGCCGATCCGCCGACCGCACCGGTGTGACCTGCCATGGTGCGCGACCTTATCCGGGCGGTCAGGGCCGCGTCGATTCCCCGCTGGTGGCCGTCGCGTCCCCGTTCGAAATGCGGATGCCGATGCCCGGTCGGCTTGATAGGGATGGGGCATGACGATGGAGCTGCGCGGGATTGGCCGCGAGGACTGGGACGCCTGGTACGGCACGGTCATCCGGGCCTTCGGCGGGGTGCCCGAGGAGCCGGCGGAAGAGGCCAGGTGGCGAAGCCTGGTGGAGTTCGGGCGCGGGATCGCCGCGGTGGATGACGCGGAGATCGTCGGTACCGCGGCCACCTTCTCCTTCCGCATGACGGTGCCGGGCGGCGCCCTCGTGCCCGCTGGCGGACTGACCCTGGTGAGCGTCGCGGCCACCCACCGGCGCCGTGGTGTGCTGCGGTCGATGATGCGCCGTCAGCTCGACGAAGTCCGGGCGGCCGGAGAGCCGCTGGCCGTGCTGACGGCGTCCGAGCCCGCCATCTACGGCCGGTTCGGGTACGGCGTCGCCACCCAGGAGCTGCGCGCCACCCTCGACACCGACCGGGTGCGCCTGACCACCCCGCCGGGCACGGACGAGGTGTCGGTGCGCTATGCCGACCCGGCGAAGTCCCTGACCCGGTGTGAGGAGCTGTACGCCCGCCTGGTGCCCACCCGCCCCGGCATGATCGAGCGCGGCTCCCAGGAGTGGGCCGAGAACGGCATCGCCGACCCGGTCAGCGAGCGCAAGGGCTCCTCACCGCTGCTGTGCGTGCTGGCCGAACGGGACGGCGAACTCGTCGGCTACGCCCGCTACTCCGTCACCCCCGGGTGGGACGACGCGGGCCCCAAGGGCACGGTGAACCTGCGCGACCTGGAGGCGCTGGACCCGCCCGCGGCCGGGGCGCTGTGGCGCTTCCTCGCGGGCATCGACCTCACCTCGCGCATTCACACCGGCGCGCGCCCGCTGGATGACCCGTGGCAGTACCTCGTCTCCGACCCGCGCCGCTGCGACCGCCGCCTGCGCGACGGGCTGTACCTGCGCCCGGTGGATGTCGGCGCCGCCCTCGCCGCGCGCACCTACGCCCGTGAGGTGGACGTGGTGCTCGACGTCACCGACGCGTTCTGCCCCCAGAACACCGGCCGGTGGCGGCTCGCCGGGGACGGCACGGGCGCACGCTGCGAGCGCACCGGGGCCCCGGCCGACCTGGCGCTGTCGGTACGGGAGCTGGGCTCGGCCTACCTCGGCGGCGAACCGCTGCACGCGCTGGCCGCCGCGGGCCGCGTGCGCGAGCTGCGCGCCGGTGCGCTGGAGGCCGCGTCGGCCGCGTTCACCGCCGAGCGCGCGCCCTGGCTGCCGCACGGGTTCTGACCGCCCGGGTCCGGATCGCTCCTCGCCGGTCCCGGGGCCGTCAGCCCTGCTGGCAGCCCGGGCACCAGAACAGGTTGCGGCCCGCCAGCTCGGCGGTCCGCACCTGGGCGCCGCACACGTGGCACGGCAGCGCCGCTCGGCGGTAGACGTACACCTCGCCCCCGTGGTCGTCCACGCGCGGGGCCCGGCCCATCGCCTCCGGGGTGTGCTCGGGCCGCACGGTGTCGATGCGCCCGGAGCGCACGCCCCGTGGCATCAGCGCCACCAGGTCCTGCCACAGCGCGTGCCACTGCGCCGGGGTCAGCTCGCGCCCGGGGAGGTAGGGGTCGATGCCGTGCCGGAACAGCACCTCGGCGCGGTAGACGTTGCCGACGCCGGAGACGATCTTCTGGTCCAGCAGCAGCGTGGCGATCGCGGTGCGGCTGCGCGCTATCCGCCGCCACGCCCGCTGTGGGTCGGCGTCGGGCCGCAGCGGGTCGGGTCCGAGCCGCTCGGCGACGGCGGCCTTGTCCGCGTCGGTGACCAGCGCGCACCGCGTGGGTCCGCGCAGATCGGCGTAGCCGCGCTCACCGGCCAGCCGCAGCCGCACCGTCGGCGCGGGGGCGCCGCCGGGGTCGTCGTCCGCGCCGAAGAACACCTTGCCGAACAGGCCGAGGTGGATGTGCACCCAGCCGACGCCGGGGCCGAACCCCTGGAACCCCAAAAAGAGGTGCTTGCCGAGAGCGTCGGCGCTGGTCATCGGGTGGCCGTCCAGCCGCGCGGCGCCCTCGGCGAAGGTCCCCTGTGGGCTGCTCGCGCGCACCGGGCGGCCCGCGAAGCGCTCCGCGTACTCGGCGGCGAGCCGGTGGATGGTGTGGCCCTCGGGCATCGGCGTGCGGGTCGCTCTTGGTCGGTCCTGTGGGCTCCGGGTCAGTCCTGCCGCGGGTGGCCCTCGGGCAGGGGCGGCAGCTGCCCCGTCTCCTCGTAGCCGCTGAGCTGGTCGATGCGGCGCTGGTGGCGCGCGTCACCGGAGAACGGCGTGCTCAGGAACGCCGCCACGAACGCGGTGGCCTCCTCGGCGGTGTGCATCCGGGCGCCGATGCTGATGACGTTCGCGTTGTTGTGCTCCCGGCCCAGCGCGGCCGTCTGCTCGCTCCAGGCCAGTACCGCGCGCACGCCCCGCACCTTGTTGGCCGCGATCTGCTCGCCATTGCCGGAGCCGCCCACCACGATGCCCAGCGCGTCCGGGTCACCGGCGACGCCTTCGGCCGCGCGCAGGCAGAACGGGGGGTAGTCGTCGGCCGCGTCGTACAGGTGCGGGCCGCGGTCCACGGGCTCGTGCCCGTTGGCCTTCAGCCACTCCACCAGGTGGTTCTTCAGTTCGTAGCCCGCGTGATCGGAGCCCAGGTAGACGCGCATGGACGAAAGTGTGGCACGCGCGCGCGGCGCCGCCCCCGCCGGGGCGCCGCCCCCGAGTGGCCCGGCCCCGGGCTTTCGTAGACTGGCGGACGTGAGCGACACCCCCAGCACCCCCGGCCCCGAGCCCGACGACCCCCATGGCGCCGATCCGCTGGAGGAGGGCGAGGAGTTCGACGCCATCGTCGGCCAGGAGACCCGGCGCGATGCGGACCTGGCGGTGATCGAGGCCGGCAGCCGCACCCTGCGCACCCAGGCCGGTCCGCTGGCCGCCGACGCCGCACGGGACGTGCCCGCCCGCCCCGCCGACCCGGAGCTGGACCGGGCACTGCGCGAGGTCGAACAGGCGCTGCTCGACCGCTGGCCCGAGACCCGCCTCGACCCGTCCCTCGCCCGCGTCCGGGCGTTGATGGACGTGCTCGGCGAGCCGCAGAAGGCGTACCAGTCCCTCCACATCACGGGCACCAACGGCAAGACCAGCACCGCGCGCATGATCGACGCGCTGCTGCGCGGCTTCGAGCTGCGCACCGGCCGCTACAGCAGCCCGCACGTGCAGTCGATGACCGAGCGCATCAGCGTGGACGGGCTGCCGGTGTCCCCCGAGACCTTCATCCGCGCCTACGCGGACACCAAGCCCTTCTTCGACCTGGTCGACGCGGCCCAGGAGCACCGGCTGTCGTTCTTCGAGGCGCTCACCGGCATGGCGTACGCGGCGTTCGCGGACGCGCCGGTGGAGGTCGCCGTCGTCGAGGTCGGCATGGGCGGTACCTGGGACGCCACCAACGTCATCGACGCGGGCGTCTCGGTGATCACCCCCATCGCGCTGGACCACACCGACCGGCTGGGCGGCACCCCGGCCGAGATCGCGCAGGAGAAGTCCGGGGTCATCAAGCCCGGTGCGACGGTCGTCATGGCCCAGCAGCCGGTCGAGGCCGCCTCGGTGCTGCTGCGCCGCGCCGCTGAGGTGGGCGCCACCGTCGCGCGCGAGGGGCTGGAGTTCGGCGTCGTCAGCCGCGAGGTCGCCGTCGGCGGCCAGCTGCTGACGCTGCGCGGGCTGGGCGGCGAGTACGCCGATGTCTTCCTGCCGCTGCACGGCGCCCACATGGCGCACAACGCCGCCGTAGCCCTGGCGGCCGTCGAGGCGTTCTTCGGCGTCGGCGCCGAACCCGGCCGCACGCTGGACGCCGACGCGATCCGCACCGCGTTCGCGGCCGTCACCTCGCCCGGGCGCCTGGAGCTGGTGCGCTCCAGCCCCTCGGTGCTGCTGGACGCCGCGCACAACCCGGCCGGGGCGCAGGCCACCGCCGAGGCGGTCTCGGAGGCGTTCGGCTTCAGCCGGCTGGTGGGCGTCGTCGGCCCCAGCGGCGACAAGGACGTGCGCGGCCTGCTGGAGGCGCTGGAACCGGTGCTGGCCGAGGTCGTCGTCACGCGCAACTCCACGCCGCGCGCGATGGACGTGGACGCGCTGGCGGCGCTGGCCGTCGAGGTGTTCGGTGCGGAGCGCGTCCAGGTCGAGCCCCGGCTGGACGACGCGCTGGAGGAAGCCATCACCCTGGCCGAGGAGGAACACGAGTACGCGGGGGCCGGGGTGCTGGTGACCGGCTCGGTCATCACGGTCGGTGAGGCCCGGCTGCTGCTGGGAAGGGACCGCTGATGCGGACGCTGTGCGCTTCCACACTGATCGGGGAGTTCCTCGTCGTCGGCCTGGCGGGCCTGGTGGCCCTGCGCCTGACCGACCACTCCCCGGGCACGGTGTGGCTCGTCTTCGGCACCGCCATGGCGCTGTGCCTGCTGGCGTGCGGCCTGCTCGGCCGTCCCGGCGGGGTCGCGTTCGGCTGGGTGGTGCAGGCGGGGCTGATCGCCAGCGGCTTCCTCGTGCCGACGATGTTCGTCCTCGGCGCGGTGTTCGCCCTGCTGTGGTGGACCTCCGTCCACTACGGCCGCAAGATCGACGCCGGACGCGCCGCCGCGCAGCCCTGAGCGGTCCCCGCTGGACGGCACCCCGGTCGTGCGGGGCGGGCGCTGCCCGCGCCGTATCGCCGGAACGGGGCGGCGTCCGCCGCCCGGCGGGGGAGCGGTAGCCTCGGGCGGGTCAGCCGACGCCACCCGCAAGGAGCCGCATTCATGAGCCAGCGCACCCTCGTCCTCCTCAAGCCCGACGCGGTCCGGCGTGGCCTGATGGGCGAGATCATCGGCCGCCTCGAAGCGAAGGCCGGCTGGACGATCACGGCGCTGGAACTGCGCACCCTGGACCGGGCGACGCTGGAGACACACTACGCCGAGCACCAGGGGCGGCCGTTCTACCCGCCGCTGCTGGAGTTCATGTCCTCCGGCCCCTCGGCCGTCCTCGTCGTGGAGGGCGAGCGGGTCATCGAGGGCGTGCGCGCGCTCACGGGGCCGACTGACCCGATCCAGGCCGCACCCGGCTCCATCCGGGGGGATTTCGGGACCATTGTCCGGGAGAACCTCATGCACGCCTCGGATTCGGCCGAATCCGCCGAGCGGGAGCTGAAGATCTTCTTCCCCGACCGTTACTGACGCCTGCTGACGCCGCGTCACGTCAATCCGGGGATATTCGACGCGCTCCAGGGGAACGATTCACCCGAACGCGTCGTCCTCAGAGGCAGGGCGGGTCCCGGTTGCCACCACAATGGCGGTGGAACCCGCATCCCGCGTGCGCGGGGACCTGGCTACGATGGGGGCTTCCGGAGGCTCTCTCCGCGACCCGCATCGCTCCCTGCCCTCTTGCCGCACCACCGCTCCACATCGCTCCTGCTGGAAGGCCAGACGTATCCTCATGGCGAACAACATGTCGTTCATCGGCCGGGACATGGCGATCGACCTCGGGACCGCGAATACGCTGGTGTATGTCAGAGGGCGGGGAATTGTCCTCAACGAGCCGTCGGTCGTCGCCATCAACACCAACACGGGCGGAATTCTGGCGGTCGGCGCCGAGGCGAAGAAGATGATCGGGCGCACGCCCGGCAACATCGTCGCCGTGCGGCCGCTGAAGGACGGCGTGATCGCCGACTTCGAGATCACCGAGCGCATGCTGCGCTACTTCATCCTGAAGGTGCACCGCCGCCGCTACCTGGCCCGGCCCCGCGTCGTGATCTGCGTCCCCTCGGGCATCACCGGCGTCGAGCGGCGCGCCGTCATCGAGGCGTCCACGCAGGCCGGTGCGCGGCAGGTGCACATCATCGAGGAGCCGATGGCCGCCGCGATCGGCTCCGGGCTCCCGGTACACGAGGCCACCGGAAACATGGTGGTGGACATCGGCGGCGGCACCACCGAGGTCGCCGTCATCTCGCTGGGCGGCATCGTCACCGCCCAGTCGATCCGGGTCGCCGGTGACGAGCTGGACAACGCGATCATCCAGCACGTCAAGAAGGAGTACAGCCTCCTGCTGGGTGAGCGCACCGCCGAGTCCATCAAGATCACCATCGGTTCCGCCTACGACCTTGAGCAGGACGAGCACACCGAGATCCGGGGCCGGGACCTGGTGAGCGGGCTGCCCAAGACGGTCGTCATCTCCGCCGCCGAGGTGCGCAAGGCCATCGAGGAGCCGGTCAACTCCATCGTTGACGCGGTCAAGACCACGCTCGACAAATGCCCGCCCGAGCTGTCCGGCGACGTGATGGACCGTGGCATCGTGCTCACCGGCGGCGGCGCCCTGCTGCGCGGCCTGGACGAACGGCTCCGGCAGGAGACGGGCATGCCGATCCACATCGCCGAGGACCCGCTGGACTCGGTCGCGCTCGGCTCCGGCAAGTGCGTCGAGGAGTTCGAGGCGCTGCAGCAGGTCCTGGACGCCCAGCCGCGCCGGTAGCCGCGTGAACGCCGGGCGGACACCGCATCGCGGCCGTCCGATCGGCGCACACCGGTGGACACATCACGCACAACACCTGAAGGTCTGTAAAAAGACCCGGTTCCGACCTAGGGGAAGGCACGGCGCGCGCACGTGAGGGACTCCCGAGAAAGCCGGCTGCTGCTCATCCTGCTGGCAGCCATCGCGTTCGCACTGATCACGGTGGACATCAGGAGCGGTGAGGACTCGCCCCTGGACACCGCCCGGGAGGGCGCCGCCACCGTCTTCGGGCCGGTGGAAAACGCCGTGGCCGGTGCCGTCAATCCGGTGAGCAACGCCGTCTCGGCCGTCCGCTCCTCCGGCGACCGCCACGACCAGCTCGCCGCCCTGGAACGGGAGAACGCCGAACTGCGGCTGGAGCTAGGCTCGGACGAGCGGCGCTCCTCACGCGTGCAGCAGCTCGACGCGCTGCTGGGGGCCGCCGCGTCCGGGCAGTACGGCGTCAAGGGTGCCCAGGTCGTCGCGATCGGTGCCGCGCAGGGCTTCTCCTGGACCATCACCCTCGACGTCGGCGAGCGCGACGGCATCACACCGGACATGACCGTGCTCAACGGCGACGGACTCGTCGGCCGCGTCACCACCGTCGGCCCCACCACCTCCACCGTGCTGCTGGCCACCGACCCGGATTTCACCGTCGGTACCCGCATGGAGGGCAGCGACGAACTCGGTTTCGCCGCCGGCCGTGGCGACAGCTGGCTGACCGTCGAACTCCTCAACACCAAGGCCGAGGTGAAGAAGGGCGACCGTCTGGTCACCTTCGGCTCCAGCAACGACAAGCCGTTCGTGCCCGGCGTCCCGGTCGGTACGGTGGCCGAGGTGCCGCCAGCCAGCGGCAACCTCACCCGCACCGTGCGCGTCGAGCCCTACGCCGGCTTCACCCGGCTGGACATCGTCGGCGTCGTCGTCCAGCCGCCGCGTGAGGACCCGCGCGACGTGGTCCTGCCGGACAAGCCGAAGGCCGAACCGACCCCCACGGTCACCGTCACCGTCGGTCCCGACGGCCAGCCGCTGGAAGAAGGCGAGGGCCTGGAAGGCCAAGGCGACCGAGACGAACTCGACCCCGAAGCGACCCCGGACCCTGGCGACCCGCCCGTACCGGATGCCCCGGGCCAGGACACCGAGGAAACCGAAGAAGTGGCCGGAGCCGACCCCATCGGCCCAGGGACGGACTGACCCATGCGCCTGAACCGCGTTCTGCTCTCCGCGACGCTCCTGGTCGTCGCCCTCGTCGTCCAGGTCACCATCCTCGCCCGGCTCCAGCTGCCCGGCGCCACGCCCGATCTGCTGCTGCTGACCGTGCTGGCCCTCGCGCTGGTCTACGGCCACACCAGCGGCGCCGTCGTCGGCTTCTGCGCGGGCCTGCTCGCCGACCTCGCCCCGCCCGCCGACCACGCCGTCGGCCGCTACGCGCTCGTGCTGTGCCTCGTGGGCTACGCCGCCGGGCTCACCCGGCCGGAGACCGGGCGGCACCGCAGCGCCACCGTGCCGATGATCGTCGTCGCGGGGGCCGCGCTCAGCTCCACGCTGCTGTACGCGGGTGTCGGCGCCCTCGTCGGGGACGGCGCCGCCCGGCACGTCGGCCTGGGCAGCCTGCTGCTCACCGCCACCCTGTATGACCTGCTGCTGGCGCCGTTCACCGTGCCGTTCCTCATGGCGCTCGCCCGCCGCGCGGACCCCGACCCGCTGGCCGAGGCGGCGGGCGGCGGCTCCGGTACCGCAGCTGACACCGTCCTCAGCCCGTTCGGCGGCGCCTTTGCCCGGGGCCGCACCGGCAAGCTCGGCCGCACCGGCAAGCTCGGCCGGTCCCGCTCCGCGCGGTGGGCACCGGCGTCCGGGGGAAGTACCGGCGGGGGCGGGCTGCTGAGCCGGCCGGCCCGGCACAAGGCGGGACGCATCAAGGGCATCAAGCGGCTGTGACGGGAGGGGCCCCATGAGCAACATTCCGGAGACCGGACGCACCTCGCGCGTCACCATCCGGCTGATCGGCATCCAGATCCTCGTGTTCTCGCTGCTGCTCACCCTCGGCGGACGCCTGTGGTACCTGCAGATCCGCAACGGCGACGACTACTCCGAGGAAGCCGCCGGCAACCACGTGCAGCAGGTCGTCCAGCCCGCGCCGCGCGGCACCATCTACGACGCCCGCGGTGTACCACTGGCCGACAGCGAGACCCGTCTGGTCGTCTCCGCCAGCCGCACCGAGCTGATGAAGATGAAGGACGACGGCGAAGCCGTGCTCGCCCGCGTCGCCGAGGTGCTGGAGATGTCCGAGGAGGACGTCGCCCACAAGGTCCGGCTGTGCAACGCCGAGACGCCACAGCCCTGCTGGAACGGCTCGCCCTACCAGCCGATCCCGATCAGCGACGAGGCCACCACCCAGCAGGCTCTCACCATCCGCGAGCGCGCCGAGGACTTTCCCGGCATCACCGCCGAACCCACCGCCGTGCGCCACTACCCGGCCCCCTACGAGGCCAAAACCTCCCAGGTACTCGGCTACCTCTCCCCGGTGACCGACGACGAGGTGCAACAGGCCAAGGACACCGACTCGCCGCTGCTGCGCTCCGACCAGATCGGCCGCTCCGGCATCGAACGCACCTACGACAGCGCCCTGCGCGGCGACGCGGGAGTGCTGCGCTACGAGGTTGACAAGCTCGGCCGCGTCCTGGGCATGGCCGAGGCCGAGGACCCGGTGGCTGGCTCCTCCCTGGTCACCAGCATCGACGCCCGGGTGCAGACCGTCGTCGAGGAACAGCTGGGGCTCGCGATGGAAACGGTCCGCAAGCAGACCGACTCCATCACCGGCCGCCCCTACGAGGCGGACGCGGGCGCGGCCATCGTCATGGAGTCCCAAACCGGCCGCATCGTGGCCATGGCCTCCCTGCCGGACTACGACCCCAACGCCTGGGTCGGCGGCATCGACAGCGACACCTACGCCAAACTCACCGGCAAGGACTCCAACTACCCGCTGCTCAACCGGGCGATCCAGGGCCAGGCCGCACCGGGCTCGATCTTCAAGGTCGTCTCCAGCATGGGCGCCGTCAACGCCGGGTACGCCTTCAACGACACCTACCCGTGCTCCGCGTCCTACAGCCTGGGCAGCCACTCCTTCGCCAACTTCGAGTCCACTGGGCACGGCCCCATCACCCTCGGTGAAGCGCTGAAGTACTCCTGCAACACCGTCTTCTACCGGCTGGGCCACCAGGAGTGGCAGAAGGACGGCGGCCTCAACCCCGACCCGGGCGAAGCCAACGAGTACCTCTACCAGGCCGCCAAGGACTTCGGCCTGGGCGCGAAAACCGGCATCGACCTGCCCAACGAGGTCACCGGCCGGGTGCCGGACCGGGCGTGGAAGCAGGACTACTGGGAGGCCAACAAGGACAGCTGGTGCAAGCAGGCCAAGGCCGCTGAGTCCGGCGAGTCCGGCGAGTCCGCCAATGACGCAGACGGCACCAGCGCCTACGTCGCCAAACTGGCCCGCGAGAACTGCCTGGAAGGCATGAAGCTGCGCGCCGGTGACAGCATCATCTACGCCATCGGCCAGGGTGACCTGCTCGTCACCCCGATCCAGATGGCCACCGGCTACGCGGCCATCGCCAACGGCGGCACCCTCTACGACCCGACCATCGGCAAGGCCATCATCAGCCCCGACGGGCAGCGGATCGAGGAGATCAAGCCTTCCGCGCACGGCAAGCTCCCCGCCAGCAAGAAGACCGTCCAGCAGATCGACGCCGCCCTCCAGACCGTCGCCACCGAGGGCACCGCCGCCTGGCGCTTCACCGACTGGCCCCACGACAAGATCCCCATGCACGCCAAGACCGGTACCGCGCAGGTCTACGGCAAGCAGACCACCTCCTGGCTGGCCACCTACACCGACGAGTACACCGTGGTCATGACCATCTCCCAGGCCGGCACCGGCTCCGGCGCCTCCGGCCCGGCCGTGCGCAACATCTACGACGCGCTCTACGGTGTCGGCGAGGGCGGCAAGATTGACCGTGGCAAGGCCCTGCTGCCCGAGCCGCAAAAGGAGCTCCCGGAGATCAACCCCGACGGGACCATCGCGGCGGCGCCAGTGCGCCCCGAGATCGTCGCGGCATGGCGCGAGGCGGAGTTCGGCTGACATGAGCGTCCACTCCTTCAACACCAGCGCCGTCCAGGCGAACAAGAGCCTGTGGTCCCGGATGACCGCGCGCGACTCGCTCGTCCGCCGCCTGGACTGGACGCTGATGGCCGCACCGCTGGTCCTGTCCGCGCTCGGTGCGCTGCTGGTGTGGTCCGCCACCCGCAACCGCACCGAGCTGACCGGCGGCGACCCCGACCAGTACCTGTTCAAGCACCTGCTGAACGCGGCCATCGGCATCGCGCTCGCCATCGCCGTCGTCTGGATCGGCCACCAGCGCCTGCGCTCGGTCATGCCGGTGCTCTACATCGCCTCCGTCGTCCTCGTCGGACTCGTCTACACCCCGCTCGGCGCCACCATCAACGGCGAGCGGGCCTGGCTGGGCGTCGCCCCCGGGCTGCAGATTCAGCCGTCGGAGTTCGTCAAGGTCACGATCATCATCGGCATGGCCGTGATCCTGGCCGCCAAGGTGGACGCCGGTGACCGCGAGCACCCCGACCACCGCACCGTCGTGCAGGCGCTCGCCCTGGCCGGGCTGCCCGTCGCCGTCGTCGGGGACCTCGGCCAGGTGATGGTGTGCGCCGTGATCATCCTCGGCGTGCTGCTCGCCTCCGGCGCGGCCAACCGCTGGGTGCTCGGCCTGCTGCTCACCGGCGCGGCCGGCGCCGTCGCCGTGTGGGTCTTCGGCCTGCTCGACCAGTACCAGCTCAACCGCTTCGCCGCCTTCGCCAACCCCGCCCTGGACCCCTCCGGCGTCGGCTACAACACCAACCAGGCCCGCATCGCCATCGGCTCCGGCGGCCTCTTCGGCACCGGCCTGTTCCAGGGCTCCCAGACCACCGGCCAGTTCGTCCCCGAACAGCAGACGGACTTCGTCTTCACCGTGGCGGGCGAGGAGCTGGGCTTCGTCGGCGGTTCCTTCATCCTGCTGCTGCTCGCCGTCATCCTGTGGCGGGCCTGCCGCATCGCCCGCGAGGCCACCGACCTCTACAGCACGATCATCGCCGCGGGCATCGTCGCCTGGTTCGCGTTCCAGTCCTTCGAGAACATCGGCATGTCGCTGGGCATCATGCCCGTCGCGGGCCTGCCCCTGCCGTTCGTCTCCTACGGCGGCACGGCGATGTTCGCCGTCTGGATCGCCATCGGCCTGCTCCAGTCCATCCGCATACAGCGCCCGATGTCCGCGTAGCGGTCACCACCTGAGCCCGCTGAACCGGGCGCGTGGGGAGCCCGGCCCCGCGCGTGACCACCTGAGCACGCGCTGACCCCCGGGGAGCCCCAGCGCGGGAGGACGACGGCCCCAGCCCGGGGGACCGGTACGCTGGAGGATCAGCCACACACCCCCACCCCATCGAACCCCGTAGAACCAGTCGAGGTCACCACCCATGCCTGTCGAGTCGGTCTTCCCGCGCCTGGAGGCCCTCCTCCCGCACGTCCAGAAGCCGATCCAGTACGTCGGCGGTGAGCTGAACTCCACCGTCAAGGACTGGGACGAGGCCGACGTGCGCTGGGCGCTGATGTACCCGGACGCCTACGAGGTGGGCCTGCCCAACCAGGGCGTCATGATCCTCTACGAGGTGCTGAACGAGCGCGCGGGCGTACTCGCCGAGCGCACCTACAGCGTGTGGCCGGACCTGGAAGAGCTCATGCGCGAGCACCGGGTGCCGCAGTTCACGGTGGACGCGCACCGCCCGGTCGGCGCCTTCGACCTGTTCGGCGTCTCCTTCTCCACCGAGCTCGGCTACACCAACCTGCTCACCGCGCTCGACCTCGCGGACATCCCGCTGCGCGCCGCCGACCGCACCGAGGATCACCCGGTGGTCATCGCCGGCGGCCACGCCGCGTTCAACCCGGAGCCCATCGCCGACTACCTGGACGCCGCGGTGATCGGTGACGGTGAGCAGGCCGTCCTGGAGATCACCGAGCTCGTCCGCGCCTGGAAGGCCGAGGGCCGCCCCGGGGGCCGTGAGGAACTGCTGTTCCGTCTGGCCCGCACCGGCGGCGTCTACGTGCCGCGCTTCTACGACGTCGAGTACCTGGCCGACGGCCGCATCTCCCGCGTCGTGCCGAACCGCTCCGGCGTGCCGTGGCGGGTGTCCAAGCACACCGTGATGGACCTGGACGAGTGGCCCTACCCCAAGCAGCCGCTGGTGCCGCTGGCCGAGACGGTGCACGAGCGGATGTCGGTGGAGATCTTCCGTGGCTGCACCCGCGGCTGCCGCTTCTGCCAGGCGGGGATGATCACCCGCCCGGTGCGCGAGCGTTCCATCACCGGCATCGGCGAGATGGTGGACAAGGGGCTGAAGAACACCGGCTTCGAGGAGGTCGGGCTGCTCTCCCTCTCCTCCGCCGACCACAGCGAGATCGGTGACGTCGCCAAGGGACTGGCGGACCGCTACACCGAGGACAAGATCGGCCTGTCGCTGCCCTCCACCCGGGTGGACGCCTTCAACATCGACCTGGCCAACGAGCTGACCCGCAACGGCCGCCGCTCCGGCCTGACGTTCGCCCCGGAGGGCGGCAGCGAACGCATCCGCAAGGTCATCAACAAGATGGTTTCCGAGGACGACCTGATCCGCACCGTCGCCACCGCCTACGGCAACGGCTGGCGGCAGGTGAAGCTGTACTTCATGTGCGGCCTGCCCACCGAGACCGACGACGACGTGCTCCAGATCGCGGACATGGCCACCCGGGTCATCGCCAAGGGCCGCGAGGTCTCCCGCTCCAACGACATCCGCTGCACCGTGTCCATCGGCGGGTTCGTGCCCAAGCCGCACACCCCGTTTCAGTGGGCACCGCAGCTGTCCGCCGAGGAGACCGACGCGCGGCTGGAGAAGCTGCGCGACAAGATCCGCGGCGACAAGAAGTACGGCCGCTCCATCGGCTTCCGCTACCACGACGGCAAGCCCGGCATCGTTGAGGGCCTGCTCTCACGCGGTGACCGCCGCGTCGGCGACGTCATCCGCGCCGTCTACGAGGCCGGCGGCCGCTTCGACGGCTGGCGCGAGTACTTCAGCTACGACCTGTGGATGACGTGCGCCGACGCGGCCCTGGCCCCCCATGGCGTGGACGTCGATTGGTACACCACCCGCGAGCGCGGCTACGAGGAAGTCCTGCCCTGGGACCACCTGGACTCCGGGCTCGACAAGGACTGGCTGTGGGAGGACTGGCAGGACGCCCTGGACGAGACCGAGGTCGAGGACTGCCGCTGGACCCCGTGCTTCGACTGCGGCGTCTGCCCGCAGTTTGATACATGGCCACAACTGAGCGAGAGCGGGAAGAAGATGCTCCCGCTGACGGTCAAGAAGCCGTCGTGACCAGCGACGATGCCCTCCGCCGGACGGCTGAGACGCTCGCCGGAATGACCGAGGCGGAGCGCGCCGAGATCCTCCGAGGGCTCGGCATGAAGGAGCGTGACCAGGCTCTCCGTCCTTCGCGGCGCACGCCGCTCCCTGCTTCTGGGCGAGACCCGGACATCGTCTCTGTGATCGAGTGGCTGTAGCTCGTGCCAGGCGGTCGGGCAGAACCCGGCCGCCTCTCGTTAGTTCTCCAGGACCAGCGCGGCCCCATGATCACTCAGGCTTTGAAACGGCCCTGGGTGGCCAGCTCTACCGCCGCCGCACGGCAGGAGCTACGGTGCCCGCTCCAGAAGGAGTCTTCCTACACTGAAGGCCGCTCGATCGTCAAGCCATTCGGTCGAGCCCCTGTCCTGACGTCGTTCGGAGAGACAGGGCAGGGGCACAGCTTCGTCAGAGCTTGGCGGCGAAGTCGTCGCTCTTGATGACGAGACGCTCGCGTACGTCGCGAGGGATCTTCAGCCGCAGGTGCACGGACGGGGCGCGCACCCCCTTGACCTTCGTTCGGGATACCTCGCACGTGACACCCACTCGGCGCAGGTCTTCGGCCATGGCCTCCATGCCTCCCGCTTCCCACATCTCGCGGAACGTCTTGCCGTTGTGGACGAGGGTCCAGCGGTCCTGCGTGGTCTCGGGGTCGATGGCGCTCAGTTCGTCGGTGAGCCTGTTGAGTGTCTTCTCCGCCTGCTCCCTAGTGAACCGGGTCTTCGTGTACGTGCCACCTGGCTCAAGCCCCGTCATGTAATAGGCGATGGCCTCTTCGAGGCGCTTCACTTCGGCGCGTGCCTCTGCGCCTTGGGCGTACTCCCGGACCTGTACGGGGAAGTCCCCAAGAACTCGAAGGACGTCGCTCACCAGCACGTCGTACACGCCCTCTGGGTTGGGTGCCCCGAGCCCTCCGCTCTTGCAGTTCCCGCACCGCAAGTAGGCGTAGTCCCGGCCCTTGTGGCTCGTCTTCTGCACGGTCATGTTGGTTGAACAGTCGGCGCAGATCAGTACGCCAAGGAACTGCGTGGCTCCGCCTCTCTGCCGTGCAGGCTGGTTCCTGCTTCGGTGGTCTAGCGCCGCTTGAAGCGTTTCGAACTCCTCCTCAGTGAAGATCGGGGGAGCGACCCGTATGGGCTTGCCGTCGTTGCCGAGAACAAGCCTGCTGCGCCGCACCCCGCCCTGCTTGTTCTCCTCGACCCTGTACCCCAGCAGCGCCGGGTTACGAAGGCGGCGGAGGAGAGTCGACGGGGTGAGTCCGGCGGACATGAGACCGGAGCGGACGATGCACAGAACCATGTGACGGGCGGACACCCCTCGCAGAGCCATACGGCGCGCCCAGTGCAGCGCTTTGCGCGCGTCGGGTTCGATGGCAAGGGCAGACTTTCCGTTGATCCTCGCCGTGACGTAGCCGTATGCGGGCTTGCCGACAAGCCATGCGTCCTGAGTCCGGGTGTAGTCCCACAGCGACGTCACACGAGTGGATGTGTTCGACGCCTCGATCTCGGCAATCCCACCGATTAGGGTGACCATGGTCCGGCCGACAGGCGTGCTGAGGTCGATCGGGTCGTTTTTCGAGACGAGGTTCTTCCCGTACCGCTCGCACCACTCGATCATGGTGGAGAGGTCCGTCATGCGGCGGATGAACCTGTCGAGCTTCCAAAAGAGCAGAGCATCGAAATCGGGGGTGCGGTTGTTGAGCCACTCGCCGAGTTCCTTCCGCTTCCACGGCGGAACCTTCGTCGCTGATACGTTGAGGTCCGAGGCGACGCCGACGACGCGGTACCTCATTTCCCTGGCGAGGATGCGGAGGTCGAGCTCCTGCCGCACAGGCGACGTAGTGTCCTCTGTCAGCACGGATAGCCGGGTGGAGAGCAGGGCTCGGGGAGCGTCCTCGGGAAGCAGGGCCTCTGCCCTCTTCAGCTCCTCCAACAGGGCCAGGTCTGATGCGGTCCACTCGGTCTCTGCGTCGTACTTCTTCACGTCGCCGGACACTACAGGATGGATTTAGATACGTGTCTTTGTAGCTACAGATGAACACCTCCATCCATTCGCCCCACCGGCAAGAAGCTGCTCCCGCTGACGGTCAAGCAGTAGCCATACCAGCGGGGATGCCTCTGCCGGAGGGCTGGGACGCTGGTCGGCGAGACCGGGGCGTCAGGAGCCGCGTGGCCGGTGCCGTGCGGGTGCCGCCAGGGACAGCCCGGCCGCGCGGGCTCAGTGCAGGGCGCTGCGTTGCTGCCAGTCGGCCCAGGAGAGGTTCCAGGCGCCGAAGCCGTTGCCCGGTGCGACGAGGCCCTTGGTGTCCTCGCCCGTGATCTCGAAGGGGTCGCCGGGGCGCACCTGGGCGTAGAACCAGGCGGCGTCGGCGTTACTCATGCCGATGCAGCCGGAGCTCTTGTTGACCTTGCCCATCACCTTCTTGTTCCAGGGCGCGGCGTGGGCGTACATGCCTGACCAGGTGAGCCGCATCGAGTAGTCGACCATCTTGTCGTAGGTGGTGCCGAGGCCGACGGTCTCGGAGTTCATGTTGATCGTGCCCTCCTTGGACATGAGGACGGCGGTGCCGCCCCAGGAGCGCTTGACGCCGCCGGGGGTACCGCCGGAGACGGGGATCGTGCGCACCCGCTGCCCGTCACGTACGAGCGTGAGCTGCTTGCGGTCGAGATCGACCTGGACGATCTGGCGGGAGCCGACGGTGAAGCTGGTGGTGTAGTCGCGGACGAACCAGCCGCCGTCGCCGGAGTCGGTGCCGTTCAGCTCGGCGGTCAGGGTGACCTCGGTGCCGGGTTTGAAGTACTCCTTGGGGCGCCAGTCGATCCGGTCGCGGCCGGTGTAGTCCTCCAGCCAGGCCCAGGAGCCCTCGGTGCCGTTGGAGGTGGTGACCTTCAACTGCCGTTCGACGGCGGCCTTGTCGGTGACGGGGTGATCGAAGACGAGGGAGATGGGCTGGGCGACGCCGACGGTGGTGTCGGCGCCGGGCCGCCAGTCCACCTTGTTGACCTGGTCGGCCTCGGCGGTGGTGAAGGCGGACTTCACCGTCTTCTCCCGCCCCGCCGGGGAGGCGGTCACGGCGGTGATGGTGTAGGAGGCGCCCGGGACGGCCTTGCGCTGTGACGTCCAGCCCGTGCCGTCCGCGTCGAGTTCGCCGTCGAGAACGGCGCCGTCCGCGTCGGTGACGGTGACCGAGGTGAGCGTGCCGCCCGCCACCTTGACCTGGACGGGCTGACCGGCCTCGACGTCCTCGCCGTGCGGGGTCACCGTCACGGACACGGGACGGTCGTCGCCCGTGGCCCCGCCGCCCTTGCCGTCGTCGGCGCCGGTTGCCGAGGACGAGCAGGCGGCGAGCGGCAGCAGCAGGGCCGCGACCGCCACCGTGCGCCGCGTACGTATGTGGTTCATCGGATTCCCCCGTCACATTCCATGGGTGTCGCAGTGGGCGTACGTGGACTGTAGAGCCGGGAAAGCGCAGGTGAGCCGGGTGTTGGCCAGATGAGGGCGGACCGCGACGGAACGGTCATCGTCCGGTCACACACGTCGCGCGGAGCGGTCATGGACGGCTGTGAGCATCCTCGGCGTCCGGGGAGACCCGGGCGTTCCCGAGAGACCCGACAGAGAGGCTCACACCGTGTCAGCGTTGCTCGCGCCGGCCGACCGTGGTCAGCAGACACCGCTCGGTCCCATCACCGCCGCCGCGTACCGCGGGTTTCTGGAGTCGCCCGAGGGGGCCGCACTGGGCGCCGCGTTCTTGCAGTGCCCGTCCTGGGCGGAGGTCAAGGAGGGCTGGCAGGGCCGGTTCGTGGGCTGGGGGCCAAACCCGGCGTCGGGGCGGCTGTCCGGGGTGGCGCTGGTGCTGCTGCGGCAACTGCCGGGTACGCGTAAGTTCTTCGCGTATCTGCCGGAGGGACCGGTCGCCGACTGGGCTGACCCGGCCATCGACAGCTGGCTCGCCCCGCTGCTGCGGCAGCTGCGCGCGGAGGGCGCGTTCGCGGTGCGGATCGGGCCCTCGCCCGCGTACCGCCGCTGGAGTGCGGCCCGGGCGAAGTCGGGGACCGGTCCCGGGCGGCGGCTGTCGGACGTCCTGGCGAGCGAGGTGGACCCGCTGGGCACGGCCGTCGCTGAGCGGCTGCGGGCACGCGGCTGGCAGCGGTGCGGCGGGGAGGAGGACGGGGACGCGCAGCCACGGCACGTCTTCCGGGTGCCGCTCGCTGGCCGCACGCCGGACGACCTGTGGTCGGGGCTCAACCAGGAGTGGCGGCGCAACGTGCGGCGGGCACAGAAGTCCGGGGTGGAGATCGTCGTCGGCAGCGCCGCCGACCTGCCCGAGTTCTACCGGCTGCTGCGGATCACGGAGGAGCGGGACGGCTTCCGGCTCGGCCGGCCGCTGGCGTACTACCAGCGCCAGTACGCGGCCCTCAACGCCGAGGAGCCGGGCCGGATGAGGCTCTACCTCGCCCGGCACGGCGGTGAGACGCTCGCCGCCCACACCATGATCCGCGTCGGCCGCCGCGTCTGGTACCAGACCGGGGCCTCGGCCGACCACCGCCGCGAGGTCCGGCCCTCCAACCTGCTCCAGTGGCGGATGCTGCTCGACGCCCAGGCGCTCGGGGCCGACGTCTACGACATGCGCGGGGTACCCTCCACCCTCGACCCTGACGACCGCCCGTTCGGGCTGCTGCGCTGGAAGCTCGGCACCGGCGGGGAGGTCGTCGAGACGCTGGGGGAGTGGGAGAGACCGTTGGACGGCCCGGCCAACCACGCGCTGTACCGCGCGTTCCAGACGTATCTGACGCACCGGTGACGGCGGCGCACCCGGCCTCCGCCGCTTCCGCTGAGGCGACGCGCCCGGCGGCGGAGGAAGCGGTGCTTACGGCGGCGGCGGAGGAGGTCGCGCGCCCGGTGGCGGCCGCCCCCGCCACGGTGGCGCGGGCGCCGTCCGTGCTGCGCAGCGGTGCCGTCATGGCCGCCGGCTCGGTGGTGTCGCGGGCGACCGGGTTCGCGCGGTCCGCCGTCGTCGCCGCCGCACTAGGCGTCGGGACGGTCGCCGACGGGTACGCCGTCGGCAACGCGCTGCCCACGATCGTCTACATGCTCCTGCTGGGCGGTGCGCTGAACGCCGTCTTCGTGCCCGAGCTGGTCAGGGCCGCCAAGGAGCACGCGGACGGCGGCGTCGCGTACACCGACCGGCTGCTGACCGTCTGCGTGCTCGCCCTGCTGGTGCTCACCGCGGGCGCGGTGTGGGCGGCGCCCGCGATCGTCGGCGCCTACACCGACTACCCGTCAGGACAGACCGCCATGACGGTCGCCTTCGCCCGCTACTGCCTGCCGCAGATCTTCTTCCTCGGGCTGTTCACCCTGCTCGGCCAGGTGCTCAACGCCCGTGGACACTTCGGCGCGATGATGTGGACGCCCGTCCTCAACAACGTCGTCGTCATCGCCGTCTTCGGGCTCTACCTCACGGCCTTCGCCACCGGGGACGGCGCTGTGCTGAGCCCCGGCGAGACGGCGCTGCTCGGCTGGGGGACGACGGCGGGCATCGCCGTCCAGGCCCTTGCCCTGCTGCCCGCGCTGCGGGCGGCCCGCTTCCGGTACCGGCCCCGCTTCGACTGGCGCGGCAGCGGGCTCACCCGGCCGTTGCGCAACGCGGGCTGGCTGGTGCTGCTGGTGCTCACGAACCAGGCCGCGTACTGGGTCACGACCCGGCTGGCGACGACGGCGGGCCTGCACGCGGAGGCGTCCGGCGTCGAGGGTGGTGCCGGGTTCAGCGCGTACACCAACGCCTACCTGCTGTGGGCCGTGCCGCACGGGATCATCACGGTGTCCCTGATGACCGCGCTGCTGCCGAGGATGAGCGCGGCCGCCGCCGACGCGGACACCACGGCTCTGCGGCGCGACGTGTCGTACGCGCTGCGCACCAGCGGGGCGGCCGTCGTACCGGCGGCGTGCCTGCTCCTCGCCCTCGCACAGCCCGTGCTGACGCTCGTCTTCCAGTACGGCGAGACCAACGCGGCGGCTGTCGCCGTCATGGCGGGCACCCTGATGGCGTTCGCCCCCGGGCTGATCGCCTTCAGCGGACAGTACGTCCTCTCCCGCACGTTCTACGCGCTGTCCGACACCCGCACCCCGTTCCTGCTCAACCTGCTGATCGCGGGCCTCAACGCGGGCCTGTCGGTGGCGGCCTACCTGCTGCTGCCCGCGCGCTGGGCGGTGACCGGCATGGCGGGCGGCTACGCGCTGGCGCTGTGGGCGGGCTGGGCCGTGACGGCTCTCGTCCTGCGGCGCCGGCTGACGGCGAGCGGGCCGCCCGGTGCGGGGAGCCCGGGAGCGCCGCGACGCACCCCCGGGCGCACGCTCACCGCGCAGGCGAAGCTGCTGGCCGTCGCCGTGCCCGCGACGGTGCTCGGGTACGCCGCCGCCCGCTGGGCGGAGCACGGCGGGCCCCTGGCGTCCGCCGGGGCCGGGGCGGCGGTGATCGCCGGAGTGTTCGTCCTGCTGGCCCGTCCGCTGCGGCTCACCGAGATCGACGCCCTCGTCACCGGCGCCGTCGCACGGCTGCGGCGCCGCTCATGACCCGGCCGCCGCGTATGACCCCGGTGCCGCTCATCCCCCCGGCCCGGCGCCGGACCGCCCCCGACGTCTGGATACTGGTGTCATGCCCCGCGTACTCCTGATCGAAGACGACCCTTCCGTGCGCGAGGGCGTGGAACTCGGGCTGCGTCGCCGTGGCCACCAGGTGCGGACCGCCGGTACCGGCGAGGCCGGGCTCGCCGCACTGCGAGAGTTCCGGCCCGACCTGCTGTTGCTCGACCTGATGCTCCCCGGCATGAACGGGGTGCAGGTCTGCCGCCGGGTGCGGGAGGACAGCCAGCTTCCGATCATCATGCTCACCGCCCGTGGCGACGACTTCGACGTCGTCATCGGCCTGGAGGCCGGGGCCGACGACTACATCGTCAAGCCCGCCCGCGCCGAGGTCATCGAGGCCCGCATCCGGGCGGTGCTGCGCCGGGTCGAGGAGCCCGCGGCCGGGCGGCCCGCCGTCGAGTTCTACGGTGCGCTGGCCATCGACCGCGCCGGGATCGCCGTGGCCAAGAACGGTGAGCAGCTCACCCTCGCGCCGTCCGAGATGAAACTGCTGCTGCATCTGTCCGCCGCGCCCGAGCAGGTCTTCAGCCGCCAGCAGTTGCTGGAGCACGTGTGGGAGCACAGTTACCACGGCGACGCAAGGCTCGTGGACGCGTGCGTGCGGCGGCTGCGCCACAAGATCGAGGACGTCCCGGGCAGCCCGCGCTACATCCAGACCCTGCGGGGCTTCGGTTACCGCTTCGGACCGCTGTGAGGCTGCGGCCCCGGCCCTCGCGCGGGCCGGCTTGGCAGGGGGAGGCTCCGGGCAGGCGGCGCCTCTTCGGCCTGCGGGCCCGCCTCGTGCTGGCCTTCCTGCTGGTAGCCGCCGTCAGCGCGGGCACGACCGCCGTGCTCACCTTCCGTGAGGCGCGCAACGCGGTCCTGGCGACGGCCCAGGACACCGCGGTCACCTCCTTCCGCTCCCACGTGCGCGAACTCGGCATCCACCTTCCGGTCAGCCCTCCCGACCTGGAGTTCGCGCTGCGCGAGATGGCCAGCGACGGCAGGCCGCGCCCGTGGTACGTCTACGCCGAGTATGGCTCGCAGCGCTTCTCCTCCGCGACCAACCCCACGTCCACGGTGCTCACGCCCGAGCTGCGCCGCAGGGCGCACGCCAGCCCGCGCGGCAGCTTCCAGCGGGTCGTCAAGGACGGGGTGCCCTACCTGGCCATGGGCATGCCGGTCGTGTTCGAGGCCGGGAAGGGCCGGGGCGTGCCCACGGGCCTCGTCCTGTTCGCCGTGATGCCCCTGCCCGAGGAGCAGGCGAACGTGGAGGCGCTCGTCGTCGCCGCGAGAGACGGTGCGCTGCCGGGCCTGGCCATCGCTGTGGTGCCCGCGCTGATCGCCGCACGGGGCGTGCTCCGCCCGGTGCGCGAGTTGCGCAAAGCCGCCCAGTCCATGGGGCGTGGTCGCCTCGACACCCGTATCCAGGTCAGCGGCCGAGACGAACTCGCTGACCTGGCACGGACGTTCAACGAGTCAGCAGGCGAACTGGAGCGTTCCGTGGACGAGCTGCGGCAGGCGGAGGCGCGTGCCCGCCGCTTTGCCTCCGATGTCTCGCACGAGCTGCGTACCCCGCTCGCGGGGATGCTCGTCGTCACCGAAGTCCTCGACGAGGACGCGGACCGCCTCGATCCCGACACCGCGCGGGCGGTCCGGCTGATCAGCGCGGAGACCGGGAAACTCGCGGTGCTCGTGGAGGACCTGATGGAGATCTCCCGCTTCGACGCCCACGCCGCCGAGCTGAACACCGACGAGGTCGATGTCGCGCAGACCCTGCACAAGACGCTGGAGCGGCGGCGCTGGACCGACGGGGTGGTCACCGACCTCCCGGACGGTATCCGGGCCCAACTCGATCCGCGCCGCTTCGACGTCGTCATCGCCAACCTGGTCGGCAACGCGCTGCGGCACGGCGGTGTACCCGTCACGGTGACGCTGCGTACCACCACCGGAGCCGACGGGACAGCATGGCTGGTCACCGAGGTCACCGACGAGGGGCCGGGCATCCGGCCGGATGTCCTCCCGCACATCTTCGACCGCTTCTACAAGGCCGACGCGGCCCGCACCCGCTCGGCCGGCAGCGGCCTGGGCCTGGCCATCACCGTGGAGAACGTCAGACTGCACGGCGGCACCGTCCGCGCCGCGAACCGGCCCGGCGGAGCCGGCGCCGTCTTCACCGTCGAGATGCCGCTGCGTCCGGGGGAGGACCCGGCATGAGACGACCTCGGGTGGCCGTCCTCCCTGCCCTCCCTGCCCTCCCCGCGCTACTGCTCGGCGGCTGCGCTGTCCCCGAGACGGACGTCATCGAAGCGGGCGGCCCGGCCGCTGTCGAGGTGTATCCGTACCCGACCACCGGGATGGTTCTCTTCTTCCGGTCGTCCGAGGGGCGGCTGATGCCCGTGGTCCGGTTCGAGGAGGACGCCCCCGACGTCCCCACCGAGGCCGACACGCCGGGGGTCTCGACACCCGAGACGCTCGCGACGCTCTTCGCCGGGCCCCTGCCGGGCGAACGGGAGGCCGGGCTCACCGGCGGCCTGCCCGACTTCCCGTCCGAGGGCGTCGCCCGGTCGGTGACACACCCCAGGGGTGGGGTGGAGGTGACCCTGCCGATCGCCCTCGCCGAACTCGACGACCTGGCGGTGCGGCAGGTGGTGTGCACGGTCGCGTTCACCGAGGACGCCGAGGCCCGTACCCGGGTCCGTCTGCGGGGGACCGACACCGCGCTGCCGTCGGCCGGGTGCGGCGTGACCGTTGACCTCGGCGGCACCCCGACGTCCGCCACCCCCGCTACGGGTTAGCCTGCCGCCGGGCATGGTGGAACACCTCCCGCTGGGTCCCGCCCCGATGGCCCGCCGGGTCGGCAGTAGGCTGAGCAGTGCCGATCCGTACCGCGTCGCGGCCGCACCACGGCCCGGCGCACCGCACAAGGAGAAGGACCCCTGGGGAAGCGACAGCCCGAAGGCCCGCCGCCCGCACCCGCTGTGCAGCGCGTGCGCCTGCGCTACACCAAGCGCGGCCGCCTGAGGTTCACCAGCCACCGCGACTTCCAGCGTGCCTTTGAGCGGGCCCTGCGCCGCGCCGAGGTACCGATGGCGTACTCGGCCGGTTTCACCCCGCACCCCAAGGTCTCCTACGCCAACGCCGCGCCCACCGGCACGGCCAGCGAGGCGGAGTTTTTGGAGATCGCCCTCACCGAGCGCCGTGACCCGGCCCGGCTGCGTGAGCTGCTGGACGCGTCCTTGCCCCCGGGGCTGGATGTGACCGACGCCGTCGAGGCCCACACCTCCGGCTTCGCCGACCGGCTCACGGCCTCCCGGTGGGAGCTGCGGATGGACGGTGTCGAGCCCGCCGAGGCCGAGCGGGCGGTGCGCGTCTTCCTCGACGCGCCGAGCGTCGAGGTCCAGCGCGAGACGAAAAAGGGGTTGCGTACCTTCGACGCCCGTGCCGCCGTGGCGGCTCTCGCGGTGAAGGACGCCGACGCCGCAGCAGGGGGCGATAGGCCCGGACCGGCTCCTTGTGCGATACTGCGCCTGGTAGTGCGGCACGTGACACCTGCCGTACGACCCGACGACGTCCTGACCGGACTCCGCACGGCGGCCGGCCTGGCGCCGCCGGTCCCCGCAGGGGTGACCAGGCTGGCGCAGGGACCGCTGGACGAGGAGACCGGGACGGTGACCGATCCGTTGGCGCCCGACCGCGACGCTACCCCCGTCGCGACGGCGCCCGGGCCGACCGCTTAGGGCCGACGTCGCGGCGCCACCTTCGAGCCAGGCACCAGGGAGCCACCCGGGTACCGCCGGACGGTCGGCGCACCCACCGACAGACTTTCGCCGTAGCCGGGTCAGTGGCACGGAACCGGCGAGTGAGACAACAGCTCCCGTGCGGCGCCCGCGCCCCGGCTCGCGACACCGTCCCGTTGCCGCGAGCCGTGGTGGGCGCGAGCCCAGCACACCCGGGAGCGTGACGGGAGACACCCCCGGATGCTCGAACCAACCGACCCCGCAGCTCCGCCGGAGCACACCGAGGACGCCAGCCCCAGCGGTACCCTGCCGCCGCGCCGACGCCGCCGGGCCGCCAGCCGCCCGGCTGGAGCCCCCGCCCCGGCGCCCGAACCGGCACCGGCCGCGTCCGCCGAGGACGCCCCGTCCGCCGCCGCGCCGCAGGCTGCCGAGCGGGCCGAACGGGTCACCGCACCGGCTCCGGACGCGGAGACCGCTGCCGAACCGGCGGCCAAGCCCGCCCGCACCCGCCGCCGCGCCACGCGCAAGGCCGCCGCACCGCCGCCCGGCTCCGAGCAGCCCGCCGCCGAAGACGCCGCCGTGGCCACCGCGTCTGCCGGCCCGCGCCCCACGGACGCGCCGGTCGAGCCGGAGACGCCGCAGCAAGAGGAACAGAAGCCTCACAAGACCCAGAAGGGTCCGAAGGCCCAGAAGGCCCAGAAGACCCAGGAGCCTCAGAAGACGCAGAAGAAGTCACGGAAGGCGCAGAAGGCCCCGGCAGCGGAGCCCGGTGGGGGCGAGGAGACCACCGCGCAGGAGCCCACCGGCCCGGCGCTCTCGGCGGCCTCCCTCTTCCAGGCCCCCGTCTTCTCCGAGCCCAGCTTCCAGACGCCGCAGAGCGTCGCGGCCGCCGGGCAGCGGGCGGAGGCCGAGGCTGCGGAGGCCGAGCCGGAGCGCCCCGCCCGCCGACGCCGCCGCCGCGCGGACGCCGACCAGGACGAGCGGCAGGCACCCGCCGCCGGGACCACCGAGCCGGCCGAGTCCGAGGACGAAGCCCAGGACGAGGCCCACGAGGCTGACACGGACGCCGACGGCCGCCAGGAGTCGGAGGAGGGTGGCGAGCGTCCCGCGCGCCGCCGTCGCCGGGGCGGTCGCCGCCGTCGCCGGGGAGACAACGCCGACGAGTCCGAGGGTGCCGAGCAGGACTCCGGGGAGGAGTCCGCGTTCGCCGAGGGCGCCGAGGAGGAGACAGGGGGCGAGAACGACGCTCAGGACGACGCCCAGGACGAGGAGGGCGGTTCGTCGGCCACCAGCAGCTCGCGCCGTCGTCGCCGGCGCCGCCGCCGCAGCGGTGACGGTGAGGGCGGCTCCGGTGAGGGCGAGGCGGGGGACGACCCCGAGCGCACCGTCGTGAAGGTCCGCGAGCCGCGCAAGAAGAAGGCGGAGGACGAGGGTGACGGCGTTCAGGCCGTCAGGGGTTCCACCCGGCTGGAGGCCAAGAAGCAGCGTCGCCGGGAGGGCCGCGAGCAGGGCCGCCGCCGGGTGCCGATCATCACCGAGGCCGAGTTCCTCGCGCGCCGCGAGGCGGTCAAGCGGGAGATGATCGTCCGGCAGAGCGGCGAGCGTACGCAGATCGCGGTGCTGGAGGACGACGTCCTCGTCGAGCACTTCGTGAACAAGGAGGAGTCCCACTCCTACGTCGGCAACGTGTACCTGGGCAAGGTGCAGAACGTGCTGCCGTCGATGGAGGCCGCCTTCGTGGACATCGGCAAGGGGCGCAATGCCGTGCTCTACGCCGGTGAGGTCAACTTCGAGGCGCTGGGCGTCTCCGGTGGCCCGCGGCGCATTGAGACGGCGCTGAAGTCCGGCCAGTCGGTGCTGGTGCAGGTCACCAAGGACCCGATGGGGCACAAGGGTGCCCGGCTGACCAGCCAGGTCTCGCTTCCGGGCCGCTACCTGGTGTACGTGCCCGAGGGCTCGATGACCGGGATCAGCCGCAAGCTGCCCGACACCGAGCGCTCCCGGCTGAAGACGATCCTGAAGAAGGTCGTCCCCGAGAACGCGGGCGTCATCGTGCGCACCGCCGCCGAGGGTGCCAGCGAGGCTGAGCTGGCCCGCGACGTCCAGCGGCTGCAGGCGCAGTGGGAGGACATTCAGCGGAAGGCGCAGAAGGGCAACGCCCCCACCCTGCTCTACGGCGAGCCGGACATGACCGTCCGCGTGGTGCGCGACATCTTCAACGAGGACTTCACCAAGGTCGTCGTCAGCGGTGCCGAGGCGTGGGAGACCATTCACGGCTACGTCTCGCACGTCGCGCCGGATCTCGCCGAGCGGCTGCAGAAGTGGACGTCCGAGGTGGACGTCTTCGCCACCTACCGGATCGACGAGCAGCTGATGAAGGCGCTGGACCGCAAGGTCTGGCTGCCCAGCGGCGGCTCGCTGGTGATCGACCGGACCGAGGCGATGATCGTCGTCGATGTCAACACCGGCAAGTTCACCGGCCAGGGCGGCAACCTGGAGGAGACGGTCACCAGGAACAACCTGGAGGCGGCCGAGGAGATCGTGCGCCAGCTGCGGCTGCGCGACCTCGGCGGCATCATCGTGATCGACTTCATCGACATGGTGCTGGAGTCCAACCGGGAGCTGGTACTGCGGCGCCTGCTGGAGTGCCTGGGCCGGGACCGCACCAAGCACCAGGTCGCCGAGGTGACCTCGCTCGGCCTGGTGCAGATGACCCGCAAGCGGGTCGGCCAGGGCCTGCTGGAGTCCTTCTCCGAGCCCTGCACGCACTGCAACGGGCGCGGGCTCATCGTCCACATGGAGCAGGCCCACGCGCCGGCCGGCGGTGGTGGCGGCAAGCGCGGCAAGAAGAAGGGCAAGGGCGGCCAGCAGGAGGCCCCGCAGGCCGAGCCGACGCCCGCCGGGCCGGCCGCCGAGCCGGAGCGGGCGCCGGAGCCTGAGCCGCAGCCGGTGGCTGCGGAACCCGCACCCCGGCCGGAGCCGTTCGAGCCCGACGACGAGCTGTACAGCAGCGTCGCGGAGGCCGAGGAGGCCGCGTCGCGGTACGGCCGCCGGGGTCGTCGCCGTGCGTCCCGCCGCGCCGGTGCGCCGACGACGCCGGAGCCCGCCGAGGCGCCCGCTCCGGAGCCGGTGGCCGTCGAGCCCGTCTCCGGTGAGCCGGTGGCCGTCGAGCCCGCCGCGCCTGAGGTGACGCCCCCCGAGCCGGAGCCCGCGCCCGCCGCCCGCACCCGGCGCCGGGGCAGCCGCAAGGTGTCCGTGCCCGCTGGTGCCCCGGTGGCGTCCGATGAGGACGCGGTGACCGTGGTTCCCGCGTCCGCACCGGCGCCCGAGCACCCGACCCGGCCCGAGCCGGTCGCGCAGGCACCCGCCGCCGAGCCCGCTCCCGCCCCGCGCCGCCGGGCCAGCCGCAAGGCGACGGCACCGGCCGGTGCGCCCACGGAGTCACCGGAGGCGGCCGTGACGGTCATCTCCGCAGGGGCGCCCGAGACCGCCCCGGAGGCCGCCGGGCCCGTCGCGGAACCGGCTCCGGCGCCGGAGCCCGTCGCGGCGGCAGCAGGTCCCGCCCCGCGTCGCGTCACCCGCCGGGTGTCCGCGCCGGTGTCGGCACCGGAGACCCAGGCACCGGAAGCGATCGTCCTGCCCGCCGCCGCGCCGGAACAGGGAGCCGCGCTGGAGGAGGCGGCGCCGGAGAAGCCCGTGAAGAAGACGGCGAAGAAGGCGCCGGCGAAGAAGGCCGCCAAGAAGGCCCCCGCCAAGAAGACGACGGCCAAGACGACGGCGAAGACGGCGGCGAAGAAGACCACCGCCAAGAAGGCCCCCGCCAGCTCCACGGCGAAGAAGGCGACGGCGAAGAAGGCCACGGCGAAGACGGCGGCCAAGAAGACCACCGCCAAGAAGACGGCGACTGCCACCGCCGGGGCGTCCGCTTCGCCGGAGTCCGCCGAAGGCTGACGGACTCCGCCGGCCGGGGAGGGCGGACTACGGTCCGTCTCCTCCCCGGCCGGGGGCCGGGCCGGTTTGACCCTGCTGGTCATGGGCCCGTAACCTTGACCGTCGGCGTGTCACTGTGCACGCCGTGCCTCTGAGCACCTCCCTCCTCTCCGGTCGTCCGGCCAGGGGAGAGGCCGCTGACATCCCCCGGATCGCCGCGGACGTCGAGTCCGCGCGCGGGCGGCTGGCATCAGGGGCTTCGACTACGAGTGAAAGAGAGTTCCGCGTGTACGCCATCGTGCGCACCGGCGGCCGCCAGCAGAAGGTTGCTGTCGGCGACGTCATCGAGGTTGACCGTATGTCCGCGAGCAAGGTCGGCGACAGCGTCGAGCTCTCCACCGTGCTCGTGGTTGACGGTGACGCCATCACCAGCGACCCGTGGGTGCTCGCCGGCGTGAAGGTCCAGGCCGAGGTCGTGGACCACCACAAGGGCACCAAGATCGACATCCAGAAGTACAAGAACAAGACCGGTTACAAGAAGCGCATCGGCCACCGCCAGCTGCACACCGCGCTGAAGATCACCGGCATCGACGCCCCGGCGAAGTGAGGGACTGAGAACAGATGGCACACAAGAAGGGCGCATCGTCCACCCGGAACGGCCGCGACTCCAACGCCAAGCGCCTCGGCGTGAAGCGCTTCGGCGGCCAGGTCGTGTCCGCCGGTGAGATCCTGGTCCGCCAGCGCGGCACCCACTTCCACCCGGGCGCGGGCGTCGGCCGCGGCGGCGACGACACGCTGTTCGCGCTGTCCGCCGGTGCCGTGCAGTTCGGCACGGCCCGTGGCCGCAAGGTCGTCAACATCGTTCCGGCCGGCGAGTAACAGCCACGCGCCGGGTCACCGGCTCCGGAACACCACACGGCATTCTGTCGAGGGCGGACCGCCTCACTCGCGCCACGCGCGGGGGGAGCGGCTCCGCCCTCGGCGTGTTACCCAGCGTGTGGCGGGCGCCGCGCCCGTCGCACTGAACCAGCCAGCCGGGAGGCACCTTCATGACCACCTTCGTGGACCGCGTCGAGCTGCACGTCGCCGCGGGCAACGGGGGCCACGGCTGTGCCTCCGTGCACCGGGAGAAGTTCAAGCCGCTCGGTGGCCCGGACGGCGGCAACGGCGGCCGGGGCGGCGACGTCGTCCTCGTCGTCGATCAGAGCGTGACGACGCTGCTGGAGTACCACCACAGCCCGCACCGCAAGGCCACCAACGGCAAGCCGGGCGCGGGCGGCCACCGCGCCGGGTCCCACGGTGAGGATCTGGTGCTGCCGGTGCCGGACGGCACGGTGGTGCTGGACAAGCGCGGCAACGTGCTGGCCGACCTGGTGGGCGAGGGCACCACCTTCGTCGCCGCCGAGGGCGGCCGGGGCGGCCTGGGCAACGCCGCGCTGGCCTCACCCCGCCGCAAGGCCCCCGGTTTCGCCCTGCTGGGCGTGCCCGGCCAGGTGCGGGACATCGTGCTGGAGCTGAAGACCGTCGCCGATGTGGCGCTGGTGGGCTACCCGTCGGCGGGGAAGTCCTCGCTGATCTCCGTGCTGTCCGCCGCCAAGCCGAAGATCGCCGACTACCCGTTCACCACGCTCGTCCCCAACCTCGGCGTGATGACGGCCGGTGCGACGGTCTACACGGTCGCCGACGTGCCCGGGCTCATCCCCGGCGCCAGCGAGGGCAGGGGCCTGGGCCTGGAGTTCCTGCGGCACGTCGAGCGCTGCGAGGTGCTGGTCCACGTCCTGGACACCGCGACGCTGGAGTCCGGCCGCGACCCGCTGTCCGACCTCGACGTCATCGAGCGGGAGCTCACCGAGTACGGGCGCGGCCTGGCCGACCGGCCCCGCATCGTGGTGCTGAACAAGATGGACGTGCCCGACGGCCGGGACCTGGCCGAGCTGGTGCGACCCGACCTCCAGGCGCGCGGCTACCGGGTCTTCGAGGTCTCCGCGGTCAGCCGCGAGGGCTTGAAGGAGCTGTCGTTCGCGCTCGCTGGCCTCGTCGCCGAGGCGCGTGCCGCGCGGCCCCGGCAGGAGGCCACCCGCGTCGTCATCCGCCCGCAGGCCGTGGACGACAGCGGTTTCACCGTCACCCGGGAGGGCGAGGGCGTCTTCCGCGTGCGCGGCGACAAGCCCGAGCGCTGGGTCCGCCAGACCGACTTCAACAACGACGAGGCCGTCGGCTACCTCGCCGACCGGCTGAACCGCCTCGGCGTGGAGGAAGAGCTGCTGCGGGCTGGTGCCCGTGAGGGTGACGGCGTGGCCATCGGCCCGGAGGAGGACGCCGTCGTCTTCGACTGGGAGCCGACCGTCATGGCGGGCGCCGAGATGCTGGGCCGCCGTGGCGAGGACCACCGCATGGACGGCGTACGCCCGGCCGCGCAGCGCCGCCGCGACCGCGACGCCGAGCGCGACGAGGCCCACCAGGAGTACGAGGACTTCGACCCGTTCAGCTGACGGGCCGGGTTGACGTAACGGGACAGTGGCCGCCCCCCAGCGGGGAGCGGCCGCTGTCCTTATGCGCCGCAGCCAGCGGACGGAGCGCACGACCGGCGCGGAGCACGTGGACCCTAGGTCGTCAGCGGCCTAGGCCGTCAGCGAGTCCTCGGGCTCTTCCGCGTCACCCGGGGCGGCGTCACCCAGCCGTGCGCGCGTCGTCTCTTTCAGCTCCTCCTCCTGTTCCGCGCGGCCCGGCTGCCCGGCGGCCGAACGGGCCATCCGGGCGCGACGGGCGTCCGCGCGGGCGCACAGGGCCTGCACGGCGGAGTTGAAGCGGACCAGTGAGGGCGGTTCCGCCGGGCCCAGCAGTTGCGTCTTCAGCGCGGCCCGGGCCCCGGCCAGCGGGTCGAGCTCCGGGTCGCGGACGGCGGCCAGCGGCTCCGGAAGCCCGGCCGCGTCGGGCGTCAGCACGGTGGCCGCGCGCACCGTCGGGAACGCGGCCCGGTAGTGCGCCTCGTCCAGCCCGCTGGTGTTGACCACCGCGTAGGGCTTCTCGCTGCTGAGGTAGTCCGAGACGACGCTGGAGACGTCGCTGATCAGCAGGTCCGCCTGGTTGAAGCAGGAGAAGATGCCCGGCCGTGGCCCGACCACGACCTGGTGCTCCCACGGGGGCAGCGACGCCCAGAAGGCCGCCTCCCACGCCTCCTGCGCGGCCGCCACGGCCTCGGCCCGCCCCGCCTGGGGCCGGGACTGCACCAGCATGCGCTCGGTGTCGTCCGCACTGGCGCGGAACGCGACGGCGGCCAGCCGGTCCAGCTCCGTGGTGCGCCGCGCCAGCTCGGCGCAGGCCCTTGCCCCGGGATCGGCGCGGCCTGGCTCGGCGGCCCGGGCGGCGTTGGCCTCGGCGATCAGCGCGCGGATGCGCTGGTCGGCCTGTCCGGCCCGCGGGTCCACGGAGCCGGTCATCGGGTGCGGCTTGTACAGCAGCCGCACGCCCGGGTCGGCGAGCAGAGCGCGGACCAGGTTCTCCCCGGCCAGCATGATCGAGGTGTTGCCCGGGTCGTCCGTCCAGCCTTCCCAGGTGGGGGCGTACAGCACGGTCGTCCACGGGCCGGTGGGCGGACCCGAGGCGGGCTGCACCGGGGCGAGCTGTGGCCGTCCGACCTCCACCACGTCGCGGTCGTCCACACCGATGTCCGCCAGCTGGTAGCGCTCGCGGGCGGCCGGACCGGCCACCCACACCTCGTCGTACGCCTTGGCGTAGGGGTTGCAGCTGGAGAGCTTGTCGCTCTCGCCGTGGTTGACGAACGTGTGCTTGATCGTCGGGATGCGCAGCACTTGCGAGGTCTTACCCGAGTTCGCCGGGTGGATCATCACCTTCAGCGACGAGTGCTCCAGCGTCATCAGGTGCGCGACCTTCGGGATGCACACAATCGGCACGTCGGTGGCCTCGATCTTCTGCACCATGAACCGCTCGCGCAGCACGATCAGCGGCCTGCCGTCCAGCGCGGCCAGCGTCGACAGCCACATGTTGGCCTGGTAGGCGGAGCTGGCGCCGCCGGAGAAGTACAGGGCGTGCGTGGGCTGGTACTGCTTCAGCCACTGCTCCAGCCACTCCAGCACGGCCTCCTCGCCCGGCGCCCGCCTGCCGCGCAGCAGCCAGGTGGCGGCCCACACGGTACCGCCGAGGAACAGCGCCAGCGAGGTGCCGACGCCCACCAGCCCCCACACCGCCTGCTCCGTGTTCGCGGACAGCAGCAGACCGGTCGTGGCCGGGACCATGAACACCAGCAGCCGGCGGCCCGGCTGGCGGGCCAGAATGCGCGGCGGAGCGGGACTGAGGTGCAGCGCGGACACGTCCACGTTGCGGGTGAGCACGGGCAGCGCCCGGTTGCGGCGGATCAGCAGGGCCACGGCCTGGCAGGCGAAGTGCGCCCCGTACGCGCACACCAGCCCCGTCACCAGCGGCCACTCACCTGTCGGGTTGAACCCGGGCAGGCGCACCAGGCCGAGCAGCAGGATCATGTCGCGCATGAGCTGCCGCGTCGAGGCGTCAAAGCGCACCCGGACCAGCAGCGCCAGCAGGTGTGGGTAGCGGTGGTGCAGGAGCAGGTCGAGAGCGAGCCCGGCGGCCGAGGCGGCGATGAACAGCGGCACGTTGGGCAACAGCGCCCCGGTGAGCTGGGCGGCCAGCAGCGCCAGCAGGCCGAGCAGCGCGGCGAGCTGTCCCTTGCGTTGAATGAGAAGTCCGGCGAACGACACGGGTGGCATTCTCTCGTGGAGTGGGAGCGGGGGCGGACGCGGCAGCGCCGTCGAGGAACGGTGGCGTGTGCCTGACCGTATGTCGGTCGAACACGCCCCGACCATTCCGCTCCCAAACCCTACGTGCCCCTCACTCCTGGGCGTCACCCACCCGCCCCGGCCGTCGTGACGGGGACCGGCACGCGGTGGCGGCAGTGCCGCTCGCCCGTGCCCGCGCGCCCCAGGGGGAAGATCCGAGACTGGGGCGGGAGGCGCGGGGGCGTGCCACCCCATGCGGGACAGGGCCGGCCCCGCCTAACCGTGGCCCGGTGCGGCGGCGGGGCGGAGGCCCTGGTGTGTGTCCGGGGCATGGACCGGCGCGCGGAGGGTGCGGCGGCTGGCGTAGATTGCGGGCGTAGGCGCACGAACGCACGATGACACCGCAAGGGGGGCACAGGTGGCAGGCGCAGGCGAGGGCATCCGCCGCGATGTCGAGCACGCACGGCGCATCGTGGTCAAGGTCGGCTCGTCCTCCCTCACCACCGCCGTCGGCGGCCTGGACGCCGACCGCGTGGACGCCCTGGTGGACGTGCTCGCCAAGCACGGCGACAAGGAGATCGTGCTCGTCTCCTCCGGTGCGATCGCGGCGGGCCTGGCCCCGCTGGGCCTGCCCACCCGTCCGCGCGACCTCGCGCGCCAGCAGGCCGCCGCCAGTGTCGGTCAGGGCCTGCTCGTGGCGCGCTACACCGCCTCCTTCGCCCGCTACGGCCGCCGCGTCGGCCAGGTGCTGCTGACCTCCGACGACACCAGCAGGCGCGGCCACTACCGCAACGCCTACCGGACGCTGGAACAGCTGCTGGCCATGGGCGCGGTGCCGGTCGTCAACGAGAACGACACCATCGCCACCGACGAGATCCGCTTCGGCGACAACGACCGGCTCGCCGCTCTCGTCGCCCACCTGGTCCGCGCCGACCTGCTGGTTCTGCTCTCCGACGTCGATGGCCTCTACGACGGCGACCCGAGCCTGCCCGGCAGCACCCGCCTCGACGAAGTGCACGGCCCCGCTGACCTGGCCGAGGTGTCGCTGGGCAGCGTGGGCTCGTCTGGCGTCGGCACCGGCGGCATGGTGACGAAGGTTGACGCGGCCCGGATCGCCGCGGGCGCGGGCATCCCGGTGGTGCTGACCTCGGCCAGCCGGGCCGCCGACGCGCTGGCCGGACGCGTCACCGGCACCTTCTTCCACCGCACCGGCCGCCGCTCGGCCGACCGCCTGCTGTGGCTGGCGCACGCTTCCAGTCCGCAGGGCGCCCTCGTGCTGGACGCGGGTGCGGTCGAGGCCGTCGTGGAGCGCCGCACCTCGCTGCTGCCGGCGGGCGTGCAGCGCGTGGAGGGCGACTTCTCCGCAGGCGACCCCGTGGAGCTGCGGGACGCGCACGGCAACGCCGTGGCGCGCGGCCTCGTCAACTTCGACGCCAAGGAGATCCCGCAGCTGCTGGGCCGTTCGACGCGGGAGCTGGCCCGCGCGCTCGGCCCGGCGTACGAGCGCGAGATCATCCACCGCGACGACCTGGTACTGCTGCGCTGAGCCGCCGTGTGCGACCGGAGCGTGCGCATCGCTCGCACACGGCGTAAGCATGAGACCGCAGGCGTCAGCCTTTCCCGGGACAGGTTCGCCAAAACCCCCACGCGGGTGGCGCCGGACTGGTCAACTGTGGTGCGGCGGAACGCATCGCCGGGCGTCCGCCGCGTCCGTGACGCTGGCAGCGCAGAACACCAGGAGCGCAGAAGGAGGCCGCCGTGAGACGACTGGTGAGCGTCGGCGAGGGCACTTCCGAGCGGGGCTCCGGGCAGCACGTGGTGCCGCCGACGGTCCCGCAGCAGGGGACGGACGCCCGCACCGCGCGCGGCGAGGCGAACCGCCTGTGGCACGTGACCCTCAGCGTCTCCGGGGCCCAGGCGCCGCTGGGTGAGGTACGGCGCGCTCTGGAGCAGCTCGCGCACGACCACCCCTTCCTGCTGACCAGCCGCTACGCCAACGACCACGCCGAGATCCGGTACTGGGAGGAGGCGCGTGACCTGCGTGACGCGGCCGCCCTGGCGCTGCGGCTGTGGGGCGAGCACCGGGCCAGCGCGCAGCTGCCGCCGTGGGAGATCGTCGGGCTTGAGGTGATCGACCGGGTCACGTACCAGCAGCGCGTGGCCGAGGGGTTCGGCCCGCCCCCGGCCGCGCCGGTCGGCGTGCACCCGTTCTGACCCGCCGCCCGTCCGAACCCGCCGCCCGCACCCCGCTCCGTCCCGAACCCGCCGCCCGTGCGCCCCGCTCCGCCGCCCGCTCCGAGCCGCCACACCTCCCGCCGGCCCCGGCCGTGACCGGCGTCTCGCTGCGTGGACGAGGCCGTGGGACCGGCCCGTCGCCTGGCTTACGCTGGCCGCATGAGCAGCGCTGTCACGCCTTCCCCGACGCCCGCCGACTCAGCCGCCGCGAACGCCCCGGCCGAGTCCTCCGCCGTGCGCGAGACCGCACGCAGGGCCCGGGAGGCCGCCGCCCACCTCGCCCCACTGCCGCGCACCGCACGCGACGCGGCGCTGCTCGCGATCGCCGACGCCCTGGTGGCCCGCACCGACGAGATCACCGCCGCGAACGCCGAGGACGTGGCCCGGGCCCGGGAGGCCGGTACCGCCGAGGCCATCATCGACCGGCTCACCCTGACTCCCGAGCGGATCACCGCCATCGCCGCCGACGTGCGCGACGTGGTGGCTCTGCCCGACCCGGTCGGCGAGGTGCTGCGCGGCTCGACGCTGCCGAACGGCCTGGAGCTGCGGCAGGTCCGCGTGCCGCTCGGCGTCGTCGGCATCATCTATGAGGCCCGCCCGAACGTCACCGTGGACGCTGCGGCGCTGTGCCTGAAGTCGGGCAACGCGGTGCTGCTGCGCGGCTCGTCCTCCGCCTACTCTTCCAACACCGCGCTTGTCGCCGTGCTGCGCGACGCGGTCGCGGGCGTGGGGCTGCCCGCCGACGCGGTGCAGCTGGTGCCGGGCCTGAGCCGGGACAGCGTCACCGAGCTGATGACCGCCCGTGGCCTGGTGGACGTGCTGATCCCGCGCGGCGGCGCCGCACTGATCAAGACCGTCGTCGAGGGTTCGACGGTGCCGGTGATCGAGACCGGCACCGGCAACTGCCACGTCTACGTGGACGAGCACGCGGACGTGGACATGGCCGTGGACATCCTGGTCAACGCCAAGGCCCAGCGCCCCAGCGTCTGCAACGCGGCCGAGACGGTCCTCGTGCACGCGGGCCTCGCCGAGGTCTTCCTGCCGCGCGCGCTGAAGGCGCTGGCCGACGCCGGTGTCACGGTGCACGGTGACGCGGCCTGGCAGCGGGCGGACGACAGCGTCGTGGCCGCCACCGAGGAGGACTGGGAGAGCGAGTACCTCTCCTACGACATCGCCGCCGCCGTCGTGCCGGACCTGGACGCCGCCGTCGCCCACATCCGCCGCTACAGCTCCGGGCACACCGAGGCCATCGTCACCCGCGACACCACGGCGGCCCGCCGCTTCGTGTCCCGGGTGGACTCCACCGCCGTGATGGTCAACGCCTCCACCCGGTTCACCGACGGCAGCCAGTTCGGCTTCGGCGCCGAGATCGGCATCTCGACGCAGAAGCTGCACGCCCGCGGCCCGATGGGGCTGCCCGAGCTGACGTCCACCAAGTACGTCGTCACCGGCGACGGCCACGTGCGTACCTGACGCCCGGCGCCCACCGGCCGCGTAACACCCCGCGCACGGGCCGCCGGGGCGGGGAGGCAATTCGCCGCTTCCTCTGCCCCGGCGGGCCGATGCGGTCTACCCTGGTGCCGTGCCGGACGAGGCGAAGGGCCTGCCGTCCCCCGACGGCGACGAGCCCGACCACCGTGACGACCACGGGGGAGCGGACGACGCGTTCGCCTCCGTGGTGCTCGACGAGGCGTTCGTACGGGCGGCCGCCGTCCACGAGCCCAGCGCCGCCGAGCGGACCCGCGCCGCCACCCAGGCCCGCGCGGAGGCCGAAGCCGCGGCCACCCGGGAGGATGCCTACAACCGGCCAGGCGGCGAGGGCTTCGACGACGGCTTCGAGGACGAGCCCGCCCCCTACGGCGGCCGCCCCGGCGAGTACGGACCGTTCCCCGGCGCCTACGACCGGTACGACCCCTACGGCGCCCCCGGCGCCCCCGGCGGCTATGAGGGCTACGGCGGTTACGACAGCTACCACGGCGACGACGGCCTGGACGCCGAGGAGGCGCACCACGGCCGTGCCGCCTACGCGGAATGGGCCCGCAGCCGTCCCGCCCGGCACCGCGCTCCCGTGCGCTGGCAGCGTCCGGTGGCCTGGGTGCTGGCGATCGTGATGGGGATCGGCGTCATCGCGATGGCCTTCGCCGCCGTCTACCGGGGCGTGTCCGGCCAGCGCGAGGCGCCCCGGCAGCCCCCGGCCACCACCGAGCCGGCCGACACCCTGGGCGGGCCCCCGCCGGAGCTGCCCGCCGCCCTGCCGCACCCCCTGTCCGCAGTGCCCTGAGCCGTCCCACACCTGGCGCGAACCCGCCCCCGCCCGGGCGTTTGCGGGGCCGTGCCGCGGCCTACCCTGTCTGTATGGCCGGGCGTGCGAATCCTCCCGAGGGCATGCCGCCGGGAGGGAGTGACGACGAGTTCCGTTCGACGGTGTTCGACGAGTCCTTCATCCGCCGGGCGCGCCTTCAGGAGTGCTCCGCGCAGGAGCGCCTGGCCGACCACGAGCACCCGGTGCGCCCGCTGCCGCCGCTGGGGCGGGTCACCGGCTCCACCGCCAAACAGGTCATGGTCCTGCTGGGGCTGGTGATCCTGGCCTTCGGCACCGCGATGTACATGGGCCTCACCGGCCCCTCCCAGGAGCAGACGGCGACCGAGCCCCGGCCGCTGCGGGCCACCATCGTCCCGCTCGTGCCGCGCGAGACCGTACCGGGCGGCCCCGCCGAGGAGCTGTTCTCGGCCAGCCAGGCCGCCGGGTTCGGCATCGGCGCGGACGGGGTGGAGCTGCCCGCCGACGTCACGGGCACCCGCGACTTCTCCGACCACCAGATACGGGCAGCGCTGACGCTGGGCAAGAAGTACGTGGTTGAGTCCTCCCTGGACTCCGGGGTGCTGACCGGCGGCGCCACCGAACCCGTACGCGATCTGCTGGTGTCCGATCAGCGCGGCCGCTTCGACCGCAGCATGCGGGCCGCGGCCGCTCCCGGCCCGCCGCCACCGGACGCCTCCGGGCAGGGCGAGGGGCTTCGGGCGCCACCCGCCACGGCCTGGCTGGTGCGGCTGGACACCGAGCACGTCGCCCTCGCCGATCCCGGCGTGCGGGTCAGCGGCACCCTGACCGTCACCCAGCAGGACCGCGACCTGCTGGAGGTCACCGCCGACCACGTGTTCGTCTACGCCGTGGGTCCGGCTGAGCGGGCCGCCGGGAACGACCAGGGCAGCGGGGAGGACGCCGCGCTGTTCACCGTCCGCCGTCAGGTGCGCCTCCAGATCGAGCGCGAGGACCTGCCCCGGCAGCGGCTGAGTGTCGAGCACGTGGTCATGCAGGCCGGTCCGCTGCCCTGCTCGGCGGTCTCGGCCGACGAGCTGCGGCCGATACTGGCCGGGCAGAGCGTCGGCCAGGACGAGGTGACGGGCATCGACCCGTACGCCGACCGCCCCAACGGCACCCCGGTGTGCGGCACCCTCGCGGGCGCCGCCCAGCCCTCCGGGATCGGCTGACGCACGCCCGGGCCTCACGTCAGCCACGCGGAAAGGCGGTGACCCGCGCCGGGTCACCGCCTGTGGGGTGCGGGTGCCGCGTGCCTACCGCTCCTCGCGCGGCGGCTCCCCGCCGCCGTTCGCCCGGCGTCCCCCGGTGGCGAAGTCGCGCAGCTTGCCGCCGAGATCTCCGGCGCCGCCCGCCAGGTCGCGCATCAGACCCACCAGCGGGTCCTTGCTCGTCCGGGCCGACTCGCGGTAGTGGTCGGCCGACTCGCGGAAGGAGCCGGAGACCGAGGTGTCCCCGTCCTCGTTCCGGCGCGGGTAGTGGCCGTCCATCAGCCGCTGGTAGTCGCGGCTTTCGGCCCACTTCTTCAGCTCCGCCGCCCGCACGGTGGTGAACGGGTGACTGCGCGGCAGCACGTTGAGGATCTTCAGCACCGAGTCGCGCAGGTCGCCGCCCGCCTCGTACTCCTCGGCCTGGGCGAGGAACGCGTCCACGTTCATCTCGTGCAGGTGGTTGCCGCCCGCGATCTTCATCAGCCCGCGCATCGACGCCGCCAAGTCCTGCCCGACGAGCAGCCCCGCGCGGTCCGCGGACAGCTCCGACTTGCGGAACCACTCGCGCAGCGCCGTCACCAGCGCCATGATCGCCACGTTGCCCAGCGGAATCCAGGCGACCTTCACCGCGAGACTGGTCAGGAACAGCAGGATCGTGCGGTAGACGGCGTGCCCGGAGAGCGCGTGCCCGACCTCATGGCCGATGACAGCACGCATCTCCTCCTCGTCCAGCAGTTCCACCAGGCCCGTGGACACCACGATGATCGGCTCGTCCAGGCCGATGCACATGGCGTTCGGCTGCGGGTTCTGCGTGACGTACATCGGCGGGACCTTCTCCAGGTCCAGGATGTAGCAGGCGTCGCGCAGCATGACATTGAGGTGCGCGAACTGCTGGTCGCTCACCCGCACCGAGTCCGACAGGAACAGCAGGCGCAGGCTGCGCTCGGGCAGCAGGCCGCTGAGGGTCTTGAAGACGGTGTCGAAGCCGGTCAGCTTGCGCAGGGCGACCAGCGCGGACCGGTCGGCCGGGTGCTCGTAGGCCCGGGAGGAGATCCCGGGGAAGCGCCGCCGGTTGCGGCCCGGCAGGCGTTCGTCGGTCGTGGGATTGCTGTCACTCATTCGGCCCCCTAAGAAGCGGGTCTGCTGTGGCCCGTCCCCTCACAGGCCCTGCCCGGCCAGCCGCACGGCTGGTCCGCCCAGCCTACGGGGTGGGTGCGCCCGTCGCGAGAAACCCGTCCGCTTACCATGTGCTCAGCCTCCAGCGACGATCACACGACAAGGTCCCATGACGATGACTCTCCCCAGCTCCGCCGACGCCCTCGCCCTCCTGGCCCAGACCGGTGAGCACGGCGGCCAGCACGCCAGCCTCAACCCGTACCTGATCGGCGGCATCGGACTGGGCATGCTGCTGTTGCTGCTGTGGGTGACCACCCGCTTCAACCGGGACCGCTGAGCCGTCTCCGACGCGCGGGACGGCGTTAGGGTCAGCGCATGGCAGAGCACATAGTGCCCCGGACCGGCAAGCGGCGGCTCGGCGTGATGGGCGGGACGTTCGACCCGATCCACCACGGCCACCTGGTCGCCGCCAGCGAGGTCGCGGCCCGGTACGCCCTCGACGAGGTCGTCTTCGTGCCCACCGGGCAGCCGTGGCAGAAGACCCACCAGGTCGTCTCACCCGCCGAGGACCGCTACCTGATGACGGTCATCGCCACCGCGTCCAACCCCCAGTTCTCGGTCAGCCGCCTGGACATCGACCGGCCCGGGCGGACGTACACGATCGACACCCTGCGGGACCTGCGCGCCCTGCACCCGGACGACGACCTGTTCTTCATCACCGGCGCCGACGCGCTCGCGCAGATCCTCACCTGGCGCAACGCCGGTGAGCTGTTCTCGCTCGCCCACTTCATCGGCGTCACCCGCCCCGGTCACCACCTCGCCGACCCCGGTCTGCCGGACGGCGGCGTCTCCCTCGTCGAGATCCCCGCGCTGGCCATCTCCTCGACGGACTGCCGGGCGAGAGTGGCGCAGGGCGACCCGGTCTGGTATCTCGTCCCGGACGGCGTCGTGCGCTACATCACCAAGCGCGGGCTGTACCGGGAGCCGTCGGTACCGAACAGCTGAAGGGGCGGCAGTCTTGAGCGACCGACACGACCCGTACGGTCAGGGGCACTTCGCCGGGTACGACGAGTACGGCCGCCCGGTCTACCACGACCCGTACGCCCCGCAGGACCCCTACGCCCCCCAGGAGCCCGCGCCGCTGTCCTACGGTGACCCCGGCTACGAGGCCCAGCCCGGCCCCGGGTACGACGCCACCGGACCCTACGGCCAGGACGCGTACGGGCAACAGCCTTCCAGCTACGCCTCGTACACCGGCCAGCAGCCCACCGGGCAGTCCGGCGAGACGGCGTGGCTGCCCCAGCAGCCGCATCCACCGGCGTCGGAGTACGACGCCTACGACCCCTACGGTGGCTACCAGCCGCCCTACGCCGACCCCCAGCCCGCCGCGCCCGAGCAGCCCTACGCCCAGCCGTATGAGCAGCCGTACACCCACCCGTACGACACGCCCGCCCCGTACGACACGCCCGCCCCGTACGACACGCCCGCCCCGGGCGAGGCGGGCACCCCGCACGAGCCAGGCCCCGGGGACGGGTCAGCCCCGGCGGGCGAGACGGGCACCGCGCCTGAGTCAGGCACCCCGCACGAGCCCAGCCGCGCGGACGAGGCGGGCGCACCGGGCCCGGGCGACGTGCCGGAGTACCGGACCGAGCAGTTCGCCTTCATCGAGGAGGACAACGACGAGTCCGAAGACGTCATCGACTGGCTGAAGTTCAGCGAGAGCCGCACCGAGCGGCGCGAGGAGGCCAAGCGGCGCGGCCGCCACCGCACCATCGCGCTCGTCGTGGCCGCCGTGCTGCTGCTCGGCGGCGGCACCGGCTTGCTGTGGGCCACCGGCAACCTGCCCGGCGTCGGCGAGGGCGACGCCGAGACCGCCGCCGCGCCCGCCGAGGAGCGCAACGTGGTCGTGGTCCACCTGCGCGACACCGACACCGAGGAGATCTCCACCGCGCTGTTGGTCGGCAACGACACCGCCGGGCGCGGCACCGCCGTGCTGCTGCCGAACGCGCTCGCGCTGACCTCGGACGACGGCACGACGACCACCCTCGGCGAGTCCTTCGACGGCCAGGGCGTCGGCGCTACCCGGGACGCGCTCGGTAACCTGTTCGGCACCGGCATCGAGGGTTCCTGGCGCCTGGACACGCCCTACCTGAAGAACCTCGTGGAGGCCGTCGGCGGCATCACGCTAGACGCCGACACCACCGTGCCCGGGGCCGAGAAGGGCGACCCGGCGCTGGTGAACGAGGGGAAGGGCCGCGAGCTGAACGGCGTCGCCGCCGTCGCCTACGCCACCCACCGGGCCGAGGACGAGCCGCAGACCAGCCAACTGTCCCGGTTCGGCCAGGTGCTGGACGCCGTGCTGCGCGAGCTGTCCACCGACCCGGACGCGGCCACGGCCACCGTCGCGTCGCTGCTCCAGGTGCTGGACCCGTCGCTGTCCGAGGCCCAGCTCGGCGCCGTCCTCGCCGAGCTGGCCGGTTACGCGGACCAGGGCAAGCTCGACACCCGCGTGCTGCCGGTCGAGGACAACGGCACGCTGAGCGATGAGACGGCTCGCGGCATGGTCCGGGAGGTGCTGGGCGGCACCGTGCGCAACTCCGACCCGGGCGCGGCCGTCCGCGTCAGCGTGCGCAACGCCACCGGTGAGGCGGCGAGCGCCCAGAGCGCCCAGGTCACCCTCGTCAATGGCGGCTACACCGTCGTCCCGGCCCGCGAGGCCGAGAAGACGGCGTCCACCAGCGTCGTCACCTACGCCGACGAGGCCGACGCCGCGAAGGCCGAGGGGGTGGCCCTGACGCTCGGGCTGCCCGCCAAGGCGGTGGAACAGGGGCAGGGCGCGGCCAACGCGGATGTCACGGTCGTCCTGGGCACGGACTACGGCGGCTGAGCCTGGCGGCGTCGGCGCGGGGGCACGGAGTGGGTCGTGAGACCCTTGACAGGTCATGTGTCCGTGTCCACCGACCGAAAGCCAGCGCCTGTGACCGCCACCGACCGCTCCCTTGAGCTGATCAACGCCGCCGCCCAGGCAGCCGCCGACAAGCTCGCGCACGATGTCGTCGCCTACGACGTCAGCGATGTGCTCTCCATCACCGACGCCTTCCTGCTCGCCTCGGCGCCCAACGACCGACAGGTCAAGTCGATCGTGGACGGGATCGAGGAGAAGCTGCTCAAGGAGCTGAAGGCCAAGCCCGTCCGCCGGGAGGGCGAGCGCGACGGGCGCTGGGTGCTGCTCGACTACGTTGACATCGTCGTGCACGTCCAGCACGAGGAGGAGCGTGTCTTCTATGCCCTGGAGCGGCTGTGGAAGGACTGCCCCGAGCTGGAGCTGCCCGAGGACGCGCGGGCCACCCGGACGAAGGACGGCGGCCAGGACGCCGATCAGGACGGTGACCAGCAGGCCGCAGACGCGGAGGAGCGCCCCTGATGCGCGGCCGCAAGATCGTCCTGTGGCGGCACGGGCAGACGTCGTGGAACCTGGAGCGCCGCTTCCAGGGCTCCACGGACATCCCGCTGACGACGGAGGGCCTGAGCCAGGCCCGGCGCGCCGCGCGCCTGCTGGCCGCGCTGGGGCCCGACGCGATCCTCTCCTCCGACCTCAGCCGGGCCCGCGCCACCGCCGCCGAGCTGGCCGCGCTGACCGGTCTGGACGTCCACCACGACGAGAACCTGCGGGAGACGTACGCGGGGAAGTGGCAGGGGCTCACGCACGAGGAGATCGTGGGGCGCTACGGCGAGCAGTACGCCGCGTGGAAGCGCGGCGAGCCGGTGCGGCGCGGTGGCGGTGAGCTGGAGACGGAGGTCGCCGACCGGGCGGCGCCGATCGTTGAGCGCGGCGCCGACAAGCTGCCCGACGGCGGCACGCTGGTCGTCGTCAGCCACGGCGGCACCATCCGCACCACCATCGGACGGCTGATCGGTCTGCCCCCGGACGCGTGGGAGGCGCTGGGCGGCCTGTCGAACTGCTCGTGGTCCGTGCTGGGGGAGAGCCTGCGCGGCTGGCGGCTGCTGGAGCACAACGCGGGCAGCCTGCCCGAGCCCGTCCTCGGCGACGACGACTGACGCGGCCCGGGCCGACGGCCGCGCGCCCGGCACTCCGGGGTGACCAGCCTGGGCGGATTTCACGTTCGGGCAGGTCACCAGGTACAGTTCTTCTCGTTCACGGCGCGGCCGATGGTCGGAAAGCCGGGAGCATGGGGCTATAGCTCAGTTGGTAGAGCGCTTGCATGGCATGCAAGAGGTCAGGAGTTCGATTCTCCTTAGCTCCACGGGTATGAGGGCGATCTTGTTTCGCGGTGACGCGGGCGGGGTCGCCCTCGTCGTGTACCGCCGCCCGGTGCTCTGCTGTACGCGGCTGTAACGTGGCAGAATCGTCAGCGCAGCAGGGGGAACAGCCCGAAAGGGGAGGGACGCCGCGGTGCCCAGGCGCATCCACCGCTCACGCGAGGGCCAGCTCGCTCCGACGCCGACGGCCACCCCGAGCGTGCCTACACCGGGCCGGGCCGGGGCCATAGCCGAGACGGGTGGGGCCTGACATGGGCGCGCACAGCAGAAAGTGCGACTGGTGCGCGAGTGGCACGCCCATCGTCCGCGACATGGAGCCGCTGAACGCCCGCTACCAGTACTGGTGTGTGGAGTGCGCGCGGGCGCTGATCATAGTCGGCGACCCGATCGAGACGTACCGCGAGCTGGAGGGCGAACCCATCTACGGCCGCCTGCTGGAGGAGCACTGCACGCTCAAGCGCTTCTACTCGTTCGTGACCGTCTGACCTTCTGGCCGGCTGACCTTCTGACCTTCTGACCTTCTGGCCTTCTGGCCGGCTGACCGTCTGTCCGTCCGAGCAGCCGGGGTCGAGTCGCTGAGCGGCCGAGGCCGGAACGGATTTGGCAACCGGCGCGCGGAGCCGTGTAGAGTGGGCGACGCCGCCGCGGGGAAAACCCGCGGAGGACCAAACCCGGGGCTATAGCTCAGTTGGTAGAGCGCTTGCATGGCATGCAAGAGGTCAGGAGTTCAATTCTCCTTAGCTCCACACCCTAAGGGCGACGCGAGCCGCGTCGCCCTTATCTCTTTCGCCCCGCTCTTTTCGCCCGCCCCTCTCGCGAAACCCGGCGGAGAGCCATGCGGCGGTTGCGCTACCCTGACCCCATGCGTGCCGTACGCCTTCTGCTTGGCCGGCCGCGCTGATTCAGCCCCCGCAAGGGCCGAACCGCGCGGCCACCCCCTCCTGAGCGAGGGGATTTTTCATTTCGCAGGCAGAGACGAGACGATGGAGCCCACAGGACATGAGCCAGACCACCCCGACCGCCCACGAGAGCGCGGCCCCGCATCGCTACACCGCGGCCCTGGCCGCCGATATCGAGGCGCGCTGGCAGGACTTCTGGGAGCAGCACGGCACGTACCAGGCTCCCAACCCCACCGGTGACCTGGCCGGTGACCCGGAGCTGGTGGCCCGCCCCCCGCAGTTCATCATGGACATGTTCCCCTACCCGTCCGGTGCGGGCCTGCACGTCGGTCACCCGCTGGGGTACATCGCCACCGACGTCTTCGCCCGCTTCCAGCGGATGACCGGGCACAACGTCCTGCACACCCTGGGCTTCGACGCCTTCGGCCTGCCCGCCGAGCAGTACGCCGTCCAGACCGGCACGCACCCGCGGACGTCCACCGAGGCCAACATGGCCAACATGAAGGCCCAGCTGCGCCGCCTGGGCCTGGGCCACGACCAGCGCCGCTCGTTCGCGACGATCGACCCGGACTACTACCAGTGGACGCAGTGGATCTTCCTGCAGATCTTCCACTCCTGGTACGACGAGGAAGCCCAGCGGGCCCGGCCCATCGACGACCTGGTCAAGCAGTTCGCCAGTGGTGAGCGCCCCACGCCCGAGGGTCGCGCCCCCTGGGCCGAACTGGACGCCGCCGAGCGCGCCGACCTGCTGGGCGAGTACCGCCTGGCCTACGCCTCCGACGCGCCCGTCAACTGGTGCCCGGGCCTGGGCACGGTGCTGGCCAACGAGGAAGTCACCGCCGACGGCCGCTCCGAGCGCGGCAACTTCCCCGTGTTCAAGGCGAACCTGCGCCAGTGGAACATGCGCATCACCGCCTACGCCCAGCGCCTGATCGACGACCTGGACGGGCTGGACTGGCCCGAGGCCATCAAGCTCCAGCAGCGCAACTGGATCGGCCGCAGCGAAGGCGCCCGGGTGGACTTCCCGGCCGGGGACCCGGGCGAGAAGATCACCGTGTTCACCACCCGCCAGGACACCCTGTTCGGGGCCACCTACATGGTGCTGGCACCCGAACACCCGCTGGTCCCCAATCTGGTGCCCACCGCCTGGCCCGAGGGAACGCACCCGGTGTGGACCGGCGGCCACGCCACGCCCGCCGAGGCCGTGGCCGCCTACCGCGCGCAGGCCGCGTCGAAGTCGGACGTCGAGCGGCAGGCCGAAGCCAAGGACAAGACCGGTGTGTTCACCGGCGCCTACGCCACCAACCCGGCCAGCGGCGAGCGGGTACCCGTCTTCATCGCCGACTACGTGCTGATGGGCTACGGCACCGGCGCCATCATGGCCGTCCCCGCCCACGACAGCCGCGACTTCGCCTTCGCGCGTGCCTTCGAGCTGCCGATCCGCTGCGTCGTCCAGCCCACGGACGGGCGCGGCACGGACACCAGCACCTGGACGGAGCCCTTCAGCTCCTACGAGGCCAGGCTGGTCAACTCCACCGGGCAGGGCGTGACGCTGGACGGGCTGGACGTCACCGAGGCCAAGACGCGGATCACCGAGTGGCTGGCCGCGCGCGGCATCGGCGAGGGCACCGTCAACTACCGGCTGCGCGACTGGCTGTTCAGCCGCCAGCGCTACTGGGGTGAGCCGTTCCCGATCGTCTACGACGAGGACGGCATCGCGCACGCCCTGCCGGAGTCGATGCTGCCGCTGGAGCTGCCGGAGGTCGAGGACTACAGCCCGCGCACCTTCGACCCAAACGACGCCGACACCTCGCCGGAGACGCCGCTGTCCCGCAACGAGGAGTGGGTCAACGTCACCCTGGATCTGGGGGACGGACCCAAGCGGTACCGGCGCGAGACCAACACCATGCCCAACTGGGCCGGTTCGTGCTGGTACGAGTTCCGCTACCTGGACCCGCACAACGACCGCCGCCTGGTGGACCCACAGATCGAGCGCTACTGGATGGGCCCGCGCGAGGGCGCCCCACACGGCGGCGTGGACCTGTACGTCGGCGGCGCCGAGCACGCGGTGCTGCACCTGCTGTACGCGCGCTTCTGGTCGAAGGTGCTGTACGACCTGGGCCACGTCTCGTCGGCCGAGCCGTTCCACAAGCTGTTCAACCAGGGCATGATCCAGGCCCACGTCTACCGCGACGAGCGCGGCTTCCCGGTGCCCGCCACCGAGGTCGAGGAGCGCGACGGCGGCTACTTCCACGCGGGCCAGCCCGTCAGCCGCGAGCTGGGCAAGATGGGCAAGTCGCTGAAGAACGCCGTCACCCCGGACGAGATTTGCGCCGAGTACGGCGCCGACACGCTGCGGCTGTACGAGATGGCCATGGGCCCGCTGGACGTCTCCCGCCCCTGGGACACCCGGGCCGTCGTCGGCCAGTACCGGCTGCTGCAGCGGCTGTGGCGCAACGTGGTGGACGAGGCGAGCGGCGAGGTCATCGTCGTCAACGAGGAGGCGGACGAGGGCACCCTGCGCGCCCTGCACAAGGCCATCGACGGCGTCACCCAGGACATGGCGAACCTGCGCTTCAACACCGCCATCGCCAAGATCACCGAGCTGAACAACCACGTCACCAAGGTGCGCCGGGTGCCGCGGAGCGTCGCCGAGCAACTGGTGCTGCTGATCGCCCCGCTGGCCCCGCACATCGCCGAGGAGCTGTGGCGCCGACTGGGCCACGAGGACACCGTGGTGCACCACGCGTTCCCCGTCGCCGACCCCGCGTACGTGGTGGACGAGACGGTGACGTGCGTGGTGCAGGTCAAGGGCAAGGTGAAGGCCCGGCTGGAGGTCGCGCCCACGGTGCCGGAGAGCGAGCTGGAGGCGCTGGCGCTGGCTGACCCGGCCGTCACCGCCGCGCTGGGCGGTGCGGACGTGCGCAAGGTGATCGTCCGCGCCCCGAAGCTGGTCAACATCGTCCCGGCGTAACCGGGCGCGGCCCGGCGGCGCCCCCTACGGGGCGGGCTGCGGGGGCGGTCGGGGTCCGGCGCGCCCCCGCACCCTCCCGCAGCCCGTACGCTGGAAGGAGCGGGTCGGCAGGCGACAGTTCGGCAGGCGACGGACGGAGGCGTTCCCATGGAGTTCGCGGCGGCGCTGGGGGTGCTGTTCCTCCTGCTCTTCGTGACGCTCGGCGTGATCGCGACGATCAAGGCCGTCCGGGCCGTGGGACGCGGCATGGAACGCGCGAGCACCGAGGTCCGCCGCACCATCGACACCACCGCCCTGCGCGCCCGCTCCGCCCAGTTCGGCCCCGTGGGTGAACTGGCCCGCACCCGGCTGGAGCTGCGGAACTCCGTGGACAGCACCCGCCGCGAGCTGGCCGCCGCCCGCGACGGGGACGACGCGCTCACCGAGGCCCTCGGCCTGCTCGACCGCCTGCACGAGCACGCCCGCGTACTCGACCGCGAGATGGGCGCGCTGATGGACCGTGAACCGGACCGCGCCCGCATCGCCGTCCGCCTGCCCGAGCTGCGGGAGCGCGCCGCCGGGATCCGCCAGTCCGCCGACTCGCTGCGCTTCGCCGCGCAGGACCGCGCCCGCCGCCACCACGCCGACGAACTGGACGGCCTGCGCGAGCAGATCGCGATCGAGTCCGGGGCACTGCGCCACTGGGACCCGCCGCAGGACGCGCCCCCGCCCCAGCAGTCCGCGCCGCCCCAGGACCCGCACCCCGGCTTTGGGGGTCCGGGCCGGGTGGAGCGGCCGCACTTGCGCAAGGACACCCCGCCGCGCAACGCGATCTGACCTCCCGCGCGCTGTGCCCGCCGTGTCCGCGCGCTGGAGCCTGCGCCTTTGGGCGGCGCGTCTGGGCGGTGAGTCTGGGGCGGTGAGTCTGCGCCTCCGCGCGTCGTTCCGCCGCGCCCGTGCCCTCCTGCGGCCGCGTCCCGCGTGCGTGCCGCGTGACGTGCGCCTTCGGCCGGGTGAGGCGGACCCAGTAGTCTCCGGGCCATGGCACGACACGTCGCGATCATCACCGACTCCACGGCGTACCTCCCGCCGGAGGCGCTGCGTCGGCACCGCATCACCTCGGTGCCGCTGACGGTCGTGGTCGATGGCGCGCCGCTGGAGGAGGGCACGGAGATCTCCGCCCGCGCGCTGACCGAGGCGCTGCGCAAGCACCGGCCGGTGACCACCTCCCGCCCCAGCCCGCAGACCTTCGCCACCGCTTACCGCGAGGCCGTGGCGAAGGGGGCGGACGCCATCGTCTCGCTGCACCTGTCCGCCGAGTTCTCCGGCACCTACGATGCCGCCCTGCTGGCCGCCGCCGAGGCGCCGGTACCGGTGCGGGTCGTGGACTCCGCGATGGTCGGCATGGCGCTCGGTTTCTGCGCGCTGGCCGCGGCCGCCGCGGTGGAGGCGGGCAGCTCACTGGACGACGCGGTGGCGGCGGCGGGCAAGCGGGCCGAGGGGACCTCGGCGTTCTTCTACGTGGACACGCTGGACTACCTGCGCCGGGGCGGCCGGATCGGCGCGGCTCAGGCACTGCTGGGCTCGGCGCTCGCCGTGAAGCCGCTGCTGGAGCTGGCGGACGGGCGGATCGGGCCGCTGGAGAAGGTGCGCACCGCTGGCCGGGCCATCGCCCGGCTGGAAGAGCTGGCGGTGACGCGGGCGGGCAGCGCTCCGGTGGACGTCGCCGTGCACCACCTCGCCGCCCCCGAGCGCGCCGAACAGCTTGCTGAGAGGCTGCGGGAGCGGCTGCCGGGCCTGGGTGAGCTGCACGTCAGCGAGGTGGGCGCGGTCATCGGCGCGCACACCGGGCCGGGGCTGCTGGCCACGGTGGTCAGCGCGCGCTGAGGCAGGGTGCGGCGAGGCAAGGCGCGGCGGGGAGGCGGGGCGCGGCAAGGCAGGGGCGGGAGCAGGGTGCGGCGAGGCCGTCATTTCCCCGTATGAGTGACGGAGTTATCCACAACTGGCGGGTTGTCCACCGGAATCAACGGGTTTTCCCGAGCCGCCGCGAAGGTCCCTACCGTCTGGCGCATGACTCCTCGTACCCGCACCGAGACGACCGGCCCCGGACGCCGTACCGGCGCGGCCCGCCCCCGTACCCGCCGTGGGGCCGCCCGCTCCGCGGCCTCCCGCGCTCGCGCCGCCGCCCTGCTCGCCGACCGGCCGCCCGTCACCCAGCCAGGACAACTGACCCTGCCCTGGCCCGAACCGCCGGGCCTACCCGAGCCCCTCGGCCGGTCCGGCCTACCTGGCCCGTCCGAGCCCTCCGGCCTGCCCGCACCACTTGATTCGCCCAAGTCACCTGGCCTGTCCGCGCCACCTGGCCTGTCCGCGCCACCTGGCCTGTCCGGGCCACCTGGGCTGTCCGGGCCACCTGGCTCGCCCGAGTCAGACGGCCCGCCCGTGGCCTCCGGCCTGCCCGAGCAACGTGACTCGCCCAGCCCACCCGTCCTCTGCGGGCCAGCCGGTTTGCCCGAGTCCACCGCTGATGCGGTCCCGTTGGCGCGGGAGGCGGCGATCGCCGCAGCCCGCGCGGCCGTGCGCCGCAGCCGTGCCGCGCGGCGTCAGCCGAAGGAACCGCAGGCACAGGCCCGCCGCCCAGCCCCGGGGGCGGGCGCGCCGGGCGGCACCAGTGGGCCCGCCTCCGCCCGGGCCACCGGCACGCCGTTACCCGCTGCCGCACCGCAGCCGCCCGGGGCACCGCCAGCCGAGCACGGGCCGAAGCGGCTCGGGTGGCGGGAGCGGGGCCGCCTGTGGGTGCAGACCCGATGCGCCGTGGAGCCCAGAAGCCTGGCGGCACTGCTCGGCCTGCTCCTTGTGGCCGCCGGCTTCGCCGCCTACGAGGTGTGGGACGGGCAACCCGAACCCGTGGCCGCGCCCTCAGCGGTTGCCGCCCGGCAGACGACGACGGCCGCGCCGCCCGTGCCGGAGCAGCGCGGGTCCCCGGAACCGCGTGCGAGCCATGTGCTGGTGGACGTCGCCGGGAAGGTACGAGAGCCGGGTGTGCACCGGCTCGCGGCCGGGTCCCGGGTGGCCGACGCGCTCAAGGCCGCCGGAGGCGTCGAGCCGGGCACCGACACCGTCGCGCTGAACCGTGCCCGCGTGCTGGCGGATGGTGAACATCTCCTTGTGGGCGTCACTCCACCACCCGGGGCTCCCGCCCCTGGCCCTGGCCCTGGCCCTGGCCCTGGCCCTGGGGCCGGAGTGTCAGGTGGCGGCAGGGCGGGGGCTGGGCGGGTGAGCCTGAACAGTGCGACGGTCGAGCAGCTGGAGACCCTTCCCGGGATCGGCCCCGTGCTGGCCCAGGCGATCGTCGAGCACCGCACCGAGCAGGGCGGCTTCCGCTCCGTGGACCAGCTTCGCGACGTGCGGGGGATCGGCGACAGCCGGTTCGCCGACCTGGAACCCCGTGTCACGCCATGAGGGGCCACCCCGCGCCGGACCAGGCGCACGCGGGCGAGGCCACGGCCGGTGCCGCTTCGGAGCCGGTGCGTGTCCGGGCCCCGGTGCACGCGGCGTCCGGGCATCGCCTCGGGTCCGCCCACCCACGCCAGGACGGTCCGCCGGACCTGCGGCTGGTGCCGCCTGCTGCGGCGGCCTGGGCGGCGGCGGCGCTGGCGTTGGGCGCGCCGTCGTCCGCGGCCCTTTCCGGGGTGGTGGTCTGCTGCCTGGCCGCCCTGCTCGTGGGAGCCTTCGCGGTGCGCGCCCGCCCTGGGCCGGCCCGGCGTGGGGTGCTCGTCGCGGTCGCGCTGAGCCTGCTGTGTGCGGCGTCCGGTGGCGCGGTCGCGTCGCTGCACACCCTCGCCGTGGGGGCCGGGCCGCTGGCGGAGGCCGCTGACCGGTACGGGCACGTCACCGTTGAGGTCACCCTCACCGCTGATCCGATCCTGGCCCGGCCCCGCCCCGACGGCGGTCCGCGTCCGGTGGTGCTGCGCGCCGACGCCACCCGGGTCACCGGCTCCGACGGGCGGGTCACGGCCGTGGACAACCCGGTGATGGTCGTCATCGCCGCTGATGAGCCGCGCCGGTGGCTGGCCTTGCTGCCCTCCGCCCGGCTGCGGCTGTCCGCTCGCGCCGCACCGCCACGGCCGGGCCAGGGCGGCACGCTCACCGCCGTGCTGCGTCCGGCCGGGGACGCGCCGCCACAGGTGATCGACGGGCCGAACGCCGTGCACCGGTGGGCCGGGGCGGTGCGGGCGGACCTTCGGGCGGCGACGGACGGGCTGCACCCTGACGCCCGTGCCCTGCTGCCCGCGCTGATCATCGGTGACGGCTCCCGCATCCCGGCCGGGCTGGAGCGGGCGGTGGAGGCCGCCGACATGACGCACATGATCGTCGTCAGCGGCAGCCAGCTCGCGGTCGTGCTGGCCGTGCTCATCGGCGCGCCTGGCCGCGCCGGGCACGCCGAACGCGGTGGTCTCGCCGGGCGGCTGGGACTGCCGCTGCGTGTCACCGCCGTGCTCGGCAGCGGGCTGATCCTCGCCTTCGTCACCGTGTGCCGACCCGGGCCGAGCGTGCTGCGGGCGGCGGTCTGCGGCGCCCTCACGCTGCTGGCCATCGCCACCGGACGGCGCCGCTCGCTGCTGCCCGCGCTGGCCGCCGCCGTGCTGCTGCTCGTGCTGCACGACCCGGAACTGGCGCGCTCCTTCGGGTTCCTGCTGTCGGTCCTGGCCACGGGGTCGCTGCTGACCATCGCGCCGCCCTGGAGCCGTGCCCTGCGTCAGCGCGGGGTGCCGGGCCGGGTGGCGGAGGCGCTGGCCGTCGCGGCGGCCACCCAGGTGGTGTGCGCACCCGTGGTGGCGGTGTTCGCGGCGCGGGTCAGCCTGGTCGGCATCCCGTGCAACCTGGCGGCCGAGCTGGCGCTCGCGCCGGTGACGGTACTGGGCTGGGCCGCACTGGCGGTGACACCGGCGGCGATACCGGTGGCCGAGGCCCTGCTGTGGCTGGCCAGCTGGCCAGCCCGCTGGATCGCACTGGTCGCCCGTACCGGTGCGGCGCTGCCCGGGGCCGAGCTGGGCTGGCCGGACGGGTGGTCCGGTGCCGCGCTGCTGGCCGTGGCGACGTCGGCCGTGCTGGCGCTCGTACGGCAGGCGCTGGCCCGGCCGTGGCTGGCGGCCGCCGGTGCCCTGCTCCTGCTCCTCGCGCTGCTGCGTCCGGCGCCCCTCACCCGGGTGCTCACCGGCTGGCCGCCGCCCAACTGGCGGCTGGCTGTCTGCGACGTGGGCCAGGGTGACGGTCTGGTGCTCGCAGCAGACCCGGGTACGGCGGTCGTCGTGGACACCGGCCCGGACCCGGCGCTGATGGACGCCTGTTTGCGCCGCCTGGGTATCGACCGGGTCGCGCTCGTCCTGCTCACCCACCACCACGCCGACCACGTGCGTGGGCTGCCCGGTGTGCTGCGGGGCCGGGCCGTGGGCGCGGTGCAGGTCACCACCGGCTCCGACGACAGCGGGCAGGCAGCCTTCGTCCGCCGCGTCACCGCGCGGGCGGGCGTGCCGCTGCTGGCCGCACACCCGGGGGAGCGGCGTGCCCTCGGCCCTGCGGGGGGCCGCCAGGTGAGCTGGGAGGTGCTGTGGCCGCCGGTCGGGGCGCCCGGCCTGGGCACCAACGACGCCAGCGTCACGCTGCTGCTGCGCACCGGCGGGCTGACGGTATTCCTTCCCGGCGATCTGGAACCAGCCGCCCAGCGCCGCCTGCTGGCCCGGCACCCGGCGCTGCCACAGGTGGACGTCCTCAAGGTCGCGCACCACGGCTCCGCCCACCAGCACCCGCCGCTGCTGGACCGGCTGAGTCCGCGCGTCGCCCTCATCAGCTGCGGGGAGGGGAACGACTACGGCCACCCCGCCCCGTCCACGCTGGCCGCGCTGCGGGCCGGGGGCGCCCGGGTCTTCCGCACCGACACCCACGGCGCCCTCGCCGTTGACGCCGCCGGTGCCGTGACGGCGTCCGGCTCGTGAGCGCCGGGCGCGGGCACCGGGTCCGGTGTCAGCCCGGCGTGGGATGCTGGGCGGCGTGCCACCGAAAGCGAAGAAGTCCGCAGCGCAGGACCCGCTGGCGCCGTGCAGCCTGCTGGTCGGACAGGAGGAGCTGCTGGTTGACCGGGCCGTCCGCGAGGTGACCGACGCCGCCCGGGCGGCCGACCCGGACACCGACGTGCGCGATCTCCTCCCCGCCCAGCTCCAGCCCGGCACCCTCGCGGAGCTGACCAGCCCCTCGCTCTTCGCCGAGCGCAAGGTGGTCGTCGTCCGGCAGGCGCAGGACCTGTCGGCGGACACGGTCAAGGACGTCAAGTCCTACCTCGCCGCACCGGCCGAAGAGATCATCCTGGTGCTGGCACACGCTGGCGGCGCCAAGGGCAAGGGCCTGCTCGACGCGGCGCGCAAGCTCGGCGCCCGCGAGGTGGCCTGCGCCAAGCTGACCAAGCCCGCTGACCGGCTGGCGTTCGTCCGTGCCGAGTTCCGCGCGCACGGCCGGTCGGCGACGCCCGAAGCCAGCCAGGCGCTCGTGGACGCCATCGGAAGCGACCTGCGCGAGCTGGCCTCCGCCTGCGCCCAGCTCACCGCCGACGTGGACGGCACGATCGACGAGGCCGTGGTGGGCCGCTATTACACCGGCCGCGCGGAGGCGTCCAGCTTCACCGTGGCTGACCGGGCAGTGGAAGGGCGGGCCGCGGAGGCGCTGGAGACGCTGCGCTGGGCGCTGGCCACGGGCGTCGCCCCGGTGCTCGTCACCAGCGCGCTCGCTCAGGGCGTTCGCGCGATCGGCAAGCTCGCCTCCGCCCCGGGCGGCATGCGTCCCGCGGACCTGGCCCGGGAACTGGGCATGCCGCCGTGGAAGGTGGACCGCGTGCGCCAGCAGCTGCGCGGCTGGAGCCCGGACGGTGTGGCCGCGGCCCTGCGCGCGGTCGCCGAGGCGGACGCCGCCGTCAAGGGCGCCGCCTACGATCCGGGCTACGCGCTGGAAAAGGCAGTGGTGACGATCGCCCGCGCCGCCCGCTCGCGGTAGGCGCGGCTCCGGCCGGGGCCGCGCCCACGCCCACCCCGGCCCACCGGGCACAATGGCCCCGTGAACGACGGACACCACGTGCTGGTGCTGCCCGACCGGGACAGCGCCGAGGAACTGGCCGAGGAACTAACCGACCGCCTCGCCCTGCCCCGCGAACCCCAGGTGGTCCGCGACGCCCTCGCTGGTGAGGACGACGCCGAAGACGCCCAGTGGCTCGTCGTCGTGGAGGACCCGGACGCCCGCTACGACCCCACCCGCCTCGACGCCCTCGCCACCGCCCGCGACGGCTGGCTCGAACGCGACTGACCCCGAAACCGCACCCGCCTCAGCCCCCGGGCCTACGTCCCGCGCCCGATGTCCCGTGCGGGAGCGGTGGTTAGCCTCCGGGCATGGCGATCACACCCCCACCGGTACGCGGTCAGGAGCAGCGCAAGCGGGACGTGCTGGAGCGGCTGGAGCACGACATCGATCTGTGGGTGGCCACCGCGTCGGCGGACGGCGTGCCCTGCATGGTCCCGCTCTCGTTCGCCTACGTCGGCGGCGCCCTGCTGCTGTGCACCCGGCGCACCAATCCCACGGCGCTCAACTTGCTGCACGGAGACGGCCTGGTCACGCTGGGCCTCGGGCACACGCGCGACGTCGTCCTGATCGAGGCGGTGGCGGAAGCCGTCGAGAGCGGCGACCTGGGGGATGAGGAGGGCGCGGCGTTCGCGGCGCGCACCGGCGGCTGGGACCCGCGCGGGGAAGAGCGCTGGCTGTTCTTCCGCTGCCGCCCGCGCACGGTGCGCGCCTGGCGCGAGGAGAACGAGCTGAAGGGGCGGCTGCTGATGCGGGACGGCGCCTGGCTGGTGTGAGGCCCGGCTGCGAGTCACCGGCCGCAGCACACCCGAGAGCCCGGAAACATCGGTTCCGGGCTCTCGGGGGCAACCGGAGACGCGGGCCGGGCGGCCCCGCCTCCGCCCGCGTCAGGCGGTCACTGTTCGCGCGTGCCCGCGTACATCTCCTCCAGCAGGTGGCCGAACTCCCGCTCCACCACCGGGCGCTTGAGCTTCAGGCTCGGGGTCAGCTCGCCGTGCTCGATGTCCAGGTCGCGCGGCAGGATGCGGAACTGCTTGATCGTCTGCCAGCGCTGCAGCCCGGCGTTGAGCTTCTCGACGTAGCCGCCGATCAGCTCCCGCACCTCGGGGGAGGTGACGACGTCGGCGTAGCTCTTGCCGCCGAGCCCGTGGTCACCCGCCCAGCCCATGATCGCGGCCTCGTCGAGTGCGATGAGCGCGGTGCAGTAGTTGCGGTCCGCGCCGTGCACCAGGATGGAGGAGACATACGGGCAGACGGCCTTGAACCGGCCCTCGACCTCCGCCGGGGCGACGTACTTGCCGCCGGAGGTCTTGAACATGTCCTTCTTGCGGTCGGTGATACGCAGGTAGCCGTCGTCGGACAGTTCGCCGATGTCGCCGGTGTGGAACCAGCCGTCCGATTCCAGGACCTCGGCCGTCTTCTCCGGCAGCCCGTGGTAGCCCTGCATGATGCCCGGGCCGCGCAGCAGGATCTCGCCGTCCTCGGCGATGCGCACCTCGCAGCCGGGCAGCGGCTTGCCGACGGTGCCGGTGCGGTAGCCCTCGCCGGGGTTGCAGAAGCTGGCGGCGCTGGACTCGGTGAGCCCGTAGCCCTCCAGGATGTGAATGCCGGCGCCGGAGAAGAAGTAGCCGATGTCGGGGGCGAGCGCGGCGGAACCGGAGACGCAGGCCCGCAGCCGCCCGCCGAACGCCTCGCGCAGCTTGCTGTAGACGAGTTTGTCGGCGACGGCGTGCTTGAGCTTCAGGCCCGTCGGTGCGGACGCGGTGCCGGTGCGCCGGTAGTTGTCCTGGGTCACCCGGCCGTACTCGCGGGCGACCTCGGAGGCCCACTGGAAGATCTTGTACTTGGCGCCGCCGCCCGCCCGGGCCTTGGCCGCGACACCGTTGTAGACCTTCTCGAAGATGCGCGGCACGGCGGCCATGTAGGTCGGCTGCACCACCGGCAGGTTCTCGATGATCTTGTCCACGCGTCCGTCAACGGCGGTGACGTGGCCTACCTCGATCTGTCCGGCGGTGAGCACCTTGCCGAAGACGTGCGCCAGCGGCAGCCACAAGTACTGCACGTCTTCCTTCTCCACCAGGCCCTGCTCGGCGATCGACTTGGCCATGTACGACCAGTTGTCGTGCGCCAGCCGCACGCCCTTGGGCTTGCCGGTGGTGCCGGAGGTGTAGATGAGAGTGGCGAGCTGGTCGGGACGCAGCGCGGCCACGCGCTCCTTGACCGCCTCGGGATGCTGCTCCAGGTACGCCTTGCCGCGCTGGATCAGCTCGTCCAGCGTCAGCACCCAGCCCTGCGGGTCGGAGGCGTCGGTGAGCGTTTCGCCCGCCGGGTCGATGACGATCACGTGCCTCAGCTCCGGCAGCTCCGCCCGGCACTCGCGCGCCTTGGCCAGCTGGGTGGCGTCCTCGGCGATCAGGACGCGGCTGTCGGAGTCGGCGAGGATGTACGCCGTCTCCTCCACGTTGGTGCTCGGGTACACCGTGGTGGTGGCGGCACCCGCGCACAGGATGCCCAGGTCGCACAGAATCCAGTCAACCCGGGTGTTGGACGCGATGGCCACCCGCTGCTCGGCCTCCACCCCCAGGTCCAGCAACCCGGCCGCGATGGCGAAGACCCGCTCGGCGGCCTGGGCCCAGGAGTAGGAGCGCCACTCTTCGGGCCCGGTTCCCGCAGCCGAGGGGACGGGGTAGCGGTAGGCTTCACCGTCCGGGGTTGATTCGATGCGCTCCAGGAAGAGCGTCGCCACGGAGGGCGGCCGGTTCTCGATCTGGGACTGCGTGTCGCTCACGACTTCCTCCGTGGCCCGCGTGTTGCTGTGGGGTGACTCACGAGTAACTCAAGCGCGCTCAGACTAAAGGCCCCAGCTCCAGTATGTAAGGGGCCGCGACGCTGGCAACGTTTTCGTTACCCCGGGCCGGGGCCAGGCCCCACCCCGGCCACATCACCGCGCGGCGCGGGCTACTTCTTCGGGGCCGGTTCGTCGCTGGAGAGGGCGGCGATGAACGCCTCCTGCGGCACCTCCACGCGGCCGACCACCTTCATCCGCTTCTTGCCCTCCTTCTGCTTCTCCAGCAGCTTGCGTTTGCGGGAGATGTCGCCGCCGTAGCACTTGGCCAGCACGTCCTTGCGGATGGCGCGCACCGTCTCGCGGGCGATGACGCGTGAGCCCACGGCGGCCTGGATCGGCACCTCGAACTGCTGCCGTGGGATCAGCTCGCGCAGCTTCCCGGCCATGCGGACGCCGTACGCGTACGCCTTCTCCTTGTGCACGATGGCCGAGAACGCGTCCACCTTGTCGCCGTGCAGCAGGATGTCCACCTTCACCAGGTCCGCGCTCTGCTCGCCGGTGGGCTCGTAGTCCAGGGAGGCGTAGCCGCGCGTCTTGGACTTCAGCGCGTCGAAGAAGTCGAAGACGATCTCGGCGAGCGGGAGGGTGTAGCGCAGCTCGACGCGGTCCTCGGACAGGTAGTCCATGCCCAGCAGGTTGCCGCGTCGGCTCTGGCACAGCTCCATGATCGCGCCGATGAACTCGCTCGGCGCCAGCAGCGTCGCCCGCACCACCGGCTCGTGCACCTCGGCGATCTTGCCGGTGGGGAACTCGCTCGGGTTGGTGACGGTGTGCTCGGTGGCGTCCTCCATCACCACGCGGTACACCACGTTCGGCGCGGTGGCGATCAGGGCGAGCCCGAACTCGCGCTCCAGCCGCTCGCGGATCACCTCCAGGTGCAGCAGGCCCAGGAAGCCGACGCGGAAGCCGAAGCCGAGCGCGGCCGAGGTCTCCGGCTCGTAGACGAGCGCGGCGTCGTTGAGCTGAAGCTTGTCCAGCGCGTCGCGCAGCTCCGGGTAGTCCGAACCGTCCAGCGGGTACAGGCCGGAGAACACCATGGGCTTGGGGTCCTTGTAGCCCGGCAGCGGTTCGGTGGCGCCCTTGTGCAGCTGGGTGATCGTGTCACCCACCTTGGACTGGCGCACGTCCTTCACGCCGGTGATGAGGTAGCCGACCTCGCCCACGCCCAGGCCGTCGGCGGCTGTCATCTCCGGGGAGTTCGTGCCGATCTCCAGCAGCTCGTGCTGGGCGTTGGTGGACATCATGCGGATGCGCTCACGCCTGCCCAGTTCGCCGTCCACGACCTTCACGTAGGTGACGACGCCCCGGTAGGCGTCGTACACCGAGTCGAAGATCATCGCGCGGGCCGGGGCGTCCGCGTTTCCGACCGGGGCCGGGACCAGGCGCACCACCTCGTCCAGCAGCTCCGTCACGCCCTCGCCGGTCTTCGCCGACACCCGCAGCACGTCGCCCGGGTCGCAGCCGATCAGGTGCGCCAGCTCGGCGGCGAACTTGTCCGGCTGTGCTGCCGGCAGGTCGATCTTGTTGAGCACCGGGATGATCGTGAGGTCGTGCTCCATCGCCAAGTAGAGGTTGGCGAGCGTCTGCGCCTCGATGCCCTGGGCGGCGTCCACCAGCAGGACGCAGCCCTCGCAGGCCGCCAGCGAGCGGGAGACCTCGTAGGTGAAGTCCACGTGGCCGGGGGTGTCGATCATGTTCAGGATGTGCGCGCTGCCCGCGTCGTCCCCCGTGGAGGGCGACCAGGGCATGCGCACCGCCTGCGACTTGATCGTGATGCCGCGCTCGCGCTCGATGTCCATGCGGTCGAGGTACTGCGCACGCATCTGGCGCGCATCGACGATGCCGGTGAGCTGGAGCATCCGGTCGGCGAGCGTGGACTTGCCGTGGTCGATGTGCGCGATGATGCAGAAGTTGCGGATCAGCGCCGGGGCGGTGCGGCGCGGCTCGGGCACGTTCGAGGGGGTGGCGGGCACGCGGGGTCCTGTCAGAATGTGGCTGCGGAACGGTACGTCCACCCCATCGTCCCATGTCCGGCGGCCCGGGGAGGGATTAGGGCGGCCACCGCCCCGGCTGCTAAGGTGGGCGACTGTGCCTCGTGCCGTCGCGTACCCGCTGGACAGCCCCGGCTGAGCAGTGGCCGGCGCCGGTAAGACGGGCGGGTGCACGCACCATCATCTGTCGAAACCCGAGAAGGCTCCTTCGTGGCGAACATCAAGTCGCAGATCAAGCGGATCAAGACCAACGAGAAGTCCCGCCAGCGCAACAAGGCGGTCAAGTCCGAGCTGAAGACCGCCGTGCGCCGCGTGCGCGAGGCCGTCGCCGCCGGTGAGGCCGGCAAGGCCGCCGAGGCTGTCGCCGCCGCCAACCGCAAGCTGGACAAGGCCGTCAGCAAGGGCGTGCTGCACAAGAACAACGCCGCCAACAAGAAGTCGGCGCTGTCCCAGCAGGTCTCCGCACTGCAGAAGTGACCCCCCGGGGCGTGTGCCCCACCCCGTGGTGACCCGGTGCCGGAACCGCGCGGCTGCCCTCTCACCAGCCGCCCCGCCACCGCGCGTCCCACGGAAACCTCTCAAGCGCCGCACGCGGCCTGCGTTCGCCACGCGGGTGCGGCGCGACACCGCACGACACGGTGCAGGCCCCGCGGCCCCTTTCCCAGGGGCGCGGGGCTTCGCCGTACCCGGGCGGCCTGTGGCGGGACGCGTGGGCGGGCTCAGTCCACCAGGTCCCGGACGACGGCGTCGGCCAGCAGACGCCCGCGCAGGGTCAGCGCGGCCCGCCCGGTCGCATACGCCTCCGGGCGCAGCAGCCCGTCCGCGACCGCACGCCGGGCCGCTGCCGCGCCCACCGGCGTCAGCAGGTCCAGCGGCACCCCGTCCACCAGGCGCAGCTCCAACAGAACGCGCTCGACGCGGCGGTCCTCGGCGGCCAGCAGCTCGCGGCCCGCACCGGGGGAGCGGCCCTCGGCGAGCGCCTGCGCGTAGGCGCCGGGGTGCTTGACGTTCCACCACCGCACCCCGCCGACGTGGCTGTGCGCGCCCGGGCCCGCGCCCCACCAGTCGGCGCCGGTCCAGTACAGCTCGTTGTGGCGGCACCGCCCGGCGCGGGTGCGCGACCAGTTCGACACCTCGTACCAGGCGAATCCGGCGCCACCCAGCCGCTCCTCGGCGATCAGGTAGCGGTCGGCCAGCGCGTCGTCGTCCGGCATCGGCAGCTCGCCGCGCCGCACCCGCCGCGCGAGCTGCGTGCCGTCCTCCACGATCAGCGCGTACGCCGAGACGTGGTCCGGCTCCGCGCCGAGCGCCGCGTCCAGGGTCGCCGCCCAGTCCTCGTCGCTCTCCCCCGGCGTGCCGTAGATCAGGTCCAGGTTGACGTGCGCGAACCCGGCCGCGCGGGCGTCGGCCACGCACTGCTCCGGGCGGCCCGGGGTGTGCGTGCGGTCCAGCACGCGCAGCACGTGCGGGCGGGCGCTTTGCATGCCGAAGGAGACGCGGGTGAAACCGGCCGCGCGCAGTTCGGCGAGGTACGCCGGGTCCACGGACTCCGGATTGGCCTCCGTGGTGATCTCCGCGTCCGGGGCCAGCCCGAACTCCGTGCGCACCGCGTCCAGCATGCGGCCCAGGTCGGCCGCTGGCAGCAGGGTGGGCGTGCCGCCGCCGACGAACACCGTGCTGACCGCACGCGGGTCCTCGCCCAGCGCCTTGCGGGCGAGCCGGACCTCGTCGGCGAGGGTGGCCGCGTAGTTCTCCCGCGACGCCAGCACGCCGCCGGAGCCGCGCAGCTCGCTCGCGGTGTAGGTGTTGAAGTCGCAGTAGCCGCAGCGGGTGGCGCAGTAGGGCACGTGCAGGTAGAAGCCAAGTGGCCGGGCGGCGCTCCCGGCCAGCGCGGACGCGGGCAGTGCGCCGTCAGCGGGCACGGGCTCGCCGTCGGGGGGTGCGGAGGGCATGCGTCCATTGTCCGTGATCGGCGTGCTCCGGTTGACGCGCTACCGGCTGGGGCCGAAGTCCCCCTCGCCCCGAAGTCCCCCTCCCCCGTGGCGCCCCGCACCCCCGGGGGCCGCCTCACCCGGTGGGGCCGCCGACGGTGACGTGGTCGATCAGCTGCTCCACCGGCCCCAGCAGCTGCGGCTCCAGGTCGCGGTAGGTACGCACGTGGCCGAGTATGTGCCGCCAGGCCGCGCCGGTGTTCTCCGGCCAGCCCAGCGCGCGGCATACGCCGGTCTTCCAGTCCTGGCCGCGCGGCACGTCCGGCCAGCGTTCGATGCCGACGGACGCGGGTTTGACCGCCGCCCACACGTCGATGAACGGATGGCCGACGACGAGCACGTTCGCGTCCGTCACCGCCTGTGCGATGCGCCACTCCTTCGAGCCGGGGACCAGGTGGTCCACGAGCACGCCGAGGCGGGCGTCGGGCGTCGGACCGAAGCGCTCCACGACCGTGGGCAGGTCGTCCACCCCGGCCAGGTACTCCACCACGACGCCCTCGATGCGCAGGTCGTCGCCCCACACGCGTTCCACCAGCTCCGCGTCGTGGCGGCCCTCGACGTAGATCCGGCCCGCCCGGGCGACGCGTGCCGGGGCGCCCGGCACGGCGATCGACCCGGAGGCGGTGCGCCGCGCTGGCCGCCCGGCCTGGGGCCGGCGGGGGCGGACGAGGGTGACGGGCACGCCGTCGAGGAGGAACGCGCGCGGTTCGATCGGGAAGACGCGGTGCTTGCCGAAGCGGTCCTCCAGGGTGACGGTGAGGCCCTGCGCGGTCTTCTCGGTGCGGATCACGGCACCGCAGAACCCGGTGGCCGCGTGCTCCACGACCAGCTCGGGTTCGGCTTCCACCTCCTGGGCGGGGGTGTGCCGCTTCCAGGGGGCGGTGAAGTCGACGTTGTCGTAACGGCCGTTGCGCATGCGGTGCATTGTGCCCGCTGTGCGTTTCCCCACCCCGCCCCTCCCCGAAACCGTGCGCTCCCGCCCGTTTCCCGGCACCCGCGTGCGGCCCCACCGCCCTCGGGCGTACCGGGCGCGGCCTGCGGTCCGCAGGCCGCGCCCGCCGGGTTCCGCTACCCACCGCCGGGGGATGAGCGGGGCCGCACCCGGGGAGCGGGCAACGCCGCACCGGGTGGGGCCGGTTACGGCGGTGTGCCGAAGCGGTGAGCCAGGGCCGCGCGCTGGGTGTGGACGAAGGTGGCGTCCACCACCGCGCCGTGGCCGGGGACGTAGCGCGCGCTGTCGCCGCCGAGTGCGAGCAGCCGGTCCAGGGCGGCGGGCCACGCGGCGGGGTGGGCGTCCCGCCCGGCCTGGGGCTCGCCCGACTCCTCCACCAGGTCGCCGCAGAAGACGATCTCCGGCGAACCCGGTACCAGTACCGCGAGGTCGTGCCCGGTGTGGCCGGGGCCGACGTTGGCGAGCATGACGCGCCGGTCGCCGCCGAGGGAGAGCGTCAGCTCGCCGGATACCTCGTGGTGCGGTGCCACCAGCACGTCGGCGGCGGTGGCGGCCTCCGTGGGGGAGACGCCGTGCTGGACGGCGTCGGCGCGCAGCGTGTCGGCGAGTGCGGGCAGCAGCCGGGCGGTGCCGACGGCGCCGTAGACCTCGACCCCGGCGAAGGCGGCCGTGCCCAGTACGTGGTCGAAGTGGGGGTGGGTCAACGCGACCCACCGCACCGGCAGCCCGAACAGCGCGCGCAGCTGCTGCCGGATCTCCGCGCCGCAGCGCAGCGTCGCCCCGGTGTCGATGACCAGGACACCGTCGGGGCCGCACACGGCGCCCACCGTCTCGTCCCAGCCGGGCAGGCGGCGCCGGACGACGCCCTCGGCCAGTTCCTCCCACCGCGCGGTCATACCGCGACGCTAGCGCCCCGGGCGGCCGCGCGCCCAGCGCACGGTACGGTCGCATCCGGCCGTGCTTGCCCGGGTGGCGGGAACCGGCCGTACACTGGCCCGGAACCCTGGCACTCGCCCGCGCAGAGTGCCAGGACGCCGAAAGCGAGACGGCCCAGCCGGACGGGAGGTGCGCACCATGCTGAGCGAACGCCGGCTCCAGGTGCTGCGCGCGATCGTCCAGGACTACGTGGGCACCGAGGAGCCCGTGGGCTCCAAGGCGCTGACCGAGCGGCACAACCTGAACGTGTCACCGGCCACGGTCCGCAACGACATGGCGGCGCTGGAGGACGAGGGATTCATCCAGCAGCCGCACACCAGTGCGGGCCGTATCCCCACGGACAAGGGCTACCGCCTGTTCGTGGACCGGCTGGCGGGCGTGAAGCCGATGTCGGTGCCCGAGCGCCGCGCGGTGCAGCACTTCCTGGACGGCGCGGTGGACCTGGACGACGTCGTGGGCCGCACCGTGCGGCTGCTGGCGCAGCTGACACGGCAGGTCGCGGTGGTGCAGTACCCCTCGCTGACGCGCTCGACCGTGCGGCACGTGGAACTGCTGGCGCTGGCCCCGGCCCGCGTCATGCTGGTGCTGATCACCGACACCGGCCGGGTCGAGCAGCGCATGGTGGACTGCCCGGGTCCGGTCACCGAGCATGCGGTGGCCGATCTGCGGGCGCGGCTGAACAGCCGTGTCGCCGGGCAGCGCTTCACCGCCGTCCCGCATCTGGTGCAGGACCTCGCGGAGTCCTTCGACGCCGAGGACCGCGCGCCGGTCCAGGCGGTCGTCGCCACGCTGCTGGAAACGCTGGTCGAGGAGACCGAGGAGCGTCTGGTCGTCGGCGGCACGGCCAACCTGACCCGGTTCGGGCACGACTTCCCGCTGACGATCCGGCCGGTGCTGGAAGCGCTGGAGGAGCAGGTCGTGCTGCTGAAACTCCTCGGCGAGGCGACCACCGACCGGGACGTCACCGTGCGCATCGGGCACGAGAACGCGTACGAGGGCCTCAATTCCACGTCCATCGTCTCGGTCGGTTACGGTTCCGGCGACCAGGCGGTCGCCAAGCTCGGCGTGGTCGGACCGACCCGCATGGACTACCCCGGAACGATGGGAGCGGTACGCGCAGTGGCACGTTACGTCGGACAGTTTCTCGCGGAGTCGTAAGTGGCGACGGACTACTACGCGGTCCTGGGCGTGCAGCGCGACGCTTCGCAGGACGAGATCAAGAAGGCCTTCCGCCGGCTGGCGCGCGAGCTGCACCCGGATGTGAACCCCGATCCGAAGACGCAGGAGCGCTTCAAGGAGATCAACACCGCCTACGAGGTCCTGTCGGACCCGCAGAAGAAGCAGATGTACGACCTGGGCGGGGACCCGGCCGGCGGAGCCGGCGGGTTCGGCGCCGGGGGCGGCTTCGGCAACTTCTCCGACATCATGGACGCGTTCTTCGGCACCGCAGGCCAGCGCGGCCCGCGCTCGCGCACCCGGCGCGGCCAGGACGCGCTGATCCGGCTGGAGATCAGCCTGGAGGAGGCCGCGTTCGGCACCACCAAGGAGATCCAGGTGGACACCGCGACGGTGTGCGCCACGTGCAGCGGCGAGGGGGCCGCCCCCGGCACCTCGGCGCAGACCTGCGACATGTGCCGGGGCCGTGGCGAGGTCTCGCAGGTGACGCGTTCCTTCCTCGGCCAGGTCATGACCTCGCGGCCGTGCCCGCAGTGCCAGGGCTTCGGCACCGTCGTGCCCTCCCCGTGCGCGGAGTGCGCGGGCGACGGCCGGGTGCGCTCGCGGCGCGGCCTGACGGTGAAGATCCCCGCCGGTGTGGACAACGGCACCCGCATCCAGCTGGCCGGGGAGGGCGAGGTCGGCCCGGGCGGCGGCCCGGCCGGTGACCTGTACGTGGAGATCCGCGAGAAACAGCACCCGGTCTTCCAGCGCCGTGGCGACGACCTGCACTGCACCGTCACCATCCCGATGACGGCGGCGGCCCTGGGCACCAAGTGCCCGCTGGAGACGCTGGACGGCGTGGAGGACGTGGACATCCGCCCCGGCACCCAGTCCGGGCAGTCCATCCCGCTGCACGGACGCGGTGTCACCCACCTGCGCGGCAACGGACGCGGCGACCTCATCGTGCACGTCGAGGTGACGACGCCCGCGAAGCTGGAGCCCGAGCAGGAGGAGCTGCTGCGCAAACTGGCCAAGCTGCGCGGTGAGGAACGCCCCCTGGGCCAGTTCCAGCCGGGCCAGCAGGGCCTGTTCTCCCGCCTGAAGGACGCCTGGAGCGGCCGGTGAGGCTGGTGACGGGCCGGTGACCGCGCCCGCGCCCCCGCCACTGGCCGCCCTGTGCGAGCACCCCGTCGTGCAGGCGCCGATGGCGGGCGGCGGCGGGGGTCCGGCGCTGGCGGCGGCCGTCAGCGAGGCCGGGGGCCTGGGTTTTCTCGCCGCCGGGTACAAGACGCCGGAGGCCGTGTACGCCGAGATCCGCGAGCTGCGGCGGCGCACGAGGCGGCCCTTCGGCGTCAACCTGTTCCTGCCGCAGCCGTCCCAGGGGCCGGGCAAGGACGCCACGGCGGCGGTGGCGGTCTACCGCGAGCAGCTCGCGGGCGAGGCCGCCTGGTACGAGACCGGGCTGGGGGAGCCGGACCAGGGCACCGACGACGGCTACGAGGGCAAGCTCGCCGTCCTGTCCGACAACCCGGTGCCGGTGGTCAGCTTCACCTTCGGCACTCCCGCGCCGCGCGTGCTGGAGCGTTTCGCCCGCGCGGGCACCCTCACCGTCGTCACGGTCACCTCGCTCGCCGAGGCCCACGCCGCGTACCAGGCCGGGGCCGGGGCGCTGTGTGTGCAGGGCGTGGAGGCGGGCGGCCACCTGGGCACCCATGACGACGACCGCCGCGCCGACGCCGCCGGCGCCGGGTACGGCCTGCTGCCGCTGCTGGCCCGGGTCACCGAGGCGCTGCCGCTACCGGTGATCGCCGCGGGCGGTCTGATGCGCGGCGGGCAGATCGCCGCCGTCCTGGCCGCCGGGGCGAGTGCCGCGCAGCTGGGCACCGCGTTCCTCGCCTGCCCCGAGTCCGGCGCGCATCCGCTGCACAAGCGGGCCCTGACCGACCCCCTCTTCGGCCGCACCGAACTGACCCGCGCTTTCACCGGCCGCCCCGCCCGCGCCCTGGTCAACCGTTTCGTGCGCGACCACGGCCGGTTCGCCCCGGCCGCCTATCCGCACGTCCACCACCTCACCGCGCCGCTGCGCAAGGCGGCGGCCGCCGCCGGGGACGCGCAGGGCATGGCACTGTGGGCCGGGCAGGGCCACCGGCTCGCCCGGGAGCTGCCCGCCGCCGAGCTGGTGGCCGTGCTGGCGGCCGAACTCGACGCGGCCCGGGGCGTCCGCCCGCACCACGGTGAAGGGAACCCGCGATGACCGCACCCGTCTTCGTTGTCGCCCCCGGACAGCTGGCCGTCGGCCCGGTGCTGCTGGACGGCCCGGAGGGTCGGCACGCGGTGTCCGTGCGGCGCCTGCGCGCGGGCGAGGAAGTCGTGCTCACCGACGGCGCCGGGTCGGGCGGCCACGGCGTGGTGACCTCCGCGACCGGCAAGGACCGCCTGGAGGTGGACGTCCGCGAGCTGCGCACCGAACCGGAGCCGCACCCCGCGCTGACCGTCGTGCAGGCGCTGCCCAAGGGCGACCGGGGTGAGCTGGCGGTGGAGACGATGACCGAGACCGGCGTGGACGTCATCGTGCCGTGGGCGGCGTCCCGCTGCATCACCCAGTGGAAGGGCGAGCGCGGCGCGAAGTCGCTGGCCAAGTGGCGGGCGACGGCCCGTGAGGCGGGCAAGCAGGCACGCCGTCTGCGCTTCCCGGAGGTCACCGAGCCCGTCACCACCCGGCAGCTGGCCGAGCGCCTGGCCGCCGCCCGGTTCGCGGGTGTGCTGCACGAGGCGGGCGCCGAGCCGCTGGCCCGCGCCGCCCTGCCCGGGGACGGCCCCATCGTGCTCGTCGTCGGCCCCGAGGGCGGAGTGAGCCCCGAGGAGCTGGCCGCGTTCGCCGACGCGGGGGCGCGCCCCTACCGGCTGGGTCCCAGCGTGCTGCGCACCTCCACCGCCGGGACGGCCGCCGCCGCGCTGCTGCTGGGCCGCACCGGGCGGTGGGGCTGAGCGTTCAGCCGTGGGCGGTAGCATCCGCCCATGGCTGGAGAACCGCAGGCCGACTGCCTGTTCTGCAAGATCGTCGCGGGTGATGTTCCGGCGACGGTGGTGCGCCAGACGGAGACGACCGTCGCGTTCCGGGACATCAACCCCCAGGCGCCCACGCACGTCCTGGTGATCCCCAAGGCGCACTACCCGGACGCCGCCACCCTCGCCGCCGCCGCGCCGCAGCTGGCCGCGGACGTGCTGAAGGAAGCGGGCGAGGTCGCGGCCGCGGAAGGCGCCGAGGCGTACCGGCTGGTGTTCAACACCGGCACCGCCGCCGGGCAGACGGTCTTCCACGCCCACGCGCACGTGCTGGCGGGACGCGGCCTGCAGTGGCCGCCCGGCTGAGCCGCCGCCCGTGTCGCAACGCGAACTGGTCGTCCTCGGCACGGCCAGCCAGGTCCCGACCCGGCACCGCAACCACAACGGCTACGTGCTGCTGTGGGACGGCGAGGGGCTGCTGTTCGACCCCGGCGAGGGCACGCAGCGCCAGATGCTGCGCGCCGGGGTGGCGGCGCACGACCTGAACCGGCTGTGCGTCACCCACTTCCACGGCGACCACTCGCTCGGGCTCGCGGGCGTCATCCAGCGCGTCAACCTCGACGCCGTGCCCCATCCGGTGACCGCCCACTACCCGGCGTCCGGGCAGCGCTTCTTCGACCGCCTGCGGTACGCGACCGCCTACCGCGAGACGGTGAGTCTGCGCGCGGAGCCGGTCGCCGCCGACGGTGTGCTGGCGGCGACACCCGCGTACACGCTCAGCGCGCGGCGGCTCTCCCACCCGGTGGAGTCCTTCGGCTACCGGCTCACCGAACCTGACGGGCGCCGCATGCTGCCGCGCGAGCTGGCGGCGGCGGGCATCACCGGACCCGACGTCGGCCTGCTTCAGCGTGCCGGTGAACTGCGCGGCGTGCGACTGGCCGACGTCAGCGAGCCGCGTCCCGGGCAGCGGTTCGCGTTCGTCATGGACACCCGGCTGTGCGACGCGGCGTGGGCGCTGGCCGAGGGCTGTGACCTGCTGGTCATCGAGTCCACGTTCACCGACGAGGACGCCGCGCTCGCGCGCGATCACGGCCATCTGACCGCAGGTCAGGCCGGGCGTATCGCCGCCGAGTCGGGCGTGCGTCACCTGGTGCTCACCCACTTCTCGCAGCGCTACCCCCACGCCGAGGTCTTCGCCGACCAGGCGCGCGCGGCGGGCTTCACCGGCACCCTGACCGTCGCCCGCGACCTCCTGCGCGTCCCCGTCCCCCGCCGCCGCTAACACCGGCTCCGCCGGTTCGTCCAGGCATCCAGGCGGTGCAAGCATGGTGCACAAGTGCACACTTCTGTATCCTGGTGCCATGACGGAGACGACTTACTCCATCGTCGAGGCGCGGGCCCGGCTCGGTGCCATCGCCCGCGAAGTCAGTGCTACCCGTGAACCGGTGGGTATCACCGACCACGGTCACACCATCGCGATACTGGTCAGCCCGGCGGACGCCCTCGACCTGGCCGAAATGCGGGCACTCAACGCCTACCGTGAGCGCCAGGCCCGGGGGGAGGCCGCTGGCGTGCCGCAGGACGAGGCCCTCCGCCAGGTCTTCGGAGAGGGAGCCGAGTGAGCTACCAGGTCATCTGGGAGCCCGAAGCCCTCGCCCAAGCGGAGTACTACGCCAAGGACGACGCGGCAGGCGTGCGGCAGGTGTTCACCGCTGTGGACCGCCTGGCCGAGAACCCGCGCCCGGAAGGCGCGTTCGGCAGCGCTGAGGTGCTGCGTCTCCACATCGGCAGATACCGGGTGCTGTACGAGATCGGTGAGCACCAGGTACGGGTCAACGTCATTCACCTGGGCCGCATCCCCTGATCCGGCATGCGGCCACGAGGGTCCGGCCTCGGAGCGTGGCCACCGCGCCCGGCTGACGGCGTGTGGGTGCCGTCGCCTCCCGCGGACGGCCGCGACGGTGGCGGAGCACCACGGCGGGGGCGCGCCGCAGGGTGACGCGCCGCAGGGGCTGCCGGGGTGTCAGGGGAACGGCACTCGGGCCAGCAGGCGGGTGGCGACGGTGGGGGAGTCCACCAGGGGGTGCAGGGCCAGGGCGCGCAGGGCGGCGCGGCGGGAGCCGGTGGCCGTCGCTTCGAGTACCGCCTGCTCGGCCGCCTTCACCTGGAGCACCAGCCCCAGTTCGGCGGGGCCCAGCGGAGCGGCGGGCAGGGGGCGGGCGCCGGAGCCGTCCACCGTGCACACGGTCTCGATCACCGCGTCTGGCGGCAGCGCGGCCAGCGTGCCGCCGCCGGGGACGTTGAGGATCAGCCGGGTCGGCCGGTCGGCGGCGAGCGCGCGCAGCAGGGCGAGTGCCACCCGGTCGTAGCCGCCGCCGTCCAGGTCGCAGGCGTCGCGCTCCCAGCCACCGGACGCGGCGCGCGCGTCAGCGAGGTAGGTCTCCTCGCGTTCCCGGCGCGCTGCCTCCCACCGCGCGGGCGCCGCCGCCGGGTCCCGCGCCGCCCGCGCGAAGAACGCGTCCTGCTGCCGGGCCAGGAACTCCCCCCGGGTCTCGGCCGCCGCCCGCGCCGCCGCCAGTGTCTCCCGGCGGAAGTAGTAGTAGTGCAGGTACTCGTTCGGCAGCGCGCCCAGCGTGGCCAGCCACTCGGCGCCGAACAGGCGGCCCTCCTCGAAGGAGTGCAGCGCCCGGGGATCGGCGAGCAGGCCCGGCAGCAGGTCACGGCCGTCCAGGGTGAGCGAGCGCAGCCAGCCCAGGTGGTTCAGGCCCAGGTAGTCGGGGGTGACGGCGTCGGGGTCGGCCCCGGCGGCCCGCGCCGCGCGGCGCACCAGACCCACCGGCGAGTCGCAGATGCCGATGACCCGCTCCCCGAGCACGTCGGCCATCGCCTCGGTGACCATCCCGGCCGGGTTGGTGAAGTTGATGACCCACGCCCGGGGGGCGACGGCGCGCACCCGCGCGGCGATCTGGCGCGCCACCGGTACCGTCCGCAGCCCGTACAGCAGGCCGCCCGCGCCGACCGTCTCCTGGCCGAGCACGCCTTCGGCCAGCGCGGTGCGCTCGTCACGGACCCGTCCGGCCGTGCCGCCGACCCGGATCGCACAGAACACGAAGTCGGCGCCGGCCAGCGCGTCGTCGAGCCCGTCCGCCACCCGGACCGGCGGGCCGCCCCCGATGCTGGCGAGCACCGCCCGCACGGCCCGCAGCCGCTGGGGGTCGGTGTCGTGCAGGGTGACCTCGCTGACCCCGGCGGAGTCCCGCGCCAGCGCCGCGTACACCAGCGGCACCCGGAACCCGCCGCCGCCCAGAACGCACAGTCGCATGGTGTGACGGTAACCCCCCGGGGCCGCCCGTCCGGCACACTGGCGGCATGCTGGACCCACTCGCCGACGTCAGGTCGCCGCAGGACCCGGCCTGCGACGTGTACCTCACCGGGACCGTGTTCCTCGACGTCATCTTCACCGGCCTGGACTCCGCCCCGGTGCGCGGCACCGAGTCCTGGGCGCGCGGTATGGGCTCCAGCCCCGGCGGCGTCGCCAACATGGCCACCGCGCTGGCCCGGCTGGGGTTGCGTACGTCGCTGTCCGCGGCCTTCGGCGACGACGTCTACGGCACGTTCTGCTGGGAGGAGCTGAGCCAGGGCGAGGGCGTGGACCTGTCGCTCTCCCGCACGGTGCCGGGCTGGCACTCGCCGGTCACCGTCTCGATGGCCTACGAGGGCGAGCGGACGATGGTCTCGCACGGCCACCAGGCCCCGCCTCCGGCCGCCGCGCTGTCCGCCACACCGCCGCCCGCGCGGGCGGCCGTCGCCTCGCTGACGCCCGGGGCGCCGCAGGAGTGGGTGGCGCGGGCCGCGCGCGGCGGCAGCCTGGTCTTCGCCGACGTCGGCTGGGACGAGACCGGGCGCTGGGACCTGGCCACGCTGCCGGACCTGCGGCACTGCGAGGCGTTCCTGCCCAACGCCGAGGAGGCCATGCGCTACACCGGCACCGCCTGCCCGCGCGCGGCGGCCCGGGCGCTGGCCGAGCACGTGCCGCTCGCGGTCGTCACGCTGGGCGCGGAGGGCGCCTGCGCCGCCGACGGGCGCACCGGGGAGACGGCCGAGGTGCCCGGCGTGCCGGTGGAGGTGCTGGACCCGACGGGCGCCGGGGACGTGTTCGTCGCCGGGTTCGTGATGGCCTCGCTCGCCCGGTGGCCGCTCGCGCGGCGGCTGGCGTTCGCCGGGCTCGCGGCGTCGCTGTCGGTGCAGCATTTCGGCGGCTCGCTGTCGGCGCCGGGGTGGCCGGAGATCGCGGCGTGGTGCCACCGGGTGCACAGCTGCCCGGCGCTGGACCCGGCCGTGGGGTGCCGCTACGCCTTCCTGCGCGCCCTGCTGGCCGACCGCGAACGCCCCCTGCCCCTGCGCCGCGCCGTGCCGACGATCGGCTTCCCGCGCCCCTGACCGGCACTCGGGACGCCGCCGGCGCACGCGGCAGTGGGGACGCCCGTCGCACAGTGCGCCGGGGGGCGTCACTCCGCCAGCGCCGCCGCCTGGGTGCGCGGCCCGTCGAGCGCCAGCCGCGGCAGCGGGTGCCCCTGGCTGCCCCGGCGGACGGCGGTGAAAGCTCCCCGCAGTCGCTGTGCGTAAGAGGGCATCGCTATGGGTAGGTCCCCGGAGCCAGTCACCGGACAGGGAGGTCTCGCGGATGGGCAAGCACGGCGACGGCAAGGGCGGGGAAGAGGGCGACAAGCGGCAGCCGCCCCGGGAGTCGGATGGCCAGTGGCCGCCCCCGAAGAAGAAGTGAACCCGTGAGCGACCCGGAACGCCTGGTGGAGATGCTCACAAACCTGGGCGCTCTCACCCCTCAGTGGCGGGACGCCGTCGCCACGGTGGACCGGGCGCGGTTCGTGCCCGCCGTCTACCGTCACGGTGACCGCGTGCTACGCCGCACGGAGCAACCGCGGGCGTGGGCGCGCTACGTCTACGGCGATCTGCCGCTGGTCACCCAGGTCGATGACGGCAGCGGGGAGGGCGGCCTGGGGACGCCGACGTCCTCCACGTCGATGCCCTCCCTGATGCTGGAGATGCTGGCCCTGCTCGACGTCGCCGAGGGACACCGGGTGGCGGAGATCGGTACCGGCACCGGCTACCACGCGGCCTGGCTCGCGCACCGGCTCGGCGACGCTCAGGTCGTCACCATCGAGACCGATCCCGCCGTGGCGGAGCAGGCCCGGGCGAACCTCGCCGCCTGCGGCTACCGCCCGACGGTGGTGTGCGGTGACGGGCTCGCCGGTATCCCCGGACACGGCCCGTTCGACCGCCTGGTGTGTACCTGCACGGTGCGGGAGGTGCCGTACGCGTGGATTGAGCAGACGCCCCGGGGCCGCATCGTCACCCCGTGGGGTAACGGCTTCTTCTCCGGCTCCTTCGCCGTCCTCAGCGTCACCGAGGGCGTCGCGCAGGGACGGTTCGCGGGCCGTCCGGCGTTCATGTGGGCGCGGCAGCAGCGCCCGGTGCGCGGCTTCCTGCGTGAGCACACGCACGCTCCCCCCGCCGCCGAGGGCAGCACCCGCGTCCATCCCGAGCGGCTGTACGGGGAGCTGGACCAGCGCTTCGCCGTCTCCGTGCAGCTCGCCGGCATCTGGCCCCTCCTGGTCGAAGCCGACGACGGCAGCCAGGAATCCACCCTGTGGCTCCTGACGGACGACCGGGCGTCGTGGGCTTCGGTGGACTACCTGCCCGGCCACCAGGAGTTTCCCGTGCAGCAGGGCGGGCCGCGGCGGGTGTGGGACGAGGTGGAAGCCGCGCATGAGCGCTGGCTCGGCGCGGGTGCGCCCCCGCGCGATCGTTTCGGTCTCACCCGCGACCGCGCGGGACAGCGGGTGTGGCTGGACCAGCCGGAGCACGTGTTCGCCGAGACGACCGCGTGGCCCTTTCCGGCGGCAGAGGGAGCGACGCGGGCCTCGGCGTGACACCGGGGAGCGCGCCGGCGCGGGCCGCACGGCAGGCGGTGGCCAAGGCCGTCCGGCGAAAACTCCCGCGAGCAGGACAGGGGGCGGGCGTACCCTTGGGTATCCGAGGACTCCGCGCATGAGAGGGATGAGCAAGGCCCCACGGCCAGCCCATGACACAGACACCCACTTCCCCGGCACAGGCCCGCTTCGCCGTACCCGCCAAGCACCCGATGGTGACCGTGCTCGGCTCCGGCGACCGCCTCCTCCGCGTGATCGAGGACGCTTTCCCGGCCATGGACATCCACGTTCGCGGCAACGAGATCAGCGCCACCGGTGACGCGGCGGAGGTGGCGCTCGTGCAGCGGCTGTTCGACGAGATGATGCTCGTCCTGCGCACCGGCCAGCCGATGACCGAGGACGCCGTGGAGCGTTCCATCGCGATGCTCCGCAGCCAGGACGACGGCACCGGCGAGCAGGGCGAGACCCCCGCCCAGGTGCTGACGCAGAACATCCTCTCCAACCGCGGCCGCACGATCCGCCCCAAGACGCTGAACCAGAAGCGCTACGTGGACGCCATAGACGAGCACACGGTCGTCTTCGGCATCGGCCCCGCCGGTACCGGCAAGACGTACCTGGCGATGGCCAAGGCGGTGCAGGCGCTGCAGTCCAAGCAGGTCAACCGGATCATCCTCACCCGTCCGGCGGTCGAGGCCGGGGAGCGGCTCGGCTTCCTGCCGGGCACGCTGTACGAGAAGATCGACCCGTACCTGCGCCCGCTTTACGACGCGCTGCACGACATGCTCGACCCCGACTCCATCCCGCGCCTGATGGCCGCCGGGACGATCGAGGTCGCCCCGCTGGCCTACATGCGCGGCCGGACGCTGAACGACGCCTTCATCATTCTCGACGAGGCCCAGAACACCAACCCCGAGCAGATGAAGATGTTCCTCACCCGGCTCGGCTTCGACTCCAAGGTCGTCATCACCGGCGACGTGACGCAGGTGGACCTCCCCGGCGGCACCAAGTCCGGGCTGCGCCAGGTGCAGGAGATCCTCGACGGCGTCGAGGACGTCCACTTCACCCGGCTGACCAGCACGGACGTCGTACGGCACAAGCTCGTCGGCCGCATCGTCGATGCCTACGACCGCTACGACAACCGGGACGGCGACCACACCGAGGGCCGCCCGGCCCGCCCCGGTAACCGTCCTGGCCGCCCTGGAGTCCCCTCCGGCCGCTCCGGCCACAGCCCGGGTGAGCGCGCCGCCGGTCGCGACGGCGGCACCGGCCGGTGACCGGCGCGCGGGCGGCGCGCCCCGGCGGCGCCCGGTAGGCTGCGTCCGCCCCGCCCGGTCCCGAGGAAAGAGCAGCCAGACCGCACATGTCCATCGACGTCAACAACGAATCCGGGCGGGAGGTCGAGGAGCAGGCGATCCTCGACATCGCCCGCTACGCCCTGACCCGCATGCGCATCCACCCGCTGTCCGAGCTGTCGGTCATCATCGTGGACACCGAGGCCATGGAGCAGCTGCACACACAGTGGATGGACCTGCCGGGGCCCACGGACGTGATGTCCTTCCCGATGGACGAGCTGCGCCCGCCGGGCAAGGACGACGACGAGCCCCCGCAGGGTCTGCTCGGCGACATCGTGCTGTGCCCCGAGGTCGCCGCCCGCCAGGCCGAGCAGGCCCCCACCGGGCACACCATGGACGAGGAGCTCCAGCTCCTGACCGTGCACGGGGTGCTCCACCTGCTCGGCTACGACCACGAGGAGCCCGGCGAGCGCGCCGAGATGTTCGGCCTCCAGCAGGCCATCGTGGACGGCTGGCGGGACGAGCACGGCCTCACCGGCCCCTCCCCGGCCCCCACCGTCACCTGACCCGCACGACCCCACCCACCATGACAACGCTCATCGCCTTCGCGGTCGCCCTCATCGTGCTGGCCTGGCTGGCCGCCTGCGCCGAGGCCGGCCTGGCCCGCACCACCAGCTTCCGCGCCGAGCAGGCCGTGCGCAGCGGCCGGCGCGGCAGCGCCAAGCTCGCCGCCGTCGCCGCCGAGCCGGTGCGCTACCTCAACCTCGCGATGCTGCTGCGCGTCGCCAGCGAGATGGCCGCCGGGGTCCTCGTCACCTACGTGTGCGTGCGTTCCTTCGACCAGACCTGGCAGGCGATCACCGTCGCGATCGCCGTGATGGTGCTGGTCTCCTACGTCGCCGTCGGCGTCTCACCGCGCACCATCGGCATCCAGCACCCGCTGAACACCGCCACGGCCGCCGCGTACGTGCTGCTGCCGCTGGCCCGGGTGCTCGGGCCGCTGCCGCAGCTGCTCATCCTGCTGGGCAACGCGCTCACCCCGGGCAAAGGCTTCCGGCGCGGCCCGTTCGCCTCGGAGGCCGAGCTGCGGGCCATGGTGGACCTCGCGGAGTCCGAGTCGCTGATCGAGGACGAGGAGCGCCGCATGGTGCACTCCGTCTTCCAGCTCGGCGACACCCTTGTGCGCGAGGTCATGGTGCCGCGCACCGACCTGGTGACCATCGAACGCTTCAAGACGATCCACCAGGCCCTCACCCTGGCCCTGCGCTCCGGGTTCTCCCGCATCCCGGTCATTGGCGAGAACGAGGACGACGTCGTCGGCATCGTCTACCTCAAGGACCTGGCGCGGAAGGTGCACATCAGCCGCGAGGCCGAGTCGGAGCTGGTAGCCACCACCATGCGCCCGGCCGCCTTCGTGCCGGACACCAAGAACGCGGGTGATCTGCTGCGCGAGATGCAGGTCCAGCGCAACCACGTCGCCGTCGTCATCGACGAGTACGGCTCCACGGCCGGGATCGTCACCATCGAGGACATCCTGGAGGAGATCGTCGGCGAGATCACCGACGAGTACGACCGCGAGCTGCCGCCGGTGGAGGAGCTGGGGGAGGGCCGCTACCGCGTCACCGCCCGCCTGAGCCTCGATGACCTCGGCGAGCTGTACGGGCTGGCCGACTACGACGACGAGGACGTGGAGACCGTCGGCGGCCTGCTCGCCAAGCTGCTCGGCCGGGTGCCGATCGCCGGTGCCCGCGCGGTCGCCGACCTGTCCGGGGACCCGGCCGACCCGACGCTCGCGGGCCTGCGCCTGACCGCCGAGTCCACGGCGGGCCGCCGCAACCGCATCGACCGCGTCCTGGTCGAACGGGTCTCCGCACCCCGCGACGCCGAGCCCGCCGACGGCGCGTAACCCGCCCACCGCACCCCGCCCGCCCGCCGGTGCCCGCGCGGTCCTTCCCGGGCGCCGCACGGCAGTCGCGCCTGCGTATGCTCACGGGCATGACTGAAGCCCACGCCATCGACCCCGAGGACCGCAAGATCATCGTGCTCGCGCGCAGCGCGCGGGCCCGCAACGGCGTGGCAGAGGGTGCCGCCGTCCGCGACGAGACGGGCCGCACCTACGTCGCCGCCACCGTCGGCCTGCCCTCGCTGGAGCTGTCCGCCCTGCGCACCGCCGTCGCGATGGCCGTGGCCTCCGGCGCGACCTCGCTGGAAGCGGGCGCGGTCGTCACCGAGGCCGAGGCACTGGCGGACGCCGACCTCGCGGCCGTCGCCGACCTGGGCGGCACCACGCCCGTCCTCCTCGCCGGACCCGACGGCACCGTGCGCACCACCCTCACCGCGGGCTGACGGCGCACGGCCCGGGACCGAGCGGCAGCCGGAGCCCAGGCGCGCCCGGCGCCGTGGAGCTGCCAGGGCCGCCGGACCGCCGGGACCGGCGGACTGCCGGGACCGCCGCCCGCGACGGACCGCCGGGACCGGCGGGGCCAGAGCCGACGGACTGCCGTCCCCGACGGGCGGTCGGGACCGCCGGACCGCCGGGGCGTTCGGGAGCGCGCGGGCGATCAGGGAGAATGGGGCGCATGAGCGACCCTTCTCCCACGCCGCACCGGGCTGGCTTCGCCTGCTTCGTCGGCCGCCCGAACGCCGGAAAGTCCACCCTGACCAACGCACTCGTGGGCACGAAGGTCGCGATCACCTCGAACCGGCCGCAGACCACCCGGCACACCGTGCGCGGCATCGTGCACCGGCCCGAGGCGCAGCTCGTGCTCGTGGACACCCCGGGCCTGCACAAGCCGCGCACGCTGCTGGGGGAGCGGCTCAACGACGTGGTGCGCACCACCTGGGCCGAGGTGGACGTCATCGGCTTCTGCCTCCCCGCCGACCAGAAGACCGGCCCCGGCGACCGCTTCATCGCCGGGGAGCTGGCGCAGCTGAAGCGCACGCCGAAGGTCGCCGTCGTCACCAAGACCGATCTGGTGGACTCCAAGGCGCTCGCCGAGCAGCTGCTCGCCGTGGACCGGATGGGCCGGGAGCTGGGCTTTGAGTGGGCGGAGATCGTGCCCGTCTCCGCCAAGGACGGCACCCAGGTGTCACTCCTGGCGGACCTGCTGGTGCCGATGCTGCCGCAGAGCCCCCCGCTCTACCCCGGCGGTGACCTCACCGACGAGCCGGAACAGGTGATGGTCGCCGAGCTGATCCGCGAGGCCGCGCTGGAGGGCGTGCGGGACGAACTGCCGCACTCCATCGCCGTCGTGGTGGAGGAGATGCTGCCGCGCGAGGGCCGCCCGGCCGACCGGCCACTGCTGGACGTGCACGCCAACGTCTACATCGAACGGCCGAGCCAGAAGGGCATCGTGATCGGCCCCGGCGGCAAGCGGCTGAAGGAGGTCGGCACCCGCTCCCGCCAGCACATCGAGGCCCTGCTGGGCACGCCCGTCTTCCTCGACCTGCACGTGAAGGTCGCCAAGGACTGGCAGCGCGACCCCAAGCAGCTTCGCCGCCTGGGCTTTTGACCCCCGGCCCGTGCTCTCCGGGCGTGCTGGTGGGTTTCGGCCCCGGCCCGCGTCAGCGGCGTTCGGGGGCTGCCGCGAGGAGGGCGTCGATCTCCCCGGCGGACAGTTCCAGCGCGCTCCCCAGCGAGGCCAGCACCGCGCGTTCGGCCGGGAGGTACGGGCCGTCGGCGAGCGCGACGCGGGCGCCCCGCACCAGCAGGCTCGCCCGCCCCGGCGCGGCCAGGTGCGGCACCAGCGGCCCGAGTGCGGCGTGCAGCGCGATCTCCACGCCGACGCGGGCCTCCTCGGCGTCGGCCCCGTAGCCCCGCAGCGCCGCGCAGGCCGACAGCAGCTCCTCCTCGGTGCACTCGGGGTACCCGGCCGCGTGCACCGTCTCCACCGCCGCGCGGACCGCCGCCGGATGCTCCGTCCCGCCCAGCGCCAGCACCGCCAGCGCCACCGCCCGTACGCCGTCGCCCAGCAGCGCGGCCAGCCGGGTGCTCGTCGGGTGCTCCAGCGCTTGCGGACTGACGTGGGTAGCGCAGGTGGCACAGGCCAGCACCGGGGTCGTCACCCCGCCGCGCACCAGCGGCACGCCCAGTAGCTCCAGCCGCCGACGCCCGGTGCGGCGCTCGTAGTTGCGGTCACCGCCGCACCGGGGGCAGAAGAACGAGCCGTCGGCCACCGCCGTCCAGGCGACGCGGACGCCCGTGCGGAGGCCCGCGCGCATCCGGCTCGCCCTGCGTGTCGCGCGCGCTCCGCCCACACCGCACCTCCATGGCTCCGGCGCCTTGCCGCTGCCGTGGGACGTGATGTTAACCACACACTCCCCTCCGCGTCACCCTCCGTACCGGACAAAACGCGGGCCCCTGGCCGGAAGGTGTCCCTCCGGCCAGGGGCCCGCGCGGCGCTATCCGTCCGGTAACGCCAACTCCATTACCGCGTGGCGCGGTTGACGGCGGAGACCACGGCCTTGATCGAAGCGCGCGTGGTGTTGGCGTCGATGCCCACGCCCCACAGCACCTTGCCGTCGATCGCGCACTCGATGTACGACGCGGCCTGTGCGCTCGCCCCCTCGCTCAGGGTGTGCTCCACGTAGTCCAGGAGCCGCACGTCGATGCCGTGGTGAGCCAGCGCGTCGAAGAACGCCGAGATCGGGCCGTTGCCGTGGCCCTTCAGCACCGTGGCCACACCGTCCACGACGGCCTCCACGGTCAGCGCGTCGTGCCCGTCGGTCGTTGACTCGCTCTGCGCGCTGCGCAGCGCGATGCGGCCCCAGGCGCGCTCGGGCGTGGGCAGGTACTCGTCGCGGAAGATCTCCCAGATCTGCGCCGGAGTGATCTCGCCGCCCTCGGCGTCCGTCTTCTCCTGGATGATCCGGGAGAACTCGATCTGCATCCGGCGCGGCAGGTCCAGGTTGTGGTCGTTCTTCAGGACGTAGGCGACGCCGCCCTTGCCGGACTGGGAGTTGACGCGGATGACCGCCTCGTAGGAGCGGCCCACGTCCTTGGGGTCGATCGGCAGGTACGGCACCTCCCAGACCACCTCGTCCACGGTTTTCCCGGCCGCCGCGGCCGACGCCTCCAGGGCGTCGAAGCCCTTCTTGATGGCGTCCTGGTGCGAGCCGGAGAACGCCGTGTAGACCAGGTCACCGGCGTACGGGTGGCGCGGGTGTACCTCCATCTGGGTGCAGTACTCCACCGTGCGGCGGATCTCGTCGATCTGGCCGAAGTCGATCTGCGGGTCCACGCCCTGGGAGAACAGGTTCATGCCCAGCGTCACCAGGTCCACGTTGCCGGTGCGCTCGCCCTGGCCGAACAGGCAGCCCTCGACGCGGTCGGCCCCGGCCATCACCGCCAGCTCGGCCGCCGCCACGGCCGTGCCCCGGTCGTTGTGCGGGTGCGCGGACAGGCAGACGAACGCGCGGCGCGACAGGTTGCGCGACATCCACTCGAAGCGGTCCGCGTGCGTGGACGGGGTCGAGCGCTCCACGGTGGCGGGCAGGTTCAGGATGATCTCGCGGCCCTCCTCGGGCTGCCAGACGTCCATCACCGACTCGCAGACCTCCAGCGCGAAGTCCAGCTCGGTGTCGGTGAAGATCTCGGGGCTGTACTGGTAGCCGAAGGTGGTCCGCGCGTCCAGCAGCTTGTCGGCGTACTCCATCACCCGCCGCGTGCCGTCCACCGCGATCTGCCGCACCTGCTCGCGGGTGCCCCGGAACACCACGCGGCGGAAGGCGGGCGCCGTCGCGTTGTACAGGTGCACCGTCGCGCGCGGTGCGCCGACCAGCGACTCCACCGTCCGCTCGATCAACTCCTCCCGCGCCTGCGTCAGCACCGAGATCGTCACGTCGTCGGGGATCGCGCCCTCTTCGATGATCGAGCGCACGAAGTCGAAGTCGGTCTGCCCGGAGGAGGGGAAGCCGACCTCGATCTCCTTGTAGCCCATGCCCACCAGCAGGTCGAACATCTCGCGCTTGCGGGCGGGCGACATCGGGTCGATCAGCGCCTGGTTGCCGTCCCGCAGGTCGGTGGACAGCCAGCGCGGCGCCTTGGTGATCCGGGCATTCGGCCAGGTGCGGTCGGGGATGTCCACCGACTCGTAGGGGCCGTACTTGTGGATCGGCATCCCCGAGGGCCGCTGCGCCACGGACGCCGCCGTGACGGGCGTGGCACGGCCTACCGGCTGTGAAGAGGAAATCGTCATGACGTGTGGGCTCCGATCGCCAAGAGGGCTTCGCAGGCCGACGGTGGCAGCACCGAACTCCGCGGGGAGGGGGTCGGCCTCGACTACAGGCCCTCGCCGCGGCAGCTAAGGAGAAGCAGCCCAAAACGCATGATGACCGCACCCTAACCGAGCGTCCGCCCTCTCGCTGCCCCTGTTTCAGTATGCGAGACCTGCCGCGCGGGCGCTGAACGTGACGGCTCGACTACCGTGGGGATATGCACATCACCGTCATCCGCACCGGCGGTCAGGGCGGGCAGCCCCGCCGCGCCGCGCTCGACACGACCGACACCGAACTCACCGAGCTGGCCCGCACGGCGCTGGCCGAGGGCCACGAGACGCCGCCGGTGGGCGGCCCGGAGGGCTTCTCCTACGAGATCATCGCCGACGACACCACGACCTACTGCGCCGACCCCCGCCTCACGCCCGCCCAATCAGCCCTGATCACCCGCGTACTCCACGCGGCGGAGTAGCCCCCGGCCCCTCCGACAGCCCCGGCCGGGACCTCCGCCTTCCCGGCCCGGGCAGCTCCGTGGCGCGGTGCCCCGGCCGCCGGGCTCTGAGTACGCGGCGACTCGCGGCCTCAGGTGCCCGCCCTGCACTGGGGATGGCCGCTCCAAGCCTCCGGGAGCGGGGCAACCTCTGCGGCCACGGTCAGGGTGGGACGTGCTACCCGCGACGCGGGTGTCGTAGATAGGGTCCCGTCATGATCCGCGCCATAGCATTGGACATCGGAGAGACGCTGACGCACGACACCCGCTACTGGGCGTCGTGGGCGGACTGGCTCGGCATCGACCGGCACACCCTCTCCGCGTTGGTCGGGGCAGTCGTGGCCCAGGGGCGGGACAACGCGGAAGCCGTACGCCTCCTGAAGCCCGGCGTGGACCTGGAGGCCGAGTACGCGGCGCGGGAGGCTGCCGGGCTGGGTGAGCGGCTGGAGGAGTCCGATCTCTACGACGATGTCCGCCCGGCCCTCACCGCGCTGCGAGAGGCCGGAGTGCGGGTGGTCGCGGCCGGGAACCAGACGCGCGTTGCCGGGAGGGAGCTTCGAGGGCTAAAGCTGCCGGTGGACGCCGTGGCCACGTCGGGGGAGTGGGGTGTGGCCAAGCCGAGCGCGGAGTTCTTCCTGCGCGTCGTTGACCTTGCGGACGTCTCCGACCCCGGGCAGGTCCTCTATGTGGGTGACCACCCTCCCAGGGACGTCTTCCCGGCCCGCGAGGCCGGACTGATGACGGCGCATCTTCGACGCGGCCCGTACGGGCACCTATGGGCCGACGACCCCAGGGTCCGCGAAGCCTCGGATTACCGAATCGATTCTCTGCACGACCTCGCCGCGATCGTGCGCGGGTAAGCGAACTGCCTCATCAGCAGTGGGGCACTTCACCCAACCGCGCCCTCAGAGCGTATCGGACTGGGTACTGTCTGGGGTGGTCGCCCCGAACTGGAGCCAGCATGCCCGAGAGCCTGTCAAACAGGGAGCTGGGCAAACGAGTTGTTTACTTCCGGTGATCGCACGCATGACTCAGCGGCAGCTCGCTGACATGGCTGGCATTCACGTCGGCCCCCTGCGGAAGATCGAACGCGGCGCACATGGCACAACGCTCCGATCCTGGATGCCCTCGCGGATGCGCTCGCCAGTGACCCGACAAAGCTCCACCAGGACCGGGCCGCACCGAGCAGTGGGTGCACGCTGCGATGCCGCAGCTGTCCACGACCCTGTCCACCTACGACCTTCCCGAGGACGGGCCGGTGCGCCCACTGGCCGAGCTGCGCGCTGCGGCCCGGCTGCCGCCGCGCACCGTCCATAGGGCCTGGCTGGCGACCAGGTTCCCGGGAAGAGGGTGTGGTAGAACCCCGACCCGCGCCCTATGGGATGCATCACAGTCGGGGCGCAGATCGGAGTTACCGTTTCTGAGGTCGAGGTCAGAACGGAGTTGGTTATGCCGTATCCGTCATCAGGCTTGGGAGACAACCTGCGGGCACATCGTCGCGTCGCGGGGCTCAGCCAGGAAGAGCTGGCGAACGATGCCGGTCTTTCCGTATCGGTGGTCAGAAAGGTCGAGCAGGGCGGCCAGGCGAGGGTGGAGACCCTGCACTGCCTTGCCCGTGCCCTGAACATCCCTACGTCAGCGCTGTTCGCAGCGGATTCTCCGGAACCGGTCATCGGTGATGAGGCGAACCGGCAGATGCTCATGACGCTCAGGAAAGCGCTCATGCCACCGGTTGGGATCAGGCAAACGCTGACAGACCCAGGTGGGGCGGAACCGCTCGCGAAGCTGTGGCGGCAGGTCGGCGAGGGGCATACGCTCCACTTCGCCGACCGGTACGACTCCGTGGCCAGAACGCTGCCGGGCCTGCTCCGCGCGACTGAGGCCGCAGTGGCCTCCGCAGAGGACGACACCGACCGGCAGGAGGCAATGCGCGTCCGCTCCCACGCCCTGCTGTTCGCCGGAAAGCACCTGACGCATGTGCGGCAGTACGACATGGCCTATCACGCTCTGTCTGAGGGCATCCGGCTCGCGCGGGAGGTGAATGACACAGCGTGGGCCGCCACGGGGGTGAGTGGAATGTGCTGGCTGCTGCTGCGTCAGGACCGGTTCGACGAGTCCGAGAGGCTGGCAGCCGTGACGGCCGACCAGATGGAGCCGCGTATGTCCTCCGCGACGGTCAGTGAGCTAGCCGCATGGGGTGAGCTGTCCTTGTGGATCGCCTCGGCGGCGGTGCGCAACAACCGGCCGGATGAGGCGGCCGAGGCTCGGCGGATGGCCGCGACGGCGGCGAGCGCCCTAGGCCAGGAACACACGGATTTCCGGCAGCACTGGAGCACGTTCGGTCCCGTCACCGCCGAGTTGAAGGCCGTAGAGGACTTGGGGCTAGCCGGAGACTGGCACGGGGTCCTGCGCCTGTGAGTCGTGCATGCGGCGCCTAAAGCACTGCTCCGCGACAACAACAGCCGTGGCCAGACCACGGCCCGATGAGCTCCCGCCCCGGCACCTGCCGATAGCGCGACTGCCGGTGCGGGACCGCCCACTTGCGGGCGATCGTTTGGCAACACACCGTAAGAGGTCAACAACCCCTGTAAGAGTGGCAGTTGGCCACACATGTAGGAGGTACGCAGATGAGCGAGTCCACAGCGGTGGCCACCGCGACGGCCCCCGTCCCCAGCGTCGAAGCGCAGCCGGACCCCTTCGGCCTTGACATCACCTTCATCGAGGGCACACCGGCGACCGAAACGGTCCTGATGTGCAGCACCGGTGACACCTGCGGCAGCTCCTGCCCGAGCGCTTGCGTCACCTCGTAAGCCGAGGCAGCTCGGCAGCGCGGTCCGGACGGCAGCCTGTCCGGACCGCGCCTCCCGCCCACCGAGAACGGAGTGGTGATGACACGCGCACGACACCGCCTGTACCAAGGCACCGGGCAAGGCATGCTGCGCGCGGCAGCGCACCTTACCGAGCCGGTCATGGCGCCCTGGCCTGGGCGCTCGGCCTCGCTAGACGAGTGGCGTTCGTGGCTGGGCACCGTGTGGGCCGATGAGAACTTCCAGCAGGCGGTGTCCTCCGCCAGCCCGGACCTGGCCCACCAGGTGCAGGCGATCCTCGACGGCTGTGCCCCGAAGCTGCGCCGAGTCCGCCGGGCGGCACTGGCTACGGCCCGGTACGCGATCCGGTATACGCGCCGGTCCACCCCCTACGGCCTGTTCGCTGGCGTCGCACTGGTCGAGTTCGGGGACACGGCGAGTGTCCGCTTCGGCGACCGGCACCAGGCGGTCACCCGCCCCGACCCGGTGGAGCTTGACGAGGCGATCAGTGCTTGGGAAGCAGATGGCACGCGGATGGCCGACGCTGGTGTCTGTGTCCATCCGCTTGCCCGGCAGCGTGACGGACGAGTCCGTGTGCCGTCGGAGGGCGACGCTGAGTTCCGCCTCGCGCTGAGCAGCCCCGCGCTCAGGTTCGTGTTGGACGCGGCACGAACCCCCGTCCGCTACTCCCTCCTGGTGGACAAGCTCGCTGCTGAATTCCCCGACACCTCCGGCCAAGCCCGCAGGCAGCTCCTCGCCGAGTTGCTGAGGGTGCGGCTGCTGTGGTCGTCGCTGCGTGCCCCGGCCACCGTCGTTGACCCGGCCCAAGTCCTCCCGCCAGTGCTGCGTGCGCAGGTGCGTGACCGTGCGACGGCCGCTGATCTGCGGCTTGACGCGGAGGTGCGGTTGCCGCAGGAGGTCCTGACCGAGGCGGAGACGGCCGCGACGGTGCTGGCCCGGCTCGCCACGCACCCCAACGGCACCCCGCCCTGGCGCCGCTGGGCTGAGCAGTTCACCGACCGGTACGGCGAGAACACCGCAGTTCCCGTGGAGGTGGCGACCGACCCCTGCCAGGGCATCGGTTTCCCCGACGGCTTCGTGAAGGCGGCCGAGCCGCCCCGCCCTATGTCCCACCGTGACCGGCTGTTGCTGGAACTGGCCGGCACGGCGGCCGTCGAAGGCGCTCGCTCGGTGCCCCTGACCGGCGCGATGATCGAGGAGTTGGAGGCGGCGGGTGAGAAGCCCCGGCTCACCGCGCCACACATCGAACTGGCCGCCCACATCCACGCCGCCTCGTCCGAGGCACTGCAACGAGGGAACTTCCGCCTGCGGGTGGTCACCGTCTCCCGGTCGGCCGGTTCAATGACGGGGCGGTTTTGGCACCTGTTCCCCGAGACCGGCACGACGTACACGGACCTGCCCACGATCGAGCCCGGCGCCGAGCTGGCCCAGCTCTCCTTCCACGCCGGACGCGTCCCGGCAGACCTGCTTACCCGCGCCCCGCACGTGCTGCCCCGTATCGTCAGCGTCGGTGAGTTCCGCCGCCCTGGCGACGGGGTGCTGTTCCCTTCCGACCTGGCTGTCAGCGTCCGTGACGGCCGCCCCCGCCTGGTGGAGATCGCTACCGGCACCTGCCTGGAGCTCTTGGCGCCGACCGCGATCAACTTCCTGTGGAACAACTACACGCCCCCGATGGCCCGGTTCCTCGGCGAGATCAGTCGGGCCCTCGCACCGCAGGTCACCTGGTTCGACTGGGGCGTGGCCTGGACCCTGCCCTTCACCCCGGCCCTCACCTACCGGCGAACCATCCTCACCGTCGCTCGGTGGAAGGTGCGCGCCCGGGAACTGCCCGGCCGGACCGCGACCGCGAAGGAGTGGGCCGAGCAACTCCACGCTTGGCAAAGCCGGTTCACCGTGCCCAACCGCGTGCTGCTGGCCGAAGACGACCAACAGCTTCCTCTCGACCTGAGCCAGGACATGCACCTCGATCTGTTGCGCGCCCACCTGGACGCCAGCCCCATCGGCGTCGCCACTCTGCAAGAGGCGCCGCCGCCGGACGCCGACAAGTGGATCAACGGCCGGGCGCACAGCCTCGTCCTTCCCCTGGCGGTCCGCACGTGACGGCCGCGAGGTTCCCGCCCCGCACGCAGGACCTCTCCGAGGGGCCTTTGGGGCTCGCCCTGCTGGACATTGAGCGAGGCGACATGGCTGCCGCGCGCCATCACCTCGCGCAGGGTGTCGCCCACGGGGTGAGTGCGGGTGGCAACGCGAGCCTGTTCCACGGGGCCCCTGCCCTGGAGTTCGTGCTGACCCGTGCCGGACACGCCGGTTCCGACGTCCACGAGGCTGTCAACCGAGTGGTGGACGCACGCCTGGCCGCAGCGCGGCGGCGGCAGACCTCGGGGACCCTGCCGGACCTCGCGGAATGGGACCACATTCGTGGCCTGACAGGACTGGGAGCGCTGCTCCTGAGTCGTACGACACCCTCGTCGCGGCTGACCAGCGTGCTGAACTACCTCGTGGCTCTCTCGTGGCCGGTCTGCTTCGGAGGAGAAAAACTCCCGGGGTGGTGGTCCCCTGTCGGCCTGGCGGTGAGGAGCGGGCCGGGGGCACGGCAACAATGGTGTGGCGCACGGCATCGCCGGGCCCCTGACGGTGCTCTCCCTCGCAGCCAGGCAGGGCCACTTCGTCCCGGGCCAGCACGAGGCAATTGAGGTCTTCGCCCGCTGGCTGGACCGGTATGGCGGCCACTACTGGACCACCCGCGCCCACCTTGACGCAGCCGAGCCGCCTGAGCCGGGGCCTGCCCGCCCGTCCTGGTGCTACGGCCTACCCGGCATGGCCCGCGCCCAACAGCTTGCCGCGCTCGCCTTGGGCGATCCGGCCCGGCGCCAGGCAGCGGAAGACGCCCTCGTACAGACGCTCACCGAGCCCGCCCAGCTCGCCCGGATCACCGACGCCACGCTGTGCCACGGCTGGGCCGGCCTGCTGACCGTCGCCCGCGCCATCGCCGCTGACAGCCCGACCCCTGAGCGCTTCCTACCGGTCATCAGCGATCTGCTCCGGCGTCTGGCTACCGACCTGAACCGGCTGTCCAAACCCGGCTTCATGGAGGGCCGCAGCGGCGCGCAGCTCGCTCTCGACGGCACGAACGCCACGCACTGGACCACCGTGCTGCTGATCACCTGATCCCGCCCCGCTGACGAGGAGCGCCCACACGTATGACCTTCGACGACGACGAAAACCTACCGATCGCCCACGACACGACCTGGTGGCACGCCAGCGTGGCCTTCCCGGGCGGCACCGTGACCCCCGAGGCCGCCCACGCTCTGTCGGCCGCACTGCACGAGACGCGATTCCACTTCTTGCGCAAGGACGCGGGGCTGCGCCTGCGCACCGAACGTCCCTCCGTTGCCCTGCTGGACCGCCTCGCTGCCGAGCGGTACATCACCGGGTGGGTCGGCGGCGTCTACGAGCCGGAGGCCGAGGCTTTCGGCGGCACCGAGGGCATGGACGTGGCCCATGACGTGTTCTGCGCCGACAGCCGCAGCGCCCTGCCCGAGACCGGCAGCACCGGAAACCGCGAGCGCTGCGTCATGCTGCTGTCCGTGCTGAACCGCGCCGCCGGGCTGGACCCCTTCGAGGTGGGGGACGTCTGGTCCCAGTTCGCCGCCCTGCGCCCCTCCGTCACCGCGCCAGCCGTGCCCGCACTCGACCGTTCCGTGGCCGCCATGCGGCGTCTGATGAACGCCGACGCCGCCCGCCGCCCGGACGCGGAGGCGGGCTGGGCCGACCGCGTCGCCGCCTTCGCGGATGCCGGTCGGCGTCTACGCCGACTCGCCACCGATGGACAACTGATACGTGGCTTGCGCGCCGTCCTCGCCCATCACGCGATCTTCGCCTTCAACCGTGCCGGGGTGCCTGTCACTGAGCAGGCCGCCACCGCGTGGCTGGGCCGCCAAGTCGCCTTCTCCACAACAGCTGACACGCCCGTCTCTACCCGCCGGTCCACCCCGCCGGACCCTGACCTCCCTCGAATGGAGACCACCGTGACGCCCGTCACCGATCCCGCTGAACCGCGCGAAGCCCTGGCGGACCGCCTTGTCGAAAGCGGCCACCTGCGCACCTCCGTCATCATCGGCGCGTTCCGTGCCACCGACCGCCACACCTTCCTCCCCTCCGTAGACCGGGAAGTGGCGTATAAGGAGGAAGCTGTGCCCATCAAGCACGACGAGCACGGCGAGATGATCTCCTGCATCTCCGCACCGTCCATCGTCGCCACCCAGCTCGAACAGCTCGACGTCCAGCCTGGCCACCAGGTCCTGGAGGCGGGCGCCGCCACCGGCTACAACGCGAACCTGCTGGGCAAACTCGTCGGCCCCACCGGGCAGGTGTGGACCCTGGACGTCGATCAAGACCTCATCGACGGTGCGAACAAGAACCTCGCCCGGGCCGGGGCCACCAACGTCACCGCTGTACTGGCCGACGGAGCCGCCGGTCTCCCCGAGCACGCGCCCTATGACCGCATCCAGTTCACCGTGGGCGCGGGCGACGTCCCGGCCAAGCTCCTCGACCAGTTGGCCCCGAACGGACGTCTCGTCCTGCCCATGCGCATCCGCGGCAGCATCAGCCGCAGCTTCGCCTTCGAGCGCGACGGCGACACCTGGAAGACCGTTTCCTGCGAGATGTGCACCTTCATCCCCCTGCGCAAGGGCGTCTGCGACGACGTCTGCACCCTCGTGCCCATGGAAGGCGAGGGCAACGTCCGCCTGGAGACCTTCAGTGAGCAGGACGTGGACCGCGACGCGCTCCGCACGGCCCTGGACACGCCCCAGGCCAAGATCTTCACCGGTGTCAAGCTCCGCCAGGGCGCCCCGTTCGAGTGGATGTACCTGTACCTGGCCTGCGCGCTGCCCAACGGCCTGTCCCGCCTGCCCGGTTCCCGCCCCGGCTTCACCCCGCACTTCGGCTGGGGCTCCATGGCCGCCCTGGAGGGCGGCTCCCTGGCGTACCTGACGATCCGGGAAGGCGAGGACGAGGCTGGCCGCTTCTGGGAGGTCGGTGTCATCGGGCACGGCCCCGGCGGCGCCGACCTCGCCGACCGGTTCGTCACCGAGATCCGCACCTGGGACGAGGGCTGGGGAAATGCCGCGCCCGAACCGGGCTTCCGCATGGCAGTCGGCGACGCCCGTGACCAGTTGACGGCCGCCGACCCGCGCTTCGTCATCGACAAGCCCTACAGCCGTCTCATCGTTGACTGGCCACGCAAGGGCTGACCCGGTGATTCCCGCGATAGCCAGCCGCATCCCCCTGGTCAAGCGCTCCAAGGCACCCGCGCTCCCGCTGGACGAGCGCATTACCCACCTCACCGGGCTGACCGTCGCGCCCGCAGGCGCGGGACACCGTGACCTGGTGGCCCGCGCCTGCGGAGTCCTCAACTACGGCGCGCTGATCGTCTCCGACGTCGGGATGCCCGGCCTGGCCGCCGAGCTGTGCTGGAGACAGCACCGGGTCTTCGCCGACGCCAGGCACCTGCCGGGAGACGTCGCCGTCATGTCACTGATGCCCTTGATCAACATCTCTCGGCTGCTGATCAGGAACGGCGACGGCCACACCGCCTACGATGTCCTCACCCGCCTCTACCGCGCTGCCCAGCAACGCGCCACCACCGTGATCGACGGCAACACCATCGACCTCTCGGCCCTGATCCGTACGGAGGCAGACCACCGCAGGATCTGCCAGGAGCTGTGGGTGACTCTGCTCGTGGACGGCGCGCGCGCTCTGGCACGCATCGGCCGCTGGACCGAGGCCGCCGACGCCATGACCGCACACCGTGGCATCGGCAACCGTCTCCTCGACGGTCGCCAAATCATGATCATGTCCTTGCTGGAACGCGGTCTCGACCAGCAGGCGCGCGACGCGATCGACTCCGCCGTTCCCACGGAACCGTGGGAGAACGCCATCGCCGCGCTCCTGCGCATCTGCTGCCGCTCCGAAGGAGCCCCGGCGCCGGAGCTGGACCGCGCCGTGCAGGAAGCGCTGACGCTGCTCACGCCGCCTGAATCCTCGACAGCGGCCTTTCAGACCCGAGTGGGACTTGCCGCGCTCGATCTGACGTGTGGCCAGGCCGACGCCTGCCTGGCGTCTCTCTGCGATGCCCTCGCCGATGCAGCCAGGCTCGACGCCTATGCGGCCCGCGAAGTCCTCGCTCACCACACAGCGCGGTCACACCTGACCAGTGAACAGCGGCAGAGACTTCGAGCCGCCGTTACCGCGTCAGGGCTCGGTGTGGGTGGCCTGCCGCAAGCGCACATGCAGGTCGTTTCCGAGGGCGTGGACAAGGCCGAGGTTGCGCTCCGTGAGCTTCTGGAGCCCCCTCTCGCGGACGGCCTGGGCTGAGACGGAAGGGAGACGCGACAGTGCGGACCGGGCCTGCTGACCGCACGCCGTCACGGTGGGGCAGCGAAGGGCCGGGGTGTCCCCGCCCCGGATGCGGGCACCCCACCCCACCCCGGCCGGGGGCAGGGGCGGGAGGGGAGGTGTCGGCGGTGCGGGACAATGGGCCGCATGAGCCTGTTCCGCGACGACGGCATCGTGCTGCGCACCCAGAAGCTGGGCGAAGCGGACCGCATCATCACCGTGCTCACCCGGGGCCATGGTCGCGTCCGCGCCGTCGCCCGGGGTGTGCGTCGCACGAAGTCGAAGTTCGGCGCCCGGCTGGAGCCGTTCAGCCATGTGGACGTGCAGTTCTTCGCCCGGGGCAGCGACCTGGTGGGCCGGGGCCTGCCGCTGTGCACGCAGACGGAGACCATCGCCCCCTACGGCCGCGGCATCGTCACCGACTACGCCCGTTACACCGCGGGCACAGCGATGCTGGAGACCGCCGAGCGGTTCACCGACCACGAGGGCGAGCCCAACGTCCAGCAGTACCTGCTGCTGGTCGGCGCGCTGCGCACGCTGGCCGCCGACGCGCACGCCCCGGGGCTCGTGCTGGACGCCTACCTCCTGCGGTCGCTCGCCGTCGGCGGCTACGCGCCCAGTTTCGACGCCTGCGCCCAGTGCGGCATGCCAGGCCCCAACCGGTTCTTCTCCGTGGCCGGAGGCGGCTGCGTCTGCCCGGACTGCCGCCGCCCCGGCAGTGTCGTGCCCTCGCCGGAGGCGCTGCGCCTGCTGGCCGCGCTGCTGACCGGTGACTGGCCCGCCGCCGACGCCGCCGAGCCCCGCCACGTCCGCGAGGGCAGCGGGCTGGTGTCGGCGTACCTGCACTGGCACCTGGAGCGCGGGCTGCGTTCCCTGCGGTACGTCGAAAAAGGCTGAGCGGATACCCTCGGGCCTGTTCCTGGCGACCTCATCTGGAGTTGAACATGCTGTCCCGGCAGCCCCACGCTTCCCGCGGCTACGCCGCACCCGCACCGCACCCCTCCGGGGCCCGCCCGCCGCAGCTCCCCGCCGAACTGGTGCCGAACCACGTGGCCATCGTGATGGACGGCAACGGCCGCTGGGCCAAGGAGCGCGGGCTGCCGCGCACCGAGGGGCACCGCATGGGTGAGGGCGTCGTGCTGGACGTGCTGCGCGGCTGCCTGGAGATCGGCATCCCGAACCTCTCCCTCTACGCCTTCTCGACGGAGAACTGGAAGCGCTCGCCCGAGGAGGTGCGCTTCCTGATGAACTTCAACCGGGATGTCATCCGGCGGCGCCGCGACGAGATGGACGCCATGGGCATCCGCATCCGCTGGGTGGGGCGCATGCCGAAGCTGTGGAAGTCGGTCGTCCAGGAGTTGCAGACCGCGCAGGAGCAGACGAAGCGCAACACGGCGATGACGCTGTACTTCTGCGTCAACTACGGGGGCCGCGCCGAGATCGCCGACGCCGCGCAGGCCATCGCCCGCGACGTGGCCGCCGGGCGGCTCGACCCGGGCAAGGTGAATGAGAAGACGTTCGCCAAGTACCTCTACTACCGCGACATGCCGGACGTCGATATGTTCGTGCGGCCCTCCGGCGAGCAGCGCACGTCCAACTACCTCATCTGGCAGAGCGCCTACGCCGAGATGGTCTTCCAGGACGTGCTGTGGCCCGACTTCGACCGGCGCGACCTGTGGCGCGCGTGCCTGGAGTACGCCAAGCGCGACCGCCGCTTCGGCGGCGCGATCCCGAACGAGCTCTCGGCGCAGGCGCCACCGCAGCGGTAAACGCGAGCGAGCCGTGGTGCCCGCCCCCACGGGGGCAGGTACCACGGCTCGCTGGTGTCGGTGCGGCGTCCCGCAGGGGTCAGCAGCCGATGAGGCGGGAGGCGAGGTAGGACTCGACCTGGTCGAGGGAGACACGCTCCTGCTTCATGGTGTCGCGCTCGCGGACGGTGACCGCGTTGTCATCGAGCGTGTCGAAGTCAACCGTGACGCAGAACGGGGTGCCGATCTCGTCCTGGCGGCGGTAGCGGCGGCCGATGGCGCCCGCGTCGTCGAACTCGATGTTCCAGTGGCCGCGCAGCGTCTGGGCCAGGCCCCGGGCCTTGGGGGACAGCTGCTCGTTGCGGGAGAGCGGCAGGACGGCGACCTTGACCGGTGCCAGGCGCGGGTCAAGCCGCATCACGGTGCGCTTTTCCATCTTGCCCTTGGCGTTGGGCGCCTCGTCCTCGACGTAGGCGTCCAGCATGAAGGCCAGCATCGTGCGGCCCACACCGGCGGCGGGCTCGATGACGTACGGCGTCCAGCGCTCTCCGGCCTCCTGGTCGAAGTAGGCCAGGTCCTGGCCGGACGCCTTGGAGTGCGCGCCCAGGTCGAAGTCGGTGCGGTTGGCCACGCCCTCCAGCTCGCCCCACTCCGAGCCGCCGAAGCTGAACCGGTACTCGATGTCAGCGGTGCGCTTGGAGTAGTGGGACAGCTTCTCGGCCGGGTGCTCGTACCAGCGCATGTTGGCCTCGGACAGGCCCAGCTCCCGGTACCAGTTCCAGCGCTGCTCCATCCAGTACTCGTGCCACTGCTCGTCCTCGCCCGGCTTGACGAAGAACTCCATCTCCATCTGCTCGAACTCGCGGGTGCGGAAGATGAAGTTGCCCGGCGTGATCTCGTTGCGGAAGGACTTGCCCATCTGCGCGATGCCGAACGGCGGCTTCTTGCGCGAGGTCTGCTGGACCTGGCTGAAATTGGTGAAGATGCCCTGCGCCGTCTCCGGACGCAGGTAGGCGACCGAGCCGGAGTCCTGGGTGGGGCCCAGGTGGGTGGAGAGCAGGCCGGAGAACTGCTTGGGCTCGGTGAACGTGCCCTTGTTGCCGCAGTGGGGGCAGTTGAGGTCGGCCAGGCCGCCCTCGGGCAGGCGGCCGTGCTTGGCCTCGTACGCCTCCTCCAGGTGGTCGGCGCGGAAGCGCTTGTGGCAGGAGGTGCACTCGGTCAGGGGGTCGGTGAAGGTGGCGACGTGACCGGACGCCTGCCACACCTCGGACGCCAGGATCACCGAGGAGTCGATGCCGACGACGTCCTCCCGGGAGGTGACCATCGTGCGCCACCACTGGCGCTTGATGTTCTCCTTCAGCTCGACGCCCAGCGGACCGTAGTCCCAGGCGGCCCGCTGACCGCCGTAGATCTCGCTGCACGGGTAGACGAAGCCACGGCGCTTGCTGAGGCTGACGATGGTGTCGATCTTGTCGGCGGCCACGGTGCTCTCTTCGTTACGAAACGACGACGGAATACCTCAGATTACCGGCGTGGGCATGCCCCGGATCAAATCGGTGTGCGGGGCTGCCCCGTGCGGCCACGCGGGGCCGGAGCGCACCTGCGTTCGAATTTGACAACGGTTTCCATTATTGCTGAAAATGAGTGTCATGAACGCTCGTCGCCGCCCTCTCATAGCGGGCCCCGCACTCGCCGGGGCCTCCGTGCTGTCCCTGCTCACCCTGTCCGCCTGTGGGAGCGGGAGCGCGGGGACCACGGAGGACGGCAAGCTGTCCGTCCTCGCCTCCTTCTACCCCATGGAGTTCCTGGCCGAGCGGGTCGGCGGTGAGCACGTCTCGGTGACGACGCTGACCCAGCCCGGCGTCGATCCGCACGACCTGGAACTCACCCCCCGGCAGACCGCCGAGCTGACCGAGGCCGGTGCCGTGCTCTACCTCAAGGGTATGCAGCCCGCGGTGGACGACGCGATCAAGCAGTCCGGGGCCGAGCACGTCGTGGAGGCCAGTGCGCTGGCGGAGGCTGCAGCCGGTGGCGGTGCCGAGCCGCAGGGCGGCCGGACCGACCACGGCCCGGACGAGGAGAACCACGGCGACGCGGGCCACGACGACCACGGGCACGGCGAGCACGGCCATGGCGAGGAGCACGGCGACCACGGCCACGGCGAGGAGCACGGCGACCACGGCCACGGCGAGGAGCACGGCGAGCACGGCCACGGCGAGGAGCACGGCGAAGGTGAGCCCACCGGGGACGAGCCCGCCAGTGACGAGCCCACCGAGGAGGACGCGCACGAGGGCCACGACCACGAGCATGACCACGACCACGACCACGGCGGCAAGGACCCGCACATCTGGCTCGACCCCGTGCAGTACGCTGCCGTCGCCGAGGGTGTCGGCGAGGCGCTGGCCAAGGCCGACCCCGACCACGCCGCCGACTACCGCAAGAACGCCGACGAGCTGTCCGCCGAGCTGGAGCAGCTCGACACCGAGTTCGAGCAGGGCCTGAGCAACACCGCGACGGACACCTTCATCACCACTCACGCTGCCTTCGGCCACCTCGCCGCCCGCTACGGCCTGCACCAGGAGCCCATCACCGGGCTGAGCCCGGAGACCGAGCCGAGTGGCGCGCGGCTGAAGGAGCTGCACACCATCGCCGAGGAGGACAACGTCTCCACGGTGTTCTTCGAGACGATCGCCAGCGACCGCACCGCCAAGGCCCTGGCCGCCGACCTGAACCTGGACACCGACGTCCTCGACCCGCTGGAAGGCATCACCGACGCCTCCCGTGGCGACGACTACTTCGCGGTCATGCGCGCGAACCTGGAAGCACTGCAAAAGGCGCTCGGCGCCAAGTGAGCGCCCCGGCCGGGGCGGTGGAGGAGGGCCTGCCCGTGAAGGCATCCGTGACGGAACCCGCGACCGATCCCGTCATAGCCCTGCGCGGCGTGCACGCGGCGCTCGGGGCGCGGCCCGTGCTGCGCGGCATCGACCTCACCGTAGGACGCGGCGAGGTCGTGGCCCTGCTGGGTGCGAACGGCTCCGGCAAGTCCACCGCCGTCCGCGCCGCCATCGGCCAGGTGCCGCTGACCGGCGGTGAGCTGGAGGTGTTCGGCACGCCGCTGCGCCGCTTCAGGGCCTGGCACCGCCTGGGCTACGTCCCGCAGCGTTCGACCGCCGCCGCCGGGGTCCCGGCGACCGTCCGCGAGGTGGTCTCCTCCGGACGGCTCGCCCGCCGCCGCCTGCGCCCGCTGGGCCGCGCGGACCGGGACGCCGTCACCCGCGCCGTGGACCTCGTCGGCCTGGGCGACCGGGCCCGGGACTCCGTCAGCGCGCTCTCCGGCGGCCAGCACCAGCGGGTGCTCATCGCCCGCGCGCTCGCCGCCGAACCCGAGCTGCTGATCATGGACGAGCCGCTGGCCGGGGTGGACCTGGCCAGCCAGCGGGTGCTGGCCACCGCGCTGCGGGCGCAGGTGTCCGAGGGCACCTCGGTGCTCCTGGTGCTGCACGAGCTGGGGCCGCTGGCGCCGCTGATCGACCGCAGCGTCGTCCTGCGCGACGGCCGGGTGGAGCGCGTTGAGCACCCCGAGCAGCTGCACGATCTGGCCTGCCACCCGCACGACAGCGCCGTCCCCGCCGAGGCCCCCGTGGCCCCCCGCATCGGAACAGGGCTTCCGTCATGATCGAGATCCTCGACTACGCCTTCATGCAGCGCGCCCTGCTGGCCGCGCTGCTGGTGGGCATCGCCGCGCCCGCCGTCGGCATCTACCTCGTGCAGCGGCACCAGGCGATCATGGGCGACGGGATCGGGCACATCGCGCTCACCGGCGTGGCACTGGGCTTCCTGCTCAGCACGAACGCGGTGTGGACGGCGGTGCTGGTCGCCGCGGCCGGCGCCGTCGCGATCGAGCTGGTGCGCTGGTACGGCAAGGCGCGCGGTGACATCGCGCTGGCCATGCTGTTCTACGGCGGCATGGCGGGCGGCGTCATGATCATTAATTTGGCGCCGGGCGGCTCCACCGGCGATCTGCTCACCGCTATGTTCGGCTCCATCACGACCGTCTCGCCCGAGGACGTCACCGCCATCGTCGTGCTGTCCTGTGCGGTGCTGGCGATCTGCCTCGGGCTGCGGCGGCAGCTGTTCGCCGTCTGCCAGGACGAGGAGTTCGCCCGCGTCACCGGGCTGCCGGTGAAGCTGCTGAACCTGCTGCTGGCCGTCACCGCGGCCGTCACCGTCACCGTGGCGATGCGGGTGGTGGGGCTGCTGCTGGTCAGCGCGCTGATGGTGATCCCGGTGGCGGCGGCGCAGCAGGTGACGCGCGGCTTCGCGGTGACGCTCGGGCTGTCCGTCGTGCTCGGCGTCCTGGTCGCGCTGTCCGGCACCGCCGTCTCCTTCTACGTGGACGTGCCGCCCGGGGCGACGATCGTGCTGCTGGCCATCGCCGCGTTCGCCGTGCTGGCCGCGCTCACCCCGGCCGTCGCACGCAGACGCGCCCGGCTGGCCGCCCGGAGCGAGCCGTCCGGCATGCTGGAAGGGGAGCCGGTACGCGGTGGGTAGGCGGCGATAGCCGGTGCGCCCGGACGCGTCTGCCACACCTGGCACAATTGGGCGCGACCGAGGCGAGCCCAATCACCCGTACGGGTTTGGTAAGGAGGCTAACGGTGGCGACCGCAGGTCCCCCAGTCCGCGGCCGTTCGACGCGGCAGCGCGCCGCGGTGTCGGCGGCACTGAGCGAGGTCGATGAGTTCCGCAGCGCGCAGGAGCTGCACGACATGCTCAAGCACCGGGGTGACTCGGTGGGGCTGACGACCGTCTACCGCACCCTCCAGTCACTCGCCGACGCTGGCGAGGTGGACGTCCTGCGCACCGACGAGGGCGAGGCCGTCTACCGCCGGTGCAGCACCGACGACCACCACCACCACCTGGTCTGCCGCTCCTGCGGCAAGGCCGTCGAGGTGGAGGGCCCGGCCGTGGAGAAGTGGGCCGACGCCATCGCCGCCGAGCACGGCTTCCGGGACGTGGCCCACACCGTGGAGATCTTCGGCACCTGCGGCGAGTGCGCGGCGGTGCGAGCCGCGAAGGCGCAGGACCAGGAGGCCGCCAGGGTGGGCAGCACCGCCAGGGGCCGGAAGTAACCGCAAGCGTCCATTGGCCTCACCAGCAGCACAGCGACGACAGGCACCACAGGCAACAGGAAGAGCCGGAGCGAAGGCACCGTGGCACGGCAGCTCAGGATCGGACCGCACGACGTCACACCCCCGGTGGTGCTGGCGCCGATGGCCGGGATCACCAACGCCCCCTTCCGCACCCTGTGCCGGGACTTCTCCGGCGGCAAGGGCCTGTTCGTCAGCGAGATGATCACCACGCGGGCCCTGGTCGAGCGCAACGAGAAGACCATGCGGCTCATCCGCTTCGACGCCGGTGAACGCCCGCGGTCCATCCAGCTGTACGGGGTGGACCCGGTCACCGTCGGCAAGGCCGCGCGCATGATCGCCGACGAGGACCTGGCCGACCACATCGACCTCAACTTCGGCTGCCCGGTGCCCAAGGTCACCCGCAAGGGCGGCGGCTCGGCGCTGCCCTACAAGCGCAACCTGCTGCGCGAGATCCTGCGCGAGGCGGTCACCGGCGCGGGCGGCCTGCCGGTGACGATGAAGACCCGCAAGGGCATCGACGACGACCACCTCACCTACCTCGACGCGGGCCGCATCGCCGCCGAGGAAGGCGTCAGCGCGATCGCCCTGCACGGCCGCACCGCCGCCCAGCACTACTCCGGCACCGCCGACTGGTCGGCCATCGCCCGCCTGCGCGAGGCGGTGCCCGCCGAGATCCCGGTGCTCGGCAACGGCGACATCTGGTGTGCCCAGGACGCGGTCCGCATGATGCGCGAGACCGGCTGCGACGGGGTCGTCGTGGGCCGGGGCTGCCTGGGCCGCCCGTGGCTGTTCGGCGACCTGGTGGCGCTCTTCGAGGGCCGCGAGGACGAGGTGGCCCGGCCCACCCTGCGCGAGGTCGCCGACGTCATGGTGCGGCACGCGCGGCTGCTGGGGGAGTGGCTGGGCGACGAGGCGCGCGGCGTCATCGACTTCCGCAAGCACATCGCCTGGTACACCAAGGGCTTCTCCGTCGGCTCCCAGGCGCGTAGCCGACTGGCCGTCGCCGCTTCCCTCACCGAACTGCGGGAACTGCTGGACGGGCTGGAGCTGGACCAGCCCTGGCCCGCCGGAGCCGAGGGCCCGCGCGGCCGCACCCACGGGCGCAACCGCGTGGTGCTGCCCGACGGCTGGCTGGACGACCCCTACGCCTGTACGACGGTCACCGCCGACGCCGAACTGGACACCTCCGGCGGCTGATTCGCCAGCAGGTCCAGGGTGAGCGCGGCCGTCCAGCCGAACGCGCGGGCGCCGCGCCCGGCACCGGTCAGCGGATCGACGTACTCGGCGAACCCGGTGGCGTCCGCCGCGTGGAGTATCGCCTCCCGCAGCGCGTTGGCCCGCTCGGTGTGGCCGTAGCGGCGCAGGCCGGACTCCAGCAGCCAGTTGACGTTGAACCAGGCCGGGCCGCGCCAGTAGCGGCGGCGGTCGAAGGCCCGGCCGCGCAGGTCGTAGCTCGGGACGAGTCCGGGCGCGGTGTCCGCGTCCGCATCGTGGGCCGTGTCGCCCGCGTCGCCCACCGTGCCCGCGTCACCCGCGTCCGCCGCCGTGCCCGTGGCGTGCACGGGCTGGGCATCCCGGGCGGGCCGTGGGGTGAAGTGCGGGCCCTGAAGCGTGCGCACCAGTGCCTCTACCACCGGCTCCGGCAGGTCCGGCAGGGCCAGCGGCAGCAGCCCGGCGGCGCTGCGCTCGTCGATGAGGGTGCCGTCGATCAGGTCGCGGCAGCGGAACTGCCCGGCCTGCGGGTCCCACAGGCGGCGCTCCATGGCCTGGGTCAGCTCCCGGGCGCGGCGGCGGTGCGGCTGAGGGTCGGCGCCCAGCTCCTGCGCGATCTCGGCAAGGGCGTGCTCGGAGGCCGTCAGCAGCGCGTTGAAGCCCGGGTCCTCCACGGCGAAGGCGAACACCGCGCGCGTGTCGTCGTACCCGGCGTCGCGGTACGCGGCGGCCAGCCGCACGTAGCGGCCGTAGTCCAGGTCGGTGGGGCGGTCGGTGGCGGCGCCGTGGTCCAGGTCGGCGCGGCGGAAGGTGTCCGGTGCGGCCGGGGCGACGCGGGCCAGCGGCGCGTCCCAGCACGGGCTGTTGTCCATGCCCGGCTCCCACGGGTGCACCACGGCCGCCAGCCCGTGGCCGCCCAGGTCGCGGCATGCGGCCAGGTAGCGGTGCCAGGCGGCCAGTCGCGGGTAGAGCCGCAGCAGGAAGCCGCGTTCCCGGGAGGTGCGGGGGTGCGCTTGGTGCACCAGCCAGGCGGCCAGTGCGTGCGCGGGCGGCTGCACGATGCCGGACGTGTGCCGGTCCGCGGGGGAGCCCGCCCCCTTGCCCGCCGACGCGGAGCGCCAGAAGTCCGGGCTCGGGAAGTACGCGTGGCGCGGGACGGCCGGGTTGAAGACGATGTGCGGTACGCGGCCGTCCTCCCACTGGGCGGCCAGCAGGGTCTCCAACTCCTGCTGTGCCCGCAGCGGCTCGTGGTGCCGCAGTCCGATCGCGATGAACGCCGAGTCCCAGCTCCACTGGTGCGGGTACAGGCTGTGCGCCGGCACCGTCGCGCCGCCCGTCCAGTTGCACGCCAGCATATGGGCGGCCCGGTGGGCGAGCGCGGCGGCGTGGCCCGGGGCGGTGCGGGCGCCGGGGGCGGTCCGGGTGCTGCCGCCCTGGTGCGGGATGGTCGGCAGCAGGGCGGTGGGTGCGGTGGGCGGAGTGGGGGCTGTGGTCTCGGTCACGCGGTCCACGGAGGGGCTCCGGGGTCGGAGGGTCCCGGTGGTGGCGGAACAGGCGCAGGCGGCTTAGGCCCCCTGCACGCGTCGGTGTCATCGCCGGGTGAACTTCTGTTGAACACGCAAAAGTATCGGTGCCGGGTTCCGCCCGAAACATCAGCTACATCACATTCGGGCAGATCGCTGATGTGATGCGCATCACAAGGAGTTCCCCCGGTGACCCTGCCTGTTAACCGGATTCAGCTCGGCTGGCGGCGGGAGGTGAACGCCCGATCGCCGGAAGGCGGTGGGGTCCGGATCGTGGGACACGGACCGGAGGGGCGCGTGATCCTCGCCACGAGTGATGAGAGGCGCGCTCAGATGAGCGCTCGACTGTTGTGTACGGGACTCCAATGAGTGGCACTCAGTGCCAGGTGATTCCACGAACGCCCCGACGCTCACTCTCACTCAGTGTCATGAAGGCGCGCATGATTCGCTGCGGTGCGTCATCATGTGTTCAAGCCTCGAAAGTGCCACACGTGATCACTTGGCTGAACCTTTGCTTTCGATCCGCTGGCGGATGGGTGGTTGAACCCGCCTGACGTGCGACTACCCGTGCTGATCAGCCTTGGAACTGGGTACGCTCCCCGCCGTCAGGGCAGGCAGGCGTACACGAGGAGTCGAGTCCCGTGCCGGAAAACACAGAACCCCACGTAACCGCGAGCGACACCAAGTTCGTGTACGCCTTCACCGAGGGCAACAAGGAGCTGAAGGACCTCCTCGGCGGCAAGGGCGCCAACCTCGCCGAGATGACCAACCTCGGTCTCCCGGTGCCACCCGGCTTCACCATCACCACCGAAGCGTGCTGCCGCTACCTGGAGACGGGCACCGAGCCCGGCGCGCTGCGCGACGAGGTGAGCGAGCACCTCGCCGCGCTGGAACAGCAGATGGGCAAGCAGCTCGGGCAGGCCGACGACCCGCTGCTGGTGTCGGTGCGCTCCGGGGCCAAGTTCTCCATGCCGGGCATGATGGACACCGTGCTCAACATCGGCCTGTCCGACACCTCCGTCAGCGGACTCGCCGCGCAGGCCGGGGACGAGCGGTTCGCCTGGGACTCCTACCGCCGGCTGATCCAGATGTTCGGCAAGACCGTGCTCGGCGTGGACGGCGAGCACTTCGAGGAGGCCATCGAGGACGCCAAGCGGGCCAAGGGCGCGGCCACCGACATCGAGCTGGACGCCGGCGACATGCGCGCCCTGGTGGACACCTTCAAGGGCATCGTCCGCCGCGACACCGGCCGCGACTTCCCGCAGGACCCGCGCGAGCAGATGGACCTCGCCATCCGCGCGGTCTTCGACTCCTGGAACACCGACCGCGCCAAGCTCTACCGCCGCCAGGAGCGCATCCCGCACGACCTGGGCACGGCCGTCAACGTCTGCTCCATGGTCTTCGGCAACCTCGGCCCCGACTCCGGCACCGGCGTCGCCTTCACCCGCGACCCGGCCAGCGGCCAGCAGGGCGTCTACGGCGACTACCTGCAAAACGCGCAGGGCGAGGACGTCGTCGCCGGTATCCGCAACACCGTCCCGCTCGCCGAGCTGGAGCAGCTGGACCAGAAGTCCTACGCCGAACTCATGCAGATCATGGAGACGCTGGAGCTCCACTACAAGGATCTGTGCGACATCGAGTTCACCATCGAGCGCGGCAAGCTGTGGATGCTCCAGACCCGCGTGGGCAAGCGCACCGCCGCCGCCGCGTTCCGCATCGCCACGCAGCTGGTCGATCAGGGGCTCATCGACGAGGCCGAGGCGCTGCAGCGCGTCAACGGCGCCCAGCTCGCCCAGCTGATGTTCCCCCGCTTCGACCTCACCGCGCAGGCCGACCAGCTCGGGCGCGGCATCGCCGCCTCGCCGGGCGCGGCCGTCGGCAAGGCGGTCTTCGACTCCTACACCGCGATCAAGTGGTCCCGCTCGGGCGAGAAGGTCATCCTCATCCGCCGCGAGACCAACCCCGACGACCTGGACGGCATGATCGCCGCCGAGGGCATCCTCACCTCGCGCGGCGGCAAGACCTCGCACGCCGCCGTCGTGGCCCGGGGCATGGGCAAGACGTGCGTGTGCGGCGCGGAGGACCTGGAAGTGGACACCAAGCGCCGCCAGCTGACCGCCCCGGCCCCGGACGGCAAGGGCACCGTCGTGATCGACGAGGGCGACGTGGTGTCCATCGACGGCTCCACCGGCAAGGTCTACCGGGGTGAGGTGCCCGTGGTGCCCTCGCCCGTCGTGGAGTACTTCGAGGGCCGCATGCACGCCGGGGCGGACGACGCCGACGAGCTGGTGCAGGCCGTGCACCGCGTCATGGCCTACGCCGACCGCGTGCGCCGCCTGCGGGTGCGCGCCAACGCCGACAACGCCGAGGACGCCGCCCGGGCCCGCCGGTTCGGCGCGCAGGGCATCGGCCTGTGCCGCACCGAGCACATGTTCCTCGGTGAGCGCCGCGAACTGGTCGAGCGGCTGATCCTCGCCGACGCCGACACCGAGCGGGACCAGGCACTGGCCGCCCTGCTGCCGCTGCAAAAGGGCGACTTCAAGGAACTGTTCGAGGCGATGGACGGCCTGCCCGTCACCGTCCGGCTGCTCGACCCGCCGCTCCACGAGTTCCTGCCCGACATCACCGAGCTGTCGGTGCGCGTCGCGCTCGCGGAGTCCCGCAAGGACGCCAACGAGAACGACCTGCGCCTGCTCCAGGCCGTCCACCGGCTGCACGAGCAGAACCCGATGCTCGGTCTGCGCGGCGTGCGCCTGGGCCTGGTCATCCCCGGCCTGTTCACCATGCAGGTGCGGGCCATCGCGGAAGCCGCCGCCGAGCGCAAGGCCGCCAAGGGCGACCCGCGTGCGGAGATCATGATCCCGCTGGTGGGCACGGTGCAGGAGCTGGAGATCGTCCGCGACGAGGCCGAGCGCGTCATCACGGAGATCGAGCGTGAGCACGGCGTGGAGCTGAAGCTGACCCTGGGCACGATGATCGAGCTGCCACGCGCCGCGCTGACCGCCCATCAGATCGCCGAGTCCGCCGACTTCTTCTCCTTCGGCACCAACGACCTCACCCAGACGGTGTGGGGCTTCAGCCGGGACGACGTGGAAGCCAGCTTCTTCACCGCGTACCTGGAGAAAGGCATCTTCGGCGTCTCCCCGTTCGAGACGATCGACAAGGACGGCGTGGGCAAGCTCGTGGCGGACGCGGCGGCGGCCGGCCGGGCCACCCGGCCCGACCTCAAGCTCGGCGTGTGCGGCGAGCACGGCGGCGACCCGGAGTCCGTGCACTTCTTCCACGAGGTGGGCCTCGACTACGTGTCCTGCTCGCCGTTCCGCATCCCGGTCGCGCGGCTGGAGGCCGGGCGGGCGGCGGCGCAGAGCGCGGGCAGCGACAGCCGCTGACGCTGCCCGTCAAGCCGGCGCCGGGTTCTCGCCCGGCGTTCTGGGGGCCGGGCGGCGCCGCGCGGTGACCCTCGTCCACGCTGACGGTCCTGGCCGGGCGGTGTGGCACCTGTGCGGAGGTGCCACACCGCCCTTGGGGTCAGGCACGGAACGGGCCGGTCACCTCGTAGGTGATGCCGCCGGAGGAGCGGCCGGTAGTGCCGCGCTGGCTGGAGAAGTACAGGCGGGTGCCGTCGGGGGAGAAGGCGGGGCCGCAGATCTCCGAGCCGGACTGGTGCTCGACGCGGAGGAAGGGCGCCACGATGTCGTCGGGTGTCACCAGACAGATCTCCATGTTGCCGCCGTCCTCGGCGATGAACAGGTCCCCGCTGGAGGCGCCGGTGACGTTGTCGAGGCCGGTCAGCGGGGGGCTGCCGCTGACCAGGGAGTCGTCGTAGGCCAGTTCGTAGGTGCCGCTGGCGAGGTTCAGCCGCCACAGGCGGCCGTCGCCCTTAGTGGTGAACCACACCGTGCCGTCGGCGTAGTGGCAGCCCTCGCCGCCGTTGAAGTGCTTGGCGCCGGAGACCTGGCGGCGGGTGGCCCGGCTACCGCCGCTGGGGTCGGGCACGTCCGCCCAGCTGAACGAACCGGAGGTGGCGGAACCGGCCACCAGAACCTGCAGGCGCCCGGAGGACAGGTCGCCCCAGGTGTCGGGCACGAACCGGTACAGACAGCCGTCGCTGACGTCCTCGGTGAGGTAGATGACCTCGCGCTGCGGGTCGGCCGCCGCCGCCTCGTGCTTGAAGCGGCCCATCGCGGCGCGGCGCACGGCGCTGTTCACACCGTAGGGGTCGGTCTCGTAGACGTAGCCGCGGTCCACTTCCTCGCACGACAGCCAGGTGCGCCACGGAGTCGCGCCACCCGCGCAGTTCTGCCGCGTGCCGGACAGGATGCGGTAGGCGCCGGTGACGGAGCCGTAGGAGTTGAAGCGCACGGCGCTCGCGCCGCCGCCGGGGTTGACCTCGGAGTTGGAGACGTAGATCCAGCCGCTGCCCGAGGGGAAGCAGGCGCCGCCGTCCGGAGCGGGGTGCCAGCGGTAGGACGTGCCCGCCACCCGCTGTCCGGAGCGGGCGATGACGCGGCTGCTGAAGCCGGCGGGCAGCCGGATGCCGTTCGCGTCGGCGGAAAGCGGGGAGCCGTACGGGCTCGGGCCTGGCTGGGCCGGGGCGGCGTAGGCGGCACCCCGCATCAGGGTGAAGCCGAAGGCGGCGGCCGAACCGCTCACCACGGTGCCGCGCAGGAAGGAGCGACGTTCCACGGGTACCTCACTCGCGATCGTCCCAGCCCCGGCACCGGGCGGTGACGGGGTCTCGCGCGGCGGAGACTAACGACGCCGGGTGACGCCCCCGGCACGGGCGCGCCAACGGCGAGAACCGGCCGTGCCAACGAACGTCGTCGGCACGGCCGGTCCCGTGGTGGTGCGGTTCAGCGTTCTCAGATGCTGACGCCCTTGGCGCGCAGGTAAGCCAGCGGGTCGATGTCCGAGCCGTAGCCAGCACCGGTGCGGATCTCGAAGTGCAGGTGCGGGCCCGTGCTGTTGCCGGTGGAGCCGACGAGGCCGATCTGCGTACCGCCGCTCACGGACTGGCCCGCGGAGACGGAGATCGAGGAGAGGTGGGCGTACTGGCTGTAGCGGCCGTCGGTGTGCTTGATGACCACCTGGTTGCCGTACGAGCCGCCCCAGCCCGCGGAGACGACGGTGCCAGCGCCCACGGACCGCACCGTGGTGCCCGTGGCCGCGGCGAAGTCCACACCGGTGTGGTAGCCGCTGGACCACGAGGACCCGGTGGCGCGGTAGGCGGTGCTGGTGGACGCCTCGACCGGGCGGACCCAGCCGGTGGCGGCGGGCGCCTGCTGGGCGGGCTCCGCGCTCTTCGGCTTCGGCGTGTTGGCCTCCTTGGCCGGGGCGGGCTCGGCCTTCTTCTCGGCCTTAGGCTCCGGCTTCGGCTCCGCCTTCTTCTCAGCGGGCTTCTGGGCGGGCTTCTCGGCGGGCTGGTCCGCCTTCGGCTCCGGCTTCGGCGCGGCCTTGGACTGGTCGGCCTTCGGCTGCCCGGCGGCCTGCTGAGCGTCCAGGCTCAGGCGCTGGCCGGGGAAGATGAGGTCCGGGTCGGCGCCCACGACATCACGGTTGGCCTCGTAGACGGCCTTCCAGCCGCCGTCGATGTGCTTGACCGTGGCGATGCCGTAGAGGGTGTCACCGCTGACGACGGTGTACTTCTCGCCGGTGGCCTTCTCGGCCTTCGGCTCCGCCTTGGGCGCGGCCTTCTTCTCAGCCTTCTCGGCCTTCTTGCTCGGCTCGGCCTTCGGCTCCGGCTTGTCCCCGGCCTTCGCCGCCTGGGGCTCGGCCTTCTTCTCGGCCTTCTCAGCCTTCTCGGCGGACTTCTCCGCCGAGCCGTTGACGTCGAGCTGCGGGGCGGGGCCGCCCTGCGTCAGACCGGCGCGGGGGCCGCACACCGGCCAGGCGCCCGGGCCCTGCATCTCCAGCAGGCGCTCGGCGGTGGCTATCTGCTGGTCCTTGGTGGCCAGGTCGGCACGCGGGGCGTACTGGGTGCCGCCGGCGGCCTCCCAGGAGGACTGCTGGAACTGGAGTCCGCCGTAGAAGCCGTTGCCGGTGTTGATGGACCAGTTGCCGGTGCTCTCGCACGCGGCGACCTTGTCCCACACGGAGACATCGGCGGCGTTGGCGGTGGCCGCGGCGAGCGGAGCGGCGACGCCGCCGACGGCGGCGACGATCGACACGCGGGCGACCTGACGGGTGATGAGCTGGCGCGGACGGCGGTGGCGACCACGAGACATAGGTGTGTCCTCTCCTACGCCTGCGAGGTGAGCTGTCGGATTCGGGCCGGAGTAGCCCGGCCACGTTCCGGCGCGCCGCGCGCGCCGGAGCATGGCTTCACCCCTAGCCGTACCGGTACGGATACACGGCACGGCACTTACCTGGTTCCCCCGCTCCTGCCGCGATCGACTTCGGGTCTCTTCCCCCGGCCGGGCGGCAGGATTCGGCGTCCCGGTGGTGGGGCCACCGCATCCGATGCGATGGCGGAGGAACCGTAGACACATGCGTTTGCACGAAACAAGGAGCGGGAAGGCGCGACGGGCTACACCCGGTCTGCCACACCCGCTTTCGGCCACGGTGCGCGGTGAAGCCGATTCCGTGCGTAAGGAAATGGATCTAGGGGTTTGTCCGAAAACCCGTGGTTGAGCAGGGAAATTGGCACCGGGGTGACGAAAAGGGCGTGCGGTGCAATTGCACGGGGCTGGAGCGGCTGTGAGTCCAGTCACGAGGGTGTCATCTGAGGGAAATTCAGGCGCGTATTGGGTACCTGTGTTGAGATTAGGGCATCATGTCCGTTTCGCACCTTGCGCGGGATTGAGTGCGATGTGTGCCCTCTTTGCCCTCCCCGAAACCGGTGCTGGCGGCTCGGCGGTCCCGGTCCGCGCCCCAGCTCCGGGGAGGACGAGGAGGGGCTACCCCACGCGGACCGCGTACGCCCGCACCGTCACCGCGTCGTCGTCCAGACAGCGTCCGCTCGCCAGGTCGAAGCGCTGCTTTAGCAAAGGCGAGGCGACGAAGGGGCGGCCCTGGGCGGAGCCCAGCAGGCCACGGGAGAGGACGTACGCGCCCGTGAACGGGTCGCGGTTGGCGATGGCGTGCGCCCCGCCCGTGCGGTCGAGGAACACCGCGATCTGCGTGCCGTCGGGCAGCAGTGCGGCCACCCCCCGGCCCGGGAGAAGATCGCCCACCTCGCACACCGTCGTCCATCCGGTGTCCGTCTCCACCTGGACCCGGGCGGACGGCGGCAGGCCCGGCGCCGCCAGCGCCGTATCCGTCGTCGCCGCCGTCGTATCCGTTGCCGCCGCCGCTGTCGTATCCGTCGTTGTCGCCGTCGTCATCGGCTCTGGGCTCCTTCGAGAGTACGGACGGGCAGGTCGGGACCGGCCAGGATCGCCAGGTCGGGCTTGGTCTGGTCGCGCTCGGGAACGAACCGCACCGAGGGGTCGGGAGCGTCCGGAGCGTTGACGAAGGAGACGAAGCGCCGCAGCCGCTCCGGGTCGTTCAGCGTCTCGGCCCACTCGTCGCGGTACCCGGCGACGTGCTCGGCCATCATGGCCTCCAGCTCGTCACAGATGCCCAGCGAGTCGTGCACGACGACGTCGCGGACGTGGTCGAGGCCGCCCTCGATGCGCTCCAGCCACACCGAGGTGCGCTCCAGCCGGTCGGCGGTACGGATGTAGAACATCAGGAACCGGTCGATGAGCCGCACCAGCCCGGCGTCGGAGAGGTCCTGCGCGAGCAGGTCGGCGTGGCGCGGGGTGGCACCGCCGTTGCCGCCGACGTACAGGTTCCAGCCGCTGGCGGTGGCGATGACGCCGAAGTCCTTGCTCTGGGCCTCGGCGCACTCGCGCTGGCAGCCGGAGACGGCCGACTTCAGCTTGTGCGGCGCGCGCAGGCCCCGGTAGCGCAGCTCCAGGTCGATGGCCATGCGCACCGAGTCCTGCACGCCGTAGCGGCACCAGGTCTGCCCGACGCAGGACTTCACCGTGCGCAGCGCCTTGCCGTAGGCGTGGCCGGACTCGAAACCGGCGTCCACCAGGCGGGCCCAGATCATCGGCAGCTGATCGACGCGGGCGCCGAACAGGTCGATGCGCTGACCACCGGTGATCTTGGTGTAGAGCCCGAACTCCTTGGCCACCTCGCCGATGACGATGAGCTTGTCCGGAGTGATCTCCCCGCCGGGGACGCGCGGGACGACGGAGTACGAGCCGTTCTTCTGCAGGTTGGCGAGGAAGTGGTCGTTGGTGTCCTGCAACGCGGCCTGCTCGCCGTCCAGCACGTAGCCGCTGGCGCCGATGGTCGGGGCCAGGGAGGCGATGAGGGAACCGACCGTCGGACGGCACACCTCGCAGCCCTCGCCGCCGCGGGCCGCCTCGCGCCCGTGCCCGTCCAGCAGCTCCCGGAACGAGGTGAGGCGCAGCGCGCGCACGATCTCGTACAGCTCCTGCCGGGTCTGCCCGAAGCAGCCGCACAGGCCCGGGTCCACCTCGACGCCCTGCGCCGCCAGCTCGTCGTTCACCAGCTGGCCCAGCACCTTGACGCAACTGCCGCACCCGGTACCCGCCTTGGTGCACTTCTTCACCTCGGGCACGGTGGTGCACTGGTGCTCGGTGACGGCGCCGCGAATGGCGCCCTTGGTCACGTTGTGGCAGGAGCAGACGACGGCGTCGTCCGGCAGCGCGGACGGGCCGAGCTGGGCCGGTGCCCCGGCGCCGGCGGGCAGCACCAGCGACTCGGGCGAGGCGGGCGGCACCGTGCCGGTCAGCGGCCGCAGCAGCCCGTACGCTTCCGCGTCACCGACGAGGACGCCGCCGAGCAGCGTGCCGTCCTTCGCGACGACCAGCTTCTTGTACACCCCGGCCCGCGAGTCGGAGTACACCACGTCCAGGCAGCCTTCGGCGGTGCCGTGCGCGTCGCCGAAGGAGGCGACGTCCACGCCGAGCAGCTTGAGCTTGGTGGAGGTGTCGGCGCCGGTGAATCCGTCGCCGTCGAAGACGCCCTCCTCGATCGCGATGACCTCGGCGGCGGTCGCGGCCATCTCGTAGCCGGGCGCCACCAGCCCGTACACCATGCCGTCCACGGCCTTGGCGCACTCACCGATGGCGAAGACGGCCGGGTCGCTGGTGCGGCAGTGCGCGTCCACGACGACGCCGCCGCGCTCGCCGACGTCCAGACCGCAGTCGCGGGCGAGCTGGTCGCGGGGGCGCACCCCGGCGGAGAAGATCACCAGATCGGTGTCGATGACGGAACCGTCGGAGAGCACCATGCCGGTGACCGCGCCGTCCGGCCCGGCGGTGATCTCCTGGCCGCCGACGCCGGTGTGCACGGTCAGGCCCATGTCCTCGATCTTGCGGCGCAGCGCCGCGCCCCCGCCCGCGTCCACCTGGAGCGCCATGAGCCGGTCGTTGAACTCCACGATGTGCGCGTCCACGCCCAGGCCCCTGAGCGCCCCGGCGGCCTCCAGCCCGAGCAGCCCGCCGCCGACGACGACGCCGGAGGTGGCACCCTTGGCGTACTCCTCGATGGCCAGCAGGTCCTCGATGGTGCGGTAGACGAAGCAACCCCGGCTGTCCTTGCCCGGCACCGGCGGCACGAACGGGTAGGAGCCGGTGGCCAGCACGAGCGTGTCGTAGGGGAAGCTCTGGCCGGAGCGGGCGGTGACCGTGCGGGCGGCACGGTCCACCGAGACGGCCGGGTCGCCGACGTACAGCTCCACGCCGTGGGCGGCGAGGAACGCCTCGTCGGTCACCGACAGCTCCTCGGGCGTGGTGCCGGAGAAATAGGAGGTGAGCTGCACCCGGTCGTAGGCCGGACGCGGCTCCTCGCACAGGACGACGACCCGGGCGCGGGCGGTCACGCCCCGGTCGGCCAGGGCCTCCAGGAAGCGCTGCCCGACCATGCCGTGGCCGATCAGGACAATCGTGGGCTTGGGGGGAGCCTGAGACGGTTGCAGCACGGTCAGATGCCTCCATCGTTCGTGAGCAGGTGGAGCAGCGGGGTCTGGGGGAGCGGCTCGTCCCCCTCCCAGGTGCGGGCGAGCGCGCCAACGGCGTCGAGGTCGCCCAGGAGAATGCCGCCGACCAGCCGGTCGCCCCGGACGACGACCTTGCGGTACGCGCCACGGGTGGCGTCGGTCAGGTGCACGACGTCGTCGTCGGGCAGCGGCACGGTCTCGCCGAAAGCGGCCAGGTCCAGCGGGCCGGGGCCGCGCAGGGTGAGCCGGGTCAGCGAGCGGGTGCCGGGGTAGCACGGTGTGGGATGCGTGCCCCCGGCGAGCAGGACGCGGGCGAGTGCGTCGGCCTGCTCCTGCGCGGCCCCGGCCAGGCCGTAGACGGTGCCCCGGTGCTCGGCGCAGTCGCCGATGGCGTACACGCGCGGATCATCAGTGCGCAGTTGGTCATCGACGACGATGCCGTGCCGTACCGTCAGCCCGGACGCCGCCGCCAGCCCGGTGCGCGGACGCACCCCGCAGGCGAGCACCACCACGTCGGCGTCCAGCGCGTAGCCGTCAGCCAGCGTCACCGCGCGCACCGCGCGGCGTCCGCCGGTATCCCGTGCGGTGGTCAGGGCGCGCACCCGGCACTCGGTGTGCACTTCCACGCCGAGCGCGCTCAGGTGCTCGCGCAGCAGCCCCGAGGCCGCCGGGTCGAGCTGGCGCTCCATCAGGTGCTCGCCCTGGTGGGCCAGCACCGGCGCCGCGCCGCGAGCGGCCAGCGCGCGGGCCGCCGACACGCCCAGCAGGCCGCCGCCGATCACCACCGCCCGCGTGCCTGGCCCGGCGGCCGAGGCGAGCGCGGCGCAGTCGTCCAGCGTGCGGAAGGGATGCACGCCCTCGGGTAGTCCGGCGTCGCCGTGGCCGTCGTCGAACAGGCCGCGCAGGGGCGGCAGTACCGGGTTCGAGCCGGTGGCGAGCACCAGCGCGTCGTAGCCGAGGACCGTGCCGTCATCGCACTGCACGCGGCGCTCGGCACGGTCCACGCGGACGGCACGGACACCGCTCAGGCGGCGCACCCCGTCGGCCGGCTGCGGCAGCGCGATCACCTCGGGCGGGTACTGCCCGGCCAGCACCTCGGCGAGCAGCACCCGGTTGTAGGCCGGGAGCCGCTCCTCGCCGACGACGGTGACGGCGGGCGCCCCCGCACCCGGGCCGCCGGTGCGCCCGGGCGCGGCCAGCTGCTGCACGAGCCGGGCTCCGGCCATGCCCCCACCGATCACCACCACACGCTGCTGCGAAGTCATGCCCCTGAGCGTGCGGGGGCGCTGTTACCCGGTGGGTTCCCTCCTGTTTCCCCCGGGCAACGCTGATCTCAGCCGGGCTCCGGCGCCGCTGTGAGCCGCACCGGCAACGGCATCGCGACGGGCGGCATCGCGACGGGCGGCACGGGTCGGAGGTTCACCGGAACGGGGCAGCCCGTCAGTGTCCGGGGCGGCCTCTACGCTGGACGCGTGGAGCCCGGCGACTACACGCAGCGGCCGTCCGCACTGGGCGGCGGCACCGTGGTGTGGGCGCGGGCGGCGGCGGACCAACCCGGGAGCGCGCTGGTGCTGCCGGACGGCTGCATGGACCTCATCTGGCACGACGGCCTCCTCCTCGTCGCCGGACCCGACTCCCGCGCCCAGGCCGGAGCCGAGCGGCCCGGCGACAGGTGGACGGGCCTGCGGTTCGCCCCCGGCACCGGGCCCGCCGTGCTCGGCGTCCCGGCGCATGAGCTGCGCGACCAGCGCGTGCCGCTGGACGCGCTGTGGCCCGGGGCGCGGGTGCGGCGGCTGACCGAGTACGTCGCCGGGGCCGCCGACCGGGGTGCGGCACTGGAAGCGGTGGCAGCGAGCGTGGGCGCCGTACCGGACCCGCTGGCGCGGGCGGTCGCCGCCGCCCTGGACGCCGGGCGAACCGTCGCCGACGTGGCCCGGGCCGCCCACCTCAGCCCCCGCCAGCTGCACCGGCGTTCCCTGGACGCCTTCGGCTACGGCCCCAAGACCCTCGCCCGCGTGCTGCGCCTCCAGCGGGCGCTCGCCTCGGCATACGCGGGCCGGGCGCTCGCCGACGTCGCCGTCCACGCCGGATACGCCGACCAGGCGCACCTCTCGCGCGAGGTGCGCGCCCTGGCCGGCGTCCCGCTCACGCGCCTGCCGCGTCCGACGGGCTGAGCGGGGCGAACAGGTCCACGTGGGTGCCGTCCGGATCGGCGACGACGGCGTACCGCTGACCCCAGAACGCGTCCCACGGTTCCTTCTTCCCGGGGTATCCGGCCCCGGTCAGCTCCGCGTACACCCGGTCCACGTCCGCCGGGTCGTCGCAGCGGAACGCCAGCGTCATCCGCCCCTCGCCCTCCGGCATCTCCCACCCGGGGTACATCGACCGGATCACCTCCACGGTGTCCCAGGCCAGCCGCATCCCGCCGGGACCGGTGGCCTCGACGTGCGGCGCGGAGTCCGCCCCGGCGGGAAGGTCCAGGCCGAGCCTGCGGTAGAAGGCGAGCGTGGCGGCCATGTCGGCCGTCACCATGCCGATGAGATCGAATCGAGCAACCATGCCCGCACGCTATGACCGCCGCCCCGGCCGGGTCTTGAACGAATCGGACGCGTTTCCCGGCGGACCGCGTCACGTCTGCGCTCGCGTGCGGCCTGTGTCCGCACCCCGGCCGCGCGGCGGCAGTCCGCTGGCGTCCGCGCCCGGCTCCGCGCCGCCCGCGAGCCCCAGGTGCCGCGCGCCACACCGGTCCGACGCGACCGGCGTCCCCGCAGCGGTGTGGGTCCGCCGGGGACGAGCACCCACCACCGCGCGCGCCCCCACGTTCGGCCTTCCCGCCGCCCCGCGGCTTGCACCGGGCCGCGCGGCGGCGGAGGCTTGATGCGGGCAGGGTGATGCGCAGTGAGTGGTGCAGGGGAGACGCGGAGCAGCGACTTCGGCGGTCCGCTGGCCCTGACGCGGGCGGCGACGGCGGTGCTGGACGGCCACGGAACCGTGCTGGGCTGGAGCCCGGCGGCCCAGAAGCTGCTCGGCCACACCCCCGCCGACCTGCTCGGCTCCCCAGCCGCCCGGCTGCTCGCCGACACCGGTCAGCTGCCGCCCCCGGAGCCCGGCGGCGGCACCCACGGCCGCACCCTCGGCGTCCGGCACCGGGACGGACACGTCGTCCAGGCGGCGGTGACGCACTGGCCGCTGCCGACGGAAGCCGGGCGGGAGCCGTCCAGCGTGCTGCTGCTGGCCCGCGCGGACGAGATGCGCGAGTGGGAGACGCGGCAGGCGGTACTCCAGGCCCTGCTCACCCAGTCCCCGATCGGCCTGACGATCTACGACACCGCCCCGCGCGTGGTGTGGACGAACGACACCTGCTCGCGCGAGATGGTCGGCCCGCCCGAGCTCTACGCCGGACGCTACCCCGACGAACTGGTGCCCGGCGGCGAGGTCATCTCCCCGGAGCACTCCGCCGACCTGCGCGGTCTGGTCCGGCGGGTGCTCGACTCCGGCGAGCCCGTCATCGACCTCCACTACCGCGGCCGCCCGCCCGAGGACCCCACGCACGACCGCATCTGGTCGTATTCCTACTACCGGCTGCTGGACGCCCGTGGGCTGCCGATCGGGGTGTGCGAGGAGTCCTTCGACATCACCGAGCGCTACCGCGCCGAACAGCGGCTCCACCTGCTGGTGAAGGCAGGCGAGCACATCGGCACCACGCTCGACCCGTACCGCACCGCGGCGGAGCTGGCCGACGTCGCCGTCCCGAAGCTGGCCGACTTCCTCGCCGTCGATCTGCTCGCCGAGGTGCTGGAAGGGCGCGAACCCCTGCGCGCGCCGACCCGCGACGCCGCGCTGGCCCGCGTGGCGTCCCGGGGCGCCGCTCCCCCCGGCGCCGTCGCCTCCGGCCCCGACGCCGCCTCCGAACGCACGCTGATCCTCCCGCTGCGCACCCGCGACCTGACGCTCGGCCTGGTCACCTTCGCCCGCGCCGCCAGCGGCGACGCGTTCAGCCGCGCGGACATCGTGCTCGCCGACGAGCTGACCCGCCGCACCGCGGTCTGCCTCGACAACGCCCGCCGCTACGCGGGGGAGCACCGCGCCGCGCTCACCCTCCAGCGTGAGCTACTGCCCGGGCGGCTGCCGCCCCGGTCAGCGGTGGAGAGCGCGCACCGCTATCTGCCCGCCGACAGCCGGGTCGGCGTCGGCGGCGACTGGTTCGACGTCATCCCGCTCTCCGGCGCCCGCGTCGGCCTGGTCGTCGGTGACGTCGTCGGACACGGGCTGCGGGCCGCGGCCACCATGGGGCGGCTGCGCACGACGGTACGCGCGCTCGCCCAGCTCGACCTCGCGCCCGAGGAACTGCTGACCCAGCTGGACGACCTGGTGGCCCAGTCCGTGGACGAGCGGGCCGCCGAGGGCGACGCGTCGCTGGCGATGGCCGAAACCCCCGGGGGCACCTGCCTGTACGGCGTGTACGACCCGGTCACCCGCACCTGCGTCCTGGCCCGCGCCGGGCACCTGCACCCCGTCGTCGTCGCACCGGACGGCACCGCCGACATCCCCGACCTGCCCTCCGGGCCACCGCTGGGCACCGGCGGCGTGCCGTTCGAGAGCGCGCACCTCACCCTGGCCGAGGGCAGCCTGCTGGCGCTGTTCACCGACGGCCTGGTCGAGGCCCGCGACCTGGACGTCGAGGAGGGCCTGCGGCGGCTCACCGACGCGCTCACCCACCCCGCCGAGCCCCTGGAAGACCTCTGCGACACGATCCTCACCACGCTGCCCTCGCGCGCGGGCGCCGACGACGCCGCGCTGCTCCTCGTCCGCACCCGTGGGCTGGACCCGGACGACGTGGCCAGCTGGGAACTGCCCACCGACCCCGCCGCCGTCCCCGCCCTGCGCCACCGGGTGCGCGAACAGCTGCACACCTGGGGCCTGGAGGCCCACGCCTTCACCACCGAACTGGTCGCCAGCGAACTGCTGGCCAACGCCCTGCGCCACGCCAGCGGCCCCGTCCACCTGCGTCTCATCCGCGACCGCACGCTGATCTGCGAGGTCTCCGACACCAGCCACACCTCACCGCACGTACGGCACGCCGCCAGCGACGACGAGGGCGGCCGGGGCCTGTTCCTGGTCTCCCAGACCACCCAGCGCTGGGGCACCCGCTACACCCCCAGCGGCAAGGTCATCTGGGCCGAACAACCCCTGCCCGGACCCTGACCCCGCCACCGCGCCCGCCGTCCGCTCGCTACCGTGGCGGTATGAGCCAGCTGCTGACCGTCCTCACCACCACCGACAGCGCCGAGGCCGCCCGCGCCCTGGCCGCCGGAGCAGTGGAACGGCGGGTGGCGGCCTGCGCGCAGATCGCCGGGCCGGTCACCTCCGTCTACCGCTGGGAAGGCCGGGTACACGACGACCCCGAGTGGCAGGTGCTGTTCAAGACCACCAGCGCCCGCTACCCGGCCCTGGAGACCTACCTGCGCGAAGCGCACAGCTACGACGTGCCCGAGATCATCGCCACGCCCGTCACCGAGGCGAGCGCGGACTACGCGCGCTGGGTGGCCGGGGAGACGACGGCCCCGTGAGCGCCGGGCACCCCGGTGCGCCACGGCTGCCGTTCTTCGTCTACGGCACGCTGCGCCCCGGCGAGCACCACTACGCGTGGACGCTCGCCGGGCGCACCGTCAGCGAACTGCCCGCGCGTGTACGGGGCCTGACGCTGTACGAGGGCCCGGGGTACCCGTACGCCGTCGAGGGCACCGGCGAGGTCACCGGCGCACTGGTCGAGCCTGACCCGGCCGCGTACGCCGACGTGCTGCGCGTGCTGGACAAGCTGGAGGACTACACCCCCGGCGGCACCGGCAACCTCTACGAGCGCGGGGCCGCCACCGCCCACCTCGCCGACGGCACCGAGCGCACCGCGTGGCTCTACACCGCCGCCCCGCCACTGGCCGCACACCTGCGCACCCACGGCACCGTCATCCCCGGCGGCGACTGGCTGCACCGGCCGGTGTGACCCGGTGCGCTTGCCCCGGGTGTCACCACCGCTGCCGGGCGAGCCGCCGCCGCACGCTGAGCACCCGCTTCGTCGCTTCGCCGGGCCGGGACCGGCGTCCGCGCGGGGGCTGCCGTGCCGCGCCCTCCGGGGCGCCCTGCCGCCGCGCCGCTGCCACCGCCCGGTCCGCAGCGCTACGACTCCCGCCGGACCCAACCTCCGCCTCGCGCCCGTGGCGCAGACGTACCGGGGCGGCGGAGGATGGCCGCATGACCCACGCCTGGCCGCCCCACCTGCCCGTCGGCGCCGTGCGCTTCGCCCGGCCCACCGCCGACCTCGACGCCGCGCTCGCCTTCTACCGCGACGACCTCGGGCTCCCCGTGCTCGCCTCCTGGCGCGACCACGACGGTTACGACGGCGCCGTTCTCGGGCTGCCCGGCGCCCCGGTGCACCTCGAACTCCTCCAGCACAGAGCCCCGGAGAGCGTCCCCCGGCCGCACCCGGAGAACCAGCTCGCGCTCTACCTCCCCGGCCCGCAGGCCGTGGCGTCGGCCACCGCGCACCTCACCGCCCGTGGCCACCAGCCGGTACGCGCCACCAACCCGTACTGGCCCGCCCACGGCGCCGTCCTCTTCGCCGACCCCGACGGCTGGCACGTCGTCCTCGCCCCCTGGGTCTTCGGCACCGACCCAGTCCCGGCGATATCCGCATGAGGCCCGCCGCGCTTCTCTTCGACGTCGATGGCGTCCTGTTGGACTCCGCCGCCGCGCACCGGCGCGTGTGGGACGCGTGGGCGCTCTCGCACGGGCTGGAGCCCGACGTGGTGTGGCCGCTCACCTTCGGCCGCCGGCCCGAGGACACCGTGCTGGACGCCGCCCCGCACCTGGACCCGGTCACCGAACACCTTGGCCTGGGCGTCGCATCCCGGTGACCCGAAGGAACCCACCGCGCACGCGCCCTCCACCACTGCGGTGAAGCCGCCACGTGGGGCCGACGGCGTGGCCGGAACGGCTGGGAGCACGTGGGCGTCCGGCGCGTCACCTGCCGAGCGTGCCCCGCTCCTCGGAGGTGCACGTCGCCGATGGCCGCGAACCCGGCCGCCAAGCGGCGTAGCACGGTCGGGTGGTACCGGGCAGCGCGCTGCCGACGCGGTCGGTGCGCCAGGTGTCAGCCACGGAACCGCTTCTCGCGCACCGTGCGGGTCCGGTCGATGACGTCGTGGACGTCGTCCACCGTGACGCTGCCCCGGGCGGCGATCCGGCGTGCTTCCGCGTTGGCTTCCGCTGTGGTGAGCAGCCGCTCCACCCGGACCGCGCACACCTTGAACTCCGGCATGCGTGACGTCGGGTCCAGCGCCGGGTTGGTCAGGGTGTTGGCGCGGCCTTCGCCCGGCCAGTGGAAGGGCATGAACACCGTGTCGGGGCGGATGGCGGTGCTGACGCGGGCCGGGGCGACGGCGCGGCCACGGCGCGAGGTGACGGCCACCGGGTCGCCGTCGGCGATGCCGTGCCGCTCGGCCAGCTGGGGGTGGAGCTGCACGAACGGTTCGGGCGCGGCGGAGTTGAGCTGGGCGACGCGCCGGGTCTGCGCACCGGACTGGTACTGCGCGAGTACCCGCCCGGTCGTCAGCAGCACCGGGTAGTCGGCGTCCGGCTCCTCCGCCGCGGGCCGGTGCGTGACGGGGGCGAAGCGGGCCCGGCCGTCGGGGGTGGCGAAGCGGTCGAGGAACAGGCGCGGCGTGCCGGGGTGGGCCGGGTCGTCGGCGGACGTCTCCGGGCACGGCCAGAAGACGCCGTCTTCCTCGGCGATGCGCCGGTAGGTGATGCCCGAGTAGTCGGCCTTGCCGCCAGCCGAGGCGCGGCGCAGCTCGTCGAAGACCTCCTCGGCGTCGGCCGGGAAACCCTTCTCCCAGCCCAGCCGCGCCGCGAGCGTGCTGAGCACCCACAGGTCCGAGCGCACGCCGGGCGGCGGGTCCACGGCCTTGCGGCGCAGCAGCACGCGGCCTTCGACGCTGGTGAGCGTGCCGGTCTCCTCGGCCCACTGCGTCACCGGCAGTACGACGTCGGCCAGGGCGGCCGTCTCGGAGAGGACGACGTCGCACACCGCGAGGAAGTCCAGCGCGCGCAGCCGCTGTTCGACGTGCGCGGCGCGCGGCGCGGAGACGACGGGGTTGGAACCGAGCACCAGCAGCGAGCGGATGTCACCGCCGAGTGCGTCCAGCAGTTCGTAGGCGCTGCGGCCGGGGCCCGGCAGGCTGTCGGGGTCCACGCCCCACACCCCGGCGACGTGGGCCCGGGCCGAAGGGTCGGTGAGCATGCGGTACCCGGGGAGCTGGTCGGCCTTCTGCCCGTGTTCGCGCCCGCCCTGCCCGTTGCCCTGCCCGGTGAGGCAGCCGTAACCGGAGTGCGGGCGGCCCGCTCGGCCGGTGGCCAGCGTGAGGTTGATCCACGCGCCCACGGTGTCGGTGCCCTTGGCCTGCTGCTCGGGGCCGCGCGCGGTGAGCACCATCGCGGAGTCCGCGTCGCAGAAGTGCGCGACCGCCGCCCGCAGTTGCGGCACCGGGACGCCGGTGACGCGCTCCACCAGCTCCGGCCAGTGCGCCATGGCCGCCGACCGTGCCTCGGCCCACCCGGTGGTGCGCGCGGCGACGTACTCCTCGTCCACCCGCCCCTCGGCGACGATCAGGTGCAGCAGCCCCAGCGCCAGCGCCAGGTCCGTGCCCGGACGCGGGGCGAGGTGCAGGTCGGCCTGCTCGGCGGTGCGGGTGCGGCGCGGATCGACGACGATCAGCTTCCCGCCGTTCTTCTTCAGCCGCGAGAAGAACCGCAGCGCGGGGGGCATCGTCTCGGCCGGGTTCGCGCCGACGAGGATGACGCAGCCGGAGCGTTCGATATCGGCCAGCGGGAACGGTAGCCCCCGGTCCAGCCCGAACGCCCGGTTCCCGGCGGCGGCGGCCGAGGACATGCAAAAGCGCCCGTTGTAGTCGATCTGCGAGGTGCCCAGCACCAGCCGCGCGAACTTGCCCAGCAGGTATGCCTTCTCGTTGGTGAGACCACCGCCGCCGAAGACGCCGGCCGCGTCCGCGCCGTGCGCCGCGCGTATGCGGGTCAGCTCGCCGCTGACCCGCTCCAGCGCCTCGTCCCAGCTCGCGGGCTCCAGCGGCCCGGCCGGGGAGCGGCGCACCAGCGGTTCGGTGAGCCGGGCGCCGGGGGCCAGCAGCGCGGGCGCGGTGCGGCCCTTCCCGCACAGCGCACCCCGGTTGACGGGGAACGCGACCCGCTCGACCACCTCCACCCGCCCCCCGGCGCCCGGCCGCAGCCCCATGCCGCACTGGAGCGAGCAGTACGGACAGTGCGTGTCCACGGCGTCCTCGGTGCTCGCGGCGTCCGGGGTGTCGGCGGGGTCGGCGGTGGGGCCGTCGGCGGCCTCGACAGCCGACGGCACGGCGGGTGCGGGCGTCGCGTTCATGGCGGACATTGTGCGGCACGCGTGTTACCCGACTGCTCCCGTCGCGTTACGTGGCCGGTAACCGACGCTCCGCGCCGCGCCGCGCGGGCCGTGAGGCGCGTGCCATCGCCCGTGACGGCGCCGAAACGCCCCGGCAACGCCCAGCTCGCACACTGGAGACATGACGGCCCACCCCACCACCCCGCACGTCCCCCGGCGGCTCCGCGCCCCGGGCCGCCCGCAGGCGCCGACGCTGGTGGCCGTCGCCCACGGCTCCCGCGACCCCCGCGCGCTCACCACCGTCCGGGCCCTGCTGGACGCCGTACGGGAGCTGCGCCCCGGGCTGCGCGTCGAGCTGGGGCACATCGAGCTGAACGAGCCGCTGCTGCCCGCCACGCTCGCCGCGCACCCGCCCGGTGCGGCGGTGCTGGTACCGCTGCTGTTCGGCCGTGGCTACCACGTCCACCACGACCTGCCGGAAGCCGCCCGGGCGGCCCGCCACCTGCGCCTCCTCCAGGCCGCGCCGCTGGGCCCGCACCCCCTGCTGGCCGAGGCCCTGCACGCCCGATTGGCTGAAAGCCGCCTGTGCCCGTCCGGTGAGCGGACACCACGGGAGCGTGGTCCCGCCGTACGCCCGGGGCACGCCGTTGACGCGCGGACGCCGGAGCCTCCCGCGCCGGGGGAGGTGCCGTGGGAGCACCCCGCGTCCGACGTGCCGCCCTGGACGCCGCCCCCGCCCGGCCCGCCCCCGCCCGGCCTGCCCGCGCCCGACGCCGTCGTCCTGGCCGCCGCCGGGTCCCGCGACCCCCGCTCGGCCACCGACGCCGAGGGCACCGCCCACCTGCTCTCCCAGCGGCTCGGCGGCACCCCGGTGGTGCCCGCCTACGCCAGCGCCGCCGCGCCCACGGTGCCCGACGCCGTGGCCGCACTCCGCGCCGCCGGACACCGCCGCATCGTGCTCGCCTCCTACTTCACCGCCCCGGGCTTCTTCGCCACCCGCTGCGCCCGGGACGCCGGACCCGACGTGCCCGCCGCCGCCCCCCTCGGCCCCCACCCCGCCCTGGCCCGCCTGGTCCTCCACCGCTACGACGAGGCCCTGGCCCACGCGGTCCCCGCCCACAGCGCGGCGTAACACCGCAGCCCGAGGCGAGACCCCGTGCGGCGGGGGTGGTCTCGCACGGTGGGAAAGGCCGTGCGGTGGGAAAGGCCCGTGCGGCGGGCAAGCCCCACGCGGTGAAGGAGCCCCGCACGGTGCGGACGCCGAGAACCCGCCGGGACGCCGGAGCCGGCCGGAGACGCCCACTGACGCAGCCGGTTCGGCGGGTGAGGGCGTGACCGCAGGCGATGCCGCCCGGCGGCGGGGCGCCGAAGGAGCGGGGGCCGCGCCCACCCGGTTCCGGAAGGGAAGGGGGCGGGGGCATACGTACCGCGCGGCCGGTTACCGTCAGGGTATGCACGGCACGCCGCCCCCCTACGACCCCGCCGACGCCGAGCGCTGGGAGCCCGAGCCCGACAAGCGGCCCGGCCGGACCGCGTTCCAGCGCGACCGGGCCCGCGTGCTGCACTCCGCCGCGCTGCGGCGCCTGGCGGGCAAGACCCAGGTGGTCACCCCGGGGTCCAGCCCGCACGCCTGGGACGCCACGCCCCGCACGCGCCTCACCCACTCCCTGGAGTGCGCGCAGGTCGGACGCGAGCTGGGGGCCGCCCTGGGCTGCGACCCGGATCTGACCGAGGTCGCCTGCCTCGCCCACGATCTCGGCCACCCGCCCTTCGGCCACAACGGCGAGCAGATCCTCGCCGAGATCGCCGAGCCGTGCGGCGGTTTCGAGGGGAACGCGCAGTCGCTGCGGCTGCTGGCCCGGCTGGAGCCGAAACGTTTCACCGCCGACGGTCGTCCCGTCGGCCTGAACCTGACCCGGGCCGCCCTGGACGCCGCCACCAAGTACCCGTGGCCGCAGGGCGCGCACCCCACCGCCCCCAACTCGCCCAAGTTTGGCGTCTACGCCGACGACGCGCCCGTCTTCGCCTGGTACCGCTCCGGCGCGCCGGCGGGCCGCCAGTGCTTCGAAGCACAGGTCATGGACTGGTCCGACGACGTCGCCTACTCCGTGCACGACGTCGAGGACGGCCTGCACGCTGGCCACCTCGATCCGAACGTGCTGTACGCCGACCCCGAACGCGGCGAGGTCTTCGCCGTCGCCCGCGAGCGCTACGCCCCGCCCGGCACCGAGGACGCCGAACTGGCCGAGGCGCTGGACCGGCTGCTGGACCAGGAGTGGTGGCCGCACGGTTACGACGGCACCGCCACCGCGCAGGCCCGGCTGAAGGACGCCACCAGTCAGCTCATCGGACGTTTCTGCCTCGCCGCCGAGCACGCCACCCGCACCGCTTACGGCCCGGGGCCGCTCACCCGGTACGCCGCCGACCTCGTCGTCCCGCGCGCCGCCCGGCTGGAGTGCGCCGTGCTCAAGGCCGTCGCCGACCGCTACGTCATGCAGCACCCCGACCAGGCGCGGCTGCGGGCCGAGCAGCGCGTCATCCTCGCGGAACTGGCCGAGGCGCTGATCCTGCGCGCACCCGACGGTCTTGACCCGCAGTTCCGCGCCCTGTACGCGCAGGCGCGGGACGACGCGGGCCGGGTCCGCGTCGTCGTCGATCAGATCGCCTGCCTCACCGACCTCTCTGCCCGCTCGCTGCACGCCCGTCTCACCCGCACCGCACCCCTGCCACAGCCCACACCCTGACCCGGGGACCGCCCGCACGACGCCCGCACGACGCCCGAGGCGGGCACCCGGCCCCGCGCCGGACACGCCCACCCGGGCGCGGGTCACCCCGGCACCCACCCGCAGGTCCGCACAATGTGCGTGCGCCCTTCCCATGATCGCGGTGATGCGGGACGCTCCCAGGTGAACCTTCCGGGGGGCGACCGGAACGGCAGCGAGGAGGCACCCACGTGGTCAACGCACACAAGACGTTCGTCATCATCGGCGGCGGTCTGGCCGGAGCGAAGGCCGCCGAAACCCTGCGGTCCGAGGGCTTCACCGGACGCGTGATACTGATCGGCGACGAACGCGACCACCCCTACGAGCGTCCCCCGCTCTCCAAGGCATACCTGGCCGGAACCGAGGACAGGGCGAAGGTCTTCGTCCACGACGCCGCCTGGTACGCGCGCGCCGAGATCGAACTGCACCTGGGCCAGCCCGCCGTCCTCATCGACCGCGACACCCGCTCCGTCCGGCTGGGTGACGGCACCGTGCTCCGCTACGACGCGCTGCTGCTGGCCACCGGCGCCGAACCGCGCCGCCTGGACATCCCCGGCACCGACCTCGCCGGCGTCCACCACCTGCGCCGTCTCGCCCACGCCGACCAGCTGCGCGGCATGCTCAGCCGCCTCGGCCGGGAGAACGGCCACCTGGTGATCGCCGGAGCGGGCTGGATCGGGCTGGAGGTGGCCGCCGCCGCCCGCGCCTACGGCACCGAGGTCACCGTCATCGAGCGCGACCCGACCCCCCTGCACCGCGTGCTCGGCCCCGAGCTGGGCACCCTCTTCGCCGACCTGCACCGCGAGCACGGCGTCCGCCTCGCCTTCGGCGCGGGGCTGACCGAGATCGTCGGAGCCGACGGCCAGGTGCTGGCCGTGCGCACCGACGACGGTGAGGAGTACCCGGCGCACGGCGTGCTCGCCGCCATCGGCGCCGCCCCGCGCACCGCGCTGGCCGAGAGCGCGGGCCTGGAACTGGACCCCGGAACCGGCGGCATCGCCGTTGACGCCGCCCTGCGCACCAGCGACCCCGCGATCTACGCCGCCGGGGACGCCGCGTCCGCCTGGCACCCGCTGCTGGGCACCCGGGTACGCGTCGAACACTGGGCGAACGCCCTGCACAGCGGCCCCGCCGCCGCCCGCGCCATGCTGGGCCAGGACATCGCCTACGACCGCGTGCCCTACTTCTTCTCCGACCAGTACGACGTCGGCCTGGAGTACAGCGGCTGGGCGCCCCCGGGCACGTACGATCAGGTGGTCTGCCGTGGCGACATCGGCAAGCGTGAGTTCATCGCCTTCTGGCTGCGGGACCACCGCGTGCTGGCCGGGCTCAACGTCAACATCTGGGACGTCGCCGGGCCCATCCAGGAGCTGATCCGCTCCGGCCGCCCGGTCAACGCTCACCGCCTCGCCGACCCCACGACGGACCTCACCACCCTCGCGCGGCCCTGACGCCGCAGCCCTGGCCCGGGCGCGGCGGGTGCGGGACGGACAGCACTCTGCGTCCGCCCCGCACCCGCCGAAGCCAACCGGCCTCAGGTGTTGGAGGTGCCCCAGTCGTCCTCGGGGCGCGTGCCACGCCCGGACATCGAGCGCATCTTCTCCGTCACGGTGGGCGGCAGGCGGTCTCCCACCCGGTCCGCGACCGCGCCACACGCCTTGCCCGCCGCGTCCCGGCCGCTGACCGCGGCGGCCTCCACGGTGTTGCGAACGGCCGGGTTCTCCGCGAACCGCTGCGCCTTCTTGCGCAGCTGCTCGTACCGCTCCCGCCCGGCCCTCGCACCGGCCACGTAGCCAACCGCGACCCCGGTGAGGAACGTCAATCGGTACCGCATGCTCGACAACCCTTCCGTCTGCTTCCAACGTCCACTGTTCAGGGTGCCCAGATCCAGCGCGGTTACCGATTTCAAACCACGCCCCGGCATGCGCTAATGTATTGCCCGCAGCGAGGGAACGCCCCCGGAACACCGGCGGCAGCCCCCGCAGGGCAGTCCCCTGTAGCTCAATTGGCAGAGCAGCCGGCTGTTAACCGGCAGGTTACTGGTTCGAGTCCAGTCGGGGGAGCACACCACATGAAGGACCCCGCCAGGGGTCCTTTTTCGTGCGCTTCCCCGGATCGGGAACCGCCCGGGGGTGATCGATGTCTCAGCCACCGAAGGCAGCGGCCTCATCCAGGCGGGAGATCGTATAACGGGCTATGCTGCGGCAGACGGCGCGCAGCGACGTGCACGACGCGCCGAACGGGGCGGTAGCTCAGCCGGTTAGAGCAGCGGACTCATAATCCGTCGGCCGTGGGTTCGAGTCCCACCCGCCCCACTCAAGCTCCCCACCCGGCAGCCCCTGCCCTGGGTAACGAGCCCAGGGAAACGAGGCAACGGGTCCCGCACCACCCGTTCGAAGCTCGCCCCCTTCGCCACCCCCGGCGAACCCAACCGAACGAAAAAGACCACCCCACCCGCTAAACTCCCAGCTCAACAAGCGCCGCCCCCGCACACGCGGGGATGGTCCGTCTTCCCGGCTGTGGCGCTGATGGTCGCGACCGTCGCCCCCGCACACGCGGGGATGGTCCGTCCCCCAGGCCGTCCGGCCGCCTTGTCGCCCTCGCACCCGCAGGGATGGTCCACCGTGGGCTGCCGCGAGCGCGGCCCTGGCGGCCTCGCCCCCGCACCCGCGGGGATGGTCGGAGCAGGAGTGAAAGGACAATGAGGGCCAGTCGAGTGCTTTGGTGATCGTTTGCTGGTCCGCTGCTGACCTGAGAGCCTGCCGAGCATGGAATGCCGAAAGTCCGGCCCCGCAGGGAACCGAGCTTTCGGCGCTCTGTCAGAGAGTTGGCTACTCCTTGGGCGGGACCACGAAGCCCCGCGTGGGGCCGGACGGCGGCGGGTCGTCTTCCGGGAGGCGGCCCGCCACAGCCGCCAGTGCGGCGGCAGTCATGTCCGTGCGCGCGTGGGGGTCGGCCGTGTCGTAGACCCGCCACTCGCCGGTGGCGTTGTCCGGGTCGATCGGCGCGACCACGCCCTGGATGCCAAGCTTACGTAGCAGGGCCTCCACGCGCCGGGCCTCGTCCGGTCCCATCGGTTTCCCCTTTCGGCCGAGATGAGTTTAGCTGTCGTTGCCGCTCGACCCGCCGGAGCAGTGGGAGGCGCAGCTGCCTGGTCGGATCGGCCCGCAGCCGCCTGGTTTCGGGAGATGCTGGCAGTTCGCTGCCACAGGGATGAGCGCCTTCGTCGGCGCTGCCCACAGCTCGTGGTCGATGCTGTAGCCGGCCTCCTCCATGAGCGCCGTGGTGCGTGTGAGGGCGTTCTTGTCGTATTTGGTGATCTCCGGTCGCTCGGGGTAGTGGTGCACGAACCTGCCCAGTTGTGCGCACAGGTTCGTGTACAGGGCGGTGTGGAGGATGAGGGCGTGCCAACCCTCATCTACCACCCGGGAGGGCGTGATGGCCACGGTGGGGTACCGCGCGGCCGTGGCGACGAAGCGAACAGCCTCGCCGACGATGCGGCGTGCGAGCAGCTCCTCCATGCCATCGTTGTTGTCGAGCACAGTGGCGACAACGTCGGCGAACTGGTCGTTGGTCAGTAAAGTTCGGGTGTCCATTGTTCTCTCTTTGGGTTCCGTGGGCGGTGTGCCTCGCTGCCGCGACCCGCACTCTCCAGGTCCGGTCGTAGTGGCGAGGCGCCCGTGCGGCACCGGTGTGCCCGTCGTGCGGCACGGGGGTCGGGGAGAGGTAACGTCGCCGAGGTTCGGTGTAGGCATGGGCCAGGTGTGGCGGGTCCAACCGAAGCCCGATCCGGACTCGATGAGCGTTACGGGGCGCACGTTGAGCCAGAGCTAGCCGCAGTCGGGGCAGCGGTCGGGGTACGGGTTCACTGTGAGCCTTCCTCGCCGGGGCGGATGCACGAGGGGCACGCGAACTGGCACTCCTGGGGGTATGCCTCGTCGACAACGGAGCCGACGGGCTGGCCGTCCTGGGTGAGTTCGGCACAGCGGCAGCAACGCCGGAGTGCGCGAGCGGGCGGGTATGTGGAACAAGGCTCAGTCTTGGGTGCCTCAGCAGATGAGGGGGTGGGCACGAGACCTCCCGGTGTTCGTGATGGCGTGTGCACCGAACGTAGGGAGTGGAGGGAATCAGCGCAGGGCTGATTCCCGAATATTCGTCTTCCGCGTGCCGTGATGCGGCGACGTGCTCACTTCAGCCGCCCGCGAGCGCGTGCGATCAGCCGGTGGGCAGCAGCCCCGTAGACTGCGGCGTCCTCCAACCCCCGCCACACACGCAGATAGAGCGCTACCGAGTCCACGTCGTCCAGCCACGACTCGGCATGCCACTCCTCCACGATCACCAACCGCTCGTCGTACAGCCAGAAGCCGCCTGCGGGCGGGAGCTTGAGGACCGTGCCGAAGGGGATGAGACCCAGCTTTACGGTGTCCAGGCCCAGCACGCCCGCGAGCCGGTCGAGTTGCCCGGCGAGCACGTTAAGAGGACAGACGGCCGAATACAGTACGGCCTCCCACATCAGAACGTGGAAGGCCCGGTCGCCGCTGTACAGCATGCTTTGTCGCTGCGCCCGAGCGCGTACCGCCTCATCTATGTCGCGCGGCGATCTGTGCAGGTTGGCGTAGCTACCGAACACTGCCCGCGCGTACTCGGGCGTCTGCAGCATCCCCACCACCATGGCGGACTGCCAGGCGCGGAAGTTTTTGGACCGCTCGTACTCCACGGTCAGCGCATCCTGCACTGGGCGGTGACCAGCGGCGAGCTGACGCCGCCAGGACCGCGAGCGCGACTCCAAGGTCTTCCGGCGGGCCTCAAGCTCCTCCGCTGCCGCCGGGTGGCCGGTAGCCTTCGCCCACGCTGCGAGGTCGCTCGCTGTAGCCGTTTGCCGCCCGGTTTCCAGCTTCGAGACCTTCGACTGCTGCCAGCCTAAGCGATCGGCGAGTTCACGCCCGGTGAGCCCGGCACGCAGTTCCCGGAGCCGTGCGCCAAGTGCCACTCGTGCCTGCTGGAAGTCGGTGCTCACATCGGTGGCGCTACCGCTGCGCCCGGTTGGAGGAGGCAGCGTAGTGCCAGGCGGCCTCACGAAACTGGCAGTACCGCAGTACGTCGACCGGGTCGGTGATGAGCTCCACGCCGGTGATCTCGTCGTCGCCGTCGAAGTGGAGGAGGGCCACGACGCGCGAGTCGATGAGCCAGAAGTCCTCTTCAGGCAACCGCAGTTTCTGCGCGGTCGCGCGAGACAAGGTGCGGATAGTCTCGCCTACGGCCTCGTTGCGGCGCGCGTTGTCCAGCAGGTAGCGCTGGCCCTCAGTCAATGGGTCATCTTGCACGCGCACCCGTTCCACGCGCACACCGCGGGCAGCTTGCTCCCGGCGGGAGAGGCACCAGGCGTCCTCTAGGTCCCAGTTCACGGTGCCGGTGCGCTGGAACTCGGCCCAGGTGTCGGTCTCCTCGTCGCTGGCGTACCTGCGGCGCGTCTCCAGACGCCATGCGGAATGCTCCAAGGTGCCTAGCATTCTGCTGAGCTCAGGGAAGCTGATCATCTGGGGAACGTGCTCTGCGGTCTTTGGGCCAAAGGTGGCCAGAAGGGCGCGGGGCACGGTGACGGCAGCTTCGTGGTCTTTGAGGCCGCGCAGCTGTGCGAACTCCCCTGGGTCCGTGACGGCGTCGCCTTGTACGAGATACGTGTCGGTACCGTCGATCTGGTAGAGGGTGGGGCAGCCGTCGTTGCCAGAATTCGTCCCTACGATCCGAACGCGTCGCGTCATCAGCCATGCTCCTGTGTCGTCGCCAACAGTACGCACGTTAGCGCTGCTTGCCGGACGAGGGGAGTGGGCGATGAACAGGGGCGCCATCAGAAAGAGGCAGGGCAGACGGTGAGCTTCCCCAGCCGAGTGCCCGGCAGCGAACTGCTCTCCTCCACCCGGTCGGCGACACGACGAGCCCCCCGGCTTGCAGCGGTGAGACTGAGAGCGGGGGAGTCGCTATCCGAGAGGGCTACGGCTCGGGTGCTGCACAGGGAGTTCGGCGGACGGTGATCAGGGGGTGAGTCGGCTTTCTGGCCCGCCACCAAGGTGCCCGCAGCTGATATCCCTCGCCCACACACCCGGGGGGACCATCGTTCGTCACCGAGCTTCGCTCCTTTCCTGCAGGGTGATCAAGCCGAGATGGCCTATGAGCCGGGGCTCTTTCTGCTGGTGGGCGGGCCGGTGAGGGCCGTCGCGACTGGCGGGTGCCACGTGTTCGGTGCTGGCTGCTCGCCTCGCTGTTCGTGCGCGACGTCAGGGCGTGGGGGTGGGTAGCGTCCAGCTGGGGCCGAGGGGGCTGTGTAGCCATACTCGTTGACGGTCGGGGGTGATGGAGATGCCGATGGGGTGGGGGCCGGGCTGGCCGTGGTGGCGCCAGGTGGCCCATACGGTTTCCAGTTCGTCCCACAGCTGGCGTGGGCCGCCCCAGGTGACGTACCCGGTGTCGGGTTCACCGGGCGCCGGGGTGCGTGCCCACGAGCCGTCGGGGTGCTGGAGCTGGACGTGGGCGCCACCGTTGGCATCCCGGTGCTGCACCAGTGCCACGTCGGTCAGGGCGAATCCGGCGAGCAGTCGGAACGTGTCGCGGTGCAGCAGGTCTGCCGCTGTGAGGGGGCTCTCCCTTATCCCCTCCGTGGGCGGCAGGTAGGGTGCCTTCGGCCGGACGTCGTACCCCGTGGCGTTCGAGCGGGCGGGCAGTAAGGCTCCTGGCCCGGGCAGGAATCCGCCGGAGGCGGTGCCGTTCCCGGTGTGGGTCAGGCGGCAGATGCCGCTGCCCAGGCTGTTGCCGAGCCCGGTCAGGATCACCGCCTTCGGGTGAGTCTGCCGGAGCCAGGCGGCCGGGATGGTGGTTACCGAGCACCAGGAGATGAGCCGTTCGAAGCCGCCGCCGTCACCGTCCGGCCAGCCCTTTCGGCCGTCTCCGGTGGCCAGCTGGGGCCGGTAACCGCACGCTGCGAGGTGCCGTGTGGCGGAGACGGCGCGGGCGGGATTGATGTCCATGGAGCAGACGCGGCCGTCACCGAGGCGGTGGCACAGCAGCGCCGTGGGGTAGCCGGTGCCGGTGCCGATCTCCAGAATCCGGTGCCCGTCGCTGAGGTAGGACTCCTCCAGCATGCGTGCGGACACGCTCGGCATGGTGGAGGTGCACGTCGGCTCGCCGCTGAGCGGGTCGGTCTCCACCACTAGGGCGCGGTCGGAGTAGACGTTCGCCAGCCACGTCGGCCGGTGCGTTTCCGCGTCGAAGGGCTCCCAGGAGGGCACGTCGAACCGGCCGGTGCACCGGGTCAGGTAGGCGGGGACGAAGTGCTGCCGGGGCACCGCCTTGACGGCGGCGATCCAGGCTGGCATCTGGACGTGGCGGCCCTGGATGAGATGGGTCGCGAGGCGGTACACGCCAGCCCGGTCCTGGGCCTGCGGGGGATGAAGGGGTGATGACACGTCGGGCTCCTTGCCGTAAGGCGGACCCGCGAGGTGTGCGGGCCGCCCGGCTCCGCAGCGGGGAGCGGCGGCCCAGGGGACGTGTCTGAACCGTCAGTCTTCGATGCGGAAGCTTTTGAGGTGGTCAGCGGCGGCGGCCAGGAACGCGTCACGGGCGTCGCGGAAGGCGGCCCAGTCGGGGTGGTGGCCGCCGCCGGAATGCAGGGTGCGCAGGACCTCGTTCAGGGTCCGGGCCTGTTTGACGGGTCCGGTGTCCTCTCCTTCGACGGCGAGGACGTTGAACGCCGCGCGGGTCGCCGCGTACGCCTGGTCCACGGCCGCGACGGCTTCGGTGTCGTTCGCGAACCGGCCGTCGATGCGGTGGTGGGCGACGCCGCATTCGGCCTCAGCGGCGCTGAGGTATGCGGCGTAGGCGTCCCGGCGAGCGAGGTAGAGGGCGATCTCGTGCATGGGTTCTCCGTTGGGGCGGCGGTGCTGGTGCCGTCACGCTACCGACTGCCCGCCCCGAGCAGGACCCTGCTCTACGAACCCGCCCCCTTCCGGGTCAGCAGTCCGTGCGTGCGACCGCCGGGTTGTAGTAGCGCACCGTGCGGTTCGTGATGCCGGGGCGGACCTCGTTCTCACTGGCGCTGCCGGTAGGACCGCAGGCGGCGTCGGGCGCGCAAGCCTGTTGTGGGGCGCACGTGGGGACGAGCCCGCGTAGCAGTGGCGGCAGCTGAGGTTGCAGAAGCCGGTGATCTCCAGCCAGGCGAACGTCGGTCGGCTCGGAAGTGCTCGCATGAGGCGCCCTCCCTTTCTCTGTGGGTCTGAATTGGTCATTCGTGAGGACGGTTGGCGAGTCTGTCCCTGCGGTCGCCATGGGGTGGGTGCGGGAGAGACCAGACGCCGCGCTGTGGGCACGAGTAGGCACAGGTTCGGCGTCGGCCCGAGGACGGCCCGGTGGTGCCGGTCCCTCGTCTTGACCCGCCCCGGCGGTACGTCCGTCACTCCGGGACGGCCGGGGCGGGAGTCTTCCGTTGTGGGTTACCCGCTTTAGGTCGGTGGCGTCCGCGGGGGCTCGGCGTGGCCGTGTTGGTCGCGGGCTGTCGGCGTGCGCCATGCGGGTTTGGTGCTCCACGACGGCTCGGGCCGTGAGCGGTGCGGATTGCTCGTGCCAGGCCATGGGGGACTCCGAGACACACCACGGAAGGCTCGGGGAGGGGCACCAGCGTCAGCAACAGTGGTGGTGCTGGCGCTTACTGGTTCTCGCGCCAGCTCTGGAAGCGCGCCAGGGTGGTCAGGTCGTCGTCCGGGTACGGCGGGGTGTGGGGCAGGCACTGGCGGCAGATGTAGAGGGTGTGGCCCGGCCCGGTCGCGGCGTGCACGCGTCCGGCCACGACGGTGTCGTCCGTCAGCAGGCCGCACTCCGTGCAGGTCATGGCATTCACGGCCGCCTCCCTGGATCGGTTGCGGGCTGTGCCGTGGTGAGCGCGTGGCTCAGGGCTTGGTGCAGGGCGGTCGGTTCGGTGAGGTAGTGGTCGCGGGCAAAGGGACGCATCCAGAAGTTCCCCGGCGGGGTGACCCGGTGCGGGGCGGGCACCACCAGGCAGGAACGCGCGCTCAGCACGCGCACGGTGGGCAGCGTCCAGGCGTCGGCGGCGTGCACCGGCACCAGCCAGTACACCAGCGCCCCGTAGCCGTCGCAGATGACGGAGCCGCACTGCTGCTCGTCCAGTTCGGGCAGCGCGAGGGCGGCGATGTCGGCGGTGGCGCGCACCGCGTCCCAGTGCACTCCGGCGTCCATCGCCAGCTGCTCGGTGGGCGGCGGCTGGAAGGGCGGGATCAGGGTCAGCACCGCCGCGTCACCGCCCGGTTTCCGCAGGGGGCGCGAGGACCTGTCCGGCCCGCGTTGACACGGCGAGGAACGCGCCGTGTGCGCGCAGCCAGGTGTCGATCTGTCGCCGTTCGGTGTCGGTGTAGCCGCACATGGACCGCACCGGGGTCACGATGCCCGAAGCCTCGCGCCGCTCGATCATCTGCACGACCCGGGTCCACTGCTCGCGTAGCTCCACCGGGGTGGCGTGCGGGCTGTGGTCCAGCAGCACGGCTGCCGGTGTCCAGTCGCGGGCCTGGGCGTACCGGTGCAGGCCCCGCACGGTCGTCTCCGCGTCGTGGCTGGGTGGGACGCAGGCGTACAGGACCACGTGCACGGGTGGCAACCCGGCCGCCGCGTCGGCGATCTGCCTCCGGCGGGCGGCGTCTTCGCGTGTTCTCTTCATGCGAGTAACGATCTCGCTACTTGCTGTGCAGGTACAGAAAGGGGATGGACGACTACTGAAAGTCATGCTGTTTGAAGTCGTCCGACCCGTACCACTCGTCCCGCCGTCTAGTCAGCAAGTGAGCCTGCTCATGCGAGTTCTGCTGCTGCGTCAGCTTGCACTCGTCCGGGACGTGCGAGGCCCCAGTCGGCTCACGGGCGAGTCAACGGCTTGTCTTGTGGGTCGGCGGTGCCAGGGTGCCCATTCCGGCAATTGGCGGCATGTCGATCATGGCCATGACCCGACGTAGCCTCGCCGTGGAGGCCCGTCCGACTTTCTGTGCGATCACGCCCGGTAGTGCCTGGTGGCGGCTCCACTCCGGTGCGGCGAGCATCGTCCGCTCCAGGGTCTCCAGGCTGGCGTCCCACATGCGGGCGTCGGCTTGGGCCATGGCGATGTCCAGCCGGTACCGGTTGCGGGCCGAATCTGCGAGCGCGCCAAGCTGCGTGTCCTCCAGGTCTTTGGCGAGTGCCAACGCCTTGCCCGCGCTTTGCATCGTGGCGTTCACCCCTACCGCCTGCGTGGTCGCGGTCACCGGTCCGAAACGGGCGCCGTGGAAGTTGTGCTCGCTGCCCAGGCGTGCGCCCACGGCATGCAGCGTGGACAGGAAGTCGCGCGCCCGGTCCTCCACCTCCAGACGCGCGGCCGTCACCGCGCAGTGCGTGACGAGGTTGCCGTAAACGGTCAGCTGCTCCGCGCTGTGGTCGGAGTAGCTAGGCTCCACGCTGGCCGCCGCCCGCTCCGAGAGGGCGAGGGATTCCGCCAACCGCCCGTCGCGCATGTACACCCAGGCGAGCGCCGAGTCCACGCGAGCGGCACGCAGCGAGTCGCCGCCGCGCAGTGCGGCCGCGCGGGCGTAGCCCCCGGCGGCGTAGGCCAAGTCGCGCGAGTTGAGCAGATTCGCCGCGCACGCCGCGATCTGATACGCGTCAGACAGCAGCTTGAGCGCGTGCAACTCGTCCTCGCCATCGGCCTGCTGGGCTGTGACCGACGCCTCCGAGAGTAGCGGTACGAGGATCGCGCCCAGCTCCACATACTGGCCGGACCAGTACAGGTCCCAAGCGCGTTCGGTGGCGGCGGCCAGTTGCGGGAGCGGCACCGGTTCCGTGTGCTCGGGATGGAACCCCAGCGCGGCGTCGTGCACCGCACCCGATACCGCCCGCAGCGCGGCACGGATGTTCTGGTCCATCGCCCGGCGCGGAGCCTGCTGGCCCAGAATCACGGAGGTGTCTACGGACAAGGCCGCCGCGATCTTCATCAGGGTTGGCAGGGTCAACTTCTTGTCTTGCTCAGCCTTCTGGATGGTGACGACGGATAGCCCCGTCATCTCGGCCAGCGAGGCTTGCGTCGTCGATTTCCCCCGCAGCATCTTGATGCGCTCACCGGTGCTGTATTCAGCCCACTGCGCCATACTGGCCTCCAGTTTTGTGGTGACACTCAGGACGTTACCCCTGACGCCGAGTTGGGGAACAGCGAGCGGCCTCCCGAATGGTCGTGGGGCCGCTTGCTGGGTACCCGGTACGTCGGTGCGGGCGCGCCCCGCGCCTGTGCTTGCTGCCAGGCTGTGCTCGGCGTGGTGTGGGCCGCCCGGGTGGCGGGCGTGCCGGTGGACGGGGTGTGGCCCGAGGACGCCTCCCGAACGGGGTGACGCGACGCCGCCCGCGCTGAGCACGGGTGCGCGGCACCCGGCCGGAAACGCGCGGGAGAGGCACCGCCCGGGCGGAGGCGAGCGGGTTCCGCCCACGGGTGCCGTGCCCGGTTCGAGCGCAGCTACAGGTCGTCCGGCAGGAGCCGGAACGCGGCATGGCCGGTCAGTGGACGCAACGTCCGGAAGTGCCGGTCGCTGGTGAACAAAGCATCGGTGCGGTACGCGGCAGCCAGGGCGACGTTCATCGCATCCGCCAATCCCACACCCTTACCGCCGTCGGCGTCCGCGTACCCTTCAGCCACCGCGATGGCGGTGCTCAGATACGGGCTGACCGCAGGCACCTCGAATCGGCGTGTCGCGACGTTGCGTTCGACAAACCGGGCAGCAGCCAGAGCCTTGCGGGCACCTGCCCGTGCTGTGATGAGGTAGTCCAGTTCGGTCAGGACCATCGGAGACACGACGAGGTGACTAACCGAAGCGAGCGCCTTCTTGTGCTCGGCGTGTCCCGCCAGGTTCGGGTCGAGCAGGCGGTACAGGGCATTGGTGCCCGCGACGGCGACCAGGTTCACGAGCCCATTCCCCTGAGCGTTTCCTGAATATCGTCATCGGTGAGGTCGGGCAGGCCAAGCTCGGGTAGATCTATGTCTCCCATCGGGTCGGTCGGGTAGGGAGGGACGTCGTCACCGGTCACGGGCACGAGCCGGGCGACGGGGGTGCCGTTCTTGGTAACGGTGACGGTCTCCCCGCGCGCTGCGATGGCAAGGATCTGCGAGGACTTCTGGTTGAACTCGCGGGCCGTGGTCTCCATGTAGTACAGGTTACTACAAGCGGCGTTCCTCAGGCTGGTTCCGGGCATGGTGCCTCCTGGCCACGGCTTGGGCCACGCCCCCCACACGCGAGGACCGTCGGCCCTGTCCGGCTTGCCCCGCACGCCACGCACTGGCTGCTCGCCCGGGGTGAGCCAGCAGGCGTGCGGGGCGCGGCGCCTCTGGGAGGGGGCAGTGGCGGTTTACTTGCTGACGGCGAAGCGCATCAGGGAGTGTTCGTCGCCCTGCTTGATCTTGCCGGTCTCGTTGATGACCTGGAGTTTCCAGCCCGCGCCCTCGCGGATCGCCTTGGCCACGGCGCAGCCGTTGTCGGTGGTGAGCAGGCTGGGCCAGATGTCGGCGACCTGCTGCGTGCTGCCGCCCGTCGCGTCGTAAACCTTGAAGCTGATGTTGCGCGCGTTCTTGAAGGCGCTTTGCTTCTTGAACGCGGCGGCGACGAACACGATGGCGGTGATGTTCGGCGGGACGCGGCCGAACTCGACGGTCACCGTCTCGTCGTCGCCGTCTCCGTGGCCGGTCTGGTTGTCCCCGCTGTGCACGAGTGAGCCGTTGCCGAGCGGGTCGAGGGAGTCCAGTCCGGCCAGGCGTACCGGGTCCGCGCCCTGCATGGCGACGGCGATGAGGTCGAGGTCCGTGCCGACCTTGCGGCGCAGCTTGCCGACCAGGCCCCCGCTTCCTCCGGCCGTGGCGTCCCAGGAGACGCCGATGGACATGTGGGTGACGCCGGTCAGGTCCGCCGGGCCGTCTTCCTTCGTGAGAGTGATCACGCCTGTTCCCTTTCGTACGCGCGGGGCTGCGGTACGGCAAGTGTGCCTGACCCCGGGCGGGTTCGGGCCACCAGGTGGCAGCGGGGCGCGGGCCGGTCAGGGCACCGGGCTGGCGGTGAGCACCAGGTTGGCGCGGTAGGCGCGGCGGCTGGGGTCCCAGTCGGCACAGGTGATGAGGGTGAGGCGGGGTGCGGTGGTGGGGGCGTAGACGGTGGCGGGAACGGCGTTCTTGGGGTGAACGCCCGTCTGCGTCACGGCGTAGGCGGCGGGTTGACCGTCGTGGCGGTCGATGACGATCCGGTCACCGGGGCGCAGGGCGCCCAGGCCGTAGAACGCGGCGGGGCCGGTGGCGGAGTCGAGGTGGCCGACGAGGAGGACGTTGCCGCTCTCGCCCGGGGTGGGGGAGTGGGTGAACCAGCCGGCGTGGGCGGGGTCGCGGGGGAGGGCGATGGAGTCGTCCGCGTCCAGGCCGACGGGCTCGACCGGGGTGCTCAGGCCGAGTGCGGGGACCCGGATGCGCGAGGGTTCCGAGCGTGGCAGGGGACGCCAGTGTGGGCCGGGGGGCGATGGCGCGGCGGCCGGGGCGGGCGTGGTGGGCGCGGGGGGCGGGGGTGGCTGGGGAGTGGGGAGTCCGAGGGCGATGAGGACGCTGCCGGCGGCGGCGCAGGCGGTGGCCGCCGCGGTGAAGGCACCGCGGCGGCCACCGAGCCGTGGGCTGGGCACGACTGGCTTTTCCGTCAGGCGGAGCGGCGGCGGCGCAGGTAGAGCGCGCCGGCGGCGGCTGCCAGGAGCCCCACCCCGGCGGTGGTCGCCACGGTGCCCATGGCGTCCGCGTCCTGGCTGCCGCCCAGGCCGCCCTTGACCGGGCCCTTGGCGGACATCATCAGCGGTCCGCACAGCGCCGGGTTGGTGGCCTCGGCGGGCAGGCTCTTGTCGAGGTCGGAGGGGCCGAGAACGTCGTCGTACTTGCCGTTGCCGTTGACGTCGATGCCGTGCACGACGACGACGGCGGTGCCTTCGCGCAGGCTCTTGGCAGCGGCGTCGCTGACCTTGATCGTGCGGTGGTAGTCAATCGTGGAGCCGACGGGGAAGCGGTCGATGGCCAGCCCCGAGTCGGGGCTGGTGTCGCCGGTGGTCGTCAGCGAGGTGCCGATCGGGCCGTAGAAGGGGGCGCCGTCGGTGGTGAAGATGGACTTGCGGCCGTTCACCGTGCGGGCGGCCGAGGCGGGCGGGCACTGGCCCTTGGCGGCGATGTGGAAGTGCTGGGCGTGCGGGGCCTCGCGGAGGAGACCGTTCGCCTTGACCTTGACGGTGGCGTGGTTGCCCTTGAGGGTGACCATGGCGGTGCCCGAGCCCTTGACCTTGCTGAACGGGACCGGCTTGAGGTGGGCCTGGAGGTGCACCGAATCGCCCTTGGGCATGCCGCCGGCGACGGCCGTGGGGGCGAGGGCGAGCGTGGGTGCGAGGACAGCTGCGCTGGCCAGGGCTACGGCGGTAGTGCGGTTCATGGGTCTCTTTCTGCTGGTGAGGGTGGCGAGGCCCTGCGGGGTGCGGCCACGTCCGGTGGACCGGGGGCCGTCACGCGGCGAACACGCGCCGATGCGTTCCGTTTCAGCCTCGGGTGGTTGCCGGGCCGGTGCCACTTGGCTCGCGGCTCCGGCGCGCGTCGCGTCGCGGCCCGGTCCGGTGAGAACCCGCACAAGTGCGCTGTGGTGCACGGCCGTTGGGATTGGCGCGGGGTCGCGCGCGGCGGTGGGGATGGCGGCCGACCGATCGGGTGAGGGCGGGCTTCAGGGGAGGCCAGCGGGGTGCGGGTCAGGGGTTGACCCGGGGGTGAAACGGGAGGAATCTGGACGTATACCAGGTAGTCGGAGAGCCGCACCGCTGACGGAGACGTTCGTCGGCAGGAGACTTTTAGCGGGCCCTGGCTAGGCCCTCGGCGATCCGTGGGCACCGGAACCCCGGCGACGACCGGGGTGGAGGGTGCCACATCGGATCACCGGGGACCGTCGTGTGTCCGGGGCCCGCGCGGTGCGTCGGCGGACGGTCCCTACCCCGTGATCGGTCCCTACCCCGTGATCGGTCCCTACCCCGTGATCGGTCCCTACCCCGAGAACGGTCCCTACCCCGTGATCGGTCCCTACTCCGTGAGGGGTGGGGGCGTCGGATCGGTGCCGTCCGGGGGGAGGGCGCCGTCTGGGATGTCCTGTTCGGCCCAGACGATCTTCCCCGTGGGCGTCCGGCACGAACCCCAGCGCCGGCACAGCAGGTTGACCAGCTGGAGCCCGCGTCCGCCCTCGTCACTGAGCGAGACGTGCTGAATCTGCGGCAGGTCCGGGCCGGTGTCGGAGACCTCCACCACCAGGCGGTGGTGCCGCAGCATGCGCAGGGTGCCGGGTCCGCCGCCGTAGCGCAGGGCGTTGCCGACGAGTTCGCTGACGACGAGTTCGGTGGTGTCCGCCAGTTCCTCCAGCCGCCAGCGCGCGAGCTGTTCGCGTACCGTGCGGCGGGCGAGCGAGGCGGCCGAACCGTCCCCGGGCAGCGCCCACCGCTCCAGCAGGGCGCCGCCGCTTCCGGGGTGGGCGGCGGAGACGATGGCCACGGCCTCGTCGAAGCGCTGCCCGCCCGCCGAGGCGGCCTCCACCAGGGTTTCCGCGCGCAGCCCGGTGCCGCTCAGCCGGGCGGCGGCCGTGCGGAGCCGGGCAAGCGCGGTGTCCACGTCGTCGGCGCGGTTCTTCACCAGTCCGTCGGTGTAGAGGACCAGCCGGTCGCCCTCGGCGGCCTTGACCTCCACCGCGTCGTACGGGATGACGCCTGAGCCCAGCGGCGCGCCCACCGGCAGCTCCACGTACCGGGCTTGCCCCCCGGCGTCCACGACCAGCGGCGGCGGATGCCCGGCGGCGGCCACGGTGTAGCTGCCGTGCAGCGGATCGTGCACGGCGACCAGGCAGGTGGCGACCTGGTCCTCCTCCAGGTCACGGGCGGCCAGGTCCATCCGGGCCAGGACGCGTTCGGGGGCGATGTCGAGGTTCATCAGGGTGCGCGCCACCGCCCGCAGGCGGCCCATCGTCGCGGCGGCGGCCAGCCCGTGACTCATCACGTCACCCACCACCAGCGCCGTGCGCCCGCCGGGCAGGCCGACGACGTCGAACCAGTCGCCGCCGACGCCGCTCGGGTCGGCGGCCGGGGCGTAGCAGGTGTTGACCGAAAGCCCCGGCGTCGGCGGCGTACCGCGCGGCAGCAAGCTGCGCTGCAACGAGACGACGGCCTGCCGCTCGCGCCCGTACAGCCGCGCGTTGTCCACGTAGACGGCGGCCTTGGAGGCCAGTTCCACCGCGAGCGCCACGTCGGTGCGGGAGAAGCCCGGCCGCCCGGCGACGCGGATGAAGTCGGCCATGCCCAGCAGCACGCCGCGCGCGATCAGCGGCACCGCCAGGTAGGTGTGCACCCCGGCCCGGCGCATCGCGAGGGCCGCGTTGCGGGTCGGCGCGATGCGCGCGTAATCGTGCGGGCGGATGCGGCTGACCAGCACCGGGACGCGGTCGGTCAGGCAGCGGGCGGGGATGCTCGCCGCGCGGCGGAAGGAGAGGTCGCCGACCGGGTCCGGCTCCAGGTTCAGCCCCGGCATCTCCGAGACCGCGATCGCCCGGGTGACCGGCAGCTCGTCCTCGCGCCAGCACGGGGCGTCCTCGCCGCGCAGGATGCAGTCCAGCACATCGACGGCCGCGCCGTCGGCGAGATCGGGGACGCAGAAGTCGGCGAGCTCCTGTGAGGTGCGCTCCAGGTCCAGGGTGGTGCCGATGCGGGTGCTGGCCTCGTTCAGCCAGGTCAGCCGGGAGCGGTGGGCGAGCACGTGGTGCAGCGCCTCCCGCGTGCGGCGCACGGCGGCCGTCGCTCGCGTCGGGCTGGCGAGGAAGCGGTGCCGCCCCGCCTGCCTCCGCTCGATGACCACCGCGTCACCTCCTGGGCCGTCGCACCGGCCGGATCGCGTTCCGTGGTTCTCCGGTGGACACATTCTGCCCCGCCGCGCCCCGAACGTCGCGTGGGCGGACGCCACTGATCCGCGTCCGGTCCACGCCCCCGCCGCCGGGTGCCGCACGGCGGCGCGCCGCTCAGCCGGTGACCCGCAGGAGCAGCAGCGCGACATCGTCATGATGCGGACGGGCGATCGCCGGGGCGATGAGGCGGTCCGCCAGCGCGTCCAGCGCCAGCTGACGGTGTTCGGCCAGTCGCCCGGCCAGCGCGGTGACGCCCTCGGTGTAGCTGGCGCCGCGCCGCTCCACCAGTCCGTCGGTGTACAGGAGGAGGACGCAGCCGGGGGCCAGCTCGGCTTCCGTGGTGGGGTAGGCGTCGTCCGGGAAGCAGCCCAGCGGCATGCCGCCAGGCACCTCCAGCTCGCGGGCGCGCCCGTCCGGGGCCAGCAGGATGGGGTACGGGTGGCCCGCGCGCGCGACCCGCAGGCGGCGGCGCCGGGCGTCCACCTCGGCGATGCAGCAGGTGGCGAACAGGTCCGTCTCCAGGTCGCACAGCATGGTGTTGCCCCAGGTCATCAGCTCCGACAGGCCGTACTGCGCGGTGGCCCGGGTGCGCATCGCGGTGCGCAGCTGCCCCATCACGGCGGCGGCGCGGGCGCTGTGCCCCTGGACGTCGCCGATCAGCAGCGCCGTCCGGTGCTCCGGCAGGGGCAGGACGTCGTACCAGTCGCCGCCCACCTCCAGCCCCGCCGAGCCTGGGCGGTACCGCACCGCCAGCTCCACGCCCGGCGAGCGCGGCACGTGCCGGGGCAGCATGAGGTGCTGCAGCTCGGTCAGGTACTGGCGGTGCGCGTCGTGCAGCCGGGCGCGGGCCAGCGCCTGGCCCAGGATGCCGCTGGCGGCGGTCAGCACCGTGCGGTCGTCCGCCGAGAACCGGCGCGGCGCGGAGTAGGTGAGGGCGCACGCTCCCATCAGCCCGTGGGCTGACGCCAGCGGCAGGATCGCCCACGCCTGCCCGCCCGGCAGCGGGGCCAGCCGCGGGTCGGTGATCCGGGCGCGGCGCTCGGCCGGTGACGCGAACAGCATCGGCTGTCCCGCGTCCAGCTCCGCCAGCTCCGGGTGGCGGTGCGCGGCGTCGGCCACGCGGCGCAGGTAGCGCGTCCCCTCGGCGTCGAAGCCGCGGGCCGCCGCGAGCCGGTAGCGGCCCTGCTCGTCGCGCAGGAAGAGCGCCATGGTGGAGCCGCCGAGCGCGGGCAGCGCCGCGTTCTCCACGGCGGTGAGCACGTCGTGCGTGGTCAGCGCGACGGCCAGCTCGCGGGTGAGGGCGAGCACGAAGTCCTTGCGCGCCTCGCGGGCCGACTCCCGCTCGTGCTCCTGGGTGCGGTCCTGGGCGACGCCGATCATGCCCTGTGGCTCGCCGCCCCGGTCGAAGACGATCCTGCTCTCCGCGTCGAGCCAGCGGACCGTGCCGTCCGGGCGCACGGCGCGGAATGTGACGCGGTACTTCCCGGTGCGGTAGCTCTCGGCCACCGCCTCGTCCACCAGCGGCCGGTCGTCGGGGTGGAGGGCGGCGAAGAACGTCTCGATGCGGCCGTCGAAGGTGTCCGGGTCGATGCCGAACAGGCCGCACAGCCGCTCGTCCCACACCAGCCGGCCGGTGGTGAAGTCCCAGTCGAACGTGCCGATGCCCGCGTTGGACATGGCCAGCTCCAGCATCGCCGCGCGGCCCCGGCCCGCCGCGATCGCCCCGGGCGGCGGCTCACCGGCGGCCGGGGCGCCGTCGCCGCCGCTCAGCAGGCGTTCCCAGCGGTGCGCGAACGCCGTGCCCAGGGCGTGCAGATGGTGCTCGGTGGCGGCGTCCAGCGAGGCTCCGGACGGCACCCGCAGGCTGAGCACGCCCAGGCAGACGCCGTCCAGCAGCAGCGGCACCGAGGCGTACGCGTCGGACGCGTTGAGCGGGACCGTGCCGTACCGCGCCGGGTCCACGCTCGCGCGCGGGAAGTCGGAGGCCGTCGAGTACACCGTGCGGCGTTCGCGCACGGCCCGGGCGGCGGGCAGCCAGGACTCGGCGGGCAGCGCGCGGTACGGCTCCAGCAGCGGCTCGGGAAACCCGGTGAAGGCGACGAGCTGGAGGGTGCCGTCGCTGGTCAGCCGGTGCACGGCGCCCGCTCCGGGGAGGTCGCCCGGGGCACAGGCGGACACGGCCGCGGACAACATGCCCTGCACGTCGTCGCACCGCAGCAGCGCGACGAGGTGGTCGGCGAACGTCGTGCCCATTGCAGCCATGGTCCGCCACGGGGTGGGGTTGCGCGACGGGAGCGATCCCCGGCAGGACGGGAAGCGATCCAGGCAGGACGGGAGCGATCCCGGCAGGACGGGAGCGATCCCCGGCAGGGGGCTGGCCAGGGGCGGGTCAGGGGTGCCCGGCACCGGGTGGAAGGACAGGCGGGTGAGCAGCTCCGCGCGGTGGAGGCCGGCGACGGCGGCCACCAGGTCGGGGTGGGGCGGCAGCGGCGCCGCCCGCCGGTCGTGCTCATCCGGGGCCGTCAGGCGCGGGAACACCGCCGGGGAGCCGCCCCCAGGCGGCCACGATGACGCACCTCACGCGGGCGGACGGTACGTTGGCCCCACCAGCACCCGTGTGACGTGCACGACAGCCACACCAGCCACACGCACACCAGCCACACCAGCCCAAAGGAGGCCCAGTGAGCGGCGACCGCATACCCGGCGGGGGCGAGCCCGTGATCGACAGCAGCGTGCCGCACTCGGCGCGCATCTGGAACTACTGGCTGGGCGGCAAGGACAACTACGAGGTGGACCGGATCGCGGGCGACCAGTTCCGCGAGGCGTTCCCCGCCATCGCCGCCAACGCGCGCGCCTTCCGCGCCTTCCTGTCCCGCGCGATCCGGTACCTGGTCGCCGAGGCCGGAGTGCGCCAGTTCCTGGACATCGGCACCGGGCTGCCCACCGTGGACAACACCCACGAGATCGCCCAGCGCGTCGCGCCCGCCTCGCGCATCGTCTACGTGGACAACGACCCCCTCGTCCTGACCCACGCCCGCGCCCTGCTCACCTCGACGCCCGAGGGAGCCACCGCCTACCTCGACGCCGACCTCCACGACCCCGGCGCGATCCTGAAGCAGGCCCGTCAGACGCTGGACTTCGGCCAGCCGATCGCGCTCATCCTCAGCGGCATCCTGGGGCACGTCATGGACACCGGGGAGGCGCGCGGCATCGTGCGCGAGCTGGTGTCCGCGCTGCCCTCCGGCAGCTACCTGCTGATTTGCGACGGCACCGACACCGACGAGACGCTCAAGCAGGCGCAGGCCCAGCACAACGAGGGCGGCGCCGTGCAATACCAGCTGCGCAGCCCGGCCGAACTGGCTGAGTTCTTCACCGGGCTGGAGCTGGTGGAGCCCGGCCTCGTCTCCTGCCCGCTGTGGCGGCCGGACGCCACCGAGATCGGCGAAGCGGTCCCCGTGGACTCCTACGGGGCAGTCGCCCGCAAGCCCTGACCCGGACCCGGGGGAGTCGGCACCGATGGCATGCCCGCCCGGGGGAGCCCGGGTGGGCATGCGGCATCATCGGGGCCATGGGGATAGCCGCCGGTCTGGACAGTTCGTCCGAGTACACCCGCATCGTCGTCTGCGACACCGACACCGGTGCCGTCCTGCGGCAGGGGTACGCCCCGCATCCCGGCCCGGCTCCCGAGGGCGGGGGGCGGCGCACGGAGATCGACCCGCAGGCGTGGCTCCTCTCGCTCGGGGAGGCGGCCGGGGGCGGCCTGCTGGAGGGCGTGCAGGCCATCGGCGTCTCCGCGCAGCAGCAGGGCATGGTCGCGCTGGACGCGGCCGGGAACGCCGTGCGCCCCGCCCTGATCGGCAACGACCTGCGCGCCCAGACAGCGGCGGCCGACCTGGTGGACGGGTTCGGCGGACGGGCGGCGTGGGCGCAGGCGGTCGGTCTGGTGCCGCAGTCCGGGGAGCCGGTGGCCAAGCTGCGCTGGCTCGCCCGTAACGAGCCGGACGCCGCCGCCCGCACCGCCGCCGTCCTCCAGCCGCACGACTGGCTGACCTGGCAGCTGCTGGGCCGCCCCACCCGCCGTACCACCGACCGGGGGGACGCCTCGGGCACCGGCTACTGGTCGGCGGCCACCGGCGCCTGGCGTCCCGACCTCGCCGAACTGGCCCTGGGACACCAGGTGGTGCTGCCCGAGGTGGTGGGACCGGCCGACGCCGCCGGGCAGACGCCGGAGGGCCTGCTGATCTCCTCCGGCACCGGCGAGACCATGGCCGCCGCCTTCGGGCTGGGCCTGGGCCTGGGCGACGCCGTGGTCTCGCTCGGCGCCTCCGGTTCCGTCTTCGCCGTCCACCACGAGGCGCTGGCCGACCCGAGCGGCACCATCACCTCCTACGCCGACGCCACCGGGCTGCACCTGCCCGTCGTCCGCACCTCCAACGCCGTGCGGGTGCTGCGCGGCACCGCCGAGCTGCTGAGCTGCGACCTCGACGGGCTCTCCGAGCTGGCGCTGAAGTCCACCCCGGGCGCCTACGGGATGGTGCTGCTGCCGTACCTGGAAGGCGAGCGCACCCCCGAACTCCCGCACACCGCGGGCACGCTGGCCGGGCTGCGGCGCGACTCCATGAAGCCCGAACACCTGGCGCGGGCCGCCTTCGAGGGCATGCTGTGCGGGCTCGCCGACGCGCTCGACGTGCTCCGGCGCCGCGAGGTGCGGGTGAACCGGGTGTTCCTGCTGGGCCAGGCGGCCGAACTGCCCGCGGTGCGGCGGCTGGCGCCGGAGCTGTTCGGCGCGCAGGTCCTCGTCCCCGAACCGGCCGACTACACCACGCTCGGCGCCGCCCGGCAGGCCGCCTGGGCGCTCGGCGTCGCGCAGGGCCACACCTCACCCGCGACGCCGCCGCAGTGGCCCGCGCCCGTCGCCACGCTGTGCGAGCCGGACGACGAGGGGCTGGCCGTCGGCGGCGCGGTGCGGCTCCAGTACGCGGCGGTGCGCGACGAGACGCACCCGGGCGCGTTCCCGGCGTGAGCCGCCGCCGGGTTCCCGGTGCGGGGAGCGGCTGCCTTCCCGGTGCGGGGCGCGGCCGCGTCACCGGGGTGTGCCGAGCGGCCGCGTCCCCGGGGTGCGCCGCGCGGTTCAGTCCAGGTAGCCGCGCAACTGTTCCGCGTACGCGTGGCCGCGCAGCTTGCTCAGCGTCTTGGACTCGATCTGCCGGATGCGCTCGCGGGTGACGCCGAAGACGCGGCCGATCTCCTCCAGCGTGCGTGGGCGCCCGTCCGCCAGCCCGTAGCGCAGCTGCACCACCTCGCGCTCCCGCTCGCCGAGCGTGGACAGCACCGCGTCCAGATGCTGGCGCAGCAGCAGGAACGCCGCCGACTCCACCGGGGAGGGCGCGTCGCCGTCCTCGATGAGGTCCCCGAGGTGGACGTCGTCCTCCTCGCCCACCGGGGCGTGCAGCGAGACCGGCTCCTGGGCCAGCCGCAGCACCTCGTTGACCCGCTCCGCGCTGAGGCCCAGCACGGCGGCGACCTCCCGTGCCGTCGGCTCGTACCCGCGCTCCTGGAGGATGCGACGCTGCGCCCGCACCACCCGGTTGATCAGCTCCACGACGTGCACCGGCACGCGGATCGTGCGCGCCTGGTCCGCGAGCGCCCGGGACATCGCCTGGCGAATCCACCAGGTGGCGTAGGTGGAGAACTTGAACCCGCGCGCGTAGTCGAACTTCTCCACCGCGCGGATCAGCCCGAGGTTGCCCTCCTGCACCAGGTCCAGCATGGTCAGCCCGCGGCCGATGTACCGCTTCGCGACGGACACCACCAGGCGCAGATTCGCCTCGATCAGCCGCCGCTTGGCCAGCCGCCCCTGGACGACGAGGCGGTCCAGGTCCAGGGCGAGTCCGGTCTCCAGCGGCCCGCCAAAGGACAGCTTCGCCTCAGCGAACAACCCGGCCTCCACCCGCCGCGCCAGCTCCACCTCCTCGGCGGCCGTCAGCAGCGGGATACGGCCGATCTCGCGCAGGTACTGGCGGAACAGGTCGGCGGACGGGCCGGTGCCGGACGCCACGCCCCCGCCGGAGGGCGCGGCGGGGGGTGGCCCGGCTGGTGCTTCCAGCCGCAGCGGCGGGGACAGGTCGAGCGGTGCGGGCGCTCCTTGCTCGGGGCGTGCGGCGGGCACCGGCACGTCACCGGAGAGGTCTGCCGTGGCCGGTGCGGGGGAGGGCGCGTTGATGAGAGACACAGTTCGGGTCTGCACGAGGGCGACCTCCAGGGTGATCGCTGCGGGTTCGCTCCGTGGTTGCGCCGTGCTCGTGAGTGTCCAGGGGACACCGGTCCCAGTGTGGGGTACGACACATGGCGCTCAGTAGGGGTGTGCGGCGAGTTTTTACCGCTCCGGCTACCCAACGCCTCAGCAGGACTACGGAAAGGAAGGAAACCGGTCGCTTGGCAGGGGCGGCAAGCGGGTGCGGGTGGCCGCCTACAGGGCGGCGGCGCCCTTCGCGCGCAGGGCCGTGGCGTACTGGTTCAGCACCCACAACTCCTGCCACACCGTGGCCGACTGCTCGTGCCGCCCCTGCGCGTCCAGCCGCCGTGCGCTGCCCTCCAGCTCCGCCACCCGGGCCCGCACCGCCGCCAGCCGGACGGCGACCAGCTGCTCGCCCGCGTAACTCGCGTCCGGCTCGCCGCCGCCCGGGTTGCGCGGCGACTCCACCGCCAGCTCCCGGATCAGCCTGCGCACACCGTCGTCCGGCGCCGCCTCCTGGACGCGGGTGAGGTACGCGCCGTCGGCGCCCTCGGTCCCGCCCGCGCGCTCGATGACGGTACGCACGACCGCGTACGGCTCGGCGGTGAACTCGTCCGCCCCGTAGGCGTCGAACACGGGGGCCACCAGGTCCGGGAACTGTAGCGCGAGCTTCAGCAGTTCCCGCTCCACCAGGTGGGCGGGGCTGCGCAGGTGTAGCGCCGGGCCGCGACGCCCCGGTGCGGCCGATGCGGGCGGCGTGGCGCCGCGACCGGCGGACGCGGGGGGCGGAGCCTGGGGCCGCCGGGTGCTGTCGCGGCCGCCGCTCCGCCGCTTCCACTGGGCCAGCTGCCCCACCCGGCGCACCACGAACTGGGTGTCCATGATCCCGAGCAGCCCCGCGAGCCGGACGGCGTACTCGTGCTGGAGCGAGCCGTCCTTCAGCTGGCCGACGATCGGTGCCGCCGCCTCCAGCGCGGCGGAGCGGCCCTCGGCGGTGTCCAGATCGTGCGCGTCCACCACCGAGCGCAGCGCGAACTCGAACAGGCGCGAGCGGCTGTCGATCAGCTCGCGCACCGCCGCGTCACCCTTGCTGATGCGCAGCTCGCACGGGTCCATCCCGCCGGGGCTGATCGCGATCGAGGTGCGCGCGGCGAACTTCTGGTCGTCCTCGAACGCCCGCAGCGCGGCCTTCTGCCCGGCCGCGTCCCCGTCGAAGGTGAAGATCACCTCGGTGCGGGAGTTGTCCATCAGCAGGCGGCGCAGGATCTTGATGTGGCCCTCGCCGAACGCGGTGCCGGACGTCGCGATGGCCGTCGTCACCCCGGCCAGGTGGCAGGCCATGACGTCCGTGTAGCCCTCGACGACGACGGCCCGGCCCTCCTTGGCGATGTCCCGCTTGGCCAGGTCGATCCCGTACAGCACCTGCGACTTGCGGTAGACCGGCGTCTCGGGGGTGTTCAGGTACTTCGGCCCGTTGTCGTCCTCGCGCAGCTTGCGGGCGCCGAAGCCGACGACCTCGCCGGTGATGTCGCGGATCGGCCACATCAGGCGGCCCCGGAACCGGTCGATCGGGCCGCGCCGCCCGTCCTGCGACAGCCCGGAGAGCACCAGCTCCTTGTCGGTGAAGCCGCGCCCGCGCAGGAACCGCGTCAGGTGGTCCCAGCCGGCCGGGGAGTAGCCGACGCCGAAGTGGTGGGCGGCGGCCTGGTCGAAGCCGCGCTCGTGCAGGAACCGCCGGGCGACCTCGGCCTCCGGCGCGTCCAGCTGCTCGGCGTAGAACTGCGCGGCCACCTTGTGCGCCTCCACCAGCCGCGTCCGCTCACCCTGCTGGCTGGCCCGCCCGTAGCCGCCCTCCTCGTACCGCAGGGTGATCCCGGCCTGCCCGGCGAGGCGTTCGATCGCCTCGGAGAACGAGAGGTGGTCCACCTTCCGCAGGAAGGCGATCGTGTCCCCGCCCTCCTGGCACCCGAAGCAGTGGAAGAGCCCCTTGCTGGGGCTCACGTGGAAGGACGGCGACTTCTCGTCGTGGAACGGGCACAGCCCCTTCAGGTTCCCGCCCCCGGCCGGGCGGAGCTGGAGGTATTCGGAGATGACGGCGTCGATGGGGACCGCGTCCCGCACCGCCTGCACGTCGTCGTCGTTGATCCTCCCAGCCACGCCCGCCAGTCTACGGCGCGCCGCCGCCCGCCCCGCCGCTCACCGTGCCCCCTCGGCCCGCGCGAAACCCGTGGTCTCCAGCTCGAACCCGAACGGCTCGGGCACGTACAGCGGCTCGCCGAACGAGACGGTGTGCCGCGAGCGGTACCCGTGCTCGGAGGGCTCCCAGAACGCGGTCGCCTGCCTCACCTGCATGTCCACCAGCAGGTAGACCGGAACGTGACGGCCGTAGGTCACCAGCTTGTCCCGCCAGTCCGCATCGCGAGTGGACCTGGACGTCAGTTCGGCCACCAGGGACAGGGCCTCACCATCGACGTGGCGCACCTCTTCGTCGAAGGCGTGCTCCTCCGCCACATACACGTCCGGGCCATAGGCCCTGCGGGCCGTGGGGAACGTGAACAGGAAAGGGGAGGTGTCGGCGATGTGCCCCTGCGGCGCGTGCTCTTGAAACCGCTGCCGGAGCAGTCGCATGGCGCGCATATAGGAGGGATGGGTCCAGGGTGACACGACGATCTTCCCCCCGATGAGCTCAGCCTTGAAACCCTCTGGAGTGTCAAGCTCCTCAGCGGTGCGAAGTAGCAGTGTGTACTCTTCCGCGCTGAGTTCTTCTGTGGCCGTCGGCTGATCAAGCATGATCGTCACGCTTTCCTCCGATGCTCACTCGCTTGACCTTTCTCTGGTCACCGTAGGGGTGCCGGAGGGCCTCAAAACCGCACCGTTAGCCCAAACGGGGGAGGCGTTAACCGGACAGTTCCCGGGCGAAGACGTGGTGGGGGCCTACGCCTTCGATGGTGAACTCCTCGCCGTGCACGCGGTAGCCGTGGCGTTCGTAGAAGCCGCGCGCTTCGGTGCGGCCGTTGCACCACAGCACCCTCGCGCCGCGCGCCCGGGCCTCGGCCGTCCCGGCCGCCAGCACCGCCGCGCCGTAACCCCGGCCGCGCGCGGCTGCCGCGCTGGCCATGCCGCGCATGCGGTACGCCGGGCCGGGGAGGCCGCCGGGGCCGGGGAAGGGCTCGGGGTAGAAGCTGCCGCAGCCCAGCACTCTGCCGTCACCGGCATCGGCGCCGTCACCGGCATCGGCGCCGTCACCGGCATCGGCGCCGTCACCGGCGTCGGCGCCGTCACCGGCGTCGGCATCCGTGGCGTAGGCCGCGATGTGGAAGGCGCCCTCCCGCGCGTCCTCCGCGAACCGCGCAGACTCGCGCGGCAGGCCGGGCCGCAGCACGCTCCAGCGCAGCTCGAAGACCGTCTCCAACGGCACGACGGCGGTTCTGATCGGCATGCGGGCAGCGTACTGCTCCGCCGCGCCACAGGGGCAGCCCACCGCGACGGCGAGGTTCCGGCGGAGTGGTGGACGGCGTCAGGGGCGCGACGGGGGTCCGGCAGAACCGCGCGGCAGGGGTCCGGCAGGCCCGCGTGGTGGGGGTGGCGCCCGGCGGGCCGCGCGGGGGACCTCGATCGCCGGGGTGCGCCCGGTGGGGAGGAACAGCACGGAGTTGACGTAGCGGCGGTGGGGAAGCAGCGTGCGCCGCAGCAGGCCGTGTTCGGCGACGTGCGCGGTGTGTTCCTGGTGCTCGGCGAGGTTGAACGCCGCGAGCGGAATCCAGTGGGCGGCGGGCAGCACCCAGCCCTCATAGCCGTGCGCGGTGAGCAGTTCCAGCACGGGGGCGAGCGGCTGGATGCGGGTCTCCAGCTCGACGAACAGCGCTGGCCGCCAGCGTCGCAGGGTGGCCTCGGCGCCGCGCAGCACCGCCGCCTCGTGGCCGTCCACGTCGATCTTCACCAGCCGCACGTCCGTGAGCCCCAGCCCGTCCACGCTGACGCAGGGGACCTCCAGCCCGGTCGCGTGCACCTGGTCACGGCGCACCAGGGAGGAGACGCCGCGCTCACCGGTGCCGCCGGGGGGCAGCCAGAGCGTGGCGGTGCCGTCGTGCTCGCCGGCCGCCGCCCCCACCACGCGCACGTTGCCCGGGGTGGTGGCGCGCAGCGCCCGCGCGAGGCCCGGCACCGGTTCCACGGTGACCACCCGGTCCGCGCGCCGGGCCAGGCGCCGTGTCCACGGCCCGTACCAGCCGCCGATGTCCACGGCGGTGCCGCCGCGCGGGCAGAAGTCGGCCAGGCGGCGCAGCTCCGGCTCGAAGCGCGGGTAGACGCGGTGGGCCGTGGCGGCGATCACCCGGTCGGGCAGGTGGGGCGCGAGGCGGGCGGCGAGGGTCACCGTGGCTCGGTGGCCGTGCCGTAGCGGGCGTGCTCCGCGTCGCTCACCGGCTCGCCGGAGGACGGGAGCAGGCGCGGCACCCCCTCGACGACCGGGTAGCGGCGGCGCAGCCGGGGGTTGTAGAGGCTGGTGCCGTCCGGCAGCAGGACGAGCGGACCCTTGTCGAGGGGGCAGGCGAGGATGGCCAGCAGGGGGTCGTCAGGGGACATGGCGAATTCCTTCCGTGCGGGGGTCGGGGATCAGGCTCGCGGTGGGCTGCCCGGCGGCCGGTGCCAGCCCGGCGGCCGGTGCCAGTGGCGCTGCCGCTGGTGGGGGCGGGGGAAGGGTGGGGGCGGGTTCGTCGTGCCGGGGCAGGCTCAGCAGCACGGTGACGGCCAGCGCCGCGCCGCCCAGGCGCAGCGCGAGCCGCAGCGGCTCCTCGGGGAGCGGCTCGTCGAAGGCGATCGTCCCGGCGGCGACGGTGAACAGGAACGTCACCGTGGTGCACACCGGGACGATGAGCGAGGCTCGGCACCGCTGGAGTGCCGTCTGTGAGAGCACCAGCCCGCTGGAGCCGGTGCACAGCAGCAGGTAGGGGTAGGGGGAGGTGAGGACGGCCAGCGCCCAGTCCAGCAGGCCACGGCCCTCCAGCAGTCCGGCGACGCCCTTGATGGCCAGCGAGCTGACCCCGTACAGGAAGCCGACGGCCACCCCGTAGGGCACCCCGGCCGTGGGCATCCGGTGCCGCCGCTTGCCGCGCCGCTCGGCGGTGACGAAGATGCCCAGGCCCAGCAGCAGGGAGGGCACCGTGAGGGCCAGCAGCAGCGGTGTGGGCGCGGTGTGGCTGATCAGCTCCGGGCCGCCGCGCAGGGACAGCACGATCATCACCAGCGCGAGCAGGATCGCCACCATGGCCAGGCGCTCCCGCCCGCTGGACTTCTCGCCCAGGAAGACCGGCGACAGCAACAGCAGCATCACCAGGCCGGTGACGAACAGACCTTGCGCGGCCACCAGCGGCAGCGTGCGGTAGACGGCGAGCTGGGCGACGAAGCCCGCGCCCAGCGACGCGGCGCCGACCAGCCACAGCGGGCTGCGCAGCAGGTGCAGCACGACGTGGGCGGGGCGGGCGGCGGACAGCGCGGGCAGGCCGGACAGCGCCCGCTTCTCCACCACGAAGCCGACGCTGAACAGCAGGTTGGCCAGGAGCGCCGCTCCGACGCCGACCCACACGGCTAGCCGCCCTCCCGGTGGCCGGGGAACGCCGCGCGGTCGGCGCGGCGGGCGTGCACGAGCAGGATCGAGGCGAGCGAGGGGGCGTGGCAGGCGAGCCGGTCCAGGGGACGCAGCGGGCGCGGCACATCGTGGTAGGGGGCGCCGGTGATGCGCACGATCTCGAACCCGGCGGCCGGTAGCAGCGAGCGCAGCGCCCGGGCGGTGTACAGCCGCAGGTGGCCGACGACCTGGGCGCCGGGGCGGCCGTGGATGCCGCGCAGGGACACCTCGGAGAACACCGGCTGCACTCCGGCCAGCAGCAGCCCCCGGTTGTACCAGGCGGCCAGGTTGGGCGTGGACAGCAGCAGGTGGCCGCCGGGCCGCAGTACGCGGTGCAGCTCGTCCAGCGCGGCGTCCGGGTCCACCAGGTGCTCGATGACCTCGCTGAACAGCACCGCGTCGGCCGCCCCGGTGGCGAACGGCAACGCCTGCAACTCCCCGCGCACGGCGGTCAGGTGGGCGCTGGCGCGGCGCAGCGCGTCGTGCGACCAGTCGCTGCCGACGATCCGCTTGCCGGGCAGCAGCGGCGCGGCGGTAGCGGCGGCCGTGCCGTCCCCGCAGCCGATGTCCAGCACCGTGCCGGGGCCGGGGCCGAGTGCGCGGGCGAGGATGGCGGCCTGGCGGCGCGAGCGGTCGGCGCCGGAGGCGACCGGCGTGGCCGGGTTCTCGTACAGCTCCTGGAGCGTGTCGGTCCGTGCGGTCATGGCCGCGCCCCCTTTCCGGTGGCCGGTGCGGTCACGCCGGCACGCCCCCTTCTCCCGGTGGCCCCGGTGGTCCTAGTGGCCCCGGTAGTCCCGGTGATCCTGGTCGGTGCGGTCACCTCGTCGCCTCCTGCCCGGTGGTCGGCGCGGTCTGGGCGGTCTGGGCCAGGGTGCGGACGAACAGTTCGCCCAGCCGGTGCCCGGCGGCGTCGTCCAGCCGGGTGCGCGACCAGCGCAGCGCCAGCTGGAGCCGCTTGTTGGTGGAGATCGTGGTGACGGCCACGCCGCGCGGCAGCCGGGCGGGCGCGGAGAACCAGGCGGAGGTGGCCCGCCCCGCGTCGCCGAAGTCCATCGGGTAGGGCAGCCGCCCGAGGTTGGACAGCAGGGTGGTGGACGCCCAGGGGCCCGCCGCGTTGCGCAGGGCGCGGGCGGCGGCCGCGCGGACGCCGACCGGCAGCACCGGGGTGGTCAGCAGCGCGCCGCTGCGGCCCAGTTGCGGACGCCGTACCGCTTTGAGCGCGCGGGTGCGCAGGGCGGTGGCGCGCAGCAGGGTCTCGACGGCGCCGGGGTCGCCGTTCAGGGCCGCGTCCGGCGTGCCGAAGGGCACCTCCACCAGCCGGGTGCCGTTACCGATGGGCATGTCCGGGGTGCGGGGGCGGTCGTCCACGGGCATGGTCAGCCGTACCGGGCGGGCGGGCCGGCCGTGCTCGCGGTTCCAGCGGGCGGCCATCAGGCAGGTGGCCACCAGCAGCTGGTCGTTGACGGTGTAGGGGGAGCCCGGCGGGCGGGTGGGCAGCGGCAGTTCGGCGAGGTACATGCCGTTGCCCAGGCCGCGTGCGCCGCTGCTGTGGTCGGCGGCGATGCGCGCCGGACGGGCCCAGGCCCGGTCCGCCGTGGGCGGCGCCTGGGCCGCGCCCGCCGGGGCGGGCCGCACGGGGGCCGGGGCGGGCGCGTTGTCCCGGCCCCCGTACCGCTGCGCGGCCGTCGCCAGGACGCGCAGGCAGGCGGGGCCGTCCAGCGCGGTGTGGTGCAGCGTGGCGACCAGGACGCAGCCGCCCCCCTCGTCCGCGTCCACCACCTCGATACGGACCGGCGGCGAGGAGTCCAGCGGCGGGGCGTCGGTCAGTGCCCGGCGGCGGGCGTCGGCGAGGGTGTCGCCGGGGAAGCGGACCGGGTCGGTGTCGGGCTCGTCGGTCAGCTCCCAGGTGTAGCCCCGGTGCCACCAGCGCACCGGGGCCTGCCGCATCAGGATGCGGGGGTGGTCCGCGAGCGCGTCCCGCACCGCGCCGCGCAGCCGGTCCGGGTCGAGCCGTCCGGGCAGGTGGATCTCGATGTGGACGGTGTCCGGCTCGTACTGCGCCAGGCAGTGCCGGGATATCTCGTCCACGGTCGGGAACGGGATGCGCTCTGTGGTCATCGGGCCGGATCCTCCCGCGTGGTGCCGTGAGCGGTGTCGCCGTGCCCGGCGGCGCCGGGACGGGTGGTGCCGGGCACGGCTGGGCCGGGGGGTGCGGCGTCCGCGCCGGGAGTCCCCTGGGCGGGCACGGCGGGCCGCTGGGCCGGGGCCTGCGTGCGGTGGCCGGGCTGCCCGGGTGCGGGCGGGCTGGCGGCCACGGCGCCCGGTGACGCGGGGAGCCGGGCGGTGTCGTCGAGACCGCCCGCGGTGGCGCCGGGCCGGTGCCGTCCCGGCTCGCGGCGCACGGGCACGGTGACGACGGCGGCCACCAGCGCCAGCAGCGCGAGCGCCTGGGCCACCGGCCCGAAGGCACCCCGGTCCTCGGCGAACCCGGAACCGGCGAACAGCACCGCCACCGCACCGGCGAGCACCATCGCGCCCACCGCGAGCGGCGACAGCAGCGCCGGACGGGCCCAGGCGAGCAGCCCGAGCACCGGCACCACCAGCGCGTACGGCCCGGCCACCAGGGCGAGGACGACGGTGAGCACGACCCCGCCGAGCACCCAGCCCGGGGCGGGCGGCCCGGTGGCCCCAGCCTGCTCGTCCACCTCCCGCCTGCGCAGGAGCGCCAGCGCGGCGAGCACCAGGATGCCGATCACGGCGGCGATCAGGCCGCCGGTGTACCAGGTGGACGGGGTGTACGTCAGCGTGACGGTGCCGCCCGCGCCCTCGGGGACGAGGAAGCCCTGCTGCCAGCCGTCGAGCCGGACCGGGGTCAGCTCCTCGCCGTCCAGCGTCGCCGACCAGCCCTCGTTGACCGCCATGCGGGTGGCCAGGTAGGAGGCCGGTCCGGAGCCGACGGCCACGGTGCGCTCGTCGCCGTCCCACTCCTCGGTGCTGGCCGTGCGGGTGGCGCCGCCGGTCTGGGTGTCACCGTGGGTGAGGGAGAGGCGGACGATCGCGAGCCCGCTCTCGGCGTCGGTGGTCAGGGTGTGCTCACCGGCGTCGAGCTGGAGTCCGCCGTCGCGCACGCCCTCGCCGCACAGCTCGACCGTCACCGGCCGCCGCTCGGTCAGGTCGCGGACGGTGCCGCTCACGCGGGTGTCGTAGGTGCGCTCGCCGACGGTGACGGCGGGACCGTCCCCGCAGCCGAGGGCGAACTCGGTGTCCTTGGCCGGCGGGCCGACGCGGAACTCGTCCAGACCGGGGATGTAGACCTCGTTCAGGCCGACCGGGAGCTGGAGGTCGCCGCCCGCGACGGGGTTGGCGATGGTCAGCGGGGCCGTCTCCAGGACGGTGATCTCCAGCCGGTCGGTCACCATCTCCTCGAACCGGGCCCAGCCGTTGCTGTCCACGGACGTGGTGACCGCGCCGTCCGGGGAGGTGATCTGCACCTTCGCCGGACGGGCCGAGACGCCGCCGGCGGCGGACAGCACCACGGAGTCCACCGGGCGGGCGGCGGGCCAGGCCACCTCCACGACCGGATCGTCACCCGCGATCCACGCCGTGGTCAGGTCGCCGTCCACCAGGTTGCGCGGGCTCAGCGTGATCCCGGTGGGGCTGGTGGACTTCGCCGTCGCGGTGATCCGGTCCAGCCGGCCCGGGGCCACCTCGTTCAGCAGCCGGTCGAACGCCTCGCCCGGCACCGGCAGCGCACTCGCCTCGAAGCGGTACGCGCCGCCCTCGGTGGTGGAGAACTGGCGGGCCAGGCCGCGCTCGCTGCCGACCGGGTTCAGGCCGCCCGGGTCGGCGTTGCGGTGCAGCGAGATGGTCTGTGCCGCCGCCGGTTCGGCACCCTCGGCACCCTCGGCGTCGGCGGGCAGCGACAGCATGCGGGTGACGTCCACTCCCGGCACGGAGATCTCCGCGAAGCCCGCTCCGGTCAGGCCGGGTCGGCGCTCCTCGGTCTCCAGGATCGTCAGCTTCAGCCACTTCGCCGCACCGGCCGGGGCGGCGACGCTCTGCGTGCCGCCGCCCGCCTGGAGCGAGGAGGTCTTCGTGCCCCGGTCGGTGGCGATCTCCACCCGGACCGGGGCCGGGCGCAGCCCGTCGTCCGGCAGCGGGGTCAGCTCGATCGTCTCCGGGATGTCGGTGTCCTCGATGAACTCGGCCCTGATCCACTGTCCGGTGCTGTCCTCCGCGCTGCCCTCGGCCCAGCCCGTTCGCGGGTCGTTGTCGAAGGCGTGGACGGGGTCGAACTGCGGCAGGTGGAACAGCCAGCTGCCGTAGGAGGAGGCGGTGACGGACTTCGCGCCCCGGAAGGTGGCGACCGTCTGGTGCTCCACGCCGTCCACCGGGAGGATCTGCCCCGGCTCCTCGCCCGGGTCCTGGAGGCTGCCGGGCAGGTTGCGGCCCTCGGCGGTGTACGGGAACGAGGTGTTGTTGTTGACTAGGCCGAACCGGGTGTCGGCGCGGCGCAGGCCGTCGGCGGTCACCTGGAGGCCGGGCGCGTCCACGCCGGGGTGGGCGTCACCGGTCAGCACCGCGGGCCGGTCGCGGAACGCGGGGTCGGCCGACAGCGGCAGCAGCGACTCCGGGCCGCCGCTGACGCGGACGGTCCCCTCCACGGGCTGCGCCTCCACCTGCCCGTCCTCCCCGGGCGCGTCTCCGCCCGGCGGCGCGTAGATCTCCACCGCCTGCTGGCGCGGGTAGAAGCCCTGGATCTCGATCGGGGTGTCTGGCGGGATGCGTCCGCCGGTGGTCAGCGGCCCGAAGCCTTCGACCTTCTCGTAACCGGAGGACTCCAGCGCCCGCTTGACCATCTGCGGCGGGACGTAGCCGATCTGGTCCGGGTCCAGGTCGTTGCGCACGACGACGTAGTGCAGCCCGGCGCGGCCGAGGTAGTCGGCCAGGCCCGGCACCTCGCCGCCGCCCATGAGCGCCTGCTCGACGGCGTCCAGCATGCGCCGCTCGCCCGGCGGGCCGAACGGCACGTAGTCGCGCTGCGCCCACGGCGACTCGGCCAGCACGTGCAGCGGCTGGTCGATCGGCGAGCCCCAGGTGTAGACGCCGTGCGCGGTGGCCGGGACGACCAGGGCCCGCGTCTGCGGCGAGTTCTCCTCCAGCCAGCCGGCGGTGTCCTGCCAGTGCTCGGGCAGCTTGTCGAACGCGCCCGGCTGGAGCACCGCACCGGTCAGGTACGGCAGCGCCAGACCCGGCAGGACCAGCAGCGCCGCGAGCGCGGGAACCAGCCGCCCGCCGCCCGCGCGACCGGCGCGGCGGGCACCGCCCTCGCCGGGCTGACCCGAGCGCGCGGTCCGGCGCGCCGCGAGCACACCGGTCAGGTGGGCCAGCCCGAACGCGAGGGCGAGCGCCATGCCGGGCTGGAACTTGTAGATGTTGCGGAAGGGCCGCAGCCAGCCGTCCAGCCAGCTCTGGAAGCCCTCGGCGAAGGGGGCGCCCAGCGCGCCGCCGTACCCGGCGAGCATGACGAGGGTGACGGTGACCAGCGTCAGCAGCAGCCAGCGCCGCTCGGGCATGTCGCGGCGGGCGACGCCGCCGAGGCCGAACGCGGCGGCCAGCGCGGACGCGGCGATGGCCAGCGCCCCGGTGGCCAGCAGCCAGCCGGCCGGCAGCCACGCCTCACCGAAGTTGAGGTAGGCCACCCAGTTGCCCGCGCCGCGCAGCATCTCGAAGGCGGACATGGTGGAGGTGGTGGCCGTCGCCTGCTCGACGTACGGCATGAAGTCCTCGCCGTAGGCGCCGAGCAGCAGCAGCGGCACCACCCACCACAGGGTCGCCAGGATCACGCCCGGTATCCACCACAGCAGCAGCGAGACGCGGCGCCGGCCGGTACGGGTGAGCAGGTACAGGCCCACCGGCAGCAGCGCCGCCAGCGTGGACGCCGCGTTGACGCCGCCCATGAACGGGATCAGCAGCGCCGAGCGGGCCGCGGCGACGCGCGCGGTGGGGGCGGTGCCGTCCAGCCGGGGCACCAGCGGCAGCAGCACCCACGGCAGCACCGCGCCGGGCAGCGCACCGGCGGAGGTGGAGCCGACGATGATGGTGAACGTCGGCCACAGCGCGTAGGCGGCCGCGCCCAGCAGCCGGGTGCGGGAGGTGCCGACGCCGAAGCGCTCGGCCAGCCGCAGCGCGCCCCAGAACGCGGTGGTCACCACGAGCGACAGCCACAGCCGCTCGGCCAGCCACACCGGTACGCCGACGACGTCCATCAGCGCGTAGAACGGCAGCATCGGGAAGAGGTAGCCGATGTACTGGTCGGCGATGCCGCCGAAGCTGGAGGTGTCCGACCACAGGCTGCCCAGCTCGGACAGGAACCGCAGCGGATCGGTGGCCACGCCCAGCTTCGTCTCGAACGTCATCTCACCGGGCGCTGCCACCACGAAGGCGACCAGGACCAGCACGTAGGCGCCCAGCAGCCAGCGGCGGCTGCGGGGCGGCTGCGCGGGCTCCGCCGCCGGACCCACCGGGTCCAGCGGGAGCGTGCGGTCAGTGGTCGTCGTCATCAGGGCACCGCCGGAGGATGAGGAGGAGGTTCCAGGTGGCGATCTCGCGCAGGACCGGGACCCGGGTGATGGCATGCGCCCAGAAGGGCCAGTAACGCGACCGGGCCGCGACGACCTCGACGTCGTCGCGGGAGCGGACGTGGCGCAAGGTGGAGCCGATGTGCACGGCGAACAGGTTGTCGCCCAGGGTGTGCTTGGCCGCGCGGCCGTGGCGCCGCGCGTAACGGGCCCGGGCCCGCTCGTGGCCGAGGTAGTGCCAGGGCGCGGTCTCGTGTCCGCCCCAGGGGGAGTACCAGTTGGTGAAGGAGACGTACAGCAGCCCGCCGGGGCGGGTGACGCGCACCAGCTCGCTGACGAAGGTCTGCGGGTCCGCGACGTGTTCGAGCACGTTGGAGGAGAAGGTGACGTCGGCGACGCCGTCGGCCACCGGCAGCAGGTAGCCGTCGGCCAGCGCCGCGCCCTCGGGCCGCCGCCCGTGCGCCAGCAGCTCGGCCGGGTCGGGCTCGAACAGGAAGGCGCGGGCGCCGCGCCGCCGGAACTCCTCGGTGAAGTGGCCGTTGCCGCCGCCGACGTCGATGACGGTCGCGCCCTTGAGCGGCACGTACTTCTCGACCTGCGCGGCGGCGTCGCGTGCGAGCAGCTCGTAGCAGGTGTAGGGGTCGCTCTGTTCCCTCATGAACGCCCGGAAGAGGGCGGCCGACCGCCGGATGGACGGGTCTTTCACCAGCGTCACCTCGCGGCTCCGCCGACCGGCCGCAGGGCGGCTTCGGCACGCACGGCTCCGGCGCGCGGCGCGACCCCGGTACGCCGCGCGGCCCAGGCTTCGGCGGCCACCTCGCGGAACGCCGCGACGGTCCGGGACCAGCCGAACTCCCCGGCCCACGCCCGCGCGGCGTGCCCCATGGCGGTGCGGCGCGCGGTGGACAGCCCGAGCGTGCACCAGGCGGCGGCGAAGGAGCTCTCACCCCGGGCCAGCACGCCGGTGGTGCCGTCGGCGATCGAGTCGCGCAGCCCGGGGATGTCGAAGCCGACGGCCGGGGTGCCGCGGGCGGCGGCCTCCATGACCACCAGGCCCCAGCCCTCCATCAGCGAGGGGTGCAGCAGCAGCCACGCCGAGCACAGCAGCCGGTGCTTCTCCGCCTCCGGCACATGCCCGGCGAAGGTGACGCCCGGCCCGGCCATCGCCTCCAGCCGCGCCCGCTCGGGACCGTCACCGACGATGACCAGCTGGCCGCCGGTCACCGGCCGCACCCGCTCCCACAGCCGCAGCAGCAGGTCGATGCGCTTGTACTCCACCAGCCGCCCCACCGCCAGAAACAGCGGCTCGGGCGACTTCGGCGCCAGCGGACCGGCGTCCGCCACGCCGTTGTGCACCAGGCGGATGCGGTCGGCCTGGACGCCGATGCCGCGCAGCGCGTCGGCGGTGGAACCGGAGACGGCGACCATGAGGTTGTCCCGGTGCGTGCGGGCCAGCGCCCAGTGCTCCAGCCGCTGGCCGAGCCGGGCGGCGGGCGCGGGGTAGCGCATGCCCCACAGATCGGTGTGGACGTGGTTGACGAAGCCCAGCGTGGGCCCGCGGTGCCACAGCGGCGCCAGGTACGGCATGCCGTTGCAGACCTCGACCAGCAGGTCGGCGTCCCCGACCTGGCGGGCGACGGTGCGCGGTGCGCGCAGGAAGTGCGCGGCGTCACCGCCGGCGGAGACCACACGGTAGTCCCGGCGGGCAGCCGGACCGCCGCAGACCAGGGTCACCTCGTGCCCGTGGGCGGTGAGTCCGGCGGCGATCTTGTCGATGAGCAGTTCGGAGCCGCCGGCGGCCGGGTTGTCCAGGTCACGGCGGGCGAGGAAGACGATGCGACGGGGGAAGCGGTTCGCGGAGACGGCGAACGCGTCAGCCTGAGGGGTGGCGGCCGCCATATCCGTGGCGGCGGACCGCTGCGGGGGGACGGAGGCGGCGTGGGGGGCCACCGAGGGCACCTGCTGGGGCATGGGCGCTCCACTCGTGTGAGGGGTGCGGTGGTGGACGGTGCTACTGCGGGGTGGGCGGTGCTGCGATGCTTCCGGGCGGGTGTGCGCGGGGAGGTGGCCGCGTGTCGCGGCGGGGACCGAGTGCCGTGAGCCGGGGGCGGTGGCTGGCGTTCGGGAGGCTTCAGTGTTCGCCGCCGCGTTCGATCGGGCTACTCACGCGGATGACAATTTCGGCCCGAACTTACCGGCGGGTCCTGTCACGACCGCCCGCGCGCCCCGGCTCCCGGCTCGCGACGCTGTGCGCCGCGTCACACGTGGGTCACGTCTCCATCACGCATGCGTCACGGCTGGGGTTCCCGGCGTCCCCGCACGACCAAGAACCCGCCGGCGCCGGTGAGGACCACCCCGGCGATGGCCGCGCCGACCGGCGCCGTCGTGCCGACCAGGCGCAGCTTGCGGCTGTCCGCCGAGGCCAGGTCGATCTGGCTCTCGATCGTCTCGTCGGTGAAGGTGAGCGCGTCGCTGTACAGGAGCGTGACCTGGGGCTCCTCGCCGCCGGGCGCGCGCAGGGTGATGTCGGGGGCGCTGGTGGCCTTCAGGATGCGTCCGGTGGTCTCATCGACGACGAGTTCGATGTTCTCGTTGGCGTACCACTCCTCGGCCATGACCTGCGGCGCGTCCACGCCGACGAGGACGCCGGGCACCTGCCGCGTGTCCACCTGCGTGGGCGCCACCTCGCCGGTGAAGCGCAGGCCCTCGTAGCCGTCGAGCTTCACCCGCTTGTCGAACTCCATCGTCACGGTGTCGCCGAGCGTGTTGTCCCACCAGCGGTAGCTCCGCTCCCGCACATCGAAGGGGAACTTCAGGTACGCGTCACCGCTGAACTGGGTCGGCGCCTCGTCGCAGCAGTGCACCGGCTTGTTGGTCTCCCGGTCGGTCACCCAGCGCTCGGTGGTCCACTGGAACGACTTGCGCGGATCGTCCAGCTTGAGAGTGTCCGGGGTGTCGATGGTGACGGAGACGTCCCAGACCGCGACGTCGTTCTCCGTGCTGACCGCGACGTTGCCCAGCACCCGCCGGGTGACGGTGAGCTCCTGGTCCTCCCTGGCCGAGACCGAGCCCCGGTCGAAGTACGTGCCGGTGCCGGTCATGACGGTGGTCGTGTTCACATCCACCGGGGTGCGCTTCGCGCGCGGCTCCACGTAGAACGCCAGCATCGGCGCGAGGACCAGCAGAAACACGCCGAGCCCCAGCAGGGTCAGCGACAGGGGTGAAGCGGAACGGCGCATGTCAGGTGCTCCCGGAAGAGGTGGGTGGTGCGCGTTCGATCGACGTGCTAGCGAGCGCGACAGGGTGCCGATGGGTGCCGAGGACGTGCTCAGTGCGTGCGGTGCTGTGGGACGCGCTGCGCGCGGAGCAGGTGGCGCTCCACCGCGCGGAACGGACCTGACCCGCGCTTGATGTCGCGGCAGGCCCTCTGGGCCGGTGACGGTAAGCGAACCCTTGACAGCGAGTCAATGCCTATCCAAACTCGCAAGTAACCGGTGTCGGGGGCGACAGCTGGTGCCTTGGCAGCTCTGCAGAGAGGTCCCCCGCGCCATGCACAGACTCCTCACAGCCGGTCTGACCTGTGCCGCTTCCGCGCTGCTCGCGGTCGGGGCCGGTGTGGGCATCGTGGCGATGCTGCAGGCCACCCCGGAGCAGCCCAACGTGCCGCTGGTGCACTTCTCCGAACACGAGCCCCGGGAGTCGCAGGCCCCGTCACCCTCCGGAAGCGCCGGACCGTCCGACCCGGACGCCGAGCCGTCCGGGGAGGCTGAGCCGTCCGGGGAGGCTGAGCCGTCCGCAGGGGCCGAGAGCGCCGGTGCCGGAGAGGGCGCGCCCGCCGACGACGACGCCGGAGCGGGCCAGCAGCCGGGCGCCGACGCGCCCGGTGCGGACGCCGCACCCGGCCCCGGTGACGACGCGCATGCCGCCGGTGACTCCCGCGACGGCGACGGCGACGGCGACGGCGACGGCGACACCAGCGTGCTGGCCGCCGCTCCGGCCGCCAGGCCGTCCGCCGACCGCCCGGAAACACCGTCCGGCGGCGACTCCACCGGTGACGGCGGCTCCGGCGGCGACCCCGCGGCCGGTTCCGGTGACGGCGACCGCGCGGGGGACTCGCCGGATGCCAGCGGTCCGTCCGGTGACGACAGCGTCGGCCCCGCCGAGTTCGTCGTACGCGGCCTGCTCGGCCCGGCCTTCGGCCTGCTGGGTGGCGAGCGGACATGACGGCCACGGTGCGCTCGGCGTGGAGTGTGGTCCCGGCCGCCCAGGTGGAGGCGTTCACCGAGCGGGCCCGGGCCGACCTGCCCGGGCTGGCCACCGAGATCCTCCGGGAGATCCGCCGCGAGCATCCGGAGCTGCCGGTCATCCTGGACGAGAGCACCGGCGAACCCATGTCGCTCATCGGTATCCGCCGGGCGCTGGAGCACTTCGTGGAGCATCTGGCCACCGGCCTGGGCACGCCGCACGTGCATCCCGAGGTCTTCCAGCAGTTCGGCCGTGGTGAGCTGCTGGGCGGCCGGAGCCTGGACTCGCTACAGGCGATCTACCGGCTCGGCGTGCGCATCGCCTGGCGCCGGCTGACCGAGATCGGCCAGGAAGCGGAGATCCCGGCCCCGGCCATGTACGAGCTGGCTGACTCGGGGTTCCAGTACCTGGACGGCCTGGTCGCCGAGTCCGTGCGCGGGTATGCCGAGGCCGCCGCCCGCCAGGCGGGGGAGCGGCTGCGGTTGCAGCGTCGCCTGCTGGACCTGCTGCTGGACGAGGGCGCGCACGACGGCCAGCTGGAGACGGTGCTGGCCGAGCGCGCCGCCCGCATCGGCTGGCCGGTGCCGCAGTCGGTCGCGGTCGCGGTACTCGTTCCGCCCGCCCGGGAGGCCGTGCCCCCGGCGGTCGGCCCCGAGGTGCTGCTCGACATGGAGCGGGAACAACCGCTCATGGTCGTGCCCGAGCCGGACGCGGCGGGTCGTGGCGAGCTGCTGCGCCGCGCCACGGCTGGCTGGTCGGGCGCGATCGGCCCGCCGGTTCCGGTGGCCGGGGCGGCGAGTTCGCTGCGCTGGGCGCAGGCGGCGGTGGCGCTGATGGAGCGGGGCCTGCTGCCCGCTGGCGGCCTGCTGGACTGCACCGAGCACACCGAGGCGCTGGTGCTGCTGCCGCCCGAGGAGCTGATCGACGACCTCGGCCGCAGGCTGCTCGCGCCGCTGGAGGAGTGCGGTCCCACCCATGCCCGGCGGCTGGCCGAGACGCTGCTGGCCTGGCTGCAGACGCGGGGCGGCGCGCCGGAGGTGGCCACCCGCCTGGGGGTGCATCCGCAGACCGTGCGCTACCGGCTGCGCCAGATTCGCGAGATGTGGGGCGAGGCCATTGACGACCCGGACCAGCGCTTCGAGCTGGAACTGGTGCTGCGCTCCCGCCGCCTGCGCGGCGACCTGACCTGAGGGCGGTACGCCACCGCCCGCCCGGGCGCGTGCCGCGCCGTACGGGGCCTGTCCGTGCGGCGCCCCGTCGTCCGGCGCCCCGTCGTCCGGCGTCAGAGCGCGGCGGGTTCGGTGCCGCCGTCCAGCATCCGGTGCAGCAGGTCGCGCAGGGCGCGCCGGTCGGTCTCGGCCAGGCGGCCCAGCGGTTCCCGGGCGAAGTCGCCGAGGGAGTCGCGCAGCTCGGTGGCCGTCCGCAGCCCTTCCGCCGTCGCCGCCGCCAGCTTCACGCGCCGGTCGGCCTCGTCCGCGCGGCGCTCCACCAGGCCGCGCGCGACCAGCCGGTCCACGATCCCGGTCACGTTGGACGGCTCGCATTTCAGCCGGTCCGCCAGGCGCCGCATTGGCGTCGGGCCGTAGGCGAGCAGCGCGAGCACCCGTGCCTGGGCGCCGGTCAGTGCGTAGTCGGCGGCGGCGCGGTCGTAGTCGTCGTGGTACCGGCGCACGACCTCGCCCAGCAGCTCCACCACCTCGCAGGTGAGTGCGTCGGCCCGGGGCGTTCGGCGTGTCATGGCCGCCAGCATAGCCAGCGCGGGCACGTATTTGACAACATGAAACATCTAGGTGCAGTGTTGTTTCAGTTCATGAAGTAAATCTTTGAGAGTCCGAGGAGCTGAGATGAGCCTGCCCACCACCGGCCGCGCCTGGCACCTGACCGCCCGCCCGGACGGCTGGCCGACGCCGGAGGACTTCGCCCTGCGCGAGGAGCCCGTCCAGGCTCCCGGGGACGGCCAGATCCTGGTGCGCAACCTGGCCATGTCCGTGGACCCCTACATGCGGGGCCGGATGAACGACGTGAAGTCCTACGTCCCGCCGTTCCAGCTCGACCGCCCCATGGACGGCGGCGCGGTCGGCGTCGTCGTCGCCTCTGAGGCCGACGGCTTCGCGCCCGGCGATCACGTGCTGCACTTCCTCGGCTGGCGCGAGTACGCCACGCTGGAGGCGCGGCACGCGGAGAAGGTGTCCGCCGACCTCGCACCGCTGACCAGCTACCTCGGCGTCCTCGGCATGCCGGGCCTGACCGCCTACGCCGGGCTGCTGGAGGTGGCGTCCTTCCGTGAGGGCGACGCCGTCTTCGTCTCCGGCGCGGCCGGTGCCGTGGGCAGCCAGGTGGGCCAGATCGCCCGCCTGAAGGGCGCCTCGCGCGTCATCGGCAGTGCGGGATCGGCGCAGAAGGTCAAGCTGCTCACCGAGGAGTACGGCTTCGACGCCGCCTTCAACTACAAGGACGGCCCCGTCGCCGAGCAACTGGCCGCCGCCGCGCCCGAGGGTATCGACGTCTACTTCGACAACGTCGGCGGCGACCACCTGGAGGCCGCGATCGAGCGCCTCAACGTGCACGGCCGCGCCACCCTGTGCGGCATGATCTCCGGCTACAACGAGCCCGTGCCCGGCCCGGCCAACCTCATGCTCGCCATCGGCAAGCGGCTGCGCCTGCAGGGCATGCTGGTGGGTGACCACGACGCGCTGAAGCCGCGCTTCGTCGAGGAGACGGCTGCCTGGATTGCCTCGGGCGAGCTGAAGTACCAGGAGACGGTCACCGACGGCATCGACAACGCCGTGGACGCCTTCCTCAGCATGCTGCGCGGCGCCAACACCGGCAAGATGATCGTCCGCCTCGCGCACTGACGCCTTCCTTTACGGCCGATTCACCGGACAGGCCCTAGACTCGTGCCCGCCGGAGGGTCGTGGGCGCGAGCTCCCGGTAACGCTTCCCATCAGGAGGAAACCGTATGTCCATCCAGCCCATCGACGTCCTCTACACCGCCGTGGCCACTGCGGAGAACGGCCGGGACGGCAAGGTCGCCAGCGACGACGGCAAGCTCGATGTCGTCGTCAACCCGCCCAAGGAGATGGGCGGCAGTGGCGCGGGCACCAACCCGGAACAGCTGTTCGCAGCCGGTTACAGCGCCTGCTTCCAGGGTGCGCTCGGCGTCGTCTCCCGCAAGGAGAACGCCGACATCTCCGGCTCGACCGTCACCGCCGAGGTCGGCATCGGCAAGACGCCCGAGGGCGGCTTCGGCCTGAAGGTCGTCATCAAGGCGGCCATCCCGAACGTTGACGAGGCCACCGCCCGGGACCTGGTGGAGAAGGCGCACCAGGTGTGCCCCTACTCCAACGCCACCCGGGGGAACATCGAGGTCACCCTCTCCGTCTGACGCGGTCAGACGGAGACCGGCCCAGATCACCGGAAGGCCGCCCGCACCCGCGGGCGGCCTTCCGCCGTTCCCGGCCCCCCGGCTCCCGCGCTCCCACGGCCTTCGCCCAGGCAGCGGGTGGCCACCCGGCGCAACGTTCACGCCACTACGGGCGCTGAGCCGACGTCACCTGAGCGTGCGCCAGGTCGGCGAGCGCGGCCTGGCCCTGCTCGCTGGGGTGGAACCAGTCGTACGGGCTCACCTCGGCGGCGGTGAACGCGTAGTCGTGCACCGCGCCGCCGTCGTACCGGCACAGCGCGTCGGCCGTGCACGCCTCGCGCAGCACCGTGTTGTAGGCGTCCACCCGCTCGGCCACCTGCGCACGCCGTTCGGTGGCGGCATCGTCGGTGGCGGCGGGGTCGCGCAGCATGGTCGGGCAGACGCCGAACTCCCACACCCGGGTGGCCAGCACGTTGTCCCGGCCGATCGTCCACAGGCGTTCCAGGTCCGGCACGCTGGCCACGTAGACCTGGGTGTCGGGCGACTGTTCACGCAGCGTGGTCAGCGCCTTGGTGAAGTCCGCCCGGAACTCGTCCACCGGCGTCATCGCCTCCAGCTGTGGCGCGCAGGCGTCGTTGGCGCCGACGAGCACGGTGACCAGCTCCGGGTCGTGTGCCGCCGCCCGCGCCGCCTGCCCCGGCAGGTCAGCCATCGTGGCCCCGGCCACCGCGTAGTTCCAGGCGTTGCCCTCGCGCTGGGGGAGCAGCCGGTCCGCCAGACTGCTCACCCCCGCCCGGGTGCCGGTGGCCCAGGACGCCTCGGGGCAGTCGGCGAGCAGGGAGCAGGAGTCGTAACCGGTCGTGATCGAGTCCCCAAGTGCCGCGATGCTCTCCGGGCTGGTGTCCCAGGCGAGCGCGGGCGAGGGGAGGCCGGGACCGTAGGACGCGCGGGCATCGGGCTCGCTGGGGTCCGCGCCGCACGCGGTGACCGTGCAGGCCAGCGCGAGCAGCGCCGCCGGCAGGATGCGGCTTCGCACTCCTCCACCACGCGCCATCGCCAGTCCTCCTCGTTCGTCCCGCTCCCGCACCGGGCGGCGCCGCGCGGCCCGGTGCGTCCGACGGTACGGGATCGCGCCGGGGATCGGCGTCCCCGGGGCGAGGCGGTGAGGTCCGAGCGGGCGGCGGGGAACAGGAGTCGTCACTTACGGCACGTCATATGACGCCCATTATGAGGAGAATGACCATGAATGGTGTTTACTGTTCGTAACCCAAGAGCTGGTGGTCACGTTGGTGATGGGGAAGAATGTCAGGCGCCGGGCCGGTGCGCGAGCGCCCCTGGCCGCAAGCGACACGAGGCCGCCGGCCGTGGCGGGTCTCGAACCGCACGGGAGGTCCCGGTGACGACACGTGGCGTTCTGTTCGTGCACTCCGCGCCGCGCGCGCTGTGTCCGCACGTCGAGTGGGCGGTAGCGGGGGTGCTGGGCACCCGCGTCAACCTCGACTGGATCAAGCAGCCCGCCTCGCCGGGCACCTGGCGCGCCGAGCTGTCCTGGCAGGGCGCGCCGAGCACGGCGTCCCAGGTGGCCTCCGCGCTGCGGGGCTGGCACCTGCTGCGCTTCGAGGTGACGGCCGAGCCGTGCGCCACCGCCGAGGGCGAGCGCTACAGCTCTACCCCGCGCCTGGGCATCTTCCACGCCGTCACCGGCCTGCACGGTGACATCCTCATCCCCGAGGACCGGCTGCGCGCCGCGATGGACCGCGCCGCCCGCGGGGAAAGCGAGCTGGCCGCCGAGCTGGACCGGCTGCTGGGCAAGCCGTGGGACGACGAGCTGGAACCCTTCCGCTACGCCGGCGAGGGTGCCCCCGTCCGCTGGCTGCACCAGGTCGTCTGAGCGCCACCTGAGGCCGCACCCGGCGAAGGCCGCACCCCTGTCGCGGGGTGCGGCCTTCGCCGGGTGCGCCGGGTGCCGCCCGGGTCTGCCTCAGACCGTGCGGAACGCCAGGACGACGTTGTGTCCGCCGAACCCGAACGAGTTGTTCACCGCCGCGATCGTGCCCTCGGGCAGCGTCCGCGCGGAATCCCGCACGATGTCGGCGTCCACCTCCGGGTCGAGCTCCTCGACGTTGATCGTCGGCGGGGCGAGGCGGTGGTGCAGCGCCAGGACGGTGGCCACCGTCTCGATGCCGCCCGCGCCGCCCAGCAGGTGGCCGGTCATGGACTTGGTGGCGGAGACCGCCACGTGGTCCAGGTGGTCGCCGAGAACCTTGCGCAGCGCCTTCACCTCGGCCACGTCGCCCAGCGGCGTCGAGGTGGCGTGCGCGTTGAGGTGCACGAGCTGCTCGGCCTTGGTGTCGGTGGTCTCCAGCAAGTGCTGCAGGGCCGCCGAGATGCCGCGTCCGGTGGGCTCGGGCTGCGCGATGTGGTGACTGTCGGCGGACAAGCCCTGGCCCAGCACCTCGCAGTACACCCGCGCGCCGCGCCGCTGGGCGTGCTCGGCCGACTCCAGCACCACCACGCCCGCGCCCTCACCGAGCACGAACCCGTCGCGCGCGGTGTCGTAGGGGCGGGACGCCCGCTCGGGGGCGTCGTTGTTCTTGGACATCGCCATCATGTTGGCGAACGCCACCACCGGCAGCGGGTGGATCGCCGCCTCGGTGCCACCGGCCACCACGACGTCCGCCCGGCCGGAGCGGATCATCTCGACGGCGTACCCGATGGCCTCGGCGCCCGAGGCGCAAGCGCTGACCGGCGTGTGCACACCGGCCTGCGCGTTGACCTCCAGGCCCACGTTGGCCGAGGGACTGTTGGGCATGAGCATCGGCACGGTGTGCGGGGAGACGCGGCGGACGCCCTTCTCCTTCAGCACGTCGTACTGGTCCAGCAGCGTGGTGACGCCACCGATGCCGGAGGCGACGACGGTGCCGAGCCGGGCCGGGTCAAGACCGGTGTCCGGCTCCCCGGCGGCGGCGGGGAAACCGGCGTCGGCCCACGCCTCCCGGGCCGCGATCAGCGCGAACTGCGCCGAGCGGTCCATCTTGCGGGCCTGCGGCCGGGGCAGCACCTCGGTGGGCTCGACCGCCACGCGGGCGGCGATCCGGACGGGCAGCTCGGCCGCCCAGTCCTCCGTCAGTGCCGCGATGCCCGACCGTCCGGCGGTCAGGGCCTCCCACGTCGATGCGCTGTCGCCACCCAGCGGTGTGGTTGCGCCGATACCGGTGACGACCACGGTGCGATTGGTCGTGTTCACGGAATTCCTGTCTCCACGGGTTGAGGGTTGCGAGGTGCCACCCGGGGGCCGGGTGGCGACAGACGCGTCACCGAACGGGCGTCAGCCCTGGTGCTGCACGATGTAGTTGACGGCGTCGCCAACGGTCTTGAGGTTCTTGACGTCGTCGTCGGGGATCTTGACGTCGAAGCGCTCCTCGGCGGCGACGACGACCTCGACCATGGACAGCGAGTCAACGTCCAGGTCGTCGGTGAAGGACTTCTCCAGCTTGACGTCCTCCTCGGGGATGCCGGCGATCTCGTTGACGATCTCGGCGAGACCCTTGACGATCTCTTCCTGCGTGGCGGCCATGGTGGCGCTCCTTTTGGTGTATTGCGCTTTACGTGGGTTGCGGTGCGAGAACCGGCCGCGTGACCGGCTGCGATACCGACTAGGGGAGAGTAACGACCGTCGCCGCGTACACGAGACCCGCCCCAAAGCCGATGACCAGCGCGGTGTCACCGCTCCTGGCCTGACCGGTCGCCAGCATCCGCTCCATGGCGAGCGGGATGGAGGCGGCGGAGGTGTTACCGGTGGTCTCCACGTCCCGCGCGACGGTGACGTGCTCCGGCAGCCCCAGGGTCTTGACCATCGAGTCGATGATCCGCAGGTTGGCCTGGTGCGGAATGAAGACGTCCAGGTCCGCCGCGCTGATCCCGGCGGCGTCCAGCGCCTGCTGAGCCACCTTGGCCATCTCGTACACGGCCCAGCGGAAGACCGTCTGGCCCTCCTGCCGGATCGCCGGGAACTTCCCGACCTGCTCGGCCGGGGTGAAGCGGTAGACGTCCCAGGGAAGCGTCTGCGTGATCGTCTCGTGCTTGTCGCCCTCCGAGCCCCACACCGTCGGGCCGATCTCCGGCGTATCGGACGGGCCGACGATGGCGGCGCCCGCGCCGTCCCCGAACAGGAACGCGGTGGAGCGGTCGGTGAGGTCGGTCAGGTCCGACAGGCGCTCGACGCCGACGACCAGCACATGGCGGGCGCTGCCCTCCACGACCAGGCCCTTGGCGATCGTCAGGCCGTAGCCGAAACCGGCGCAGGCGGCCGAGATGTCGAACGCGGCGGCCTTGCCCGCCCCGAGCCGGTGGGCGATCTCGGCGGCCACCGAGGGGGTCTGCTTGAAGTGCGAGACGGTCGAGATGACCACCGCGTCAACGTCCTGCGGGGTGAGGCCGGCGGCGGCCAGCGCCTTCCCGGACGCCTCCAGAGACATCTGTGTGACCGTCTCCTGGGAACCGGCCCAGTGCCGGGTGGCGATGCCGGAGCGCGAGCGAATCCACTCGTCGGAGGAGTCGATGTGCTGGAGGATCTCCTCGTTCGGCACCACCCGGTGTGGGCGGTAACCGCCCACACCGACAATACGCGCGTACGGGGAGCCCTGGGCGGGCTTGATCTTCGCGGGCATGGGCTCGGGCTCCTTTACCGGGCGGTGCCGTGCTCGGCGATCAGCTCTCGGGCCGCGTCGAGCTGGTCGGGGGTCTTGAGCGCCAGCGTTCGCACTCCGGGCAGCGCGCGCTTGGCCAGCCCGGTGAGCGTGCCGCCCGGGCAGAGCTCGATCAGCGCCGTCGCGCCCAGCCGCCCGAACGTCTCCATGCACAGGTCCCAGCGCACGGGGCTGGCGACCTGGCCCACCAGGCGGTCCACGAACTCGGCGCCACGGGGGACGAGCTCGCCGTCCTTGTTCGACACCAGCCGGTGCCGCGGCTCGCCCACGGCGACGCCCTCCACCGCGTCCCGCAGCGCGCCCACGGCCGGAGCCATGTGCGCGGTGTGGAAGGCCCCGGCGACCTTCAGCGCCCGTACCGCCCGGGCACCCTCGGGCTTGTTCTCGCCCAGCGCGGCCAGCTGCTCGGCCGTGCCCGCCGCGACGATCTGCCCGGCGCCGTTGATGTTGGCCGGGGTCAGGCCCAGCGAGTGCAGGTGGGTGACGACGGCGTCGGCGTCGCCGCCCAGCACGGCCGACATGCCGGTGTCAGCTTCGGCGGCGGCCTGGGCCATCGCCTGCCCGCGCCGGGTCACGACGGCCATCGCGTCCCGCTCGCTGAGCACGCCGGTGACCGCGGCGGCCGTCAGCTCGCCGACACTGTGCCCCGCGACCGCGCCGAGGAGGCCCGCGTCCGTGCCCTCCAGCAGGGCGCGGGCGGAGAGCAGGCCCGCTGCCACCAGCAGCGGCTGTGCCACCGCCGTGTCGGTGATCTCCTCGGCACTGGCCTCGGTGCCGTAGTGCACGAGGTCGAGACCCGTGACCTGCGACCACTCCTTGAGCAGGTCGGCGACACCGGGGAGTTCGAGCCAGGGGTTCAGGAAGCCGGGCGTCTGAGCGCCTTGGCCTGGGGCGACGAGTACGAGCACCGTTCCACCTTCTCGTGAGCTGGGAGGTCCGCGCCGGTGGGGACCGAGACGAAGAACATAGGGGGGAATTGTGGACCCTGCACAAAGACGCGCGTCAAGGGCGGCTGAGCGGCGCCCCGTCGGTGAGACGGCCCAGAATCAGCGCGATACGCAGGGTGAACGCCGAACGCACGTCTGATGGCGACCAGCCGGTGACGTCAGTCACACGACGCAGCCGGTAGCGCACGGTGTTGGGGTGAACGAACAGCATCCGCGCGGCCCCTTCCAGACTGCTCGCCTGCTCCAGGTAGACGCTCAGCGTCTCCAGCAGCGCGGAGCCCGCCTCCTCCAGCGGTCTGTAGATCTCCTCCACCAGCAGGGCACGCGCCGTCGGGTCTGAGGCCATGGCGCGCTCGGGCAGCAGATCGTCCGCGAGCACCGGACGCGGCGCGTCCGGCCACGCCGCGCACGCGCGCAGCCCCGCCGCGGCGGCCTGCGCCGAGCGGGTCGCCGACAGCAGGTCGCCGACCACCGGACCCGCCACGACCGGACCCGGCGCGAACGGCCCGATCAGCGACTTCGCCGCCTTGAGCGGGTCCTCCGCGCCGCCCGCCACCACGACCAGGCGGTTGCCCAGCACCCCCGTGAGCACCTGGAGCTTGGCGTACCGCGCGGCACGGCGTATGGCCTCCACCGTCAGCTCGCTGTCGCCCTCCGGGGCGTTGCCCAGCACCACGCACACGTGGTCCGGGGCGTTCCAGCCCAGCGCGGCGGCCCGGGAGACCGCGCCCTCGTCCGCCTCGCCGGACAGCACCGCATTGACCACCAGCGACTCCAGCCGCGCGTCCCACGCGCCACGCGCCTCGGCCGCCTGCGCGTACACCTGCGCGGTGGCGAACGCGATCTCCCGCGCGTAGACCAGCAGTGCCTCCCGCAGCACCGCCTCGTCGCCCGGCGCCGCCACCTCGTCGATGGCCGACTCCACCACCTCGATCGTGGTGCGCACCATCTCTACGGTCTGCCGCAGCGTGATCGCCCGGGTCAGCTCGCGCGGGGCGGTGCCGAAGACGTCCGTGCTGATCGCGCGCGGCGCCTCCGGGCGCCGGAACCACTCGGTGAACGCCGCGATGCCCGCCTGTGCGACCAGGCCGATCCACGACCGGTTCTCCGGCGGCATGGCGCGATACCAGGACAGCTGCTCGTCCATGCGCGCGATCGCGGCCGCCGCGAGCTTGCCGGAGTGCTGCTGCAAGCGGCGCAGCGTGGCCGCGTGCGGGTGGTCCGGCACGGGGTTCGGGTTCGGGTTCGCGTTCGGGTCCGGGGAGGTCTCAGCGGGTTCGGGCACGGCACAAGCCTGCCTCATGTCCGCCCCGCCCCGGGACCTGCCCCCGCGCGGACCACCGCTACCGTTACCGCATGCTGGACGTGCGCAGGGCTGAGGACCGGTACCGGGGCGGTGAGGCGGACGCGGGCATCGACACCCGGCACGCCTTCTCCTTCTCCGGCCACTACGACCCGGACAACACCGGGTTCGGCCTCCTCGTCGCCTGCAACGAGGAACGCCTCGCGCCGGGAGCGGGCTTCGCCACCCACCCCCACCGGGACCTGGAGATCGTCACCTGGGTGGTGGACGGCGCCCTGACCCACACCGACTCCGCCAAAAACGCCACCGTCGTGCGCCCCGGTGACCTGCAGCACCTCAGCGCGGGCTCCGGCGTCCAACACAGCGAGCGCAACGCCGGTCCGGGGCCGCTGCGGTTCTGGCAGATGTGGCTGGTCCCCGGCACCTTCGGCGCGCCGCCGCGCTACGACGTGGTGCGCGGCATCGCCGACGGCACGCCCTACCCGCTGGCCCGGACGCGGGCGGTGCTGCACGTGCGCCGTCTGGTGGCCGGTGCCCGCACGGCGCTGCCGGACGCACCGTGGGTGTACGTCCAGGCCGTCCGTGGCGAGCTGTCCCTTAACGGCGCGCCGCTGCACCCCGGCGACGCCGCCCGGGTGCCCGCCGCCGTCGGCCTCACCGCCACCGCGGGCACCGCCGGAGCGGAGTTCCTGACCTGGGAGATGCACGCCGAACCCACCTACGGCTGACCCCGGCCGCCGCGCCCGGATTCGTCCGGCGTCACCCCGGGCAGGTGGCGTCAGCCCAGCTCGGAGAGGACCGCGTCGGTGAACGGGGGCCAGCACTCGATGGCCCAGTCACCGAAGGGCCGGTCGGCCAGGGCCACGCAGGCCGCGCCCGCGACCGGGTCCACCCACAGGAACGTGCCCGCCTGGCCGAAGTGTCCGAACGTCTGCGGCGAGGACGCCGAACCCGTCCAGTGCGGGGACTTCGTGCCCCGGATCTCCAGACCGAGCCCCCAGTCGTTGGGCGACTGGTTGCCGTACCCCGGGAGCACCCCGCGCAGACCGGGGAACTGCACGGAAGCGGCCTCGGCCACCGTGCGCGGGTGGAGGAGCCGCGGGTTCAGCAGCTCCGTGGCGAACCGGGTCAGATCGGCCAGCGTGGCAAAGGCGTCCTTGGCGGGCGAGCCGTCCAGCTCCGTCGCCGTCATGCCCAGGGGGTCGAGCACCGCCTGGCGCAGATACTCGGTGAACGGCATCTCGCATGCCTTGGCCACGTGGTCGCCCAGCGCCTCGAACCCGGTGTTGGAGTAGATACGGCGGGAGCCGGGCTCGGCCATCACCCGGTCCTCGTCGAACGCGAGCCCGGAGGTGTGCGCGAGCAGGTGGCGAATCGTCGCGCCCGGCGGCCCGGCCGGATCGTCCAGCTCCACCGCGCCCTCCTCGACGGCGACGAGCACCGCGCAGGCGGCCAGCGGCTTGGTCACCGAAGCGAGGGCGAAGCGCCGGCCGGCCGGACCGTGGCTGCCCGCCACCGTGCCGTCCGCCCGGACGACGGCGGCGGCCGCCGCCTGAACCGGCCAGTTGTCGATCATCCGCAGGCTCTCCATGGCCCCGAGCGTACGGGACGGCCGAAGCCGCCTTGCCTGGAGCGCACTCCAGCGTTCTAGCGTTCCCCTCATGAGCGTGCTCGACGAGACAGCCCCCGGAGCCCGGCCCGGCACCCGCCACGAGGCGTGCCGGACGGCGGAGGTGCCCCACCGCCGCCCGGACGGCGCCGACGGCTACGCCATCAGCGAGGTGTCCCAGCTCACCGGGCTGAGCGCGGACACCCTGCGCTGGTATGAGCGCATCGGCCTGATGCCGCACATCAACCGCTCCCACACCGGCCAGCGCCGCTTCACCAACCGGGACCTGGACTGGCTGGAGTTCGTCGGCAAGCTGCGCCTGACCGGGATGCCGGTGGCCAGCATGGTCCGCTACGCCGAACTGGTCCGCGCGGGGGAGCAGACCTTCCCCGAGCGGCTGGAGCTGCTGCGGGCCACGCGCGCGGACGTGCTCAGCCGCATCGCCGAACTCCAGGACACCCTCTCCGTGCTCGACTTCAAGATCGACCTCTACGCGAACGGCGCCCCCGCGCCGGAAGGACAGTGAAGAACCAGATGAGCCCCCACACGAACACCCCCGCCGAGGCAACCCCCGCCCCGCTGCCCCAGGTCCCGCTGGGCGCGAGCGGGCTGCGGGCCGGGGTACAGGGCCTTGGCTGCATGGGCATGAACTTCGCCTACGGCCCCACCGACGCCGACGAGGCGCGCGCCACCCTCCAGCGCGCGCTGGAGCTGGGCGTCACCCTCTTCGACACCGCCGACATGTACGGCTTCGGCGCCAACGAGGAGTTTCTCGCCCCCTTCGTCCGTGCCCACCGCGACGAGCTGGTGCTGGCCACCAAGTTCGGCATCGTCCTGGACCGTGACGACCCCTCGGTGCGCGGCATCAACAACGACCCGGCGTATCTGCGGCGGTGCGTCGAGGGCAGCCTGCGGCGCCTGGGCGTCGAGACCATCGACTTGTACTACCTGCACCGCCACGACCCCCAGGTGCCGATCGAGGAGACGGTCGGCGCCATGGCGGAACTGGTCGCCGAGGGCAAGGTGCGGGCGCTGGGCCTGAGCGAAGTGACCGGCGACGAGCTGCGCGCGGCGCACGCCGTGCACCCGATCGCGGCGGTGCAGTCGGAGTGGTCGGTCTTCAGCCGCGATGTGGAGCGCACCGCCGTGCCCGCCGCCCGCGAGCTGGGCGTCACCTTCGTGCCCTACTCGCCGCTCGGCCGTGGCTTCCTCACCGGCTCCTTCACCCAGGCCGAGCGGGAACTGAGCGAGGACGACTTCCGGCGCACCCAGCCCCGCTTCACCGGGGACAACGCCCGCGCCAACGCCGCGCTGCTGGCACCGCTGCACGCGATCGCCGAGCGGCGCGGGCTGACCCCGGGACAGGTCGCGCTGGCCTGGGTGCACCAGCGGTCTGACGTGCACGGGCTCACCGTCGTGCCGATCCCGGGCACCCGGCGCCGGGCCCGGGTCGAGGAGAACACCGCGGCCACGGGCGTCCAGCTGGCCGACGCCGACCTCGCCGAGCTGGACCAGCTGGCCGCGCGGGTGGCGGGTGACCGGTACGCCAACATGGCGCTCACCAGCGCCGGACGCGAGTAACCGCGTCGCACCCCGGGGTCACGCCGGGCACACCGCTCACGCCGGGGCGGCGTCGCGGCACGCCGTCCCCGCGTCGGCGCAGGGAACGGCGTCGAGACGGCCAAGGGTGATCGCGGCGAAGGCCGCCAGCGCCACGCCTGTGACAGCCCCCCGGGCGACTCCACCAGGTGGAGCGTGGTGGGCACTGCGGCACACCCTGTCGCCGCGACCAGCTCCGGCAGCTGTGCCAGGCCCGGGCTACAGCTCGGCGAGCAGGTCGGCCTTCTTGGCGGAGAACTCCTCGTCCGTCAGCAGCCCGGAGTCGTGCAGGTGCCCGAGGTGACGGATGCGCTCGGCGATGTCGGCCGGGTCGGCGCGCAGCGTGCCGCGCGAGGCGGTGGCGGCCAGTGAGGCCGTGCCGCCCGGGCCCGGCGTTCCGGGCGCGCCCCGCTTGCGGTGGACGGCCGCCAGCACGGACGCGGCCAGCGGCAGCGACTCGTGCACCAGGCCGTACCCGAGCCCGAACACCACCGCCGCCGGGTCCTGGTCCGCCTCGCCGGGCCGCTCGTCCGGGGTGTCGGCACCGCGCCGGATGAGCCGCAGGTGACCGTTGAACACCTCCGGCGAACGCCATTCGACGCCGTCCAGCTCCTCGACGTCGAAGAACTGGTCACCGGCCTTCCACTTGGCCGAGGAGGCGCCCGTCCAGAACCAGCGGAACGCGACCTTATCGCCGTCGAAGGACGCCTTGCCGTCGTACGCCTTGAACTGCAGCGGCGGTTCCGGCGCGGACACCAGGTGCTCGTCGGCCGGGCGGTCGGCGTCGGGGCCGAGCACACCGCGCAGCTCGGTGGCGTAGTACTCCGCGAGCGTCCCGCGTTCGGCGGGCAGGACCAGCCGGTACGGGTCGCAGGCGGGCTTCAGCTGCCCGGCGGCGGCGTCCAGCAGCGGGTCGGCGCCCGCCCGGGGCACCGCGCGCAGGGCCACCGTGCCCCGGCGCAGCCCGGGCCCCAGCTCGATCCCGGCCAGCGCCGCGTACGGCACCGTTCTCTCCCGCAGGACGTGGAACAGCTTGGGTGTGCGTATCCCCCGTTCGAAGCGGATGCGCACGGAGTCGGTGTCGAACTCCCAGGCGGAGTGGATTCCGGCCAGCACATCACCCATGCGGCCCATCGTATGCGGCAAGCGCCCGCGCGTCCCCCCGCCGCGGCTCACGAGCGTTATCGCAGTTCAGCGGAACCGTAGGTACCGGTTCCGCTTGCGGCCAGGTTCGTCAGGCTCCGGGTGCCGGGGGCGAAGGAGCCGGTGTGCCCCACGGCGTCCCCGGTGGTCAGACGGCCAGCGCCGAAAGCCCCGGGCACCGGATCGGCTCCATGGCCGAGATCGCCCCGGCGGAGGAAGCGCACCTCAGCGGTCCAGTCACCCGGGGCGCGCATTGCCCACACCCGGGCGCCGGTTCCCCCGCCGGTCACCGTCCGGGCGCGGCGCCCTGGGGCGGGGCGTCACTCTCCCCGCCCCGGGCGCTTGGTGCGTGCGGGTCCGGTCAGGGGCGCTGGCCTGCCGGTTCCCGGGAAGCGGCTACCGTCCGCGCGGGTGGGGGTGGAGGGGTTTACGCGGTCATCCCCGTGGCCGACCACTCCTACCGTCCGCGCGGGTGGGGGTGGAGGCGGAAGAGGTAGGCGGCAGCCGGGTGGGTGTAGGTGGTGCCTCGGCCTGCGGCATGGAGTTGTTCGCGGGTGGGGTGAGGTGGGCGTTTGGGCTGGAGGTAGCGGTCGAGGTCGTCAGTGGTGAGGTGGTAGTGGCCAGAGCGGTGGTGGAGGACGGCGGCGAGCCGATAGCGGGGGTCGAGGTGGGCGAGTCCGGCGTCGGCGTGGCTGTTGTTGGCCAGGAGCCAGCCCCCGGGGCGCAGGCAGCGGGTGGCGTGTTCGGAGACGGGGCCCGCGTACAGGGAGATCACCAGATCCCACTCGGCTGCGGGCAGTTCCGCGAGGGTGCGGGTGTAGTCGCCGGGCAGAAACGCGATGCGGGGATGTTCGGGGTACTGCTGGTGCCGGGTGGCCAGCGTGGTGGCGTCAGGGCCCTGGAAGGCCCTGCGGGCGCGGGCGTCGGCGTCAAGGTAGGTGACGTCGGGCCAGATGTGGGAGGGGGCGAGGTCGAGGTAGCTGCCGGGGTAGAGGACGCGGCGGGCTCCGGTGTGGGCGGCGACGGCCTGGTAGAGGGCGGTGCGGTTGCCGATGCGCTCGATGTAGTCGGTGAAGTCCTGCTCGGTCACGGCGGGCTCCGGTTGTTCGGGTCGGTCAGACCAGGTGGGCGAAGTGGATGGCGTCGGCGGCGGTGCTTCCGGCGGTGACGGCGGGGACGGCCCCCTGTTCCCAGGTGGGGCTGGTCAGGTCGCCGGCGGCGTAGAGGCCGGGGATGCTGGTCTGGCGGGCGTCGTCCACCATGACGTAACCGTCGCTCAGGGTGAGCCCGTGCTCCGTGGCCAGGCGCTCGACGAGGGAAACCTGGCGCTGAGGCTGGGGCCACAGCAGGGTCTGGCGCTGGAGGAGGGTGCCATCGGCCAGCTCGACGGCGTACAGGTCGCCGTCGGTGTGGTGCAGACGGGTGATCTCGCCCTGGATGAGGTCGCTGCCCCGCTCGCGCAGGCCGCGGCGCAGTTCGTCGGCGCCGGGCAGCGAGGGCGGGGCGATGGCGATGGTGTCGCCGGTCCAGGCCCGGAAGGCGGTGGCGGCCATGGCGAGGTAGCGGGGATCGTCGGCGACCAGGGCCCAGGTGCGGTCGGCGTTCTCCTCGCCGATGCAGAACGGGCAGTGGATCACCGTGCGGCCCCAGCATGCGGCGAAGCCCTCGACACCCTCGGGTCGCTGGTCGATGACGCCGGTGGCCAGGATCACGTTCCGGGCCCAGGCGCTCGTCCCTTCGTCCGTGCGCACGGTGAATCCGTCGCCGGTCAGCGGGGTGACCTCGGTGACCGTGGCATCGAGCCGCGTGGCCAGTCCGTAGCGGTCCAGCTCTTTCCAGGCATGGGAGCGCAGCTCCTGGGGGGTGGCGCCCTCCAGGCCGATCAGGCCGTGCACGCCTCGGGAGGCGGCGTTGCGGGGCGGGGCGGGGGACTCGATCACCAGGGTGCGGCAGCGGTAGCGGGTGAGGGTCAGCGCGGCGGTCAGACCCGCGGGCCCGCCACCGATGATCACAGTGTCGTACTGGGCGGTGCTGTCCATGAGATGCCTCCGAAGGGACTTGACGGAATCGAATGACCATCGGTCATACTACTGACCAACGGTCATTCGATCGACCTCATTCCCCTCAGGAGGAACTGTGACCCACCACACCCACCACACCCACCACAGCCACGACACCCACCGCAGCCACGGCAGCGATCACACGCACGGGCCCGGGGCCGCCTCGTACCCGGACTTCGAGTGGGACGACCTCTACACCGGCGACGGCAGTGACACCGCCGACCCCGACCCGACGCTCCTCGCTCCCGCCGGCGGCCTTCCCCCGGGCCGAGCCCTGGACCTGGGCTGCGGCGCCGGCGGCAACGCCCTCGCCCTCGCCGAGCGCGGCTGGCGCGTCACCGGAGTAGACCTCGCACCCCGCGCCATCGCCTCCACCCGCGCCAGCGCATGCGCCCGTGGCCTGGACGACCGGGTCGAACTCGCCGTCGCCGACAGCGCCGTCTGGCAGCCCGAGACCACCCACGACTTCGCCCTCAGCTCCTACGCGCTGCCGACCCGTGGCCCCGCCCGCACCGCCACCCTCGCCACGCTGGCCGCAGCCCTCACCCCGGGCGGCATCCTGGCCCTCGGCGAATGGGACGAGGAAGCCTGCGACTGGGGTGCACCCGGCGACCTGGCCACGCTCAGCGAGCTGACCGACGCCCTCACCACACTTGGCCTGGACATCGTCCGCGCCGAACGGAAGGCCGTACCCCGCGTCCAGCACCCCGGCGAGGACCACGCGGTCATCGTCGTCGCACGCAAACCGCATGACACCCTGGACTCCGCCCACTGACCAACCACCGGTCCGTCAGTCACCTGACGACGAAGGAGGGACCGTGCCCGCGGACCAGTCCGCCCCCGCCCAGCCCACCGGCCGTTTCCAGCCCCCGGACGTCCGCCGCCGCCAGATCCTCGACGCGACGGCCGCCCTGCTCCTGGACGACGGCTACGAGGCGCTGACCGTCAGCAAGGTCGCCGCCCGCGCCGGGGTCGCCAAGGGCACGGTCTACCTCTACTTCGACGCCAAGCAGGAACTCCTGGCCGCCCTCCAGGCGGAGATGTGGGACCGCATGCTCCAACAGCCCGCCGCTCTCCTGGAGCAGCCCGGCCTGACCTGGACCGAACGCCTCGACCGCCTCGTCGCCGCCTGGATCACCGCGGAACAGGACCACCACGAGCTCTACCACCGGCTCTTCCACGAACCCGGCGGCACCGCCGGGGAGGAACCCATGACCGCCGCCCGCGACCTGCTCGTCACCCTCCTCACGGAAGGCCATGCGGCAGGTGAGTTCGACGTCCCCGACCCCGAACTCACCGCCGACTTCCTCACCCACGCCTACACCGGACCCTGTCACCACACCCAGACCGACAGGGACATCACCGCGGCTGTGCAGACGCTCTTCCGTCGCGTCGTCACCGCCCACCCGCCGGTCCAGCCGGGTTGAAAGCCGGAGCGCTGCGGCAGAGCGTCGTGCTCGCGGCTCCGATCGATTCTCGGTTGTTCTCCGGACCGCCGCTGCGGGCTGTGGATTACTGACGGGTTGTGGACAACTCGGCCACCCATGACGGTGAAACGGGCGGTCTGCTCTTGGCAGGCCGCCCGGTGCGCGTCGAGCCTGGTCTCAGCGCGGTCCGCCGCGCATCCGTCGCACCGCGCGACACGACCACCAACGCGTCATCCCGGGGGTACCCATGCGTCAGCACACTCACCTCACCGCCGTCCGCTCCCTCCCGGCTGCCGGGGCCGACGGCTCCCTCCCGGCCTCTGGGGCCGCCCGCGCCGCCTGCTCCCTCCCGGCCTCCGGCCGGGACGTCCCGGCCGCCTGCCGGGCCGTCCCGGCCGGAGGCACCGGTCGCCCGCGCAGGTGCCTGGGCCGGGCGCTCGCCGTGGCCGCGGCCACCCTCGCACTGGCCACCACCCCGGCCCTCGCCGCCCCGCCCGCCGAGCCGGAGGCCGCACCCCGGCTCGGGGCGTGCGGCCCGGGACAGCTGTGCCTGTGGCAGGGCGGAGGGTTCTCTGGGGAGCGGCACGTCTACGAACTGACGGACACCGGCATCGAAAGCTGCGTCGCGCTGCCCGACGGGGTCAGCGCCGGTGCCCTGGCCAACCGCACCGGCCGGCCGGTGACGGCCTACCAGAGCCGTGTCTGTGCCGAGGAGGGTGAGTTCCACACCCACCCGTCCGGCTCCTGGTCCCCACGGACGCCGTACGCGGTGCGCGCGGTCAAGGTGTGGGAGCGATGAGCACGCGAAATGCGGCCCGCACCGCGGGCCGCCTCCGCGCTCGCGCCAGGAGCTGCCTACGCGTCGCCGCCCGCGGGGCCCGGGTCGGCTGCCTTCACGTCCAGCAGCTGGTAACGCTCGATGGCCTGCTTGGGCGCCGAGCGGTCCACCTTCCCCTCCCTGGCCAGCTCGGTCAGCACGCCCAGCACGATCGACTGCGCGTCGATGTGGAAGAAGCGCCGCGCGGCGCCACGGGTGTCGGCGAAGCCGAAGCCGTCCGCCCCGAGCGACTGGTAGCGGCCCGGCACCCAGCGGGCGATCTGGTCCGGCACGGCGCGCATCCAGTCGGACACCGCCAGCACGGGTCCTTCGGCGCCCTCCAGCGCCTGGGTCACGTACGGCACCCGCTGGTCCTCCTCGGGGTGCAGCAGGTTGTGCTCCTCGGCCTCCACCGCGTCGCGCCGCAGCTCGTTCCAGGACGTCGCCGACCACACGTCGGCCTTCACCCCCCAGTCGTCGGCGAGGATCTGCTGCGCCTCCAGGGCCCAGCCCATGGCCACGCCCGAGGCGAGGATCTGGGCCCGCTGCTCGCCGCGCTCCCCGGCCCGGTAGCGGTACAGGCCGCGCACGATGCCCTCGGCGTCCACGTTCTCGGGCTCGGCGGGCTGCTGGATCGGCTCGTTGTAGACGGTCAGGTAGTAGAAGACGTCCTCGGCGTTCTCCCCGTACATCCGCCGCAGACCGTCCTTGACGATGTGGGCGATCTCGAAGCCGTAGGCCGGGTCGTAGGAGACGCACGCCGGGTTCGTGGAGGCGAGCAGCTGCGAGTGGCCGTCGGCGTGCTGGAGCCCCTCGCCCGTCAGCGTGGTGCGCCCGGCCGTCGCACCGAGCACGAAGCCGCGCGCCAGCTGGTCAGCCATCTGCCAGAACTGGTCGCCGGTGCGCTGGAACCCGAACATCGAGTAGAAGACGTACACCGGGATCATCGGCTCACTGTGCGTGGCGTACGCCGAACCGGCCGCGATCAGCGACGCCGCGCAACCGGCCTCGGAGATGCCGTCGTGCAGCATCTGCCCGGTCGGCGACTCCTTGTAGGCGAGCAGAAGTTCCCGGTCCACGGCTTCGTAGCTCTGGCCCAGCGGGTTGTAGATCTTGGCCGTCGGGAAGAGCGAGTCCATACCGAAGGTGCGGTACTCGTCCGGGGCGATCGGCACGAAGCGCTTGCCGATCTCCTTGTCCTTCATCAGGTCACGCAGCAGGCGCACAAACGCCATCGTGGTGGCGACCTGCTGGTTGCCCGAGCCCTTCTTCAGCGCCGCGTACGTGCTGTCGTCCGGCAGCCGCAGCGGCTTGGCCCGCACCACCCGCGTCGGCACGTAGCCGCCCAGGCCCTGGCGGCGGTCGTGCATGTACTGGATCTCCTCGGAATCCCGCCCGGGGTGGTAGTACGGCGGCGGGCCGGACTCCAGCTGCTGGTCGGAGATCGGGAGGTGCAGCCGGTCGCGGAAGCGCTTGAGGTCGTCCACCGTCAGCTTCTTCATCTGGTGCGTGGCGTTGCGGCCCTCGAAGTTCGGGCCCAGCGTCCAGCCCTTGACCGTCTGGGCCAGGATGACCGTGGGCTGGCCCTTGTGCTCCCGGGCGGCCTTGTAGGCGGCGTAGACCTTGCGGTGGTCGTGCCCGCCACGGCCCAGGTGCAGCAGCTGCTCGTCGGTCATGTCCTCGACCATGGCGCGCAGCCGGTGGTCGTCGCCGAAGAAGTGCTCACGGATGTAGGCGCCGGTCTCCGTGGCATAGGTCTGGAACTGGCCGTCGGGGGTGGTGTTGAGCCGGTTCACCAGAACGCCGTCGCGGTCCTGGGCCAGCAGCGGGTCCCAGGAGCGGTCCCAGATCAGCTTGATCACGTTCCAGCCGGCCCCCCGGAACTGCGACTCCAGCTCCTGGATGATCTTGCCGTTGCCGCGCACCGGGCCGTCGAGCCGCTGGAGGTTGCAGTTGACGACGAACGTCAGGTTGTCCAGCCCCTCGCGGGCGGCCAGCGACAGCTGTCCGAGCGACTCGGGCTCGTCCATCTCGCCGTCGCCGAGGAAGGCGTACACGTGCGAGCGGGAGGTGTCGGCGATGCCGCGTGCCTCCATGTAACGGTTCATCCGGGCCTGGTAGATGGCACCGATCGGGCCCAGCCCCATGGAGACCGTGGGGAACTCCCAGAAGTCCGGCATGGACCGCGGGTGCGGATAGCTGGAGAGCCCGTTGGGGTGGGCCGACTTCTCCTGCCGGAAGCCGTCGAGCTGCTCCTCGGTCAGCCGGTCCAGCAGGTAGGCCCGGGCATAGATGCCGGGGGAGGCGTGGCCCTGGAAGAAGACCTGGTCACCGCCGTCACCCTCGTCCTTGCCCCGGAAGAAGTGGTTGAAGCCGACATCGTAGAGGGAGGCCGAAGAGGCGAAGGTCGCGATGTGGCCGCCCACGCCGATGCCGGGCCGCTGGGCCCGCGAGACCATGACGGCCGCGTTCCACCGGGTGGCGTTGAGGACCTTGCGCTCGATCTCCTCGTTGCCGGGGAAGAAGGGCTCGTCTCTGGTGGCGATGGTGTTGACGTAATCCGTGCTGCGCATCTCCGGAACGGCCACCCGCTTGGCGCGGGCCCGCTCGATCAGGCGGAGCATGAGATAGCGGGCACGTTCCCTGCCGCGCTCGTCGACGGCCGCGTCGAGCGAGTCGAGCCACTCCTGGGTCTCTTCAGGATCGAAGTCGGGGACCTGGCTGGGAAGGCCGCCAATGATGATCGGGTTGCGATCGGATGCGGAAGCCACGCTGTTCCTTCGCTGCTCGGTAAGTGCTCTGGTGGTGTCGCGCCGACTCCATCGTCCACCGCTGGACCCCGCGCGTCACCTCTACCGGGAGGTAACCGCCGCAGGGCCGTGGCGTGACGTGCAGGGGCACGCGCGGGCCGGCCGCACCGGTCGGCCAAATCGCAACCTTACGCCCACCTCGCCCATGGTTCGCTGGCGGACGGGTAGCGGACCGACACGTGGCCCGTCCCCGCACCGGCGGCCTTGCGGCCGCGCTACCAGGGGTTTCGGGCGGCTGGCCGCAGGGGTCGGCGGGCGTGGCGACACGTCACCGTTTGGGCTTCCCCGGAAGGCCGGGTACTTGCGCGATTCGCCCGGCACGTGTGGACTACGGCCAAGTACCTCACGTACCTCGCGCACCCGCGAGGACCCCGATACGTTCGAACCATGACAGGAGGCAATCCGTGAGCGCGACCGCGGACCACGCGGAGGAGCGGACCAACCCCGCCGCAAGGCTGGGTTTCCAGCCCGGACAGGTGGTCCAGGAGCTCGGCTTCGACGACGACACCGAGCAGTCACTTCGCGAGGGCATCGAGGCCATCACGGGCACGGAGCTGGTCGACGAGGAGTACGACGACCTGGCTGACGCCGTGGTGCTGTGGTTCCGCGAGGACGACGGCGACCTGACGGACGCGCTGGTGGACGCCGTCTCGCTGGTTGACGACGGAGCACCGATCTGGCTGATGACGCCCAAGACGGGCCGGGATGGCTACGTCGAGGCGAGTGACATCGGCGAGGCCGCCCAGACGGCGGGCCTGCAGCAGACCAAGCCCATGAACATCGGCAAGGACTGGACCGGCAGCCGTCTGGTCACCCCCAAGACCAGCCGCGCGGGCAAGAGCTGATCGCGGCGCCGGGACGAAACCGGGCCGGGCGGTCGCGGACCGCCCGGCCCGGCGGCGCACGGTGAGGCCATGGGCATAAGGTGGGCGCACGATCAGCAGCTCCTACCACGGAGGATCACACCACCATGGCGCTCGCCGTCGGAACCAAGGCCCCGGACTTCCAGCTGAAGAACCAGCACGGCGAGAGCGTCTCGCTCGCCGACTACCGCGGCCGTAAGAACGTCGTCCTGCTCTTCTACCCGTTCGCCTTCACCGGCGTGTGCACGGGCGAGCTGTGCGCGCTGCGGGACGAGCTGCCGCGCTTCGTCAACGACGACGTGCAGCTGCTGGCCGTCTCCAACGACTCCCCCTTCGCGCTGCGCGTCTTCGCCGAGCAGGAGCAGCTCGGATACCCGCTGCTGTCGGACTTCTGGCCGCACGGTGCGGTCTCCCGCGCCTACGAGGTCTTCGACGAGGAGAAGGGCTGCGCGGTGCGCGGCACCTTCATCATCGACAAGGAGGGCGTGGTGCGCTGGACCGTCGTCAACGGTCTGCCCGACGCCCGTGACCTGCGCGAGTACACCGAGGCGCTGGCGGCGCTGTGACGCGTGCCGGGAACCGTCACCGGCGCCCCGAGCGTTGAGCAGGGCGGCACCCGACACCGACTGATTCGCACCCGGCATCGAGGGGCGGCGGAGCTGCTCCTCCCGTGATCTATCTGGAGGACTCGTGGGAGTCAGCCTCAGCAAGGGCGGCAACGTCTCGCTGACCAAGGAAGCCCCGAACCTGACCGCCGTCCTGGTGGGCCTGGGCTGGGACGCCCGCACCACCACCGGCGCGGACTTCGACCTGGACGCCAGCGCCCTGCTGACCACCAGCCAGGGCAAGGTGCTCAGCGACGAGCACTTCGTCTTCTTCAACAACCTCACCAGCCCCGACGGCTCGGTGGAGCACACCGGGGACAACCTCACCGGTGAGGGCGAGGGGGACGACGAGGCGATCAAGGTCAACCTCGTCTCGGTCCCGGCGGACGTCGAAAAGATCGTCTTCCCCGTCTCCATCTACGAGGCGGAGACGCGGCAGCAGAGCTTCGGCCAGGTCCGCAACGCCTACATCCGCGTCGTCGATCAGTCCGACGGCCGCGAGCTGGCCCGTTACGACCTCACCGAGGACGCCTCCACCGAGACCGCGATGGTCTTCGGCGAGCTGTACCGGCACGGCGGCGAGTGGAAGTTCCGGGCTATCGGCCAGGGCTACGCCTCCGGGCTCCGGGGCATCGCGCAGGACTTCGGCGTCAACGTCTGATGACACCGGGCACCGTGCGCCGCCCGAGTCCGGCGGTGCGCGGTGCCGTTCTGCGGGAGCGCGTCTGCCGAAACCGCCATGGTCTTCCGGTGAGCGGTACTGGCCCGGTGCCGGGTGCCAGTTCCGGGCCTCAGCCAGGGGGCAGGCGTCCGGCGTGCGGGGGACCGCCCTAGACTTCGGCGGCGACGTCAAGTGACCAGGTCCGTCGCTTGCGGACCGGCCGCACGCCGGGCGCACGGAGGGCTCCGTGCGAGGAGACGAGGTAAGCAGTGATTCTGAGAACGTTCGGGTGGTCCTTCGGCGTCACCATCGCGGGGCTCGCCACGGCGGCGCTCCTGTGGGGGTGGGAGGGCTTCGCCATCGTGGCGATCCTCTCGATCCTGGAGATCTCGCTGTCGTTCGACAACGCCGTGGTCAACGCCGGTGTGCTGAAGCGGATGAACGCCTTCTGGCAGAAGATCTTCCTCACCATCGGCATTCTCATCGCCGTCTTCGGTATGCGGTTGATCTTCCCCGTGGCCATCGTCGCCGTCACCGCGGGTGTGGGCCCCATCGAGGCGGTCGATCTCGCGATGAGCGAGCCGGAGACCTACGAGCAGATGGTCACCGACGCGCACCCCTCGATCGCGGCCTTCGGCGGCATGTTCCTGCTCATGATCTTCCTCAACTTCCTCTTCGCGGAGCGCGAGCACCAGTGGGTCCCGTGGCTGGAACGGCCCCTGGCCAAGCTGAGGGGGGTGGACGGCGCCGCGGTGGCCCTCGCGCTGATCACCCTGCTGCTGACGGCGAGCTTCCTCGCGCCCCACGCCCACCAGTACGACGGGCACGCGGACAAGACCTCGACGGTGCTGCTGGCCGGAGTGGCCGGTCTGATCACCTACCTCGTCGTGGGCGGGCTCTCCGGGTTCTTCGAGAACAAGCTGGAGCAGGAAGAGGAGCGCGAGGACGAGCGCGAGGAGGCGGCGCGCCGGTCCGGCAAGCAGGTGAGCGCGGTCGGCGTCGGCGGCAAAGCGGCCTTCTTCCTCTTCCTCTACCTGGAGGTGCTGGACGCCTCGTTCTCCTTCGACGGCGTGATCGGCGCGTTCGCCATCACCAACCACATCTTCTGGATGGCGCTGGGGCTGGGCATCGGTGCGATGTACGTGCGTTCGCTGACCGTCTACCTGGTCCGCCAGGGCACGCTGGACGAGTACGTCTTCCTGGAGCACGGGGCGCACTACGCGATCGGCGCCCTGGCCACCATCCTGCTGATCACCGTGCGCTATGAGATCAACGAGGTGATCACCGGCCTGCTGGGCGTCACGCTGATCGGCCTGTCGTTCTACTCGTCGCTGCGCTGGAACAAGCTCCACCGGGACCCCAGTGACAGGGGTGAAGAGGGAGGTTCGCAGGAGAAGACCGCGGTCACCTCGGGAGTGTGAACAGCGGATGAACCGGGGTGTCACGGCACCCTGATTGCGGAAGTCTCAGTGCGGGGCAGCCGTCCGACGGCGGGCGGCCGCCCCGCACAGGTGTGTCCGGACACGGATTGGGGGCAGCTGATGGTCTCGCTGTGGGAGCACTGGTGGACCGCCGGGCGGGGCCGCAGGGACCCGAGATTCGCCACGGTGGGCGGCCCCTCCACGTACGCGGTTGAGCTGACCCGCCGCTACCCGAAGATCTCGCTCACCCAGCAGGGAGCCGACAGCGGCACGATGCGCGTCAACCTGTCCTGGCAGATGCGCAGCTCGGACCTGAACGACCGCCCGCCCCGCCCCAGTCTGCTGCGCAACCCCGGCCAGCTGCTCAAACCGCAGCCGGTGAACGGCCATCGCCAGGGCATGGTCAACGTGGACCTGGACCTGGCGTGCATGTACGAGCTGAAGGACGGCAGCAAGGGCGTCGTCCAGCCGCTGGGTGACTTCCTCGGTGACCTGCACGACCCCCCGTACCTCAAGCTCAGCGGCGACGACCGCTTCGGTTCCGGCTCCGGCGAGACGATCTACGTCAACCTCGACCACGCCGACGAGATCGGCCGCCTGCTGTTCTTCGTCTACATCTACGACGGCACGCCCGCCTTCGACCGTACGCAGGCGGTGGTGACGCTCGTCCCGGGCAACGGGCCGCACATCGAGGTCGGGCTATCCGAGCGGGCACCGGAGGCCCGCTCCTGCGCCGTGCTGATGATCGAGCGCGACAAGAACGGCGACCTGATCGCCCGCCGTGAGGCCCGCTACGTCTACGGCTTCCAGGCGGATCTTGACCGGCTCTACGGCTGGGGCCTGACCTGGGGGCGCGGCTACAAGCCGACGTCGCGGCGCTGACCGGCCCGGCGGCCGCACGGTTTCGGCGCCGACCGGAGGAGCGGCCTGGGCGCCTGGGCGGGAAGCGGCCCGGCGCCCGGGGCGGGAGCGGCCCCGGCGCGCGGCGGGCGAACGCCCGCCTCAGCGCCCGGCGAACTGCGGCCCCTGTGGCGGCAGCGTGAACGCCGGGTCGGCCTGGGGGTAGCCGTACCCCGCGTGGGCGGGCGCGGGCGGTGGCACCGGCTGCGGATAGCCGTAGCCCGGCTGCTGTGCCGGTACCGGAGGGTGCGCCGGGGGCTGCGGGTAGCCGTACGGCCCGCGTCCGCCCGGCTGCGGCTCGGCCGGGGGCGGAGGCTGCGGCACGGGACCCGGGCCCGGCGGCGGACCGGGCTGCGGGCCGGGTTCCGGTGGCGGGCCGGGTTCCGGCGGCGGGGTGGGCTCCGGGCCGGGGTGGGGCACCGGCTCCGGGTCGGGCACGCCCGGCTCGCCCGGCGGGGGCGGCACGGTGCCCTGCTCCGGCGCGCCGGTATCGGCGTGCGCGGTGGCCTCGCCCGCAGCGTCCTCAGGGTCATCGTCCACCAAGACGCCGAACGCCGTCGCCAGGCCCACCAGGCCGGTGCTGTAGCCCTGGCCCAGGGCACGGAACTTCCAGCCGCCGCCCCGGCGGTACAGCTCGCCGCACAGCAGTGCCGTCTCCTCGCCGGTCTCCGGGTGGAGGTCGAAGTGCGCCACGCCCGCGCCGCTCGCGGCGTCCCGCAGCAGCAGCCGCAGGCCGCCGCTGAGCTGGGCGAACGTTCCGCCGTCGGCGGAGGCGGTGAGCATGACGCGGTCCACGGTGGCGTCCAGCGAGGTGAGGTCGGCTTCGAGAGTGTCCGTCAGGCCCTCCGGTTCGCGCCTCTTGGCCAGGTGCCGGATCAGCCCGGAGGGGTGCCGGGGCTGGTTGTAGAAGACGAAGTCGTCATCGGACCGGACGCGTCCGTCCGCGCCCAGCAGAAGTGCGGAGACGTCGATGTCCGGTCCGCCGTGGGCGTCGGACCAGCGCAGGACCGCTTGCACGGTCGCTGACCGCAACTCGATGTTGGAGCCCTTCGCCATCACCTGCGTCATACGGCCATCCTCCGCCGGGGTACGCGTGCCGGGCAAGCCGGGGGCGGTCACCGCGCGGCGCCGCCCGCGACGGGGGCGATCCCTCCACCGCACGGGAGCCGGAAGGGAGCATTCCGGTAACGTGGACTTCGGGCGCGGGCGAACTGATGGTCGGGTTCCGCACGTACGATGACCCGGCCGGGCGACGCCGCGAAGGCCCGGTGACGCACCTGAGACGGGGGTTTGATGCGCCACTTCGGGCACTTGACGCCAGCCGTGCGAAGTGCGCTGTTCCACCGGGAACCCGTGGAGTTCACCCCCGACGCGCCCGCCCGCTTCCTGGCCGTCGCCCTCGGTGCGACGCTCTACAGCCCCGCGACGCGCCCCCGCCTGGCCCGGGATGTGCTGAAGCTGGCCGCTCGTGGCGTCGTCTCCATGGTGTTGTGCCTGGAGGACTCCATCGCGGACGACGACGTGCCGCACGCCGAGGAGAACCTGATCCGCCAGCTCGCCGAGCTGGACCAGGCGGACACGCCGCACGGCTCCCGCGCGCTGCCGCTGCTGTTCGTACGGGTGCGCCAACCGGAGCAGATCACCCGCATCGTTAGCCGGCTCGGGCCCCGCACGCGCCACCTGTCCGGGTTCGTGCTGCCCAAGTTCACCGAGGACCGCGGCATGCCGTTCCTGGAGGCGCTGGCCCGCGCCGAAGCCGACTGCGGCAGGCGGCTGTTCGCGATGCCGGTGCTGGAGTCGCCGGAGCTGCTGTACCTGGAGTCACGCCCGGAGACGCTGGCCGGAATCGCGCGCGCCGTGGCCAAGTACCGGGACCGGATATTGGCGTTGCGCCTGGGCGTCACCGACTTCTGCTCCGTGTACGGCCTGCGCCGCACGCCGCACATCACCGCCTACGACGTCGGCCTGGTCGCCACCGTCATCGCCGACGTCGTCAACGTGCTGGGCCGCAGCGACAGCACCGGTTGCACCGTGACCGGGCCGGTGTGGGAGTACTTCCGGTTCTCCGAGCGCATGTTCAAGCCGCAGCTGCGCAGTTCCCCGTTCACCTTCCGTGGGGCCGAGGAGCTGCGCCGCGAGCTGATCGCGCACGACATGGACGGGCTGCTGCGCGAGATCCAGCTCGACCGGGCCAACGGGCTCCAGGGCAAGACGTGCATCCACCCCTCGCACGTGACGCTGGTGCACGCGCTGTCGGTCGTCAGCCACGAGGAGTTCAGCGACGCCACCGACATCCTCCGCCCGGAGCGCACCGGAGGCGGAGTGCTGCGTTCGGCGTATACGAACAAGATGAACGAGGTCAAACCGCACCGGGCGTGGGCGGAGCGCACCCAGCTGCGGGCGGAGGTGTTCGGCGTCACCCGCGAGGGTGTTGACTTCGTGGATCTCCTGGCAGCCGAAGCGAGCAGCGACAGCCGGTGCCACGGAGACGACAGCCACGGCGACGACAGCCACGGCGACGCCTGCCACGGCGACGACCGGTGACGCGGCGACGCGTGACGCGGCAGCGACCGGTGACAAAGCGACAGGAAGAACGTGTGATGTGGACGGGTGCGTGGACGGCTGACCGGCTCGGCGTCGAGCTGGCCGGGGACGGCGTACGGGAGCTGCTGGGGCTGGCCGTGCGCCGCAACCCCAAGCGGGCGCACCTGCTGGTGTCGAACGTGCTGGGCAAGCACGTGCCGCAGCACCCGGCGGTGGTGTACGGCACCGCGCTGGGCCTGGGACACCGCGTGCGGGAACTGCTGGGCGAGGACGCCGCCGCCCGGGCCGTCGTGCTCGGGTACGCCGAGACGGCCACCGGGCTCGGGCACTGCGTGGCCGACGGCATCGGCCACGCCCCCTACCTGCACTCCACCCGGCGTCCGGTCCCCGGCTACACCCAGGCCGCCGGGTTCGAGGAGGAGCACTCGCACCACACCTCGCACCTGCTGCTGCCCGAGGACCCGGGACTCCTGGCGACGGACGGCCCGCTGGTGCTGGTGGACGACGAGTTCTCCACCGGCCGCACCGTGCGCAACACCATCGCCGCGCTGCACCACGCCTTCCCCCGCGACCGGTACGCCGTCGTCGCCCTCACCGACATGCGCGCACCCCGGGACGCCGCCGCGCTGGAGGAGTTCGCCACCGAACTCGGCGCCCGCATCGACGTCGTCGCCCTCGCCCACGGCACCCTGACCCTGCCGCCCGACGTGCTCGACCGCGCCGCAGCGCTGATCTCCGCCCAGCCCGACCCCGGGCAGACCCCCACCGAGCGCACCGCACCCCACCAGGCCCGCGAGGTCATCCGCGTCGCGCTCGGCTGGCCCGCCGGGCTGCCCGACGGCGGGCGGCACGGCTTCACCCCCGAGCACCGCGCCCGGCTGGACGCCGCGCTGCCCGCCATGGCCGACCGCCTCGCCGCCGCGCTGCCCCACGGCGCCGCCCGCGTCCTCGTCCTGGGCACCGAGGAGCTGATCTACACCCCGCTGCGGCTCGCCGACGCGCTGACCGGCGCGACCGGCGCCGAGGTGCGGTTCTCCACCACCACCCGCTCCCCGGTGCTGGCCGTGGACGACCCCGGGTACGCCATCCGGCACCGCCTGGTCTTCCCCGCCCACGACACCCCCGCCGACGGCCCCGGCCCCCGCTACGCCTACAACATCCCGCCCAGCGCGGACGCCGACGCCTTCGACGCGGTCGTCGTCGTCACCGACACCCCCGCCGACACCCCGGCCCTGCACGCCCCCGGCGGATTGCTCGCGCGGCTGGCCGAGCGCACGCCGCGCGTCGTGGTGGTCACCGTGCCCGCCCCCGCCCCGCTGCCCCGCCCGCTGCACGGCCCGCACTTCTCCTCCTACCCCGCCGAGGACTGCGGCTGGCTGCTTCAGGACCTCTCCGACGCCGCACTCGAAGCGCCCACCGAGGAGCGCGAGGAGGCGATCCAGCGCGGCGGCGCCCACTACGCCGAGTCGCTGCCCGTGGAGTACCAGCCGAGCCCGGAGTACCAGCGCCTGTTCCACTCGGCGCTCACGGTATCCGCCGCCCGGGTCGCCCGCGCCGTCGGCGCCGTCACCGAGACCGTGCTCGCCGAACGCGGCCCGCGCCCGGTCCTCGTCTCGCTCGCCCGCGCCGGTACGCCCGTCGGCGTCCTGATGCGCCGCTACGCCGCCCACACCCACGGGCTGGACCTGCCGCACTACGCGATCTCCATCGTGCGCGGCCGGGGCATCGACACCACCGCCGTGCGCTGGCTGGCCGCCCACCACGACCCGGCCGACGTGGTATTCGTCGATGGCTGGACGGGCAAGGGCGCCATCACCCGCGAACTGGCCGACGCCCTGCGCCCGTACCCCGGCTTCGACCCCGACCTCGCCGTCCTGGCCGACCCCGGCGGCTGTGTGCGCACCTACGGCACCCGCGAGGACTACCTGATCCCCTCCGCGTGCCTGAACTCCACCGTCTCCGGGCTCGTCTCCCGCACGGTGCTGCGCGCCGACCTCGTGGGCCCCGGCGACTTCCACGGCGCGAAGTTCTACCGCGACCTGGCCGGTGCCGACCTCTCCGCGCACTTCCTGGACGCCGTCGCCGCGCACTTCCCCGCCGTCACCGCCGACGCCAAGGCCGACTCCGCCGCCCTGCGCGCCGCCGACCGCGCCCCCACCTGGGCGGGCTGGCACGCGGTGGAACGCATCAGCGAGGGGTACGGCATCGGCGACGTCAACCTCGTCAAACCCGGCGTCGGGGAGACCACGCGGGTGCTGCTGCGCCGCGTCCCCTGGCGCGTGCTGGCCCGCCGGGGCGCGGGTGCCGACCTCGACCACGTCCGGCTGCTGGCCGAGCAGCGCGGCGTGCCCGTCGAGGAGACCGACGACCTGCCCTACACCTGCGTCGGCCTCATCCACCCCCGCTACACCCGGGGCGCCACCGGCGCCGACGGAAAGGCCGCCTCGTGACCCCCACCCCCACCGTGCTCGTCGCCAGCGACCTGGACCGCACCCTCATCTACTCGGCCGCCGCCCTGCGCCTGAGCATGCCGGACGCCGACGCCCCGCGCCTGCTGTGCGTGGAGGTCTACGACGCGCGGCCCCTGTCGTACGTCACCGAGCGGGCCGCGCAGCTGCTGCCACGGCTGGCCGGGCACAGCGTCTTCGTACCGGCCACCACGCGCACCCGCGAGCAGTATCGCCGCGTCCACCTGCCCGGGCCGCCCGCGCCCTACGCGATCTGCGCCAACGGCGGCCACCTGCTGGTGGACGGCCGCACCGACCACGACTGGAACCGCGCGGTGCGCGACCGGCTGGCCGGGGAGTGCGCCCCGCTGGCCCAGGTGCAAGACCACCTGCGGCGCACCGCCGATGCGGCGTGGCTGCTCAAGGAGCGCACCGCCGAGGACCTGTTCGCCTACCTCGTCGTGGACCGCGCGCTGCTGCCCGGGGCGTGGATCAAGGAGCTGGCCGCCTGGGCGGAGCCGCTGGGCTGGACCGTCTCGGTGCAGGGCCGCAAGGTGTACGCGGTGCCGCGTCCGCTGACCAAGAGCGCCGCCCTCGCCGAGGTCGTACGCCGCGCCGGGACCACGCGCACGCTCGCCGCCGGGGACTCCCTGCTGGACACCGACCTGCTGCTGGCCGCCGACGCGGGCTGGCGCCCCGGCCACGGCGAGCTGGCCGACACCGGCTGGAGCGCGCCGCACGTCACCGCCCTCACCGAGTGCGGCGTCAGCGCGGGCGAACGCATCCTCGCCGAAGCGCTGCACTCCGTCACCGGGTAGGCCCGGCGAGCCAGCCACGTCCGGCCGTCCGCGCGTGCGGCTCCGGCTCCGCGCGGCGTCTCAGCGCTCAGCGCGGGGGAACGTCCCGCCGTGGCAGCACGGCGAGCCGCTGCCGCCGCAGTTCCGCGCGGCGGCGCTCCTCGTACGCGACGCGGTCCGGGTGCCGCGCCCGGTGGTACGGGTTGTCGTACGGCAGCTTGCTGGAGACCCGCCCGTACATGCCGAAGACGGCGAGCACCAGGCCGTATACGAAGCTGAAGATGACGTTGGAGATCCCGAACGCCAGCACGTTGAACCGCGTCTCCAGCAGTGCCAGGTTGACGAAGCCGGACAGCACGAACGCGACGCCGAGCACCGTGTTCAGCACTGAGGCGAAGTTCCCGCCGCGCACCGCCCCGTAGCCGAGCAGCAGGCCGACGGCGATCGACAGCACGCTGAGCGCGCCATTGGTGCTCAGCCCGAGCGCCGGGTTGCCTTCGGCGCCGAAGAAGCTCTCCCAGTCAATGAGGCCGAGGACGCCGAATACGATCAGCGCCAGGCCCATCAGCCCGGCACCGAAGCGGTACACCTGGCTGAGCCGGTGATCCACCGGCAGGTGCTCGGCGAGGGTGACGTGGGGCGCGAGGGTGAACGGGCGCAGGGTCACGGGGGCCTCCGGGCGTCCTCGACGAGCACCGTCACCCACCAGCATCCGCCCGCCCCGCGCGGGTCTCAACCGGGACCCGGGCGGCGCGGGCGGCCCGTGGGCTCAGTCGCGGCCCGCGCGTTCAGCCGCAGCAGCCGCCCCCGCAGCAACCCCCACCGCCACCGCCGCCCGCCGCCGGGGCCGCGCTGCCCGTGGCCGTCGTGGTGCCGCCCACCGCGACCGCGGACAGCAGCTTCACGGTGTCCGCATGGCCCTGAGGGCAGGACGCGGGTGCGCTGGACTGCGCCATCGGACGACTGACCTCGAAAGACGTACCGCACGCGCGGCACCGGAACTCGTATCTGGGCATACCGCGCAGGATAGCGGCCTCCCGGACGCCGGTCCCGTGCGGGAACCGGGCTGCCGGAGCCGACTGGGGACGCGCCCTGGCCCTGCCCCTGCGGTGGGAGAGACACCGAGCCGACGTACGGAGCCAACGCCGGAGCCATCCGGGTGACCGCTGGGCCGCGCTGCTGAACTCCCGGGGCAGAGCCGGACCGGTGCGACGGGGGGAGAGGTCAGCGGGCCGCGCCGCGCTGTTCGCGGATGTCCCGCACGACGCCCGCCACGGTCTCGCGGATCGCGTCCAGCTCGGTGAGGAAGTGCCAGTAGTCCGGGTGTCGGCCGCCGTCCTCCAGGGCGCCGACCGCACGCTCCAGCCGTGCCACCGCGTCGTCCAGCGGGCGCGCGTGCCGGGGGTCGGGGGTGTGGCGCCCGGCCATCGCCAGCCGCTGCGCGTCCCGCAGGGCGAAACGCACCCGCTCGGTCTCCTGCGCGTGGCTGAAAGCGACCTCGTTGAGCCGGTCCAGCCGCTCCCCGGCCGCCGCGACCGCGCTGTCCCCGGCGTTCAGCAGCGCCCGCACCGAACCCAGCAGGGCCGTGGCATCGGCCCAGCGCTGGCCGTCCCGGGCCGCCTGCGCCTCGCGCAGCTTGGCCTCCGCCTGCCGGGAGGCATCCTGCGCCTGTGCCGGAACGCGCTGGAGGTCCTGCCAACAGGCGGCGCTGAAGCGTCGGCGCAGCTCACTCAGCACCGGTTCCACCTTGTCCGCACGGGTGGCGAGCGCCTGCGCGCGGGTCCGCAGCGAGGCGAGCCGCCGGTCGATCTCCGCAGCCTGCTCCGGGAGCCGCCGCGCCTCCTCGCGCACCGCCTCCGCGCGGCGCTGCACGTCCTCCGCGCGCCGGATCGTCGCGCGTACGCCGTGCTGCCCCGCGCCCTGGTTGAGCCTGGTCAGCTCCGGGGAGAGCGCCGCCAGCCGCGCGGCGAGCTCGTCGGCGCCGAAACCGGACTCGCGCACCCCGTCCAGCGCCCGCGTCGCCCCCAACAGCGCCTGCCGCGCCCGTTCCACCGCTGGCGCCACCTGGGCGAGCTGGTCCTCGGCGTGCGTGAGCTGCGGCGCGATGGCGCGGACGAACCGTTCCAGCTCGCCCCTTGTCCGGTCCAGCTGTTCCTTGGCGTGCCGCAGCTCGCGCGCCGCCTGCTGGGCGACGGCGGTCTCCAGCTCGTCGCGATCCAGGTCGTGGGAGTCCACGGCGGTGATGTAGGCGTGACTGACCTCGTCGATGCGCTGCCCGAGCGCCCGGAAGTCCGCCGCCACCTTCCGGCCTGCGGGGGAGGCGTCCACGGCGGTGATCGTCTCCACGGAGATCCGCGCCTCGCGCTGCGCGGTGTCCAGCTCGTAGAAGGCCGTCGCCGCCGCGTCCTTGGCGGCCTGCGCCTCGGCCCGCGCGCTCTCCGCCCGTCCGCCGCCCCGGCCCCACCAGCGCGTGCCGCCCCCGCTCAACGCTGCCACGCAATCCTCTCCCGAGTTCTCGCGACCGTCCGTGACCCGCCGCCCATTGTTCCACTCCCGCCGTCCCGCGAGCAGGGGCCCGGCACCCCGCCCGCCTGCCCTGCCCGCACCGGGGTGCCGCTGGACGGCTACGCGCTCCAGCACCTCGCGCTGCGCACCGCCTGGGAGGCGGCGACACCGGCGCAGGTGGGCGCGTACTTCGGCGTGCGCGGCACGCCCCTGGCGCGGGGCACGGCCGACTACGGCATCCCGCCGCGATGGACGCGGCGTTCGGCGACGCGTGTGATGGACACCGGCTCGCCCAGGGCCACCTCGCCGCGGCAGGTTCAGCGCTCGCGGCCCCGCTCCATCCCGTAGCGGGGTCGCATCAGCCCTTGCGCGCCGCGCCGTCAGGCCACACCACCTCCACGGGCATACCCGCCTCGCGGGCGGCCATCACCACCTCTGCCGTGCCGCCGCCCTTGCCGCCGGGCGGTTGGCCGTTCCACACCGCGACCAGCCGGTCGGCGCGCTCCAGCAGCGCCTTGTTCGCCGACTCGTAGGCGGAGCGGCTCGCCGTCTCGTGCGGCATCACCAGCACCTCGACGGCGGCCTCCACCAACCGGTCGAAGGTCGGCGCGTGGTCCGGCTTCACCTTCCGCTGCCGGTAGTCCTCTGACGGGATCACCGCGATCAACCGGCCGCCAGCATCGAGCAGCGCCTCGGCGAACAGCGAATCTGAACCCTTGGCGATGCACGACAAGCCCACCAGTTCGCCGCCCTGGTGGTCAGCGAGGAGCTTGCGCAGTGCCTCCTTCACCAGGGGCACGGTGTCGTCGGTCAGGTCCATGTGGCCAGTCACCGCAAGCGTGGTCACCGGGCTCACCTCCTCAGCTCGACAGCAGGTCGCGGATACTATCTCGCGCCTGGGCAACACCACGCGAGACCTCCCGGCCGACCGTGTACGGGTAGAGCTGTCCCATCTGCGCGCGGACCCGCCCGGACGGCGTCGCGCGCGCGACCTCCACGGCCCGCCCTGTGTGTTCGACTGCACCAGCCATGTCGCCGGAGAGGAAGGCGCATTCAGCGAGCCCGATCCAGTCCAGCGCGTGACTGCGCGCCGCTTCGCTGCCGCGCTGCTGTACCGCTTTCCTGATCTCCCCGGCGGCGGCTTCCGCGTGCGCGGCCGGGTCCTGTCTCGCGAGGTCCAGGAGTCGCCCCCCGGTGACCCCGGCGAGTTCGGCCTCATCAAAGTAGGCGATCCAGTACGGCTCGTCGCCGGGCGTCGCATCGACCAGGGCTTCGCGGGCCTGCTCGGTTGCCCGGCGGAACGCGGCAGCGCGGCCCATCGCGGCGTAGGCCCACGCTTCCCGGGTGTGAAGCATGGCCCGCACCCGCGGACTCCCGGCGTGGCGGGCACCGTCCTGCGCGAGGCGTACCAGCTCCAGCGCGTCCTGCGGACGGTCCCGGTACAGCATCTGCCGGGCCATGCCCGCGAGCACATTGGCACCGAAGAGGGTGTCCGCACCGGCGTGCGCTGCCCGCAGGGCGAGACGGTAGTAGTCCTGCGCGCGGCGTTGCAGCCCGGAGTCCCAGGCCATGGTGGCGGTGGTCCCAGCAAGTTGGGCCATGACCCCGTACAGTCGCCGCTCCACGGGCTCCTGTTGATGTTCGTCCAAGTGCGCGGCGACCTCGGAGAGCTGCCCGAGGACAGCCTTGCGACGCAGGCCGCCGCCGTACTTGTGGTCCCAGCGCCGGAAGGCTTGGGCAGTTGCCTCCAGCTCTTCTATGTCACGGACGCCGAGCTTGCCGCGGCGGCGCGGAGCTGCGTGAGAGGCGGGAGGCTGGAGCCAGCCTTCGAGAGGGTCGAGCAGGGCTGCGCCGGTGATGGCGGCGCTGGTCAGGGCGCGTGCTGCGGCGCGGCGGTCCATCACGAGATCGCTCCTCGTCAGGTGTGCGGCCAGGTGCACCGTCGCGTCGGTGCGCCACGGTGCCTCCTCTGTAGGCCAGTCACCTGGCGGTTCTGGCGGTTGCTGCTGGTCGTGTTCTGGCTGCTGCTCCCACGACCGTGGCGCGAGCCCGAGGAGGTGACCAGGGATGCGCAGTCCGTCCGCGATGCGGCGGATCACCTCGAAGCTGGTGATCTGCTGCTGCCCGGCGATGATGGTGGACACCTTGCCCGGGGTGAGCTGGCAGGCAGCGGCGATGCGGTTCTGGGAGAGGCCGCCCCACTTTTTGATCAGGGTGAAGACAGCGGCGAAGTCGTGCTCTGCGAGGGCTCGGCGTAGGTCGTCTCGGTCGAGGATTTCAGCAGCGAGCGGGCCTGGGGTAGAGGCGTCCATGGGGCCAACTTCCTGGCGATCCTAGGCACGGGGTTTCCCCGTTTCGCAACGTCCAACGACTGTATTACCGAGGCGGTAACCCGCGCTGGTCATCCCGGGTATGGGCGGCGGCGGCGATGCTCAAGTAGACGCAAGTCACCCACCGTGAGCTGAGGGATACCGTGCAGACGCATATCCGAGCCATCCCGCCCTGGGCGCCGCCGCCCGGCCCCACCATCGAGTACCAGCGTGCGGGGGTGTGGTGGGACGCGGTGCGCGTCCCCGCCGCCCTCGCCCCCGCCGTGTTCGACGCGCTCGACGGCCGTTCCGGCGCCGTCATCGAGGACACCCCGGGCCGTCTGCTGACGTGGTTCGTCCAGCCCGGGGCCACCGCAGGGTGGCCCCGTCTGGACAGGGTGGGGGTGCTGGGCCGCGACGGCATCGCCATCCCCGTGCCCCCCGCCGGTTGCCGCTGGGGGGAACTGCGCTGGCTGGTGCTGCCCGGCAGTGAGGGTCCGTGGACGGATGCGGCCGTGCTGGAGCAGGCTCTCACGGTCGGCGTCGCCCAGCGCGTCGGCCCCCGCCGCCCGGTCACCGTGCTGTGCACGGGGTGCGGTCGGCCCACCGGCGAGGCCGTGCTCGTCGCGACCGCGCCCGCCGCCTTTGGCCCCGACCACGGCGCCTGGGCCTGCCGTGCCTGTGCCCCGCACCTGCCGGACGGCCCCGGCGCCGCCGGGGTGGTCCGGTGACCCGCCCCGACCGGCCCGTGCCGCCGAGCGCCTGCATGCGCTGCCAGCGNGCCGGGCGAGTCCCGGGGCGGGTGCACCGTGTGGTGGTGCGCCCACTGCCGCACACCCCTGCCCCCGCCCGAGCCGCGACCGCACGGCAAGGAGGGGGCGCGGTGAAGCGTGCCACCTACATCGCGCCGGAATGCCGCGTCGCCGCAGACGAAGAGGACCCTAAGGCGGCGGCTCAGATGCACGGCTGGTGCCCGGGACCGTTCGAGAAGCGCATCGGCGGGAGGGTCGCGGTGCGGGGCTGGTGCGACTGCCTGTGCCACGAGTCACAGGGCGAACACGCCTGACTCAGCCACGCTGAGCGGCGCCCCTTCGGGAGGGGGCCGTGCTGCTTCTGGGGGAGACATCAGCCCGCACTCGCTCCGTAGCGGGGGTGCAGGCGCGGGAGTAGGCGGGCAGGTAGGGCGGTCGGCGCCGCGCCCGCTATCCTTTACCCTCGTTGCACCCGGGCGCATAGCTCAGCGGTAGAGCGCCGCCCTTACAAGGCGGATGTCGGCGGTTCGACCCCGTCTGCGCCCACCGGTGGTGGCCTGGNCCTGGTCGTACAGCGGCTTAGGCCCAGCTCAGCGGAGGGGCGAGTCGAAATTCTCGGCTCGCCCCTCCGCCTTGTCTACGCCTCGCCTACGTCTCCACTACGGGACAAGTACGGGCTGGCGTCTCCCAAATATCTCCCAAATGATCATGGGGTTCCCGCAGGTCGCATGCCTACGCAGCAGGGCTCCCCTCCCGAGAGCAGGGCGGCCCCCTCCCGTAGGAGGGGACCGCTTCGCGCCGGGGTCGAGGAGGGAAGCCACCCGACCTGAACCCCGGCACGTCTTGGGGCGCCGAGTCGCGAGACTCAGCGCATGATCGAAAACTGTCGCCATATGGGTACTGACATAGCGATCATGGGGCCGTTGCGTTTCCGGAGTGCCCGCACCAACAGAACCGCCGTCCGATCGCGTCCTGCGCCGCCGCCGGGAGATCGGCGACAACATCCGCGACGCCCGCCTCCAGGCCAACCTCACCCAGGAACGCCTGGCGGAGCGCGCCGGGCTCTCGCGCGGCTCGGTGATCCGCGCCGAGCTTGGCACCCGCGCCGCGCGGGTGGACTGGCTCATCGCCATCGCCGACGCCCTGCACGTACCCCTGTCTCAGCTGGTGCGCGAGCCACACGAGCGCGAGTAGTTCATCCCCTGTTCACTTAACGCGCTGGCCAGCGTAGCCGTCGTCAGGCGTGTTCGCCCTGTGACTCGTGGCACAGGCAGTCGCACCAGCCCCGCACCGCGACCCTCCNCACCGCGACCCTCCCGCCGATGCGCTTCTCGAACGGTCCCGGGCACCAACCGTGCATCTGCGCCGCTGCCTTGGGGTCCTCTTCGTCTGCGGCGACGCGGCATTCCGGCGCGAGGTAGGTGGCACGCTTCACCGCACCCCCTCCTTGCCGTGCGGGCGCGGCTCGGGTGGGGGCAGGGGTGTGCGGCAGTGGGCGCACCACCACACGGTGCAGCCGCCCCGGGAC
>NZ_JAEVFI010000002.1:0-33886 GCF_019303495.1 Streptomyces sp. JJ66 | reverse complement strand
GGGCCGCTGGCAGCGCATGCAGGCGCTCGGCGGCACGGGCCGGTCGGGGCGGGTCACCGGACCACCTCGGCGGCGCCGGGGCCGTCCGGCAGGTGCGGGGCGCAGGCAGGACACGCCCAGGCACCGTGGTCAGGGCCGGAAGAGGCGGGCGCGGTCGCGACGAGCACGGCCTCGCCGGTGGGCCGACCGCACCCCGTACACAGCACAGTGACCGGGCGGCGGGGGCCGACGCGCTGGGCGACGCCGACCGTGAGAGCCTGCTCCAGCACAGCCGCATCCGTCCACGGCCCCTCGCTGCCGGGCAGCACGAGCCAGCGCAGTTCACCCCAGCGGCAGCCGGCGGGGGGCACGGGGATGGAGATGCCGTCACGGCCCAGTACCCCTACCCCGTCCAGGCGGGGCCACTCGGCGGCGGCCCCGGGCTGGACGAACCACGTCAGCAGACGCCCCGGGGTGTCCTCGATGACGGCGCCCGAGCGGCCGTCAAGCGCGTCGAACACGGCGGGCGCGAGGGCGGCGGGGACGCGCACCGCGTCCCACCACACCCCCGCACGCTGGTACTCGGGCTGCGGGCCGGGCGGCGGCGCCCAGGCGTCAGGGGGAAGTGTGTCGCACGTCATAACCGTGACGCTAGGTGGTGCGCTGGTGACGGCTCAATGGCAGTTTTGCTGAGCCCGAATCAAAAGTGCCAACGGGCCGTCACCTGGCGGCTACACCGGCAGCCCCACCGCATCAGCGAGGGTGCGCATCTGGGGGGTGAGCGTGCGTCGTCGCTCCACCACATCCGCCATGATGTCCCGCGCATAGCGTTGCTGGGCTAGCCACTCCGGGGCCGCCGCGTGCACCTCGGCCAGCACCTCCACCGCCGCACCCGGCTGGCGCAGCATCACGTGCGCTTTCGCCACGTCCAGCCGGTGCCGGTGGTAGTCAGTGACCTGCCCGGCGCCGGTGCCCCGCAGCTGCTCCGCCGCCGACAGCACCTCATCCGGACGATCCAAGATCACCGACTTTTCGCATGCCTTATAGGCCACGACGACCGGGCTCCACGGGTCCAGGCGCTCCACAGTGAGCGGCACCTGCCCCGTGACCGAGGCCGCCGCGCTCGCCAGCCGCAGCATGTCCGCCGCCTCCCCCGCGCGGTTGTCGCGGATCGCGGCAGCCTGCCCCTGCAACAGCAGCCACCCCCAGGCGGCGATCTCCCCGGGTGTGGCCCGGGACAGGCGCGGCTCGGTGTCATCCGCCCACCGCTGCGCCAGCGCCCGCGCCTCAGCCAGCCGCCCCTGCCGGGTCAGCAGCCACGTCCACGTCGTCACCGTCGAGGCCGCCCGCAGCCGGTCCGGCGCCGCGTCCAGTGCCCGCTCCAGCGCGGTCTCGGCGGCGGACAGCTGCCACGTCTGCGTCAGCATCGCCCCCGCGATCTGGAGCAGCTGCGCCTGGAGGCCCCGGGCTTCGGCACCGTCGAGGGCTTCGGCATCGCGCAGGGCACCGGGCAGGAGCGCGGCAGCGTCGCCGAGGCGCTTGTCGGCGTGCGCGGCCCGCGCCTCAGCCAGAGCCCCCGCCACCCCCGTCACGGTGGGCTCGCCATCGGGCTGCACGGCGGGGGCGGTGACCGCTTCCTGAAGGCCGCGCCACGGCTCCGGCGCGCGGTGGGGCTGCGGTTCGGGGCGCCGCAGTAGTTGACTGGTGGGCACCCGCAGCGCCACCGCCAGACGCCGGACCGTCTCCATGCGGGTGTCGGTCACCTCCCCCTGCTCCAGCTTGCGGATCAGGGAAAGGGAGACGGTCGAGCTGGCGGCGAGGTTCTGCTGACTGAGGCCGCGCCGCTTGCGGACCTCGCGGAGCCTGGTGCCGATGTCGGTGGGCTCGGGCATACTGGGTACCTCCAGTCGTGATGTCGCACTCATGACGGTACCCGCGCCGAGCGTGCGGGAGACGCTAATGGCCCCCATCTCTACGCGAAATGGGGGCCATTGGTGCATGCGGAGCGCCCCCGCAGCCGCGTGATGCGCGCCTACACCGGCAGGTTCACCGCGTCCGCAAGGCTCCGCATTTCCGGGGTGAGCGTGCGCCGCCGCCCGATGATCCGGCCCATGATGTCCCGCGCGTAGCGCTGCTGGGCTAGCCACTCCGGGCGCTCCGCCCGGACCTCGTGCAGGATCGCCACCGCCTCGGCATGCTGCCGCACCCGCGCGTGCGCGTCCGCCACGTTCAGCTTGTGCCGAGCCCGGTTGCTCGCCGTCATCGTGCCCGGCGGCATCGACGCGGCCAGCTTCAACACCTGGTCAGGGCGGTCCCCTACATTCGCGTGCTCTACCCGGTGCTGCGCCACCGTCGCCGGGCCGAATGTGCGCAGGGCATCGACCCCGGCCACATCCTCCCGCCCCATCGCGACTGCCGCCGAGCGAGCCAGGCGTAGCGCGTCCCTCGCCTCGCCGGGACGGTTGTCCCGCACCGCAGCCCCGGCCGTCCGCAGCAGCATCCAGCCCCACGCCGAAAGTTCTGCCGGAGCCGCCCGGGACATCCGTGGCTCGGTGTCGTCGGCCCACTCGATTGCCAGCTCCCGGGCCTCGCTCAGCCGCCCCTGACGCAGGAGCAGCCAGCACCTCGTGTTGACCGTGGCGGCCCCGTCGAGTTGGTCCCCGGCAGTGTCCATGGCCCGGTCGAGCGCTGCGGCGGCGGCCTCGTACTGGTGCGTCTGGGTGAGGAACCACCCGGCGAGCTGGAGGACGCGCACCTGCACCACGCGGGTTCGGCGTCCGGTGTCGGTAAGCGCATCAGCATCGCGCAGGAGCGACGGCAGTACCCCCGCCAGGCCGCCGAGGTTCACGCTGTCGAACAGCGGCTCGGCTGCGGCGAGCGCGGCGGCGACGCCGGGCGTGGTCGGCTCCTCAGCCAAGGGGCGGACCGGGGGGGTGAGGACGGCGGCACGGACCGGGGCCAGCCGGTCCGTAGTGGGCTGGTCGGCCCTCGGCGCGTCACGCTGGAGCAGGTGGCTGGTGGGCAGGCGGAGGGCGACAGCCAGACGGTGAGCTGTCTCCAGCCGGGTGTCCGTCAGGTCGTGTTGTTCCAGTTTGCGGATGAGGGACAGTGACACCCCGGATGCGGCGGCCAGTTCGCGCTGGCTGAGGCCGCGACGCTTGCGCACCTCACGCAGGCGTGCGCCGAGGCGAGTGTCGGTGTGCTCGGGCATAGTGGCTCCGTTCAGACTTCGACACTCCGGACGGTACCCGCACCTCTCACGTGAGAGATGGGGGCAGTCGTATGCGTCCGCTGTCGCTCGCCAGCGGGGCCGGTGCGACCCCGCTACGGGGAGGAGCGGGGCCGCGGCGCCGAGCCTGCCACGCCGTCCGGGCGCGGGGCGAGCCGGTGTCACCCACACGGGGTGCCGAGTACGGCGTCCAACGCGGCGGGGATGCCGTAGTCGGCCGTGCCCCGCGCCAGGGGCATGCCGTACACGCCGAAGTAGGCGCCCACCTGCTCCGGGGTGGCCGCGTTCCAGGCGGTGCGGATGGCGAGGTGACGCAAGGCCGCGCCGTCTGCCCTCACCCCCGCGCGGTGCCGGGTCTCTGTCAGTGCGTGGATCATCACCTCGGTCCGCCGCGTCCACGACCCTCGCCACCAGCCGGGTACGCGTGGCTCGGCCAGCACAGCGTCGAGCGCGTCGGCCGCTACGTCCGCGAGACGGATCACGCGGTACCTGCCGTCGTCACGCCGGACCCGCAGGCGTCGCCCCGCGCGGTCGTAGTCGTCGGGCAGGGTGAGCTGCACGGCCTCCCGGCCTGCAAGTCCTGCCGCGACGAGCAGCGCGACGGTGGCCCGCGCGTTGGGGGTGTCGGCTGCTACGAGGAGGGCGCGGCCCTGGGCGGCGGTAAGGGTAGCGGACTGGAGACGGTGCGGCACTGCGGGCTCCCGAGGGCAGGGGGCGGGTGTGCCGCGCAGGATAGAGGGAGGGTGTGACAGCGGGGACTGGACGCGAAGGCTTGCGCTTCCTATTTTAGGAAGCTAGAGTGAGTGTCACGAGGTCAGGGGAACAGCCCCAGACCCGGACCGGAAGGACCCGGCCATGCGCTACACCACCCTCGCCGACGTCATCGACCAGGCCATCGTCCCTGCCCTCGGCGAGTACGGCAGCGACTACGACATCGAAGCCATCGCACGCGAGACCCACACTTGGGTCATTGACACCGACAGCGACGGCAACGAGCTACTCAACACCGGCGGCTTCGAGCAGACCGTGAGCGACGACGAGTTCTGGGCCATCGCGGAGAAGCACGACACCAGCGCCTGACCTCAGCAACGCGAGCCCCGGCTTCGCGGCCGGGGACTCGCCCCCTATGGAGTGGATGTGACCAAACAGGCTGATGCCGCGCCCGCAGGCGCGTCCGTCGAGGAGCGCATGACGGACGCAGAGTTCCGCGTCGTCCGCGAGTACCTGGGGCTGACCGGTAGCTGGCTCGCCAGGCACTTTGGGGTGACCGAACGCACGGTGCGCCACTGGGAGCAGGGCAAATACCCCATCCCCGATGGTGTGCGGCTGGGGATGGAGGATCTGGAGCGCCGCACCGGCGAGTTCGTCTCCGACTGCATCGAGCAACTGCTCGACCTGCCCGAGCCCGGCACCATCACCTACCGCAACGACGCCGAGTACCGCGCCGCGCACCCCGATATCGAGTTCCCCGCCTCCTGGCACCGTGCGGTCGTCGCCCGCATCGCGCAGGAAGTTCCCGGGCTGGCCATCGCCTACGAACCGCAGGAGAAGCACCAGTGAACGCCGGGGCCGAGACTTCCGTGCCGCGCCTGGTCACCCGGCGGGAGGCAGAGCCGATCCTCGGCTACGCTCCCCGCAGCCTGAAGGTCGTGATGAGGGAGCAGCGCGGGCGCTGGCCCGAGCCGGTAGCGTGCCGGGTCAAGGGGCGGGCGCTGCTGTATGAGCTAGAGGCACTACGGAAGGTTACCGCGAGTCAAGGGGCAGGGCTGCGCTCCAGGCGCCCTGACGGCGCTGACGCGGACGGCCTGATCACCTGCCTGTCCTGCGGGCGGCGCTTCCGCTCTCTCGGCCCCCACCTCGCGCGCGTCCACCAGGTGACTGCTGCCGAGTACCGTGCCGAGCACAGGCTTCCCGCCACCACCGCGCTCATGGCCAGCGGCATGCGTGCCGCAATGTCCGAAACCCGTCTCACCGCGATGGCCGACGACCCGGAACTGGTCGCCCGGATGAGTTCGGCTGCTCTGCCTCGGCAGGAGCTGTCCAGGCGGTCAGCCGAGGGCCGGGCTGGCACTGACGACCTGCCTCTCGTGCGGGCGGCGCGCGCTGATGGCGCGCGGCGCAATCTCCCCGCAGCTCAGAAGGCCCGCCGCGACGCCCTGGAGGCCAAGGTCCGCGAGGCCGGTTTCGAGTCGATGGCAGACGCCATTCATGCAACACGGCATCTGACAAGCCGCGCGGCGGCGGCACGGATGGGCGTCGGCACCAGCACCGTCAAACGGTGGCGGCGGCGCCCGCCGACCTGAACGCCACGGAGTGCCCCATACAGTGGCACACCCTGCCCGCCGACGCTCAGGCGTGGGCCGAGGCCCACGGGTACGGCGAGGACGACGCCGAGCTGCTGTACGTCCTCACCGACGAGGAGGCACCCGAGGGCTACCCCGCCCTCACCGTCACGATCTGACCGCGCAGCCTGTTCTGAGCGCACTACGCCCATTCGGCACTATCATGGGCGTCTCATCATCCCTGGAGGGGACCCCGCACCGCCCGACCGGAGGGAACCCCGCTATGCCAACCGCACACGCCCCGGGGCACACGGCCCGCGAACAGGACTTCGCAGTCGTCGCCGCCGTCATCGCCCGGTGGATCACCACGCCCCAGTGGGACGCTGACCGCATGCGCCTCTACGAGAAAGCCGCGCTCAACCCGCGCCGCCTCGGCGCCCTCATCACTGAGGCGAACTTTGATGGGCTGGTGGGCGGATGGGAGCTGGAACTCCCCCGGCCCGAGCACATCGCGCCCTTCATCTCTGAGGCGCCCCGGGCGTGGGAGTGCCGGATGCTGCTGGTCCCGCACGTCCTCAAACTCACGGGCGCGAAGCCGACCCCTAGCTAGGCACGACTAAACGCCCCCGTCCACCGGCCTCATGGCCAGCAGACGGGGGCGCAGTGTTATCGGAGGCGTGGTCTCAGCCCCGGCTCGGTATCGGGCGGTGGGGCGGGCCGAATACGCAGCCACCGCACTACGGTGCCGACCGTGGTCGTGTCCAGCCCGGCCAGCGTGTCGAGCGCGGCCTCATCGCGCGGCGCCAGGACCATACCCCGGGCGGTCAGGGTGTCGGCCAGCATCTCCCAGTGCGTGGCCGCAAGCGAGTGCCTCGCACCCGCCGACGCCTCAGCCGCAGGCCGCGCGGGCACAGCCGGAGCACTCGGCCGGGACGGTCGGCGCCCCGGCGATGGGGACGGCTTGCCGCCGCCCAGTTCGGCCAGCACCCCCTCGTCGCCCGGCACCCCGGCCGGGCGCGGACGTACCGGCCGTTCCCGCGGCTCATCCACTACGCCCACCCTTCTCCACCCGGTAGTAGCGGGGGTGGAGCACCATGGCGATGCGCTGCACCAGCAGGCCCGCTGCCGTGAGCAGCAGCCCCGCCCGCAGCGGACGCCACCACCCCCACCCCGGACACACCACCGCACCGACCTCCTGCACACCCACCGCACCCAGCACCACGGCCACCGCCACCAGATGACGGCCCTCCCGGGAGCGCCACCACGGCGCCCGCACGTGATACACCCGCACAAACATCCCCGCCGCGGCGGCCAGTACGGCACCGGCTGCCGCCACCAGCCAGCCCATCAGCGCCTCCCCTCCAGAGCCGCCTTGATGGCCTCCGCCAGGTGGTTGCGTTGCCGCACGCGGCGCCACTCGGCCGCCGCCCGCGCCGCCTGCACCTCCCGCTCCCGCGCCTGCGCGCGGGCCTGCTCGGCCCGTTCCAGCGCCGCACGGGCCTCCAGCCGCCCCGCCTCTTCCCGCGCACTGCGGTGCCTGAGCCTCAGCATGCGCGGTCACCATCCCCAGGCCGGGGCAGCGCATCCAGCGCCCGCACCCCCGTGCGGTACAGGTCCAGCAGCTCATCCGCCTGCCGCTGCGCAGAGTGCCTGGCCTCCTCCGAGACCTGATGCGCTGCCCGCCACGTGTCCCGCTCGGCACGCGCATCCTCCAGCACGCTGCGCGGCACCAGACGGCCCGTCAGGATCAACATCACGACCACGCCGAGGAGGGCGCCCGCGCCCAGATCGAGCGCGGTGATGCCAGCGATCTCACCCATGGGCGCCCCCTCCCGTCAGCTCAGGACCGGACCGTGCGCGAGCTGTCCACGGCCGGGGCGGGAGACACCTGGCCCCGAGTCAGCAGCGCCAGCACCGCGAGGACCGCCGCGTTCAGCGCACCGACCGTCTCCGGCGCCACCTCGAAACCGAAGGCCGCCGCGAGCGCGGCCCCGGCAGCGACAACGCCGGTGAACGCGGCCGGGGCGACCGGGCGCGTCACCGCAGCGGTAGCCGCCGCGCCGAGCGCCGACAGCAGCGCCACCATCCCGCCCGCCTGCGCCGAGGTCAGGCCGACGTTGAACGTCACCAACAGGGAGAGCCCCGCCGAGATGACGCCGATGACGAGCGCAGGCTCGCGTCCGAAAATACGCATAAAGGTTCCTCCTTGTAGAAACGGTTGATCAGGCGGCGGCGAGGCGTTCGCGCGCTACCGCCGCGTACTGCTCGGACAGCTCGATGCCGACGAAGGCGCGGCCGGTACGTAGGGCAGCGGTGCCGGTGGAGCCGGACCCTGCGAACGGGTCCAGCACCGTCCCCTCCGGCGCGCAGACCCGCACCAACTCGTCCATCAGCTCGTCCGGTTTCTGAGTGATATGGCGGCGTTTCTTCCCGCGCGGCTGCGAGGCGCTGTACAAGCCCGGCAGGTAGACCGGATTCCGGGCCGCATCGACAGCGCCCTTGCTGGCCCACATCACGTACTCGCAGGCCCGCTTGAAGCCGCCCTTGGCCGGGCGGGAGACGGGCTTGTGCCAGGGGACGATGCCCCGCCACGTCCAGCCGGCAGCCTGGAGCGCGTCTGAGGTGACGGGAAGCTGACGCCAGTCGGTGAAGGCCAGCAGGGGGCCACCGCCGCGGGTGATGCGGTGGCATTGGCCGAGCACCAGCGTCATCCAGGCCAGATAGCCGCGCTGGTCGCGGGAATCGCCGTCGAAATCGGGCAGCTGGTGCTGGGCATCGCCGGAGACGTACTTACCGCGGGTGGTATCGGACGTGCGCTGCGCGGGGGTGAGACCGCCGGAGTTGTAGGGCGGGTCGGTGATCGTAGCGTCCACGGAGCCGGTGGGCAGGGTGTGGAGGACGGTCAGGGCATCGCCACGGTGCAGGGTCCAGGTAGGCATCAGGTCGTCCCTCGCTCACGGCCGCCCACACCCACGCGGGGTGCAGTTCGCGCCACACAGGGCACCCCTCACGGGGGTGCGCAGTCAGGCCGCGTCGTCGGCGAGGCGTTCGCCCAGCTCGGCGAGCGCGGCGCGGGCACCGCTCGCGGCAGCGGCCTCGACCTGCTCAGCCGTGAGCCCGCCGTCCTGGGCGAGCGCGGCGAGCACCGCATCCCGTGCGGCACCTTGGGCGGCGAGCTGCGCCACAGCCGCCGCGACCCCCTTGATCAGGGTGCGGTTCTGCCGACCCAGGTCGCAGGCGTAGTGCAGCATCGAAATTGCCGCCCACGCGGGATTCGACTCGGTACCCCATGCGACGGGATGGCCGTCCTTCTTCCATACCCGGTCGGAAATCCGGTCGAGATCGGCGTTATCCAGTGCCATATCGGTCTCCTTTTCGCCGTTTCCGGCCGGAGTGGCGAGCAATTCCCGCACCCGGCCCCGAATTCGGTCCATGAACTGTGTCGCCGAAAGGCCCGGCCCGCGCGGGTCGATTTTGGTGCGCGTCCACTCCGCGTGCCCGATCACCGACCGCTCGTTCCAGCCATGCGCCCGGCAGATCGCGGCTGACGCGCGCGCGATGGCTTCCACCTGCACCGCAGGCCACGGGTCGCGCCCGTCGCCGAGGTTTTCGCACTCGAAGCCGTAGAAGCGGGCGTTGCCGTCGGTGGTGTCGGCCTGCGGACGCGGCGCGGCTCGCTCCGCGATGACCGCCCCCAGCACGGTGCTGTCGCCCCGCCCGGCGTGGTTGGCGCGGCCGTGCCCCACCAGATGCACCCGCCCGTCCTTGGTGATCACCCCGTGGCACAGCGGCCCGGGCAGACCCGAATAGCCGTTCCGGCAGATGTCCACCGTGCGCCGGGAGCCGCTGGTGACGGTGTGATGCACGATGATCCCGTTGACCGGACCCCAGGCGCCCTTGTGGTTGCGGTTGTGCGTGTGCCAGTTACCCACCTCCACCACCCGCACCCCCTCAGCACGCAGCGCGGACAGCAGCCGGTCAGCAGACAGCGGTGTAGCCATAGCAAGCCCCCTTTCGGGCATGAAAAACGCCTCAGCACTCGCGGGGCGGACGATGAGGCGGACCCCTCACAGGGAACAGAACGAGCCGTTGAAACCCACCCATGGGGGCTTATTGGCGTTGTCCACGCCGTACAGCCGTATCTGGCCGTCCGTTCGCAAATCCAGCTTCATGGTGATCCGGTCCGCGCTGATATCCGAGGACGGAATGATAATGGTGCGCAGCGTGGTAGGCCGGGCATTTACGGGCAGCATGACAGAATTCAGAATGAAGTATGGCGGCAGAGTGGACGGATATGAGGCGCGTCCGATGCCCCCGCGCAGCATGATGGTGGGCTCCCCGAAAAGGTTCACCCTCCGGAACTGGAACGTGCCATTCGAGTTGCCGTTGTGGGTCCATCCCGAGTTCAGGCTGATCGTGGTCCACGCCTGTTGTCCGGCTGCCAGCACCATCCACCCGGCCGTGGTGTAGCCGGTGAAAAAGTCCTCCGCCGCCAGGTAGGCCACCATCCCCGGCTCCGGGGTGGTCAGCGTCGCATTGCGCTCGGCGGCGTCCGCGAAACGCAGCACCCCCCGCTGAACAATGCCGTTCGCAATGTCCTTGCCCAGCTTTTCGGCGTCCGGTTTGTCGGTGAGGCTGGCGATTGAGACGCCCTGCCCATAATCGTCGGTGACAGGCACAGGTGCCTCCTAGTCAATGTGGTAGGTGAGACCGTCCAGGGACACCCACGTCGGGGGGTTCGCCGTCTCATAGGTACGCAGCGCACCCGTATCGGTGATTTCCATCCGCACCACCGCCGGATTCACGGCGGCATTTCGTGGGGAAGACCAGCCAACAAATTCTCCGTCTTCCGGCCGCACCGAGGCCGGAATGGTGGCGATCGTCGTCCCGTTGGCGATCGTGCCGGTGGTGGCGGCGATGCGGCCACGCCACCACACCCGCCGCCCCTCCACGAGGTAGCCGGGCTGGTAGCCGTGCCCCGGATGCGTGAACCCGGCGGCCAGGGTGAGCGTCGTCCAGGTGCCGGAGGTCGTCGCGAGCGGCGGCATCGCGACCCAGTTCCCGGAGCCGGAGCGCAGCAGCACACACAGATCACCCACGGCAGGCAGGGTGTAGTGGGGGGTGCGGCGGGCACGTATCTGCCCGCAGTCCACCGTGCCCGGTGTGGCATCCACAGCGGTGACGGTCGCAGTGTGCCAGTCCGCGCCCCGCACGCTCGGCGTGTTCTCACCCTGCCGCACCGCCTGGTGGGCAAGCGCATCCGCCAACGCACGTGTGGAACCGTCCATCTACGCGTCCTCCTTGCCGCCGAGGAGTTGCAGCGTCACCGGCCCGCCCACGCCCAGGTCCACGTCCAGGGCCTGCACCTGGTGCAGGGTGCGGCGGCCGTCCCCGTACACCACCCGCAGCACGTCCCCCGGCTCCAGCAAGGGGTTGGGCAGGGCGGTGATATCGGCGGTGAACGCCGGGCGCCGCGCGTCGGCAAGGAGTTTGTTGGCGGCCTGCTGCGCGAGCGCAGTCGTCGTCAGCGTCGGCGAGGAGTAGAACATCGGCGCCCGGCCGAACGGACCGCCCACCCAGGTGGGTGAGCCTGCGTCGTCGTCCTCGGCGACCGCCGACACCGGCGGGGTGTCGGCCTCGGCGTTCTCCCCGGAGGCAACGACTACGTTGTACAGGCCGCCCCGGCTCCAGCCCGTACTGGCGGAGATCAGCGCCCCGCGCTCCCCGGCCGCGGCCTCCCACGCCACCGGCGCCGTCAGCACATCGGGTAGAGGATCGATCCGGAACACGCCGTCCGCGTCCGCGAACACCTCGGCCTCGACGGCGGTGGCGATCTCCTGTATCGCCTCCCACCGGTCGGAGTCGGCATCCCACGTGCGCGGCCCCAGCACCGTGTCCGGCGCCGTGGAGGCCACCACCGCATCCGGCAGCACATCCCGTATCAGCGCGGTGATCGAGGTGACGGCCGCCGCCTGCGTCCGCGTCGAGTACGGCGCCTCGAACCGGGCGTCGGCCACCGCGGCTTCGAGCCCGGTTGCGGCGATCGATACCGGCCCCACCTCCGGGTCCCCGTCCAGGCTGTCAATCCGGCCCGTGAACACCGGCACCGTCACCGGCTGGCCGTCGAGCATCATGCCGCGCCGGATGCGCAGGCGTGCGCCCGCCACCGCGAGGAAATCCGCCGCCGACACCGGCAGCAAACTGCGGTCGGCAGACTCAACCGTCGCGGTGCGGCGTACAGCGCTGCCCCGGTCCACCGCGACTGAGCCGCCCGTATGCGGCACCACGGTCACGCTGCCGTCCGGCCAGTGCAACTCCACCACCGTCACCGGCACATACGACTCAGACAACGCCGCCACAAACCGCGCCGAGGGGGCCGGATACATCAGCCACCCCCCGCGATCGGCCGGTCCAGCAGCACGTCCTCCCACGTCGCATACCGGTCCATGACGTCCTGCCACGTGCCGTGCGTCGCCAGCACATCCCGCCACGAACGCCCGGCCGTCGCGGCGACGCCGAGGGCGAGCGGCACGTCCTGCTGCACCAGCGGCAGCGACCACGCCCGCCACGGCTCCGGCGCATACGCCGAAACCCGCGCCTCAGAAACCTCACCCACCTGCACATACAGGTCATCCACGCCCATACCCGGGGCGGCCTGCCACAGCAGCACCCGCCCCGCATCCAGCAGCCAGTGCAGCGCCGCCCGCTCCTCATCCGAGCGCGTCCACACCGTGAGTGTGCCCTCCAGCCCGCCGCGCACGTCCGAGTGCACCACCGCATGGCGGCGCCCGCGCGGGCGCATCACCGCCTGCTCCACCGGCCGCGTCCATTCTGGCGCCGCCTGCACCAGCACCCTGATGTTGCGGTGCGGGAAGCCGGGGTCCTTCAGCCACGCCTCGTTGATGTCACCGGGGTCAACAGTGACCGTGCTGGACTCGCGGTACCCGGCCGTCGCGCCGCCGCTGTCCACCAGGTCCGCCCAGTAGCGCACCGGCACACCCTGCGGCGCCTCATAGTCCTCAAACACCAACAAGTCCTGCTCCACCAGCAGGTCCTCGACCATGCCGGTTGAGCCGCGCACCAGCGTCCGCTGGCCGTCCGCACCCACCCGGTACAGCGTCATGTACTGGCCCTCAGACAGTTCCCGCATCACCAGCGTGACACTGCCCGTCTCTGGATGCGCCGTCGTCTCCACCAGCGGCTCATCCCGCCACAACGCCACCCAGTCCAGATACAGCTCCGAGTCGTCCACGCCCGGGGTGAGTTCCAGCTCCAGTTCGGCCTCCACCGCCCCCGCCGGGGAGGTGCCAGTGGAGGTGACGCTCCACCAGCCCGGCGTCAGCGCCGCACCGCTGCTCGCAAACGTGCCCACCTCCAAGCCCCCGGCGTCATACCAGCGCACCCGCCGCGTCCACGTCCACGACCCGGCCGCCACCTGATAGGACACCCGCAGCCGCCACTCGGTGATCCCCTCCCCGAGCGGAAACCGGCCGGAGCGCAGGGTGCTCACGGCCGTGGTGGCCGAGGTGATGTGCAGGGCGTAGGTGCCATCCAGGCCGACCGCGCCCCACGGCGACGTGCGGGCCAGCACCGCCGGACCTGACACGACCTGCCACGACCCCGGCCCCTGCTCAAACGACGCGTCCGCATACGGCACGATCGAGCCGGAGGTGAGTACCGGGCTGGCGAGGATGCCCGTGCCCTCCACCCGTAGCACCTCACCCGCCGCCGCACCATCCAGACCGGCCGCAATCGACACCGTCGCCGTACCGGCCGGAGCGACTGCGGACACCCGCTGCCGCTGAAACCCCGCCGAGGCGGCATCCAACGGGCCGCGCACCGCACTGATCTGCACGTCCGCCGCGTCATAGAACCGCAACTCCACCCACGCATCCGCCGCAGTGGTGGGCGGGCCGAGGTAGGTGTAGCCCAGATACTCCACCCCCGCCTGCGCAGACGCCCGCACCGTCGCCACCATCGATGCGTCGCCGGGCGCGCTGGCCGTCAGCGTCATCACGTGGGCACCGCCGAGATACCACGACGCGGACCACACCACCGCCGGAACCGAACGGCCAACCGTCGCGTTCGCCTCCGCCGCCCACCCCGTCGTGTCCAGCTCACCCCCGGACTCGACATTGAACGGCAACAGGTTGCCCTGCTGGCGGTGCGGCAGGCCGAAGTAGATGTTCTCCCAGTAATGGGACACATCCGCCCCGGCGGCGGTGAACGACAGCAGCACCCGCGCCGAGACCGCACCGAGCGGGCACACCCCGGCCACACCCACCCGGTGCCAGGCCGTCATCGCCTGCTCCGTCGTGTCCGACCACGTCACCGCAACCTGTGCACCATCGGACGCTAGCCACTCGATACCGATGCGCTCCGGCTGCGCCGCCCCCGACGCATCCGCAAACACCTGGTAGGTCTCGCCCGGCAGCACGCTGTACGCCGAGGCCGTCTCGGCCTGCACCTCACCAGCCGCCACCGAATCGACGCCCAGGCACCGGTCGCCGACCCGGCCGCCCGTGCCGTTGAAGAACGTGCCGTTCAAGCGGGGGCGCCAGCCGGACGTGTTCGGCTCGATGCTGGAGGTCGTCTCCGACAGGAAGTTCCCGGGGATCGTCACGGCTCACCCCCTCCCCGCGCGCAGTGTCCGCACGAGTTCGCCGTTGGAGCGCCGCACCTCCGCGCGCGCGATATCGGTGATCTCCCGGTCCCCGACGTACACAGACACCGACAGGTCACCCAAGCCGCCACCGCCAGCCGCGACGCCCATCAGCGCGTTCGCCTGTCGCGACGTGAATACCGGTTCGGGCTGACCCGTGCCGTTGTAGGCCAGGTTCAGGCCGGGCTGGAGGTAGCCGCCCCGGTCATACAGGTACGGCATCGGGTCCACCGCCCGGCCGTTCTTGCGGACCTCCAGGTGCAGGTGCGGCCCGGACGAGTTGCCCGTCGAGCCGACGGCGCCGATCCGCTTGCCCTTGCCTACCGCGCCCGAGGTGGCTCCGATCTGCGACAGGTGCGCGTACAGCGATCGCATGCCCTTGCCGTGGTCGAGCATGATGTGCTTGCCATACGGGCCGCCGTAGCGGGTGAACGCCACCGAGCCCCCGGCGATGCTGCGAACCGCTGCGCCGGTGGGTGCGGGGAAGTCCAGGCCCGTGTGGTAGCCGGATGACCACATCGAGCCGCGCGCCCCGAACGGCGTCCCGGGCTTCGCGTTGACCGGGTAGACGCCCTTCCCACCCTCCAAGCCGAACAGGGACTTGGCCGCGTTGACGATCCTGTCTTTCAGACCCGAAAGCATCTTGACCGGAATTTTCGCCAGCATCTTCGCATAGCGTGACCGACCGATATCACCGATCAGGTCCTTAACGAACCCGACAGCCTTGTCCCACAGCTTGCCGGGGTTCGACAGGAAATCCACGCCGTCCATGACGACGCCGCCGACCGTCTTCACCGCGCCCTTGATTTTGTCGATCAGGCCGCCGTCAGCGAACCGCTGCACCGGCGACTCCCACACCCGACCGCCCGCAGCGAAACCAGGAAGCTCACCGGTGCGGTTGATGTAGTCCAGCGTGCCGAATCCGAGCTTGCGCGCGGAGTCACGCTTCACGATGTACTCGTCCGCCATGGCCAGGATCGGTATGGAGTCCTTGCCCGGCACGCCGCCGCGAGTACGACCACCTTCCTTGAATCCCCGGGGAAGGTAAACCTTGTTCAGGGGCTTTAGGTCAACCAGGTCGGCGACCTTGTTCCAGACCTTCCGGATTCCTCTGTTGTACACCGTCTCGATCACGAACTTGACGGGCTTCTTCGCGATACCCGAGACCTTATCCCACGCCTTCTTGATGCCGTCCTTCGCGGTTTCAAATCCTCTACGAACGGCATCGACGCCTCTCTTTAGGGCGTCGAAAGCGGGCTTGATCTTGTCCTTCCAAATGTTGACAATCTTGTCGCGTATCGCATTCCACACCGGCCGCACAACCTTGTCGAGCAGCCACCGGAACTTCGGGCCAAGCTCGTCCCGAATCCAGGTGACCAGCGTGGAGATCGCCCCCACGATGCTGGCGATCCAGCCGATCGCCGTAGACGTGGCCGACACGAAGGGGCCAACCAGAACGCGCACCAGCTCAACCAGGGGCGGCAGCAGCCACGACAACACGCCCGTCGCCAGCCGGACCACCAGGCCGATCAGCTCCGCCAGCGGCGGCAGCAGCGGCACCACAGCGAGCGTCAGATCAATCACCGCAGTGATCATCTGCATGAGGATGTCCGTGCCCAGCTCCAGCAGCATCGTCATCAGCTCAGCGACGACAGGCACCAGCGGCATCAGCGCCTCGACCAGCACGACCAGTGCCTCGGCCAGCGGCGGCAGCGCCTCCATCAGCGCCTCACCCAGCTGAGCGGCCAACTGGGCGATAACCGGCAACAGCTGCTCAACCACCGGCATCAACTGCGTGTATATCTCCAGTACCAGCGCCGCCAGCGGCGGCAGGATCATGCCGATCGCATCCGCGATCGCCGCCAGCGCCGCCGACAGCACCGGCAGAACCGGCCGCATCGCCTCAAACACCGTCTCAACCAGCTGCACGCCGATCGGGATCAGCGGCTGGATCGCCCGGAGCACCTGCGTCAGTGCCTCGCCCACCACCCCTACCAGCAGCCCAGCGAAGTCCGCCATCGCCGCCGCGAGCGGAGGGAACAGCGGCTCCAGCTGCGTGAACACCTCGGCGATCATCTGGCCGACCAGCTCGAACGCCGGAGTCAGCGCCTCGATCACGGCGGTCAACGGACCGGCCAGCTGCTCCACGATCGCTGTAACGATCGCGATGATCGGCGTCAATGCGGGGGTGAGCGCGCTCACCAGGGATGCGATCAACTGGGCGATCGGCTCCAGCAGCGGCATGACAGCCTGCACAATCCCGATCAGCGCCGACGCCACCAGCTCGACCACCGGCAGCAGCGCGTCGATGACCGGCCCCAGCGCGGCGCCAAGGACCTGCGCCAGCTGCACCAGCACCGGCCCCAGGGCCTGCGCGATCGCCGCAAACGCCGGTGCGATCGCAGCCAGCAGCGGCACGACCGCCTCGATCAGCGCGCCGAGCACCGGCAGCAGCGCCCCCACGATGTCGGCGACCGCGCCGAACAGGGTCCGCAGTTGGGCCTGCACCTGCGGCAGGGCCAGCACGCGGCCGATCTCGGTGAACACGGCGGCGAGCACGCCTAGGAGCTGGCCGCCCGCATCAGAGGCGGCCTTGAACAGCTGCGAGACCGCGCCGAGCACAGCGCCGAGCACGTCCCCCAGCTGGGCGAGGATGCCGAACGCCGTCTCGATGCCCTCGCGCAGCCCCCCGGAGGCAAGGCCCTGCGCGATGCGCGCGTTGACGCTCTCGACCGCACCGGCGAAACCGGCCATCATCCGCTCGAACGCCGGTTGGGCCGCTATCGACAAGTTCACCCACGAGGTCAGCAGCTGCCCGGGTACGTCCACGAGCTGCGCGAACGAGCGGTTCGCCCCGGCTAGAAACTCCTCCAGCGCGCCGGAGGCAGCCATCTCCCGGACCGCGCCGCTAGCAGACTTGGCGATCTCGTTCCAGATGCTGGCCGTGTCCGTCAGCTGCCGGTGCAGGATCGGGATCGTGGCCCTGGCGAGTGAAGTGATCTCGGTGTCGATCCCGGCGAACAAGGCGTCCTGCACGGAGCGGCGCATCGCGTCCCACGCCGGGGCCACGCCCTGAACCGCCCGCACGAACGACCGCGCGTTGGGCGCCAGCTTGGCCAGCGCCTCGTCCAGCTCTTCACCTCCGGCCGCCGCAGCCTTGAACGCTTCCCCAAGTCCACCCAGGCCCAGCGCGAGACCGCCCGCCGCCGTGCCCACCGTAGCCAGCGCCGGGGCCAGTGCGGCAGCAGCAGCGGCAGCACCCGACATGCTGGAAGCGACCGCCACCCCCGCCAGAGCCCCCACGCCTTTCAGGGCGGTGCCCAGGCCCTTGCTGACGGCGCTGCCGAAAGCGCGCGTGAAGCTGGAGCCGCCACGCCCGCCCGCCGAGGAGGCGCGGGAGGTCACCCGCCGTGACCAGTCCCCGGTGAACTCCGGCCGAATCTGTACGTATCCGCGCCCGACGAGGACACCGCCAGCAGCCACCGCGCACCCCCTCGGCTAGTGGTTCGCGGCGCCCCCGAAAAGCGGCGCAAGCTGCGCGGCCCCGGAGCCGTGACGGCCTCCGAAGCGGATGACACTGCCCCGCTGCTCGCGGGGTTTGACGCCGGGGCGCGGGATCGGGTCAGGGGGTTTGATCTGGCGGCGCTTCTTCGGGTCGGCGTTGACGACCAGCGTCAGATGCGTCAGTTCGCGCACGCTGTCCGCGACCGTCGCCAGCAGATGCTGATCTACTGTCCAGCCGCTGTCGGGATCGACTGACCGCGCGGTGGCGCTGTCCGGCGGCAGGTAGCGCAGGAACACCCGCAGCTCCCGCCACGACAACTCGCCCCGGTATAGCTCCAGCAGGGACCGGCCCGGCCAGTACCGGGCCAGGTCCCATTCGATGGCCTCCCCGTACTTCGCTAGGAAGCGGCGGAGGCCGCGGATTCCCCCGGCTCCAGCCCGGACCGCTCCTGCCACTCCTCGCCGATCAGCTCCAGGTCAGTGAACTGGAACCCGGCCTTGTACATCTCCTTGACCTTGGCGTCGCCGAGGACGTACTTCATCAGACCGACCACGTCGGTGAGGTCGCCGACCTTCTCCTGCATCTCGAACGGCAACGACTTCATCGGCGGCAGTGTGAACCGCACGCCGAACAGCTCGAACGTGGTCGGCTCGGGCAGCGCGTCGCGGCGCTGCTTGGCCAGCGCATCCAGCGAAACGGCGCTGGTGCCAGCGGTGGTGGTGTTCTTCTTCTCGGGCATGGCGTTCTCCTGCGGGGTGTGCGGGGTTGAGCCCGCCGCCTGGGACCCCGCTGGCCCAGGCGGCGGACGACAGGCTGGGTCAGGCGGTGGCCCAGGCCGGGTCATCGGACAGCCACGTCGCGAGCTCCGGCGCGCTCGTGGCGTAGGCAGTCACGGTCATTTCCAGGCCCACGGCCGCCGAACGGCCCACCGTCACCGCGCCGCGCTCGGTCACCTCACCGCGCGGAAGGGTCAGCCGGTTCGTGATCGTGCCGTCCTTCCACTCCAGGCCGAACGCGAACTCGGCGGGGCCGGGCGCGGAGGGAATCGTTAGCGTGTGCACCCCCGTCGCCGTCGCCAGCGTTGAGCCGGGGAAGAACAAAGTGACGGTGTCGGCTTTCAGCTCGATCGCGGTGAAGCCCATCGTCATGTCCACCCCGGTGAGGATTTTGCGCACCGGGGACAGGGACTGCCAGGCGCCCACGTCCTCGGTCTGGGTGGTGTACTCCAGCGACACCCCGTCCTCGGACATGTAGCCCAGGTCCAGCCACCCGGCAGGCCACGCCGTGGCCAGATCGGTCGGCCCGGCCGTGCCCTTGGGGGCCATGTAGATGTTTCCGGTGAGTCCTACGCGGACGTTATCGGCGTCGAGCGCCACGATTGCCTCCAGGCATGACGAGGACCCGTGCGGCGCCCGCCGACGGGTGGTTGGGTTCGAGTGCGGGGTTAGGTGCCTGCCGCCGGACGGAGTACCAGGCTCATCACCAGCACATACCGCGCGATGCCCGTGGTCTCATCGGGCAGCCACACCAGACTGGTCTCCGTCACGCTGTAGATGCGGGCACCGGGCTGAGTGGTGCCCTGGGCGGCGATCAGCCGCGCCGACACCTCCGCCGCCAGGTCGAAGGCGGTGCCCTTGTCGGCGGCGAGCACGTCGATATCGACGGTGCGGTCCACGGTCACGGCCCTGAGCCGGGTCCCGCCGCCGCCGAGCGACACCGCGACGACCGGCAGACGCTCAGCGAGATGTTCGGGCCACTGACTGCCCAGCGTCACACCGGCATCCCGCAGCGGGGCGAGTACGCCGATAGTGACGGCTTCCGCGTCGGGCATCGGCACCGTGGGCAGCGCCACGTCAGCCGCCGCCCTTGCGACCGCGACGCGGCTCCGCCGAATCCGCATACGGCTCCGTTACCGGCTCGGCGGGGGCCTTGCCCGGCTCCGGTGCGGCGATCACGGCGGCCACGCGGCCGTCACGCTCCAGCGCCTTCACCTCGTCGTCGGCCACGTCGATCTCGTCGCCGGGTACATGCCCGCGGTACCAGTGGGCCAGGCGGATACGGGCCATCAGATGCTCCTCAGCGCGTCCAGTGCACGCCCGAGCGTGCGTGTCTTGGGCGAGTGCCCCCCCTGGGGGCGCTCACGGGACGTTGCCGGGCGGCCAGAGCCGAACTCCACCTGCCCCCACCACAGGGCTGTCGCCCCGAACTCCGCCCGCCAACCCGAGGGCGCCAGGTTCGCCGCCGAGTACAGCGACGCCCGGTACTCACCACGCCGCGTCACTGACGGATCGTAGGTCGGCCCCGAGTAGGCCGGGGCGATCGCCTGCGCCACCGTGCGGCCCCGGTCCGCCACGTCCTTCAAGGCGTCCCGGACCCCCTGCGAGCGGGCCAGCTCGTCGTACATGCGCGGATTCTGCACAAACCGCCCACGACTGCGTGCCATCAGTCGATCTCCTTCAACTCGGCCTCCACGTGGTGAACCCGCCCGCCCATGCGCCAGCGGCCGATCTTGCCGTCAACCTCCAGCGTCATGCCGTCGTACTCGACCCGATCCGTCTCCAGCAGGTCCACGTCCACCCCTCGGCGGGTGTACAGGCGCCAGCCAGTCACCGCCGTCTGCCGGTCGATGGTGTCCTCCTGCGATGCGGCCGGGGCCGCAGCGGGCTGCACCTCCACCCCGCTAACCAGCGTGCGCACGGCGTTCGCCCAGTCGCGGCGCTCACTGCCGTACCGGTCGGTGATGAGCGGGGCGCGGACGATCGTCACCGCCTGCCGGTGCAGGCCGCTCACGACGGGGCCACCGACAGCGCGGTGCGCCGGTAGGAGCGCAGGATGTCGCGATGTGAGGCGGTCAGCGAGCCGGTGCCGAAGGTTTCCACGGTGTACACCTGCGAGACGCCGCCGACGGTCTCGGAACGCAAACGGGACGGGTTGGTGAGAGTAGCGGCGGCGAGGTCCAGGCACACGCCCGTGATGTCGGGCGGTATCTCGGTGTAGCCGTGGGAGTAGGTGACTTTCACCCGGGGCGCCCATACTCCCTGCGTCCGGCTATACGGCCAGCCCATGTACCGGCCCGGCGCGTACCAGGGACAGCTGCGGGTCAGTTCGGCACCGAGCCGCGTGTAGTCCCGGTCTTCCACGGCCGAGCAGTCCTGCCCGCCGCCGTCGGCGACCTCCACGACCGTCAGCGGGTTGTCACCATCCACCACCGGGGGCCGTTGAGGCAGCCGCAGCGTCCGCTCCCCGCCGGCTAGCAGCACGGTCTCCTGCGCCACGAAGGTCAACACCTGCTTGGTGAAGGACCGTATGGCGGCAGAGGCGATCTGGAGCGCCACGGTCGCCGCAGCGGCATCCACTGGAGCCTGGAGGTATGCCTCCAGGTCTGATTCTGTCGCCAGGTCCGGAAGTGCCACAACCCCTCACCCCCCGATGATCTTCTCCAGCTGCTTGATCAGCGTCTTGCGCGGGGAGCCCTTGACCTGTTCCGCTTCCAGTGCCGCAGTTGCGCGGGTTGGATCGTCACCGGTCCATGTCAGAACATCGGTGGTGGAGGCGTCCGGGTCGAGTTCGTCCGGCCGCTGAGGCGCTGCGGGTGGTGGGCCGATCACGGTCACCTTTCCCGGAGCGCGTTCGGCCAGAAACGCCGCCAGGGCTCCGCTAGCTTCCTGGCCCTCATGCAGCGTGGTTGGCACGTGCCCGAAGAAAATCTTGAGTCGTTCGTTGGCGACAACGCGCACCGGAACCTCCATTCGTGGCGCCCTGCCCGGCACTTGGGCCGGGCAGGGCGGGTGGTCAGTTGGCGCTGTGCTCCAGCATTACGGCCCGCTTGAACTGGGCCGAGTCGCCGTTCGCAAGGCTGTCGCTGGGAACGCCGTAGTCACCCACCCACGACCAGGTGGTGGACACGACCTGCTGAAAGCGGTCCTGCGGCGGGCGCACGATGCGGGCCACCTCCACGCCGGGCGCGACAGGCAGCATCGCGATCTCCGGCACGTCCCCGACGCCGGTCTCCTGGAGGAACCCTGCGATGTTCTCGAACGGGGCCGCGACCAGGGCGCCGTCACCCATGACGATCGGCCGGTGCACCGTTGCGGTGAGCCCGTCCGCGCCGCCGGATGCAAGTTCGGGCACCTCCTCGTTGCGCACCCACACCAGGCCGCCGAACACGCCCAGCGACAGGTCCCGGTAGGTCTGGGACTCCCCCCGCCCCTGGTACAGGTTCTGGAACTCGGGGTCGTCGAACAGCTGCGACTCTGTGACGGAGTCGATGTGGGCGATGTAGTTGCCGCCCTCGGCCGCCGGGACGTGCATCCGCCGCAACCGCGTCACCGCCGCGCGGAAGTGCGCGAAGGTGATCAGGTCCCCGGCCGCCAGATTGAACGCCGTGTCGTTGCTGGCCCCGGCGCGCACCGAGTACGGAGCCTGCGAAGAGATCACCGCGTCGCCTGCGGTGTCCGCCCGGGCCGTGCCCAGCGTCAGCGTGCTGGCGCCCGTGTCAACACCGGTGACCGTGTTGGCGGCGCCGCCGATCGTGACGTTCAGCGGGTTGGATGCCGACACCGGAGTCGGCGTGCCGTTGACCAGGACATGGGTGAACCCTTCCGTCGAGGCGACGGCGAGGGAGGTATTGGAGGTTCCGTCCGTGGCAGTGGCCCAGGTACGGCCGCCTGCGTAGGCGTTGTAGAGCTTGTTGCGGGCCAGGTGGTTGAGGGTCTGCCCCGCGTGGATACCCAGCCGGGCTACGTCGTTGAGGTACTTGCTGGCCAGGGTCATCTTGGACTGGAGCATGTTGGTGTCGATGGATTTGCCGTACTGGTCCATCACCACCTCCCATTGCTCCACGTCGTAGGACGCGGTGGAGGGGTCGGAGCCGGTCGTGGGCGTGGGGTCCGGGTTCATCAGCCCGTTGCGGGTCATGATCTTTCGGTCGCCGAGGCCGCCCTGCCAGGGCTCGATGTCCGCGATCTGCGGGAACAGCAGTTCCGGGGCCAGCGACTCGTGGAACATGCGGTCCAGCAGGCCGTCCTGCATGATGTTGCGGAGGGCGGCGGGAAGGGTGGAACGCACGTCGTGCCGGTTCAGCCGGAACCACGGCCGCGCAGGGGTCTGCGTCTTCATCAACTCTCCTGTGTGATCTCGACGGACACGAGGTCCGGGTGCTGCCGTGCGATCTGGTCCAGTCCCAGCAGCGCGGTTTGGGTGATGGCTGATACCGCGGCGCAGACTCGGCCGTCCTCGACGTGGCCCTCGTGGCCCTCGACCTCGATGAAGGTGTGGCCCTCGCCCAGGTGGGCGCGGATACGGATCACGTCAGCGGCGCAGTTTGACGCCGTACTCGGCGAGCTTGGCGTCCACCGCGGTGCGGTCTGCGGTGCGGTAGTCGGTCGGCCCGGGGTCCTTGCGGGAGCCCTGCCCGGGGTCCGGGCGCGGTCCGCGTGGCTTGTCCGGGTCGGCGGGGGCGACCGTGGGCTTGCGCAGGTGCGGCTTGCGTTCCAGCAGGTCCGTAAGATCGACGCCGATCTGTTCGGCGTCGATCTGGCCCTCTGCGTCCACGTAGCGGGTCAGATCGCCTAGGAGTTCGGCGTCGGTCGGGTCCGCGAACGTCTGGGCGGCCATGGCTTTCACTTCCGCCTTGACTGCCCGCTCAGTGGCGCGCGTGGCGCGTTCCTCAGCCCGCGTTGCGCGGTCGGTCGCACGCTCTAGGTCGCCCTTGTCGCGGTCCTCGAACTCCTGCACCCGCCGCAGCGCCTCAGCGGCCTTCCTGCGCTCGGCGGCGGCCTCCTTCTTCGCGGCGGCCTTCTCTGCCTTCATCCGCTCCAGAGCCTTCTTCCCGGCGTCGCCGAGCTGTTCGGCGCCTTCCGGGTCCGGCTCCTCCTCCGGCTCCTGCGGCTCACCGGCGTCCGGGTCTGTTTCCGGCGTCTGCGGCGCCGGGTCGGGCTCGGGGTCATCGTGTCGTCCCAGGTGGAACCATGCGGCGCCGTGGGCAGCCGGAGTCCAGCAGTGGCGAGTGATCTTCATTGGTGTGTCTCCCGTTGCGGAAGGTGGTCGCCCGTTGCGGGCATCAGGTCAGGTAGGCGTACTGCCGCAGCAGTGCAACTGCTTCATCGCGGCTCCCGGCCCGGCCGTAGATTTCCTCCGGCGTCAACCGAGGCGCCCGCGCGGTGCTGTAGCGCTGGCCCAGCAGGCGATCGAAGTCGCCACCCGCCCGCCGCGCCGTGCGGCCGTACACGCCGCGGCGGGTGACGCCCTCCGCCGTGGCAACCGCGCCGGGTGTAGACATGCCGCGGCGGGCGTTGACGACCTGCCCTACATCGGCGCCGTCGCGGATCGCGCGGGCGCCAGCCGCCGTGAACACGCGCTGTTGCTCCTGCGGGCTCAACCGGTCAAACAACTGCTGCGCAGTGGGCACGTCTTTCCACTGACCCGGTGACAGCGGTTCCACCGTGCAGTCACACCGCGGGTGCCGCAGAAATCCCTCGGTGACGCTGTACTGCGCTCCGGCGAGGATGATGCAGCGGGCGCAGGCGGGCAGGTTCACCACGCGGGTGTAGGCCACGACCCGCCGGTCCGCGACGCAGGCGACCTGGTCCGCGATGCGCGCGGTGTCGGCGATCTGCGTGCCGGCGAGCATCGCCATCTGCGTCAGCCCGGCCAGCATCGCCTCCTGGTCGGAGTAGCCCGCTGCACGGCGGGCGCCGACCGTCAGAGCCGGAAGGTACAGCAGCGTCTCCAGCGAACGCCCATCCGAGGCCCGCCCAGCCAGCGCGGAGGCGACGAGCACCCCGGCTGGTGCCGCACCGGGGGCACCCTGGGCGGCCATGGCTGCGGCAACGAATGCCTGTGCCCCAGCGGCCACCGTCAGTTGCCCGGCGGCGACCGCCGTGACGATGCGCTGCCCCGCTTCTCCAGCCAGTTCCTCCTCCACGCGCGACGGCGTAAGGGCCGACCACAGGTGCTGCACCAGCTTCGCGAGTTGCCTCGTAATGCCCTGTACTTGCCGGTACCGGGCCGCTGCCGGACTACGCCGCGGCGGCACTGGTCGCCTCTGTGTCGGGTTCCAGCTCAGGTGGGGGCTTGGGGACAAATAGGGGCGTCATATCCCCTCCGGCAAGACGCTGTACCGCGGCCGCGGCAGCCTGTTCGTCCTGTTCCTCCATGCGAGTGATCTGCGCCTGCGAGTAGCCCAGGTCCTCGCGGGTCTGCCGCAGCGGAACGATCCCTGCCTGGTGCTTCTTCACCGCGGCGTCGGCGGCCTGCGCCACTGTCGGCGTGGAGGCGTCGCGCCACAGCGTCTCCAAAGACCGGGCGTCCTCGTTCCACGCTCCGTCCCGGATGCGCAGCACCAGCCGCATGACGCGTTCCCACGTGCCGCCCCACGCCCGCTGCTTCCTCTCCGCGCGTTTGACCAGCCGCGCTTCGCTGGAGCGGATGGCGTCAGCCGAGGCCGGGTTGGCGGTGGTGAAGCCGAGGAAATGGGGCGGCATCCCTGCCAGCGCGGCGACCAGGCGGGCGAGCTGGTTGATCGTGTCGTGGAAGTTGGTCAGGCTCGCCTCGGGAAACTGGATCACGTCGGCGCCGTCGGATTTGCGGTCCTTCTCCGTCGCCCACATCCGGCCGATGATCCGGCTGAACGCGGACACTCTGCGGCCCTGCGCATCCACGAAGTCCTCTTCGCCGAACCCGAACGCTACCCGCCTTGGAGTGGCGTGGTACTCGGCGGAGACCATCATGTCCGTGGCGACCTTGCATGCCGCGTCGGACAGCGGAATCACATCCGCAAGCTCTGAGGTGCCGTCCATGTATTTCAGCCGGGGGCGGTTGGCCAGCACCTCCACCGTGACCTCGCCCAGCCCGTGGTCATCGCGCGGGATATCCGGGTCCTCCACCCAAACCCCGCTGTCCTTGACGAACCACACATTCGCGTCTGGCAGGTACAAGGTGGCGTGCTCGGCTCTGCCTTCCCTCCAGCGTTTGACCGCCGCCCGCACCCGGCGGGTGCGCGGGTCATGCTCGGCGTACATGTCCAGTGCGGACTCCACCGTCACCAGCGGCGTGCTGGGGTCCTGCGCATTGGTGCCAACGATCACGTAGGCGCGACGCATCACCAGCGCGTCCAGGTGCCCCTGCTGGGACTGTTCATCGAGGTCGTTGGCCTGCCAGATGCGCCACAGCTCCGCATCGGCCTCCGCTGTGCCGGGGAAGCGAAAGCCTTCCACGTCGAGACGTTCCTCGATGGTGTCCACCACCAGGCGCGGCCAGTTGACGACGACCTGCCGCACCGTGTCCCGGAGTTCGTGTTCCAGCTCCGGAGCCATGTAAGACAGCGGCTGTGTGCCCTCGTAGTAGGCGTTCAGCTGCTGGAGATCCCGCTTCTCCTTGTCGTGGCACTCGATCAGATAGGCCAGCCACTGCGGCTCGGTGCGCTTCACAACTCACCTCACCTCATGACGACCATCCGGGACTTCTTCTTCCGTCGCGCCCCGCCGGAGGCGATCACGTCGGCGCGGGCCTCCCATGACAGGCACGACGCCATCGCGCCGTCGATCTTGAACGGGGAGTCGTGGCGTTCCTTCTCGATCAGCCACAGGGGCTGCCCGTCCTCGTCCAGCATCTTCAACCACCGCTTACGGGCATTCCCGATGTGCCGGGCCAGCGTTTCGTCTCCGCTGTGGGCGAGATCCCCGGCCCGCTGCGCCCGAGAGAACGCGCGCAGAGAGTAGGCCATGGCCTTGGGCCGGTTCGTCCACCACTCCTGCACCCGGTCCTGACCCCACCGACCCGACCAGGATGCGATCATGCCGTCCCAGTACGGCGGGTCCGCATACACCCGTGCCACCGTCCACCGGTCGAACGCCTCCGTCAGTGCCGCGTCCACCTCGTCCTCGGGGCACTCCCAGCCGTCCGCATCTGGCGGGCACTCCCAGATGCCCAGCGGCCACTGGAACCCCGAATCGATGTGCGTCGCAACCAACGCTGTGGCATCCCGGAACTGGGCGCCGTCGAAGCCGACCACGATCGGGTCGCCCTCGGGTACCTCGAACCCCGGCCGCGCCAGTTCCTCGCTCCACCGGCGAGCATCGAACGCCTGCCGCCCGGCCTGCACCCGCCGGTTCAGCCACACCCGCTCGTAGTACGCCCGGTCCGTGTCCGGGTGGTTGTATAGCGAGGCCACGTAATCGACCTGGCCCTCGAAGTCCGGCCAGGCCGCGATGGCCGGGCCGGACGCTTCCCGGATCGCCGCCCGCAGCTGGGCGTCATCGCCGAGGTCTTCACCCTCGCGTGGGGTGGCCTCCCTGTGGAAGAAGAACAACGTCTTATCCTTGGTCTTCTTCTCCGCCACCAGCTCGGCGTACTCGTGCGTGCCCTCCGCCACCGAGCCCTCGCCTGGCGTGTAGGTGGTCGTTGTCTCCAACGACCACGGGTCGGCCAGCATCCGCTTTGGAACGTTCGCCAGCATCGTCTGGTGTGCCTCCCGGTGCCGCGGGAGAGTGAAACGGTGTGTCTCATCGAAGTGCTGGAAGGTGGTGCGCGCACCGTCGCGGGAATCCGGGCTCGACGCAAGCGCCTGCGCCTTGCCATCGCCGCCCACGCGCATGATGCGCTCCACCCCGGAGTCGAACAGGTCCGCGTCGGGACCTTCCGTGCACATCACGAACAGCGCACCGTAGGCCAGATCGGAGGTCTGCTCCTCGGTGTAGGCGACCATCGGAATGTACGGGTCCCGCACCGGGTGCCCCACCGGCTGCCCATATGCGTCGAAGCCGTCGCAGCGCACAGGCGACTCCGGATGCAACTCGCCAAACGCGACTGCCGCCGCCAGCTCCGTCTTCGCCGTCCCCTTCCGCACCGAAAGACCCACCCGCTTGAACCGTCGCCGCCCCGCCCGCGGATGCCCCTGCGGGTACACCTCGTACCAGCGATAGATCAGCGCACGCTTCTCCGCGTCCAGCACGTAGTCCTCGCCCCGCAGATCACCGGGGCCGTGCACACACCGTTCCTCCAGGAAGGCGCACACCTGCGCCCCCAGCGTCGGCCACGGCTCCTCATCCGGCGCGGGGACGATCAGCACGCCCACCGCTACACCGCATGCAGCACAGCGCGCGGGTCATCCGACCCACCGCCGTCCGCCTTCACTTTCGGGGCCGGGGCAGCGCGCCGTTTGCGCGTTCGCTCCGAGGCGTCCTCGCCACGGTCGATCTCCCACTGCAACCGGCGGCGGTCGATCGGCGTCAGCCCGAAGCACTGCCGCTGGAGACGAATCTCCGCCGCGAGCGACGCCGATGGCTCCCGCCAGAAGTCATCCACCAGCACCGCCAGCATGTACAGGCCATGCACATCCACCCGGCCGTCAACGAACTCGCTGGCCATCGGCGAAGCCCACACATCCGCCCACCAGTCCCGGGTGGCCTGCCTCCACCGCCTACCAGCCGGAAGCGTCGGAGCGTCGAAACCGTCCGGCACACCCGTGAGAGTGCGCGCTGTCGAAGCCCGGTTACGGCGCTGCCGGGTTTTGGGGTCCTTCGGAAGCTGAGGCACGCATTGCCTCCTCGCTGTGCCGTTGCGGCACTTCAACAAGCCGGGCCGTTGCGGCACGGCACCTACTGCATACGGCCACCACTGAGCCCCGTTGCGGACCCTGGGTTCCGTACAGATCAATTTCGTCCTCCCCGGCGGTCTCCCGCGCGCCCGCCCGCACGGGTGTCCCCCCACCCGTGCTCGCCCGTGGTGACGAGCTTGCTCATCCGGCTGTTGGTTCGTGCCAGCCCCCGGGCTGGTGCCGGGCGGTGGCGTGGCTGTGGCAGCGTCCGCAGAGGCCGCGCCCGTGCTGGGGGTCGTTGGGGTCGAGGCCGCGGGCGTGCAGGGTGCGCCGGTCGAGTGGCCAGTGGTCGGCGTGCTGGCTTGCCCGCTTGCACTGCTGGCTTGGTGTGGTGCATGTGGGGCAGCCGGGGCAGCGGCATACGGGGTCGCGGGCGAGGACGGCGGGGCGGAACTGCTGTTCGTGCTGGCGGCCGTAGCCGCGCTGTCGTGCGGTGCCGCGCTGTTGTTCGGCTTTGGAGCGGCAGGTGGCGCAGCGTCCGCGGGCGAGGTTGGGACAGCCGGGCGTGGAGCACACCGAGAGGGCGCGCGGCATGACGGCCTCCCTGTTGGGCAGTGGGCGGTGCGGTCTTACCCGAGCCTAGGGACTGCCGTCGGCAGGAGCCTGGCCGCTGGGGTTCGGCGGGGCCTGTTCGCGTATGGCGCTGGTCATGCTGCGCTGCGCCTTGGTGATCTCGTCTTGAACCTGTTCGCGGAACTTCTCGAAGTCACCTTCGACACGCACGCGCACCGGGTAGCCATCGGGGCCGATCGACACCTCGTTGGCGGGGATCTCGATGGTGTCTTCGAAGATGAGCACGCCGCGCGCGCCGATCTGTTCCCCAACCTGACGCAGCTGGTTGAACAGCGGGTCGCTGGGTTCGCTGGTCTGGTCGGGGTCGAGGATGATCCGCTGCGGCACGTACTGGTCGATGACGAGCGCGAACGGCGGCCGGTCGTCATCGACACCTTCGGGCAGGTCGAGAATTTGGATGCGGGGCACGGGGTTTCCCTCCGGCGGGGGCATTTAGGCGGGGAGGAGTGCGGCGATGGCAGCGGTGATGCGGCGGGCGAGGTAGGCGTGCCCGTCGTCGTTGGGGTGGACGTTGTCGCTGCCGATGTAGGCGGCCTGGTTGGCGGTGGTGATCCACGGCCCGTGGGTGTCGGCGAGGGTGCCGTCTGCGGTGTAGATGCTGCCGGTGATGGGTGAGATGAACGGGATTCCGGCGGTGGCGGCGGAGCCGCGGAGGGTGGTGTCGGTGCCGGTGATGGTGGCGCCGGGGGTGCCGGTGGGGTCCCAGCAGCCGATGACGTAGATGGCGGCGTCGGGTAGTGCGCTGGTGAGGGCGGCGAGGGTGGTGTCCACGGCGGCGGCGAGGGCAGCCTGGTCTTCTTGGCTGTCGTTGTAGCCGCCCCAGACGATGACCCGATCTGGGGTGTGGTCGGTGATGTCGGTGATCCGGTCGGGGAAGTTCGCCCACGTGCCGGAGGCGATGTAGCCGGTGCCGCCTCGTGACTGGTTCCAGGTGTCGGCGGCGGCGAGTTGGCGGGCGGTGTGGTGGACCCAGGTGCCTGCTCCGGCGCCGGTGTTCTCGGCGGAGCCGTCCGAGAGGGAGTCGCCGAGGACGGCGAGGCGCCCGCCCGTGGGTGGGGCGGGCCACAGGGTGGCGCCGGGGGGCAGGTAGATGCCGCCGAAGGGGACGGCGCTGAAGTCGAGCCGGATCGTGCGGTGGGCGGCGCCGCCGAAGTCGATGCTGAGGAGGTGGGTGTATCCGGCGGTGGCGCCGCCGAGGGGGGTCATGGTGTGGGTGAGGGGCTGCCCGTCGATGCTGAGCCGGTAGTGGCCGCTGGCCTGGTAGTTGACGCGGACCTGGAGGTCGGCGGCGTCGGTGGCGAATGCCAGTGACCAGGTGCTTTGGGAGGAGGCGTAGGTGTCGCGGGTGTGGGGGTAGCGGCTGGTCGGCAGGATGTAGGTGGTGTCGGGGAAGGTGTCGCCGACCTGGAAGTTTGTGGCGCCGAGGAGGGTGAGGTGGGCGGCTTCTTCACCGCTGCCGGGGGTGACGCCGGGGGGCCGGTGCATGATGTAGCCGCTGGTGGGGGTGGAGGTTTGGGCGATGCTGATGGTGGGCGCGGTGCCGCTGTAGAGGCGCTCGGCGGCGGCGGGGTGGGGCAGGTCGCGGCGCCGCAGGCCGCGCACGGCGAGGGAGTCAAGCCATTGGGTTTGGGTGCCGGTGTATCCGTTGGCGACGGCGAGGTCGTAGGCGGAGGGTCCGGCGGGGCCTTGGGGGCCGGGGAGGCCGTCGTGGACGCGGATCACTGCGGGGGTGCTGCCACCGGTCGGGGTGATGTTCACCGGGTCACCTCCTTGCTGAGGGTGGCCTGGCCTTGGAGGAGCCGCACCACGTAGCCGGTGGTGGTGTCGTAGAGCTCCATGTCCCAGCGGCCGTGGCGGGTGAGGGTTTCGGTGACGGCGGCGGGAATCACGAGGGTGATGACGTGCCCGTCGAGGGTGAGGTGGGGGGTGAGGTCGAGGATGAGGTCGCCGTTTTCGGCGGCGGCGGTGCGGATTTGTGCGCGTGCTTGCCAGCCGGTCCACGGGTAGGGGCTGCCGTCGTCGCTAATGCAGGTCCAGGTGCGCTGGCAGGTGGCGCCCTGCTCTATGTGGATGTCGTAGGCGCCTGCGGCCATGCCTGGGCCTCCCTCCGGGGTGGTGTGTGATTGCCGCCCGCCCGGGGAGCCCTCGATCCTGCGGGCGGGCGGCGTGGGCTGCTACGACAGGCCGTCTGGGGGTACGGCTGGAGCGGCCCGGCTTAGGGGGCGGGTTGGAGGGTGAAGTGGTCCGGGAAGTCCACGGTGGGCTCAGGCGGCGTGGGGTGCGCGCTGTGGGGTGGCCTTGTACTGGCGTGCGCAGTCTTGTACTTCGGGCAGGGCGTACATGGTGCGGTAGAGGCGGCCGTTGCCGGAGGGGCGGCCGTCGCCGGGGTAGCGGCGGATGCGCCCGCGGCTGGCCCATTGTCGGATGACGAGTTCGGGTACGCCGGTGGCGGCGGAGGCTTCGTGGGCGTAGACGAGTTCGTCGGCGTAGACCTCGGCGGGCTGCATGGTCACCCCCTGGCATGCAGAAAGCCCCCGGCGGAGGGCCTGGGGGCTTAGGGTCTGCGGGCACAGTTGTTCCCGGTGTGCTCACTGTGACATAGCGAAGATCGTCCGGTCAAGCAAGGGCACGTCGGGCCTACTGGCCGAGGCCAGCCTTCAGCTTCTCCACTTCGGGGCCGCTGTCCTCAGTGGGGATATCAGTCCAGGTGTGGGTGGCCCCGTTGCCGTCGATGTACACGAGCTTGGCACCGTCGCCGTTCCAGCCCTCGGCTAGGTCGAACGCCTCGGTGTACAGCTCGAACGTGCCGCCGACGATGTCGCCGCCGGAACCGTAGCCCGGAGGGGCGACGCCATCGGTGTTACCAGACTGCCAGTCAAGGGCCTGCCCCTCGGGGGTGATCCATTTCCAGCCGCCGCCTTCGATGGGGGCGGCTTCGGAGACGGTGCCGCCGGTGGCTTCGGCCTTGTAGACGATGACGGCGTACAGGTCGTTGTCGGGGGTTTCGCCGGTGGCGGTGTTGGCGTAGACGACGGTGGTGGGGGTGACGGCGAGGGTGCCTGCTCCCATGGAGCCGGTGGTTTCGGCGGTGTCGCCGAACTCGTATTCGGCGGTCTGGGGTTCGTCGGGTGCGGGGGTGTCGGCGAAGGGCTGGTCGCTGGAGGGCGCGGCGGCAGGTTCGCGGTCGTCGGCGGGCTCGTTGTTGCCGCAGGCGGTGAGGGCGAGTAGAGCGATGGTGGTGACGGCGAGGGCGACGGGGCGCATGACGGCTCCTTGATGCGGCGGCCAAGGGGGGTGGCGAGTGGGTCACACCGTGCCGCCTGGTGGTGGTGTCGGGCCAGTCGCTTGCGGGGGCTGTGACGGAGCCGTTACGCGGGAGCGCCCGCCCGGTGGTGGCCCGGGCGGGCGCAGGAGGCCGTGTTGCTGGGCGGTGCCAGCCCTACCGGTGCGTTCGGGGAGAGTGCCGCCCCGTCAGCGCCTCGGCAAGCAGCCACGTGAGGCTGACTGCTACGAGCGGCACTCCGAGCTCGTAGCGCCCGGTGATGACGCCTGCCATCCACAGTGCGAGCGATGCGGTACCGACGAGGGCAAGCAGGGCGGCGTGGGCAGGGCGCAGCGCTTCCCAGACTCGGACGTTGAGTGCCCAGTAGCTCTGGGTGGCACGGGTGATGAGCGACTTCATGCTGGTCATTCTCTCTCGCGATTGCTGGCTCGGGGAATGCCAGATCGGGACACGTGTGGTGGCGCGAGGCGCGTCTGGTTCAGTCGGCGTCGAGGACGATTTCGACCCAGTCGCCCATGTCGGTGTCGGTGGGGTCGAGGTCGCTGAGGTCGGGGGTGGGGCTGCCGTAGTCCATGCTGGGGGCTCCTGTTCCGTGTCGGGATGGGACCCGGGGCGGTCTGGTGCTGGCAGGCGTGGACCGCCCCGGGAGTTCAGTGGCGGGCGGTGTGCTCGCAGGGGCAGGGCTCGGTGTAGGGGGTGCCGTCCGGGTGGGTGGGGCGGCTGGCGCGCGTCCAGTCGCGGCGGTCGCAGACGCGGGCGGTGTGGCAGGGGCAGCCCGGGCAGTCGTCGGGGGCGGGCCGCGCCCAGTAGTGGCCGTCGGGTGCGGGGATGGACGCGTCTTCGATCCAGCGGCTCATCGGGGCTCCTTGCGGTCGAGCTGCCGCAGGGCTTCTTCGGCGGTGCCGTCGTGGCCTTCGTGGATGAGGTGGTCGATCGCTTGCTGGGCGGTGTGGTGGTCGCCGTCGCGCAGGGCGGCGAGGGCGTGCTGGAGCTGTTCGGCTTCGAAGCTCACGGGGTTCTCCGGGTGTGGTGTCGGTGGTGGACCGGACGGTCCCGCCGAGCGCCCCGAGCGCGGGGTGGTCAGCGGCACGGGCCGGTCAGCGGCCGACGCACTCGGCGAGCATCGCGAACAGCAGGACGAGGGCGGCGAGGTAGGCGCCGAGGGGCCAGTGCTGGCCGGTGGTGCGGTCGCCGCGCCCGTCTGCGTGGACGCGTTCGATGTGGTCTCCGGCGAGGGGCTGGTGTCCGCCGTGGGCGGTGTCGCGGTGTTCCTGCTGGGCGGTCTCGGCGTCGGCGCGGCGGTCGTGCCGGTCGCTGACGGCGTCGCACGCGTAGCAGTGGTGCCGGTAGGGCATCAAGGCTCCTGGGAGGGGCTGAGAGTGGGCGTGAGAGCGGTTGAGAGTGGTTGAGATTTCCGCAGGTCAGGAGCACTATGAGAGGTCTCGGAAGTGGCCTGCGGGGTCCCCTGGGGGAGCGCGGTGAGAGCGGCCTCTACATCGGCTCGGCGGACCCCGCTGCGCCCGGCTATTCCGCCCACCGACATGGTGCGCTGGTAGGGCACGTCCAGGCGGTCGAGGAGGGGGCCGAGGTGGGGGCGCGGGAGGGTGCATCCGGGCTGTTGGGTGAGGGCTCGGTGGAGGGGGTCGAGGTGGATGCCGTTGGCGTCGCCGATGAGGTCGGCGAGCCAGTGGAGGAACGCGGCCCGGTCCTCGATGAGGGGGCGCGGTGGGGGCTCCTGCTGTGGCTCGTCGGCGGGGGTCTGCTGCGGGGGTGAGG
>NZ_JAEVFI010000029.1 GCF_019303495.1 Streptomyces sp. JJ66 | reverse complement strand
CCCGGGCGGCGCCGGGCCCGGTGCCCCGGCCCACGCCGCGCCCCGGCCCCGCGACGCCACGGCCCGCGTCCACCGCCTCCCGGCCGGGCGGTCCGGGTGCCACCCGCGGGCGGGCCGACGCCGAGCGGCGGGGCGCGGAACCTCTGCGGGGCCGGGCACGGCCCGCCCAGTCCCGCCCCTCGCTGCCGCGTCCAGCGGCGGGCGGTGCCCGGCCGGTGGCCCGCACGGGCGCGGGGCGGACGGATACCGGCCGGACGGGCGCAGGCCGCGCGGGGAGCGGTTCGCCGCCGCGCCCGGGTGCCCGCCGCCCGGGTGTGCCGCGCCACAACCGGCGGCTGCTGCGGCAGCGGCTGGTGGTGTTCGTGACGGTCACACTGCTGGTGGCCCTGGGCATCGCGGCGGCGCAGGGCTGCGAGGGCGGCGACAACGACGCGCTGGGCGGCGTCCCGGCGGGGGCGGCGCGGTCCGCGGCGGTCCCCGGGTCAGGCGGGGACCGGCCCGGGGGCTCAGCCCCGGCGGGGCCTGCGCCGCCTCGCCCGCCGTCTCACGTTCCGGCGGCCGGGTCCGCGCTCACCGCGTAGAAGGCGACGGCCGCGGCGGCGCCCACGTTGAGGGAGTCCACACCGTGGGCCATCGGGATGCGGGTGCGGACGTCGGCCGCTGCCAGCGCGCGCGGGGTCAGGCCGGAGCCCTCGGCGCCGAGCATCAGCGCGGCCCGGTCAAGGCGCCCGGCCACTACCTCGCCCAGGGGCACGGCGGCCGGGTCCGGGGTGAGGGCGAGCAGGGTGAATCCGGCGTCGCGCAGGGTGTGCAGGCCGTCGGGCCAGGCGTCCAGCCGGGCGTAGGGGACGGCGAAGACGGCGCCCATGGAGACCTTCACCGAGCGCCGGTAGAGCGGGTCGGCGCAGTCCGGTGAGAGCAGCACCGCGTCCATACCCAGCGCGGCGGCGCTGCGGAAGATGGCACCGATGTTGGTGTGGTCGTTGACCGACTCCAGCACCACGACGCGGTGCGCGCCCGCCAGGAGCCGGGCGGGCGCGGGCAGCGGGAGACGCCGCATCGCGGCGAGCGCGCCCCGGTGCACGTGGTACCCGGTGACCTGCTCGGCCACCCTTGGGGGGACGACGTAGACGGGGGTGGAGGTGTGCGCGATGACGTCGGCCATCGCCTCCGTCCACTTGGCGGACAGCAGCATGGACCGCATGGGGTAACCGGCGGCGAGCGCCCGGCGGATGACCTTGTCGCCCTCGGCGATGAACAGGCCCTCGGCCGGTTCCCGGCGGCGGCGCAGGGCGACGTCGGTGAGGCCGCTGTAATCCCGCAGGCGGGGGTCGTCCGGGTCCTCGACGAGGACGGGGTCAGCCACGGGCGCTGCCGACGGCAACGACGTCGCCGATGACGATGACGGCGGGCGGGCGCACACCCTCGGCCCGCACGGTGTCGGCGACGGTGGCGAGCGTGGCGTCCACCCGGCGCTGGGTGGCCATCGTGCCCTCCTGCACCACGGCGACCGGCGTGTCGGCGGCGCGGCCGTGGGCCATGAGGGCGTCAGCGATGGCGCCGACGCGTTCGACGGCCATGAGCAGCACCAGGGTGCCGCGCAGCGCGGCCAGCGCCCCCCAGTCCACCAGCGAGCGCTCATCGTCGGGCGCCACGTGCCCGCTGACCACGGTGAACTCGTGCGCCACGCCCCGGTGGGTGACGGGGATACCGGCGGCACCGGGGACGCTGATGGAGCTGGAGATGCCGGGGACGACGGTGACCGGGATGCCCGCCTCGGTCAGCGCGATGGCTTCCTCCATGCCCCGGCCGAAGACGAACGGGTCGCCGCCTTTGAGCCGGACGACGGACTTCCCGGCCTTGGCGTACTCGATCAGCGCGTGGTGGATCGCCTCCTGCGCCATGAACCGCCCGTAGGGGATCTTGGCGGCGTCGATGACCTCGACGTGCGGCGGCAACTCGTCCAGCAGGTCGCGCGGGCCGAGCCGGTCGGCGATGACGACGTCGGCCTCGGCCAGCAGGCGGCGCCCGCGCACGGTGATGAGGTCCGGGTCGCCGGGGCCGCCGCCGACGAGCGCCACCCCGGCAGCGCGGGCCCGGTGCTGGGGCGCGACCAGCGTCCCGTCGCGCAGGCCCTCGACGACGGCGTCCCGCACCGCGGCCGAGCGGCGCGGATCGCGCCCGGTGAGGACGGCGACGGTCACGCCCTCGCTGCGCCCGGTCGCCGGCGTCCAGGCGGTGGCCGCCTCGGCGTCGTCGCTGCGCACGCACCAGATACGGCGGGCCTCGGCCTCGGCGGACGCGGCGGCGTTGGCGGCGGCGTCACTGGTGGCGATGAGCACGTACCAGGCGCCCTCCAGATCGCCGTCGCGGTAGCCGCGCGACCGCCAGCGCAGTTCCCCGGCCTCGGCCATGGCCTCCACCGACGGCGTGGCGCTCGGCGCGATCAGCTCGATGTCCGCGCCCGCGGCGAGGAGTGCGGGCAGGCGGCGCTGGGCGACGGTGCCGCCGCCGAGCACGACGACGCGCCGTCCGGCGAGCCGCAGTCCGACGGGGTAGGCGGCGGTCTCGGGCATGGCGGTGCGGCTCCTCGTGCGGTGGGGCGGGGGCCGCTGCGACGGTGGAGCGGCAGGTCGCGGGGTCGGTTCGGGGCACTGCGGGGACAGAGGCATCGTAGACGCCGCCGTGCGGGCGGCGCGGGTCACGCCTTCTCGGTGACCCCCGCCGCGTCGAACGTGGCGACCTCGTGCATCGCCTTGGCCGCGCTCTGCACGATCGGCAGCGCCAGCAGGGCACCGGTGCCCTCGCCGAGCCGCAGATCGAGATCGACCAGCGGGCGCAGGCCCAGCTTGGTGAGCGCGGCGACGTGGCCGGGCTCGGCGCTGCGGTGCCCGGCGATACAGGCCGCCAGCGCCTCCGGCGTGATGGCGCGCGCCACCAGGGCGGCCGCTCCGGCGCTGACGCCGTCCAGGATCACCGGCGTGCGCAGCGAGGCGCCGCCGAGGATCAGGCCGACCATCGCCGCGTGCTCCAGACCGCCGAGGGCGGCGAGAACACCGATCGGGTCGGCCGGGTCGGGCTGGTGCAGCTCCAGCGCGCGCCGCACGACGTCCACCTTGCGGGCGTGCGTCTCGTCGTTGATGCCGGTGCCGCGCCCGGTGACCTCGGCCGGGTCGGCGCCGGTGAAGACGGCGATCAGCGCGGCCGACGCGGTGGTGTTGGCGATGCCCATCTCACCGGTCAGCAGCGCGCGGTTGCCCGCCGTCACCAGGTCGCGGGCGGTCTCGATGCCGACCTCGATCGCGCGCAGCGCCTCAGCGCGCTCCATGGCGGGGCCGGTGGTGAAGTCGGCGGTGCCGGGGCGCACCTTGCGCGGCAGCAGACCGGGCGTGCTGGGCAGTTCGGCGGCCACGCCGACGTCCACCACGCACACCTCGGCGCCCACCTGGTTCGCGAACGCGTTGCACACCGCGCCACCGGCCAGGAAGTTCGCGACCATCTGGCCCGTCACCTCCTGGGGCCAGGCGGTGACGCCCTGGGCGTGCACCCCGTGGTCCCCGGCGAAGACGGCCACGGCCGCCGGTTCCGGGACGGGCGGCGGGCACTGCCGGGCCAGGCCGCTGAGCTGGGCGGAGATGATCTCCAGCATGCCCAGCGCGCCGGAGGGCTTGGTCATGCGCTTCTGCCGCTCCCACGCCTCACCGAGCGCCTTGGCGTCCAGCGGGCGGATGTTCACCAGCGCCTCGGCGAGCAGGTCGCTGGGCTCGGCGCCGGGCAGAGCGCGGCGTCCGTAGGACTCCTCGTGCACCACCCACGCCAGCGGACGCCGCTTGGACCAGCCGGAGCGGGCCAGCTCCGGCTCCTCCGGAAAGGCGTCCACGTAGCCGACGCACAGGTAGGCGACGACTTCCACGTGCTCGGGCAGGTCGAGTTCGGCGACCATCTCGCGCTCGTCGAAGAAGCTGACCCAGCCGACGCCCAGGCCCTCGGCGCGGGCGGCCAGCCACAGGTTCTCCACCGCCAGCGCGGAGGAGTACGGCGCCATCTGCGGCTGGCTGTGCCGCCCCAGGGTGTGGCGCCCGCCGCGCGTCGGATCGGCGGTGACGACGATGTTGACCGGGGTGTCGAGGATGGCCTCGACCTTCAGCTCCTTGAACTGCTTGGCGCGGGCGCGCGGGAGCGACCTGGCGTACACCTCGCGCTGGCGCACGGCCAGTTCGTGCATCTTCTGCCGCGTCTCGGGCGAGCGGATGATGACGAAGTCCCAGGGCTGGGAGTGGCCGACGCTGGGGGCGGTGTGCGCGGCCTCCAGCACGCGCAGCAGCACCTCGTGCGGGATCGGGTCGGGACGGAAGCCGTTGCGGATGTCCCGGCGCTCGCGCATCACCCGGTGCAGGGCCGCACGCTCAGCCTCGGGGTAACCGGGCGCGGGTGGGCCGAGCGGAACCGGGGCGGGCTCGGGCGGGGCGGGGCGGGTGTCGGTCGTGGGATCAGCGTCCGGGGCGGGAGCGGCGTTCGCGGCGGGCTCAGCGTCCGGGGCGGGAGCGGCGTCCGGGGCAGGCTCGGCGTCCGGGGCAGGCTCGGCGTCCGGGGCGGGAGCGGGCTGGGCGGCTGGGACAGGTGCGGACGGCTCGGCCGGATCGGGCTGCGGGGCAGCGTCGGCGGCCGGGTGCGACCGCGGCGCCGGGTGCGGGTGCGGCACCGGGTCGGCGGCCAGCTCGGGCTGCGGCTGGACGTGCGGTTCCTGGGCCTCGGGCTTCGGCACAGGCTGGGTGTGGGCGGCTGCGGGCTTGGACTCCGGCTCGGCCGCTACGGGCTCCGGCTGGTGGGCCGTGGGCTCCGGCTGGGGCTCGGGCTGCGGCTGGTGTTCCGGTTGTACCGACGCGGGCTCGGGCCGGTGCTCTGGCTGGGGGTCGGGCTCCGGCTGGTTCGGCAGGGCCTCCGGCTGCGGCTCGGATTCCGGCTGCACCGCCGCAGGCTCCCGCTGGGGCTCCGGCTGCACCGGGGCAGGCTCAGGGAGAGCGCCAGACTCAGCCGGGCCGGTTGCATGGGGAACGCTTGCTTCCGGCTCGGTTGCCGCAGGCTCGGACGTGGCGGGCTCGGACGGGACGGGCTCGGACGTGGCGGGCTCCGGGGTGAGGGGTTCGGCGGTGGCCTCGGGCTCCTGGGGCTGCGCGGCCACGGGCTGGTGCTCCGCCGACTCGGGCGTCGGCCCCTGCGGCGGTGCGGCGCTGTCGTCCGGCGTGACGGGCTGCGGCAACGCTTCCGGGAGCGACTGTGGCGGGTCGGACGGGGGCGGGGTGTCCGCCTCCGGCTGCTGCGGTCCGGCCTCCGGCTGCTGAGGCTGGTCGGCGGCCACGGGCTGCTGGGCGGGAGGGGCCGCGTCGTCCCCGGCGGGCGATGCCGGGTCGGCCTGTGGCACCTCCACCGCCGTCTGCTCCGGTGAGAGGGGCTGCGGCGCCTCCGCCACGCCGGGGTCGGCGGAGTCGGCGTACGGCTGTGGCTCGGCCGGTCCGGGCTGCGGCTGTTCGGCGGCGAGGTGGCCGACCGTTTCTGCGACCGGCTGCGGCGCGGAGTGCCAGGCATCCGGCTGCGCAACCGGGGGCGTCTGCTCGACGGCGTATGGGTCGCCCGGGGCACTGGCCCGGGCAGCGGTGTCCTGGTACTCCACCCCGGCCTGCTGGCCTGCGGCGTGGTGCCCGGCGGGCGCGGCCTCGGCCGGAGCCTGCGAGGCGACGCCCACGGGTGCGGTGGGGGGCGTGCTGGGGCCGCGGTCGGCAAGGGAGCGCACGGCACCGGACTGGGCGGGCACCGGCGGGCCGAGGTGCAGCGGACGGCGTGGTGCGGCGCCGGGCTGCGCCGTACCGGGGTGACGCGGCGGGGCGGCCGGAGCGGGCTCGCTCCACGCGCCCTGGGCGCCAGGCATGAGCAGCATGTCGTCCTCCTCGCCGCCCGCCGGGACCTCAGTGGCCGGGTCCGCGAAGGTGTACGTGCCGGAGACCGGGGTGCCCGGCGCTTCCGGCTGCGCGCCTGCGTTCTCCGGCTGTCCCTCGCCCGGGACCTGGCCGGTGTCAGTCATGCGTACCCCTCGCCATCCTTAAGTCTTCTTCGAGCCCCGGGTGGGACTCCCCCGCCAGGGAGAACGAGCATGCGCCGTGCGCGGCACGTCTCCCCGCCGCCGTCAGCCGTACACAGCACGGACAAGCCGAACAACGCGTCACCCCTGGGTGACGGCACAACAGTCGTTCAGCCTACCGGGCTCGGAACCGCCGAAGGGACCGGTGTGTACCACCGCACCCGGTTGGCCGGGCTTGTTCCGGTGCAGATCACATTCGGTGGCCGGACAACAGGAAGACGACCGTCCGGTCGCGTTCCGACCAGTGGACGGTGTCGAGTTCGAGGGTCTGCAGCAGCGCACACTCCACCGCGTAACCGGCACCGCCGAGCACGCGTCCGACGGCTTCGGCCTCGTCGCGCGTCGCGGCGTGGGTGACGAGGCGTTCGGGGCGCCGGTCGGCGCAGGCGGTGACCGTGCGCAGTCCGCCGCCGCCCACGCGGACGACGTCGGGTTCGGGCAGATCTTCGAGCACCTGCGGTGCTCCGCCGTGCACGACGTGGAGTTGGGCTCCGGCCTGGCGGGCGGCGGCCGTGGCCCGGGCGCAGGCTTCGGCGTTGCGGTCGATGGCGATGACGGCGGCGCCGAAACGGGCGGCCTCGACGGCGAGGCTGCCGCTGCCGGTGCCGATGTCCCACACCAGGTCGCCGGGGCGCGGGCCGAGGCGGGCCAGCTGGGCGGCGCGCAGCTGGGCGGACTCCCCGGTGGTGGCGGTGGCGTGTTCCTCGCCGTAGGGCAGGGGCGGCAGCGCCCAGCCGCGCGGCCCCTCGGGGTAGCCCGGTGGCCGGCCGGCGAGCCAGCCGGTGCCCTGGACGGTGCCGGTGCCCATGCCCGTGCCGTGGCCGCCGACGGCGATGACGACGCACGGGTCGCGCCACACGTGGTCAGCGGCCTTGTCGGAGGTCAGCACCGTGGTCCGCTCGTGCGGGGTGCCCATGTCCTCACAGATGACGAATGTGCGGTGCACCTCGCCGAGGAGGAGGGCGAGTTCGGCGGGGCCCGCGCCGGGCGAGGTGAGGACGGCGACCTTGGGGTGGGCGCGGCAGACGTTGACGGCGCGGCGCAGCGTGCGGCTGCCCGCGACGACGACCTGGGCGTCGTCCCAGGGCATGCCCGCGCGGGCGAAAGCGGCGGCGACGGCGGAGATGGCCGGGACGACCTCGACCTCCAGCCCGTGCTCGGGGGCGCGCAGGGCGCGGACGACACCGAAGAAGCCGGGGTCGCCGTTGGCGAGGACGACGGCGGTGCCGCGGTGTTGGGCGATACGGCGCGCGGCCAGGGTGATGCTGCCCAGGCGGACGCGTTCGGCGGAGTGCGGCACCTCGGGCAGCGCGAGGTGGTGTCCCGCCCCGGCGACCAGGGTGGCGGCGCTGAGGGCGGCGCGGGCCGCGCCTTCCAGCGGTGAACCGTCCCAGCCGATCACGGTGACACGGTCGGCCATCGGCGGGACTCTCCTGGGGTGGGGGGAGGGAGTGCGGGGCCCCAGTGAGATTACCGGAGCGGACGGCGGCTGTCGGCGGGGGTGCGCTCGACGATGGTGAGCGGTTCCTCACCGGCGTCGTCGAGGTCTTCCGGCAGCAGGCCCCACACGATGAGGTCGGTGCGGATCTCGCTCCACTCCGCTTCCGCCGGGCCCTGCCCGGTGGTCCAGTCGTCGCTGCGGGTGCGCATGAGCCCGGCGCCCCGCAGCACGCCCTCGCTGATGCAGCCGACCTTCTGCGCCACCTGCTGGGAGGCGGTGTTGCCTGCCGCGGTGCGCAGTTCCAGGCGCTCGAAGCCCTGGTCGGTGAACAGCCAGCGGGCGACGGCGTGCAGGGCCTCGGCGGCGTATCCCTCACCACGGGCCCAGGGGGCGACGACGTATCCGGCCTCGGTGGCGCGCACCCGCCAGTCGGTGTGCTGGAGGTGCATGACGCCCACCAGGCGCTGGGTGAGCAGTTCGTGGACGGCGAAGACGATGCCGCGTCCGCTGGTGCGCTCCTCGGGGGCCGACCCGCGCACCCACTGCTCGGCGTCCGACCCGGTGTAGGGGTGGGGCACGCTGCTCCAGGTGGTGACCATCTCGTCGTTCATCATGTCGGCCAGTGCGGGGATGTCGGTTTCCCCGAACGGGCGCAGCACCAAACGTTCCGTGCTGAGGGAGATGTCCGGGAAACAGGGTGTCATGCGCCGCTCCGTGACGATGGGTTCACGTGCCCAGCATGCAGCATGGCCGCTCACGCACGCGGCGCCGGGCCCTAGCCGGGCGGCCGGCGCCGCGTGGTGCGTGGCCGGGGTCAGACGGTGGTGCCGCCGGACGCCGGGAGGACGGAGCCGTCGTACTCGTCCTTGATGAACGACCTGACCTGCTCGGAGTTCAGCAGCCGGGCGAGGGTGGCGACACGCGGGTCGTCCTCGTCGCCCTCCTTGACGGCCAGGAAGTTGGCGTAGGGGTTGCCGTCGGCCTCTTCCAGGGCGAGGGCGTCTTCGGCGGGCTTGAGGTCGGCCTCAATGGCGTAGTTGCCGTTGATCACGGCGGCGTCCACCTCGCCGAGGGCGCGCGGCAGGGTGGCGGCCTCCAGCTCCTGGAACTTCAGGCCCCTCGGGTCCGCGATGTCGGCCAGGGTGGCGTCCTGTCCGGCGCCGTCCTTCAGCTCGATGACGCCGTTCGCGTCGAGCAGTCGCAGGGCGCGGCCGCCGTTGGTGGTGTCGTTGGGCAGCGCGATGGTCTGGCCGGGGGTGAGGTCGTCCAGGCTGCGCGCGTCCTTGGCGTACAGGCCGAGCGGTTCGAGGTGGACGGTGGTGACGGGCACGATGTGGGTGCCGTTCTTGGCGTTGAAGTCGTCCAGGTAGGGCTGGTGCTGGAAGTAGTTGGCGTCCACGTCGCCGCTCTCGGTGGCGGTATTGGGCAGCACGTAGTCGTTGAAGACCTTGACGTTCAGCTCCAGGCCCTCTTCCTCCGCGAGGTGGTCGCGGACGTATTCGAGGATTTCGGCGTGCGGCGTCGCGGAGGCGGCGACGGTCAGCGGGCCGTCCTGGGTACCGGAGCCGGCGGATTGCGGGTCGGAGGCGGTGCCGCAGGCGGTGAGGCCCACGGCGAGTGCGGCGGTGGCGGCGGTGGCGGTGAGCCTGGCCTTGGTGTTCTTGCTGGGGGTGCGCACGATGAGTGCTGCCTTTCGGTGTGGTTCTGCCCGACGAAGAGTTCGGGCCTTTCGGGTGGTGCGGCGGGCGGCCGGGGAGGCCGTCTGCCGCTCAGGCGCCGCGTTCGCGGCGGGCCAGCAGCCGCACGGCGGTGTCGCCGAGCAGTTGCACGAGGGTGACCAGGGCGATGAGCACCGCGACGGTGACGAGCATCAGCGAGGTCTCGAAGCGCTGGTAGCCGTAGGTGTGGGCCAGGTCGCCCAGGCCGCCCGCGCCGACGACACCGGCCATCGCGGAGTAGCCGATGAGCACGATGACAGTGGTGGTGAGCCCGGCGACGAGAGAGGGCAGCGCCTGCGGCAGCAGTACCTTGAACACCACGGTGCCGGTGCCGCCGCCCATGGCCTGCGCGGCTTCCACCAGTCCGCGGTCCACCTCGCGGACCGCGGTCTCCACCAGGCGGGCGAAGAACGGGATGGCGCCCACCGCCAGCGGCACGATCGCCGCCGTCGGCCCGATGAAGGTGCCCACGACGAGGCTGGTGAACGGGATCAGCGCGACGAGCAGGATGACGAACGGCAGCGAGCGGCCGACGTTGACGATCGCGCCGAGGACGCGGCTCACCGGCAGGTTGCGCAGCATGCCGCCCCGGTCGGTGAGGACGAGCAGGACGCCCAGCGGCAGCCCGCCGAGCGCGGCGACGAGCGTGGACCAGCCGACCATGTACAGGGTGTCCACACCCGCCTGGAGCAGCAGTGGCTGCATCTGGGACCAGGTCATCGGGCCGTCACCTCCTCCTGCTCGCGCGCGAAACCGGGCCGCCCGGCGCCGGGCGCGGTGACGACGTCCACGGTCAGCCCCTGGGCACGCAGGAAGCCGATCGGGCCGCCGTGAGGTGGGTCGGCGGCGCGGTCTCCGGGCTCCTCGGGCAGTTCGATGCGCAGGCGCCCGGTCTGGCGTCCGCCGACGGTATCCATGGCGGCGCCGAGGATCGATATGTCGATGTCGTAGGTGCGGGCGAGCTGGGAGATGACCGGCTGTCCGGTGGCCTCGCCCTGGAAGGTGACGTCCACGACGGTGCCGTGGGTGGCGGCCGGAAGCTGCTCGCCGCCCACCGGGAAGAGGGCCGCGGCCAGCTCGGAGCCGGGCGTGGCCAGCAGCTCGGGCAGGGTGCCGGACTCCACGAGGCGTCCGCCCCGCATCAGCGACGCGGAGTCGCAGACGGACTTGACGACGTCCATCTCGTGGGTGATGAGCAGCACGGTCAGGCCCAGCTGCTGGCTCAGGTCACGCAGCAGCTGGAGCACCGAGCGGGTGGTTTCCGGGTCGAGCGCGGAGGTGGCCTCGTCCGACAGCAGCACCGTGGGGTCACCGGCCAGCGCGCGGGCGATGCCGACGCGCTGCTTCTGGCCGCCGGACAGCTGCGCCGGGTAAGCACGGGCGCGGTCGGCGAGGCCGACGACGTCGAGCAGGTCACGTGCCTTGCGCCGCCGCTCAGCCCGGGTGACGCCGAGGATCTCCAGCGGCAGTTCGACGTTCGCCTGCACGGTGCGCGAGGACAGCAGGTTGAAGTGCTGGAAGATCATGCCGATGCGGCTGCGTGCGGCGCGCAGTGCCCGGGACGGCCGGGGGCTTGACTGGGCGAGCGCGGTGAGGTCCTGGCCCGCGACGGTCACCGTGCCGGAGGTGGGCTTCTCCAGCAGGTTGACGCAGCGGATGAGGGAGGACTTCCCGGCGCCGGACTGGCCGATGACGCCGTGGATCTCGCCCTCGCGGACGTGCAGGTTGACGCCGTCCAGCGCGGTGACCTCGCGGTCCTTGGTGCGGTAGACCTTCGTCAGGTCCGTGGTGGTGATCACTGGGGTGTTCCGTCACTGTCGAGTGCGCGCGCCCGGGCGGGGCGGCACGCACGGGTGTGCTGCGGATGCGGTGCGGGGGTGGGCCGCGCCGTGGTGGGGCGGCCGGTGCGGTGAGCGGGGCCAGGCGGCAGCGTGCGTCCCCACCACAGGGGGAGCAGCTGGGCCGCGACGCCGCTACGGGGCCTCGCTTCGGGGCGCGAGGCGGCTCAGGCGGGGGCCCTCAGCGGTCACACATTCGACGCATGCAGCAGCCACCGGGCAGGGAGATCGCCTCGGTGACGTGGAACAAGCTGCGCGTCGCACTCATGGAGAACAGTGAAGCAGACGGCACTCCCCGCATCCCACCAGCAGAGACAAACGTCCGGATACTGGACGCGGTGCTCTGGTGTCGCGGTGCGCCCGCGTGGACGGGCTCTGACCTGGACTTTCGCGCCACGCGACCGCGCATGGGGCCAGGTGCGGAGGGGCGGTGCGGGAGCGCCGCTGTGGGCAAGGCCACGGCGCGCGGCCTGGTCGGCGGTGGGCGCGGACCCGAAACGGGACGAGCCGGGGCAGGGCAGTAAAGTCGCGGGCATGTTCACCCCCCTGACGGTCGCCGTCGGTGTGGCCGCGCTCGCGCTGGCCGCCTGGTGCGGTTACGCGGCGTACCGCGACCAGCCCACCAAGGACTGGCACTTCATCGGCATGGCCTCGGTCACCGTGCTCGCGCTCGTCCAGCTGGTGGTCGGCGTCGTGGCGCTCGCGGGGGGCGGGGAGCCGGACGAGGGCACGGTCGTCTTCGTCTCCTATCTGCTCGGCTGCGCGGCGGCCATCCCGGCGGTCGCCTTCCTGTCGCTGGCCGAGCGCACCCGCTGGGGCTCGGCCACCGTCGCCGCTGGCGCGTTCGTGCTCGCGGTGCTCCAGGTCCGGCTCCACGACGTCTGGAGCGGCACCGGTGCCTGAGCGAACCGACAGCGACGGAGCACCGGGCGCCCGGCCCGCCCCGGTCCGCGACGCCGGCGGCGGCACCCGCACCAGCCTGCGCACCGGCCCGGGACGGCTGCTGGTGACGCTCTACACCGTGTTCGTCATCGGTGCCACCTCCCGCTCGGCGTACCAGATCGCCACCCGGTTCGATCAGGCTCCACTGCCCTACACCCTCTCGGCGGTGGCCGCCGTGGTGTATGTGTGCATCACCGTCGCCTTGGTGCGCGGCGGCGAGGCAGCCCGGCGCACCGCGCTGGCCGGCTGCGTCGCCGAACTGCTGGGGGTGCTGGTCGTCGGCACCTGGTCGGTGCTCGACCCGGCGGCCTTCCCCGACACCACGGTGTGGTCCGCCTACGGCATGGGCTACCTGTTCATTCCACTGCTGCTGCCGGTCCTCGGCCTGTGGTGGCTGCGGTCCCGCCCGTCCGGGCGCTGACCCGGCGGGAGCCGGGCGCGCGGACCCGGGCCACAGTGTCCGCCGTCGGACGGGCTCGGCGTGGAGTGAACGGCGCGGCGTGCCCTCACGCGCTCTGGGCGTACTCCTCGGCGACGGCCGCCTTCTCCAGCGTGATGACGCTCAGCTTGGACGAGACGCGCTCGGTGCCGGCGGCGACGTAGCCGCACCGCCGGTACAGCCGCAGGTTGCCCTCGCTGCGGTGGCCGGTCAGCAGCCGGAACCGCTCGGCGCCCTGTTCCCGCGCGAGGCGCGTCTCCAGCGCGGCGAGCAGGCGTCCGCCCAGGCCGTGCCGCTGCAGGCGCGGGTGGACGATGAGCTTGTCGATGTGTCCCGTCCCGGACGCGTCCACCGTGCCGCGTACGGAGCCGACGATCTCGTCGCCGAGCCGGGCCACGAGCACGCAGCCGCCGTCGAGTTCGGCGCGCAGGGCGTCCAGCGTCTGCGTCAGCGGCTCGATGCTCCAGTCGCGGTACAGCTCCGCCTCGCTCTGGTAGCACAGGTACTGGAGCTTGAGGATCTGCTCCGTGTCCGGCCCGGTCGCCGCAGAGATGGTCACGCTCATGCCCATGTGCGCACGCCTCTTTCTGGTGTCTTATGCCCGGCGCGCCAGGGGATGAGGGACGCGCGGCCGGGCTGCCTGCCCTGGTGACGCCGGTTGTCCTTCCCCATCCTTCCCGTCCGGGCCGGGGACCAACCTCCGCCGGAAGCATTCTGCGCAGAGATCGCAGGCTACGGGAACGCGGCAGCCCCGAACTGTGCTGTGAGATTCCCAACCCGCCTGCGATTTCTCGGTGCGGGAGGGAGTCTCGCCAGCAGGTCCGGGGCTGTGCCACGGGCGGCGCGGGCCGGGCCGGGAAACCAGGCGCCGGGCCGGGGCTCAGCGGCGGCGGCGGTGGTCGGCGGCCGCGAGCAGGGCGGTGTCGGGCTGGTCGGCGAAGATCCCGTCGATGCCGGTGGCGAAGTAGGCGCGCAGCGCGCCGAAGGCGTCGCCGTAGGCGTTCGGGTCCTCGCCGCGCCGGAACCCGGCGGGCAGGAAGCTGTTCTCGTTGCGCAGGGTGTAGGGGTGCACCACCAGGTCACGGGCGTGTGCGTCGCGCACCAGGGAGGTCGGCTCGCCCAGGGTGCCGTCGGCGCGCTGGGGGATGACCAGCTCCAGCGTCGGGCCGATGCCGTGGGCGAAGGAGGCGATCCAGTCCAGCCCCTCGGGGGTGATCAGGTCGGCCACGGTGCGCGGGTCGCCGGATTCCTCGAAGTCCCACGGACGCCAGTCGGCCGTCCACAGCAGCACCACACCCGGGGTGTCCACCAGGCGGGCCATGCGCTGGATGCTGCTCGGCTCGAAGGACTGCACGAACACCGGGGCATCGCGCCGGTGCAGGCGGTGGCGGCGCAGCTGCCGGGCCAGCCGCTCTTCCAGACCCAGCCCCAGGGCGCGGAAGTAGCTGGGGTGCTTGGTCTCGACGTGCAGCCACACCGGGCGCCCGCGCCTGCGGCCCTGCTCGCGGGCCCAGTCCAGCACCTCCGCGAAAGTCGGCACGTCCCAGCGGCCGTTGTAGAGGGTGTTGTGCTGCCGCTGGCGCGGGATGCGCTCGACGGCGCGCAGCGTCTTCAGCTCCGCGAGCGTGAAGTCCTCGGTGAACCACCCGGTGACGGCCTGGCCGTCGATGGTCTTGGTGGTGCGGCGGTCGGCGAACTCGGCGTGCTCGGCGACGTCGGTGGTGCCGCCGATCTCGTTCTCGTGCCGGCACACCAGGTGGCCGTCCTTGGTCGGCACCAGGTCCTGCTCGATGACGTCGGCTCCCAGGTCCAGGGCCAGTTCGTAGGCGCCCATGGTGTGTTCGGGACGGTAGCCGCTGGCCCCCCGGTGGGCGATGACCGCCGGTACCGGCAGCCGCCCCGGCCTGCCCGGCCACCGTCCGTACCCCTCCCCCGCTGCCGCCTGCGCGGTGCCCGGCGCGCCGAGCGTCACCGCGCCCGCCGCGCCCAGCGCCGTCGCACCGAGAACCGCTCTGCGCCCGGGCCGTTGCTGATGTGCCATGGACCTCTCCCTTTCCGCCGGACGTCGCACGGGCGTCCGGTGCCTGACGGACTGACGGCCCGAAGCGTAGACGTGACCGGCTGTCCGACGGGAGACGCGGGGCGGAACACGGCGGAAACACGAGTCCGCTACGGTAGCCCACGGCCGCACGTGGTTACCCGCGCGTATCAGGGGTACCCGGGCACGGGTATCGTCGTTGGTCCGGCGCGGGCCGCGCCATTCACACACCACGGAGGCTGAATCCCAGTGAGGGGCCGTTTCCTTCTGATCAAGGCGGTTCTCGGTCCGCTGCTGCGCCTGCTGTTCCGGCCGCGGATCGAGGGCGCCGGGCGCATCCCGGCTGAAGGGCCGGTGATTCTGGCCGGGAACCACCTCACGTTCATCGACTCGATGATCCTGCCCCTGGTCACCGACCGGCAGGTGTTCTTCATCGGCAAGGACGAGTACGTCACCGGCACCAGCCTCAAAGGGCGCCTGATGGCCTGGTTCTTCACCGGCGTCGGCATGGTCCCCGTCGCCCGGGACGGTGGGCGGGGCGGGGTGGCCGCGCTGATGACCGGGCGCCGGGTGCTGGAGGAGGGGCAGGTCTTCGGCATCTACCCCGAGGGCACCCGTTCCCCCGACGGCCGCCTCTACCGTGGCCGTACCGGCATCGCCCGGCTGGCCCTGATGACCGGCGCTCCGGTGGTGCCGTTCGCGATGATCGGCACCGACCAGGTACAGCCGGGCGGCAAGGGCCTGCCCCGCCTCGGCGGTGGCCGCCGCATCACGGTGCGGTTCGGTGAGCCGCTGGACTTCTCGCGCTACGAGGGCATGGACCGCGACCGCTACGTGCTGCGCGCGGTGACCGACGAGGTGATGAGCGAGGTCATGTGCCTGTCGGGCCAGGAGTACGTGGACATGTACGCCACGAAGGCCAAGGCGGCGGCGTAGCCGTGCGCGGCGGGCGGTTTGACCCGTGGTTCCGCCGCGCCACGCGCCGTACGCGAGCCACCGGCTGGGAGCTTGTCGTGGGGGCGGAACCCGGTACCGGGAGGCCACTCACGCGGGCTCAAGGGCCGGTTCCGCTCACTCCTCCTCCGGGATGTCCGACAGGTACTGGTCGCGCAGCAGGTACCAGGCGGCAGCGGCGGCGGTGAGGAGTACGGCCGCGCCGACGGTGGCGGCCGAGCGCAGGCCGTCGGTGAAGTTGGCCTGGGCCGCCGCGAGGAGCTGGTTACCCACCTCCGCCGGGAGGTTCGACGCCGCCTCGACCGCGCCGCCCAGCGAGGCGTGCGCGGAGTCGGCCACCTCGGACGGCACGCCCCGCGGCACCGCGAAGCCTCGGTAGACGCCGGTGACGATCGATCCCAGCAGCGCGATGCCGAGCGCCGCGCCCAGCTCGTAGGCCGTCTCGGAGACCGCCGAGGCCGCACCCGCCTGCTCCTTGGGCACGCTGGAGAGAATGACGTCAGCCGTGACGGTGAAGGACAGGCCCGCACCGATGCCGACGACGAGCAGCACCGGGCCGAGCAGCCCGTACCCGGTGTTCTGGTCCAGCCACAGGCAGGCGCCCAGCGCCAGGCCGACGGCCGCGAGCCCGCCGCCGACGGCCGACCGCACCGAGGCGCGGCGGGCGACCGTACCGGCCGCCAGGCCCGCCACCACCGCACCGAGCGCGGCGGGCAGCTCCGCGAGACCGGCCTGGAGCGGGCTGCGTCCCTGCACCATCTGCAGGAACTGGGACAGGAAGAAGACCAGCCCGGACAGCCCCAGGATGGTGAGCAGGTCCGCGAGTACCGCGCCGGAGAAGCCACGGCTGCGGAAGAGCCGCATGTCCAGCAGCGGGTATTCCAGCCGCAGCTGGCGGCGGACGAACGTGGCCAGGGCGAACGCGCCCACCGCGCCGGCGAGGTAGACGTCCCAGCGCGAGCCGTACGCCGCCGCTTCCTTGACCGCGTAGACGACGCCGACGATGCCCGCCATCGACAGCACCACGCTGGGCAGGTCCCACGGTCCCGGCTGCGGGTTCCGGGACTCCGGCAGCACCTTGACGCCCACGACGACGAGCACGGCCATCACCGGCAGGTTGATCAGGAAGACCGAGCCCCACCAGAAGTGCTCCAGCAGGAAACCGCCGGCGACCGGGCCGACGGCCGCACCCGCCGAGGCCATGGCACCCCAGATGCCCACGGCCAGGCTGCGTTCGCGCGGGTCGTGGAAGAGGTTGCGGATCAGGGCGAGCGTGGCGGGCATCAGCGTCGCACCAGCGACACCGAGCAGGGCGCGCCACAGGATCATCGCCTCGGCGCTGTGCGCGTAGGCGTTCAGTACGGAGACGGCACCGAAGACGGCGGCCCCGGTCAGCAGCAGCTTCTTGCGGCCGATGCGGTCCCCGAGGCTGCCCATAGAGACCAGCAGTCCGGCGATGACGAACGAGTAGACATCGCCGATCCACAGCAGCTGGGTGCTGGAGGGGTTCAGGTCCTCGCTGAGGAACGGCATCGCCAGACCGAGCACGGTCGCGTCGATGCCGACGAGCAGCACCGCGAGGGCGAGGACAGCGAGCGCGACCCAGCGGCTCGCGCCAGGCGTGGTCACGGGGCCTTCCTTTCGGTCCTTTCAGGCTTTTCGAGCCTTCCGGGCTTTTCTGATCTTTCGAGTACCCCGCCGAGCAGCAGTTCGGCGACCATGCGCGGGGCCTCCTTCGGCGCCATGCGGCCGTCCTGGACGGACCAGCCGGAGGCGGCGACGAGGGCGTAGAGCGCGTCAGTGAGCCAGTCGGGTGACAGGTCACGGCGGAAGACGCCCTGTTCCTGACCCCGGCGGACCAGCGCGCCCACGCGCTCCTCGATCCGCGCCCATCCGGGGTCGGGCTGGCCGGGCTCGTAGAGCTGGTTCTCGCCGTAGAGGAAGGCGAGGAACCCGGCCACGGGCATCGCCTCCGCCACCAGCCGCCGCAGCGCGTCCGGCGGCGGGCCCTCCTCGATCCGGGCCGCTTCGAGCCCGTCCTCGATCTGCCGGACGCCCAGGTCACCGAGGGCGAACACCAGCGCCTCCCGGCCGGCGAAGTGCCGGTGCAGGGTGGCGCGGCTGATCCCGGCGGCGCGGGCGATCTCGTCCATCGGTGCCGTCGCCTTCCGCGACAGCAGCTCCGCTGCGGCCTTCAGCACTTGGTCCCGGTCCACAGTCATGAGACAACGGTAACTCATATGAGACATTCACGTCTCACTGCTGGGGATGTCTCACCGCGTGGGGGACCACGCGTAGGGTGCGGGCCTGGGGCACATACGCGGGAGCGGGCTAACGGCCAGCCGGTCAGCCCCAGGGCAGCTCCGCGCGGCGGGACCAGTACGCCTGCGGCTCCTCGGCCAGCTCCACGAGCGTGGCCAGGTGCTCGTCGGTGAGGTCCACCGTCACGGCGTGCAGGTTGCTGAACAGCTGCTCCGCCGTCACGCAGCCGGACAGCGCCACGAACGACCAGGGCTGCCGCAGCACCGCGGCCAGGGCGACCGCGTCGCAGCCCGCGCCCACCGCGTCGGCAATCCCGCGCACCACCTCGGGGGCGGCGTCCGGCGCGAGACGGCCGTTGGCCATCGCCTCCTTGACGATCACCGTCAGCCCCGCGTCGTGCGCCTCGGCCAGCGCGGGCGCGGCCGACGGCTCCAGCACGTTGTACGTCGCCTGCACCGAACGGAACAGGGGCTCGCCGCCGACGCGCACCTCCAGCGCGGCGCGGATCGCGTCGGCCTGGCCGGGACCGGAGGTGGAGAAGCCGACGGACACGCCCTCGTCCGCGAGCCGGGCCAGTCGCTCGTGCAGCGCGGTGTCCCGCAGGGCCGGGCTGTCGGGGGTGAGGGAGTGGATCTGGTAGAGGTCCAGGTGGCGGCCGAGCAGCGCGTCGGTCTCGGCGCGCTGGCTTTCGAACATGGCGAGGCTGTGCTCCTTGACCTCGTGCACGTCGGCCTCGGTGCGCCAGTTCGCGGTGTAGGTGTAGCCCCACTTGCTGCCGATCACCAGGTCGTCGGCCTCGGGGTGGGCGTCCAGCCAGGCGCCGAGGAATTCCTCGGCGCGCCCGTAGGAGCGGGCGGCGTCGATGTAGCGGACGCCTTGCGCGTAGGCGGCGTCCAGCAGTTCGTGGGTGCGCTCGCGCAGGGCGTCCACCGTGCGCTCGGCCGGGAGATCACGGTCCCGGCCGAGGGTGAGGTAACCGGGACGGCCCACGGCGGCCAGGCCGAGCCCGATGTGGGCGGTGGGGGTGGTCGCGGCGGCCAGGCGGGCGAACGGCATCACAGGCTCCCCTGAGCGGTCAGCGGTGGGCGGTCTGGTGGCGGTCGGACGCCCACCGTACCCAGCGCGCCGCGCGGTTCACCCCTTCGCGTTCGCCCACTCGCGCTGCTTCACCAGATCGGCCTTCACCTCGGCGAGCTGGTCGGCCACCGCGCTCGGTGCCGTGCCGCCCCGGCCGCTGCGGGCGGCGAGCGCGCCGGGCACGTTCAGCACGCCGCGCACCTCGGGTGTCAGGTGCGCGGAGATCGCGGCGAACTGCTCGTCGCTCAGCTCGTCCAGCTCGACGCCGGTGCGTTCGCACTCCTTGACGCACTCCCCCGCCACCTCGTGCGCGACGCGGAACGGTACGCCCTGCTTGACCAGCCACTCGGCCACGTCGGTGGCGAGCGAGAACCCGGCCGGGGCCAGCTCGGCCATGCGCTCGCGGTGGACGGTGAGCGTGGCCATCATGCCGGTGAAGGCGGGGAGCAGGATCTCCAGCTGGTCGCAGGAGTCGAAGACGGGCTCCTTGTCCTCCTGCAGATCGCGGTTGTAGGCCAGCGGCAGGGCCTTGAGCGTGGCCAGCAGCCCCGTCAGGTTGCCGATGAGCCGCCCGGACTTGCCGCGCGCCAGCTCCGCGATGTCCGGGTTCTTCTTCTGCGGCATGATCGAGGAGCCGGTGGAGAAGGCGTCGTGCAGGGTGACGAAGGAGAACTCCTTCGTGTTCCAGATGATGACCTCCTCGGCGATGCGGGAGAGATCGACGCCGATCATGGCGGTGACGAAGGCGAACTCGGCGACGAAGTCGCGGGAGGCGGTGCCGTCGATGGAGTTGGCCGCCGAGCCGCGCTCGAACCCGAGATCGGCGGCGACGGCGCGGGGGTCCAGGCCGAGCGAGGACCCGGCCAGCGCGCCGGAGCCGTAGGGCGAGACGGCGGTGCGCTCGTCCCACTGCCGCAGCCGCTCCGCGTTGCGGCCGAGCGCCTGCACGTGTGCGAGCACGTGGTGGGCGAACAGCACCGGCTGGGCGTGCTGGAGGTGGGTGCGGCCGGGCATCGCGACGTCCGGGTGGGCCTCGGCGAGCCCGGTCAGCGCCTCCTGGAGGTCGGTGAGCAGGCCGCCGATGATCCGGGCGTGGTCGCGCAGGTACATGCGGAACAGGGTGGCCACCTGGTCGTTGCGCGAGCGTCCGGCGCGCAGCTTGCCGCCCAGGTCCGGGCCGATCCGCTCCAGCAGGCCGCGCTCCAGCGCGGTGTGCACGTCCTCGTCGGCGAGGGTGCCGGTGAAGCCGCCGTCGGCGACGTCGGCCTCCAGCCGGTCGAGCCCGGCGAGCATGCGCTCCAGCTCGTCGGCGGTCAGCAGCCCGGCGCCGTGCAGCACGCGGGCGTGGGCGCGGGACCCGGCGATGTCGTAGGGGGCGAGACGCCAGTCGAAGTGGACGGAGGCGCTGAGTTTGGCCAGCGCCTCGGACGGCCCGTCGGCGAACCGGCCGCCCCACAGCCGCAGGTCGCCGCTTTCGCCCTGTGCCGCGCCGTTGCTCATCGCTCTCTTCGCTCCTTGCGTGCGTACCTGCTCGAACGGGCCTGCCGCTGGCGGACGGTGGTGTCCGGCCGTGGGGTGTGACGCCGCCGTCCCGCCCACGGCAGCGGGGCGGGACGGCGGTGGTGTGCCCGGGCGGGGCCCGGAGCGCAGGTTACTGCGCCAGGTCCCGCTTGGCGGCGATCTTGCTGGACATGCCGAAGATCTCGATGAAGCCCTTGGACAGCGACTGGTCGAAAGTGTCGCCGCTGTCGTAGGTGGCCAGGTTGAAGTCGTACAGCGACGCCTCCGAGCGCCGCCCGGTGACGACGGCCCGGCCCCCGTGCAGCGTCATCCGGATGTCGCCGCTCACGTGGGCGTTGGCCTCGTTGATGAAGCCGTCCAGCGCGCGCTTGAGCGGGGAGAACCACAGGCCGTCGTAGACCAGCTCGCCCCACCGCTGCTCGACCTGGCGCTTGTAACGCGCCAGCTCCCGCTCGACGGTGACGTTCTCCAGCTCCTGGTGGGCGGTGATCAGCGCGATGGCACCGGGCGCCTCGTACACCTCACGCGACTTGATGCCCACCAGCCGGTCCTCGACCATGTCGATCCGGCCCACGCCCTGCACCCCGGCCCGCTCGTTGAGCTGCTGGATCGCCTGCAGGACGGTGACGGGCTTACCGTCGATCGCGACCGGCACGCCCTCCTTGAAGGTGATGACCACCTCGTCGGCCGCACGCTGGGTGGCCGGGTTCTCGGTGTACTCGTAGACGTCCTCGATGGGCGCGTTCCAGATGTCCTCCAGGAACCCGGTCTCCACGGCCCGTCCGAAGACGTTCTGGTCGATCGAGTACGGGGACTTCTTCGTCGTCGCGATCGGGAGGTTCTTCTCCTCGCAGAACGCGATCGCCTTGTCCCGCGTCATGGCGTAGTCCCGTACCGGGGCGATGCAGGTCAGCTCGGGGGCCAGCGAGGAGATCCCGGCCTCGAACCGGACCTGGTCGTTGCCCTTGCCCGTGCAGCCGTGCGCCACGGTCGTCGCGCCGTGCTTCTTGGCGGCGGCCACCAGGTGCTTGACGATCACCGGCCGGGAGAGCGCGGAGACCAGCGGGTACCGGTCCATGTAGAGGGCGTTGGCCTTCAGGGCGGGGAGGCAGTACTCGTCGGCGAACTCCTCCCTGGCGTCGGCGACCTCGGCCTCGACGGCCCCGCAGTCGAGCGCGCGCTTGCGGATGACGTCCAGGTCCTCTCCGCCCTGACCGACATCCACGGCGACGGCGACGACCTCGGCCTCGGTCTCCTCGGCGATCCAGCCGATGCAGACGGAGGTGTCCAGGCCGCCGGAGTAGGCGAGTACGACGCGCTCGGTCACGGGATTCTCCTTACGATCCATACGGCGACAGGTATAAGTATGCATCCCTCCGTATGGTTCGTCAACGCGGACCCGTCACCCCGCCGCGGCCCGTCCGTTCGCCTGCGGTCATGCTGGCCCCATGGGGAAAACACACGACCGCATATCCGAACGGCTGCGGACCTTCATCGAGGAGCAGCCGGTCTTCTTCACCGCGACGGCCCCGCTGGCCTGTGACGGCACGGTCAACCTGTCGCCCAAGGGCCTGCGCGGCTCGCTCGCCGTGCTGGACGAGCTGACGGTGGCCTACCTCGACTTCGCGGGCAGCAACGCGGAAACCGTCGCCCACCTGCGCGAGAACGGGCGCATCACCCTGATGTGGTGCGCGTTCTCCGGGCCGCCGAACATCGTGCGCGTGCACGGGCGGGGCGAGCCGGTGTTTCGCGACGACCCGCGCTTCCCCCAGCTGCTGGAACGCTTCCCCGGCATCGACGCCACCCAGCACGGGCTGCGAGCGATCATCGTCGTCCACGCGGAGCTCATCCGCGACACCTGCGGCTACGCGGTGCCGTTCATGACCTACGACGAGGACCGGACGCTGCACGGGTCGCGCTTCGCGCGCGAGACGGACGCCACGCTGGACGCGTACTTCGCGAAGAAGGAGCACGTCGCCACCAGCCTCGACGGCCTCCCGGGCCTGCCGCTGCCGCTCCCGCCGAGCCCCTGAGCCGGGCCGGAGACGACGCACCCGCGCGGCGGGACAGCGACCAGGGGCCGGGGTCACCACCCGGTTTCGGGGAACCGGTTTCGGGGAAAGGGGCTGGGGCTCAGCGGTTGCGCTGGGCCAGGCGCAGCAGGTGGTCGGCCAGGGCCTGGCCCCCGTCCGGGGAACGGCTGATCAGCAGCAGCGTGTCGTCACCCGCGATCGTGCCGATGATCTCGTGCACCCCGGCCTGGTCGATCGCGGAGGCGAAGAACTGCGCCGCGCCCGGCGGGGTCCGCAGTACGACCAGGTTCGCGGACGCCTCCGCGGAGATCATCAGCTCCCCGGCCAGCCGCGCCATGCGCGCCTCGCTCGCCGACTCCCCCAGCGGCGCACGCGGCGTGCGGTCGCCGCCCTCGCCGGGGACGGCGTAGATCAGCTCGCCCCCGGTGTTGCGGATCTTCACCGCGCCCAGCTCGTCGAGGTCGCGGGAGAGCGTGGCCTGGGTGACGGACAGGCCGTCGTCGGCGAGGAGCTTGGCCAGCTGGCTCTGCGAACGCACCGGCTGCCGGCCGAGGATGTCCACGATCCGCCGGTGCCGGGCCGTCCGCGTCTGCGGAACGGACTGGCCGTTCACCTGCTCCTCGCTCATCGTCACTCTCCGGCTCGTCGGGACGGTGCTGGATCGGCCGCGTCAAGGATCGCGGGGAGCGCGCGGATCAGGGCGTCCGCCTCGCCGTCGCTGACGATGAGCGGCGGCGCCAGCCGGATGACGTCCGGGGCGACGGCGTTCACCAGGAAACCCGCGTCCTGAGCCGCCCGCTGGACACCGGCGGCGGCCGGTTCGGTGAGCACGATACCCAGCAGTAGCCCGGCGCCGCGTACCCGGTCGATCAGCGGGTGGCGCACCGACCCGATCCCCTCGCGCAGTCGGGCGCCGACGCGCGTCACGTGACCGAGCAGACCGTCGGCGGCGAGGGTGTCCAGGACGGCGAGGCCCGCCGCGCACGCCACCGGGTTGCCGCCGAAGGTGGAGCCGTGCTGACCGGGTGTCAGCAGCCGGGCCGCCGCACCGAAGGCGAGCGTCGCGCCGATCGGCAGGCCGCCGCCGAGGCCCTTGGCGAGGGTGATGACATCCGGTTCGACGCCCTGCGCCTGGCTGGCGAACCAGTGGCCGGTACGGCCGATGCCGGTCTGGATCTCGTCCACGACGAGCAGGGTGCCCGTCGCGCGGGTGATCTCGCGGGCCGCGGCGAGGTAACCCACGGGCGGGACGACGACACCGTTCTCCCCCTGTACGGGTTCGACGACGAACAACGCGGTCTCCTTGGTCACCGCCGCGCGCAGCGCCTCGACGTCACCGTACGGGACGTGGGTGACCTCCCCGGCCAGCGGGCGGAACGGCTCTCGCTTCTGCGGCTGCCCGGTGAGCGCGAGCGCGCCCATGGTGCGGCCGTGGAAGCCTCCCTCGGTGGCCACCATGTGCGGGCGTCCGGTGCGCCGGCCGATCTTGACGGCGGCCTCGACCGCCTCCGCGCCAGAGTTGCAGAAGTACACCGCGCCCGGCCGTCCGGCCAGTTCCAGCAGCCGTTCGGCCAGCGCCACGGGCGGCTCGGCCACGAAGAGGTTGGAGACGTGGGAGAGGGTGGCCACCTGATCGGATACGGCGCGGACGACGGCCGGGTGCCCGGTGCCCAGCGCGTTGACGGCGATGCCGCCGACGAAGTCCAGGTACTCCTTGCCGTCGGCGTCCCACAGCTTCGTGCCCTCGCCTCGGGTGAGCGGGATGCGGGGCGTGCCGTAAGTGTCCATCAGGACGCCCTGCCACCGCTGGGTGAGTGCGGCGTTGCTCATGCCAGTTCCCCCTCCGCGTCCCCGGCGGATGCGCCGTCGGGGACGACCATCGTGCCGATTCCCTCGTCTGTGAAGATCTCCAGCAGGATCGCGTGCTGCACCCGGCCGTCGATGACGCGCGCGGTACGCACGCCACCGCGCACGGCGTGCAGGCAGCCCTCCATCTTGGGCACCATGCCGCTGGCCAGGCCGGGCAGCAGCTTCTCCAGCTCGCTGACGGTGAGCTTGCTGATCACGTCGTCGCTGTGCGGCCAGTCCGCGTACAGGCCCTCGACGTCGGTGAGGACCATCAGCGTCTCCGCCTTCAGCGCGGCGGCGAGCGCGGCGGCGGCGGTGTCGGCGTTGACGTTGTACACGTGGTGGTCGTCGGCGCTGCGGGCGATGGAAGAGATGACCGGGATGCGCCCGTCGTCCAGCAGGGCGCGCACGGCACCGGTCTCGATGGCGGTGACGTCACCGACGCGGCCGATGTCCACGCGCTCGCCGTCCACGTCGGCCCAGCGCTTGGTGGCCGTCATCAGGTGGGCGTCCTCACCCGTCATGCCGACGGCGAGCGCGCCGTGCCGGTTGAGCAGGCCGACGAGTTCGCGCTGCACCTGCCCGGCCAGCACCATGCGCACCACGTCCATCGTCTCCGGCGTGGTCACGCGCAGACCGGCCCTGAACTCGGAGGTCAGGCCCAGCTTCTCCAGCTGGGCGCTGATCTGCGGGCCGCCGCCGTGCACGACCACGGGGCGCAGCCCGGCGTGCCGCAGGAAGACCACGTCCTGGGCGAACGCGGCTTTGAGTTCCTCGTCCACCATGGCGTTGCCGCCGAACTTGATGACGACCGTCTTGCCGTGGTGGCGGGTGAGCCAGGGCAGCGCCTCGATGAGGGTGCGGGCCTTGGGCAGGGCGGTGTGTTTGCGAGTGCTCATGACCTCAGCGATTCGAAGCGGTTCAGGTGGAGTAGGCGCTGTTCTCGTGGACGTAGTCGGCGGTGAGGTCGTTGGTCCAGATCACGGCCGCGTGCGGACCGGCCGCGAGGTCGGCGGTGACGCGCACCTCGCGGTAGCGCATGTCCACCAGCTCGCGGTCCTCGCCGGCGGAGCCGTTCTTGCACACCCACACGCCGTTGATGGCGACGTTCAGCTGGTCTGGCTCGAAGGTGGCGTCGGTGGTGCCGATGGCGGAGAGCACCCGGCCCCAGTTGGGGTCCTCGCCGTGCAGGGCGCACTTGAGCAGGTTGCTGCGGGCGATGGTGCGGCCGACGGTGACGGCCTCGTCCTCGCTGGCGGCGTTCACCACCTCGATCCGGATGTCCTTGGAGGCGCCCTCGGCGTCCCGGATCAGCTGCTGGCCCAGGTCGTCGCAGACGGTACGGACGGCCTCGGCGAACTCGTCGGCCTCCGGAATCACCCCGGAGGCGCCGGAGGCGAGCAACAGCACGGTGTCGTTGGTGGACATGCAGCCGTCGGAGTCCACGCGGTCGAACGTGGTGCGGGTGGCGGCCCGCAGGGCGGCGTCCAGCTGCCCGGCGGGCACGTCGGCGTCGGTGGTGAGGACGACGAGCATGGTGGCCAGGCCCGGCGCCAGCATGCCCGCGCCCTTGGCCATACCGCCCACGACGTAGCCGCTGCCCTCGGCGACGGCGGTCTTGTGCACGGTGTCGGTGGTCTTGATGGCGATAGCCGCCTTCTCCCCGCCGTGCGCGGACAGCGCGTCGGCGGCCGTGCGCACGCCGGGCAGCAGCTTGTCCATGGGCAGCCGGACGCCGATCAGCCCGGTGGAGGCGACGGCGACCTCGCCCGCGCTGTGCCCGAGCACCCCGGCGACCTCCTCGGCCGTCGCGTGCGTGTCCTGGAACCCCAGCGGGCCGGTGCAGGCGTTGGCGCCGCCGGAGTTCAGCACGACGGCGGAGACCCGGCCGCCGGAGACCACCTGCCGCGTCCACAGCACCGGCGCGGCCTGCACGCGGTTGCTGGTGAAGACCCCCGCAGCGGCCTGGCTCGGCCCCGTGTTCACGACTAGCGCGAGGTCCGGGCCACCGCTCTCCTTGATCCCGGCCGCGACACCCGCCGCCGTGAACCCCTTCGCCGCCGTCACGCTCACAGCTTCTCTCCGTTCGCTTCTCCGCCCGCGCAACTCAGCGGCGCGGCCATCGTCTCCGGCTGCGGCCCGGCGGTTGCGCGTGCGACGCTCACAGCTTCTCTCCGTTCGCTTCTCCGCCCGCTGGGCCGCTCCTGCCCGTGGGCGGGCAAGGAGGGATCAACGGCGCGGCCATCGTCTCCGGCTGCGGCCCGGCGGTCGCGCGTGCGACGCTCATGGGGCCACCCCGATCGTGGAAAGGCCCAGCTCCTCGGTCAGCCCGAGGGCGATGTTCATGCTCTGCACCGCGCCGCCAGCGGTGCCCTTGGTGAGGTTGTCGATAGCGCTGACGGCGATGACGCGGCCCGCGTCCGCGTCGAACGCGACCTGCACGTGCGCGGCGTTGGCACCCACGACGTGGGCGGTGGCGGGCCACTGGCCGGCTGGCAGCAGCCGCACGAACGGCTCGTCGGCGAACGCCTTGGCGTACGCCTCGCGCAGCGCTTCCGCGGTGACGCCGGGCCGGGCCTTCGCCGAGCAGGTGGCCAGGATGCCGCGCGGCATCGGCGCGAGCGTGGGCGTGAAGGAGACGCTGACCGGCTCCCCCGCCACCGCGCTGAGGTTCTGCGCCATCTCCGGGGTGTGCCGGTGCCCGCCCCCCACGCCGTAGGGGCTCATCGAGCCCATGACTTCGCTGCCCAGCAGATGCGGCTTGAGCGCCTTGCCTGCCCCGGAGGTTCCGGTGGCGGCCACGATCACGGCCTCGGGCTCGGCGAGCGAGGCCGCGTAGGCGGGGAACAGCGCGAGCGAGACGGCCGTCGGGTAGCAGCCGGGGACCGCGATACGCCGGGTCCCTCGCAGCGCGTCCCGGGCCCCGGGCAGCTCGGGCAGGCCGTAGGGCCAGGTACCGGCGTGCGGGGTGCCGTAGAAGCGGTTCCAGGCGTCGGCCTCGGCCAGGCGGAAGTCAGCGCCGCAGTCCACGATGAGCACGTCCTCGCCCAGTTGCTCGGCCACCGCGGCGGACTGCCCGTGCGGCAGCGCGAGGAACACCACGTCGTGCCCGGCCAGCGTCTCGACGTCGGTGGCTCGCAGTACCCGGTCAGCCAGCGGCGTGAGCTGCGGCTGCACCTCACCGAGCGGCCGCCCGGCGTTGGAGTTCGCCGTCAGCGCCCCGAGGCGCACCTCGGGGTGCCCGGCCAGCAGCCTGAGCAGCTCACCGCCCGCGTACCCACTGGCTCCCGCCACCGCAACGCTTACCGCCATCGCTCCTCCTTCTCGATAGCATGACCATACGGAGCAAGGCAGTTTTATGCAATGCTTTCCAGTACGGTACTTCCGCGCCGGGTGGCCGTGCCGCAGGCGGGGGACGGCCACCCGGCGCGGGTGGGGACGGGAGCGGAAGTGGGCCAGGTGGCACCGCCTCCGCGGCGTGGGGTCAGTCCGTGGGCTCGGTGGATTCGCCCTCGCTGTCGTAGTCCTCGGCCTCGCGGCGTTCCTTCTCCTCGGCCAGTCGCTGTGCCTCGGCGAGGTCGGGCGCCTCGGTCTGCGGCGGCAGGTCAGGCGTCAGGGGTTCTTCCTGTTCACTCATGGCGGGGCGTGTACCCGGTTGGCCCGGGTTCAGACGGTCGCGACCGACGCGCACACCGTGAGCAGGGCTGGGGTCAGGTCATCGTCAGGGACCAGTCTCCGGCGCGGCCGGTGAGGGTGGTGACGGAGAGGGGCTGGATGTCGAGGTGCCAGTACGGCGCCGGAGTGGCCGTCAGCGCATGGCAGAGTACGGCGCGCACGACGTCTGGCTCGGCGACGGCGACGATCCAGCCGTCCTCCTCCCACGGCCGCGTGTCCAGCCACATCCCCACCCGGGAGACGAACGCGGCCAGCGACTCGCCGCCGTGCGGCGCCGCGTGCGGATCACCGAGCCACGTGGCGACGGCATCCGGCTCACCGGCGGTGACCTCACGCAGGGTGCGGCCGTGCCAGCGGCCCATGTCGCAGTCGCGCAGGGCGGGTTGGGCGAGCGGGGTCAGGCCGAGCGCGCGGCCGGTCTCACGGCAGCCCAGCGACGGCGAGCAGTAGCGCAGTTCGGCTCCGGCCAGGGAGACCAGCGCGGGAGCGGCACGCTGGACGGCGCGCCACCCCGTGGGGTCCAGCGGCCGGTCGTCGTCGAACCGGGCGTCGAGCAGGGGGGCGCTCCGGGCGGCGGCGAGCAGCGACAGACGAGCGCGCATTGCGTGATGGTAGAACCACAGGCGCGTTTGTTCGACACCCAGCATTCCTGAGTGACAAACGTGCGCCCTACGCGACGCCCAGGGCACGGCGGGTGGCGTGCTCGGGGTCGCGCGGCGGGCTGACTTACGGCGCTGGTGGTGGGCAGGCGGTGCGCAACCGGGCCACGCCCTCGGCCAGTTCGGCCGTGCTGGCCGGGGAGGCGATCGACAACCGCAGGTAGGGCGCGGGCGGTTCGGCGGCGAAGTAGGCACGTCCGGGCGCGACGGCGACGCCCGCCCGCAGTGCGGCGGCTGTCACGGCGGTCTCGTCGCTGCCCGGTGGCAGCCGCAGCCACAGGTGGAAGCCGCCTCGCGGCACCTGCTCCGGGACGAGGTGCGGCAGCTGCTCGGCGAGCGCGCGGAGCGCGGCGGTGCGGCGGGCACGCAGCTCGGCGCCGATGGTGCGCAGGTGGCGCGGCCAGGCCGGGGCGCCGACGAGCTCCAGCGCCGCTTCCTGTAGCGGCCGGGGCACGAAGAAGCTGTCCACGATCTGAATGGCGCGCAGGCGTTCCAGCACGGGGCCGCGCGCGGCGATGGCGCCGACGCGCAGGCTGGGTGAGGTCGCCTTCGTCAGGGAGCGGATATGGACGACAACGCCGTCCGGGTCCTCGGCGGCCAGGGTCGGCGGCAGCGGCCCGGCGTCCTCGTGGGCGAGGTGGCGGGCGTAGTCGTCCTCGATGATGAACGCCCCGGCCGCACGGGCGGCGGCGAGCACGTCGGCCCGCCGGCCGGGGGCGAGGACCGCGCCCGTGGGGTTGTGGAACAGCGGTTGACACACGAACACCCGGGCTCCGCTGGCGCGCAGCGCGTCGGCCAGCAGTTCGGGGCGCACCCCGTCGGTGTCGGCCGGGACGGGCACGGGGCGCAGGCCGGACGCGCGGGCGACGGCCAGCAGCCCGGGGTAGGTCGGCGACTCCACGAGCACGGGCGCCCCGGGTGGCGCCAGCGCGCGCAGGGCGGTGGTGATGGCGCTCTGGCCCCCGCCGGTGACCAGCACGTCGGCGCCGGTACGGGTACCGCCGGGGCCGCTGATCTCGCGGGCGAACCAGGTGCGCAGCTCGGGCAGCCCCTCCAGGGGCGGCAGCTGCCACGCGTCGGGCCGCCGCCCGGCGCGGGCAAGCGCCGCGGCCAGGGGGCGTTCCGGGCGGAGCGCGGCGGGCAGGTAGCCGCCGTGCAGCGCGAGGACGCCGGGTCCTGGGGCGGTGAGCGTGGTCAGCAGCCCGGTGGCGTCCACCGTGCGCGGCACCTGGTCGGCGGCGGGCTCGGCGCTCAGCGCGACCTCCTGCCACGAGGTGTCCCCGGGCGCCGGGGCCGGGGAAGCGGTGGCGAGGTCGGCGCGGAAGGCACCGGCGCCCGGACGGGTGACGACCAGCCCTTCCGCCGCCAGCTGGCCCAGCGCGCGGCTGACGGTGACCGGGCTGACGCGGAAGCGCTCCGTCAGCGCCCGGCTGGAGGGCAGACGCGCGCCGACCGGGTAGCGCTCCACCTCCGCGCGGAGCGCACTGGCCAGTTCCGCGATACTGCTACTGTGACTCATGAGAGCACAGGATAGCGCTACTGCCGAAGCCGCGATAGCGGTCCCCGCGCACCCACCGGCGGACGGCCCTGTTCCCGCCAGCGTTCCCGCCAGTGGTGCCGCCACCGCAGCCAGCACCGCACCCACCGCTGACCCAGCCCACACCGAAAGCATCCCGGTGGACGGCAACGCGGCCGCTGGGGGCGGCGACGGGGCACCCGGCGGCGGCACAACTCGCGGCCGGGGCGCGGCACGGGTCAGCACGCGTGGCGCCGTCTTCGCCGGGCTGGGCGTCACGGCCTTCTCGCTGACGTTCCCGGGCACCGCCTGGGCGCTGGAGGGCCTGGGTCCGTGGTCGGTGACCGCCTGCCGCACCGCGCTGGCCGGTCTGCTGGCCCTCGGCTGCCTGCTCGCCTGGCGTGCGCCGCTGCCCAGGCGGCGCCACTGGCCGGGCCTGGCGGTCGTGGCCGCAGGCGTCGTCGTCGGCTTCCCGCTGCTGACGACGCTGGCCCTGGGCACGACGAGCACCGCGCACGCCGCCGTCGTGGTGGGCCTGCTGCCGCTGACGACGGCCGCGTACAGCACCTGGAGGCAGCGCACCCGGCACCGGTGGCCCTTCTGGGCGGCGGCGGTCGCCGGGGCCGTGGTCGTCGTCGGATTCGCCCTGCGGGACGGCGGCGGTGGCCTCACCGGGGCCGACGGCTTCCTGTTCGCCGCTCTGCTCGTCTGCGCCGCCGGGTACGGCGAGGGTGGGCGGCTGGCCCGCGAACTGCCCGGCGCCCACGTCATCGGCTGGGCCCTGGTGCTGTGCCTGCCCCTGGCCGTGCCCGCGGCAGTGCTGACGCTGGCCGTGGAGCCGGTGCAGCTCAGCGCCCGGTCCGTGGCGGGCCTGCTGTGGCTGGTGGCCGGGTCCCAGTGGTTCGGGCTGGCCGCCTGGTACCGGGGCATGGGCATGATCGGCGTGGGCCGGGCCAGCCAGCTCCAGCTGGCGCAGCCGCTGCTGACGCTGGTGTGGGCGGTGCTCCTGCTGGGCGAGGAACCGGGCGCGCTGGCCCCCGTCGCGGCGGTGGCCGTCCTGGCGTGCATCGCCGTCACGCAACGCACAGCCCCCGTCGGCGCTGCCGGGCCGACGCGGGCCGCACGCCGCGCCCGGGGCCGCGATCGGACCTAGACTGGCAGCCGGAGGAAGCGGGACGAGTCAGGCACGCGGAGGGTATGCCATGCACGCGGAAAAGGGCGACAAATTGCTGGTGCACGGTCGGGTCGTCGGTCAGCACGATCGCACCGCGGAGATCGTGGAGGTCCTGGGCACCAAGGGCGAACCGCCGTATCGGGTGCGGTTCGAGGACGGCCACGAGACGCTGATCTCCCCTGGCCCCGACTCGGTGGTGCGGCACCCGAAGGGCGACTGACGGCGTTCACCTGAAGCGGGGCCCGGCCACCACCTTGGCCGGGCCCCGCCGCGTCAGCGGTAGTGGTCGTCCACCACGCGCGTCATGGCGCCGAGCGGATCGGCGCTGACGTGCCGGGCCGAGTAGAAGATGTGGCCCGCGACCTGGGCGTAGTCGGCGGCGAACGTCAGGTGGCGGGAGAGTTCGGCCGGGTCGTGCCAGGCGGCGGGCTGGCCCTTGGCGCCCACCTTGTACAGCGCCTCGCCGAGGTACAGGTCCACGCCCGCGCCCCGGCAGACGGCGTTCCACCACGGCACCAGCTTGGCGTAGTCGGCGGCGGCGAAGCCCAGGTGCCAGTAGACCTGCGGGGCGATGTAATCCAGCCAGCCTTCGCGGACCCAGCGCCGGGTGTCGGCGTAGAGGTCGTCGTAGGTCTCGACGCCGCCACGGGTCTCGGAGCCCGCCGGGTCGGTGGAGGCGTTGCGCCAGATGCCGAACGGGCTCACGCCGAAGCGCGCGTTGGGCCGCACCCGGCGCAGCCGCTCGCCCGCCTCGCGCACCAGCAGGTTGACGTTGTGCCGCCGCCAGTCGCCGCGGTCGGCGAAGCCGCCGCCGTGTGCGCGGTACGCGGCGTCGTCGTCGAACCTCTGCCCGGCGACGGGGTAGGGGTAGAAGTAGTCGTCCCAGTGGACGCCGTCCACGGCGTAGCGCTCGACGGCGTCGAACATGGCGTCCTGGACGAACCGGCGCACCGCGGGCAGCCCGGGGTTGTAGTACAGCTTGCCGCCGTAGGGCACCAGCCAGCCGCGGTTCCGGCGCGCGGGGTGGTCGGCGACGAGCCGGGAGACCTCACCGTGGTTGGCCACCCGGTAGGGGTTGAACCAGGCGTGCAGGGCGAGACCGCGCCGGTGTGCCTCGTGGACGGCGAAGCCCAGCGGGTCCCAGCCCGGGTCGCGGCCCTGGACGCCGGTGAGCCAGGCGGACCAGGGCTCGTGGGGTGAGGGCCACAGCGCGTCGGCGGTGGGCCGCACCTGGAAGAACACCGCGTTCAGCCGCCGCCGGACGGCCACGTCGAGCAGGGCGGTCAGCTCGCGCTGCTGGGCGTCGGGGTTGACGCCCCGCGTGCGCGGCCAGTCGATCGTCTCCACCGTGGCGATCCACATGCCGCGCAGGCCGGTACCGCGCCATCCGCCGCCGGGGGTGCCGCTGGCGGCGTCGGCGGTGGCCAGCGCGCTGGAGAGCGCACCGGCGGCCACCGCGGCGAAGGCCCGTCGGGTCAGGTGTCCCATGGTGCTCCCTTGCCTCGCAGGAGCGTGACGCGCGCGCCACACCGTGTGATCGGCCCCAGCATGCACGCCGGGCCCGGGCCGGTGCGGCACAGACACGGATTCCGGGCCGGGCGCGGCGAAGTGGACGCCCGGCGGTCACCACAATGGCGGACGGCGGTAACGTCAGCGGCACAGGCGCCGCGGCCCCCACCCACGCGGCCCGTGCGCCGCGACCGGGACGAGAACAGCGAAAGGCACGATGTGACCGACATCGAACGCGTCGGAGTGGTCGGCTGTGGCCAGATGGGCGCCGGAATCGCCGAGGTGTGCGCACGGGCCGGGCTTGAGGTGACGGTCGCCGAGACCACCGGGGAGGCGCTGGAGCTGGGCCGTACCCGGCTGGTGAACTCCCTGGACCGGGCGGCCGGACGCGGCAAGATCACCGAGGCGGAGCGGGACGCCACGCTGGACCGCCTCGCCTTCACCACGGACCTGGGCGAGTTCGCCGACCGCGATCTGGTGATCGAGGCCGTGGTGGAAAGCGAGCAGGTCAAGACGGAGATCTTCCAGGTGCTCGACCAGGTCGTGACCCGGCCGGACGCCATCTTGGCCTCCAACACCTCCTCGATCCCGCTGGTGAAGCTGGCCGTGGCCACCTCGCGCCCGGACCAGGTCATCGGTATCCACTTCTTCAACCCCGCGCCCGTCCAGCAGCTGGTGGAGCTGATCCCCGCGCTGACGACGAGCGAGGAGACCGTCACCCGGGCCGAGTCCGTGGTGGGCAAGGTGCTGGGCAAGCACGCGATCCGCGCGCAGGACCGCTCGGGCTTCGTCGTCAACGCCCTGCTGATCCCCTACCTGCTGTCGGCGATCCGGATGTTCGAGTCCGGCACCGCGAGCCGGGAGGACATCGACAACGGCATGGAGATGGGCTGCGCCCACCCGATGGGCCCGCTCAAGCTCGCCGACCTCATCGGTCTGGACACGGTGTCCTCCGTAGCCGACTCGATGTACGAGGAGTTCAAGGAGCCGCTGTACGCCGCTCCCCCGCTGCTCCAGCGCATGGTGGACGCCGGGCGGCTGGGCCGTAAGACCGGCGCCGGGTTCTACCCGTACAGCTGAGGCCGCACACGCCGAAGGGGGCGGCTCCCGCACCGGGAGCCGCCCCCTTCGGGCTGTCTCAGCCGCGCAGTTCCGCACCGGTGCGCGTCACCGCGGCGGCCACCGCGGCGTCGCGGGCGGCGGACGCCTCCTCGGCGGTCAGCGTGCGGTCACTCGCGCGGAACCGCAGGGCGTAGGCGAGCGACTTGCGGCCCGCGCCCAGCTGCTCACCGGTGAAGACGTCGAACAGGCGCAGCGACTCCAGCAGTTCGCCCGCCCCCTCGCGCAGCGCCGCCTCGACGTCGGCGGCCGGGACGCCACTGTCCACCACCAAAGCCACATCCCGGGTGGCGACGGGGAACGTGGACACGTGCGGCGCCCGCACGGCCCCGGTCGCGGCCCGCTCCAGCACGTCAAGATCCAGCTCCATGGCGCAGGTGCGCGGCGGCAGCTGGAGCGCCTTCGTCACCCGGGGGTGCAGCTCACCGGCGTGGCCGACGAGCGTGCGCTCCCCGGCGACGTCGGCATACAGCGCGGCGCAGCGGCCCGGGTGCCAGGGCGCGTGCTGGTCGGCGACGGCCTCCAGGCGCACCCCGGCCTCGCGGGCGACCAGCCGGGCCGCCTCGACCGCGTCGGCCCAGATGGCCGGGCGGGCCGGACCCCACCAGCCGGCCCGCTCGCACGCACCGGCGAGGACGGCGGCGGCGTGGCGCGGCTGCCGGGGCAGCGAGGCGTCCTGGGCGGCCAGCTCCGCGTCGGTGGGCCGGGCGTCCACCCCGAGCCGGATGGCGGGCTGCTCCTGGCCGGTCGGCCGGAACACCAGGCCGGTCTCGAACAGCGCCAGGTCGTGGCTGCCGCGGCCGTCGTTGCGGCGCAGCGTGGCCAGCAGGCCCGGCAGCAGCGTGGTGCGCAGCGCCGGTTCCTCGTCGGAGAGCGGGTTCAGCAGCCGGGTGGTGCGGCGGCGGGCGTCGTCGGCGGGCAGGCCCAGCTTGTCGAAGACGGCCTCGCCGAGGAACGGGTAGTTCGGCGCCTCGACGTAACCGGCTCCGGCCAGCGCGCGGCCCACGCGGCGGTGCAGCCGCTGGCGGTCGGTCAGGCCGCGTCCGGCGGGGGGCCGGGGCAGGGTGGAGGGCAGGTTCTCGTAGCCCTCCAGCCGGATGACCTCCTCGGCGAGGTCGTTGGGATCGGTGAGGTCGGGCCGCCAGCTGGGGACCGTGACGGTCAGCTCGTCGGTGCCCGCCACGTCGCAGCCCACCTGCTGGAGGCGGCGCACCACGGTCTCCCAGCCGTAGGTCACGCCCGCCACCTGGTCGGGGTGGTCGGCGGCGAGGGTGATAGCGCGGGGCTCGGTGGCGTGGCGCACCTCGGTCACTCCGGCCTCGGCGGTGGCGCCCGCGAGCAGCACCAGCAGGTCGGCGGCGCGCTGGGCGGCCGCGGCGGCGGCCTGCGGGTCCACGCCGCGCTCGAAGCGCCGGGACGCCTCGGAAGACAGCTTGTGCCGCCGCGCGGTGCGGGCGATGGTGACCGCGTCGAAATGGGCGGCCTCGATGACGATCTCGCGGGTGCCCTCGCCGTCGCCGGTGCCCGGTCCGGCGTCGGCGATCTCGGTGCTGGCGCCGCCCATCACCCCGGCCAGGCCGATGGGCCCGGCGTCGTCGGCGATGATCAGGTCCTCGGCGTCCAGCACCCGCTTGACGCCGTCGAGCGTGACGATCTTCTCGCCCGGCTCGGCCCGGCGCACGGCGATCGCGCCCTCGATGCGGGAGCGGTCGTAGGCGTGCAGCGGCTGGCCGAGTTCGAGCATCACGTAGTTGGTGATGTCCACGGCGAGGGAAATCGGCCGCATCCCGGCCTTTTGCAGGCGCCGCCGCAGCCAGATCGGCGAGCGGGCCTCGGGGCGGACGCCAGTGACGGCGCGGGCGGTGAACCGGTCGCACACGGCGGGGTCGGCGACCTCGACGGCGGGGCCGTACTCGCCCGGCGCGGTGACGTCCAGCAGCGCCGGGTCACGCAGCGGCAGACCGTAGGCGGTGGCCGCCTCACGCGCGATACCGCGCAGGGACAGGCAATAGCCGCGGTCGGGGGTGACGGCGATGTCCAGCACCTCGTCCACCAGCTGGAGCAGTTCGATCGCGTCGGTGCCCGGCTCGTACTCGGGCGGGAGCACGATGATGCCGTCGTGGTCCTCGCCCATGCCGAGTTCGGCGGCGGAGCAGATCATGCCCTCGGAGAGCTTGCCGTAGGTACGGCGCGCGGAGATCGCGAAGTTGCCGGGCAGCACCGCGCCGGGCAGCACGACGACGACCTTGTCGCCGACGGCGAAGTTGCGGGCGCCGCAGACGAGGTTCTGTGGCTCGCCGGTGCCGTTGGCCTGGCCGACATCGACCTGGCAGTAGCGGATCGGCTTCTTGAACTCCGTCAGCTCCTCGATGGCGAGGACCTTGCCGACCACGAGCGGCCCGGACAGGCCGGTGCCGAGCTGATCGACGGTCTCGACCTCCAGGCCAGCCGCGATGAGCTTGGCGGCGACGTCCCGGCCGGTCTCACCGGCCGGGAGGTCGACGTACTCCCGCAGCCAGGAAAGCGGGGCGCGCATCAGATCTCCGTTCCGAAGGGCCGGGTGAAGCGCACGTCACCTTCGACCATGTCTCGCATGTCCTCGACGTTGTGGCGGAACATCAGCATCCGCTCGATGCCGAACCCGAAGGCGAAGCCGCTGTACTGGTCCGGGTCAACGCCGCAGGCGCGCAGCACCCGGGGGTTGACCATGCCGCAGCCGCCCAGCTCGATCCAGCCCTCGGAGGAGCAGGTGCGGCAGGGCCGCTGCGGGTCGCCCACCGACGCGCCCCGGCAGACGTAGCAGACCATGTCCATCTCGGCGGACGGCTCGGTGAAGGGGAAGTAGCTCGGGCGCAGCCGCGTGCTCATGTCCGCGCCGAACAGCTCGCGCACCATGTGGTCGAGCGTGCCCTTGAGGTCGGCCATCGTCAGGCCCTCGTCGATGGCGATGAGCTCCACCTGGTGGAAGACCGGGGTGTGGGTGGCGTCCAGCTCGTCGGTGCGGAACACGCGGCCGGGGCAGATCACGTACACCGGCAGCTCGCGGCTGAGCAGCGCACGGGCCTGCACCGGGGAGGTGTGCGTGCGCAGGACGACGCCGGACTCCTCGGCGGCGTCCTTACCAGCGTTCTTGGCGCCGTCCGCCTGGGGACTGGCGCCCGCGACGAAGAAGGTGTCCTGGGTGGTGCGCGCCGGGTGGTCCGGGCCGATGTTGAGCGCGTCGAAGTTGAACCACTCGGTCTCGGCCTCGGTGCCCTCGGCGACCTCGTAGCCCATCGCGACGAAGACGTCCTCGATGCGCTCCATGAGCGTGGTGAGGGGGTGGCGGGCGCCCGCGGGCTGCCGGTCGTGGGGCAGCGTGACGTCCACGGCCTCCTCGACCAGGACGCGCTCGTCGCGCTCGGCCTCCAGCTCCTCCTGGCGCTGCCCCAGGGCCTTGCCGACCGCGCCGCGCGCGGCGCCGACGCGCTTGCCCGCGTCCGCCTTGGCGTGCGGCGGCAGGGCGCCGATCTCGCGGTTGGCCAGCGCGAGCGGGGAGCGGTCACCGCTGTGGGCGACCTTCACCTCGCGGAGCGCGTCAAGGCTGTCGGCCGCGGCGATCGCGGCCAGTGCCTCATCCCGCGCGCGGTCGATCGCTTCCGGTTTCAGTGCCTCGACCTCGACAGGGTCGTACGACTTGTTGGGTGCCGACATCTCTTCCCGTGCTTCCGATTGGCTGCCGCCTGTGCGCTGGGCGCGACGTGCCCCTATCTGCTGTCTGCGGCTGTCCGCTTCTTTGCCTGCGACGGCGTGTCTGCGACGGCGTGCCGCTGTCTGCGCCCTGGCACCGCCGCGACACCGCGCGGAGCAGGCGTCAAGGGTGCCAGGCACGAGTCTACGGGGCGGGGCATCGTGGCATGGACGCGGAGCAGCCCGTGGTGATCTTTCACGGCTTCCTCCTGGCCTGACGCGGTGTGCCGGGTCAGGCCAGGACGGCCGGGACCCCCACGGGCAGGGTAAAGCGGAACTCGGCCCCGCCCGCCCGCGAGCGGCCCACCGTGATCGTCCCGCCGTGCGCCTCGACGATGCCCTTGACGATGTACAGGCCCAGCCCCGTGCCGCCCCGGCGGCTGCCCCGCCAGAAGCGGGTGAACACGCGGCTCATCGACTCCTCCGGGATGCCCGGGCCTTCGTCGCTCACGGTGACGGTCACTCCTTCGGGGACGGCCCGCGTGGGTTCGGCGGGGCCGACTTCGATGGTGACGGTTCCCTCGCCGTGGCGCACCGCGTTTTCCAGCAGGTTGCCCAGCACCTGGTCGATCTTGTCGGCGTCCGCCCACAGCGGCGGCAGCGGCTCGCTGACCAGGTAGGCGAACCGCCGTGCCAGCTCTCCCGTGCACAGGTGGCTCTCGATGTGGTGGGAGATGGCGGCAGCCAGGTCCACGGGCTCCTTGCGCAGCTCCAGGCGGCCGGAGTCGATGCGCGAGATGTCCAGCAGCTCGGCGATGAGCCGGTGGATGCGGTCGGCGTCGGCATCGACGGTCTCCAGCATCAGCCGCTTCTGGTCGTCGGTGAAACGTTCCCACTTGTCCAGCAGCGTCTTGGTGAAACCCTTCACCGAGGTCAGCGGCGACCGCAGCTCGTGCGCGACGACGGCGATCAGTTCGGCGTGCTGCCGCTCGCCGCGCCGACGCGCCTCGGTGCCGCGCAGCGTCACGACCAGGCGCCGCAGTGGCCCGCCGGGGGTGGCGCGGACGTAGTTCGCGGACACCAGCACCTCGCCTCCGGGCAGCAACAGGTTCCGCTCCGGCTGCCCGCGCCGGATGGCGGGACCGCCGTAGGGGTCGGTGAGCTGCCACCACATGCGGCCGTTCGTGTCCTGCAACGGCAGCACGCGCTCGATCCGGCGGCCCAGCGCCGCACTGGCGCGCTGCGCGGTGATGCGGGCGGCGGCGGCGTTGAAGACGACGACGCGGCCGTGCTCGTCGGCGACGACGAGCCCGTCGGGCAGGTCGTCCGGGGCCAGCCCCAGCCAGGCCGGGTCCCACCCGTCCATCCCGCTCACCCCCTGCTCGGCGCTCCGCTCTCCGGGCGAACCCTACGCGCGTTGCGCCGCCCGAGCTAGCCGAACGTGGTCACTTGGACACAGCGACACCACGGCGGTGCCGGGCGGGGAGCATCGCGCCACGGCGGCGAGGGTCTGGCCGGACGCGGCGGCAGGCACCACGGCGTACGGCCGAGGGCGCGCTACGCACGCTGGGCGCGGGCGCTGGCGTAGAGGCAGACGGCGGCGGCCGTGGCGAGGTTCAGCGACTCGGCGCGGCCGTGGATGGGGACACGGACGACCGCGTCGCACCGCTCCCGCGTCGGCTCCGGCAGGCCCCACGCCTCGTTGCCGAAGACCCAGGCCGTCGGCCCGCTCATCGCGCCCCGGTCGAGCTCGTCGTCCAGGTCCTCCTCCCCCGCCCCGTCCGCCGCCAGGACGCGCAGGCCATGGGCGCGCAGCCCGGTGACGGCCTCCTCGACGGGGACGCCGACGGCCACCGGCAGGTGGAACAGCGAGCCCGCCGAGGCGCGCACCGACTTGGGGTTGTAGAGGTCCACGGAGGCGTCGGTGAGGACGACGGCGTCGGCGCCGGCGGCGTCCGCGCAGCGCAGCACCGTACCGGCGTTGCCGGGGTCGCGGACGTGGGCGAGGACGGCGACGAGGCGGGGCCGGGCGGCGAGCACGGTCTCGAACGGCGTGTGCAGGAAGTGGCAGACGCCGATGAGGCCCTGCGGGGTGACGGTCTGGGCGATGTCGGCCATCGTCGCGTCGGAGGCCAGGAGCACGCGCGCACCGGCCGCCCGCGCGGCGGCGACGATGCCGGCATAGCGCCGGGCGGCGTCCTCGGTGGCGAACAGGTCCGTGAGCGTGGGAGCCCCGTCGGCGCCCCGGTGCGCGGCGGCCTCCCGGACCGCCTGCGGGCCCTCGGCGAGGAACCGCCGCTCCTTGCCGCGCGTGGCGCGCCGCGTCAGACGGCGGGCGAAGGCGACACGGGGGTTGCGCGGGGAGATCAGCTCGGCGGTGCCCATGGCTGCGGTGGTCTCGCTTCGGTCGTCAGTGGTCGGCGCGGTGGTACGTCATCTTGGCGGCCGGGCGGCGCGGACGGCGGGCCGGGTACGCCCGGCGGCCCGGACCCGGCGTCCGGTCCCGCAGGCCCGGACAAGCGGCGGACCCGCAGGCCCGGGCGGCCTGCGGGTCCGGCTGACGCGGGCGGGCTCAGGCGGCCTTCGGCGCGTTGACGTCGCTCGGCAGCGCCTTCTGGGCCACCTCGACGAGCGCGGCGAACGCGTTCGGGTCGTTGACCGCGAGGTCGGCGAGGATCTTGCGGTCCACGTCCACCTGGGCGGCCTTCAGGCCCTGGATGAAGCGGTTGTAGGTCATGCCGTTGGCGCGGGCAGCGGCGTTGATGCGCTGAATCCACAGCTGACGGAAGTCGCCCTTGCGCTTCTTGCGGTCGTTGTAGTTGTAGACGAAGGAGTGGGTGACCTGCTCCTTCGCCTTGCGGTACAGGCGCGAGCGCTGGCCGCGGTAGCCGCTGGCCTGCTCCAGGATCGCCCGGCGCTTCTTGTGGGCGTTGACTGCCCGCTTGACGCGTGCCACGTGTTAACTCCTTGTAGCGGGGCCGCGTTTCACGCGCGCGGCCCGGACATTCGATGGGGTACCGGTCGGGACCCGGCCCGTTCGCGCCCGGGGCGCGGCACGGGACGGCGGCTCACTTGCCGAGAAGCTTCTTGATCTTCTTGGCGTCGGCCGGGGCCATCTCGGTCTTGCCCGCAAGACGGCGCGTCAGCGTCGACGGCTTGTGCTCGAGAAGGTGGCGGCGACCCGCGCGCTGGCGCATCACCTTGCCGGAGCCGGTGATCTTGAAGCGCTTGCTCGCACCGCTGTGCGTCTTGTTCTTCGGCATGTCGCCGTGTCACTCCTCGTGATGGCGTTCCCGTCGTCCGCGCTCCGGGGCGGTGACGCGGGCAGGCGGGAACGTCAGCTGGTTCGGTTGGACTGCGCCGGAGCGGTACTCCGGGTGAGGCTCACGCCTCGGCGGTCTCTTCGGCGGTCTCCTCGGCAGGCGCCTCGGCCACCTGGCCGCCGCCGCGCAGGGCCTCCTTGCGGGCGGCCTGCGCCTGGCGGGCTTCCGCCATGGCCTCGGTCTTCTTCTTGTGCGGGCCGAGCACCATGATCATGTTGCGGCCGTCCTGCTTGGGGTTGGACTCCACGAAGCCCAGGTCCTGGACGTCCTCGGCGAGCCGCTGGAGCAGTCGGAAGCCCAGCTCGGGGCGGGACTGCTCGCGACCACGGAACATAATCGTGATCTTGACCTTGTCACCCTGCTTGAGGAACCGGACGACGTGACCCTTCTTGGTGTCGTAGTCGTGCGGATCGATCTTCGGCCGGAGCTTCATCTCCTTGATGACCGTGTGCGCCTGGTTCTTGCGCGCCTCACGGGCCTTCATGGCCGACTCGTACTTGAACTTCCCGTAGTCCATGAGCTTGCACACCGGAGGCCGCGCGTTCGCGGCCACCTCGACGAGGTCGAGGTCGTACTCCTGAGCGAGCTCCAGGGCCTTGGCGAGCGGCACAATGCCGACCTGCTCGCCACTGGGACCGACGAGTCGCACCTCGGGGACGCGAATCCGGTCGTTGATGCGGGGCTCGGCGCTGATGGGGCCTCCTAGGTAGCACCTCGCAGCTGCCTGGCGGACAGCCGCGTCACGTGTCAATGGGTGAGACCGCCCCGTCATGAGCGCGACGTGAGAAACGCCCCGGACGGGACACAAGACGGGGCTCCGCACAGACCGGGAGCACCGCCACGGACACCGCGGGGCGCGACCTGACCTTTGACCCGCCAGCCCTCGGGGCCGGTACGGGTGGGAGTTCGGAGCCTCCACTTGCGGGCCGGGCATCGTCACCACTGCGTCACTGCTGAGAGCGGGGAGACGTCCGGCCGGTCGCCGTCCATGTTACACGAGTGCGGCGCCCCTTGTCCCGGGCTGCTCACCCCTGCTCCCGGGCGCCCACGGCGGCCCGCCTAGGCTGGTCATCGCCCCGCAGCTGACAGCAGAAAGCGAACCACGATGACCGACGCCGCCGCCTCCCCGCTCCCGGACGAGCCCGCCTCCGGCCAGCAGTCCGCCGCCCCGGGGCCCGACTTCGACACCGTGACCCGGGACATCGCCGACGTCCCGGCGGTGGAGGTCATCACCACGGTCGCCGTCCACCTGATGAGCGCCGCCGCGGTGAATCTGGGGCTGGCCGAGGAGGGCGAGCAGCACAAGGACCTGGACGAGGCGCGCAAGCTGATCCAGGCGCTGGCCGGACTGGTCACCGCGAGCGCCACCGAGATCGGCTCCTACCACGCGGCTCCGCTGCGGGACGGGCTGAAGTCGCTGCAGCTCGCCTTCCGGGAGGCTTCGGCCGTCCCGGACGAGCCGGGTCAGGGCCCGGGCGAGAAGTTCACCGGCCCGGTGTACGGCTGAACAGCGGCTCGCCCGGCAGCGCGGTGCCGGGCGGCAGCAGGGCCAGCTCCAGGCCGCGCACCAGGTGCTCGCGCAGCACCGGGTCGGCGGCCAGAGCGCGGGCGATGCGAGCGGCCACCGCGCGCGGCTGGGCACCGTCCGTCAGCCGCAGCGCGAGGGTGCCGTCCGCGCTGCCGCCCGGCGTCAGGTGAGCGCTGAGCACGCCTTCGTCGGCGGCGACCACCGCGCGCACCGCGCCGGTGACGGCGGCCCGGGCCAGCGGCTCCCCCGGGCGGGAGTGACCGGCGGCCAGGGCCCGCAGCGCGGAGCCGGTGAGCTGATAGGTGACGGGACCGGCCATATCGAGGACCAGGGTGTCGGCCTGCTCGTGTGCGGCGGCCTGGAGCGCCCGCGCGAAGGGCACGGCGACCGGACGGGCGTCCGCCTGCCAGCGGGCGAGAGTCTGGGTGGAGCTGAACACCGGCAGCGCGCGGCGTCCGCCGGGGGCGGTGAGCGTGGGCACCGCCATGTCGCTGGTCTTCTCGCGCCGCAGCCCGTCCGGGCCACTCTCGGCCTCCCCCAGCACCGCGACGACCGGGACGAGCAGCCGGGCACCGGGCAGGGCGTCGAGCACCTGGGGTTCGGCGCCACGGTCGGCCGCGTAGGCGGCGAGCGCGCGGGCGAGCGCGGGATCGGCCGAGCCGTCGTCGTCGGCGAAACCGGGGTCCGGGATGTTCTTGAGCGCCACGCGACGAGGGTAGCCCGCGCCCCTCAGCTCCGGCGGGGCGGGCGGCCCCTCAGGTAGAGGCCCACGGCGGCGGCGGTGAACAGCACGCCCAGCACACCCGCCCCGACGGCGGGCCAGAGTCCGGGCGGCCCCCCGGCCGGGCCGGGACCGCTGCCGAAGTACTCGGCGGCGTACGCCGGGCTCGGCGGACGGTGGGGCTGCGGGTCGAGCGTCCCGGCCAGCTCCAGGGCGGCCGCCGCGTTCACCACGCCGGTGCCCAGCGCGTCGCTGCGCCCGCCGGCCGGGGTGTGGGCGGCGGTGTCCGCGAGGACCTGCTTGAGCTGCGCGGGGCTCAGCTCGGGGTGAGCAGAGCGCACCAGGGCCACGACGCCGGAGACGGCGGCAGCCGCCGCGCTGGTGCCCCACCCCTGGTAGTAGCGCCGGTCGGGGTCCGCTATCACCACGTCCTGGCCCGGGGCGGCGACGGTGGCGTACCAGCGGCGGGTGGAGAAGGGGGTACGCACGCCGTAGCGGTCCACGGCGGTGACGGCGATGACACCCGGGTAGGCGGCCGGGTAGGACACCGGGTCGCCCTCCTCACCGCCGTTGCCCGCCGAGGCCACCACCACGGCGCCCTTGCTCAGGGCGTAGCGGACGGCGGCGTCCTCGGCCGGGTCGGGGTGGGCGGAGGCGCTGTCGTCGCCGAGGGAGAGGTTGATGACGTCGGCGCCGTGGTCCACGGCCCAGCGGATGCCTTCGGCGAGCGCGCTGGGGCCGGATGCCTCGCGGGCCTGGTCGCGCGCGGGGTCGGCCTCTTCCAGCAGGACGCGCACCGGCAGGACGCGCGCCTGTGGTGCGATGCCGATGACGCCCTCCGCGCGGTCCGCGCCGTGGCCGCGGGCCGCGATGATCCCGGCCATGGCGGTGCCGTGCCGGGCCCACGCCTCGTCACCGGGCTCAGCGCCGAAGCCGACGATGTCCTTGCCCTCCAGCACGGCGCCCTGGAGATCGGGGTGACCGGCGTCCACTCCGGTGTCCAGCACCGCCACGGTCACCCCCGCGCCCCGCGTGGTCTCCCACGCCTCCCGGGCGCTGAGCGTCTCCAGGCTCCACTGGCGGTCGCGGATGCCGTCGGCGTACGCGGCCGGTCCGGTGACCGGGGAGAGCAGGGCCAGCAGGACGGCGCTGACCAGGGCCAGCGCCCGGGCGAGCGCACGGGGGAAGGTGGCGGGCGTCGGCGGCCGGGTCATCGGTCCTCCCGCGCGGCGCGGGCGGCGGCGTCCCGCAGGCCGTCCTCGGTCAGGTCGGCGACGGACTGGGCGGCGTGCCCCAGACCAGCCTGGGCGGCGGCCGAGGTCTCACCGTCGCGGACGGCTTCGGTGGCGGGCTGCGGCGCGGTGGCCGGGCGTCCGTCGCCGAAACCGGTGACGGCGTAGACGACGACCGGCAGGTCCGTGCGCACCCGCACGGTCCACGTGACGCGCTGCGCGTCCCCGAAGCCGGCGCTGGGGGTGCCGCGCACGGCGTAGGTGCGGGGCATGAGGTCGGTACGCGCGCCGAGGTCCTCCTCGGTGAACCGCTGCCGCAGCTCCGTCATGCCCGCGCGGTCGGCCTTGGTGAAGACGGCACCGACGGTGGTCACGCTGGAGGAGGTCTCGTCCACGTACGTGGCGCGCAGCAGCCGCTCGCACCCGACCGGCGCCAGGGCCTTGGCGAGCAGTTCGTCGAACGCCTCGGCGCACCCGCTGTCCGGGGCGACGGCGACTCGTATCCATACCCGGTCGGCGCCGCCGGGCCCGGCGTTCGCACCGTCCAGGGTGCGCGGGAACAGCTCGTCCACGGGGACGGTGTGCCACAGGTCGCGGGCGCTGGTGAACGTCTCGGCCGCGCTGGGCGGGCCGCTGGTGCCGCTGGTCAGCCAGGCCCCGGTAGCGGCGCCGCCGAGCAGGCCGACGCCGAGCACGAGGCACAGGGCGGCGGCGGCCGTGCGGACGCGGCTGCGGCGCGGCCGGGCGGCGGGCGGCAGCGGGGCCGCCGGTTCCGGCGGCAGCGACCG
>NZ_JAEVFI010000028.1 GCF_019303495.1 Streptomyces sp. JJ66 | reverse complement strand
CGGCGCGGGCGCCCTGGCCGGAGGGCGGCACCCGTGCCGCGCCCGGCACCGGCGGCCCGCCCGGCCCGGGCTTGGTGGGGCGCGGCGGCGCCGTCGCGCCGGGGGTGCCGGGTGTGCCGGGTGTGTCAGGGGCGTCGGCGGCCTCCGGGGTCTCAGTGGCCAAAGGACTCGTCCATGTCGGCGGCGGCCCGCCGGGTGGCCTCCTGGACGCTCTGCTTGCCGCTGAGGATGGCCTGCACCATCCGGGCGAGCGTCTTCTTGCCCTGGATCTCGCCGTAGGCGGGGGTAGCGGGGACGGTGCGCCCGGCCTCGGCCAGTTGCCGGGCGAACGGCGCAACGAGCGGGTCCTTTTGGTGCGCCACGCGCTCGACCAGGGAGGTGCGCCCGGGGAAGTAGCCGGACTGCTCGGCCCACTTGCGGGCGTAGTCCTCCGAGCTCATCAGCTCGACGAACTCCCAGGCCAGCTCCGGGTCGGTGGCGGTGTTGAAGACGCTCAGGTGCGAGCCGCCGAGGAAGGACGGGCTCAGCCCGCCGTCGGGGCCGGGGAGGGGGGCGGCGGCGAGTTTGCCCGCCAGCTCCGGGTGGTCGGCGAGGAGGGTCGCGGGCGTCCAGGAACCGGCGACGGCCATGGCGACCTTGCCGCTGCCGATGGCCGCCACGAGGTCCGCCTCGTCCCAGGTGGTGGCCGCCTTGGCCGAGGTGCCGTGCTCGGTGGCCAGCGAGGTGTAGAACTCCACGCCGCGCACGGCGTCCGGCTGGCTGATCGCCGACGTCCAGCGGCCGTCTTCCCGGGTGGCCAGGTCGCCGCCGGCGCCCCAGACGAAGGCGTCCAGGGTGTACTCGCTGTCGCCGGGTACCGGGAAGGGGAGCATGCCGGGCTCCTCCCGCTTCAGCACCTCGGCGGTCTCGCGCAGCTCCTCCCAGCTGGCCGGGGCGCTCAGCCCGTGCTCGGCGAAGACATCCGCGCGGTACAGCAGGGCGCGCACGCCCGCGTACCAGGGGACGCCGTAGAGCTTGCCGTCGTAGGTGCCAGCGGTGCGCAGGGCGGGCACCATGTCCTCGCCGAGCCCGGCCGCTTCGCTGAACGGGGTGAGGTCGGCCAGGGCTCCGGCGTCGGCGAACTCGGGGGTCCAGGTGGTGCCGACCTCGGCGACGTCGGGGGTGGTGCCGCCCGCCATGGCCTTGGTGAACTTGTCGTGCGCGTCGGGCCAGGGCACGTACTGGACGTCGAGCCGGGCGCCGGTGCGTTCGGTGAACGCGGCGGCCACCTCGTCGAAGAACGGGTCGGCGTCGGGGTTGGTGCCTTCCATGATCCACACGGTGAGTGTGTCGTCGCCGGAGGCGCTGCCGGTGCCGCAGGCGGTCAGCGTCAGCGACAGGGCGGTGACGAGGGCGGTGAGGGGGGCTGCGAGGCCCCTGCCGGGTGGCCGCAGGCGCTGCTTCAAGTCCGGGCTCCTCCCACGGGTGGGTACGCACGGTGCGCACAGGGGCACCGTTGGTCATACTGTCACCATGCGCCATCGCTCCCGGCACATCACGGACCGGCGCCCCCATTCACCCGACCGACACGCCCTGATCCGGTGACACCGCACGACGGCCGCCGCGTGCGCGGTTACTGATGCGGTGAACGGGCGGGCACGCGGGAGCCGACGCGCGGCACGCAGGAGCCCGCCCACGGGCACGGACGGGCCGCCTACGGGCGCGGGCGTGATCGTCTGTGGGGGAGGGCGGACGTCCCGGGGGCGTTGTGGAAAGGACGGCTGGCGTGGCAGCACCACCGACCCGGCGGCTGAGCACCGGGCTCCTGGTCCTCACCGTCAGCTCCGGCATGGTCGATGTCGTGGGCTATCTCGCGCTCGGCGGTGTGTTCTGCGCCCTGGTCACCGGGAACGTGCTGTTCCTGGGCCTGGCGCTGGCCGGGCAGGAACACACGGCGCTGCCGCCGGTGGCGACCGCGCTGGTGGCCTTCGTCGTCGGCATCGGGCTGAGCAGCGTCCTCATCGGCGCCGCGTCGCGGCGGGGGCGGCACTGGTTCACCGTGGCCCTCGGCGCCGAGGCGCTGCTGCTGGCGGCGGGCGCCGCGCTCTCCTGGGGGCTGGTGCCCGACCACGTGGGAGAGGTGAGTCCACGTCACCTGGCCGTGGTGGCGCTGCTGGCGGCGGCGATGGGCGGACGGGCGGCCACCACGCTGAAGACGGCGGTACCCGGCCAGTCCACGCTGCTCATCAGCACCGCGCTGGCCCTGCTGCTGCGCCCCGCTTTGGGCGGGAGCGGAGCGGGGACGGCCGGGCAGCGCCGGTACTGGGCGCTGGCCGTGGTGTGCGTGTGCGGCGGGGCGGTGCTGGGCGGCGTGCTGCTGCGGGTGGCGGTGGCCGCGCCCCTGGGTCTGGCGGCCGGGTGCGCGGCCGTCGTCGCCGTCGCGTGCGCCCCCGCCCCGGGACGCTACTTCTGCGTGAGGGTGGCGTTGATCAGGCTCTCGCCGGTGGCGGCGTCCACCACGGCACGGTCGCCGAGCTGGTCCTCCAGCTCCACGGTGACCTCATCGGTCACCAGCTGCTCGGTGCAGGCTTCGGCGTCGCCGGGCTCGATCCAGCCGCCGAGGATCACCAGGTCCGGTGACTCGGCGACGTGCACGCCGTAGTCCGCGTCGCAGGCGCCGTGGCCCACGGTGACGGTCAGCGCGGCTCCGTCCTGGGCCTTCTCAGCCCCGGGGACGGGTTGCAGTTCCTCGCCGTCGGGGCTGGTGACCGGCTCCACGTCTGGCCAGTTCCGCTCGATGGTCTCGGCGCGCTGCTCGAAGGGGGTGTCCGCTGGTGACGCGGGCGGCGTGGGCGGGTCCTTCGGCTCGACCTTCTGCTGGTCGTCCCTGGCGTCGTCGGCGCCGCCGCCCGTGCCGCCTTCGGTTCCGCAGCCTGCGGCCGTCAGGGTTGCCGCAGCCGTCAGGGCGATGGCCGCCGCGATGCGTCGGGGGTGTCGCATGTGGGGTTCCTCCTCACCGGGATACGCCTTGGACGCGGCGCCGCCCGTTCCGGTTCCGGTGGCGAGCGCCCCCGGTATCCGGCCGGTGGAAACTGGCACCCGCGCGCCACCGGCCCGCACCCGAAGGCGCGGGCCGGTGGCGGGGTGCCGGGCTCAGACCGTCAGCGCGCGGTCGGTCGGCCGGATCGGGTAGGGCAGGGCGCTCTCGCCCGTCAGGTAGCGGTCCACGCCCCGGGCCGCCGCGCGGCCCTCGGCGATCGCCCACACGATGAGCGACTGGCCGCGCCCCGCGTCACCGGCGACGAAGACGCCGTCGATGTTCGTCGCGTAGTCCGCGTCGCGGTTGATGTTGCCGCGCTCGTCCATCGCCAGGCCGAACTGACGCGTCAGCCCGTTCTCCTGGTCGGTGCCGGTGAAGCCCATCGCGAGGGTGACCAGCTGCGCCGGGATGCGGCGCTCGGTGCCCGGCTTCTGGGTCAGCTTGCCGTCGGTGAACTCCACCTCGACCAGGTGCAGCGCCGCGACGTTGCCCCTCTCGTCGCCCTCGAAGTGGGTGGTGGACACCGAGTAGACCCGCTCGCCGCCCTCCTCGTGCGCGGAGGTCACCTTGTAGAGCATCGGGAACGTCGGCCACGGCTGGTGCGCGGGACGGTCCTCGCCCGGCCGGGGCATGATCTCCAGCTGGGTGACGGAGGCCGCGCCCTGACGGTGCGCGGTGCCCACGCAGTCCGCGCCGGTGTCGCCGCCGCCGATGACGACGACGTCCTTGCCCTCGGCGGTGAGGGGCGGCGTGACGTAGTCGCCCTCCTGCACCTTGTTGGCCAGCGGCAGGTACTCCATCGCCTGGTGGATGCCGCTGAGCTCGCGGCCGGGCACCGGCAGGTCGCGCGCGGTGGTCGCACCGGCGGCGATGACGACGGCGTCGTAGCGGCGGCGCAGGTCGGTCGCGGACAGGTCGCGGCCGATCTCCACCCCGGTGCGGAACTTGGTGCCCTCCGCGCGCATCTGCTCGATGCGCCGGTTGATGTGCCGCTTTTCCATCTTGAACTCGGGAATGCCGTACCGCAGCAGCCCGCCGATGCGGTCGGCGCGCTCGTAGACGGCGACGGTGTGCCCGGCCCGGGTCAGCTGCTGGGCAGCGGCCAGGCCCGCCGGGCCGGAGCCGATGACGGCGACGGTCTTGCCGGACAGCCGCTCGGGCGGCTGCGGGGTCACGTCACCGTTGTCCCACGCCTTGTCGATGATGGTGACCTCGACGTTCTTGATGGTCACCGCGGGCTGGTTGATGCCCAGCACGCAGGCCGACTCGCACGGCGCGGGGCACAGCCGCCCGGTGAACTCCGGGAAGTTGTTCGTGGCGTGCAGCCGCTCGATGGCGGCGCCCCAGTCCTCGCGGTAGGCGTAGTCGTTCCACTCGGGGATGAGGTTTCCGAGCGGGCAGCCGTTGTGGCAGAACGGGATGCCGCAGTCCATGCACCGGCCAGCCTGCTTGCTGATGATCGGCAGCAGCGAGCCGGGGACGTAGACCTCGTTCCAGTCCTTGACCCGCTCGGGGACCGGGCGGGTCTGCGCGACCTCGCGGTCGGTGGTCAGGAAGCCCTTGGGGTCAGCCATGGGTCGCCGCCTCCATCATCTTCTCGTGGGTCTCGGACTCGGTGAGCCCGGCCCGCTCGGCGGCGTCCTTGGCGGCGAGCACGGCCTTGTACGTGGACGGGAGGACCTTGCGGAACCGCGGCAGCGCGGTCTCCCAGTTGGCGAGGAGCTTCCCGGCGACGGTGGAACCGGTCTCCTCCTGGTGCCGGCGCACGACATCGTGCAGCCACCGCTGGTCCTCGGCGTCCAGGTCCTCCACCGCGGCGGCCAGCTCCCGGTTGACGTTGTCGGTGTCCAGGTCGATGACGTAGGCGACGCCGCCGGACATACCGGCCGCGAAGTTGCGCCCGGTCTCGCCCAGGACGACGGCCCGGCCGCCGGTCATGTACTCGCAGCCGTGGTCGCCCACGCCCTCGGAGACGACCGTCGCGCCGGAGTTGCGCACGCAGAACCGCTCGCCGACCTTGCCCCGCAGGAACAGCTCACCGCCGGTGGCGCCGTAGGCGAGGGTGTTGCCCGCGATGACGGAGTACTCGGCCAGGTGGTCGGCGCCCCGGTCCGGGCGGACGACGACGCGGCCGCCGGACAGGCCCTTGCCGACGTAGTCGTTCGCGTCGCCCTCCAGGCGCAGCGTGACGCCGGGCGGCAGGAACGCGCCGAAGGACTGCCCGGCCGAGCCGGTGAAGGTGATGTCGATGGTGTCGTCCGGCAGGCCCGCGCCGCCGAACTTCCGCGTCACCTCGTGGCCCAGCATGGTGCCCACCGTGCGGTTGACGTTGCGGATGCCCAGCTGGGCGCGCACCGGCTGTGCGGCCTCGGCGGAGTCGGCGTTCAGCGCGTCGGCGGCGAGCTTGATCAGCTCGTTGTCCAGCGCCTTGGCCAGGCCGTGGTCCTGCTCGGCGATCTGGTAGCGCACCGCGCCCTCGGGCAGCTCGGGCACGTGCAGCAGCGGGGCCAGGTCCAGCCCGCGGGCCTTCCAGTGGTCCACCGCGCGGGAGGTGTCCAGCAGCTCGGCGTGGCCGATGGCCTCGTCCAGCGTGCGGAAGCCCAGCTCGGCCAGCAGCTCGCGGACCTCCTCGGCGATGAACTCGAAGAAGTTGACGACGAACTCCGCCTTGCCGCTGTAGCGCGAGCGCAGCACCGGGTTCTGGGTGGCGATACCGACCGGGCAGGTGTCCAGGTGGCACACGCGCATCATGACGCAGCCGGAGACGACCAGCGGCGCGGTGGCGAAGCCGAACTCCTCGGCGCCGAGCAGCGCGGCGATCACCACATCGCGGCCGGTCTTGAGCTGGCCGTCGGTCTGCACGACGATGCGGTCGCGCAGGCCGTTGAGCAGCAGCGTCTGCTGTGTCTCGGCCAGGCCCAGCTCCCAGGGTCCCCCGGCGTGCTTGAGCGAGGTCAGCGGGGACGCGCCGGTGCCGCCGTCGTGGCCGGAGATCAGCACCACGTCCGCGTGGGCCTTGGACACCCCGGCGGCGACGGTGCCCACCCCGACCTCGGAGACCAGCTTGACGTGAATGCGCGCCTTCGGGTTGGCGTTCTTCAGGTCGTGGATCAGCTGGGCGAGGTCCTCGATGGAGTAGATGTCGTGGTGCGGCGGCGGCGAGATCAGGCCGACGCCGGGCGTGGAGTGCCGCGTCTTGGCGACCCACGGGTAGACCTTGTGGCCGGGCAGCTGGCCGCCCTCACCGGGCTTGGCGCCCTGGGCCATCTTGATCTGGATGTCGTCGGAGTTGACCAGGTACTCGCTGGTGACGCCGAAGCGGCCGGAGGCGACCTGCTTGATCGACGAGCGGCGCGCCGGGTCGTATAGACGCTCGGGGTCCTCGCCCCCCTCACCGGTGTTGGACTTGCCGCCCAGCTGGTTCATCGCGATCGCCAGCGTCTCGTGCGCCTCCTGCGAGATGGACCCGTAGGACATGGCGCCGGTGGAGAACCGCTTGACGATCTCGGAGACGGGCTCGACCTCCTCGACGGGGACCGGGGAGCGCCCGGAGGCGAACTGGAACAGGCCGCGCAGCGTCATCAGCCGCTCGGACTGCTCGTCCACGCGCTGGGTGTACTGCTTGAAGATGTCGTAGCGGCGCTCACGGGTGGAGTGCTGGAGCCGGAAGACGGTGTCCGGGTCGAACAGGTGCGGCTCGCCCTCGCGGCGCCACTGGTACTCGCCGCCGATCTCCAGATCCCGGTGGGCGGAGGGGGTCCCGGAGACGGGGTATGCCTTGGTGTGCCGGGCCGCGACCTCCTGGGCGATGACGTCCAGACCCGCGCCGCCGATCTTGGTGGGGGTGCCGTTGAAGAACTGCTCGGTGAACTCCGCGTTCAGGCCGACGGCCTCGAAGACCTGCGCACCACGGTAGGAAGCGACGGTGGAGATGCCCATCTTGGACATCACCTTCAGCACGCCCTTGCCGAGCGCCTTGATGAGGTTGCGGATCGCGGCCTCGGCCTCGATGCCGTCCAGGAAGGTGCCCGCGCGCACCAGGTCCTCGACCGTCTCCATCGCCAGGTACGGGTTGACGGCGGCGGCGCCGTAGCCGATGAGCAGCGCGACGTGGTGCACCTCGCGCACGTCACCGGCCTCCACCAGCAGGCCCACCTGGGTGCGCTGCTTGGTGCGGATGAGGTGGTGGTGCACGGCCGAGGTGAGCAGCAGCGACGGGATCGGGGCGTGTTCGGCGTCGGAGTGCCGGTCGGAGAGCACGATGATCCGGGCGCCGCCCGCGATGGCGTTGTCCGTCTCGCGGCAGATCTCCTGAAGCCGGGCGGCCAGCGCCTGGCCCCCGCCGCTGACCCGGTACAGGCCCGAGAGCGTGGTGGCCTTCATGCCGGGGCGGTCGCCGTCGGCGTTGATGTGGATGAGCTTGGCCAGCTCGTCGTTGTCGATCACCGGGAACGGCAGGGTGACGCTGCGGCAGGACGCGGCCGTCGGCTCCAGCAGGTTGCCCTGCGGGCCGAGCGAGGAGTGCAGCGAGGTGACCAGTTCCTCGCGGATGGCGTCCAGCGGCGGGTTGGTGACCTGCGCGAACAGCTGGGTGAAGTAGTCGAACAGCAGCCGCGGCCGGTCGGAGAGCGCGGCGATGGGCGAGTCGGTGCCCATGGAGCCGATCGGCTCGGCGCCGGTGCGGGCCATCGGGGCCAGCAGGACGCGCAGCTCCTCCTCGGTGTAGCCGAAGGTCTGCTGGCGGCGGGTGACCGAGGCGTGGGTGTGCACGATGTGCTCGCGCTCGGGCAGGTCGCCCAGCTTGGTGATGCCCGTCTCCAGCCACTGCTGGTACGGGTGCTCGGCGGCCAGCTGGGACTTGATCTCGTCGTTCTCGATGATGCGGTGTTCGGCGGTGTCCACCAGGAACATGCGGCCGGGCTGGAGGCGGCCCTTGCGCACAACCTTGTCCGGGTCGATGTCCAGCACGCCGACCTCGGAGCCGAGGACGACCAGGCCGTCGTCGGTGACCCAGTAGCGGCCCGGGCGCAGCCCGTTGCGGTCCAGCACGGCGCCGACCTGGGTGCCGTCGGTGAAGGTGACGCAGGCCGGGCCGTCCCAGGGCTCCATCATCGTGGAGTGGTACTGGTAGAAGGCGCGCTGGGCCGGGTCCATCGATTCGTGGTTCTCCCACGCCTCGGGGACCATCATCAGCACCGCGTGCGGCAGCGAACGGCCCCCCAGGTGCAGCAGCTCCAGCACCTCGTCGAAGGACGCGGAGTCCGAGGCGTCCGGGGTGCAGACGGGGAAGACGCGCTCCAGGTCCTTGTCCGCGCCGAACAGGTCCGAGGCCAGCTGCGACTCGCGGGCGCGCATCCAGTTGCGGTTGCCCTTGACGGTGTTGATCTCACCGTTGTGCGCGATGAACCGGTAGGGGTGGGCCAGCGGCCAGCTCGGGAAGGTGTTCGTGGAGAACCGCGAGTGCACCAGCGCGATCGCGGACGCGAAACCGGCGTCGGACAGGTCCGGGAAGAACGGCTCCAGCTGCCCGGTGGTCAGCATGCCCTTGTAGACCAGGGTGCGGGCCGACAGCGAGGGGAAGTACACCCCGGCTTCGCGTTCGGCGCGCTTGCGCAGCACGAAGGCCAGGCGGTCCAGTGCGAGACCGGTGCGCGCGGCGCCGCCGCCGGCGCTGTCCTCGGCGCTGTCCGCAACGAACAGCTGGCGGAAGGCGGGCATCGTGGCCCGGGCGCCGTTGCCCAGCAGCTCGGGCGTGACGGGCACCTCGCGCCAGCCGAGCGTGGTCAGGCCCTCCTCGGTGGCGATGGCCTCGATGCGGGCGACGGCGGCGTCGGCCTCGGCCGGGTCGGCCGGGAGGAAGGCGATACCGACGGCGTACGCGCCGGGCTCGGGCAGCTCGAAGCCGGTGTGCTCGCGCAGGAAGGCATCGGGAACCTGCACCAGGATGCCCGCGCCGTCACCGGAGTCGGCCTCGGCGCCGGTGGCGCCACGGTGTTCCAGGTTGCGCAGAACGGTCAGCGCCTGCTCCACGAGCTGGTGGCTCGCTTCGCCGGTGAGGGTGGCCACGAAGCCGACGCCACAGGCGTCGTGCTCGTACTGGGGGTCATACAACCCCTGCTTGGCAGGGTGGGCCGCCATAGACGCTGCACGCATCGGCTCTCCCGTCGTCGTCGTGGCAGGTACCAGTGCCGAGGGACGACGTTGGCCCTCTGCGGATCAAAATTTCACGCAGATTACATGATGGCCGGATTCTCGGAAAGTGGATATCCGAGTCCACCATACGGACGCCAGACGGGGCATCCGGAAGCGTAAGAAGGTGTCGCCTCCGCTGTGTCGCGGCACGCGGACAGACCAGACGAGCGTCCTTGCTCGCAGGTGCTCCGGGCTTGTACCCCGTGTCTGTACGGCTGAAACCGCCCAGTAACAAAGGTCACGTACCGCGACCGGGCGGGCGTGTCTCAGCCGAGCGCGGCGCCCAGGAGCGAGCCCAGCAGATAGGTGAGCGCGGCCGCCGCCCCGCCCAGGATGAACTGTCGCAGGCCGCTGTACCACCACGGGCGGGCGGTGACCTTCGACACGGCCGCGCCGCACAGGAACAGCCCCACCAGCGCGAGGGCGACAGCGGGCCACACCGCCGTCGCGCCCAGCAGGTACGGCAGCACCGGCAGCAGCGCGCCGAGCGCGAAGGAGCCGAACGAGGACACCGCGGCCACCAGGGGGGACGGCAGTACGTGGGGGTCGAGACCCAGTTCGTCCCTGGCGTGGATCTCCAGCGCCTGATCCGGGTTCCGGGACAGCTGCGCGGCGACCTCGTCGGCCAGGGGCGGCGCTACTCCCCGGGCACGGAAGCGGGCGGCCAGCTCGCGGCGTTCCCCCTCGGGGTTGTCGCGCAGCTCGCGGCGCTCCACGTCCAGCTCGGCGAGGGCCAGCTCACGCTGCGAGGCGACGGAGGTGTACTCGCCCGCGGCCATGGAGAACGCGCCCGCGGCCAGCCCGGCCAGTCCGGTGAGCACGATCGTCTGCGGGGCGGCGGCACCGCCGGCGACGCCGGTGATGAGCGCGAGGTTGGACACCAGCCCGTCCATCGCCCCGAACACGGCGGGGCGCAGCCAGCCCCCGTTCACGTCCCGGTGGGTGTGCGTCTCGGCTTCCGTGACAGCCATACGCCCGACGGTAGGGGCGCGCGCGGCGCCGCGCCAGCAAGGAAGGCCGTACTTACCTGCGGTTTTCCCCTCCCCGCCGGGTTTGCGAAAACCGGCGGTGGCTGCCCCGGCCAGCCCCCTTCGGTCTCCGCCGCGCGGGGGCGACGTGCGTCGCTCCCGGGGCCTGGGGCAGCGCCTCCCGGGTTCCGGGGCTGGGCGAGGGGGTTAGCTCTTGGCGGGCTCCGCCGGTTCCTCCGCGTCTTCCTCAGCCGGAGCCGGTTCCACCGCGACCTCGCGGCCCGGGCGGCGCTTCGCGGAGATCACCAGGTAGGCGACCGCGCCGAGGAAGACGAGCAGCGACGTCCAGTTGTTCAGGCGCAGGCCCAGGATCTCGTGCGCCTCGTCGATGCGCAGGTACTCGATCCAGAACCGCCCGGCGGTGTACGCGGCGACGTACAGCGCGAACGCGCGCCCATGCCCGAGCTGGAAACGGCGGTCGGCCCACAGGACCAGCAGGGCCACGCCCAGGCACCACAGCGACTCGTACAGGAACGTGGGGTGGAAGGTGCCGGTCACGGCGCCCTTGTCGATCTCCAGCGCCCACGGTACGTCGGTCGGGCGGCCGTAGAGCTCCTGGTTGAACCAGTTGCCCCAGCGGCCGATGGCCTGCGCGAGGGCGATGCCGGGGGCCACGGCGTCGGCGTAGGCGGGCAGGGGGATGCCCCGGCGGCGGCAGGCGATCCAGGCGCCGAGCGCGCCGAAGGCGATGGCCCCCCAGATGCCGAGGCCGCCTTCCCAGAGCTTGAAGGCGTCGACCCAGTTCTCACCGTCGGCGAAGTAGAGCTGGTAGTCGGTGACGACGTGGTAGAGCCGGCCCCCGACCAGGCCGAACGGCACGGCCCACACCGCGACGTCGGCGACGGTGCCGGGCTGGCCGCCGCGCGCCACCCAGCGTTTCCCGCCGAGCCAGACGGCGACGAACACACCGAGGATGATGCACAGTGCGTAGCCGCGCAGCGGGATAGTGTCGAACAGCAGGATCTCACCGGACGGCGGGCTGGGGATCGAGGCAAGGGTCTCCATGGCGCTTCAGACGCTACCGTGCCCGGGCCCCGGTGCGGAAACGGGCTCAGGAGCCCGCCGCGTCCCCGCCCGCGCCCGTGCCGTCGCCGCCCGCCTTCCCACCGTCCGCCGCCTTCGCCAAGCCGGCCACCTTCTCGCGCAGACTCTCCGGGGTGAGCGGGTCCGCCGGGTCGCCGTAGACGTTCTCGCCGCCGAGCAGGACGGTGGGCGTCGCGTTGTGCTCGGAGGCGGTGAACGCCGCGTTGGTGGCCCTGACCTTCTCGGCGTACGTGCCGTTCCGCACGCAGGAGCGGAACTCGGGGCTGTCCAGGCCGGGGATCTGCCCCGCCAGCTCGATCAGGTAGCCCTGGTCGGCGAAGGTGTCCTCCTGCTCCGGCGGCTGGCTGGCGAAGAGCAGGTCGTGGTAGGGAGTGAACTTCCCGGCGTCCTTCGCGCAGTGCGCGGCGTTGGCGGCGGCCCGGGAGCCGTTGCCGCCCATGTTGCCGTCGATGATCGTCACCAGGTGGTACTCGGTGCGCAGCTGCCCGTCCTCGACGAGTTCGTGGAGGGTGTCCTTGAACCGCGTCTCGAAGCTCGCGCAGCCGGGGCAGCGGAAGTCCTCGTAGACGGTGAGCGTGACCGGGGCCTGGCCCTTGCCCTCGCTGATGGGCGCGGCGGCCTCGCCGTCCCCGTCGCCCAGGGAGCCGCCGGCGGCCGCGTAGCCGATGACACCGACGACGGCCAGCACCGCGACCGCGACCAGCCCGACCTTGATCCCCCGCTTGCGCTTCTCGGCCGCCTGCTCGCGCTCACGCTGCTCACGCAGCCGCTCGACGGCGGGCCGCCTTCCCTCGTTGCCGTTCTCGCTCATCACGCCTGGGCCAACGACGCGCCGGGGCGTTCGCCGACACCGTCGGCCGACTTTCCCCTGAAGGTGCGAACCGTCGGGAGTGCCCGTTGACGACCGTTCGGCGCGGTTTCCGACCGGCCGACGGCCACCGGAGCACCGTTCGTCGCGGGCCGGACACGTTCGGCGCACACCCCGCAGCGCGCCGCTCCCGGGCCGGGGTGACGCTGCTTATTTTGCTCTTGTCCGATGTGTTGAGGAGGCGCCCATGTCCGCCGAGCTCCCACCGCAGCCGCACTCCGCGCAGGAGACACCGGAGCACACCGTGGCGATGCACACCGACGCGCGCTTCCTGGAACTCAAGCGGCGGCTGCTCGTCTTCGTCCTCCCGATGAGCGTCGCCTTCCTCGTCTGGTACCTGCTGTACGTGCTGATGTCGGCGTACGCGCGCGAGGTGATGGCCACCGTGCTGTTCGGGACCGTGAACCTCGCTCTGGTCTTCGGCTTGCTGCAGTTCGTCACCACCTTCGGCATCGCCGTCCTCTACTCCCGCTACGCCAGCCGGCGCCTGGACCGCCTCGCCGACGACCTGCGCGGCGAGCTGACCGGGGAGCCGCACGACGCGGGCGGCGAACCGGACCACCCGGACGACACGACGAACGGAGCCGGACGATGACCCTGGCGCAGGAGGCCGCATCCAGCGGCCGCACCCTCACCGTCCTGCTGTTCCTCGCCATGATCGCGGTCACCCTCGTGATCACGGTCTGGGCGGGGCGGCAGACCAGGTCGGCCACCGACTTCCACTCCGGCGGCCGCGGTTTCAGCGGAGTGCAGAACGGCTTCGCCATCGGAAGCGACTACATGTCCGCCGCTTCCTTCCTCGGCATCGCGGGCCTGATCGCGCTCTACGGCTACGACGGGTTCCTGTACTCCATCGGCTTCCTCGTGGCGTGGCTGGTGGCGCTGCTGCTGGTGGCCGAACTGCTGCGCAACTCGGGCCGCTTCACCATGGCCGACGTGCTCTCGTACCGCATGCGGCAGCGCCCCGTGCGCACGGCCGCCGCCGTCTCGACCCTGACCGTCTCCATCTTCTACCTGCTGGCGCAGATGGTGGGCGCCGGTGCGCTCGTCGCGCTGCTGCTGGGCATCGAGCCGGGTGAGACCTACCTGGGCATGGACGCGGACACCGCGAAGATCATGGGCATCGTCGTCATCGGCGTCCTGATGATCGTCTACGTCACCTTCGGGGGCATGAAGGGCACGACGTGGGTGCAGATCGTCAAGGCCGGGCTGCTGATGGGCGGGGCGTTCCTGCTCACCGTGATGGTGCTCGCCGTCTACGACTTCAACCTCGGCTCGCTCATGAACGACGCGGCGCGGGCCAGCGGCGCGGGGCAGTCCTTCCTCGAACCGGGCCTGCGCTACGGCGTCGAAGTGCCCGGCGACGCCTGGCAGACCCTGTGGAACAAGCTGGACCTCATCAGCCTCGGCCTGGCCCTCGTGCTCGGTACCGCCGGGCTGCCGCACATCCTCATCCGGTTCTACACCGTGCCCGACGCCAGGACGGCACGGAAATCGGTCAACTGGGGCATCGGGCTCATCGGCACCTTCTACCTGATGACGCTGGTGCTCGGCTTCGGCGCCGCCGCGATGGTCGGCAAGGAGGCCATCACGGCCCAGGACAGCGCCGGGAACACGGCGGCGCCGCAGCTCGCGGAAGCGGCGGGCGCCTACTTCGGCGGCTCGGCCCTGGCCTCGGTGATGCTCGCGATCATCGCGGCCGTCGCCTTCGCGGCGATCCTGTCCACCGTGGCCGGGCTGATGATCGCCTCCTCCTCGTCGCTGGCCCACGACTTCTACAACAGCGTGCTGCGCAAGGGGAAGGCGAGCGGGCGGGAGGAGGTCAAGGTCGCGCGGCTGTCCGCCTTCGGGGTGGGCGCGGTGGCGATCGTGCTGGCGATCTTCGCGCAAAGCCTGAACGTGGCGTTCCTCGTCGCGCTGGCGTTCGCGATCGCGGCGTCCGCCAACCTGCCCACGCTGCTGCTGAGCCTGTTCTGGAAGCGGTTCAACACGCGCGGCGCGCTGGCCGGTATCTACGGCGGCCTGGTCAGCGCGGTGGGGCTGGTGCTGTTCTCGCCGGTCGTCTCCGGCGCGGAGAAAGCGCTGGTCCCCGGCGCCGACTTCGCCTGGTTCCCGCTGGCCAACCCGGGCCTGGTGTCGATCCCGCTCGGCCTGCTGTGCGCGATCGTGGGCACCCTGTCCTCCGGCGAGCGCGACGGGCGGCGTTTCGCGGAGCTGCAGGTGCGGGCGTTGACGGGCGCGGGTGCGGAGCGCGCGGCCACGCGCTGAGGTGGCGACGTCCACTTTCGGCAAGGGGCGGGACTGGGGCGGGGCCACCGGGTTAACGTCGGCGGGTGAAAGGGACGTGGGGGCGGCGGTTGCGGGGTAAGTCGCCGGGGAAACTGCTGGGGAAAGGGGCGGAGCTGCCCGGCACCATCGCCGTGCTGCGCGAGGCGCGCCTGCTCGGCGGCGACCTGCGTGACGGCCTGCGCGGCGCGGGCCCGGTCGCGGCCAGGCGCGTCCGCCGGCTGCTGGGCGCGGACGCCGTACTGCTGGCCGGTTTGGACGGCCCCGTCGCACGGCACGGCACGCTGCCCGCGGGCAGTGACCCTCAGGCGTTGGTCGCCGAGGTCTTCGAGCACGGGGCCGCCCTGCGCCGTCCCCCGCTGTGCGCGGCGCCGCTCATCGTCGCCGACGACCTCGCTGGCTGCCTCGTCGCCGCCGGTGACCTCGGCGAGGAGGAGCTCAGCGAGGTCGCCCGGCTGGTCGCCGAGCGCCTGGACCACGCCGAGCTGCGCACCGCGCGCACCCGCATCGCGGCCGCTGACCTGCGCACCCTCCGCGCGCAGATCTCGCCGCACTTCCTGCACAACGCGCTCGCCGTGATCGCCGCGCACATCCGCACCGACCCGGGCCGGGCCCGGGGTCTGCTCACCGACTTCGCGGACTACCTGCGCTACAGCTTCTCCACCAAGGGCGACTACGCGACCGTCGCCGCCGAACTACAGGCGACGCAGACCTATCTGGAGCTCCAGCGGGCGCGGTTCGACGACCGGCTGGAGATCACGGTGCGGATGGCACCGGAGATCCTGCCCGTCGCCCTCCCCTTCCTGGTGGTGCAGCCCATCGTGGAGAATGCCGTGCGGCACGGTCTGGAACGCAAGGCGGGGCGCGGCCACATCAGCGTCTCCGGTTTCGGTGAGGGGCCGCTGTGCGTCATCGAGATCGAGGATGACGGCGTCGGCATGGAGCCGGACCTCGCCCGGGCCGTCCTCGCCGGGACCGGACCGCCCGCGAAGGGCGTCGGCCTGGCCAACGTGGACCAGCGGCTGCGCGCGGTGTACGGGCCCGAGCACGGTCTGCTGATCGAGACCGCGCCGGACAGCGGTACCAAGGTGATCATCCGGGTGCCGCGCTTCATGCGAGGAGTGGTGAGCCAGTGACGTTGCACGTCCTGGTCGTCGAGGACGAACCGTCCACCCGGGAGGAGCTGCACGGCTTCCTCGCCGACATGCCGGAGATCACCGAGGTGCTGGCGGCCGACAGCGGTGAGGCGGCGGTGCGGCTGCTGGGCAGCGTCCCGCTGGACGCGGTGTTCCTGGACATCTCGATGCCCGGCCTGGACGGTATGGAGGTCGCCCGCGTCATCAGCATGCTCTCGGCGCCACCGGCGATCGTGTTCGTGACGGCGTCGGAGTCGCACGCGATCGAGGCGTTCGGGATCGGCGCGGTGGACTACCTGCTCAAGCCGGTGCGCCCGGAGCGGCTGACCGACTCGGTCGCCCGCATCGCCCGGCTGCGGCACGCCCCGCCAGAGTCCGGGCCAGCCGACGAGCTGGCCGTGGTGCAGATCGAGCACAGCCGCCGCACGGTGTTCGTGCGGCGCGACGACATCCAGTTCGCCGAGGCGCACGGCGACTACGTCCGGCTGCACACCGCCGAGGGCACGCACCTGATCCGGCTGTCGCTGTCATACCTGGAGGATGTGTGGTCCCCCGCCGGGTTCGTGCGGGTGCACCGCGGCTACCTGGTGGCCGTCGGCTGGGTGCACGATCTGCGCGTCACCAGCTCCGCGGGGCTGGTCGCGTGCACCCCGGCCGGGGACGTGCCGGTCAGCCGGAGGCACGCGCGCGGGCTGAAGGACCAGCTGATGGACGCCGCGCGCAACGGCCAGCTGGGGCGGGCGGCGCGGTGAGCGGCGCCCGGGGGCGGGTGAAGGTCACCAGCCCGCAGACCCGGATCGCCCTGGCCCGCGGGCTGCGCGGCGACCGGCGTCCGCTGCCGTTGCCCGGCCCGGACGATCCTCAGGCCGCCCGCGCGGTGTTCGCCGCCCAGCGCCGCACCGCCGCGCGCACACTGGTCCTGCTGGCACTGGTGCTGTTCGGTACCAGCGGCGTCATCGCGGTCCTGCCCGCCCTGGACCGGCTGGCCCTGGCCGGGGTACCGGTGTCGTGGCTGGTGCTGGCCGCCGCCACCTATCCGCTGCTGCTGCTGATCGCCGTCGCGCACGTGCGGGCGGCCGAACGCGTCGAGGCCGTCGGTGCCGAGCCTCCCGACAGCTGCCCGGACGGACCGGGGTGACGGGTCTGCTGGCGATCGGCTGCCTGATCGCGGCGAGCCTGGCGATCGGGGTGTACGGGGTGCGGGCGGCGCGGACCACGCCCGACTTCCTGGTGGCCTCGCGCCGGGTGGGCAGCGGCTGGAACGCCATGGCCATCGCGGGCGAGTACGTCTCGGCCGCCTCCGTCCTGGGGCTCGCCGGGCTGCTGCTCAAGGACGGCATCGGCTCCCTGTGGTACGCCGTCGGGTTCACCGCCGGGTACGTGGCCGTGGTGGCGCTGGTGGCCGGGCCGATGCGGCGCTCGGGCGCCTACACCGTGCCCGACTTCGCCGAGTGCCGGCTCGGCTCACGGCGGGTGCGGCGGCTGTGCGGTCTGATCGTCCTGGTGATCATGTGGCTGTACCTGGTGCCGCAGTTCAAGGGCGCGGGCGTGGTGCTGCACCTGGTGAGCGGCACGCCGTACTGGGTGGGGGTGGTGCTGGCCGGGCTCGTCGTCAGCGGTTCGATCGCGGTCGGCGGCATGCGGTCGGCGACGTATGTGCAGGCGTTCCACTATCTGGTGAAGCTGCTGTTCATCGCGGTTCCCGCCGTGTTCCTCAGCATGCGGGTGGGTCCGGAGGTGCGGACGGCGGCGCTGACGCCGGTCACCGTGCCCCAGGGGTGGAGCCGTCCGCTGCTGGATGTCGGCGGCTCCGGCTATCCGCTGCTGTCCACCTGGTCGGTGCTGCTGGCGACGACGCTCGGCGCGGTGGGGCTGCCGCACGTCATCATGCGGTTCCACACCAGTTCCAGTGCGCGCTCGGCCCGGCGGGTCGCGGTGCTGGTGATCGCGCTGCTCGGCGTGTTCTACCTCTTTCCGGTGGTCTACGGGCTGCTGGGCCGGGTAGTGACGCCGCACCTGGTGCACTCGGGCGCTACCGACACCGTGGCCGTGGTGCTGCCGGGCGAGGTGGCGCCGGGCACGCTGGGCACCGTGCTGACGGCGCTGGTGGCGGCCGGGGCGTTCGCGGCGTTCCTGTCCACGTCCTCCGGGCTGCTGCTCGCGCTGGCGGGCGGGCTGTCGCACGACCTGTTCGGCAGCGGGCTGTCCCGGCTGCGCCTCGCGGTCGCAGCGGGCGCGGGCGTCGCCGTGCTGCTGGCGCTGCCCGCCGCGCACGTGGACATCAACGTCATGGTGGGCTGGGCGTTCGCGGTCGCCGCCTCCACGTTCTGCCCACTGCTGGTGCTGGGCATCTGGTGGCCCCGGCTGACCCGGCCAGGCGCCGTCGCGGGGCTGGTGGTGGGCGCCGTCTGCGCGACGGGGGCCGCGCTGGCGTCCGCGCTCAGCGAGCTGTCCCCCGGCCTGCTGACGGTGCTGCTGGCGCAGCCCGCGTCCTGGACGGTGCCGCTCGCGTTCGCCACGATGGTGGGCGTCTCCCGGCGCTACGGCTCGCCCCCGCAGGGCGCTGACCTGGCGGTTCTGCGCCTGCACGCACCGTGAGGGCGCCCCTGGCCCTCCCCTCCCCTTCCCGAGGCAGGCTGGCTTGTTTCGGGAAGGGGAGGGCTGGGTCTAGCTCCCCCGGACGCCCTCGGCCAGGTCGGTGGCCAGCGCGCGCACGGCGGCGAGGCCCGCGTCCGCGTCGTCCGGATGGGCCAGCAGCGCCTTCACGAACGCGGAGCCGACGATGACGCCGTCGGCGAAGTCCGCGACCTGCGCGGCCTGCGCCCGGGTGGAGACGCCGAGCCCCACGCACACCGGCAGGTCGGTGACCGCGCGCGTCCGTGCGACGAGGTCGGCGGCCTCGCGGCCCACGGACTCGCGCGTGCCCGTGACGCCCATCAGCGACGCCGCGTACACGAACCCGGAACCCGCCGCCGTGATCTTCGCGAGCCGCGCGTCGCGGCTGCTGGGTGCGACGACGAACACCGTGGCCAGCCCGTGGTGCTCGGCGGACTTGCGCCAGGCGTCGGACTCCTCCACCGGCAGGTCCGGCAGGATGCAGCCCGCGCCGCCCGCCGCCGCCAGTTCGGCGGCGAACCGCTCCGGGCCGTAGCGGTCCACCGGGTTCCAGTAGGTCATGACGAGGACCGGCGCGCCCGTGGCCGCGTGCGCCTCGCGCACGGTGCGCAGGACGTCGGCGATGCGGACGCCCCCGCGCAGCGCGATGTCGTCTGCGGTCTGGATGACCGGGCCGTCCAGCACCGGGTCACTGTGCGGCAGCCCGACCTCGACGACGTCGCAGCCGCTCTCCAGCAGCGCCGTGCAGGCGGCGATGCCGCCCTCGACGGTCGGGAAGCCCGCGGGCAGGTAGCCGACGAGCGCGGCGCGGCCCTCGGACCTGGCCTGTGCCAGCACCGACGTCAGCAGGTGGGCGCGTCCGGTGGCGTCGGCCGGGACGGCCGGGTTCGCGGGCACGTCGTGGTGAGCCGGGGCCTGGGAACCGTGGAGGTGTGCCGTGCCTGCCATCACTTGGCCTCCTCGGTCCCGGAGCCGTCTGCGGCGTCCGTATCGTCCATGGCTTCCATGGCATCCATGGCGTCGGAATCGTAGTACCCGAAGTAGCGGGCGGCGGTGTCCATGTCCTTGTCACCGCGCCCGGAGAGGTTGACCAGGACGAGGCCGTCCGGGCCCAGCTCGCGGCCCAGGTCCAGCGCACCGGCCAGCGCGTGCGCGGACTCGATGGCCGGGATGATGCCCTCGGTCTGGGAGAGCAGGCGCAGCGCCCGCATGGCCTGGTCGTCGGTGACCGGGCGGTACTCGGCGCGCCCGGTGTCCTTGAGGTAGGAGTGCTCGGGGCCGATGCCCGGGTAGTCCAGGCCCGCGGAGATGGAGTACGGCTCGGTGATCTGGCCCTCGTCGTCCTGGAGCACGTAGGAGCGGGAGCCGTGCAGGATGCCGGGATCGCCGGCGGTGAGGGTGGCGGCGTGCTCGCCGGAGTCCACCCCGTGTCCGGCCGCTTCCATCCCGACCAGGCGCACCGTCTCGTCGCCCAGAAAGACGTGGAACAGGCCGATCGCGTTGGAGCCGCCGCCCACGCAGGCGGCGACGGCGTCCGGCAGGCGGCCGGTGCGCTCCAGCAGCTGGCGCCGCGCCTCGACGCCGATGACGCGGTGGAAGTCGCGCACGAGCTGCGGGAACGGGTGCGGTCCGGCGACGGTGCCGAAGAGGTAGTGGGTGCGGTCCACGTTGGCGACCCAGTCGCGGAACGCCTCGTTGATGGCGTCCTTCAGCGTGCGGCTGCCGGAGGTCACCGGGATCACCTCGGCGCCCAGCATGCGCATGCGGGCGACGTTGAGTGCCTGGCGCCGGGTGTCCACCTCGCCCATGTAGATGGTGCACTCCAGGCCGAACAGGGCGCAGGCGGTGGCGGTGGCGACGCCGTGCTGGCCCGCGCCGGTCTCGGCGATGACACGGGTCTTGCCCATGCGCCGGGTCAGCAGGGCCTGGCCCAGCACGTTGTTGATCTTGTGGGAGCCGGTGTGGTTCAGGTCCTCGCGCTTGAGGAAGATCCGGGCGCCGCCGGCGTGTTCGGCGAACCGCGGCACCTCGGTCAGCGCGCTGGGGCGGCCGGTGTAGTTGACGAGCAGGTCGTTCAGTTCGGCGGTGAAGGCGGGGTCGGCCTTGGCCTTGGCGTACTCGACGGCCACCTCGTCCACGGCGGCGACGAGCGCCTCCGGGATGAACTTGCCGCCGAACGCGCCGAAGTAGCCCTCGGCGCTGGGCACCCGGCCTTCGGGGTCGGGGAGGAAGAAGTCAACGGACATCAGGAACGATCTCCAGGAGCAGGAAACAGGCGTACCCGCGTGTACGGCACCTGTCACGGGTGAGGGGCGGGGTCATCCCGCCCAGCGGCTGGCAGCACAGACGCCCGTACCGTACGCGGAGAGCGAGACCCTACGTACGGCCGGAGACGCGCCTGCGGGGACGCCATCGCCGCCCGTTGACCTGCCCTGGCTCGGCTCCGATGTGGTACCGCACCCGCCGCCCGTGGACGCGCCGCGCGGGCGCGCGGCAGCCCCGCGGCCGGCAGCCACGGGCGAGTCGGGCGTGGGCGCGGGTCATGGCGTCAGCGTCCGTGCCGCAGGGCCGGGTGGGCGCCGGCGGCCACGAGGTCGGCCACCGCCGATCTCGGGTCCTTGCCGGTGACCAGCGACTCGCCGACCAGAACGGCGTCCGCGCCGTCGTTGGCGTAGGCGATGAGATCGTGCGGGCCGCGCACGCCGGACTCGGCGATCTTGACGACGTGGTCGGGGATCTCCGGGGCGATGCGGGCGAAATTACCCCGGTCCACCTCCAGCGTCTTGAGGTTGCGCGCGTTGACGCCGATGACGCGGGCACCCGCGTCCACCGCGCGCTCGGCCTCCTCCTCGTCGTGCACCTCGACCAGGGGGGTGAGCCCCAGGGACTCGGCGCGCTCGATCAGCGACACGAGCGCGTCCTGTTCCAGGGCCGCGACGATGAGCAGCGCGAGGTCGGCGCCGTGTGCGCGGGCCTCCCACAGCTGGTAGGCGGTGACGATGAAGTCCTTGCGCAGTACCGGGATGTCCACCCGGCCGCGCACGGCTTCCAGGTCGGCCAGCGAGCCGCCGAAGCGGCGCTGTTCGGTGAGCACGGAGATGACCGCGGCGCCGCCCGCCTCGTAGTCCGTGGCGAGCCCGGCCGGATCGGCGATGGCGGCCAGCGCGCCCTTGGAGGGGCTGGAGCGCTTGACCTCACAGATGACCTTGACGTCCGCGCCCTTCAGCGCAGCCGCCCCATCCTTGGCCGGCGCGGCCTTGGCGACGCGCTCCTTGAGCTCATCGAGGCTGACGCGCTGCTGACGCTCGGCGAGGTCGGCGCGGACTCCGTCGATGATCTCGGCGAGCACACTCACGCGAGCGGCCCCTTTCTGCTGAGTTACGGAACGTCGCGGTCAATCCCTGCGATGGTATCCGGCCATCGGGTCAGGCCCCGCATCGACTTGACCCGAGTCTCACATACCGGACGGACCGGCCCGCCGTCGCGCCGGTAAGCGAACACCCTGCTCGCTCACCCGGACGAGTGAGGGAGCAGGGTGCGCGGGGCCGGACCGGAGCGGCCGGATCAGTGCTGGGCCACGCCCGCTTCCTGACGGCGGGCGGCCAGCTCAGCGGGCTCCTCCGGCATCCCGAGGCCCATGGAGCGCATGATCAGACCGACGACGCCGCCGAGCGCGGCGATGACCAGCCCGGCGATGACCAGGAGCGGCTGGGCCAGCACCAGGAACACGCTGCTGACACAGAAGCCGATGAACGCGATGGTGACGCCGGTCCAGGCGGCGGGGGTGTGTCCGTGGCTGCTGTCCGCCATGAATGCTCCTCGGTCGGTCGTGCTCGGTGGATCGAAAGCGGGTGGAGGGGGCCGGTGGCCGCACCCCGGGTCATTGTGTCAGGACCGTTCCGGCGGCTCGTCCCCGGCCGCCTCCCCGCCGGGCGGACGCCCGCCCGGCGGCTCCCCGGCCCTCCCCCGGCCTCCGGACGCCGAACCGCCGGTGGCCGGGCCGTCGGTGGCCGGGCCGTCGGTGGCCGGGCCGTCACCCACCCGGTCCGGGTCCGGCCGTGCCGGGTCCGGCCGTGCCGCGTCCGCACGCTCCGCGTCCACCCGGTCCGGAGTGGTCGGGTCCTCGCCCCGGTCCAGGGCCTTCCACACGTCCTCGGGCCGCTCCGGCGCGACGCGGGCGGCCCGGGGGGCGGCGGGACGGGGGCCGGTGCGCTCGTAGCGGCTGCCCATGGCGGGCCAGTACCGGGCGTACCGCAGGGCCAGCAGCCCGGCGAGCAGCAGGAGCAGACCACCAGCCGCGGCCACGTAGGGCCAGGCGCTGTGGCTGACACCCTCCAGCGTGCTGCGGGTCAGACCGGTGGCCTCGGTACCGGCGGTGCTGAGCGCGCCGGTGTCGGCGGCCCCGGCCAGCGCGGCGGCCAGCGTGCCCGCGCCGCAGGCGGCCAGCAGCGCGGCCACCAGCAGCCGGGTCCGGCCGCGCACGGCGAAGACGGCGACGAGGGCGGCCAGTCCGACCAGGGCCAGCGCGCTGGGCAGGGCGGTGACGGTGCCGCCGGTGACGGTCACCGGGAAGCGGGCACCGCCGCCGACGGCCGTGGCCTCGGCCCACGTCTGCCCGGCGGCGACGAGCACCGCTGCCGCGCCCAGCGCCCCGGCGAACAGCACCACGCCCAGCGCGCGGCGGGCCGCGCCCTCCCGGGCGGACGGCGCGGCGTCACGGGCCGCCGGTCCCGGCCCGGCGGAACCGGCGCGGCCCGGGGGGCCGGAGGGCTCGGAAGAGGGCGAAGGCGTCACGTTGTCACGCTACCGCCGAGCCGTCCCGCCGCGTGCACCGCCCTGAGCACGGCGGCCGCCTTGTTGCGGCACTCGGTGTCCTCGGCCGCCGGGTCGGAGTCCGCCACGACGCCCGCGCCCGCCTGGACGTAGGCGGTGCCGTCGCGCAGCAGCGCGGTACGGATGGCGATGGCGGTGTCCAGGTCCCCGGCGAAGTCGAGGTAGCCGACGCAGCCGCCGTACAGGCCACGGCGTACCGGCTCCAGCTCCTCGATGATCTGCAGCGCCCGGGGCTTGGGCGCGCCGGAGAGGGTCCCGGCGGGGAAGCAGGCCAGCAGGGCGTCGAACGCGGTGCGGCCGCCGCCCAGCCGCCCGGTCACCGTGGAGACGATGTGCATGACGTGGCTGTAGCGCTCGATGGTCATGAAGTCCACGACCTCCACGCTGCCCGGCTCACACACCCGGCCCAGGTCGTTGCGCCCGAGATCGACGAGCATCAGGTGCTCGGCGCGCTCCTTGGCGTCGGCGAGCAGTTCCCCGGCGAGGTCGTGGTCCTGCTGCGGGGTCTGGCCGCGCGGCCGGGTCCCGGCGATGGGGTGCAGCATGGCCCGCCCGTCCTCGACCTTGACCAGCGCCTCCGGGCTGGAGCCGACGACGTCGAACCCGGGCCCGTCGCCATCCGGCCCGGCGAAGCGGAACAGGTACATGTACGGGCTGGGGTTGGTGGTGCGCAGCACCCGGTAGACATCCAGCGCACTGGCGGCGCACGGCGTCTGGAACCGCTGGGAGGGCACGACCTGGAAGGCTTCACCGGCCCGGATGCGTTCTTTGATGTCCGCCACGGCCGCCTGGTAGTGCTCGCCGCCCCACCGTTCGGCGTACTGCGGCACCTGCGGCTCGGGCAGCGGCGCGGCGCCCGCCGACACCGGGCGGTCGAGGTCGGCGGTCATGGCGTCGAGCCGGGCGACGGCGTCGGCGTACGCCTCGTCCACGCCGGTGTCCAGGTCGTTGTGGTTGATGGCGTTGGCGATGAGCAGCACGGTGCCGTCGCGGTGGTCGAGCACCGCGAGGTCGGAGGCGAGCAGCATCGTCAGCTCGGGCAGCCCCAGGTCGTCACGCGCGCTGTCGCCGACGCGCTCCAGGCGGCGGACGACGTCGTAGCCGAGGTAGCCGACCATGCCGCCGGTGAAGGGCGGCAGCTGTGGGTCGCGCGGGGTGTGCAGCGCCTCGACGGTGGCGCGCAGGACGGCCAGCGGGTCGCCGCCGGTGGGCACGCCGACGGGCGGAGCGCCGATCCAGTGCGCCTGGCCGTCCCGCACGGTGAGGGTGGCGGCGCTGCGCACGCCGATGAAGGAGTAGCGCGACCAGGTGCGGCCGTTCTCGGCGGACTCCAGCAGGAACGTGCCGGGGCGCTCACCGGCCAGCTTGCGGTAGAGCGCGATGGGGGTGTCACCGTCGGCGAGCAGGCGGCGGGTGACGGGAATGACGCGGCGGTCTTTGGCCAGGGTGCGGAAGCCCTCGGCGTCGGGGCTGGTACGGGCGGTACCGCCGGTGGTGGGCGTGGTCATCGTCAGCTCTCCTTCCCCGCGCTCTGTTCGCCCGTCGCGGGCCGCGTCACGGGGAGCCGGTCGGCGTCGAAGCAGGTGCGCTCGCCGGTGTGGCAGGCGGCGCCGACCTGGTCCACCTGGACGAGCACGGTGTCCCCGTCGCAGTCCAGGGCCACGGACTTCACCCACTGGACGTGCCCGGAGGTGTCGCCCTTGACCCAGTACGCGCGGCGACTGCGGCTCCAGTAGGTGCAGCGTCCGGTGGTGAGGGTGCGGTGCAGGGCCTCGTCGTCCATCCAGCCGAGCATGAGCACTTCGCCGGTGTCGTACTGCTGGGCGATGGCGGGCAGCAGGCCGTCGGCGTTGCGCTTGAGGCGGGCGGCGATGGCGGGGTCGAGTGCGGTAGCTGGCATGGGATCATTCTGCCGTCCGCGCGGCGCGGCCCGCACACCGCGCACGGAGCCCGCCCGCCGCCGCACCGAAGCCGACATAACACCCGTACCACTACGAGGTGTTCGCGGCGCGCCGCTGTGCCAGACCTGTGACCAAGCCCGGAGCGTCGAATGTCTGTGGCATGGGGCATCCTTTTCGCCATGAGTTATCCACCGCCGCCGAACAACCAGTCCGGGTCCGGCGCCGGCGGCGGTTTCGGTCCGCCGCAGGGCTTCGGTCCGCCCGGGCAGCCCGGTCCGCCCGCGGGCGGTTACGGCTACCCCGGCCAGCAGGGCGGCTATCCGGGCCAGCCCGGCGGCTACCCCGGCCCGCCCGGTCAGCCGGGTTACCCCGGTCAGCAGCCGCCCTACGGCATACCCGGCGGTCCGCCGCCCGGTCCTCCGGGCGGCCCTGGCGGCTTCCCGCCCCCGCCTCCGCCGGGAGGGAGCGGCGGCAACGGGGCCAAGGTCGCGGCCATCGTCGTCGGCCTGGTGCTGGTCGCCGCGCTCGCGGTGGGTGGCCTGCTGTTCCTGGGCGCCGGAGATGACGAGGCCACGGAGGCCAAGGAGAGCCCGAGCCCCACGGCGAGCGCGTCGCAGGAGCCCACCGAGGAGCCGACGCCGGAGCCCACGCCGGAGCCGTCGGACGAGCCCACCGAAGAACCGGCCCCGACCGAGGAGCCCGCGCAGAAACCCGACGACGAGAAGGGCACCTACGTGGTGCTGAAACCGGGCACCTGCTTCAACGACCCGTCGATGACGGACGGGATCAGCAGGATCGAAGAGGTGTCCTGCACCAAGCCGCACGACGCCGAAGTGGTCTCCAACTTCACCCTCACCGGGGACTACGCCGACGACGAGGAGATCGGCAAGGACGCGGGGGCGCAATGCGAGAAGGACGCCAGGAAGCACCTCCCGGCCGATGGCCGCTCGTACTACTCGTTCGTGCTCTATCCGACGCAGATCACCTACGAGTTCTCCGGCAAGGATCAGGGGACCTGCTCGCTCGCGCTGAAGGACAAGAAGCTCACCGGCCCCCTGGGCTGACGCTGGCCGGTCCGCGCGGCTCCTCGCCCGGCGCGGGCGCCGCGCCGTAGGCTGGTGGCATGTCAACTCATGCCAAGCGTGAACGTCTCCTGATGGCCGACCTGTTGGAGAGCGTCGGCCCCGACGCCCCGACCCTGTGCGAGGGCTGGACGGCGCGGGACCTGGCCGCGCACGTCGTGCTCCGGGAGCGGCGTCCCGACGCGGCGGCGGGCCTCCTCCTCAAGCAGCTGGCCGCGCGGCGCGACCGGGTCCAGGCCGAGTTCGCCGCCAAGCCGTACGCGGAGCTGGTCCAGCTCATCCGCAGTGGCCCGCCGGGCCGCTCGCCGTTCGCGATCAAGCAGGTGGACGAGGCCGCGAACACCGTGGAGTTCTACGTCCACACCGAGGACGTGCGCCGGGCCCAGTCCGACTGGACACCGCGCGAGCTGGACCCGGTCTTCGCCGACGTGCTGTGGTCACGGCTGGAGAAGTCCGCGCGCATGCTCGGGCGCGGGTGCCCGGTGGGGCTGGTGCTGCGGCGCCCGAACGGGCAGACGGCGGTCGCCCACCGGGGCACGCCGGTGGTGACGGTCACCGGGGAGCCCGGTGAGCTGCTGCTGTTCGCCTACGGGCGGCAGGACGCGGCGCGCGTAGAGCTGGACGGCGACAAGGACGCCGTCGCCCGGGCGCAGGAGGCGTCGCTGGGGCTTTGACCGGCCCGCCCCGGCGCGCGTCCGGCCTCCGGCGGGGCCGCCCCGCCGGATGGTCAGCGCACCGGGTGGCCCGCCTCGGACAGGGCCGCCTTGACCTCGGTGATGCGCAGGTCGCCGAAGTGGAAGACGGAGGCGGCCAGGACGGCGTCGGCCCCGGCGGTGATCGCGGCGGGGAAGTCCGCGGGCTTGCCCGCCCCGCCGGAGGCGATGACCGGGACGGAGACGTGCCGCCGCACCTCGGAGATCATCTCCACGTCGTAGCCGTCCTTGGTGCCGTCGGCGTCCATGGAGTTGAGCAGGATCTCGCCCGCGCCCAGGTCGGCGGCGCGGTGAGCCCACTCCACGGCGTCGATGCCGGTGCCCCGGCGGCCTCCGTGCGTGGTCACCTCGAAGGAGCCGGACTCCGTGCGGCGCGCGTCCACCGACAGCACCAGCACCTGACGCCCGAAGCGTTCGGCGATCTCGCGGATCAGCTCGGGCCGGGCGATGGCGGCGGTGTTGACGCCCACCTTGTCGGCGCCCGCGCGCAGCAGGCGGTTGACGTCCTCGGCCGTGCGCACGCCGCCGCCGACGGTGAGCGGGATGAACACCTGCTCGGCGGTGCGGCGCACCACGTCGTAGGTGGTCTCGCGGTTGCCGGAGGACGCGGTGATGTCCAGGAAGGTCAGCTCGTCGGCGCCCTCGGCGTCGTAGACCTTCGCCATCTCCACCGGGTCACCGGCGTCGCGCAGGTTCTGGAAGTTGACACCCTTGACGACCCGGCCGCCGTCCACGTCCAGGCAGGGAATGACTCGTACGGCCAGGGTCACTGACGTTCTCCAGGAACTCGGGTTTCGCGGGCTTCTCGGGTGTGCTGGGTGGCCTGGGGCCGCCGGTTCTCGTGGGCTTCCCGGAAGGCTTCGACCTCGACCTCCACCAGCACGCGGCTGTCGGCGAAGCCCGAGACCACCACGAGCGTGGCGGCCGGCCGGACGGCGCCGAACAGCTCGGCGTGCGCGCGGCCCACGGCTTCCACGTCGCGGGCGTGGGCCAGGTACATGCGGGTGCGGACGACGGACTCGGCGCCGAGCCCGAACCGGGCCAGCTCCGCCAGGGCGTGGCCGAAGGCGGCCCGGGCCTGTGTGTACGGGTCGCCCTCCCCTTCCACCGCGCCCTCGGCGAAGGGCATGGTGCCCGCGACGAAGACCCGGTCTCCGGCGGCGACCGCGCGTGCCGAGCCGATGGTCTCCTCCCAGGAGCCCTCGCCGCGCACGCGCTCGATCGTCATCCCGCCACCGCCTCCAGCGCCTCTCGCAGCGTGAACGCCTTCGCGTACAGAGCCTTGCCCACGATGGCGCCCTCCACACCGTGCGGGACGAGTGCGGCGATGGCGCGCAGGTCCGCCAGCGAGGAGACGCCGCCGGAGGCGACGACCGGGCGGTCGGTGGCGGCGCACACGTTCCGCAGCAGCTCCAGGTTCGGGCCCTTGAGGGTGCCGTCCTTGTTGATGTCGGTGACGACGTAGCGGGCGCAGCCTTCGGCGTTGAGCCGTTCCAGCGTCTCGTACAGGTCGCCGCCGTCGCGGGTCCAGCCGCGGCCGCGCAGGGTGGTGCCGCGCACGTCGAGCCCGACGGCGATCTTGTCGCCGTGCTCGGCGATGACCCCCGCGACCCACTCCGGGGACTCCAGCGCGGCCGTGCCCAGGTTGACCCGGGTGCAGCCGGTGGCGAGCGCGGCGGCCAGCGAGGCGTCGTCCCGGATGCCGCCGGACAGCTCCACCTTCAGGTCCATGCGCCGGGTGACCTCCGCGATCCGCTCGCGGTTGTCGCCGGTGCCGAAGGCGGCGTCCAGGTCCACCAGGTGCAGCCACTCGGCTCCGGCCGACTGCCAGGCGAGGGCGGCCTGAAGCGGGTCGCCGTAGCCGGTCTCGGTGCCGGACTCGCCGTGCACCAGGCGCACGGCCTGCCCGTCGCGCACGTCCACGGCGGGGAGCAGTTCGAGCTTGCTGGTCTGGGGCGTCACGTCGGTCACGCCGGTCACATCGGTCATCTAGAGCGTCTCGATCCAGTTCGTGAGGAGCTGCGCACCGGCGTCGCCGGACTTCTCGGGGTGGAACTGCGTGGCCCACAGCGGACCGTTCTCCACGGCGGCGACGAACCGCTCACCGTGCGTGGACCAGGTGACCTTCGGCGGCTTCAGCGCCGGGTTGTGGGCCTGGAGCTCCCAGCCGTGGGCGGCGTAGGAGTGCACGAAGTAGAAGCGGGCACCGGGGTCCACCCCGGCGAACAGCCGCGAGTCCTGCGGGGGCTCAACCGTGTTCCACCCCATGTGCGGGACGACGTCGGCCTTCAGCGGGCCGACGGTGCCGGGCCACTCGTCCAGTCCCTCGGCCTCCACCCCGTGCTCGATGCCACGCGAGAACAGGATCTGCATGCCGACGCAGATGCCCAGCACCGGGCGGCCCCCGGCCAGACGGCGGCCGACGATCCAGTCGCCACGGGCCTCCTTCAGCCCGGCCATGCAGGCGGCGAACGCGCCGACACCGGGGACGAGCAGGCCGTCGGCGTTCATCGCGCGGTCGTAGTCGCGGGTGATCTCGACGTGCGCGCCGGCGCGGGCCAGGGCCCGCTCGGCGGAGCGGACGTTGCCGAAGCCGTAGTCGAAGACCACGACGTCTTTCGCGGACTTCGGACGCTGCGGACGCTGGGTCACTGCCACACCTCCAGGCGCAGGATTCCGGCGGCCAGGGCCAGGACCGCGCCGATACCGGCGAGCACGATGACGGCCTTGGGCAGCCCTTGCCGCCAGAACGAGATGACCCCGCCGAGCAGGAACAGCCCGACGAAGATCAGCAGCGCGGCCAGCCCCGTCACCGTGCGTTTCCGTTCGCTTCTCCGCCCGCACGGCCCACAGGTGCGGGCATCGTCGTACGGTGCGGCCCGGCGGCCGTGCGTGCGTCGCTCACAGTGCTCATGTGTTCGCTTCTCCGCCCGCGCGGCGCAGAGGTGCGGGCATCGTCGTACGGTGCGGCCCGGCGGCCGTGCGTGCGTCGCTCACAGGGCGCCCTTCGTGGACGGAATCCCCGGCTGCCGGGGGTCGATCTCGCTGGCGTAGCGCAGGGCGCGGGCCAGAGCCTTGAACTGGCATTCCACGATGTGGTGGGCGTTGCGGCCGTAGGGGACGTGGACGTGCAGCGCGATCTGGGCCTGCGCGACGAAGGACTCCAGGATGTGCCGCGTCATCGTCGTGTCGTAGTCCGGGCCGATCATCGGCGCCATGGCCTGCGGCTCGGAGTGCACCAGGTAGGGGCGGCCGGACAGATCGACGGTCACCTGGGCGAGGGACTCGTCCAGCGGGACGGAGGCGTCCGCGAACCGCACGATGCCGCGCTTGTCGCCAAGTGCCTGCCGGAACGCGGCGCCCAGCGCGAGCGAGGTGTCCTCGATGGTGTGGTGGCTGTCGATGTGCAGGTCGCCCTCGGTCTTGACGCTGAGGTCGAACAGGCCGTGCCGTCCGAGCTGGTCCAGCATGTGGTCGAAGAAGCCGACGCCGGTGGCGACATCGACCGTGCCCGTCCCGTCGAGGTTGATCTCGACGACGACCGAGGTCTCCTTGGTGGTGCGCTCCTCGCGGCCAACGCGGCTCATCGCTCGTTCTCCTTCATCACTGCACGTACCGCGTTCAAGAACGCGTCGTTCTCCTCCGGGGTGCCCACGGTCACCCGCAGCCAGCCGGGCACGCCGTTGTCCCGGACCAGCACCCCGTGCTCCAGCAGTGCCTGCCAGGCGGCGTGCGCGCCGCCCGCGCCGTCGAAGCGGCCGAACTGCACGAAGTTGGCGTCGGAGGCCACGACCTCGCAGCCCGCCGCCCGCAGCTCGGTGACCAGCCGGTCCCGCTCGCCCTTGAGCTGCTCGACGTAACCGAGCAGCGTGTCGGTGTGCTCCAGCGCGGCGAGCGCGGTGGCCTGGGTGACGGCCGACAGGTGGTACGGCAGCCGCACCAGCATGACGGCGTCCACCACGGCCGGATCGGCGGCCAGGTAGCCCAGCCGCAGTCCCGCGGCGCCGAACGCCTTCGACATCGTACGGGAGAGCACCAGGTTGGGGCGGCCCGCGATCAGCGGCAGCAGGGACGGGCGGTGGCTGAACTCGCCGTAAGCCTCGTCCACGACGACGAGCGCGCCGTGACCGCCAGCGGCCTCCTGCGCGGCGTCGTACAGCGCGAGCACGGCGTGGGGTTCGACGGCGGTGCCGGTGGGGTTGTTGGGCGAGCAGACGAACACCACGTGCGGGCGGTGTTCGGCGATGGCGCGGCGGGCGGCGTCGAGCTCGATGGTGAAGTCCGCCGCGCGCGGCCCGGAGATCCAGCCGGTGCCGGTGCCCCGGGCGAGCAGGGCGTGCATCGAGTACGAGGGGTCGAAGCCGAGCGCGGTGCGCCCGGGCCCGCCGAACGCCTGGAGCAGCTGCTGAAGCACCTCGTTGGAGCCGTTGGCCGCCCACACGCCGTCGGCGTTGACGGGGTGATTGCCGGTGCGGGTGAGGTAGGCGGCGAGCCGGGTGCGCAGCTCGACGGCGTCGCGGTCCGGGTAGCGGTTCAGGCCGCGCGCGGCCTCGGCGACCCGCTCCGCGATCCGCTCGACCAGCGCCTCGGGCAGCGGGTAGGGGTTCTCGTTGGTGTTCAGCCGCACCGGGACATCGAGCTGCGGCGCCCCGTAGGGGGACTTGCCGCGCAGCTCGTCCCGGATCGGCAGGTCGTCCAGGACGGTCATGCGCCGGGCACCTTCCCGTCGAAGCGGGCCGTCAGGGCCGCACCGTGGGCGGGCAGGTCCTCGGCTTCGGCGAGCGCCACGACGTGGTGGGTGACCTCGGCGAGGGCGTCGCGGCTGTAGTCCACGACGTGGATGCCGCGCAGGAAGGACTGCACGGACAGGCCCGAGGAGTGGCAGGCGCAGCCGCCGGTGGGCAGCACGTGGTTGGAGCCCGCGCAGTAGTCGCCCAGGGAGACGGGCGCGTACGGGCCGACGAACACGGCGCCCGCGTTGCGCACCCGGGCGGCGACGGCGGCGGCGTCGGCGGTGTGGATCTCCAGGTGCTCGGCGGCGTAGGCGTCCACCACGCGCAAGCCGTGCTCGATGTCGTCCACGAGGACCACACCGGACTGGCGGCCGGACAGCGCCTCGGTGATCCGCTCGGTGTGCTTGGTCGCGGCGACCTGGGTGACCAGCTCGGCGTCCACCGCCTGGGCCAGCTCCTCGGAGTCGGTGACCAGGACGGCGGCGGCCAGCGTGTCGTGCTCGGCCTGGCTGATCAGGTCGGCGGCGACGTGCGCGGGGTCGGCGGTGGCGTCGGCGAGGATGGCGATCTCGGTGGGACCGGCCTCGGCGTCGATGCCGATGCGGCCCTTGAGCAGGCGCTTGGCGGCGGCCACCCAGATGTTGCCGGGGCCGGTGACCAGCTGGACCGGGGCGCACTCCTCGGTGCCGTAGGCGAACATGGCGACCGCCTGCGCGCCGCCGGCGGCGTACACCTCGTCCACGCCGAGCAGGGCGCAGGCGGCGAGGATCGTCGGGTGCGGCAGGCCGCCGAACTCGGCCTGCGGCGGAGAGGACACCGCCAGCGAGGCGACCTCGGCCTCCTGCGCGGGGACGACGTTCATCACCACGGAGGACGGGTAGACCGCCTGGCCGCCCGGCACGTACAGGCCGACACGCTCGACGGGCACCCAGCGCTCGGTGACGGTGCCGCCGGGCACGACCCGCACGGTGTGGTCGGTGCGGCGCTGGGCCCGGTGCACGGTGCGGGCGCGGCGGACCGACTCCTCCAGTGCGGCGCGCACGGCCGGGTCCAGCTCGTCCAGAGCCTTCACCAGCGCCTCGGCCGGGACCCCGACCCGGTCCAGGGTGACGCCGTCGAACCGCTGGGCGTAGTCGAGCAGCGCCGCCGTCCCGCGATGCTGGACGTCGTGGCAGATGGGCCGCACCTTCTCCAGGGCGGCTTCGACGTCGAGCTCAGCGCGGGGCAGTAGATCGCGGTCGATGCCGCCGGTCACGCCGCCGTCGGCGGAGGAACCACGCAGATCGATCCGGGCCAGGGAAATCGTTCGCAGCACCCCTCCAGTCTCGCAGACCCCGGGCGGTGTCCCGGTTCGCGTATCGAAGCGTGATACGCGGGTCGCGCCACGGGGTAGGCCGTACGTGCCGGTCACGGTGACGACGGGGGCGGCCGAAAGGCCAGAGCCGGGATGGGCGACGCGAGCGCGGACGAGACCGGCGGTGTGCCCGTCACCGGACACCGTGCCCGTGCGGCCGCCGGGCCGACGGGGCTGACCAGGAGGGGGACGGGTGTGAGCGAGCCGCTGACCGACGGCGAACCACCGGCCGAGCTGCGGCTGTCCACGGCCGAGTGGGGCCTGTGGCAGGCGTTCCGCAACGGGACCCCGCACGATCTGCGCACCGGCGACCCGGTCCGCGACGATCCGGGCGGCGACGACGCGTGGGGGCCGCAGCGCACGGTGCGGGCCCGCGTCATCGCCCTGCTGTTGCTGCACGGCCCGCCGCCACTGCTGGGCCGGGTGACGTCGCTGCAACTGCGCGGGGCGCTGATCACCGGGCGGCTTGACCTGTCCGGCGGGCAAGTGCGGCCCTACGTCGAACTGAAGCAGTGCCGGTTCGAGGACGAGCTGTTGCTGACCGAAGGCCAGGTGAGCACGTTCCGCCTGGTGGACTGCCAGGTGCCCCGGGTGGAGGCCGCCCGCGCCGGGACCGACGGTGATTTGCACCTGGCCCGCTGCACCGTGCCCGAGGGCATCCGGCTCACCGATGCCTCGATCGGCTCCGACCTGCTGCTGAACGAGACCACCTTCGGCAGCGGGCACCGGCTGCGGGCCATCGCGGCCGACGGGCTGAACGTCGGCCAGGACCTCCAGGCCGGGCTGATGCGCTGTGACGGTGAGGTGAGCCTGCGCGGTGCCCAGATCGGCGGGTCCCTCTACCTCTACGGCAGCGTGCTGCGCAACCGCGGCCGGTACGCGCTGCACGCCCCGGAGATGCACGTCGCCCGCTTCGCCCACTGTGCGACGGCGGGCCCCGGCACCCTCTACCTGATGCAGAGCATGACGCCGCCGCTGGGCACGGTGCACCGGGGCGACCAGGCCCAGGCGCAGGACCCGGCCGGGGGCTGGTTACCGCCCCGGCAGCATCAGCGGTTCGAGTGCACCGGGGGTGTGAAGCTTGACGACTGCCGGTTCGGGGACTCCCTGGTGATCGACCAGGCCGTCTTCACCCTGCGCCGGGACCAGGAGGTCTCCCTGCGCCGGGTGCAGACTCCCGAGCTGCGCTTCACCCCCGAGCGCCCCGAGCACGGGCGTGTCGTCCTCTCCGGGGCCACCGTGGGCAACCTCGTGGACCGCCAGCAGAGCTGGCCGGTGCGGGCCGGGCTGTGGATGGCCGGGTTCACCTACGAGCAGCTGATCCCCGTCGGCCCGTTCCCGCTGGCCGACCGCCTGCGGTGGGTGGCCGCCGCGACCCCCGAGTACTCCCCCGGCCCCTACGAACAGCTGGCCACCGTGCTGCGCAACAGCGGTGAGGACGCCGACGCGCGCCTGGTGCTCCTGGCCAAGCAGCGCCGCCGCCGCGAGACGCTGTCGCTGGCCGGAAAGGTGTGGGGCTACCTCCAGGACTGGACCGTCGCCTACGGCTACCGGCCGGGGCTGGCCGCGCTGTGGATGGGCGTGCTGTGGCTCGCGGGCACGGGGTTCTTCTCCGGCCACCGTCCCGAGGCGCTGGAGCCGGAGAAGACCCCGCACTGGAGCCCCGCCGTCTACGCCCTGGACCTGCTGCTCCCGGTCATCGACCTGGGCCACGACAAGGCGTGGAACCCGGCCGGGCCGGGTCAGTGGGTGGCCGTCGCCCTGGTCCTCGCGGGCTGGATTCTCGCCACGACGGCCGCCGCGGGCGCGACGCGGGTGCTGCGCCGGCAGTAGGCGCGGGCAGGCCGCGGGTAGGCGGGGCGCGCGGGCTCCGGGAGGTGGTCCGCGTTTCCGGAAGGGACGGGGCCGGGGAACGCCAGGCCCCGAACGCCGTAAGGTGGCCGACTGTGACGATCGCGCGCCTACCGCTGTTCCCGCTCAACGCCGTGCTGTTCCCCGGCCTGGTGCTGCCGCTGAACGTCTTCGAGCCGCGCTACCGCGCCCTGGTGCGGGACCTGCTGGAGATCCCGGACGATCAGCCGCGCCCCTTCGGCGTCATCGCCATCCGGGAGGGCCACGAGGTCGCGCCGACCGGCATGGGCCTGCCCGACGGCACCGCCACCGCCCCGGAACGCGGCCCCGCGGCGGGCTTCGGCGCGGACCCGCTGGCGTCCTTCCACACCGTCGGCTGCGTGGCGGACGCCTCCACCGTCCGCGAGCGCGAGGGCGGGGAGGGCTACGAGCTGATGGCCACCGGGACGAGCCGCTTCCGGCTGCTGTCGGTGGACGCCGCCGGCCCCTACCTCGTCGGCGAGGTGGAGGAGCTGGAGGAGGACCCGGGCGAGGGCGCGGCTCCCCTCGCGGCCGGGGTGCTGCGGGCGTTCGGCGCCTACCGCAAACGGCTCGCGGGCGCGCAGCAGCTGACCCTGACGACGGGCCAGGAGCTCCCCGAGGAGCCGTCGGTCGTCTCCTACCTGGTGGCCGCCGCGACGGTGCTGGACACCGCGGACAAGCAGCGCCTGCTCCAGACCCCGGACACCGCGAGCCGCCTGCGCGAGGAGCTGCGACTGCTGCGCCGGGAGACGGCCGTCTTGGGTGAGCTGCCCTCGCTGCCCGCGGTGGAGCTCACCCAGCAGCCGACCTGCCCGAACTGAGCGCGAGGGGGCGCCTCGATGGCGAAGGCCCGCCGGAAACAGGCGAACGGCACACCCGCGACGGTCGCCCTGGCCCGGGCCGGGGTGCCCTTCACGGTGCACGCCTACGCGCACGACCCGGCAGCCGGTCTCTCTTACGGCGAGGAGGCCGCGCGGGCGCTCGGGGTGGCGCCGGAGCGGGTGTTCAAGACGCTGGTGGCCGAGGTGGACGGGGCGCTGACGGTCGCCGTCGTCCCGGTGGCCCGCACGCTGGACCTCAAGGCGCTCGCCGCCGCTGTGGGCGGCAAGCGCGCGGTGATGGCCGACCCGGCGGCGGCCGAACGCTCCAGCGGCTACGTGCGCGGTGGCATCTCGCCGCTGGGGCAGCGCAAGCGGCTGCCCACGGTGCTCGACGCGTCGGTGGCCGCGCACCGCACGGTGTGCGTCTCCGCCGGACGCCGTGGCCTGGAGGTGGAGCTGGCACCCGCCGACCTGGCCGCGCTCACCCACGCCCACACGGCCCCCATCACCCGCGCCTGACCTCCGCCCGGCCCAGGCCCCGCTCGCCTCCGGGCAACCGCGTCCGGAAGCGACCCGCCGGAATGCCCTACCCGCGCGGAGCCGGGCCACCGTCCGGGGCGGGGTCGTGGGTGGCGGGGCCGTCCGGGGCCGGGCCCCAGTTCGGGTGGACCGGCGGCTGCGGGTCCGCGTCGCGCGGCCCCCGGGTGCCCAGCGCGACCAGGTGCGTCGCGACGGCGGCGAGCGGCCACACCAGCAGCAGCACCATGCTGCTCAGCTCCAGCGGCCCGGTGAACACGCCCCCGCGTCCAGCGTCCAGCGCCCGGGCGGTCAGGTCCGCGCCCGGCCCCAGCACCCCGCCGAGCCAGGCGGCCAGCCAGGAGCCCAGCACCCCGCCGGAGGTCAGGCCCAGCACGACGCCGACCCCGCCGTGCCGCCGCACCAGGAACGCCAGGGCGCCGCAGACGATGCCCAGGAGCGCGGCCAGCAGCACGAAGGTGCCGTCCACGCCGAAGGATGCCTCGCTCTCGTTGTGGCGCAGGAACGCCTGCTGCCCGTCGGAGACGTACGCGACGTCGGGGGCCAGCCACCACCACAGCAGGCCGAGGACGGGCCCGAGCAGGGTGACGGCGGCCGCCGTCCCCAGCCAGGCCCACGCGTCCGCCACGCCCACCGCTTGCTCCGTCTCACCGTCCGGCACGCCGCCACCGTCCACGGCGGCGGGGGCACCGGGGATGCCGTCTCCGGGTCCGGGGCCGCCCGCCTGCGCGGACGGCTCGGCCCACGGGTCGTAGGGCCGCGAGCCCTGTGACGGCGAGGGGCGTCCGGACTGCGGTGTGGGGGGTGTCGGTGCGGTCACCCCGCCATCGTGCCAAACCGGAGCCGCCGCCGGGGAACCGGGCGCGGCACCCGGACGCCGGGCCGCTCAGCGAACCGCCGCGCGGCGGTAGGCCCAGGTGGCGAGCGCGAGCGCGAGGACACCCACGGCGGCGCAGACACCGAGGTCGAGCGCGACGCCGGTCCAGTCGGGCGCGGGGCCGAAGGTGGCCGCGAGCGCCTCGACGCCGTAGGTGGAGGGCAGCAGGTCGCGGGCCCACCCGGCGGGCTCGGGCAGTGCGGTGGGCGGCAGCACGCCGAGCAGCAGCGCGGCCGACATGCCGAGCTGGCCGCAGAGCGTGGCCAGCTCCGGCCGGGGCGCGAGCAGGCCGAGCGCGGCGCCGAGCCCGGCGAGCGCGGCACCGGCGAGCGGGACGACGGCCAGCAGCACCCACAGCCCGGTCAGCGGCAGCCCGTACAGCAGGCTGCCGGTCACCGCCGTGACCACCACACCGGGCACGGTGAACGAGGCGTAGGCACCGGCCGCGCCCAGCACGACGGCCGCTGGCGGCACGGGCAGCGTGGCGTAGTGGTCGAGCCCGCCGGAGCCGCGCAGGGCCCCGAAGTACTGCGCGAGCAGGTTCAGCGCGACGAAGGCGACGACCAGCACGCTGGACCCGGCCACGACGGCCCGGGCCTCCGCACCGGGACCGGCGTCCACGACGCCGCGCAGCAGGACCATGATCCCGATGGACTGGAAGGTGGCGACGAACAGCAGCGGGACGCGGGCGACGCGGGCCCGGGAGAGCTGGGCGCGGTAGACCGCCGTGAGCGCGGGCCACAGCCGCACGCGCGGTGCCAGCTCGGCTGCCCGCGTCTCGTGCGGTGCCGTACCGGCGCGTTGGCGGGCACGGCGGTGCGCCGCGGTGCCCGGGGCGGACTCGGCGGACAGGGCGCTCACGCCTTCACCAGACCTTCCGTACGGCCGCCGAGGGCCAGGTAGACGTCCTCCAGGCTCGGCGTGGCGAGGGAGAAGTCGTCGAGAGCGGGGAACGCCGCGCCGCTGGTGACGGCGGAGACGGCCGCGCGGGCGTCGTCCGGGGGCAGCCGCAGCGTCCAGCGGCGTCCGGCGCGCTCGGCGGCCGGGTACAGCGCGGCGACCTCGGGGACGTGCAGCGGCGGCCCGTCACGCCACACCAGTTCCAGCCGGACGTCGTCGCCGACGAGGGCCTTGAGCCCGCCGGGGGTGTCGCAGGCGATGACCCGGCCACGGTCCAGCACGGCCACGCGGTCCAGCACGGACTCCGCCTCGATGACGTTGTGGGTGACGAGCACGACCGTCGCGCCACGCTCGGCGCGGCGCCGGTCCACGGCGGCCCACACGGCGCGGCGGGCGACCGGGTCCATGCCGGTCGTCGGCTCGTCGAGCACCAGGAGTGGCCGCTCCCCCACCAGCGCGGTCGCCACGCAGGCCAGGCGGCGCTGACCGCCGGAGAGGCGTTTGAGGGGCCGGGCGGCCAGTTCGGTCAGGCCCAGCTCCTCCAGCACGGCGCCGGTCGCCCGGCGGGCGTCGGCGGCGGGCAGGCCGCGCAGCCGGGCGGTGGTCTCGGCGGCCAGCCAGACGGTCAGCTCCTCCAGCGCGGTGGACTCCTGACCGAGGTAGGCCAGCAGCCGCGCGGCGCGCCCGGGGTGGCGCACGAGGTCGTGGCCGAGGACGGTGATCTCGCCCGCGTCGGGCCGCAGCAGGCCGGTGAGCTGACGCACGAGGGTGGACTTGCCGGCGCCGTTCGGCCCGAGCAGGCCGAACAGCTCGCCACGCCGCACGGTGAGGGTGACGCCGTCACTGGCGCGGACGGCGGGGCTCGCGGGCGCCCGGCGCCGGGACCGCTGTGCGGGGTACGTCTTCACCAGGTCCCGTACGGCGCACACCGGCCCGCCGCTGGTGCCGTCCTGCGGTGTGCCCGTCTCCACGACGTACGAGGGTACGCGCTGCGTTCCGCACCCCGTTCCCTCCCCCGGCCTTCGGGCGCCCTCCCCCGGCCTTCGGCCGGGACCCCGCGTTCTGCACGCCGCCTTCACGCCGCGTGGGGCGCGCCGCTACTCGGCCGGAGCGCGCTCCGTGTCCGTGTGGCCGTCCACCTCGCGCCAGAAGCCCGCGCGGATCGCGTACCGGTCGTTCTCGTCGATCTGGTCGTCCTTGTGGGCCAGCAGCCCGAAGCGCGCGGCGTACCGCAGCAGCTCGCCGTCGATGCGGTGCGGAATGCGCGGGTACAGCGTCGTCAGCTGCTCCAGGTGCCCGTGACCGCCCAGGCGCGCGAGCCAGCGGCGGGCGAAGACCTGGCCGACCTCGAACGGGTCCCCGCTGACGGCCGTGATGTCCTCCTCGCGGTCGGCCCAGCGCTGCTCGGCCGTCGTGAGCTGCGCCAGCGTCGGCAGCGCACCGGCCTCCGGCGGCTCGGCCGGGGCCCCGCCCCGGTCCACCCAGCCCTTCTCCGAGGACCAGCGCAGGGTGGCGGCGGGCGCCGGGGGCGGCGCGCTGTGCGGGGCGGGCGCGGGGCGGCCCAGCTCGGCGAGGTCCTTCGGCGTGGGCACCCCGCGCGCGTGGGTCTCGGACGGTTCCTCCTCGGGGGCCGGAGCGGACGGGGCCGGGCCGGGCGGTGCCGCCGCGCCGTTCTTGCCGGCCAGTGCGGACGGCGAGCGGGAGGAGCGCGGCGGTTCGGGCAGCGGGGCGGCGAGGATGGCGGCGATGTCGGGGCGGGTGGGCGGCTGCGGTGCCCCGGGGCAGACGGTCTCCTTCGCCTGGACGGCCCGGGTGATCCACTCCCGGTCCAGCACCCGGCGTTCATCGGCCTCGGCGACCAGGTCCTCGGACTGGTTGTAGTCACCGTCGGCCGCCTGCAGCGCCCACAGGTGGACGGCGACGCCGTGTTCCTTGGCGGACATCAGGCCGGGCAGCAGGTCGCCGTCGCCGGTGACGAGCACGATGTCGGAGCAGGCCCGGTTGCGGGCCAGCTCGGTCAGCTCGGCGTGCATGGCCGCGTCCACGCCCTTCTGCGCCCAGCGGCCGTCCGTCCGGGTGAGGGCGCCCAGTCGTACCGTGACGCGGGGCATGACGCGCAGCCTGCGGTGCTCGGGCTGCGGCACCCGGTCGGGGGCGCCGTCGAACCAGTAGATCCGCAGCAGCGCGCAGCCCGTCTCGGCCTCGGCGCGCTCGCGCAGGCCCTGGATCAGCGCGGTGTGATCGACGGTGATGCCGGAGCGGGCGGGCTCTCCGGCCAACAGGCTCGCGGCGGCACCCAGCAGATAACCGGCGTCCACCAGGACGACGCAGCGGTCCACGGTCCACCCACTCTCGTCGGACAGCACAGTCAGCCGTCGGCCTGTTTCTTTCGAGTCTGCCCCGACCGTACCGGGGTTATCAGCCCGAACTCGATCTTCGGCGTGGCGAAAGCGTGGGCAGAGCGTGCGGATGTGGGCACGGACAGCCGCGCACACGAAGGGTATTGCCCGAAATGCGAAGAGTGTCGCCCCATGTGAATCTGAGTACGGCCTTGTTCCCAGGACCCCAAGGAGGTTCAGCGTGGCCAAGAAGAAGAACCGAGATCGCCAGAAACCAGGCCGCTCCGGACAACTGCCGGAGCGGCCGGAGAGCACGCAGGAGGCGCGCGGCGAGGAATCGGGCTCGGGCTCGACGCGCAAGCCGAAGCGGATGGGTCACAACTAACCGCTTCCCCAGCCTCTTCGCACGCGGCACGGCAAGGGCGCGGCCCGCAACGGGTCGCGCCCTTCCCCGTGCGACCCCCCTCCCCGCCTCCGGCTGCTTCGCCCCAGGCCGTCCCAGCCCGAGAGCGGCTTCGTCGCGGCCGGAAGGTGGAGGCGACGCCCGCGCGCGGGAAGCGGTACGGAGACCGGGCACCCGCGGCCGGGCGGGCTGGGGCGGGCGTCAGCTCGCGAGGCAGGCCGGGCCGAGGAGTTCCTTCAGGTCGCCGAACAAGGCCGGGTCGGCCGTCACCCGGTGCCGGTCCAGGCGCAGCACCGTCGTCCGGCGCGCCCCCTGCAAGCGCACCCGCACCTCGGACGCGCCCCGGTGGTGCGTGAGGACCTCGCCCAGCCGGGCCACCAGCGGCGGCGTGAGCTTCACCGTCGGGATCGTGATCGTCACCGGCGCGTTGGCCGACGCCTCACTGAGGTCGGGGACCATCAGCTCCATCGCCACCAGCCGCGGCACGTCCTCGCGCTTGTCCAGACGGCCCTTGACGAACACCACCGCGTCCTCCACCAGCTGCGTGGAGACGAGTTGGTAGGTGGCGGGGAAGAACATGCAGTCGATGGAGCCGGCCAGGTCCTCCACGGTGGCGATGGCCCAGGCGTTGCCCTGCTTGGTCATCTTGCGCTGGAGGCCGGAGATGATGCCGCCGATGGTGACCGTCGAGCCGTCGCTGTACTCGCCGCCGGTGAGCTGGGAGATGCCCGCGTCGGCCTTCTCGTTCAGCACGTGCTCGATGCCGAACAGCGGGTGGTCGGAGACGTACAGGCCCAGCATCTCCCGCTCCTGGGCGAGCAGGTAGGTCTTCTCCCACTCCTCCGGCGAGAACTGCACGTCCAGGCCGAAGCCGGGGCCGTCCTCGCCGTCGTCCCCGCCGAGGTCGCCGAACAGGTCGAACTGGCCCTCGGCCTCCTTGCGCTTGACCTGCACCACGTTGTCGATCATCGGCTCGAACTGGGCGGTGAGCCCCTTGCGGGTGTGGCCCAGCTCGTCGAACGCGCCCGCCTTGATCAGCGATTCAACCGTGCGCTTGTTACAGACGACGGCCTCCACCTTGTCCAGGAAGTCCGGGAAGGACTCGTAGGCGCCCTTGGACCTGCGGCAGCGCACGATCGAGTCCACCACGTTCTGGCCGACGTTGCGCACCGCGGTGAGACCGAAGACGATCGTGTCGTCACCGCGCGGGGTGAAGTTGGCGTCGGACTCGTTGACGTCCGGCGGCAGCACCTTGATGCCCATGCGGCGGCACTCGTTGAGGTAGACCGCCGACTTGTCCTTGTCGTCGCGCACCGAGGTGAGCAGCGCGGACATGTACTCGGCCGGGTAGTTGGCCTTCAGGTACGCCGTCCAGTAGGTGACCAGCCCGTACGCCGAGGAGTGCGCCTTGTTGAACGCGTAGCCGGCGAACGGGACCAGCACGTCCCACACGGCCTTGATCGCCTCGTCCGAAAAGCCGTTCGCCCGGGCGCCCTGCTGGAAGCTGACGAACTCCTTCTCCAGGACTTCGAGCTTCTTCTTGCCCATCGCGCGGCGCAGGAGGTCGGCCTGGCCGAGCGTGTACCCGGCGAGCACCTGGGCGGCCTTTTGCACCTGCTCCTGGTACACGATCAGGCCGTAGGTGATGTCCAGGACCTCCTTGAGAGGTTCCTCCAGCTCCGGGTGGATCGGGGTGATCTCCTGCTGGCCGTTCTTGCGCAGCGCGTAGTTGATGTGCGAGTTCATGCCCATCGGGCCGGGCCGGTACAGGGCCGAGACGGCGGAGATGTCCTCGAAGTTGTCGGGCTTCATCATGCGCAGCAGCGAGCGCATCGGACCGCCGTCGAACTGGAAGACGCCGAGGGTGTCGCCGCGCTGGAGCAGTTCGTAGGTCTTCGGGTCGTCCAGCGGGAGGTCGAGCAGCTGGATCTCGACGCCCTTGTTCTTCTTGATGGCCTTCTGCGCGTCGTCCATGATCGTGAGGTTGCGTAGGCCCAGGAAGTCCATCTTCAGCAGGCCGAGCGACTCACAGCTCGGGTAGTCCCACTGGGTGACGACGACGCCGTCGTTCTTCGGCGAGAACACCGGCACGTGGTCGATCAGCGGCTCGCTGGACATGATCACGCCCGCCGCGTGCACACCCATCTGCCGCACCAGGCCCTCGATGCCCCGGGCGGCGTCGATGACCTTGGTGACGTCCGGCTCGTTCTCGTACATCGAGCGGATCTCGCCCGCCTCGCTGTAGCGCGGGTGGTCCTTGTCGGTGATGCCCGACAGCGGCAGGCCCTTGCCGAGGACGTCGGCGGGCATCGCCTTGGTGATGCGGTCGCCCACGGCGTACGGGTAGCCCAGCACGCGGGCGGAGTCCTTGATCGCGTTCTTCGCCTTGATCGTGCCGTACGTACCGATCATGGCGACCTTGTCGGCGCCGTACTTCTCGGTGACGTAGCGGATCACCTCACCGCGCCTGCGCTCGTCGAAGTCGATGTCCACATCGGGCATGGAGACGCGCTCGGGGTTGAGGAACCGCTCGAAGATCAGGCCGTGGTCGATCGGGTCGAGGTCGGTGATGCCCATGGCGTACGCGACGATCGAACCGGCCGCCGAGCCCCGGCCCGGGCCCACCGCGATGCCGTTGTTCTTGGCCCACATGATGAAGTCGGCCACCACGAGGAAGTAGCCCGGGAACCCCATCTCGATGATGACGCCCATCTCGTAGGCCGCCTGCCGCTGCCGGTCCTCCGGCACGCCGCCCGGGTAGCGGCGGGCCATGCCGCGCCCCACCTCCTCCTGGAACCAGGTCACCTCGTCGAACCCGTCCGGCACGTCGAAGCGGGGCATCAGGTTGCGCGGCTTGAACATGCCACTGGTGTCGATGCGGTCCGCGATGAGCAGCTGGGTGTTGCGGCAGCCCTCCTGCCACGCGTCGGAGTTGTCGATCGCGTACATCTCGGCGGCCGACTTCAGGTAGTAGCCGGAGCCGTCGAACTTGAAGCGGTCCGGGTCGGAGAGGTTGCTGCCGGTCTGGATGCACAGCAGGGTGTCGTGCGCGCTGGACTCGTGCTCGTAGGTGTAGTGCGAGTCGTTGGTGACCACGAAGGGGGCGCCGAGCTTGCGGGCGATCTCCTCCAGGCCCGCCCGGGCCCGCCGGTCGATGTCGATGTTGTGGTCCATCAACTCGACGAAGAAGTTCTCCTTGCCGAAGATGTCCTGGAACTCCCCGGCCGCCTTCAGCGCCTCGTCCAGCTGCCCGAGGCGGATCTTCGTGGACACCTCGCCCGAGGGACAGCCGGTGGTGGCCATCAGGCCCTCGGCGTACTCGGCAAGCAGCTCGCGGTCCATGCGGGGCTTGCGGAAGAAGCCCTCCAGGCTCGCGCGGGACTGGGCGCGGTAGAGGTTGTGCAGGCCGGTGAGGTCACGCGCCCACATCGTCATGTGGGTGTAGGCGCCGCCACCGGAGACGTCGTCCCGCTTCTGGTGCGGCGCACCCCAGCGCACCGGCCGCGTGAACCGCCGTGACTCGGGCGCGACGTACGCCTCGATGCCGACGATCGGCGTCACCCCCGCGCCCTCGGCCTGGTGGAAGAAGTCGTACGCCCCGTGCAGGTTGCCGTGGTCCGTCATGGCGATGTGGGACATCTCCATCTCGTTGCACGCCTTGAACATGTCCTTCAGGCGCGCCGCACCGTCAAGCAGCGAATACTGTGTGTGCACGTGCAGATGCGTGAACGGCTGGTCGGACACGGGGCGGCACCTCCGGCACGGTTCTCTCAGGGCGCCGCCGAGTCTATGACTCCCCTCTGACATCTCCGCCCACGGCAGGCCCACCCGCCTCAGCCACGGTCACGCGTCGGTTGCGGCTCCGGGGGTTTCACCCGGCGCTTATCCGGGCCGTGGCACACTCGGGGCCGATGGGTGAGTCTGGGGCCGGTATGCGGACAGGGCGCGCCGCGGTCTTCACCGCGGTGTGCGTCACGCTGTCCGCGGGCACCCACGTGCTGCTCACGGCGAACCCGGTACCGCTGCCCATCCTGCTGGCCGTCGCCGCGGGCGTCTTCCTGTGCGCCTTCTGGCTCGGCGACCGCAGACGCGGTCTCGGGGGCATCGCCGCCGTCCTCATACCGCTGGAGCTGGCGGCGGACACCGTCTTCACCAGTGGCCAGATCGCCTGCTACGGCACCGCGGGCGGTCCGGTCACCGGTCCGCTGCGCACACTCGGCGTGGACCTGCTCTGCACCGGTGGCGGCTTCGGCACGCCGCTGGCCCGCATGGCCGCCGACGGCACCGCCCCGGCCCTGGCCCACCCGGCCGCCCCGTGGCTGCTGCTCGGCGGGCACGTCGCCGTCGGCCTGGCCGCCGCAGTGTGGCTGTGGCGCGGCGAGGAGGCGTTCGCCCGGCTACTGCGGGCCGCCGCCGCGACCGCGTACGAACTGCTGTGGCCGCCCTCCAGCGCCCGCCTCGCCGCTGCCGCACCGGCACCGCCAGCCCCGCCCGCCGGCACCCGCGCCGCGCACCGGGTGCGCTCGCTGCCGTCCCTGCCGCTCCTGACGCACTCCGTGGTACGACGCGGCCCGCCCCGCGCCGCCCTCGCGGGCTGAGCCCGCGTCCGGCCCCCCTGACCCACCCCACTCACGGAGCGACACCCCACCATGAGCAAGCGCAACAGCCAGGAAGCCAAGAGGAACGCCCGCGAGCGGCTGCGCGCCGAGCGCGAACAGCAGGCCAGGAAGGACAAGCGGCGCCGTCAGCTGGGCGTCGTGGGCGCCGTCGTCGGCGTCCTCGCGATCGTCGGCGGCATCGGCTACGCCCTCACCCAGATGGGTGACCCCTGGGACAAGGCAGCCGACGCCGAACTCGTCCTCCCCGAGCACACCTCGGGCGAGAAGGGCACCACCATCCTCATCGGCGACGAAAACGCCGAGAAGACCCTGACCGTCTACGAGGACATGCGCTGCCCGGCGTGTGCCGCGTTCGAGCAGTCGGCGGGCACGACGCTGAAGCAGGACGTTGAGGACGGCAAGTACCAGGTGTCGTACGTCATGGCCACGTTCATCGACAACATGGCCAGGGGCGAAGGCTCGAAGAACGCGCTGAGCGCGCTCGGCGCCGCACTCGACGTGAGCGAGGAGGCGTTCATGGAGTACAAGTTCGCCCTGTATTCCGAGGAGAACCACCCGCAGGAGAGCGCGGACGAGTTCGCCGACGACGCGTACCTCCTGGACGTCGCCAACGAGGTGGACGCGCTGAAGGACAACGCCGAGTTCGAACAGCACGTCAAGGACGGCACGTTCGACCGCTGGGCGCTGGAGGCGTCGAAGAGGTTCGACGACAACAAGGACGGCATCACCGGCACCCCGGCCCTCGTCATGGACGGCGAGAAGCTGGAGATCCCGAACATGCCCGCGCCGAGCCCGGAGCAGTTCACCCAGGCGATCGACGAGGCGCTGAAGAAGTAGCCAGGGAACAGCCGTGCGGCGGGGGGGCCACNCGGGCGGCCATCTCACGATGGCCGCCCGCCGCTTGTGCCCTCGCGGTCTACGCGGACGCGGCTCGCGCGCGGGAGCGCGGCCGACGGGTCACCGGCGACCGGTCTCACCCCGCGCGGAGGGCTCGCTTGGTGGTGCGGGGCTCAGGTGTCCGTTTCGGCCAGGAAGGCGAGGGCCACGCGCCAGGTCCGCTCGGCGGCTTCCGCGTCGTGGTCGGGCAGGCCGGGGTCGGTGTAGAGGTGCCCGGCGCCCGGGTACGGGTAGATCTCGACGTCGGCGCCGGTGCGGCCCATCAGCAGGTACCAGGTGCTGAGCCAGTCGTGGGGTTCGAACGGGTCGGGGTCGGCGACGTGCAGTTGCACCGGCAGGCCCTCCGCACGCGCGTCCTCGGGGAGGTCGGACGTGCCGTGCAGGAGCAGCAGCCCACGGGCCCGCTCGTCGGCGAGCGCGAGGGTCTGCGCGAGGGCGGCGCCCAGCGAGAACCCGGCGTAGACCAGCCCCTGGTCCGACAGCGGGGCGGAGGCGGCCACGGCACGGCGCAGCAGTTCCTCACGGCCGATCTCCTCGGTGAACGCGCGCCCCTCCTCGACGGTCTCGGCGGTGCGGCCGTCAAACAGGTCGGGGGTGTGCACCTCGTGCCCGGCCTCCCGCAGCCGCCGTGCGGCGTCCTCGACCGCTGGCCGCAGCCCGTAGATGGAGTGGATCAGCACCACGGTCGCCACTGCCTTACGTCTCCCTTTGTCGCGTTGTTCACTTCCCCGCATGTGCCCCCGGAAGCGGGACAGGCGTCCCATGGTGCCAGGTACGGTCGGGTGAGCCCATCGACGACAAGGAGCCGTTACCCCATGACGACCATGGAAGCCGTGCTGCGGCCGGTCATCGTGTTCGGTGGCGCGGCCGTCGTGGCCTGGGCGGTGGCCTGGGCCGTGGACCGGCTGCTCGTGCGCATGGACCGCCGCCGCCCGCAGACCCCTCTGTGGGGCCTGCTGCGGCAGGGCCGCGTGCCGCTCATGGCCGTGCTGTTCGTCGCCCTGGTCCGGGGATTCTTCGGCAGCACCAAGCTGGTCGGCAACGGGCGCGAGAGAGTCGATCTGTGGCTGACGCTCATCATGATCGCCGCCTCCGCGTGGCTGGTCCTGCGGGCCTCGGACGCGGTCATAGAGACGGCGGCGGCGAAGTACAACGGCGTCGCCCATGACCCGGCCCGCGCCCGACGGGTGCGCACCCAGCTCACCCTGATGCGGCGCCTGGTGACGACGGTCGTCATCGTCGTGGCGGTCGCCGCGATGCTGCTCCAGTTCGACGGCATGCGCGCGCTCGGCACCTCCATGCTGGCGTCGGCCGGTGTGCTGGGCATCGTCGCCGGTATCGCCGCCCAGTCCACGCTGAGCAACCTGTTCGCCGGGCTGTCCATCGCCTTCGGCGACATGGTGCGCATCGGCGACACGGTGATCATCGACGGCGAGTACGGCGTCGTGGACGAGATCACCGTCTCCTACCTGGTCGTGCTGACGTGGGACGAGCGGCGCATCACCATGCCGGTGTCCTACTTCACCAACAAGCCGTTCCAGAACTGGTCGCGCGGCGGCCAGCAGATGACCGGCACCGTGTACCTGCACCTGGACCACACCGCTCCCATCTCCGAGCTGCGGGCCAAGACCGAGGAGATCGTGCGCGCCAGTGATCACTGGGACGGGCGCAGCTGGAGCCTGATGGTGACCGACACCACGCCCTCGACCATCGAGGTGCGCGCGGCGATGACGGCGCGGACCCCGGATGACATCTGGTTCCTGCGCTGCGAGGTCCGCGAGGAGCTGATCGCGTGGCTGCGCGACAAGTGCCCGTCCGCGCTGCCGCGTCTGCGCACGACGCCGGAGCTGCCGGGCAAGGAGCTGTAGGCCCCTCGCCTTCCCCCAGCCTTCGGTGTGGGACCCCCGCCTCCCCGAAACCGCGTGGGCGGTGGCCCCTGGATGTCGGCTCTCCCACCGTGCAAGGGCCATCGCCTCCGGTCCGCGCACTCCCCAGCGATAGCCAGGGGGACCCCACCTCGCCGCGCCCCCGGCGGCGGGCGGGTTCAGCCCGCGACGCGCTCCAGGGCGAGCGCGAGGTCCGCCGGGTACGCGCTGGAGAACTCCGCCCAGCCGCCGTCCCCCGGGTGGGTGAAGCCGAGGCGCACCGCGTGCAGCCACTGCCGGGTCAGGCCGAGGCGCCGGGCCAGCGTCGGGTCGGCGCCGTAGGTGAGGTCACCCGCGCACGGGTGCCGGTGCGCGGCCATGTGAACCCGGATCTGGTGCGTGCGGCCGGTCTCCAGCTTGATGTCGAGCAGGCTCGCGGCGCGGAACGCCTCGATCAGGTCGTAGTGGGTGACCGACGGCTTGCCGTCGGCGGTGACGGCCCACTTGTAGTCGTGCTGGGGGTGCCGCCCGATCGGCGCGTCGATGGTGCCGCTCAGCGGGTCGGGGTGGCCCTGCACCAGCGCGTGGTAGCGCTTGTCCACGGTGCGCTCGCGGAACTGCTGCTTGAGCAGGCTGTACGCGCGTTCGGACTTGGCGACGACCATCAGCCCGGAGGTGCCGACGTCCAGCCGGTGCACGATGCCCTGGCGTTCGGCCGCGCCGGAGGTGGCGATGGTGTACCCGGCGGCGGCCAGCCCGCCGATGACGGTCGGCCCGGTCCAGCCGGGGCTGGGGTGGGCGGCGACCCCGACGGGCTTCATCACCACGACGAGGTCGTCGTCGTCGTGGACGATGTCCATGCCCTCCACCGGCTCGGCGACGACGCGCACCGGTGTGGGGGGCGCGGGCATCTCGACCTCCAGCCAGGCACCGCCGTGCACGCGCTCCGACTTCCCGGCCTCCGCCCCGTCCACCCGCACCTTGCCGTCGGCGGCCAGCTCGGCCGCCTTGGTGCGGGAGAAGCCGAACATCCTGGCCAGGGCGGCGTCCACGCGCTCCCCCTCCAGGCCGTCGGGCACGGGCAGCGTTCGGACCTCGGGCAGCGGTGCGGTACTCACCCGTCGAGTATGCCGGACGGGGGACGCCCGTTCGGACCAGTCCCGGTGCGGGCAGCGGGACACGGTGTGACGGACGCCGCACTCCGCACGCCGCAGCCCTGACGCCTGCCAGGGTGGCCCGGTCAGGTGCGGTGCACCGTTCCGTCCGGGTCCAGGCCACGGAAGGAGAGGATGACGATCAGGATGCCGCCGCAGACGATGGCGGAGTCCGCGAGGTTGAAGACCGCGAAGTGCGCCGGGGCGATGAAGTCCACCACGGCGCCCTGGAAGACGCCGGGCGAGCGGAAGATCCGGTCGGTGAGGTTGCCGAACGCCCCGCCGAGGAGCAGCCCGAGCGCGAGCGCCCACGGGGTGCTGTAGAGCTTGCGGGCGATGCGGAAGATCACCACGACGACGACGGCGGCGATGACCGTGAAGACGATGGTCAGCGCCTCGCCGATGCCGAAGGCGGCACCGGAGTTGCGCACCGCCGTCAGCCGCAGCAGGTCGCCGACGAGTTCGATGGAGGGCTGCCCCTCCAGGTACTCCACGACCAGGATCTTGGAGACGAGGTCGAGGACGTAGGCGAGGCCCGCGACCGTCAGGAGCACCCCGATCCGCCGCCTGCCACGGGGCCGCTGGGCACCCTCGTGGTCCGCGTCACCCGGCCGGGACTCCTCCGGCACCTCGTCGATGGCCTGCTCCGCCTCTGCTGTCACGGGTCGAGCGTACGACACCGGCGTCGCACGGGGCCCGTACGGCCTCAGTGACGCTCCTGCTTCTGCTTGCACTCCACGCACAGCGTGGCCCGGGGGAACGCCTGCATCCGGGCCTTGCCGACGGGGTTGCCGCAGTTCTCGCACAGCCCGTACGTCCCGGCCGCGATGCGCTCAAGCGCCCGCTCGCTCTGGTACATCAGCTCGCGGGCGTTCTCGGCGATGGCCATCTCCTGCTCACGGGTGACGTTCTTGGTGCCGGTGTCGGCCTGGTCGTCCCCGGCACCATCGCCGGAGTCGCGCATCAAACCGACCAGGGCACGCTCGACGGCGTCGATCTCGCCGCGCAGCCGCTCCACCTCGTTCGTCAGTTCGGTGCGGGCCGCGTCCACCTCGGCCTCCGTCCACGGCTCCTCGCCCGCGCGTACCGCCAGCTCGTCCGGGGCGGCCGCGATCCGGGCCTGGGGTACCGCCGTCTGCGTACCGGTCGTCGTCTTCTTCGCAGCCACCGCTTCGGCTCCCGTCTCCCGTTGGGCCGCCTCTCGGCCCACCGTGTCCTTGCCCCGCCCACGCGCGGCGGGTGCAGGCCGCGCCGCCTTCTTGGCTGGCGCCTTCTTGGCTGGCGCCTTCTTGGCTGGCGCCTTCTTGGCTGGCGCCTTCTTGGCGGCGGCCTTCTTCGGCGCGGGCTCCTCCCCCGACGCCTTCTTGGCAACCGCCTTCTTCGCCCCCGTGTCCTTGGCGGCAGCCCTCTTGGCCGCTGTCTTCTTGGCAGCGGCCTTCTTGCCCGTTGCCTTCTTGGCCGCCGGACCGCCCGGGGCCTCGGGCTTCTCGGCAGCGCCTTCCCTGGCCTGGTCCTGCTCGGCGGGTTCCCGCTTCGCGGACGGCTTCTCCGGCGCGGGCCGCTTGGCCCCCGCCGAGGGCGCTTCGGCCGCCGTCTTCCTGGCGGCGGAGCCGCCCTTCGCACGGGGCATGGTGACGGCCACCTCCTGCCGGTTCGGCGCCGGTCCTCGCCGACCCTCACATAGTGTGATCTTGCTCGCGAATCGTGCCGGAACGATAAATCGACCCGGGGCGACCGGCAACGGGACGCGCCGTCCGGACGGTGATCTGCGACGGAGCGCCACCGGGACGCCCGCGACAGCGTTGTGCCCGGCCGGGCCGCGGGGAAACCGCTCGGCACCGGTTCTCCCCGGCCCGTACACTGGGCGGCAGCGAAAGGCGTGGATGGGGACGAGTAGCGTCGTCGAGCAGCCGTGAGCGACCCGGGGACGGTGAGAGCCCGGGGGCGAGCGCGACGTGAAGATCACCCCGGAGCCGCCGGAAGAAAGCCCGCCCGGGGTCCGGGCGGGTGAGTAGAACCGGCACGCGGGCGGTCGCAGCAGGTCGAGGCGGTCGCGGCCCAATGAGGGGGCGGGGCGTCACGTGCGCGCCGCCAAGGAGGGTGGTACCGCGGGAGGCGTCGTGCGGCGCGTCTCGTCCCTCCGACGGAAGCTGCCCTGTCCGCCGGAGGAAACCGTCCGATGAGCCAGACCCCGCAATACCGCCAGGTGCCCGCCCAGGTGGATCTGCCCGCCCTGGAGCACGCCGTGCTCGACTTCTGGCGTGAGCAGAAGATCTTCGCCCGGACGCTGGAGGCGTCCGAGGGCCGCCCCGAGTGGGTGTTCTACGAAGGTCCGCCGACCGCCAACGGCATGCCGGGCGCGCACCACATCGAGGCGCGGGTCTTCAAGGACGTCTTTCCCCGCTTCCGCACCATGCAGGGCTACCACGTGCCGCGCAAGGCGGGGTGGGACTGCCACGGTCTGCCGGTCGAGCTGGCGGTGGAGAAGGAACTGGGCCTGGCCGGCAAACAGGACATCGAGGCCATGGGCATCGCGGAGTTCAACGCGCGGTGCCGCGAGTCCGTCACCCGGCACACCGACGCCTTCGCCGAGCTGACCCGGCGCATGGGCTACTGGGTGGACCTGGACGACGCCTACCGCACGATGGACCCGCAGTACATCGAGTCGGTGTGGTGGTCGCTGAAGCAGATCTTCGACAAGGGTCTGCTGGTGCAGGACCACCGGGTGGCGCCGTGGTGCCCGAGGTGCGGCACCGGCCTGTCCGACCACGAGCTGGCCCAGGGCTACGAGACGGTCGTGGACCCCTCGGTCTACGTCCGCCTGCCGCTGACCTCCGGCCCGCTGGCGGGCGAGGCGTCGCTGCTGGTGTGGACGACGACGCCGTGGACGCTGGTGTCCAACACCGCCGTGGCCGCGCACCCGGAGGTCCGCTACGTCGTCGCCACCGACGGCAGCGAACAGCTCGTCGTCGCCGAACCCCTGCTGGGCAAGGCGCTCGGCGAGGGCTGGGAGGCCACCGGCCGCGCCTTCACCGGTGCTCAGATGGAGCGCTGGGCCTACCAGCGTCCGTTCGAGCTGGTGGAGCTGGAGGGCGCGAACTTCGTCGTCACCGCCGAGTACGTGACGACCGAGGACGGTACCGGTCTCGTCCACCAGGCCCCGGCCTTCGGTGAGGACGACCTGCGGGTGTGCCGCGCCTACGGCCTGCCGGTCGTCAACCCGGTGCGGTCCGACGGCACGTTCACGCCGGAGCTGGAGCTGGTCGGCGGCCAGTTCTTCAAGAAGGCCGACGAAACCCTCGTCGCCGACCTCGACGCGCGCGGCCTGCTGCTGCGGCACCTGGCCTACGAGCACAGCTACCCGCACTGCTGGCGCTGCCACACCGCGCTGCTCTACTACGCCCAGCCGTCCTGGTACATCCGCACCACGCAGATCAAGGACCAGCTGCTCCAGGAGAACGAGAACACCCACTGGTACCCGGACTCGGTCAAGCACGGCCGGTTCGGCGACTGGCTGAGCAACAACATCGACTGGGCGCTCTCCCGCAACCGCTACTGGGGCACGCCGCTGCCGGTCTGGCGCTGCGGCGAGGACCACCTGACCTGCGTGGGCTCACTGGCCGAGCTGAGCGAGCTGAGCGGCACCGACCACAGCGGCCTCGACCCGCACCGTCCCTTCATCGACGACGTCACCTTCCCCTGCCCGGCCGAGGGCTGCGCCGAGGAGGCCAGGCGCGTCCCGGAGGTGATCGACGCCTGGTATGACTCCGGGTCGATGCCGTTCGCGCAGTGGGGCTACCCGTACCGCAACCAGGAGCTCTTCGAGGGCCGCTACCCGGCGCAGTTCATCTCCGAGGCCATCGACCAGACCCGTGGCTGGTTCTACACGCTGATGGCCGTCGGCACGCTGGTCTTCGGGCGCTCGTCGTACGAGAACGTCGTCTGTCTCGGCCACATCCTGGCCGAGGACGGGCGCAAGATGTCCAAGCACCTGGGCAACATCCTGGAGCCCATTCCGCTGATGGAGCAGCACGGCGCGGACGCGGTGCGCTGGTTCATGGCGGCTGGCGGCTCCCCGTGGGCCGCGCGCCGGGTGGGCCACGGCACCATCCAGGAGGTGGTGCGCAAGACCCTGCTGACCTACTGGAACACCGTCGCCTTCCAGGCCCTGTACGCGCGCACCACCGGCTGGGCCCCCGGTGACGCCGACCCGGCCCCCGGTGCGCGTCCGCTGCTGGATCGCTGGCTGCTGAGCGAACTGCACGCGCTGGTGGACCTGGTGACGCGCGCGATGGAGAACTTCGACACCCAGCGTGCCGGAAAGCTGCTGTCCACCTTCGTGGACGACCTGTCCAACTGGTACGTGCGCCGCTCCCGCCGCCGCTTCTGGCAGGGCGACCGCGCGGCCCTGCGCACGCTGCACGACGTCCTGGAGACGGTGACGCGGCTGATGGCGCCGCTGGTCCCGTTCGTCACCGAACGCGTGTGGCAGGACCTGGTGGTGCCGGTGACGCCGGGGGCAGCGGAGTCGGTGCACCTGAGCAGCTGGCCGGTGGCCGACCCGGGCGCGATCGACGAGCGGCTGTCGATGGACATGCTGCTGGTGCGGCGCCTGGTGGAGCTGGGCCGGGCCACGCGCGCGGAGTCCGGCGTCAAGACGCGACAGCCGCTGTCGCGGGCGCTGGTCGCGGCGCAGGGCTTCGAGCTGCTGGACGACGACCTGCGCGCGCAGATCGCCGAGGAGCTGAACGTGAGCGCGCTGGCCTCGCTCGGTGAGGTCGGCGGCTCGCTGGTGGACACCACGGCCAAGGCCAACTTCCGCGCCCTGGGACGCCGGTTCGGCAAGCGGACGCAGCCGGTCGCGGCGGCGATCGCGGCGGCGGACGCGGCCGAGCTGTCCGCGGCGCTGCGGGCGGGCACGGCCGAGGTGACCGTCGATGGCGAGCGGGTGGGCCTGGCGCCGGAGGAGGTCATCATCACCGAGACGCCGCGCGAGGGCTGGTCGGTGGCGTCCGACTCCGGGGCGACAGTGGCGCTGGACCTGGAGATCACGCCGGAGCTGCGGCGCGCGGGCCTCGCCCGGGACGCGATCCGGCTGATCCAGGAGGCGCGCAAGAACAGCGGGCTGGACGTCGCGGACCGGATCGCGCTGCGGTGGGAGTCCTCCGACGCCGAGGTGGCCGCCGCGCTGGCCGAGCACGCGGAGCTGATCGCGACGGAGGTGCTGGCCGACGAGGTGTCGGCCGAGGCGGCTGACGAGGCGTTCGGACCCGCGTTCACCGACGCCGCGCTGTCGCTGACGTTCCGCCTCCGCAAGGTGTAGGCCCCGGACGATCTCGTGGCTGTCGCGCTCCGGACGGGCTGTATGTACCGGGCCCGTCCGGAGCCTGCGGCCCGGATCTGGCGGCGCCGCCCCGCAGGGCGGGAAAGCCGGAGAGGGGCCGGGAACACGCCCCGGCTGGTTCCGGGTAGGGTGCCGGTTCCGGGACCGGGAAGGGTGCCGGTTCCGGGAAGGTGGGGGACACCCCGGCCGAAGGCTGGCGCACACGGCAACGGGCCGACTCCCCCAGGAGTCGGCCCGTGCGATATGCCGGTTGTGTGCGCTTGCGCGCGGTGGCTAGCTGTCGTCCTCGTCGATGAGGAAGCCCCGCATCGGCGACGGCGCCTGCTGCATCGGCTGCGGGCCCTGCGGCCGCACCGGTGCCATCGGCTGCGTCATCGCGGGCGACATCTGCTGCTGGCCGCCGTAGGTCTGGCCGCCGCCCTGCGGGTGACCACCGCCGTGGCCACCGGAGTGACCGCCGCCGTGACCACCCATCGACTGACCGCCGCCCATCGACTGGTGGCCGCCCATGGTGCCGCCCGAGGGGGCACCGGCGGACGCCATCGAGGGTGAGGCGGGCAGCGACGCGGCCGCCGGGGTGCGCGGCGGGGCGAGGGAGTCGTCGGCCTGGTTCTCCAGCTGGCGCAGCTGGCTCTCCAGGTAGGACTTCAGCCGCGTGCGGTACTCCCGCTCGAAGCCGCGCAGGTCCTCGACCTTGCGCTCCAGCGTGGCGCGGGCCGACTCCAGCGAGCCCATCGCGACGCGGTGCTTCTCCTGGGCGTCCCGCTCCAGGGCGTCCGCCTTGGCGCGCGCGTCCCGCTCCAGGCCCTCGGCGCGGCTGCGGGCCTCGCCGACGATCTTGTTCGCCTCGGAACGCGCCTCGGCGATCGCCTGGTCGGCGGTCTGCTGGGCCAGCGACAGCACGCGCGCGGCGCTGTCGTTGCCCGGGCCACCCGGCTGCATCTGGGGACCACCGGGCCCACCAGGACCACCGGGGCCGCCCATCGGGCCGTGACCCATCGGACCGGGGCCGTGCTGGCCCGGACCGTGCTGGCCGGGGCCGTGCTGACCCGGACCGTGCTGGCCGTGCTGGCCAGCCTGGTGCCCACCGGGGCCGGCCGGAAGCTGAGGAGCACCCGGCAGCTGGGGCGGTCCGCCCATCTGCTGCTGGCCACCCATCTGCTGACCCGGCGGCACCGGCTGCGGACCTGATATGGCGGCGGGCACCGGACCCTGGCCGGAGCGGTCCTGGTCCTGCGGAGGCTTGCGCATGCCCTGCTGCTGCTGGCTCTGCGCGGCGGCACGCGTCGCGGCGGCCAGCTTGGCGCGCAGGTCCTCGTTCTCCCGCAGCAGGCGGGTTAGTTCTGCTTCGACCTCGTCAAGGAAGGCATCGACCTCGTCCTCGTCATAGCCTTCTCGGAGGCGGACGGTCGTGAACTGCTTGTTCCGCACGTCCTCGGGGGTCAGCGGCATCTCTTCACCTCAACGTAGGTCATCGGCATATCGGCAAGACCGTACTCGTTCACAGCCCGCCCACGATCTGGATCAGGATGAAAACGATGATCATCAGTACGAGGAAGGACAGGTCTAGCGCCACGCCCCCGAAGCGCAGCGGCGGGATGAACCGCCGCAGGAGCTTCAGCGGCGGATCGGTGACAGTGTAGGTCGCCTCCAGGACGACGACCATCGCCTTGCCGGGTTGCCATGAGCGGGCGAACATGAAGACGTAATCCATGATCAGCCGGAAAATCAGCACGTACAGGAAGATCTGCAGCGCGACGAAGACCACCTGTTGTGCGATGCCCATCGTGCGCTTCCCTCTCCCCTAAGGCGTGCCCGGCTCTCTGCGGCCGGGGTCTGTCCGGTGTTGCGTCTCTCAGCTCTGGTTGAAGAACCCGCCCTCTGCGATGCGGGCCTTGTCCTCCGCCGTTACATCGACGTTAGCAGGAGACAGCAGGAACACCTTCTGCGTCACGCGCTCGATGCTGCCGTGCAGACCGAACACGAGACCGGCGGCGAAGTCGACAAGTCGCTTCGCGTCGGTGTCGTCCATCTCCGTGAGGTTCATGATCACCGGCGTGCCCTCACGGAAGTGTTCCCCGATGGTACGGGCCTCGTTGTACGTCCGTGGGTGAAGTGTGGTGATCCGGTAGGGCTCCCGCTCGGACACGACCTTGGGCATGATCACCGGTGCGTTCTTCTCCAGATTCGGGCGTTCGGATGTGATGGAGGACACGGGAGCGATTCTGCTCACCCGGCCGGTATCCCCGACCAGCGCGGGCGCCTGCTCCCGCTCGCGTTGCGCCGGGGGCTGCACGACGCGGGCCGGCTCATCGGGCTCCACCTCGTGGGCGGCATGGCCCGCCTGCCGGCGGCGGTCCCGCTCGGGCTCCGGCTCGGGTTCGAACTCGTCCTCGGGGTCATACCCCCGGCCGTCGTACCCATCGTCCTCCACGAGGCCGAGGTAGACCGCCATTTTGCGCATTGCGCCGGCCATGCTCCGCATCCTCCGCTCTGTGGTGGATCGGCTCCGTCACCCGGTGGCCCCGAATCCACGTAGTTTGACCGTCTCGCCGGAAATGACCATATTTTCGTCTCTAGTCCGACTTTCTTGGCGACGTTACCCGAGCCGGGGACGGACTCCGAGTACCGCAGTGCCGACGCGTACATGTGTCGCACCCGCCGCCACAGCCTCCTCCAGGTCCGAACTCATTCCCGCCGAGACCATGTTCGCAGCCGCGTCAGCCCGGCGCAGCCCGCTGGAGATTTCCCTCAGCCGCTCGAACGCCGCACGCGGGTTCGCCGCGTAACGGCCCGTCAGCGGCGCGACGGTCATCACTCCAGCCAGTGACAGTCCGGGCGCGGCGGTGACCGCCCCGGCCAGGTCCGGCACGTCGGCCGGGGCGAGCCCGCCACGGGCCGTGGCGGCACCGGCGGGAGCGCCCACGGCGTCGGGGCCGGCGGGTCCGGCGGGTTCAGCGGGTTCAGCAGGTTCCTTGTCCAGCGCTACTTGCAGCAGGCAGCGCAGCTCGCGGTCGCGGCGTTCGGCGGCGGTGCTCAGCGCCCGTACCAGCCGCAGCCGGTCAACAGAATGGACATAATCACAGAACTCCGCCACCGCGCGGGCCTTGTTCGTCTGCAGCTGGCCGACGAAGTGCCAGGTGAGCGGGAGGTCCGCGCACGCCTCGGCCTTCGGTGCGGCCTCCTGCACCTTGTTCTCCGCCACGTGCCGCACGCCGAGTTCGGCCAGCAGCCGCACGTCACTCGCGGGGTAGGTCTTGGTGACGACGATCAGCGTCACCTCCTCGCGCGGGCGGCCAGCGGCGGCGCAGGCGGCGGCCAGTCGCTCCTCCACCGCGGCCAGGTTCGCGGCGAGCTCCGCCGCACGGTCGCCCAGGTCACCGGGCTTCGGCTCCGGTGCCGTCGCTTCCTCGCCCGTCATGCGTTCAGCCCTCCAGCCACACGTAGCTCGCCAGCCGCCCGGTGGTGCGCTCCCGGCGGTAGGAGAAGTGGTTCGTGGACTCCAGGGTGCACACGTCGCTGACGGTGACAGCGGTGACCCCCGCCCCGGCGAGCTGGGCGAGCACCCCGGCGGTCACGTCCACGGCCGGGGTGCCCTGCCGGGTGGTGGCGTGTGCGGCCGGTACGACGGCGGCCACCTCCGCGCGCATCCCGGCCGGAACCTCGTAGCAGGCACCGCACACGGCGGGCCCGGTGCGGGCGGTGATCCGCGCGGGGTCGGCACCGAGTGTGGCCATCGCCCGCACGGTGGCGGGCACCACCCCGGCGACCAGGCCCGGGCGTCCGGCATGGGCGGCGCCGACGACCCCGGCCACCGGATCGGCGAGCAGGACCGGCGTGCAGTCGGCGGTCAGGACGGCGAGGGCCAGGCCACGGCGGGCGGTGACCACGCCGTCGAGCGGCGGCACCGGGTCGGCGTCCCACGGGCGGTCCACCACGGCGACGTCCTTGCCGTGCACCTGGTGCATCCACACCACGGCGGCCGGGTCAAGACCGAGGGCGTGGGCGGCCCGGTCGCGGTTGGCGCGGACGGCGGCCGGGTCGTCGCCGACGGCGCCGCCGAGGTTGAGGGTGCCATAAGGAGCGGCGCTCACTCCGCCCCACCGGTTGGTGGAGGCGAAGTGGGCGCCGCTCACGGTGTCGTGCTGAGGTATCACGTCGCGTGGTGACCGGTTCCGTGCGCTCGTCGGTTACTTCAGGAAGTCCGGGACGTCCAGCTCCTCGGCCTGGCTGTCCTGGTAGGGACGGGCCGAGGGAACGTGCGGCGGGGCCGGTGGAGCGGCCTCGCCCGCCGGGGCCGGTTCGGGAGTGACCTGCTCGGGCTCCTCCTCGCGCGGCGGGACGCTGCCCAGGCCGCCGAAGGAGGGCCGCTCGGGCTCCGGGGCCGTGACCGGGCGGGGCGGGGCGGCGGCCTCGTCCTTGCCGGAGTAGGAGCCGAGCACCTTCTCGCGGTTCTTGGCCGGGGGCTGGCCGCCGTCGAACCCGGCGGCGATGACGGTGACCCGTACCTCGTCGCCCAGGGCGTCGTCGATGACGGCGCCGAAGATGATGTTGGCCTCCGGGTGGGCGGCCTCGCTGACCAGCTGGGCGGCCTCGTTGATCTCGAACAGGCCGAGGTCGGAGCCGCCGGAGATGGACAGCAGCACGCCCCGGGCGCCGTCGATGGACGCCTCCAGCAGCGGTGAGGAGATCGCCATCTCGGCCGCGGCCACCGCGCGGTCGTCCCCGCGCGCCGAGCCGATGCCCATGAGGGCGGACCCGGCTTCCGACATCACCGACTTGACGTCGGCGAAGTCCAGGTTGATCAGGCCCGGGGTGGTGATGAGGTCGGTGATGCCCTGGACACCGGACAGCAGCACCTGGTCGGCGGACTTGAACGCGTCCAGCACGCTGACCTGGCGGTCGGAGATCGACAGCAGCCGGTCGTTGGGGATGACGATGAGGGTGTCCACCTCGTCGCGCAGGCCCGCGATGCCGTCCTCGGCCTGGTTGGCGCGGCGGCGGCCCTCGAAGGTGAACGGCCGGGTGACCACACCGATCGTCAGGGCGCCGAGCGACCGTGCGATGTTGGCGACGACGGGCGCGCCGCCGGTGCCGGTGCCGCCGCCCTCGCCCGCGGTGACGAAGACCATGTCGGCCCCCTTGAGGACCTCCTCGATCTCCTCGCGGTGGTCCTCGGCGGCCTTGCGGCCGACGTCCGGATTGGCGCCCGCGCCGAGCCCGCGGGTGAGTTCCCGGCCGACGTCGAGCTTGACGTCGGCGTCGCTCATGAGCAGCGCCTGCGCATCGGTGTTGATCGCGATGAACTCGACGCCCTTGAGACCGACCTCGATCATCCGGTTGATGGCGTTCACGCCACCGCCGCCGATACCGACGACCTTGATGACTGCGAGGTAGTTCTGCGGTGCTGCCACGTCGAAGGCCTCTCGCCTCGAGTTACGTGTCGCCGCCCCGTGGTGTGCGGTGCGCCGACCTATGCCGAAGTGGGGCGGTTCGAACGCCGACCCCTAACCCTAACGGTGAAGTTTAGGGTTACCAGTGCCTGTCATTCCTTGAGTCTCGACAACGGACACTAAGTCGACACGTACTGCGCGTTCAACGAACACGCCGAACCTCCCGTTTTTCTTTTCACCCTATGTGATCACGGTGCGGGACACCGAATCAGGGGGGTGGCCAGGCTGAACGACCGTCAACCGCCCTGCGTACACCCTACGCAGCAGGCGGCCGCCCCGCCTCCTCCCACGGGGTCAGCGGGAGCGTTATCCCCTCGGGAAGAAAGGGAACACCCCAGGTGATCACGGTGCGTGAGCCCGCAGAGCCACAGCTTGCGGCAAGGGCTCAACCGGCCATTCCCACCCGGTTTTTCGGACGCACTGAAGGTCAATCAGGACGCTTTTCTCATGTGATGTCCGGATAACGCCCCCTCACTCGTCAGCGGCGGCCGGAGCGGTGGGGACGCTGACGTCGAAGTGGGTGGCGTCCGGCTCGGCCTTCATCAACGCCGTCAGCACCTCCGCCTTCTGACGGCCCGACTCGCCGCTGCCCCACACCACCGTGCGCCCCCTGGTCAGTTCCAGTGTGACGGAGTCGTAGGAGCGCACCCGCACCACCCGCGTGTCCTCGCGGACGCCTTCCGGCAGCCCGGTGACGATGTGCACCGCCTCCGCGCGCAGCCGCTCGCGGCCGAACCGCTGGTTGTTCGGGTGGTCCGCCAGGTCCAGGGTGAGCAGGGGGACACCCCGGGGCCGGGTGCGCACCTCGGCGTACCGCACGCCCTCGGCGTCCACCTCGGTGAATGTGCCCTTCTCCCCCGGTTTGGGGATCAGCAGTTCGGGCGTGCGCTCGGTGACGGTGAGGCTGATGCCGTGCGGCCACTCACGCTCGACGGCTACGGAGCGGACACGGGTGAGCGCCTCGGTGACGCGGCTGGCGACGGCGTCGGTGTCCACGGCGGCCAGCGGCTCGCCCATCGGCACGCCGGCGGCGCTGCGCACCTGATCTGCGGTCAGCTCGCGGGTGCCGTCCACCGTGACCCGCTCCACGCGCAGCCAGGTGGAGGCGTACAGCGCCCAGACGCCGAAGCCCACCACCCCGGCGGCGGCCACCAGCGTGAGGATCAGCATGCCGGTGCGGGCCGGGCGGCGCGGGCGCAGGCGGCGCGCGAATCCGGCCGCCCTCAGGCGCAGCCGCTTCAGGCGGCCGGGGGCGGCCGGAGCGGGCGCGCCACCGGGGTCCGGCCGCTGGGTCTCGCCACGGGTGTCCGCGGTGGTCGTCCCTCCGGCTGCGCCGCCCACTGCTCCCTGCCTTCTGCGCCCGCTGGGCCGGCTAGGCCGCCGGACGGGCCGCGATCGCTTCGTGCACCAAGCCGACCAGCAGCTCGTCGGCGTCCGGACGGCCGAACTCCGCCGCGGCGCGGGCCATGTCGTACAGCCGGTGCGGGTCGGTGAGGACCGGTAGCACGTGGGCCTGGACCCACTCGGGTGTCAGCTCGGCGTCGTCCACCAGGAGCCCGCCGCCCGCCTTGACCACCGGCTGGGCGTTCAGCCGCTGCTCGCCGTTGCCGATGGGCAGCGGGACGTAGGCGGCGGGCAGCCCGACGGCGGACAGCTCGGCGACGGTCATCGCGCCCGCGCGGCAGAGCATCATGTCGGCCGCGGCGTACGCGAGGTCCATCCGGTCCACATACGGTACCGGGAGGTAGGGCGGCATTCCGGGCATGTTGTCCGGTTGCGGCAGTTCGTTCTTCGGGCCGACCGCGTGCAGGATCTGGATGCCGGAGCGCTGGAGCGCCGGGGCGACGCTCTGCACGACCTCGTTCAGCCGCCGGGCGCCCTGTGAGCCGCCGGAGACCAGCAGCGTCGGCAGGTTCGGGTCGAGCCCGAAGGCGGCGCGGGCCTCGGGGCGCACCGCCTTCCGGTCGAGCGTGGCGATGGAGCGGCGCAGCGGGATGCCCAGGTAGCGGGCGTGGCGCAGCTTGCTGTCCGGGGTGGAGACGGCGACGTGCTCGGTGTAACGGGAGCCGATCTTGTTCGCCAGGCCCGGCCGGGCGTTGGCCTCGTGGACGACGATCGGCACGCCGAGCCGCTTGGCCGCCAGGTAGGCGGGCAGCGCCACGTAGCCGCCGAAGCCGACGACACAGTCCGCCTTGGTGCGCTCCAGGATCTGCTCGGTGGCCTTGATGGTGCCGCGCAGCCTGCCGGGGACGGTGATCAGCTCGGGCGTCGGCTTGCGCGGCAGCGGCACGGCCGGGATGAGGGCCAGTTCGTAGCCGCGCTCGGGCACCAGCCGGGTTTCCAGTCCGCGTTCCGTGCCCAGGGCCGTGATGCCCACGGCCGGGTCCTGCCTGCGCAGGGCGTCCGCGAGGGCGAGCGCGGGCTCGATGTGGCCGGCGGTTCCGCCGCCAGCGAGTACGACATGCACCGAATTTCACCGCTCTCTGGACGGCCGCTTCCTGACGGGCCGTCGCATCGTCTTCCGTCTCACCGCAGCCGGCGACCAGCGGCCACCAGGCTGCCGCATGGCCAGTGCCGCCCGTGCGGCGGGGTCGCTGCGGGCGAACGCGATCAGCAGACCCACGGCGCACATCGTCGGCAACAGCGCGGAGCCTCCGTAGGAGAACAGCGGGAGCGGCACACCGGCGATGGGCAGCAGCCCGAGTACGGCACCGATGTTGATGATCACCTGGCTCATGAGCCAGGTGATCACCCCGCCCGCGGCGTATCTCACGAAGGGGTCCTCCGTGCGTCCGGCCACGCGGATACCCGCATAGCCTAGAGCCGCGTAGAGCATGAGGACGGACAGCGTCCCGGCCAGGCCCAGTTCCTCACCGGTGATGGCGAAGATGAAGTCCGTGTGGGGCTCAGGCAGTTCGCCCCATTTCTCCACGCTGGCGCCGAGCCCCGAACCGAACAGGCCGCCGGAGGCCAGCGCGTAGATGCCGTGCAGGGCCTGCCAGCAGCGGTCGTCGGGGCCGGGGTCGGTGGCGCCGAGGCAGGCGAGGCGGTCCATGCGGTGCGGGGCGACGGCGATGAGCACGACGACGGCGGCGCTCGCGGCCAGCAGGCCGCCGGCGAACATGCGCGCGGGGGCTCCGGCCAGCCACAGCAGGCCGAACAGGATCGCGGCGATGATCATGACGGTGCCCATGTCGCGGCCGAGCATGATGAGCGCGCAGATCAGCAGGCCGCCGGGGACGAGCGGGACCAGCAGGTGCTTCCACTGGGTCAACAGGCCCCGCTCCCCTTTGCGGGCCAGCAGGTCGGCCCCCCACAGCACCAGGGCGAGCTTGGCCAGTTCGCCGGGCTGGAGCATGAAGGGCCCGCCGAGGTTGATCCAGTTGGTGCTGCCGTTGACCTCAACGCCGATGCCGGGCACCTGGACGAGCACAAGCAGCACCACGACGAGGACCAGCACCGGGTAGGACAGCGCGCGCAGCAGCCGGACGGGCAGCCGGGTGCCGAGCAGCAGGGCGATGGTGCCCAGCACGGCGGCGACGAGCTGCTTGTTGAAGTAGTAGGTGGCCGGGAGGTCGTAGCGCAGGGCCTGGATCTGGGAGGAGGAGAAGACCATGACCAGGCCGAGCAGGGTGATGAGCAGGCTGCCGCCGAGAATGAGGTAGTAGGCGGTCAGCGGCCGGTCCCAGGCTTTGCGGGCCCGGTCGTACAGGCCAAGGACGCGTTCGGCCACGGTGGGGGCGCGGCGCGCGGCGGGCTTGGCGCGGGCGGGCAGGCGGGGCGGCCCGGCCCGGTCGGGGCGGGGCGGGGCGCTCTTCGCCCGCTGGGGGCGGGGGCCCGTACCGGGTGCGGGCGGAGTGCGCGCCGCGCGGGCGGCGTCGGAGCTCACGGCGTCGGGACGTGCTGTGCGGGTCAGCCGCTTGTCGGCCTTCATGCCGGCTCTCCCCTTCCGCGCCGTGGCCCTTCCGGCCCGCACGTTACCCCTGGCCGGGCGGTCAGGCCGGCAGACCCGCGCGGACGGCCTCGGCGAACGCCTCACCGCGACGGCCGTAGTGCGCGAACATGTCCATCGACGCGCAGGCGGGTGCGAGCAGCACGGTGTCGCCGGGCCGGGCCAGACCGGCGGCGGCCCGCACGGCGACGGTCATGGCCGCGTCGTCGGTACGGTCCACGTCCACCACCGGGATGCCGGGCGCGTGCCGCTGGAGCGCCTCGCGGATGAGGTGGCGTTCGGCGCCGATGAGCACGACGCCGCGCAGCCGTCCGGCGGCGTGCGCGACCAGTTCGTCGAACGTGGCGCCCTTGGCCAGGCCCCCGGCGATCCACACCACCGGGTCGTAGGCGGCCAGGGACGCCTGGGCGGCGTGGGGGTTGGTCGCCTTGGAGTCGTCGATGTAGGTCACGCCGCCGATCTCGGCGACCCGGGCGATGCGGTGGGCGTCCGGGGTGAAGGCGCGCAGCCCGTCGCGGACGGCGGTCGCCGGGACGCCGAAGGCGCGGGCGAGCGCGGCGGCGGCGAGCGCGTTGGCGATGGTGTGCGGGGCGGGCGGGGCCGCGGGGCCCCCGCCGGGCGCGATGTCGGCGATCTGCGCCAGCTCCTGGGCCTGCTGCTGGCGCTTCGCCACGAACGCGCGGTCCACCAGCAGGTCCTCGACCACGCCGAGTTCGGAGGGGCCGGGGGGGCCGAGGGTGAAGCCGACGGCGCGGCAGCCCTCGACGACGTCGGCTTCGCGGACCAGTTCCTCGGTGGCGGGGTCGGCGGTGTTGTAGACGCAGGCGACCTCGTTGCCGGTGTAGATCCGGCCCTTGTCGGCGGCGTAGGCGGCCATGGAGCCGTGCCAGTCGAGGTGGTCGGGGGCGAGGTTGAGCACGGCGGCGGAGTGGGCGCGCAGCGAGGGCGCCCAGTGCAGCTGGTAGCTGGACAGCTCCACGGCCAGCACGTCGTAAGGCTGCCCGGAGAGCACCACCTCCACGATGGGGGTGCCGATGTTGCCGACGGCGGCGGTGCGCAGGCCCGCGGCGTCCAGGATGGCGGCGAGCATCCGCACGGTGGTGGTCTTGCCGTTGGTGCCGGTGACCGCCAGCCACGGGGCGCCGGACGCGCCCGGCGTGCCGCGCAGCCGCCAGGCCAGCTCGACGTCGCCCCACACGGGCGCCCCGGCGGCGGCAGCGGCGGCGAACAGCGGGCTGTCGGGGCGCCACCCGGGCGAGGTGACGACCAACTCGGTGCCGGGCGGCAGGGTGTCGCCGTCGCCCAGGCGCGCGGTGATGCCGTCGGCGGCCAGCGCGTCGGCGCGGGCGCGCTGGGTGTCGCCGTCGCCGCCGTCCACGACGGTGACGGCGGCGCCCAGCCGGGCCAGCGCGCGGGCGGCGCTGATGCCGCTGACGCCGAGCCCGGCGACGGTCACGGCGCGCCCGGCGAGGTCCAAAGCGTTCAGGGCGTCCGGGGCGTCCGGGGCGTCCGGTCCCTCCAGCGGCCCGGTCATTTCTGCGCCGCCCAGGCCGCGTAGAAGATGCCCACGCCGACGATGGCGCACATGCCCTGGATGATCCAGAACCGGACGACGACCAGCACCTCGCTCCAGCCTTTCAGCTCGAAGTGGTGCTGGAGCGGTGCCATCTTGAACACCCGCTTGCCGGTGAGGCGGAACGAGCCGACCTGGATGACCACGGACATGGTGATCAGGACGAACAGGCCGCCGAGGATGGCGAGCAGCAGTTCGGTGCGGGAGATGATGGCCAGGCCCGCGAGCGCGCCGCCGAGGGCGAGCGAGCCGGTGTCGCCCATGAAGATCTTGGCCGGTGAGGTGTTCCACCACAGGAAGCCGAAGCAGGCGCCCATGAGTCCGGCGGCGACGACGGCGAGGTCGAGCGGGTCGCGGACCTCGAAGCAGGAGGGGCTGCCGGTGATGGCGCAGGCGTCCTGGTACTGCCAGACACCGATGAAGGTGTAGGCGCCGAAGACCATCACCGAGGCACCGGTGGCCAGGCCGTCCAGGCCGTCGGTGAGGTTGACGCCGTTGGACATGGCCAGCGTCATGAACAGCGCCCAGATGACGAAGAGGACGGGGCCGATCTGCCAGCCGAAGTCCTGGGTGAAGGACAGGCGGTCGGAGGCGGGGGCGTTGCCGCGCAGGTCCTCGAAGTTGAGCGCGAGCACGGCGAAGGTGATACCGACGATGAGCTGGCCGAGCATCTTGGCCTTGGCCCGCAGGCCCAGGCTGCGCTGCTTGACGATCTTGATGTAGTCGTCCAGGAAGCCGACCAGGCCCATGCCCGCCATCAGGAACAGCACCAGCACGCCGGAGATGGTGGGTTCGCTGCCGGTGATGAGCTTGGTGAGGGCGTAGGCGACGATCGTGGCCAGGATGAAGGCGATGCCGCCCATCGTCGGTGTGCCGCGCTTGCTGTGGTGGTCGCGCGGGCCGTCGTCGCGGATGTACTGGCCGTAGCCCTTGCGGGCGAGCAGCTTGATCAGCAGCGGGGTGCCGATCAGGGTCAGGAACAGGCCGATGACCCCGGAGAAGAGGATCTGCCTCATGACGCGGCGCCCTCACCCTCGCCGCCGTCCAGCAGCGCGCTCGCGACCTGTTCCAGACCCGCCGACCGGGACGCCTTCACCAGCACGACATCCCCCGGGCGCAGTTCGCTGCGCACCAGGTCGATCGCCGCCCGTGCGTCGGACACGTGCACCGACTCCTCACCCCACGAACCCTCGTTCTTGGCACCCATGTCCAGCCAGGCGGCCTCCCGGCCGCCGACCGCCACGAGCCTGCTGACGTTGAGCCGGACGGCGAGCCGTCCGATCGCGTCGTGCTCGGCGAGCGCCGTGTCCCCCAGTTCCGCCATCGCGCCGAGCACCGCCCACGTCCGCCGCGGCTCCCCGGCCGCCCCGCCGCCCGCCATCGCGGCCAGTGCGCGCAGGGCGGCCCGCGTGGAGTCGGGGTTCGCGTTGTACGCGTCATTGACGACGGTGACGCCGTCGGCGCGCTCGGTGACGTCCATCCGCCACTTGGAGAGCGTGCGCGCGTTGGTCAGCGCCCGTGCGATGGCGTCGGCGGGCATGCCCAGTTCATGGGCGACGGCTGCCGCGGCGAGCGCGTTCGACACGTGGTGCTCACCGTACAGCCGCAGGGTCACATCGCCGCACCCGGCCGGTGTGCGCAGCGTGAAGGAGGGCTGGCCGTGCCGTCCCAGGGTGACGTTCTCGGCCCGCACGTCGGCGTCCGCGCACTCGCCGAACAGCACGACGCGGGCCCGGGTGCGGGGGGCCATGGCCCGCACCAGCGGGTCGTCGCCGTTGAGCACGGCGAGGCCGCCCTCTTCGGCTGGCGGCAGGGACTCCACGAGTTCGCCCTTTGCCTGGGCGATCTGTTCCCGGCCGCCGAACTCGCCGATGTGCGCGGTGCCGACGTTCAGCACCATGCCGATGCGCGGCGGCGTCAGCTCGGTGAGGTAGCGGATGTGGCCGATGCCGCGCGCGCCCATCTCCAGCACCAGGTGCCGGGTGGCGGCGTCGGCGCGCAGCGCGGTCAGCGGCAGCCCGATCTCGTTGTTGAGCGAGCCCGGCGTCCACACCGTGGGCGCGAGGTGCTCCAGCAGCTGGGCCAGAAGGTCCTTGGTGCTGGTCTTGCCCGAGGAGCCGGTCAGCGCCACCACGGTCGTGCCCAGGGCCGTGACGGTGTGCCGGGCCAGGGCGCCCAGCGCCCGGGTGACGTCGTCCACGACGATGGCGGGCACGCCCAGGGGGCGGGTGGCCAGCACCGCGACGGCTCCGGCGGCCACGGCGCGGCCGGCGAAGTCGTGGCCATCGACGTTCTCACCGGCGAAGGCGGCGAACAGGGCGCCGGGCGCGGCCTGGCGGGAGTCGATCACGACCGGGCCCGTCACCTTCGCCCGCGGGTCCGGTATGTCGTGGGCGCGGCCGGAGACGATGGCGGTGATCTCACAGAGCGTCAGCGGAGTCATCGGGCGGGCTGCTCCTCGCCAGACAGGCCCTGCTCGCGGGCGGCTTGCGACGCGCGGGCCATGCGCTCCTCGATGGCCGCGCGCAGCTCGACGCGGTCGTCGAAGGAACGGACGACACCGGCGATGTCCTGGCCCACCTCGTGGCCCTTGCCCGCGACGATGACCGCGTCACCGGGTTCGGCACGGGCGACGGCGGCGGCGATGGCGGCGGCGCGGTCCTCCTCCAGCAGCACGGTGCCGCGCTCGTAGGACGGCACCTCGGCGGCGCCGGCGAGCATCGCGGCCAGGATCGCCAGCGGGTCCTCGGAGCGCGGGTTGTCGGAGGTGAGCACGGCGGTGTCGGCCAGCCGGGCGAGCGCCGCGCCCATGGGCCCGCGTTTGTAGGGGTCACGGTCGCCGCCGCAGCCGAGCACCGCGTGCACCTTGCCGTCGGTGACCCGGCGCAGGGCGCGCAGCACCGACTCCACGGCGTCGGGCTTGTGGGCGTAGTCCACGACGGCCAGGTAGGGCTGCCCGGCGTCCACCCGCTCCAGGCGTCCGGGCACGCCGGGGATGGCGGCGACGCCGTCGGCGGCGGTCTGCGCGTCGATGCCCGCGGTGACCAGCGCGGCGATGGCGCCGAGCGCGTTGGAGACGTTGAACGGGCCGGGCAGCGGGGCCGCGGCGCGCACGCTGAGGCCGCCGGGGCCGTCCACGGTGAAGACCGAGCCGAGCGGGCCGACCTCCACGTCCCGGGCCCGCCAGTGCGCGTCGGGGTGGCCCTCGGCGGAGTAGGTGGTGATGGGCACCTCGGCCTCGCGAGCCAGGCGCTGCCCGTACTCGTCGTCGAGGTTGACCACCCCGGCCCGGGAGCGGGCGGCGGTGAACAGCTGGGCCTTGGCCTGGAAGTAGTCCTCCATGTCGGTGTGGAAGTCCAGGTGTTCCGGGCTGAGGTTGGTGAAGACGGCGACGTCGAAGACGCAGCCGTCCACCCGGCCCATCACCAGGGCGTGGCTGGAGACCTCCATCGCCACCGAGGCGACGCCGCGCTCGCGCATCACGCCGAACAGCGCCTGTAGCTCGGTGGCCTCGGGTGTGGTGCGCTGGGACTTCAGCCGCTCGTCGCCGATGCGCGACTCGACGGTGCCGATGAGCCCGGTGAGCTGGCCCTCCTTGGCGGCGGCGCGCAGGCCGCCGTCCACGAGGTAGGCCGTGGTGGTCTTGCCGGAGGTGCCGGTGATGCCGATCTGCAGCAGGTCCTGGCCGGGGTCGCCGTAGATGGTGACGGCCAGCTGGCCCATGTGGCGGCGCGGCTCGGCCACCGTCAGCACCGCGAGCCCGGCGTCCCGGCAGCGCTGCGCGCCGGAGGGATCGACCAGGGCGGCGACGGCGCCACGGGAGGCGGCCTGGGCGGCGAAGTCGGCGCCGTGGAAGCGGGCGCCGGGCAGGGCCGCGTAGAGGTCACCGGGACGCACGGCGCGGGAGTCGTGCGTGATGCCGGTGACGGCCGGGCTGTTCGCGGGCTCCGCGTCCGGCGCGGCGGGGGGCTGCCCGGCCGTGACGCCCAGCGACCGGGCCAGCTCCGCCAGCTCGACGGGGCGCACGCCGGTGGGGCGGGGCGGGGAGGTGGGGGTCTGATCAGCTTGTGGCACGGCGGTGAGATTACCGGGCTCGGCGGGCAGGCCGCGAAGCGAGGGGCTGAGCGGGGCGGCGGGGGGCTGGTTCCCCGGGTCGCCGGTGATGGTGGTCACGTGGGGTTCTTTCGTTCGCTCGTCCGGGTGCTCCCGCCCCGGGCCGGACGCCCGGCGCGGTGGACGGGCGTCGCGGGGTGTGGGGCGGGCCAGGGTGGGGTGAGGTCAGCCGGCGTCGGCGGCCGCCTCCTGCTCTTCCTTGGCTTTCTCTTCGTCGTCCGGGGTGAACGTGGTCGGCAGACCGGGCGAGGGCACGCCGGTGGGCGGAATCCGCAGGGTCTTCAGCGTGAACCGCATGACCTCCTGGAAGACCGGACCGCACACCTCGCTGCCGTGGTAGCCGCCCTTCGTGGGGTTCTGCACGGCGCAGTAGACGGTCACCTCCGGCTGGTCGGCGGGGGCGAAACCGGCGAAGGAGGCGGTGTAGCCGTTATAGCGGCCGGTCTGTGGATCGACGCGGTTGGAGGTGCCGGTCTTGCCGCCGACCCGGTAGCCGGGGATGGCCGCGGGGGAGCCGGTGCCCCACTCGTCGGTGACGACCTCTTCGAGCATCAGCCGGAGCTGGTCGGCGGTCTCCTCGCTGACCACGCGGTGCCGCTCGGGGGCGGGGGCCTGGCGGTAGCGGCCGTCGGGGCCGACGGTGCCGCGCACCAGGGAGGGGGTGACGCGCACGCCGCCGCCCGCGATGGTCGAGTAGACCGAGGCCGCCTGCAGCGCGTTGACGGACAGGCCCTGGCCGAAGGGGATGGTGTGCTGCTGCGAGGCGTTCCACTCCCCCGGTCTGGCCAGCAGCCCGGCGCTCTCGCCGGGGAACTCCAGGCCCGTCGGCTTCCCGATGCCGAACTCGGTGAGGTAGCGGTGCAGTACCTCGTTGGCCTTCTCCTGGGTTGTGCCGAGGCGTTCGGCGGCCAGGATGGTGCCGATGTTGCTGGACTTGGCGAGCACACCGGTCAGCGTCAGGTAGTACGTCTCGTGATCGTGGTCGTCGGCGAACTTGCGGCCCGCGCGCGGCAGCCGGTTGGGCACGGTGACGTGGGTGTCGGGGCGGGCGGCGTCCTCCTCCAGGACGGCGGCCATCGTCATCAGCTTGGCCGTGGACCCCGGTTCGTAGACGTCCTGGAGCGCCGGGTTGCCGAGGTTGGCCTCGGTGAGGGTGGACAGGTCACCCGGGTCGAAGGCCGGGGCGGTGGCCATGGCCAGGATCTCGCCGGTGCGCACGTGCTGCACGATGACGTAGCCATTGTCGGCCTTGGACTCCTTGACCTGTTCGGTCAGGGCCCGCTGGGCGGCCCACTGGATGTCCCGGTCGAGGGTCAGCTCCACGTCGGTGCCGGGCGTGGCGGGCTGTTCCCGGCCCCCGGCGGTGGGCACCCGGCGTCCCGCCGACTGGGCGTAGGTCCGCGTGCCGTCCTCGCCGGACAGCTTCTTGTCGAGCTTGGCCTCCAGGCCCGCGCCGCCCGCGCCGTCGGCGGCGACGAAGCCGAGCACGCCGGAGGCCAGGGTGCCGCCGGGGTAGACGCGCTTGGCGCGCGGCTCGGCGTAGATCCCGGCGAGGACGTTGTGGCCCTCGCCGTCGTCCTGCTTTTGCGCCAGGGCCCGCTTGAGGTCCCGGATCTGCCGCCACGCCTGCGGCGGCTGCTGCCGGGCCAGGCGCACGTAGCGGGGTGCGGGCGGGTCGGTGAGTTTGCGCTCCAGCTCCGCCGGGTCCTCGCCCAGTATCGGGCCGAGCAGGGCGGCCGCCCGCGCCGGGGCGCCGGCGGTCCCCGCCTGTTCCGGGGTGAAGAGGAACGGGTCGGCGGTGATGTCGTAGGCGTCCACGGTGGTGGCCAGCTCGCGGCCCGTGCGGTCCGTGACGGTGCCGCGCTCGGCGGCCAGCGGCACGGTGACATAGCGGTTGACGTCGGCGGCCTGGACGTAGCCGTCCGCCTCGACCGCCTGCACCTGGAGCAGGCGCCCGGTGAAGGCCAGCATCACCAGGGTGAGGAGGATGGACAGGGTGCGCAGGCGCGGCCGGGGCGCGGTCAGCTTCAGCGCCTTGGGCGTGCGCGGGCGCTGCGGGCCGTGGGGCCGGGGCGCCCGGGGGCGGACGGCGGCCGGACGCCGCGCGGGCCGGGCCCGCGGCCG